>NZ_JAJQTQ010000001.1 GCF_029081005.1 Halomonas elongata | reverse complement strand
CAGCTTCCAGCTTCCAGCTTCCAGCTTCCAGCTTCCAGCTTCCAGCTTCCAGCTTCCAGCTTCCAGCTTCCAGCTTAAAACCTTTTCTCCAGGGCGAAGCGCGGCAGCGGTTCCCCCTGCATCTCGACGATTTCCATGAACATCGACAGGGGACGCACCCAGAGGCCGTAGTCGCCATACAGGGCGCGGTAGGCCACCAGGGGTTCTTCGGTCTCGCTGTGATGGGCCACGCCGATGACCTCGTAGAGCGGACCCTTGTAGTGACGATAGATACCCGGAACGGGGCGTTGCGCTTCCATCGTGGATCTCCGTGTTCAGTGAGCGGGGACGGCGTCGCGGGCCAGTCGTGCCAGGACGCGACTGGCGGCCGTGAAGCCGAAGCTGCCGGTGACGAAGGTGGCGGCGCCGAAGCCCGAAGCGCAATCGAGGCGTGTCGATTCGCCGGCGCCGGGCTTGGTGTGACACACCTCGCCGTCGGCGTCGGGGTAGATCAGCTGTTCGTCGGAATAGACGCACTCCACCGAGAAGCGGCGCCGAGGATTGCGCGAGAAGCCATGATCGCGGCGCAGGCGAGCGCGGACCTTGGCCAATAGCGGGTCGTGCTCGGTACGCGTGAGGTCGGCGGTGCGAATCCGTGTAGGGTCGGTCTGGCCACCGGCGGCACCCGTAACGGTGATCGGCAGCTTGCGTCGCTTGCACCAGGCGATCAGCGCTGCCTTGGCGACCACGCTGTCGATGGCGTCGACCACATGATCGGTGTCCTCGGGCAGGCGCTCGGCCAGGTTGCCGGGCGTGACGAAGGCGGTGTCGGCGATGACCTCGATCCCGGGTTGTATCGCGCGGCAGCGTTCGGCGAGTACCTCTACCTTGGGACGCCCGATGGTGCCGTCCAGGGCGTGCAACTGGCGATTGACGTTGGAGACACAGACGTCGTCCAGGTCGATCAAGGTCAACCGACCGATGCCGGAGCGGGCCAGAGCCTCGACGGTCCAGCTGCCCACGCCACCCACCCCGGCTACCACCACATGGGCCTGCCGGAAGCGTGCCGCGGCTCGCGTGCCGTAGAGACGCCGGATGCCGCCGAAGCGCAGTTCGTGGTCGTCGCTCTGCGAGGGCGTGGAAGGCATGAAGGGATCGTTCATGGCATCGTCATCGTATGAGGTGAAGTTGAGGTATTGCGGTCATTGGCGGGCAGGTGGCCCGACCAGCCGAAGCGTTGGAAAAGGGCGGTCATTGACGCGTCGAGGGCACAACCGATGGTGAGGCGACGGCCGTCGACCGGGTGATCGAAGCCCAGCTCCACAGCGGCGAGCAGCAGGCGGGGACAGGCCAGCTGGTCGGCGAAGAAGCGGTTGTGGACGCCCTTGCCGTGCTTGGCATCGCCGATGATGGGGTAGCCGCGGCGCGACAGGTGGCGACGGATCTGGTGGCGTCGACCGGTGCGCGGGCAGGCCTCCATCAATGAATAGCGAGCACTCGGGTAGCGATCGACGCTGACCGGCAACTCCACGCTGTCCAGGCGGCGCACGTCGGTGCGTGCTTCTCGTGCCGGCATCTCGGCCTTGGGGCGGCGCCCATCCTCGTCACGCAGGGCGTAGTCGAGGCGTTCGGACTCGGGCCCCAGGCCACGCACGACTGCCAGATAGCGTTTGGTCACTCGATGCGCGGCGAAGGCATCCGCCAGGTGGCCGGCGATTTCCGAGTCGAGGGCGAACACCATCAAGCCCGACGTGGGGCGATCGAGACGATGGACCGGATAGACACGCTGACCGATCTGGTCGCGCAGGGTCTGCAGCAGGAAGTGCCGCTCGCCCCTGGCCAGGGCGCTGCGGTGCACGAGCATGCCCGCCGGCTTGTGCACGGCGATCAGGTGGTCATCGCGATGGAGGATGGGCAATGCTTCGGTCATGGTGGCATCGGCTGACAATGAAGGCGCCATTGTCGCTGCGCGGTGCGCGGATGTCATCCATGGTGGTCATCATGGCAGGCGGTTCGTATCCTGCCGGTTGATGTGGCCGGAAGGGTGGAGCATGGCCTTGATGTCTGACGCCTGTCAGGAGGACAACACGTGATGGAGTCTCGTTCGACCGCTCATCTGGTGGTACTGACCGGTGCTGGCATCAGCGCCGAGAGCGGTATCCAGACCTTTCGCGCCGCCGACGGACTCTGGGCCGACCATCCCATCGAGGAGGTCGCGACCCCGGAAGCCTGGGCCCGGGATCCCGGGCGCGTCCTGCGCTTCTACAATGCACGTCGCGACCAGGTGCGTCGCGCGCGTCCCAATGCGGCCCACAAGGCACTGGCGCGGCTCGAGGCCGGGGGCTTCCGGGTCAGCATCGTCACCCAGAATATCGACGACCTGCACGAGCGAGCCGGTTCACGTCGGGTCGTGCACCTGCATGGCGAGATTCTCAAGGCGCGCTCCTCGGTGGATAGTCGCATGCGCTATCCGCTGCCTCGCGGCGGCATCGCCCTGGGCGATGTCTGCGACAAGGGCAGTCAGCTGCGGCCCGATGTGGTGTGGTTCGGCGAGGCGGTGCCTCGTTTCGACGAGGCCCGTGAGGTCGTCGCCGACGCCGATCTGCTGCTGGTGGTGGGGACGTCGCTGGCGGTGATGCCGGCCGCTTCATTGATCGATGAGGCGCCCATGGCGGCGCCTCGGGTGCTGGTCGACCCCGAGGCTCATGAGCTGACGGCAACCGGTGTGCAGGGGCTGGCCCTGCCCGCCGGAGAAGGCGTGCCCCTGCTGGCGCGCCACTGGCGGCGCGAGGGCCGCCTGTGGCTGCCCGAGGGGGTGTTCGGCGGATAGAGCGATTGGCAGGCATGCTAGAATGCCGCCCTTCCTTATCACCGACACGCCAGTGAAGCATGCAGGACGATTCCTCGACGCCATTCTCCCCCGATACCGACTCGCCCTCTGGCCCCGAATCGCCGCCACGACGCGAGTTCAAGGCGCGCGGCAGCTTCGTGGTGCGCTGCGAGTCGTGCAATCTGCCGCACCTCAACTGCCTGTGCCCTTACCGGGTGCGCGCCGAGAGTTGCTCCCGGGTATGGCTGTTGACGCATCCGCTCGAGCACTACAAGCCCACCAATACCGGCCGTCTGATCCGCGATGTCCTGCCGGACACCGAGGTCTTCACCTGGTACCGCACGGCGCCGGACGAACGGCTGCTCGAGCTGCTGGCGGACGCGCGCTATGCGCCCTTCGTCGTCTTCCCCGACGATCAGGAGGGGTATGCCGAGCGGGTGGTGGGCATGGATCGTGTGATCGAGGATCAGGATGCCGGTCGAATTCCCGTCTTCCTTCTCCTCGATGGTACCTGGCGACAGGCTCGCCGCATCTTTCGCCGCAGCCCCTATCTGGCGACCCTGCCGGTGCTGCCGCTGGTCACCGATCGACAGACCCGCTATCGACTGCGCAAACCGGCCTCCAGGGACCATCTGTGCACCGCCGAGGTGGCGGCGGAACTGTTGCGCCAGGCCGGTGACGAGTGGGCCGCCGAGGTGCTCGACGACTATTTCGACGTCTTCAACGACAACTACGCCGCCAGCCGCCGCCACACCAGGCGGACGGAGCCGACGCCGGCGATGCGTCGGCTGCTGGCGGCGCGGCAGGACGCCTAGCCGAACAGGGTGCCGGCGATGCGCAGTCCGGCGATCCAGGTACCGGCGGCGGAGCCGAGCGTGGCGGTCAAGAACACCAGCAGGGTGCGGGCCACCCGATTGCGCCACCAGCCTTTCCAGTCGGTGACGTCATGGCGAAGGGTGGCGAAGTCGCGGACCTTGGGCTTGCGCAGGGCCAGTTCCACACCGGCGGCGACGAAGCCGGCGCCGATGGTGGGGTTCAGCGAGGTAAGGGGCGCGGCGAACACCGTGGCCAGTACGGTAAGGGGATGGGCCAGGGCCGCCAGGGTGGCCGCGCCGGACAGCAGGCCGTTGATCAGGAACCATTCGCCGACCAGTTGCCAGCCCAGCTCCGTGTTGCGCGAAAAGCCGATGGCGAAGCCGGTGAGGACCAGCGCCGTGATCAGCCAGGGGATCGCCTTCCAGACCCTGGAGCGAGGCGGGGTGACCTCCAGATGCTCGCGCTCGCTGGTCGGCGATTCGGGCAACGGTGCCTCGAGGTGTTCGGCCATGCCCTGCAGGTGCCCGGCGCCGATCACCACCAGCACATGGCGATAGCGGCCGGGCGGGCAAAGCTCGGCCAGTCGCAGCGCCATGTAGCGGTCGCGTTCGCTGATCAGCGGGGTATAGAGCGACTCGGACTGGGTAGCGAACTCGCGGAAAGTGGATTCCAGCACGTCGCCTTCCTTGAGTCGCTCGATGTCTTCCGAGGAGACATCCTGGCGGGACAGCACGCCACCGAGCAGGCCCGAGAACAGCGAGAAGCGTTGCCACCAGGGCACATTGTGATAGATGCGCTTGAGGGTCACGCCGACATCGCGGTCGATCAGCGACAGCGGCAGGTCATGGGCACGTGCGCCCTCGACGGCGGCGCGCATTTCGGCCCCGGGTTCGATGCCCGACTGTTCCGCGACGCGTTGCTGGAAGGCGCCCAGGGCGAGGCTGGCCGCCACCATGCCGGCCTTGCCCTGGCGGAAGACCTGAAACAGGTCCTGCTCGCCGAGGGCGTCCGGATTGGAGAGGTTCTGATGGCGTGAATCGCACAGTTCGATGGCCACGGCGTCGAATTCGCCGGAATCGATCAGCCCGCGTACTTCGTCAGCGCTCCGGGCGGAGACGTGGGCAGTGCCCAGCAGGGTATAGCGGGTCTCGCCCACCTGCAGGGTTCGGCGCGGGCCGAGGGTCTCGGCGGGCGGTTCGGCGATGGCGCAGTCCTGAGTGTCGGTCATGGGCGCTCGGGCCTTGAAAATGTGAAGGGTCGATTATCCACGAAGGCCGCCGGCGGGCCAAACCCGACGCGGCACTTGCATTGGCTTTGCTACTTGCGCCAGAAAGCGGGGGTAAACAGCACCACCACGGTGAAGATTTCCAGGCGCCCGAGCAGCATGGCGACGACCAGTATCCACTTGGCCATGTTCGGCAGGTCGCCGTAGTGGGCCGAGGCATCGCCGAGTGCCGGGCCCAGGTTGTTCAGGGTCGCCCCCACCGTGGACCAGGCGGTGACCTGATCGACGCCGGTGGCCATCACGCCGACCAGCATCAGGAAAAACAGCATTACATAGGCCGAGAAGAATCCCCACACCGCCTGGGCGATGCCATCCGGCACGCTGACCTTGCCGATCTTCACCGTGATCACCGCGCTGGGATGAATCAGGCGCATTACCTCGCGCATGCCCTGCTTGAGGATCAGGATGATGCGAATCACCTTCATGCCGCCGCCGGTGGAGCCGGAACAGCCGCCGACGAAGGCGGCCACGAACAGCAGGAAGGGCAGCGCGCCGGGCCAGGTGGAAAAGTCGGCCACCGAGAAGCCGGCAGTGGTGGCCACCGACACGACCTCGAAGACGGCGTGGCGCAGGCCCTCGACGGTCTCGTAGTCGCTGGTGAGCCAGAGCGAGACCGAGGTGATGACGATCAGGCCGGCCAGGAACAGCATCAGAAAGCGTGCTTCCGGATCCTGGAAATAGTGGGTCAGGCGGCGTTCCCGCCAGGCCACGAAGTGCAGGCTGAAGCTGAAGGCCGAGATCAGCAGGAAGGCGGCGCAGATCAGCTCGATCACGGCGCTGTCGAAGTAGCCGATGCTGGCGTCATGCGTGGAGAAACCGCCGATGGCCACGGTGGAGAAGCTGTGCCCCAGGGCATCGAACCAGTTCATCCCGGCAGCCATGTAGGCCAGGGTGCAGGTGACCGTCAGGGTGGCGTAGATGTACCACAGGGCCTTGGCCGTCTCGGTGATGCGCGGCGTCAGCTTGGAATCCTTGAGGGGGCCGGGGATCTCGGTGCGGTACAGCGCCATGCCGCCGACGCCGAGCGTCGGCAGGATCGCCACCGCCAGCACCACGATCCCCATGCCGCCGAGCCACTGGAGCTGCTGGCGATAGTAGAGGATCGCCTCGGGCAGCAGGTCGATGCCGGTGATCACGGTGGCACCGGTGGTGGTCAGGCCGGAGAAGGACTCGAAGACCGCGTCGGTGGGCGAGAGCGCCGAGGCGCCGGTGAGCATCAGCGGCAGGGAGCCGAAGAGTCCCAGCACGCTCCAGAACAGGGCCGCGATCAGGAAGCCGTCGCGGGTTCGCAGCTCCTTGCGTGCATGGCGGTTGGGCAGATACATCAGGGCGCCGGTGGCCACGGTAATGGCCAGGGCCACCACGAAGGCCTGCCACATGCCATCGGCGAACAGCAGCGAGATCAGGATGGGCGGCACCATGGTCAGGCTGAACATCATCAGCAGCAGGCCCAGGATGCGCAGGATCATGCGCAGGCTCATGCGATGATCCCCCTCGTCGTCCCTGTCGACATGGTGAACTCCATCAGAAGAAGGTCAGTCCCACCTGGAAAAGTCGCTCGACATCACGGATGCGGCGCTTGTCGATGACGAACAGGATGATGTGGTCGCCGGATTCGACGACCACATCATCATGGGCGATCAAGACCTCCTTGCCCCGGACCACGGCCCCGATGGTGGTGCCGCTGGGCAGATCGATGTCACCGATGGCGCGGCCCACGACCTTGGACGACTGGGTGTCGCCGTGGGCGATGGCCTCGATGGCTTCGGCGGCCCCGCGCCGCAGCGAGTGCACATTGACGATGTCGCCGCGTCGCACATGGGTCAGCAGGCTACCGATGGTGGCCTGCTGGGGGGAGATGGCGATGTCGATCTCGCCACCCTGGACCAGGTCCACGTAGGCGGCGTTGTTGATCAGCGTCAGCACTTTCTTGGCGCCCATTCGCTTGGCCAGCATCGACGACATGATGTTGACCTCGTCGTCGTTGGTCAGCGCGCAGAAGATATCGCAGTCCTCGATGTTCTCTTCTTCCAGCAGGCGCTTGCTGGTGGCGCTGCCGTGCAGCACCACGGTGCGGTCGAGACGTTCGGAGAGCTGGGTGCAGCGTTCGAGGCTACGCTCGACGATCTTGACCTGGTGGCTGTGCTCCAGATGCTCGGCCAGACGCTCGCCGATGTTGCCGCCGCCGACGATGACGATGCGACGGAAATCGCGTTCCAGGCGACGCAGCTCGCTCATCACCGCACGGATGTCGCGACGGGCGGCGATGAAGAAGACCTCGTCGTCGGCCTCGATGACGGTGTCGCCACGTGGAATGATGGGACGGTTGCGGCGATAGATGGCAGCGACACGGGTGTCGACGCTGGGCATGTGGCGACGCAGGAAGCCGAGCTCCTGACCGACCAGGGGGCCGCCGTAGTAGGCCTTGACCGCGACGAGCTGTACCAGGCCACCGGTGAACTCCAGGACCTGCAGGGCGCCGGGGTGCTCGATCAGGCGGCGGATATGGTCGGTCACCACCTGCTCGGGACTGATCAGCACATCGATGGGCACTGCTTCATGGGCAAAGAGCCCCTTGCGGGTCAGGTAGGCGGTGGCACGCACCCGGGCGATCTTGGTCGGCGTGCGGAACAGGGTGTGGGCCACCTGACAGGCGATCATGTTGACCTCGTCGGTGTTGGTCACCGCGATCAGCATGTCGGCGTCCTCGCCGCCGGCCTGGCGAAGCACCATGGGGTAGGAACCGGCGCCGGTCACGGTGCGGATGTCCAGGCGAGTATGCAGTTCGCGAAGGCGGTCGGCATCGGTGTCCACCACCGTGATGTCGTTTTCTTCGCGGGCCAGGTGTTCGGCCAGGGTGCCGCCGACCTGGCCGGCACCGAGGATGATGATCTTCATCGCGTATCACAGTCCGCAGGGATGAGGGGGCGCTATGGGCACCGCCGTTTTTGGTGGCGGAAAGCCTAAACCAGTCGCCGAAGGAAGAACAGGCGAGGGGCTCAGTCGAGGGTGAAACCGACCTTGATCGTCACCTGCCAATGGGCCACCCGGCCATGTTCGATATGTCCACGGGTATCGATGACCTCGAACCAGCGCATGCCGTGCAGGCTTTCCGACGCCTTGCTCAACGTGCCCTGGATGGTGTCCTCGATGCCCTTGTCGGAGGAGCCGGTCAACTCGATGTGCTTGTAGGTGTGGTGCATATGACAATCCTCTGGTTGCGATGCAGCGTCAGATGGTGACTTTCCTCAGTCTGGCATAGAAGAAGCCATCGTGGCTGTCGGGACTCGGCAGAAGCTGGCGTCCCGCACCGGCGGGACGCCCCCAGGCGAGGCCGTCCGGGGTGGTGACTTCGGCGTCCGGGGTGCGTTCGAGGAAGGCCTGGACCTGATCGGCATTTTCCTCCGGCAGCACCGAGCAGGTGGCATAGAGCAGGGTGCCGCCCGGCGCGAGCAGGGGCCAGAGGTTGTCCAGCAGGCGTGCCTGCAAGTCGGCGAGCTTGGCGATGTCCGATGGACGGCGCAGGCGCTTGATGTCGGGATGACGCCGGATCACGCCGCTGCCGGAACAGGGGGCGTCGAGCAGGATGGCGTCGAAGGCGGTGCCATCCCACCAGTCCCGATCGGTGGCATCGCCATGGGCCAGGGAGGCCCCCAGACCGAGCCGTGCCAGGGTGTCCTCGACCCGCGCCAGGCGGGCATCGTCGCTGTCGATCGCCTGCAGGTCGATGTCGAACAGTTCCAGCAGGTGTGCGGCCTTGCCGCCGGGGGCGCAGCAGGCGTCCAGCACCCGCGCGCCGGGCCGGGGGGCGATCACCGGTCCCAGCAGCACGGCGGCCAGTTGGGCGGATTCGTCCTGAACACTGACATGACCTTCGCGAAAGCCCGGCAAGTCGGCGACATCACAGGGTGTCTCCAGGGTCAGGCCATCGGGGGCATGGGGACAGAGTCGCGCACCGGGCGAGTCGAGGCGTTCCAGGTACATTTCTCGGTCGCCGTGGCGACGATTGACCCTGAGCGTCATGGGGCCTGGCTGGTTGTTGGCGTCGCAGATCGACCGCCAGTCGTCGGGCCAGGCCTGGCGGAATGTCTTCACCCACCACCGCGGATGCAGCATGGCCACCGCCGGGTCGCGATCCACCTCGGCCTGCAGCGCCGCGCTGTCTCGCTGAAGGCGTCGCAGGCAACCGTTGAGCACGCGGGTGGCCCAGGCCTTGCTCAGCAGCCGTGCGGCGCCGGCGGTCTCTCCCACGGCGGCGTGGGCGGGGACACGTAGATACAGCAGTTGGTAGATGCCCACCAGCAACAGGGCCTGGATGTCGGCATCGCGCGTCTTGAAGGGCTTTTCCAGCAGTTGCCCCGCCAGGGCCTCCAGGCGGGGCAGGGCTCGGCAGGTGCCGAAGCAGAGTTCCTTGAAGAGCCCCCGGTCCCGGGCCACGACCTGGTGCTCGTCGAGATCGTTCAGTGACTTCTTGCCGGTGATCACCGGTGCGATCGCCCGAGCGGCGGCGGCACGCACGGCCAGGCCATTGTCGAGGGACTTGCTGCGTCCGGCGTTGCGTCGCTGCTGGCTCATGCGGGTGTCTCCCGATCAGGTGTTCCGAGTCGTGTTCCGACGGTGAAGCGGTCCACTCGGGCCCGCAGCAATTCGGCGATGTCCAGGGGCTTGCCACCGGGCAGTTGTGCCCGGGTCACGCGCAGTACCCCATCACCACAGGCGACACGCAGGGCGTCATCGGCGGGTTCGAGCAGGGTGCCCGGTGTGACGCTTGTTTCGTGGCTTGCGAATTCGTCGGGTTCGGCCAGCCACAGGCGCAGGCGCTCGTTACCGAGCGAGCACCAGGCCACCGGCCAGGGGTTGAAGGCGCGAATCCGTGCGGCGAGGGTCGCGGCGGTCTCGCGGAAATCCAGTTCGGCTTCGGCCTTGGACAGCTTGGCGGCATAGGTGACGCCGTCGTCGGGCTGGGGGCTGGGGACGAGACCGGGACCGGCGAGGGCGTCCAGGGTCTCGACCAGGGCCTCGCCGCCCAGTTCGGCCAGGGTATCGTGGAGCCTTCCCCCGGTGGTGGTGGCCGTGATGGGCGTTTGCCGGGTGAGCAGCATGTCGCCGGTATCCAGGCCCTCGTCCATCTGCATCAGCGTCACGCCGCTCTGGGTGTCGCCGGCCTCGATGGCCCGCTGGATCGGCGCCGCCCCGCGCCAGCGCGGCAGCAACGACGCATGCACATTGATGCAGCCCAGCCGGGGGGTGTCGAGGATCTCGCGAGGCAGGATCAGACCGTAGGCGACCACCACCATCAGGTCGGCGTCCAGGGCCGCCAGCTGTGATCGGGCCTCGGGGGACCGCAAGGATGCCGGCTGGTAGACCGGCAGGTCGTGTGACCGGGCCAGGACCTTGACGGGGCTCGCGGTCAGCTTGCGACCACGACCGGCGGCTCGGTCGGGCTGGGTATAGACGCCGACGACGCGGTGATGGCTCGCCAGCAAGGCTTCCAGACTCGCGGCGGCGAAGTCGGGTGTGCCGGCGAAGATGACGCGCAGGGATCGGGACATGTCGAGGGGCCTTGCCGAAATGGATGCCCCTTATGATAACGGAGCCGACCGCAAACGACGAAGGGCAGTGCCGTCAACGACAGCACTGCCCCATGCGGGATGGCGAGGCAATATGGCGGGGGCGGCGGTCAGGCCGGCTGCTGTTGCTTGTGACGCTTCTGCATCTTCTTCATCACCCGGTCGCGCTTGAGCGGCGACAGGTAATCGACGAAGAGCACGCCGCGCAGGTGATCGCATTCGTGCTGAATGCAATGGGCGAGCAGCCCCTCGGCCTCGAGCTCATAGGGCTCGCCCTGGCGGTCGAGGGCCTCGAGGCGGACCTTGAGGGCCCGGGGAACTTCGGCGTAGTACTCGGGAATCGACAGGCAGCCTTCCTGCATCGGCTCACGCTCGTCGCCGATCGGGGTGACCTTGGGGTTGATCAGCACCAGGGGCGTGCTCTGGTCATCGCTGACGTCCATGACGATGACGCGGCGATGCACGTCCACCTGGGTGGCGGCCAGTCCGATGCCTCGGGCGTCATACATGGTCTCGAGCATGTCGTCGACCAGCCGGCGCACCTCGTCGTCGACCGTCTCGACTTCGGCGGCCTCGGTGCGCAGCCGTTCGTCGGGGAATTCGAGGATGGGGAGTTTGGCCATGGCGTAGGGTCACCGTTGTACAGTCATACGAAATATACGTCTATTCTAGGAGGCGAGGTGCGCGGGGGAAACCACCCGCCATGCATCGTCTCGATAGGATTCGACTATAGCATCTCGGCGATGTTCCGGGGACCGTCACGACCCGGACAAGGAGATTCGCCCATGCAGCGCAGCGCCACGGACTGGCTGGCCTTGTCCCTGTTACCGGGCATGGGAGCCGCGCGGCTCGCCGAACTGGCGGCGAGCGATCCACCCTGGCCGGATGGCTGGTTGGCTGCCTTGCCGCGGCCGGCTGCCCAGGCCCTGCGGTTATGCCTCGAACATCCCGCGCAGAGTCCGTTGGCGGCGAGAATCGCCACCGAGCTCGACTGGCTCGATGCCTCGCCCGATCGCCATCTGCTGTATCCCGGCCATCCGTCCTGGCCCGAGGTGTTGGATCAGATCGCTGACCCGCCACCGGTGCTCTGGGCACTGGGAGACCTCGATGCCCTGGAAGCGCCGCGCCTGGCGTTGGTGGGCACCCGGCGCCCGACCCGCGAGGGCAGTGGTAACGCTGCCGGTTTTGCCCGTGGGCTCGCCGAACGAGGCTGGTGTGTGGTCAGCGGCATGGCACTCGGCATCGACGGCATCGCCCAGCAGACGGCCCTGGAGGCCGGCGGCCGCAGCATCGCGGTGCTGGGATGCGGCGTGGACGTGATCTATCCGGCCCGTCATCGACGCCTCTACGAACGGCTGCGCGAGCCCGGCGGCCTGTTGCTTTCCGAGCATGCGCCGGGCACCCGGGCAAGGGCGGCGTTCTTTCCCCGCCGTAACCGCCTCATTACCGGCTTGTCGCGGGGCGTGCTGGTGGTGGAGGCCGCCGAGCGCAGTGGCTCGCTGGTCAGCGCCCGGCTGGCGGCCGAGCAGGGACGCGATGTCTTCGCCCTGCCCGGCTCGATCCACAATCCCCAGGCACGCGGATGCCTGCATTTGATCCGGGAGGGGGCCGCCCTGGTGAGGGGCCTGGATGACATCCTCGGCGAACTCGCTCAATGGCGCGTCTCGCCCGTGGTGAATCGTCGCACCTCGGAGGAGGCAATCGACACCGATCCGCTGCTGGCCTGGCTCAGCGATACGCCTACACCCGTGGATGCCCTGGTCGATCTGACCGGATTTTCGGTGGGGGACTGCCAGCGTCGCCTGCTGGCGCTGGAGCTGGAAGGACGGGCGAGTCAGGCGGCAGGCGGCTGGGTACGCCTGCCGACGTCGCCGGGGCCATGCTAGAATCGGCCGTCGTCGTCAGTTCGTTGGATGTAACGCCATGCTTGAGGCCAGTTCCCTCGACACCGCCGTGGCCGCCTTGCGAGAGGGCGGCGTGATCGCCTATCCCACCGAAGCCGTCTGGGGGCTGGGGTGCGACCCCGACGATGCCTCGGCCCTGACTCGCCTGCTGCACATCAAGCGGCGAGAGTCCGCCAAGGGCGTGATCCTGGTGGCCGCCGACCTCGACCAGTTCGCGCCCTGGCTGGAGGGCCTGCCGGATGAGCACCGTGAGGTGCTTGCCGAGCCGCAGACACAACCCACGACCTGGCTGGTGCCCGATAATGGACGCGCTGCCGCACTGGTCAGGGGAGAACACGACAGGGTGGCATTGCGTGTCAGCGATCATCCGCGGGTCGTCGAGCTGTGCCGTGCCTTCGGTGGCCCGCTGGTGTCGACCTCGGCCAACCGGGCCGGAGAGTCCTCGGCGATGAGCGCCGATGCGGTGCGTCGCATTTTCGGCGACGAGCTGGATGCCCTGCTCGATGGCCCCCTGGGGGGCCATGCGCGTCCCAGTACCATCCGCGACCTGGTCACCGGTCGGATCCTGCGGGCCTGATGCGTTTTCCCCTTGTGTCATACCGTGCTTTTCAACCTGTCGCATTCCGAGGAGGCTTCGTGGCCCACGCGCATCTCGATGACGTCAAGACTTACCTGCTCGACCTGCAGGATCGCCTGTGCGATGCCCTGGCCGCCGAGGATGGGCAGGCCGGTTTCCGCGAGGATAGCTGGCATCGCGAAGAAGGAGGGGGCGGCCGTTCCCGGGTGATCGAGAACGGCGCGGTGTTCGAAAAGGGAGGCGTCAACTTCTCCCATGTACATGGGGCGGCGCTGCCGGCCGCCGCCTCGGCCGCACGACCGGAGCTGGCGGGGCGGGGCTTTCATGCGGTGGGCGTCTCCTGGGTGTTGCATCCGGAGAATCCTCACGTGCCCACCAGCCATGGCAACGTACGCTTCCTGATCGCCGAGAAGGCGGGCGAGGCACCGGTCTGGTGGTTCGGAGGCGGCTATGACCTGACACCCTTCTATCCCGTCCTCGACGATGTGCGCCATTGGCATCGTGTCGCCAGGGACGCCTGTGCGCCCTTCGGCGATGACGTCTATCCGCGCTACAAGGCGTGGTGCGACGATTACTTCATGCTCAAGCACCGCGACGAGACCCGGGGCGTCGGTGGCCTCTTCTTCGACGATCTGAACGAGGGCGGCTTCGAACGCTGCTTCGACGTCCAGCGTGCGGTGGGCGACAGCTTCCTCGATGCTTACCTGCCCATCGTGCGACGGCGGCGCGAGACGCCCTGGGGGCAGCGCGAGCGCGATTTCCAGTTGTACCGTCGTGGGCGTTACGTGGAATTCAATCTGGTCTGGGATCGCGGCACCCTGTTCGGGTTGCAGAGCGGAGGGCGTACCGAGTCGATCCTGATGTCGATGCCGCCCCTGGCGCGCTGGGAATACGGCTGGGAGCCCGAGACGGGCAGCCCCGAAGCCGAATTGAATGACTATCTACGCCCCCGGGACTGGCTCGGTGAGGCGGCCCGGGAGGAGCAAGCCCAATGAGCGATCGGTACTGTGTCTTCGGCCACCCCATCGGCCATTCGAAGTCGCCGGCCATCCATGCCGCCTTCGCCGCGCAGACCGGAGAGGCGCTCGAATACGTCGCCATCGAGGCGCCACTGGACGACTTTGCCGGTGCCTGGCGAGCCTTCACGGTCGACGGCGGTCGGGGGGCCAATGTCACGGTGCCGTTCAAGGAAGAGGCGCATCGACTCTGTGACACCCTCAGTCATCGAGCCCGCCGGGCCGGGGCGGTGAATACCCTGGTACTGGACGCGGACGGCCAGACACGAGGCGATACCACCGATGGGTTGGGGCTGGTCGGCGACCTGCGTCGGCAGGATGTCGTCCTGGCCGGCGCCCGCATCCTGGTGCTGGGCGCCGGAGGCGCGGTGCGCGGCGTGCTGGAGCCGCTGCTCGAGGCGGCCCCGGCCAGCCTGTTGATCGCCAATCGCACGGCGGCCAAGGCCGAGGCCCTGGCCGCCGATTTCGCGGATCTCGGCGAGGTGGCCGGTGGCGGCTTCGATGTCGTGCGCGGTCCCTTCGACCTGGTCATCAATGGCACCAGCGCCAGCCTCGCCGGCGACCTGCCGCCACTACCCGACGATCTCTTCGCCGAGGGCGGGGTCGCCTACGACATGATGTACGGCAGCGAGCCAACCGTCTTCCTGCGCTGGGCTGGTCAACGCGGTGCCAGAGGCATCGACGGCCTGGGCATGCTGGTCGGCCAGGCGGCCGAATCCTTCCTGCTGTGGCGCGGCAAGCGTCCCGATGTGGCCCCGGTGCTGGACAGGTTGCGTCGCTCGCTGTGACACCCGGTCGGGATGAGGTCGTCCGCGCCTGGCATCTGGCGCGGACGCCTCGGGGGCACCCCGCGCCCGGGGACTTCGCCTGGCGTTGCGTTCCTCTCGAGGCGCCCGCGCCGGGCGAGGCCTGGCTGGAACCCCATTGGCTGTCGGTGGACCCCTACATGCGCACGCGCATGCAGCCCTCGGGGTATGACTATTTGACACGATGGCGGCCCGGCGATGCCCTGTCCGCTTGGGGACTGGCGAGGGTCGTCGCCTCGCGCGGGCCCTGGCGCGAGGGCGATTGGGTGGTGGGTCACATGCCCGTGGCCGAGCGTTGCCGGCTTGGGCCGGGAGCATCGCCGAACCTGCCGCCCTTGACGCTACCCGCCGATACGCCCGCTCCTGAACGCTGGCTGCATGCCCGCGGCATGACCGGCTTCACCGCCTGGCTCGCCATGCGCCGTTATGGCCTTCCCCGGGCCGGCGAGACCGTGCTGGTGTCCGCCGGGGCGGGCGCGGTAGGTAGCCTGGCCATCCAATGGGCACACCGCGCCGGGGCGAGGGTCATTGCCACCGCCGGCGATGCCGTCAGGCGAGACTGGCTGGTCGAGCGGCTGGGCGTGGCAGCGGCGCTGGACCACCACGACAGTGACATCGCGTCGCGACTGGCGGAGGCCGCACCGCAGGGCATCGACCTGAACGTCGAGAATGTGGGAGGCGATGTCTTCGAGGCGGCTATCGACGCCCTGGCGCCGGAGGGGCGCGTGGTGCTGTGCGGACTGGTCGGACAGTACCATTCGCCCGACCCACGACGCGCGCCCCGTAATCTATCCCGAGTGGCGGCGCTGGGCGGGCACCTGCAGCCGTTCGTGGTACCGGGACACGAGACGGCCTACTGGGCGCGCTTCCAGGAGGACATGGCGACGTGGACGGAGGTGGTGGCGCCCCTGGATGTGGTGGATGGCTTCGCCGACTGGCCCCTGGCCTTCTGCGGGCTCTTCGGCGACGGCGGCATCAGGGGCGTCGGCAAGCGCGTGGTACGCCTGCGCTGAAACCTACTGGCAGTTGGGCGTACGACCCGACTGCCGGGCCTGCTGGTAACGGGCCAGGGCCGGATCCATGTTGGCCTGCAGGTCGGCAATGCGGCTACCGTGGCTAGGGTGAGTGGACATCCACTCCGGTGGCTGGCCTCCCCCTGCTTGGCTCATGTTGCGCCACAGTTCGATACTGGCGCGGGGGTCGAAGCCGGCCTGGGCCATCAACTGCAGGCCGATCTCGTCGGCTTCGCTCTCGTGGCTGCGCGAGAAGGGCAACTGGACACCATACTGGGCCCCCATGCCCAGCGCCGACATGGCCGCGTCATGAGTCGGCCCCTGGATGCCGGCGGCGGCTGCCGCCACCGAGGCAACCGTAATGCCGATCTGGGTGGCGCTCTGGGTCGAGGCGCGCTCGTTGGCATGGTGGGCCAGCACGTGCCCGATCTCGTGGCCGATGACCGAGGCGACCTGATCCTGATTGGCGGCGATGTCGAGCAGGCCGGTGTTCACGCCGACGTAGCCGCCGGGCAGGGCGAAGGCGTTGGCCGCATCGTCCTCGAAGACGCGGACCTGCCATTGTTCCTGACGGGCTTCGGCCGGCAGTACCTTCACGACGGCATCGGTGATGCACTGCACATATTGCAACGACGCACCGCCGACGGTGGGTCGATCGCTCTGGTACTGGGCGAAGGCCTTGGCGCCCATCTGGTCGAGCTCCTGGTCGGACATCAGCATCAGCTGCGAACGTCCGGTCGGCGAGGTCGTACAGGCCGCCAGGGAAACGCCGAGCGCTCCCACGGCGAGGCAGTGCATCCAGCGCATGATGATTTCCTCCGTGGATCGGCCCCGGAACGGGGCTGTGCTTGGTGACAAGATACCGTGCCTGTCTGGCGGGTCAACCAGACGCGTGAAGCGTATCGCGCACGGCAGGGGCTCATTCAGAATATGGCATCATGCCCCCCTGATGCCTGTCGCGACGACCGCCTTGCCCGGGGAGATGTGACAGCAGGAAACACGACAGCTGGACGGAGAACTGCGTGATGGATGATGAACTGGCCAGGCGTCTGCTCGGCGTGCTGGAGCGAGTGGAACCCTGGTTGCCGCCGACGCCGGTAGAGGTCGACTGGCGCCGCGACGTCGCGGCCCTCTGGCAGCGGCACCCCCTGGGTGGCAACCTGACACCGGTGCCGCCCAGGGATGCCCTTCGCCTGGATGATCTGCTGGGGATCGAGCGGCAGAAGCGGGCACTGGTCGACAATACGAGAGCCTTTCTGCGTGGCTATCCGGCCAATCACGCCCTGCTGTGGGGAGCCCGGGGCGGTGGAAAGTCGTCGCTGGTACGGGCACTGCTCAATGATCTGGCCGAGGAGGGGCTTCGGCTGGTGCAGGTGGATCGCCATGACCTGGCGGCCCTGCCGGTACTGGTCGAACGCTTGCGTGGTGAGCCCCATCGTTTCGTGGTCTATTGCGACGATCTCTCCTTCGAGGGGAATGACGACGCCTACAAGGCCCTGAAGAGCGTGCTCGACGGTACCTTGACCGGCCCACCCGAGAATGTCCTGCTCTACGCCACGTCCAATCGTCGGCACCTGTTGCCGGAGTCGATGAACGATAATGATGACTCTCGCCTGGTGGGCGAAGAACTGCATCATGGTGACGCCGTGGAGGAGAAGATCTCGCTCTCGGATCGCTTCGGGCTCTGGCTGGGGTTCAGGCCCTTCGATCAGGCGACCTATCTGGACGCCTGCGCGCATTGGGTCGACTGGCTGGGTGATGAGGGCGACTGGAACGACGAGGCCCGTGCCGAGGCGATTCGCTATGCCACCCTGCGCGGGGGGCGAAGTGGCCGAGTGGCCTGGCAGTTCGCCTGCCAATGGGTCGGCCGGTTGCGTCTCGAGGCGTGACGCGTCGCCCCGAACACAAGGCGCCGCCCGGGTGGGCGGCGCTTGTCTCGCTGCGCTGACATCCAGAGTCAGCCTCGAAGCGGCTAGAAGTTGTCCAGCGAGGGCGCTCGCTTGGGACGCACGACCGCCATGTCCTCGTTGAAGAAGCCTTTGAGCAGGGCGAAGACCATGGCGAAGGTCATCACGAAGATCGGCAGTCCGATGACGGTGATGACCTGCTGTAACGCCTCCAGTCCGGCATCGCCGGCCAGCACGATCAGCATGGCGGCCACCGCACCCTCGGACACGCCCCAGAACACGCGCTGATGGACCGGGCCCGGGTCGGTGTCACCGGTGCACAGCAGGTCGATCACCAGCGAGGCGGAATCCGACGAGGTAGCGAAGAAGATCGCCACGATCACCACCGCCAGCCCCTGGATCAGGGTCGCCGCGGGGAAATGCTCGAAGAAGGCGAACATCGCCAGGGGGACGCTCTCCATGACGGCGGCGGTCATGGCTCCGGCCTGTTCACCTAGCTCGGCCCGGGCAATCTCGCCGATGCCGTCGATCTGCATGGCCGACCAGCCGAAGATGGCGAACCACACCAGGGTGAACAGCGAGGGGGCGAACAGCACGCCGAGCACGAACTCGCGAATGGTGCGTCCCTTGGAAATGCGTGCCACGAACAGGCCGATGAAGGGCGACCAGGTCACGGTCCAGGCCCAGTAGAAGACCGTCCAGCTGCCTTGCCAGCCCCAGCGTCCGTCCTCGCTGGTGTACTGCGCCAGGGTATCGTTCCAGAACGCCAGCGGTACGATATTGGAGATGTAGATCCCCAGCGTCTCGATGATGCCGCGCAGCAGGAAGACCGTCGAACCGGTCAGCAGTACGAAGACCATCAGCCCCGTCGCCATGCCGATATTGAGGTTCGACAGCATCTTCACCCCCTTGTCGAGCCCGCCGACGATGGACCCTACGGCCACCGCCGTGAGCACGATGATGATGATGACCTTGGTGGTCACGCCGTCCGAGACGCCGAACAGCTCCGACAGCCCCGCGTTGATCTGCGAGGTGCCGAGCCCGATGGAAACCGCGACGCCGAACAGGGTGCCGAGCACCGCGAAGATATCGATGGTCTTGCCGATCGGTCCGTAGATGCGTTGCTTGATCAGCGGATAGAAGACCGAACTGACCCTGACGGGCAGGTCATAGCGATAGACGAAGTAGGCGAAGGCAAGGCCCGGCAGGGTGAAGATCGTCCAGGTATGCAGGCCCAGATGGTAGAGGGAGAAGCCCATGGCTTCCCGGGCGGCCTCCACCGAGTGAGGCTCGATCTCGCCATGCGGCGGTGTGGAGAAGTGAAAGATGGGTTCGGCCACCCCCCAGAACATCAGCACGGTGCCGATGCCGCCGGCAAACAGCATGGTGAACCATGAGATATTGCCATAGGCGGGGCGGTCATCGTCGCCGCCGAGGCGGATGTTGCCGTAACGGCTAAGCGCCACCCACAGCAGGAACATCAGCCAGATGCTCACGCCGAAGATGAAGAACCAGCCGAGGTTGGTGACGACCCATTCACGACCGTCGGCGAAGATATCGCCAATGATGTCCGGTGCGATGACCAGGGCCAGCAGGAACAGCAGCATCAGGCCCGCCGACACGAAGAAGATGGTGGGATCGGTGCGCAATCCTAGCTGTTTCGCGAGTTTTTCCATGTAGATGCCTCCGCATTCTTGTTGGTACAGCAGCGTCTGGAGGGAGGTTGGCCAACCATGGCCGACCGATGACGAAAGCAGTCTACAAGTGGTGATGGGGTGGCGCTATAAAGCGGAAGCGCACGGAGAAATCACGCTTCACGGTGAATTCTCATGGCGCGTCGGGGGGTGGGCCTCGAAAGGCGTGCGCAGCAGAAAAATCGTCAAGTCATGCCGGGGCCGCGCAAAACGAATGGCGCCGCCGACCCTTCACCAGGGGCAATGGTCGGCGTGCGGGCCAAGGCTTTTTTCTGCGTGGGGAGGGAAAAAGAGAAGATATCGTGTGCGAGGCGGACGGGGCTCAGCGTCGACCGCGTCGCGCCGACCGGGTACGGTCCAGCTCGCGTTTCTTGGCCTTCTCGCGATCGTTGGCGCCGGCCATGTTGTCGTAGGGGTTCTTGCCCGAACGGAACTCGAAGCGCATCGGCGTGCCGCGCACCTTGAGCACCTTGCGGAAGGTGTTGGTCAGGTAACGCTTGTAGGCTTCGGGCAGCGAGGCCGTCTGGTTGCCGTGAACCACGATGATCGGCGGGTTGGTGCCGCCCTGGTGGGCCATGCGCAGCTTGATGCGGCGGCCATGGATCATCGGCGGCTGGTGTTGCTCTACCGCATCCTGAAGGATGTTGGTCAGGCGGTTGGTCGACCAGTGGCTGTTGGCCGATTCGAAGGCCCGCTCGACCGAGGGATAGAGGTCGCCTACTGCGGTGCCGTGCAGCGCCGAGATGAAGTGCAGCTCGGCATAGTCGGCGAATCCCAGGCGGCGCTTGACCTCGGCGCGCATGCGTTCCTTGGCCTCACTCTCCAGGCCATCCCACTTGTTGACCGCCAGCACCAGGGCCCGACCGCTGGTCAGCACGTAATCGAGCAGGTGCAGGTCCTGCTCGACCAGACCGCTCCTGGCATCCAGTACCATGATGGCGACATGGCACTCCTTGATGGCTTCCAGGGTCTTGATGATCGAGAACTTCTCGGACACTTCGCGGACGTTCTTGCGGCGTCGCACGCCGGCCGTGTCGACCAGCACATAGGGTTTGCCGCGACGCTCGAAGGGAATTTCGATGGCATCGCGGGTGGTGCCCGCCTCATCGAAGACCACCACGCGTTCTTCGCCCAGCAGTCGATTGACCAGGGTCGACTTGCCGACGTTGGGGCGGCCGATCACCCCGATGCGAATGCCGGAGGTGCCGGTATCGGCGGGGAGGTCTGCATCTCGCTCGGGGAAGGGCGCGAGTACCTCCTCGATCAGGGCGGTGACATTGCGGCCATGGGCCGCGGCGATGGAGCGCGGTTCGCCGATGCCGAGCTGCCAGAAGTCGGCCATGGCCGAGTGTTCCTCGAGGCCGTCGGTCTTGTTGACGACCAGCCAGGTCTTCTTCTGGTTGACACGCAGGTGATTGGCGATGGCCTCGTCGGCCACGTTGAGGCCACTGCGGCCATCGACCATGAACAGCACGATGTCGGCTTCGTCGATGGCCTGCAGGGACTGTTCGGCCATGGCCGCGTCGATGCCGTCCTCGTCACCGCTGATACCGCCGGTGTCGATGACCGTATACGACTTGCCGCCGAGCAGGCCGTTGCCGTACTTGCGATCCCGGGTCAGGCCAGGAAAGTCGGCGACCAGCGCGTCGCGCGAGCGGGTCAGGCGGTTGAACAGGGTCGATTTGCCCACATTGGGGCGCCCGACCAGGGCGATCACGGGATTCATGGGTTGAGTTCCAGAGCCTCCAGGCTACCGTCGTCGGCCAGGGCATAGACGCGCTTGCCATCGGTAAGCGGGCGTACGCTGACACCGGAGCCGTCGATCTCGGTACGGCCGACCAGGGTGCCGTTCTCGGCGTCGATGAAGTGTAGATAGCCCTCGAAATCGCCCACTACCAGGCGGCCATCGGCGAAGGCAGGGGCTGTCAGCTGGCGGTCCTCGAGATCGTCGAGGCGCCACTGTTCGTCGCCGTTGCTGGCCGACAGGGCGACCAGGTGGCTGTCAGCATCGACGACGTAGAGGGTCTCGCCGACCAGAACCGGTGTCTGGTAGCTGGATACGTCCCGGGACCACAACACCTGGCCACTGGTCGCCTGAAGAGCGACCAGGCGGCCATTGTAGCTGGTGACATAGAGGCGGCCATCGGGGGTCAGCACCGGCTGACCGGCCAGGTCGACCAAGCGCTCGATGTCGCTGCGCCCTTCGGGCGTGGCGATGCGACGCTCCCAGAGGGCCCGGCCACTGCCGTTCTCGATGGTGACCAGTTGACCGTTGGCCAGGCCGGCGAAGGTGACCGCGTCGATGATCCGCGGCGTGCCGGTGGCGCGCAGGGTCAACGAGGGGCGTGATGCCGTATAGACCCAGCGTTCCGCGCCGCTGCCGCGTTCCAGGGCGGTGACATTACCGTCGATGGTCTGCACCACCACCAATTGATTGTTGATCTGGGGGGCGGAGAGCACCTCGCTGCTGACGCGCGACCGCCAGACTTCCTCGCCGCTGGACTGGTCCAGGGCCACGACATCGCCGTTGCGGGTGCCGAGATAGACCTTGCCGGATTCGGCGGTCAGGCCACTGGATGCACCATCGCCGAGTTCCTGCTCCCAGCGAACCTCGCCGGTGTTGGCGTCGAGTGCCATCACCAGACCGTGCTGGTCGGCGGCGAACAGCGTATCGTCGTCCCGGGCGGGAGAGAGGGTGTAACCGCCCATCCCCAGGCCGTCGCCGATCTGCTCGTCCCAGAGAGTGTTCACGGACGTGCTGTGAGAGATGTCCTGCAGTTCGCGGGGCGGATCCTGCGAATCCACCTTGCCGGCGCAGCCTGCCAGCAGCCCCAGTGCCGCGGTTGCGGCGATCGCCAGAGTCGGTTTCATGACGTGGTCTCCTGAACGCCCAGGTTGTCGAGCTTGAGTTGTACGCCGTAGAGCGGACGATCGCCGTCTTCGGCGAGCCGCAGGGCTTCGCGCCAGGCATCACGGGCCTGGGTGGTCCGGCCCAGGGCGAAATGGGCATCACCGCGGATGTCCGCCTGCTGGGCGGACAAGGTGGCGGGGATCGCGCCGTCGAGGGTCTCCAGGGCCGCGTCGGCCTCATCGGCAGCAACCTGAAGACGCGCCAGCCGGAGTCGTGCCAGGCCGGTGAGGTAGGCGTGTTCACTGTCGGCGATCAGCCCTTCCAGGGCCTCGCGTGCCGCGGCCTGATCGCCACCTTCTACCGACAGGCGTGCCGACAGCAGCAGGGCCATGTCGGCATAGAGGCTGCCGTCATGCTCCTCGGTGAGGGTAGTGACCAGTTCCTCCGCCCGGCCACGGGCCGCGTCATCCAATTGCTCCTGGCTGCTCAGGGTCAGCAGTTGCTGGTAACGCTGGGAGGCGGCCTCGGCCTGGCCGGCCTGATAATCCTGCCAGGCCTTCCAGCCGAAGACACCGGCGGCGGCGATCGCCGCGCCGGCCAGCAAGGAAATGCCGTTTTCCTTCCACCAGCGCTTGATGGCTTCCAGCTGTTCTTCTTCGGTTCTCAGTTCCGCCACGGGCGGCCTCCTTATTCGATGTGCGGTCCGTCAGGCTTCCGACAAGAGGTCGGCGAGGGCCGGGGCGAGTGCGTTGCGGTCGAGACGGCGCTGCTCACGCTGCTCGCGCAGGAACTTGAGAGTGACGGCGTTCTCGGCGAGTTCCTCTTCGCCGAGCAGTAGTGCCAGGCGTGCGCCACTCTTGTCGGCCTTGCGGATGCGGCTCTTGAAGCCACCGCCACCGCAGTGGAGTTGCAGGCGCAGCGTCGGCAGCTCGTCGCGCAACTGCTCGGCCAGCTCCAGGGCCGCGGCCTCGGCGGCGTCGCCCATCGGCAAGAGGTAGACATCCAGGGTATCGAGGACGGCCTCGGGAACGAGCTCCAGGGTCTCGAGCAGCAGGATCAGCCGCTCGATGCCCATGGCGAAGCCGACCGCCGGCACCGGCTTGCCGCCGAGCTGCTCGACGAGACCGTCGTAGCGACCGCCGGCACACACCGTGCCCTGGCTGCCCAGCGCTTCGGTGGTCCACTCGAAGACGGTACGCGAGTAATAGTCCAGCCCGCGTACCAGGCGAGGATTGATCACGTACTCGATGCCGGCGGTGTCGAGGATGGCCGTGAGGCGCTCGAAGTGGTCCCGGGAGGCATCGTCCAGGTGGTCCATCAGGCGCGGCGCGTCGGCCAGCATGTCCGCCATGGCCGGATTCTTGGAATCGAGGATGCGCAGCGGGTTGGTGGACAGGCGCCGGCGGGAGTCCTCGTCGAGCACATCGATGTGCGTCTCGAAGTAGTTCACCAGCTTGTCGCGATAGGCGGCGCGGGCTTCCGGCGACCCCAGGGAATTGAGCTCCAGGGTGACGTGCTCGAACAGGCCGAGCTGCTTCCACAGGCGGGCCGACAGCAGGATCACTTCGGCATCGATATCCGGTCCCTCGAGGCCGAAGGTCTCCACGCCGATCTGGTGGAACTGGCGATAGCGGCCCTTCTGGGGGCGTTCATGGCGGAACATCGGGCCCTGGTACCAGAGGCGCTGGGTCTGGTTGTGCAGCAGACCGTTCTCCATGGCGGCACGCACGCAGCTTGCCGTGCCCTCGGGTCGCAGCGTCAGGCTGTCGCCGTTGCGGTCATCGAAGGTATACATCTCCTTTTCGACGATGTCGGTGACTTCGCCGATGGAGCGCTTGAAGAGTGCGGTCTGCTCGAGGATGGGGGTACGGATTTCGTCATACCCGTAACGCCCCATCAGCGCGCGAACCTGTTGCTCGAAGTACTGCCACAGGGGCGCTTGCGCCGGCAGCAGGTCGTTCATGCCTCGAATGGCCTGGATGTTCTTGCTCAATGATGGCTCCTTCACGTGCCGGGATCAGGCGTCCCGGGCGATCACGTCCTTTTCCGCCTGCTGCTTCTCGCGGACCTTGTCACGGATCAATCGTTCGAGATCGTCGACCAGATGGTCGTTGCGCAATTTGCTGGCCGGCTTGCCGTCGATGTAGACGAGGTTGGCGGGGGTGCCGCCGGTCAGGCCGATGTCGCTTTCCTTGGCCTCGCCCGGGCCGTTGACCACGCAGCCGATGACCGAGACGTCCAGCGGCGTGAGCACGTCTTCCAGGCGCTCCTCGAGGGCGTTCATGGTGCCGATGACATCGAAGTTCTGTCGCGAACAGCTCGGGCAGGCGACGAAGTTGATGCCCTTGGCACGCAGGCTCAGGCTCTTGAGCATGTCGAAGCCGACCTTGACCTCCTCGACCGGGTCGGCGGCAAGCGAGACACGAATGGTGTCGCCGATGCCGTCCATCAGCAACATGCCCAGTCCGATGGAGGATTTGACGGTGCCCGAACGCAGGCCACCGGCTTCGGTGATGCCGAGATGCAGCGGCTGCTCGATGCGCGTGGCGAGCTCGCGATAGGCGGCCACTGCCATGAAGACATCGGACGCTTTGACGCTGACCTTGAAATCAGGAAAGTCGAGGCGGTCGAGGTGGTCGATGTGACGCATGGCGGATTCGACCAGTGCCGCCGGGGTCGGTTCGCCGTACTTCTTCTGCAGATCCTTCTCGAGAGAACCGGCATTGACCCCGATGCGAATCGGGATGCCGTTGTCGCGGGCGGCGCCGACCACCGCGGCGACACGATCTTCGCGGCCGATGTTGCCCGGGTTGATGCGCAGGCAGTCGACACCGAGCTCGGCAACGCGCAGGGCGATCCGGTAGTCGAAGTGGATATCGGCCACCAGGGGAACCTGCGAGGCGCGCTTGATGCGCCCGAAGGCTTCGGCGGCGTCCATGGTCGGCACCGAGACGCGCACGATATCGGCGCCGGCGTTCTCCAGTTGCTGGATCTGCGCCACGGTGGCGTCCACATCGAGCGTGTCGGTATTGGTCATGCTCTGCACGGAGATGGGGGCGCCGCCTCCGACCGGTACGTCACCGACATGGATGCGGCGAGATTGACGTCGTTGGATGGGCGATGGTGCGTGCATGAGACTCACTCTCCCAGGGTGAAGCGAGCGACATTGTTGGCCCCGGCGCGCTCGCTCAGGTCGACGGTTTCGCCACCCCAGCTGAGTTCGACGCCGGTCGCATTGCCCACGGTCAGGCGAAAGGGCGGATCGCCCTCGACCCGTGCCGTGGTGCCGGGTTCCTGCAGACCGACGAAGACACGCTGCTCGTTGGCGTCGAAGATCTCGGTCCAGGACTGTTCGTTGAAGGTCAGGTTCAGCACCCGAGGATCGGCCTGCGTCGCCTGGTCGGACTCGGCAACGTCCGTGCCTTCGTCGTCGGCGGAGGCATCGTCGGTGGCGGCATCGCCGGCAGAGGTGTCGTCGCCCTCCGCCGTTGCATCCTCTTCCTCTGTCGTTGACGCGTCAGCCGTCGTGGCTTCGGACGGTGCCTCGGCGACCGCTGCCTGGTCGGTTGTTCCCAGCAGATTCGGCTCGCCGTCCGTCGGTGCCTCCGAGGCATCGGTCTCGTCCTCGGCCGGCGCCTGAGTGGGGGGCGACGCCTCGGTGGTTTCCTCGGGAGCCGGGGGCGTCGTGCCACTGGTACCGCTCTCGGTGACGGCGGAGCTGCCGTCGAGGCCGTCGACGGCGACCGGCGCGCTGTCGCTGGGCGACGGCGGCTGACTGCCGCCACGACTCTGCCACCACATCAGCGTCAGGCCGATCAGGCCGGCGATGACCACCAGGGTGGCGAGGCGAAACAGCCAGGCCCCGATCCGTGAGGGGGGCTTGTTGACGATGTGCACGGGAGTGACTTTCTGCTCGAGGTCATCCTTCCCGAAGTGTGCCTTGTAGGCCGCCAGTACCCGCTCCTCGTCGAGGCCGAGCAGATTGGCGTAGCTACGCAGGTAGCCGCGCCGGTAGGTGGCGATCGGGATCTCCTCGTAACTGTCGCGCTCCAGGCCATCGATCACGGCCGGGCGCAGGTTGAGGGCCGCGGCGACCTCCTCGCGCGATAGTTCCAGGGTATCCCGCTCCCGACGCAACAGCTCGCCAGGCGAGGCCTGGGGCGTGACAGCGTCGGGTTCCTGGAGGGGTGTGTCGCTCATGGCGTGGCATCCTTCATTGGAAAACAGGGCTCAGGGCGTGCCTCGCGAGATTGCCGGCCGATCATGCTCGCCATGGGCGCGAGCGATATCGTCGGCCAGACGAGCCGATGCCGCGTCCGATCCCGCTTGGCGCCGATAACGTTCCAGGTGCCGTTCGGCGCTCGCGAATCGCCCTTGCGCGACATCGAGCTCGGCGAGGCGCAGATGACCGTCGGGCCGGCCGGGGTCGAGGCGCAAGGCATGTTCGAAGCTGGCTCGTGCCGCCGCTTCGTCGCCGGCCGCGTGCTGGCAGCGCCCCAGATTGACGAGCAATTGGGCCCGGTTGGCGTAGTGGTTGTCCTCGCTCGCGCGTTGTAACTGATGACACGCCTCTCGAATACGTCCCTGATCATACAGGAAGGCGGCGTAGTTGTTGCGTGCCCGGGCAAGATCGGGAGCATCGCGCAGCGCCGCACGAAAACTTTCGTCGGCCAGGGCGTCGTCGCCCCGGCGCTGATGCACGATGGCCATCGCCTGTCGCGCTTCGGCGTCGCCGGGTGCCAGTTCCAGGGCACGACCGAGAGCCTCGGAGGCGCGCGGCAGATCGCCACGGGCCAGATAGGCCTCGCCGAGACGCGTGTAGGCACCGGCCGGGTCGGCATCTCGCGGGGGCTGGTCGGCGCGCATGGCGCAACCACTCAACCAGAGAGCGCCGATCAAGAGGACCGCGATGCGGTACTGTCGGTAGCCGGCGAGACTCGGGCGACCCGTCATGGCATCCTCGTTGGGGCGTCGTGGCGGCGGGCGGCACGACGCCTGGCCGATGGTGAAAAAAGCTTGACCATCAAAGCGTCGTGCCCGATTGAAGTCAAGACGTGACCCGGCTCAATCGGCGTCGAGCTGGATCGACTGGATGTAGCGCTCGTGGCGACGCGTACGGTCCTTGACGCGCCCCACCAACTGTCCGCAGGCCGCGTCGATGTCGTCGCCACGGGTGGAACGGATCGGTGCGGTGTAACCGAGATCGGCGAGCCATTGCTGGAAGCGCTTCACCTGGTTGCGCGACGGTGTCTCGTACCCTGAATGCGGGAAAGGGTTGAACGGGATCAGGTTGATCTTGCTGGGCAGCTCCTGCAGCAGCTCGGCGAGCTGGCGGGCATGTTCCTGCTGATCGTTGACGTCCTTGATCAGGGTGTACTCGATGGTGACCATTCGGGTGTCATCGCACTTGGCCAGGTAACGCTGGCAGGCATCGAGCAGGGTGCGAATGTTGTACTTGCGGTTGAGCGGCACCAGTTCGCTGCGCAGCTCGTCGTTGGCGGCATGCAGAGAAATGGCCAGGCTCACGTCGAGCTCGTCGCCCAGGCGATCGAGCATCGGCACCACCCCGGAGGTGGAAAGGGTGACGCGGCGCTTGGAGAGGCTGTAGCCGTTGTCGTCGAGCATCAGCTTCATCGCCGGCACGACGTTGTCGTAATTCAGCAGCGGCTCGCCCATGCCCATCATCACCACATTGGTGACGGGACGATTGGCCGTATCGTGGCGCGGCCCGAAGCTGTTGCTGGCGACCCACACCTGACCGATGATCTCGGCGGCGGTGAGATTGCGCTGGAAGCCCTGCTTGCCCGTGGAGCAGAAGCTGCAGTCCAGCGAGCAGCCGACCTGGGAAGAGACGCACAGCGTGCGGCGCTTACCGTTATCGGCCGGGATCAGCACCGTCTCGACGTAGCTGCCATCCTCGACTTCCAGGACCCACTTGCGGGTTCCGTCAGTGGAGGTGCCTTCGTAGACCACGCCCGGTCCGCGTATTTCGGCGACCTCGGAAAGGTGCGTACGCAGGGCCTTGGACAGGTTGGTCATGGACGCGAAGTCGCTGCAGCCCTCCTGGTGAATCCATTTCATCACCTGGGCGGCGCGGAACTTCTTCTCGCCGATGGAAAGGAAGAAGGCTTCCATTTCCTCGCGCGTCATGCCGAGCAGGTTGAGGCGTTGTGGGACGGTATCAGCGGTCATGGGCAGTCAGCGGGTCGTTGGGGCAAGGTGCGGGGGCGCTTCGCCCCCGCTCGGCAGAATACCTGCCATTCCACAAGGGAACTGCTGATTCATGTCGCAAGCGATGCCGGGTTGGCCACCGCCGGAGCGCAGCAATAAATCAGCCTTCCCTCAGCGGGAGCAGATCTCGCCGTCTTCAAAGAAGTAGGCGATTTCGCGTGCCGCGGACTCCGGCGAGTCGGAGCCATGGACGGCGTTGGCGTCGATGGACTGAGCATAGTCGGCGCGAATGGTGCCGGCCTCGGCTTCCTTGGGGTTGGTGGCCCCCATCAGGTCGCGATTGGCGGCGATGGCGTTCTCGCCTTCGAGCACCTGAACCACGACCGGACCGGAGGTCATGAAGCCGACCAGGTCACCGAAGAAGGGACGCTCCTTGTGCTCGGCGTAGAAGCCCTCGGCCTGCTCCCGGGAGAGGTGAAGCATCTTGGCGGCGACGATCTGCAGGCCGGCCTTCTCGAAACGGCTTTCGATCTCGCCGATGACGTTCTTGGCGACGGCGTCGGGCTTGATGATGGACAGGGTGCGTTCAGTGGCCATGTGGCGTGCTCTCCAGTCTGGGTATCAGGCAGTGATAGCCCAGCGCCGCCCCGGGGGAACCAGGGCGGCGCTGGGCTTGTGGTTCGTGCGGTTCGGCGCCATGCGCCGAAGCCGAATGGGCGCAGAGTATACCGCCCCGAGGTGGTGATGGACAATTCGCGTCACATGGTGCGCTCAGACGCTGAAGCTCTCGCCGCAGCCGCATTCATCCTTGACGTTGGGGTTGTTGAAGCGGAAGAAGCGGTTGAGGCCTTCCGAAACATAGTCGACCTCGCTGCCATCGAGCATTTCCAGGGCGTCCGGCGCGACGAAGACCTTGACGCCGTGTTCCTCGAAGGCCACGTCATCGTTCGATGCCTCGTCGGCGAAGTCGAGTACATAGCTGTAGCCCGAGCAGCCACTGGGCTTGACGGTGACGCGCAGGCCCAGGCCGTGTCCACGCTCGTCGAGCACTCGGTGGATCTGTTCGGCGGCGGCGGTAGTGATGGAAAGGTTCGCCATGGTGGCCTCCTGCTCGATGAGTTAGCGGCGTAGCCCGGTCAGGGCATGCCGCAGAGTGGCGATGGTACGGTCGATATCGTCTTCGGTGGTGAAGCGGCCGAGGCTGAAACGCAATGAGGCCAGCGCCAGCTGCCGGGGAACGCCGATCGCCTTCAATACATAGGATGGCTCGACGCTGGCAGAGTTGCAGGCCGAGCCGGTGGACACGGCGATGTCGCGCAGTGCCATCAACAGCGATTCGCCGTCGACTCCGGTGAAGGCCAGGTTGAGGATGTTGGGCACCGAGACCTCTCCGGCGCCATTGAGCCGGATGCCGTCGAGGTCGTCGATCCCGGCGAGAAGGCGACTGCGCAGGGCCTGGATGCGTGCCTGGTCGGTCTTGCCCTCGCGTCCGGCAATGGCGAAGGCCTCCCCCATGCCGGCGATCTGATGAGTCGGCAGCGTGCCTGAACGCATGCCGCGTTCATGCCCGCCGCCATGGATCAGTGCTTCCACGCGGATGTCCGGGTCGCGCTTCACGTAGAGCGCCCCGATGCCCTTGGGGCCATAGGCCTTGTGGCCGGAGAGCGACATCAGGTCGGTGCCGGTCTGCGCCACATCCAGCGGCAGGCGCCCCACCGCCTGGGCGGCGTCGGTGTGAAAGAGGGCGCCTGCAGCATGCGTCACTTCGGCCAGGTCCGCCAGGTCGTTGATCGTGCCCAGTTCGTTGTTCACCGCCATCAGCGAGACCAGTACGGTGTCGTCGCGCAGGGCGTCATGCAGTGCCGAGGGGGCGATGCGGCCGTCCTCTCCGGGCGTCAGCCAGGTGACCTCGACGCCTTCCGATTCCAGGGTCCGGGCCGTGTCGATGATCGCCTTGTGTTCGACGGTCGAGGTCACCAGGTGGCGGCCCTTTTCCCTGTTGGCGCGCATGATGCCGGTCAGCGCCAGGTTGTCGGCCTCGGTGGCACCGCTGGTCCAGACGATCTCGCGGGGATCGGCGCCGATCAGGTCGGCGACCTGGCGCCGTGCGCTCTCGACGGCCTGCTCGGCCTGCCAGCCGGGCATGTGACTGCGCGAGGCCGGATTGGCGAAGACACCGTCGAGCGTGAGGTGACGGCTCATGACCTCGGCGACTCGGGGGTCGACGGGGGTGGTGGCGGCATAATCGAGATAGATGGGTGCGCTCATGGGCTCGGAACGGTGATAGCGAATCGGAGACGGCCGGGCCGTCGGCTCAGGGCGATGAGGCCGGGATCTGATCATCGGCGACGCGGCGTTGGCGCGTGGCGATGGCCCGGAATTCGTCGCGACGGGCCAGGTGGCCCAGGGTGACGCCGTCGAGGAATCCGTGGATCTGTTCGGACAGCTCGTTCCACAGGTGGTGGGTGAGACAGGTGTCGCCCTGCTGGCAATCCGACAGGCCGCCGCAACGGGTGGCATCCACCGACTCGTCCACGGCGTCGATCACCTGTGCCACCGAGATGGCTTCCGGCGACAGGGTCAGCAGGTAACCGCCGCCGGGGCCTCGCACGCTGTCCACCAGGCCGTTGCGCCGTAGCCGAGCAAACAGCTGCTCGAGATAGGACAGCGAGATGTCCTGACGCCTGGCGATATCGGCGAGGCAGATCGGCCCCTCGTCGGCATGCATCGCCAGGTCGAGCATGGCGGTGACGGCGTAGCGTCCCTTGGTGGTCAGGCGCATGGGGCATTCACCTCGGCACCGGTGCGGACGTCGGTGGTCGTTGATCGTCCCGGCGCCGATGAAGGCGCCGGGTGGATAGGGCATTATGATAAAGACCCAGTGTTGTGGTCAACCATTGCCATGGCGATCACTCGCCGTGTCTTTCTCGCGGTGTGGCGTGTCGGCGTCTGTATCCTTCTCGGGCGGTGGGCAGCAGCTGTCGACGTCGTCGAGGATGTCGGCGAAATCCTCGTCACGCAGTTCCGGCAGCCGGCCGTCGCGGAAGCTGGCGTCGATCTGGTGCAGGGTGGAGCACATGCGCTCGATGCGCTCGTCCACGGCATGCATGTGGTCGAGCATCGCCTGCATGGAGCGCGCCACGGGGTCGGGCATGTCCTGGCTGACACCATAGGCGTCGAAGCCGAACTTGCGGCACATGGCTTCGCGGCGCTCGGGGTCGACCTGGAGGGCTTCATCCTGGTCGGGGTCGCTGCGTTGCACCACCTTGCCGGGAATGCCCACCACGGTGGCGCCGGCCGGCACCTCCTTGGTGATCACGGCGTTGGAGCCGACCTTGGCACCGGCACCCACGGTGAAGGGGCCGAGGATCTTGGCGCCGGCGCCGACGATCACGCCGTCACCCAGGGTCGGGTGGCGCTTGCCATGGTTCCAGCTGGTTCCCCCCAGGGTCACGCCCTGATAGAGGGTGACATCGTCGCCGACATCGGCGGTTTCACCGATCACCACCCCCATGCCATGGTCGATGAAGAAGCGTCGGCCGATGCTGGCCCCCGGGTGGATCTCGATGCCGGTCAACCAGCGTCCCAGGGTCGAGAGGGTGCGGGCCAGCCACTTGAGGTCACGGTGCCAGAGCCAATGGCTCAGGCGGTGGAGCAGCAGCGCATGCAGGCCCGGGTAGTTGGTCAGCACTTCCAGAAAGTTGCGTGCCGCCGGGTCACGGGCGAATACGCTGTTGATGTCCTCGCGCAGACGTTGAAACATGCGGCGATCCTTGGGTAGGGGCGAGTCGTTGTCTTTCATAGTGAGGGCCGCTCGAGCGGGGTTCAAGCAGTGGTTCACTCGTCCTTGCGATGTTCGACCTGGCGCTCCGTGGCGGAGAGGACGCCGCGCAGGATATTGAGCTCCATGCGTTCCGGGCGAGCCCGCAGGGTGAAGCGACGCAGCCGCGCCATCAACTGGCGGGGCATGGCCGGATCGTGAAAGCCGATGGCGATCAGGGTGCGTTCCAGGTGCGTGAAGTAGTGCTCGAGCTCCTCGTGGGTCGCCAGTGGAGCCGGATCCGGTTCGGCTGTATCGGGCGCCTCGGCCTGACAGGCCAGGCGGCATTCATAGGTCAGCACCTGGACGGCGGCGGCCAGGTTCAAGGAGCTGAAGTCCGGATTGGTGGGGATGTGCACATGGGCATGGCAGCGCTGCATCTCGGTGTTGGTCAGGCCGCTGTCCTCGCGACCGAAGACCAGGGCGACCCGACCCTGTGTTGCTGCGAGTTCGGTCGGCAAGCGTTCGCCCAACTCGCGCGGGGTGATCATCGGCCAGGGGAGGGTGCGCGAGCGAGCGCTGGCGCCTACCACCAGGGTGCAGTCGCCGACCGCATCTTCCAGGTTGTCGACCACTCTGGCGCCATGGACCAGAGTGTCGGCGCCGGAGGCTCTGGAGACGGTGTCCGCCGTGAGCGGTTCGCAGCGCGGCGCGACCAGGGCCAGGTCCTCGAGTCCCATGTTGTGCATGGCACGCGCGGTGCCGCCGATGTTGCCGGGGTGGCTGGTGCCGATCAGGACGATGCGTATGCGCTCGAGCATGGGGAACTTCCGGTTGGGGCTGTTGAAGGTCGGAGAAGCCGCAGTCTAGCATGTTGGCTTCGAGCTTCGAGCTTCGAGCGCGTGGCGCAGGACTCGTGCTTCTGCTAGGATGCGCGCCGATCCGTTCTTTAACATCACCGAGACTCCCCAAGGCCCGATCATGCATCCGATGGTCCAATTCGCACTGCGTGCCTCGCGCAGTGCCGGCGAGCAATTCCTGCGCATTCGCGAGCGCATCGAAAACGCTCATGAAGAACACAATCTCGACAAGTTGCTCGAGGATACGGCCCGTAATGCCGAGACGCTGATCCTGCGTCAGCTGGCGCGAGGCTATCCACAACACGGTGTCGTTGGCCGCTATACGCCGCATCGCGAAGGCGAGGGCGAAGGCCGCGACGTGTTGTGGCGCATCGAACCCGTCCATGGATATTCCAACCTCACGGTTGCCGCCCCCGGCTTCGCTCTGTCGTTGGTATGCCTGGTCAAGGGCCGTCCGGAGCATGCGGTGGTGATCTGTCCCTTCAGCGATGACGAATACCTGATGAGCCGTGGGCGTGGTGCCCAGCTCAATGGCAAGCGTATTCGTGTCCCCAAGCATTACACGATCGACGGTGCGCGCATCGCCATGGGGCTGCCCGAGAGCGAGCTGCGCTCCCGGCTGCTGCCTGCTCACCTGACCCTGACACAGCAGTTGGCGCCCCGCGTCGAGCAGATGCGGGCGTCCGGCAGTGGCCTGCTGGATATGGCCGAGCTGGCGTCGGGACGCGCCGATGCTGCCTTCGTTCTCGGCCTCGATGAGCAGGACCTGCAGGTCGGCTCGCTGCTGCTCAAGGAAGCCGGCGCCTTGATGGGAACGCCGGACGGTCAGCCGTCGGTGTCGGCCAGCCAGCCGCTGATGGCGGCCGGTCCGCGCCTTTACAAGGCGCTGGTGAAACAGCTCAAGCCTCATTTCTGATTGGCCTCTGTCGGGGCAGGGCGTCGTGACAACATCTCGTAACGTTCTCGAGACTGTTCGAGATCGGTGAGTCGGTGTACGTTGAAGGTATCCGGCGACCTTTCGGGTCGTCGGTTTCATGCCCCCCGGCCTCGCCGGATCATGAACACCACCCGCGAGAGGAGTGACGATGCAACCGCTCAGCTATTACTACTACAACGTGCTGGAAAGCCTGGACAAGCCCTGTGATGTGCCTGCTCTGCACCTCCAGGAAGGCTATGACCTCCTGTACCGCTACGGTGGACGCGTCGAGATGGACTTGATGCGTCGTGCCGAGGCGGCCAGCGCGAATGGCGAGCCGTACCATTGGCACGAGGCCCTCGATGACGAGCAGCGGGACAAGCTGCGTCGCGCCCTCGATGACGAGAACCCCGCCAAGATCCTCAAGGTGATGCAGCGCAATGGCTATGCCGGTGTGCTGTACCACCATGCCCGGGAAGTGTTTCGTCCCGATGCCGACGCCCAGGGCGTCGCCTAGGGTCGCGCGGTGGCGCCCCGGCGCCACCGTCGAGATATCGAGATGAAAAAAGAGCCACCCGGCAGCATGCCGGGTGGCTCTTTTTCGTCAGGCCGTCCGCGAGAGATCGATCAGGGCAGCTCTTCCTCGGCTTCCGTGTCTTCCTTCTGCGCCGGCATCAGGTCCACGCGCTGCAGCTTGAGCGGCAGCAGCAGGGCGGCGGAGACATAGATGGACGAGAAGGTCCCGACCGTGATGCCGATGAGCAGGGCCACGGCGAAGAAGTGGATCATGTCGCCGCCCAGGAACACCAGGGCCAGCAGCACCAGCAGGGTGGTGCCGGATGTCGCGAGGGTGCGAGACAGGGTCTGGTTGATGGACTCGTTGAAGATCGCCGGCATGTCGTCGATACGCGACTTGCGGATGTTCTCGCGGATGCGGTCGTAGACCACGATGGTGTCGTTGAGCGAGTAACCGATCACCGCCAATATCGCGGCCAGTACCGTCAGATCGAACTCGAAGCCGAACAGTGCAAAGGCGCCGACCACGATGATGACATCGTGCACCAGGGCCAGCAGGGCGCCGATGGCGAACTTGTACTGGAAGCGGAAGGCCACGTAGAGCATGACGATGCCCAGTGCCACCAGCATGCCCATGCCGCTCTGGTCGCGCAACTGGTCGCCGACCTGGGCGCCGACGAACTCGGCGCGTACCAGGTCCACGTTGCTGCCGCCCTGGCGGAGCAGTTCGACGACCTGGTCGCCGACGCCGGCATCGAAGGCTTGCTGCAGGCGAATCAGTACCTCGGTGGAGGCGCCGAAGGTCTGCACGGCAACGTCCTGGAAGCCGGCGGCCTCCAGGGTTTCACGTACGGCGTTCAGCGCCGGTGCCGTGGCGTAGCGGACCTCGACCAGAGTGCCGCCGGTGAAGTCGAGCCCCAGGTTGAGGCCCTGAAGCAGCATCGCGACCACCGACACCAGCAGCAGTGCCGCCGAGACGATGAAGGCATAGCGGCGCTTGCCCATGAAGTCGAACTGTCGATTGATGAGGGATTGCATGACCACCTCTTATATCCAGAGCTTCTTGAGCGGTTTGCCGCCGTAGCACAGGTTGACCATGGCGCGGGTCACCAGCAGTGCGGTGAACAGCGAGGTCAGAATGCCCAGTGACAGGGTCACGGCGAAGCCCTTGACCGGCCCGGTGCCGATCGAGAACAGGATCAACGCCACCAGCAGGGTGGTGATGTTGGCGTCGACGATCGACGAGAAGGCGCGCTCGTAACCGGCGTGAATGGCTTGCTGCACCGAGAGTCCGTTGCGCAATTCCTCGCGGATACGCTCGAAGATCAAGACGTTGGCGTCCACTGCCATGCCGAGCGTCAGCACGATACCGGCGATGCCCGGCAGGGTCAGGGTGGCGCCGAGCAGTGACATGGCGGCGACGAGCAAGGTCAGGTTGAGCGCCAGGGCGATATTGGCGAACACCCCGAACACCCGGTAACGCACCAGCATGAACAGCACCACCAGCAGCAGGCCGACCTGAACGGACAGGATGCCGCGTTCGATGTTCTTGGCGCCGAGGCTCGGGCCGATGGTGCGTTCCTGTGCAAAGTACATCGGCGCGGCCAGCGAGCCGGAGCGCAGCAGCAGCGCCAGGTCGGCCGCCTCGGTGGGCGATTCCAGGCCGGTGATGCGGAAGCTGTTGCCCAGTGCGCTCTGGATGGTGGCCAGGCTGATGATGCCGCGATCGGTGCTCTGCGTGCGAACGGTGGTTGCCTCGCCGTTCTCCATCACCGTGCGCTCGCGGGAATTGTGCTCGATGAACAGCACCGCCATGTTGCGCCCGATGTTGGTGCGGGTGGCGCGGTTCATCAGGGTGCCACCCGTGCCGTCGAGGTCGATGTTGACCTGGGGGCGACCATTTTCATCGAAGCTGCGGTTGGCGTTCGAGACCCGGTCGCCGGTAATGATCACGTCCTGCATCAGGGTCGCGGTGCGCGCCTCATTATTGCGGAACGGGAAGGTCTCGGTTTCGGGCTCCGGGGTGTCGGGTCTTGCCTCGAGGCGGAACTCCAGGTTGGCCGTGGCACCGATGATGCGCTTGGCGGCGGCTGTATCCTGAACCCCGGGAAGTTCGACGACGATGCGATTCGGTCCCTGGCGCTGCACCAGCGGCTCGGAAACGCCCAGCTCGTTGACCCGGTTGCGCAGTGTGGTCAGGTTCTGGTTGACCGCGTAGTCCTGGATCTCGTCGATGGAGGCGTCGGTCAGGGTCATCTCCAGGCCGGCACCACGCGTCCGCTCGACGTTGCTGTAATCGAACTCGGGATATTCGGGCGCGATCAACCGGCGCGCCTCGTCGCGGTCTTCGGCGTTCATGAAGTCCATGCTGATCGAACGCTCGCCGAGATCGGTATTGCGATAACGCAGCCGCTCGTCGCGCAAGGTGGTGCGCATGGCGCTGGCGTCGGATTCCAGGCGCTGGGTGATGGCGGCATCCATGTCGACTTCGAGCAGGAAGTGGACGCCGCCGCGCAGGTCGAGGCCGAGTGTCATGGGCGAGGCGGACAGCGACTCCAGCCAGGAAGGCGTGGATTCGGCGAGGTTCAGCGCCACCACATAGTCTTCACCGAGCGAGTCGCTGAGCAGGTCACGTGCTCTGGCCTGGTCGTCGGCGTTCTTGATCCGGATCAGGACACTCTTGGGCTGGCGTTCGGCGGACTGGATGGCGATGCCCGATTCCTCCAGGGAGGTCTCGAGACGATCGAGTCGTCGTTCGTCGAGCGTGAATTCGCCGCTGTCACTGCTGATCTGCACCGCCGGATCCTCGGGGAAGAGGTTGGGAAGGGCGTAGATCAGGCCGACGACGAGGACGAGGAGTATCAGCAGATACTTCCACAGGGGGTAACGGTTGAGCATGGGGGCCCTGCCCTCAGGTTGCTGATGATGGAGACGGGCGTTGCGTCATCACGAGCACCGGGCGGAGCCGGTCGGCCGGGCCCCGCCTCGGTGGTCGCAGGGCAGCCCGCGCAGCATGGCGGCGCGGGCATGTCCGATCAGATGGACTTGAGCGTGCCCTTGGGCAGGACGGTGGCCACGGCGTTCTTCTGCACGCTGACCTCGGTGCCCTCGGCGATTTCCATGGACAGGAACTCGCTGTCCTCGCTGACCTTGGTGATACGGCCCAGCATGCCACCGCCGATGACGATCTCGTCACCCTTGGAGAGGCCGGAGATCAACTTCTTGTGCTGCTTGGCCCGCTTGGCCTGGGGGCGCCACAGCAGGAAGTAGAAGATCAGCACGAAGCCGACCAGCATCACGATCTGGGCGATGCCACCGCCCGGCGCGCCACCGGCGTCCTGGGCCAGGGCCGGGGAAATGAAGAAGTCCAGCATTTACGACAATCTCCTGAGTCGTGGTAAACAAAGTGGCGCCGTGGCGGCGCCCGGCGGCTGGCCTCCGGGGCCGGCCAACCGTCAATTCGGTGCGGGAGGTACCGGCAGGCCGCGCTGCGCGTAGAACCCTTCCACGAAGTTGGCCAATGTACCCGCTTCGATGGCACCGCGCAAACCAGCCATCAGGCGCTGATAATGGCGCAGGTTATGGACAGTATTGAGCATCGAGCCGAGCATTTCGCCGCAGCGATCCAGATGATGCAGGTAGGCGCGCGAGAAGTTCTGGCATGTATGGCAATCGCACCCCTCTTCCAGAGGCCCGGTGTCGTGACGATGCCTGGCGTTGCGGATCTTGACGGTGCCTTTGGCCGTGAAGAGGTGACCGTTGCGGGCGTTGCGGGTCGGCATCACGCAGTCGAACATGTCGACCCCGCGACGCACGCCTTCGACCAGGTCTTCCGGCTTGCCGACGCCCATCAGGTAGCGTGGCTTGTCGTCCGGCATCCATTCCGGCAGGTAGTCGAGCACCTCGAGCATTTCTTCCTTGGGCTCGCCCACCGACAGGCCGCCGATGGCATAGCCGTCGAAACCGATGTCATCGAGCCCCTTCAGGGAGGCCTCGCGCAGTGCCGGGTACATGCCGCCCTGAATGATACCGAACAGCGCCGAGGGCGAGTCCCCGTGCGCATCGCGCGAGCGTTGTGCCCAGCGCAGCGACATTTCCATGGAGCGCCTGGCGTCCTCGAAGGTTGCGGGATAGGGCGTGCATTCATCGAAGATCATCACGATGTCGGACCCGAGCGAACGCTGCACTGCCATGGACTCCTCCGGGCCCATGAAGACCTTGGCGCCATCCACCGGCGAACGGAAATGCACGCCCTGCTCGGTGATCTTGCGCATCTCGCCGAGCGAGAACACCTGGAAACCGCCCGAGTCGGTGAGAATCGGCTTGTCCCACTGGGCGAAGTCGTGCAGATCGCCGTGGGCCTCGATGACCTCGGTGCCCGGGCGCAGCCACAGGTGGAAGGTATTGCCGAGGATGATCTCGGCACCGATCTCCTTCACTGACTGGGGCGTCATGCCCTTGACGGTGCCATAGGTCCCGACCGGCATGAAAGCGGGCGTCTCGACTGTCCCTCTGGGGAAGGTCAGCCGGCCGCGGCGCGCCCGACCATCGCTGGCCAGGCGTTCGAAGTTCATGAAGCATTCGTCTCGCATGGAAGATCTCAACGCTGTGACAAGGCGCCCTGAGGAAGGTCAGGCAAGGCAGACGCTGTCGAAAAACTCGGAGTTTACGGAAGTAAATGAGGGTTTTGAGACAGCGTTTAACGCAGCATGGCCGACCTCAAGGCGTCTTGCGTGTAAGGAACATGGCATCGCCATAGCTGAAGAAGGCGTACGCTTCGCGCACCGCCTCTCGATAGGCGTTCATTACCGTGTCGTAGCCGGCAAATGAGGACACCAGCATCAGCAGGGTCGACTCCGGCAGGTGGAAGTTGGTGACCAGGGCGTCGACCACGCGCCATTCATAGCCCGGGTAAATGAAGATATCGGTCTCGCCGCTGTAGGGCGCGATCTCGCCATCGTCACTCTTCAGGCAGGCGCTTTCCAGGCAGCGCACGCTGGTGGTGCCAACGGCGATGATGCGATTGCCCCGGGCGCGAGTGGCCCGCACCTGCTCACAGACCGCCTCGGAGACCTCGATCCATTCGCTGTGCATCTCGTGCTCGCGGATGTCGTCGACGCGCACCGGCTGGAAGGTGCCGGCGCCCACATGCAGGGTCACGAAGGCGCTCTCGATACCGTTGGCGGCGAGACGTTCCAGCAGCGGCTCATCGAAATGCAAGCCGGCGGTGGGAGCGGCCACGGCCCCATCGCGCCTGGCGTAGACGGTCTGATAGCGGTCTCGATCGGAAAGCTCATCTTCTCGGGTGATGTAGGGCGGCAACGGCATGTGGCCGTGACGCTCCAGCAGCGCGATCAATGGCGTCTCGCCGAGGAAACGCAGCTCGAACAGCGCCTCGCGCCGGCCTTCGACCACGGCCTGGATACCGCCCTCGAAGGTCAGCTCGGTGCCTACCCCGGGCGATTTGCTCGAGCGCAGGTGGGCCAGGCCACGGTGGGCATCCAGAGGGCGCTCGAGCAGCATCTCCACGCGGCCGCCACTGGCCTTGTGGCCATGCAGCCGTGCCGGGATCACGCGGGTGTCGTTGAAGATCAGCAGATCGCCGGGCTCGAGCTTGTCGACCAGCTCGGGGAAACGACGATGATCGAGTGCACCACTGGCGCCGTCGACGCACAGCAGGCGACAGTCGCTGCGTTGCTCGGAGGGGTAACGGGCGATCAGCGCCTCGGGAAGCTCGTAATGGAAATCGGCGCGCTGCATGGCGTGACTCGGTTGATCAGGATGAAGCATGGACGGAACCACCAGCCAGGCTGGCAAGCCGCATAGGATACCGCTTCGCGACAGCGAAGTCAGGGTGGAGATTGACCTGCCTCGCTGGCTCCGTATAATGCAACGCCGTTGCCGGTGTGGCGGAATTGGTAGACGCAGCGGATTCAAAATCCGCCGCTGTAACAGGCGTGTCGGTTCGAGTCCGACCACCGGCACCACTTTACATCAAGCGCTTACTTTCCCTTCCTCTTGCGTCTTGGTTCATTTGGAACTCCCTCCAGTGTCAACATCATGTCAATGGAGCTTTGGTGCGAACTTGAGTTGTGCCCATTCGAAGCCGGATATTCTGGTATCGGACGATAAGCCGGCCCCTTTTCGTAGCTTTTAAGCTACAATAGCTCCATGATGGAGCTGACGCACTACCTGACCGCTGACGGCCATGATCCATTTCAGGCCTGGCTGGATGCGACCAAGATCAAGGATCGTCAGGCCGCCATGCGGGTGCTGACTCGCCTCAACCGACTGGCGGCAGGCAATGCCGGTGATACCAAGGCCGTGGGTAACGGGGTGCTCGAGCTGCGCATCGACTACGGACCTGGCTATCGCGTTTACTACGCCAAGGTAGGCCAGCGCCTGGTGATGTTGTTGATCGGCGGTACAAAGAAGCGCCAGCAAGCCGACATAGAGCAGGCGAAAGCGTTTCTGGCAGACCACCGAAGGAGAGCCCGCACATGAAAAGTCATGACGATGCTGTAACCCAAATGCTGCGCGATGAGCCGGACATGGCGCTTGATTACCTGCGCACCGCCTTTGACGAGCTGGACGAGGAGGGCGGCGAATCGGCCTTTCTGATGGCGCTTCGCCATGTGGTGGAGGCCAGGGGCGGCATGGCGGCTGTGGCCGAACGGGCCCAGGTGTCGCGCGAAAGCCTGTACCGGGCGCTGTCCCCGAAGGGCAATCCAACCCTGAGCACCATGACCGCCGTCATCAAGGCGACCGGTATTCACTTCCACGACCTGACGCACCATGCCCCCTAAGTGGGGGGTCTGCCCCCGGCAAAAAGTCGCATCCGGATGCATCCAAGCGCATTTCGGGTATTGGGACGGGTATTGGGTTTTTCGCCAATTTTCTCCGCAAAACATTGATTTATATGAGTATGCGTCGGCTTCAAAATCCGCCGCTGTAACAGGCGTGTCGGTTCGAGTCCGACCACCGGCACCACCTTGATCAAGCGCGCACTTTCCCTCCTGCGCTCTGATTTCTTTAGAAACTTCTCAAGTGTCCACGTTGTGTCCGCCAGCGATGGCGAGGATGCTGCATGCCGTGACGTTGGCCGCAGCTCCCATGGCCTGTCAGGGACTTGACCTGTAATCCGGTTGGAATGGACGGTGAGTTTTATTTGCCACTCATTTCGTTACAGCTAGGAGCCGTGTGTGAAGCAATATGCATTGGTCGCTTACGACTACAAGGATGGAGGCGCTCTAGAGCGACGCATGGTGTGTCGGCAATCCCACCTGGATGGCCTTCGCAGGCTTGCCCGACAGGGTCGTTTCATTAGCGGCGGGGTCATTCTGGACGACCACGGTAAAATGATCGGGTCGAATGCGCATTTCCAGTTTCCTGATCGACGCGAACTGGAAGCATGGCTCGAGGTCGAGCCATACATGACGGGGCAGGTCTGGGAGCAGGTCGAGATCAGCGAAGTGAAGCTGTTCGACCCTAGCTCATGAACCAGCCATTTCCCTCGCTAATGCTTGTGCAGCCTCGGTATGAACGTGATGGCGCCGTCCTGTCCTTCCTCGCGAGGATGGCGTAGGGTGGCGGTAGTGCGGCCCTTTTTCTGCTAACGGTTAGAGGGCTGTTCTTATTGGTACCCCGTACGCCACGTCTGGCAAGGAGGCTCATATGGCGGTGCGTCCCCCCTTGATCATCAATCGGCTCGATGCCGAGCGCTTGCAACGGCTCATCGATGCGGCCGGCGACGATGCCGTGGCGCGTGCTCTGGAGGAGGAACTGGAGCGTGGCGAAGTGCTCGATCCGGAGGAAATCCCGACGGATGTGATCAGCATGAACAGCCAGGTGCGTTTCACCGATCTGACGCGAGAACGTGAGATCGTGCGGACCCTGGTATACCCTCGTTCGCTGGACGCCACCGAGGACGGTGTCTCGGTCATGGCGCCGGTCGGTGCGGCACTGCTCGGTCTACGTGTCGGTGATGTCATCGAGTGGCCGCTACCCGGCGGGGAGCGTACGTCGCTTCGCGTCGACGCCATCCTCTGGCAGCCGGAACGAGAGGGGCAGTTCCACCGTTAAGCGCTGTTCCGCAACGCTTGCGCGTTGGTACCCCTTACCACGTTCAAGCTCCATGGAGAATGCTCATGCCTCTTTCACTCTGGCTGTCGCTGGCGGCCGTCTGCGCCATGGGGGCCATGTCGCCCGGACCGAGCCTGGCGCTGGTGCTGCGCCATACGCTCGGCGGCGGACGCATGCCGGGTGTAGCCGCGGCCTTGTCCCACGCGCTGGGAGTCGGGCTCTATGCGTTGCTGACCGTCTGGGGCCTGGGGGCGCTGATCGTGAGCTTCCCGACGTTGTTCCAGGCGATCACCTGGGCGGGCGCGGCCTATCTGGCCTGGCTGGGTATCAAGGCCCTGCGTGCCGGGCGAGCGGGTGCGCTCGATGCGGATGCCATGGCCACTTCAGGCATGCAGGCGGCACGCGAAGGGATGCTGGTGGCGCTTGGCAACCCCAAGCTCATCCTGTTCTTCGTCGCCCTGCTCAGCCAGTTCGTGACGCCGGACATGAGCCTGGCGGCTCGCGCGATCATCGTGTTCACGGCCATGATCATCGACGGTGGCTGGTATGTGCTGGTGGCCGTCGGGCTCTCCCACTCCCGGGTGTTGCCCTGGCTGCAGGCCCGCGCTCACTGGATCAATCGAGCCACCGGTGTACTGCTGCTGGCGTTGGCGCTGCGGGTCGCCCTGGGCCCCATCGGTGGGTGACATCGAGGCTGCCCGGTGCTCGAGCGATGCGGGCGTCTCAAGGGGTGCCATGCAGCAGGGCGTCACGCCTGAGGCGCTGCATGGTCACCACGTTGGTGATGAAGATCAGGGTCTCGGCAATGCTGCCGCCGATGGAGCCTGCCAGCAGGTTGCTGATGATCCAGCAGAAGGCGGCGCCGGCCAGCACGGCACGCATGGCGATGCCGCGCAGCATGAACATGCCATAGGTACCCAATAACCCCGCCGCCAGGGCCGGAATGTCGCGTGGCCCGCTCCAGGTCAGGGCCGCGATGGCCAGGGTCGCGATCAGCACGGCGACCATGATGCCGGCATGGCTCGGATAACGGCGGGCCAGGAGGATACGCAGCACGATCAGCGCGGAGATGCCGGAAGCCACCCAGCTCTGGAAGAGGGCGAACTGCGCGGCGAAGGCGACATTGGCGAAGACGAGGATCACGAACAGCCGATCGTCGCGCTTGCTGGAAAAGGCGACGATGCATAGCGCCAGGGCGGTAAGGCTGACGGCCTGACCCAGGATCCATCTGAGGGTCCAGTCCTCCATGAGCGGCTCCGGTTGGCAGGGGCGAGAGGGCTTTCCAGGCCATTCTATCGTACACCCCGGGCGCTGCTCAGGTGTAAAGGCGATTCAGGATCGCATCTTCGGGTGCATCCGGTGGCAGGGCACCGAAGACGGGGCTGGCATCGACGAGCCGCGAACGACAGAAGGTCTCGCCGATCTCGGCTGGCGCGTGGCGCAGCAGCAGGGCTCCCTGGAGACACTGGGCCAGGCGTTGGGTCAGCCAGCGTGCCTGACGTTCCAGGGTATCCGGCTGCGCTTCGAGACGCGTGATGAGTTCCTGCATGGCGGCGTCCAGTGCCGACGACCCGCCGCGCGCCGTGTCGAGTTCCTGGCGAAGTGCCGTCAGGGCTTCGGGATGGCGAGCGAACACCCGCAGGACATCCAGGCAGATGACATTGCCCGAGCCTTCCCAGATGGAGTTTACCGGCGCTTCGCGGTAGAGCCGTGCCAGCGGGGACTCTTCCACGTAGCCGATGCCACCGAGGCATTCCATGGCCTCGGCCAGGAAACCGGGAGCGCGCTTGTTGTGCCAGTACTTGGCCAGGGCCGGTAGCAGCCGGGCCAGGGCGGTCTCGTGGGCGTCGCCTCGTGCGGCGCCGTCGAAGGCACGGGCGGTGCGCAGGGTCAAGGCGACGCCGGCCTCGACTTCCAGTGCCATGTCGGCGAGCAGGGTGCGCATCAATGGCTGTTCGGCCAGGCGCCGGCCGAAGGCGTGTCGTACCCGCACGTGCCGCCAGGCTTCGTCCAGCGCCTGACGCATCATCGCTACCGGTGCGGTGGCGGCGTCCAACCGGGTCTGCTGGACCATCGACAGGATGGTGGCAATGCCGCGTCCGGGCTCGCCCAGCGGCTCGGCCCAGGCATCACGATATTCGATTTCCGCCGAGGCATTGGCTCGGTTGCCGCACTTGTCCTTGAGCCGTTGCAGCTCGATGGCGTTGCGTTCGCCGTCTGGAGTGAAGCGCGGTACCAGAAAGCAGCCGAGGCCGTCGTCGGTCTGCGCCAGGGTCAGGAAGGCGTCCGACATGGGGGCGCTGCAGAACCATTTGTGGCCGGTCAGACGCCAGCCGTCCGCGTCGGGGGTGGCGCGAGTCGTGTTGGCGCGAACGTCGCTGCCGCCCTGTTTCTCGGTCATCGCCATGCCGAAGGTCAGCGCCGCCTTGCGTGCGGCGGGTAGCGCACGGGGGTCGTAGTCCCAGTGCAGCAGGCCGGGAGACCAGCGGGCATGCAGGGACGGTGAGTGGCGCAGCGCCGGCATGGCGGCATGGGTCATGGTCACCGGGCAGCAGAAGCCGGGCTCCGCCTGGGTGAGCAGGTAGAGGGCAGCCACGTGGGCCTGGTGGCCGCCACGGCCTTCTTCCTGCCAGGCGACCGCGTGCCAGCCGTGGTCCATGGCCAGGTGCATCAGCGCATGGTAGGCCGGGTGATAGTCGACGGCATCCAGACGTCGCCCGTAGCGGTCGAACAGTCGCAGTTCGGGCGGGTGGCGGTTGGCTGTCTCGCCAAGAGCGCGGACGCGCTCGCTGCCGACCTCGCGTCCCAGCGGGGCCAGGCGCTCGGCGACCCAGCCGGGGGCTTCCCGCGCCAGTGCCTCGCGCATCGGCAGGTCATCCTCGAGGAGGTCGCGATCCTCGGGGGAAGGAGGCTGGTTGACCACTTCATGGGTCGCCAGCCGGGCTCGTGGCGCGTGGTCCTGCATGGGCAGCTCCGATGGCGGGCCTGTCCTGAGCATGGTTGTCCGTCGGTGCCTGGTCAACGCTTCCGACGGTGGTCAGATGGTGGTCCTCACGGACCAGAGCTCAGGGAAGAATTGCAGGTCGAGAGCCTTGACCAGATAGCTGACGCCACCCGTGCCGCCGGTGCCATGGCGATAGCCGATGATACGCTCGACGGTCTTCATGTGGCTGAAACGCCACTTCTGGAAGTTGTACTCCAGATCCACCAGCTTTTCGGCCAGCTCGTACAGGTCCCAGTGGGTCTCGGTATCCCGGTAGATCTCGCGCCAGGCGGCCTCGACGCGAGACGAGGGGACATAGGGTTCGGACCAGTCCCGCTCGAGCCGGTCAGCCGGGATGTCGAAGCCGCGCTGTCCCAATCGCTGCAGGGTGATGTCGTAGAGACTGGGCGCCTGCAGCACCTCGCGCAGTCGATCATAGTGGCGAGGGTGGGCGCGGTGGGCCTCGATCATGCGGGCGTTCTTGTTGCCCAGCAGGAATTCCAGTTCCCGATACTGATATGACTGGAAGCCGGAACTCTGGCCCAGTTCGTCGCGAAAGCTCAGGTAATCCGCTGGGGTCATGGTGACGAGGACCTCCCAGGCGTTGATGAGCTGCTCCTGAATGCGCGCGACCCGAGTCAGCATCTTGAAGGCGGGGCGCAGGTCGCCGTGGTGAATGCGCTCGGCGGCGCCGTGCGCCTCGTGCAGGCAGAGGCGTATCCACAGTTCGGAGGCCTGGTGGATGACGATGAACAGCATCTCGTCATGCTCGCGCGATAGCGGGCGCTGGCAGTCCAGCAATGCCTCGAGATTCAGGTACTGCCCATAGCTCATCGTCTGGTCCCAGTGGACGCCCCCCTCGTCGTCGAGGTCTACCTGGCGTTTGTCGGCATCCGCATCGGTATCACGCATCGCTCGGCCCTTGTCATCGTTGTCGGGTGGGGAAGACGACTGTAACGCAGGCGCCGGCGAGGGACGAAGAAAACGCGGCAGAGGGTAGTGGGGAGATGACGTGCCCGGGGTGAGCCGTTAGGCTGATCCTATTTCCCTGCAGGGAGTTTTCATGGCCACCGACCCAGGTGCGTCGCCCGAGTCGGCGACGGTCCAGCGCATCTCCGACGAGAGCATCCAGTTGGTGGATGCGCGCAACCGGCCTTGCGGCAGTGCGCCGCGCGCCACCATGCGGCGCTACCACTTCTGGCATCGCGCCACCTATATCGTGGTGCGCAACGCACGGGGCGAGTTGTGCGTGCAGCGCCGCACCCTGACCAAGGAGGTCTTCCCCGGCGGCATTGATCTGGCCGCTGGCGGCGTGGTCGGTGCCGGGGAGGCGGTGCATGTGGCGGCGCGGCGCGAACTGGCCGAGGAGCTCGGGATCGTCGGGGAGCCCCTGCGGCACATGCTGGAATTCGTCCATGCCCGGAATGGCAATCATATCTTCGGCAGTGCCTACCTGGTCGACTATGATGGCCCCCTGGCCCTGCAGGCGGATGAAGTCGCCGAGGCCTTCTGGCTTTCCCCTGATCGGGCCCTGGCACTCGATGAGGTGACGCCGGACACGCGCCAGGTGGTGGAGACGCTCGTCCACGACGGCTCTCTTGCGGCACCTGGGTGAGCCGTTGGCGCGGGACTGGCGCCGAGGGAGCCGGCATGGCATCTTGATGGAACAGACAGCGAGCCCGAGCCATGAGTATCCATGATCATGATTGCCGCACCTATCGCGGCGAGCCCTTCAACCTTCGCGCGCTGCGCGGCCAGGCGCTCCTGATCGTCAATGTGGCCAGCCGCTGTGGCTTCACATCCCAGCTCGGCGAACTCGAGCGTCTCTATCGTCGCCACCGCGATCGCGGCTTCACCGTACTGGCCTTCCCCTGCAATCAGTTCGGCCGACAGTCACCCGAGTCGGCCGAGGCCTTCTGCTCCTTCGGCGAGCAGACGTATGGCGTGACCTTCCCGCTGATGGAGAAGGTCCGCGTCAATGGCCGTCATGCCCATCCCCTGTTCGTCGAACTCAAGCGAGATGCGCCGGGTGTGCTGGGAACGAGCGTCATCAAGTGGAACTTCACCAAGTTCCTGGTGGCCCGGGATGGTCGTGTCGTGCGGCGTTTCTCGCCGCGGGCGGGTATCGGCGAGCTCAACGAGGCGTTGGAGTGGATTCTCGACGAATCCTGAGAGGGGGCTCCGTCGGCGATCATGACAAGGTCTCGCCCCGCGTGATCAATACCCGCTCCATCAGTTCGTTCCAGCGGTGGCGGGTCATCATGGTGGTCAGGCCCGAGAACAGGGCCCAGCTCTTGCGACGCCAGCCCTTGAGTCGCAGGTTATGGGCGACCAGCAGGCGCATCAGCTTGTGATCGTCGAAGTGGCGCCATTCGCTGGCCACGGACATTTGCTGACGAGAGAGCACCGGCGCCAGCTCCAGGCGGAAGACCCATTCCAGCTCCTGCACGCTGAGATCGTGACGCTGGATGACCTCGACCATGCGGGCATAATCGGTCTCCCTGGGTTCTCGTTCCAGCCACAGGGGCGCCAGCGCCAGCCATAAGTCGCCACGCTGGTCGACGAGGGTCTGGGCATCCATTGGCGGTCTCCTGCTCGTTGCGTCCGATATCGGTGAGTGACGTTCATGCTGCCCCAGCCGGCCATCGCACTCAACAATGTCCGAGCCGGTTCATCGTCCCGCGAGCCGATCAGGGCGGACAGTGCCGCCCAGTGTCGCTAGAATGTCGCCATTGGCAATACAACTTCCCGGATGCCGCCCTGCGCGGCTCCTCGGTATTCAACGAAGAGGTCTGTCGTGATCATCAAGCCCAAGGTACGCGGTTTCATCTGCACCACCACCCATCCCGTCGGTTGCGAGAAGAACGTGCTCGAGCAGATCGAGGCGACGCGGGCGCGCGGCCTGGACAAGAGCTCCGGCCCCAAAAAAGTGCTGGTGGTAGGCGCCTCCAGCGGTTATGGCCTGGCGGCACGCATCACCGCGGCCTTCGGCTACGGTGCCGATACCCTGGGCGTGTTCTTCGAGAAGCCGGGCACGGAGAAGAGGCCCGGCACCGCCGGTTGGTACAACGCCGCCGCCTTCGACAAGTTCGCCAAGGCCGAAGGCCTCTACAGCAAGTCCATCAATGGCGATGCCTTTTCCCATGAGGCGCGCGAGAAGGCCATCGAGCTGATCAAGCAGGATCTCGGCCAGGTCGACCTGGTGGTCTACTCCCTGGCGTCCCCGGTGCGCAAGCTGCCCGACAGCGGCGAACTCAAGCGTTCGAGCCTCAAGCCGATCGGCGAGACCTACCGCGCCACCGCCATCGATACCAACAAGGACGCCATCACCGAAGCCGAGGTCGAGCCGGCCTCCGAGCAGGAGATCGCCGACACCATCGATGTGATGGGCGGCGAAGACTGGGAGCTGTGGATCGACGCCCTGGACCGTGCCGGCGTGCTGGCGCCGGGGGCCAGGTCCGTGGCCTTCAGTTACATCGGCACCGAGATCACCTGGCCGATCTACTGGCACGGCGCCCTGGGCCGGGCCAAGGAGGACCTCGATCGTGCCGCCGGCAAGATCGACAAGCGTCTCGGCGCGCAGGGCGGCGGCGCCAATGTGGCGGTGCTCAAGTCGGTGGTCACCCAGGCCAGCGCGGCGATCCCGGTGATGCCGCTGTATATCGCCATGGTCTACAAGGTGATGAAGGAGCAGGGACTCCACGAAGGCACCATCGACCAGCTCAACCGTCTGTTCGGCGAGCGCCTCTATCTTGGTGAAGGGCATGCCGAGACCGATGACGCCGGCCGCCTGCGCCTCGATGACTGGGAGCTGCGCGACGACGTCCAGCAGGCCTGCAAGACGCTGTGGTCGGAGGTCACCACCGACAATCTGTTCGAGATCACCGACTACGCCGGTTACAAGCACGACTTCCTGAAGCTGTTCGGCTTCGAGCGGGACGATGTGGACTACGAGGCCGATGTCGATACGGTCGCGACCTTCGATGTCGTCGAGCTCTGAGAGAGGCAGCATGACCCATCGAGTCCTGCCGCGGTCCCGCCAGGCCTGGCTGGTGCCGATCCTGGCGGCCAGCCTGCTGGCCGGTTGTCAGAGCGCCTACTATGGCGCCCTGGAGAAGGTCGGCATCCACAAGCGCGACCTGATGGTGGAGCGGGTCGAGGAGGGGCGTGACGCCCAGGTGGCGGCCGAGGAGCAGTTCGCGTCGGCGCTGGAGCAGTTCCGTGCCGTGGTTCGGGTCCCCGACAGCGAACTGTCGCAGACCTACGAGCGTCTCGATGAGGCCTACGAGCGCAGCGACGTCGCCGCCGATCGAGTCGAGGAGCGTATCGACGACATCGAGTCCGTGGCCGCGGCCTTGTTCGACGAGTGGGAAGACGAGCTCGAGCTCTACCAGAGTGCCGAGTATCGACGCCTGTCCGAGCAACGGCTGCGGCAGACGCGTCAGCGCTATGCGCAGATGCGGGACGCCATGCAGGACGCCGCCGACAGCATGCATCCCGTGCTGCTGGCAATGCGTGACAATGTGCTGCTACTGAAGCACAACCTCAATGCCCGGGCGATCGGTGCATTGCGCGGGGAAGTCGACGGACTGGAGCGTGATGTCGCCGCGCTGAGGACGCGCATGCAAGCGGCAATCTCCCGATCCAATGCCTTCATCGATACCCTGCACGATGTCGACGATGGTCGCTGATGGCAAGGCCGCGTCTCTTTCCCCCGGCCTGACGCGTGACGTGGGCGTCGTGGTGCTGCCCGGGTTCTCGATGCTGGCCCAGGCCTGTGCCACCGAGCCCTTGCATGTGGCCAACCGACTGGCCGGGCGCACGCTGTACCGGCTGTCGACCTTCGCCGTCGATGAGCGTCCGGTCGCCAGTGCCTCCGGTCAGGCCCTGTTGCCTCAGGCGACGCCCGAGGAGGCGGGGCCGTCCCTGGATCTGCTGCTGGTGTGCGCGCCGGGCCCCCTGACGAGCAGCGTGCCCCGATCGCTGTTCGACTGGCTGCAGCGGCAGGCCGCCGCCCGGGTGGTACTGGGCGGCATCGGAGGCGGCACCGAAGTGCTGGCGCGCACCGGAGTGCTGGACGGCTATCGTGCCACCTTGCCCTGGCCGCGTTTCGAGGCCTTCGCCCGGGCGTATCCCCGGGTCCGGTTGTCCCAGCAGCTGTTCGAGATCGACCGCGACCGGCTGACCTGCGGGGGCGGTACCGCCGCCATGGACATGATGATGACCCTGGTCGGGAGCCATCACGGGGACGAGCTGGCCGAACGTATCTCCGAGCACTTCGTGCTCGAGCGCATCCGCATGGGGGACGAGCCCCAGCAGGTGCCGCTGCGCACGCGGCTCGGTCACGCTCCCCAGAGCCTGGTGGACGCGGTGGCGCTGATGGAATCGAATATCGAGGAGCCCCTGACGACTCACGAGCTGGCCGAGCACCTCGGCATCTCGCGTCGTCAGCTCGAGCGATTGTTCAAGAAGTACCTCCAGGCCGTGCCCAGTCGTTACTACCTCAACCTGCGCCTGCAGCAGGCTCGTCGACTGCTGCGCGACAGCGATCGTCCCGCTGGCGAGATCGCCCTGCAGACCGGCTTTTCCTCGGCGGCGCATTTTTCCACCGCCTATCGCAATCACTTCGGCATGACGCCCCGGGAGGAGAGACTGGGCTGAGCCTCGGCCGGTCTCATGAAGATGGCCGAAATGGTCCGCTTGTCGGCCATTCTAGGGCGTCAACGGCTGCGCTCCGGCGCTAAGGTGGCCACTCCACTTGCCATGAGAGGCTCTCCCCATGAACACCGCGCTGCTGATGATCGACGTTCAAGCTTCCTTCCCGGTCCGTGACTATTGGGACGAGGCCCTGGCCGCGCCCTGGCGCGAGCGGCAACATGCCTTGCTGGACCTGGCTCGGCAAGCCGGGATCCCCCTGGTGCGTATCTTCCATGAGGAGCCGGGCAGTGCGACGCCCTTCGATCCCGAGCATGGCCTGATTCGTCCGCTCGAGGAGTTCGACGAGCCTTCGGTGGCGACCTTCCACAAGCGGGCCCACAACGCCTTTACCGATACCGAACTGGAGAGCTGGCTGCGCGAGCGGGACATCGGGCGATTGCTCATCAGCGGCATTCGTACGGAGCAGTGCTGCGAGACCACCACACGTGTCGCCGCCGACCTCGGCTTCGAGGTGGACTTCGTCAGCGAAGCGACCCTGACTTTCCCCATGAGCCGGCTGGGCCGGACCTGGTCCGCCGAGGACATTCGTGCGCGTACCGAGCTGGTGCTGGAAGGGCGCTTCGCGCGCATCGTCGATGTCGCCGGCCTGGCGAAGGAATGGGGCACGCATGCCGTTTGAGGCCACGTCGTCGCTGAGGGTCGGGGTGCTGATGCTCCCCGGCCAGGTCCCGCTCGACCTGGTGGGCCCGCTCCAGGTGCTGCACTGTGCACAGCGCATGCACGAGGACCTGACGATTCGCTATGTCGGTCCCTGCGAGGCCCTCGACTGGCTGGGGCCGTTGTCCCTGAGCGGGATCGAACCCTTGCCAGGGACGCCGCAGGCCTGGGACCTGTTGCTGGTGCCCGGGCAGTATCGGCAGGGCATCGATCCGGCCCATCAGCCGCTCAGTGTCGACTGGCTGCGTCATCATGCGCCGGCGGCCGGTACGGTCATGGGGGTCTGTTCGGGCTCGTTGCTGCTGGCCGAGGCCGGTCTGCTGGTGGGGCGGCGTTGCACCACCCACCACACCCTGCTGTCGCGGCTGGAAGCGCTGGCGCCCGGGGCGCGTGTCCAGGGTGACTGCATCTTCATCGAGGATGGGCCCATTCTCACCAGCGCTGGCATCTCCACGGGGATCGACACCATGCTGCACTGGCTGACTCGGCGACTCGGGCATCGGCTGACCCTGGCGGTGGCGCGGGAGATGGTGCTCTACCTGCGCCGCAGCGGCCATGAGCCGCAACTGACCGGCTGGCTGGAAGGGCGCAATCATGTCGACGAGCGCATCCACCGACTGCAGGATGCCCTGTGCGCCCGCCTGGGGGACGCGTGGACGATGGTCGACATGGCACGGGTGGCGGTCATGAGCGAACGTCACCTGCGGCGGCGCTTCATGGCGGTCGCCGGGATGTCGCCGCACGACTACCTGCAGCGCCTGCGTCTGCAGCTTGCCCGGCAGTTGATGGAAGAGACGCCCTGGAGCCTGGTGCGCATCGCTGAAGAAGTCGGGTTCGGCGATGACCGCCAGCTCAGGCGTGCCTGGCGTCGTTTCGAGGGCGACTCGCCGCGTGCCTGGCGTGAGCGTCGGTCGCCCGGGATCGGTTCGTGCTGATCCGGCTCGCTGCCTTCTTTCACAATTCGCCGTCCCATTGCTGAAAGCCCCCTCGGTCCGCGCTCCCTATACTCGAATGCATCGACTCGAAAGAACGATGATCCATCCTTCCGAGCCTTCTCGAGCAAAAGGAGCGTGACATGACCCAGACCCCGACCCGCAGCGACTTCGACCAGTACATGGTGCCCAACTATGCGCCCCAGAAGACCATTCCGGTGCGCGGCGAGGGCAGCCGCCTGTGGGATCAGCAGGGCAAGGAGTACATCGATTTCGCCGGGGGGATCGCGGTGAACGCCCTGGGTCATTGCCACCCGGTGCTGGTCGATGCCCTCAAGGACCAGGCCGACAAGCTGTGGCATCTGGCCAATGTCTATACCAACGAGCCGGCCCTGAAGCTGGCGCGCAGCCTGGTCGAGCGCACTTTCGCCGACAAGGTCTATCTGTGCAATTCCGGAGGCGAGGCCAACGAGGCGGCGCTCAAGCTGGCGCGTCGCTGGGCCTACGACCATCACGGCGAGCACAAGAGCCGCATCGTTTCCTTCGGCAAGTCCTTCCATGGTCGGACCTTCTTCACCGTCAGCGTCGGCGGTCAGCCGAAGTACTCCCAGGGCTTCGGCCCGGTCCCCGGCGGCATCGTGCATGGCGACTTCAATGACCTCGACAGCGTGCGCGACCTGATCGATGCCGACACCTGCGCGGTGATGGTCGAACCGATGCAGGGCGAGGGCGGCATCATTCCCGCCGATCCCGAGTTCCTCAAGGGGCTGCGCGAGCTCTGCGATGCCAACGATGCCCTGCTGATCTTCGACGAGGTGCAGACCGGCGTGGGCCGCACCGGCTCGCTGTTCGCCTACATGCAGTACGACGTGACGCCGGACATCCTGACCTCCGCCAAGGCGCTCGGCGGCGGCTTCCCGGTTGGCGCCATGCTGACCACCGACCGCGTCGCCCCGTCGCTGGGCTTGGGCACCCATGGCTCGACCTACGGCGGCAATGCCCTGGCCTCCGCCGTGGCCCTGGCGGCGGTCGAGCACATCGACACCCCCGAGGTGCTGGAGGGCGTGGCCAAGCGTCACGACCTGTTTCGCGAGCACCTCGAGACCATCAACCGCAAGCACGGCGTCTTCAAGGACGTCCGCGGCATGGGGCTGTTGATCGGCGCCGAGATGCGTCCTGAATACGAGGGACGTGCCAAGGACATTCTGCCGCTGGCCATCGAGGAGGGCCTGATGGCACTGGTGGCCGGTCCCAATGTACTGCGCATGGCGCCGTCGCTGGTGATCCCCGAGGCGGACATCGCCGAGGGCATGGCGCGTCTCGAGCGTGCCGTCGCGCGCCTGGTGGCCGACCAGTGAGCCGCGTCCCCACCATGCCGGAAGCCGAATCACGTGGAGGCCATGACATGTTGGTGGTACGTCCTGCCCGGCCGGCGGATCTGCCGGCCCTGGAGCGGCTGGCGGGCAGCGCCACGCCGCGTCTGACCAACCTGCCGGCGCACCGCGATCGACTGGAGGAGCGCATCGCGCGCTCCCAGCGGGCCTTCGAGGCCGAGGTGGAGTTTCCCGGCGACGAGCACTATACCTTCGTGCTCGAGGACCTGGAGCGGGGAGAGGCGGTGGGTACCGCCACTATCCGCGCCCAGGCCGGCGCCCGGGAGGCCTACTACACCTATCGCCAGGAGACGCTGATTCACGCCTCGCAACAGCTCGACGTGCGTCGCGAGGTGCAGACCCTGTCGCTCTCTCACGAGGTCTCCGAAGCCAGCCTGCTGTGTGCCTACTCGCTCGACTCTCACTACCGGGGCACCAGCGCCGAGAGCCTGCTGCGTCGTGCTCGCTTGATGTTCATCGCCCAGTATCCGGAGCGTTTCGCCGAGATCCTGGCGATGGCCTTCCCCGGCTATCTGGACGACGAGCAGCAGTCGCCCTTCTGGAACAGCGTGGGGCGCCACTTCTTCGTGCGCGACTTTCAGGAGATCAACTATGTGGCCGGGGTGCGCTCGAAGAGCTTCATCGCCGAGGTGATGCCGCAGTTTCCGCTCTACCAGGCGCTGCTCACGCCCCAGGCGCGGGCCGCCGTGGGTCGCGAGCACCCGGAGCACGAGCCGGCCATGAACGAGATGCTCGCCGAAGGCTTCCTGCGTTCGCGGCATGTCGACATCTTCGATGCCGGCCCGGTGATCAAGGGCGAACGCGAGCGACTCGAGAGCTTTCGCCATGCCGCCTGGCACCCGGTGCGCATTCGTCCGCCCCATTCGTTGCCGGATGCCGAGCCGGCCATGGTCGCCAATCAACGCCTCGACGATTTCCGCTGCGTGGTGGCGCGCTATGCCCTGTCACCCACCGGCCAGTTGATGCTGTCGCCGGAGCACGCCGAGCTGCTCGGCGTCGAGGAAGGCCGCGCCGTGCTTGCTGCGCCGCTGGCGCTCGCCGGCGCCGAGCATGATCCGGGTTACGACGAGGGAGAGTTGTAATGCGCATCCGACCGATTGCCGAGTCCGACCTGGACGAACTGCGGGCAGTGGCCCGCGAAACGGGGGTGGGGTTCACCTCGCTGCCCGACAACGAGGCCTTCCTGGCCGACAAGATCGCCTCGGCGGTGAGCGCCTTCAATGGTGGGACACCGGAAGACAGGCGCCTGTACTTCTTCGTGCTCGAGGACGAGGTAGAAGGTCGTCTCGCCGGCTGCTGCGCCATCGAGAGCCAGGTGGGGCGGGAGATTCCCTTCTACCACTATCGTGTCGGCACCCTGGCGCATTCCTCGGTGCAGCTCGACCTGCACCGCACCATCGATACCCTCTTCCTGAGCTCGGACCACACCGGCGATGCCGAGGTGGCCTCGTTGTTCCTGCGTCCCGAGTATCGTGGTGCCGATCGTCGCCACGAGCGCAACGGTGCACTGCTGTCGATGATGCGCTGGCTGTTCATGGCCGAATTCCGCAACGGCTTCCCCGACAAGGTCCTGGCGGAGATGCGCGGCCTGTTCGACGAGTCGGGCCGGAGTCCCTTCTGGGAGTGCCTGGGCAGCCACTTCTTCCCCATGGACTTCAACGAGGCCGATCGGCTCACCGGGCTGGGCCAGAAGAGTTTCATCGGCGAGCTGATGCCCAAATTCCCGATCTACACGCCCTTTCTTTCCGAAGAGGCACGCGCCTGCATCGGCCAGGTACACGAGCACACGCGCCCGGCGCTGGCGATGCTCAAGAAGGAGGGGCTGCGCTGGGAAGGCTTCATCGACATCTTCGATGGCGGGCCCACCGTGGAAGCCTATATCGACGACGTGCGCGGCGTGCGCCTGTCGCGGACCTGCCGGGTCGAGATAAAAGCCGGCGAGCTGGAACAGACACCGCGCCCGCGCTGGCTGGCTGCCAACACCGTCATGGCCGACTTCCGCGCGGCCTGGGTGGGACGCGGTCCCGATACAGAGGGCGTGCTGACCCTGAGCGAGGCCGAAGCCGAGCGGCTCGAGGTCGGCTCGGGCGACACCCTGCGCATTCTGGATACCGACGAGGAGACATGATGAAGGCGACGCAACAGCTACTGATCGGTGGCCAATGGCAGTCCGGCGAGGCCGAGGCATTCGCCAAGCATGACCCCGTTGGCGGCGAGGCGCTGTGGTCCGGCGGTGCCGCCAGCGAGGCTCAGGTGGGCGCTGCGGTGGAGGCCGCCCGCGCCGCCATGCCGGCCTGGGCGCGCACTCCCCTGGAAGAGCGCAAGGCCCTGGTGGAGCGCTTCCGCGAAGTGCTGGAAACCCACCGTGAATCGCTGGCCACGGCCATCGCCGGTGAGACCGGCAAGCCGTTGTGGGAAGCGCGCACCGAGGTCGGCGCCATGATCGGCAAGGTGGCGATCTCGATTCGCGCCCAGCAGGAACGCGCCGGCGAACGCGAGCGTGACCTGGGCGATGCCCGGGCGGTGCTGCGCCATCGGCCCCATGGCGTGATGGCAGTGTTCGGCCCCTACAACTTCCCGGGGCATCTGCCCAACGGCCATATCGTGCCCGCACTGCTGGCCGGCAACACCGTGGTCTTCAAGCCCAGCGAGCAGACGCCGCTGACCGCCGACCTGACCCTGCAGTGCTGGCGCGAGGCCGGCCTGCCCGAAGGCGTCATCAACCTGGTGCAGGGCGCGGCGCCGGTGGGGCAGGCATTGTCACGGCATCCGGGCATCGATGGTCTGCTGTTCACCGGCAGCGCCAAGGTCGGCGGCCTGCTGCAGCGACAGTTCGCCGAGCAGTTGGGCAAGATCCTGGCCCTGGAGCTCGGCGGCAACAACCCGCTGGTGGTCAAGGACGTGCCGGACCAGGAAGCGGCCGTGTTGACCATCCTGCAGTCGGCCTTCTTGTCCGGTGGCCAGCGCTGCACCTGCGCGCGCCGCTTGATCGTTCCTCGCGGGCCGGTGGGCGATCGTCTGCTGGAGGCTCTGAGCGAGGCCATCGACAAGCTGCGGGTGGCCGGCCAGTTCGCCGAGCCGGCCGGCTTCTATGGTGGTCTGGCCACCCTGGACGCGGCGGATGGGCTGCTCGACGCCCAGGCGGATCTGGAGGCTCGAGGCGGCACGGTGCTGTCGCGCATGTCGCGCCTCGCGGAAGGCACCAGCCTGCTGTCCCCCGCGTTGATCGATGTCACCGGCCTGGATGTGCCCGATGAAGAGCATTTCGGCCCGCTGCTCAAGGTCTATCGTTACGACGACTGGAACGAGGCGCTGCGGCTCGCCAACGACACCCGCTATGGCCTCTCCGCCGGCCTGATCGGTGGCGAACGGGGCGACTGGGACGACTTCCTGCTGCGCATCCGCGCCGGCATCGTCAACTGGAACCGCCAGACCACCGGTGCTTCCGGCGACGCGCCCTTCGGCGGCGTGGGCGACAGCGGCAATCACCGTCCCAGTGCCTACTATGCCGCCGACTACTGCGCCTACCCGGTAGCCTCCATGGAGAGCGAGGACCTGCACCTGCCCGACAAGCTGCCGCCGGGGGTGACGCTATGAGCGATGCCCTGCGAGATGGACTCGACGTTCGCGAGGTCAACTTCGATGGCCTGGTAGGGCCGACGCACAATTACTCGGGGCTGGCTCATGGCAATGTGGCCTCGATGACCCATCAGGGCCTGGTTGCCAACCCTCGCGAGGCGGCCCTCCAGGGGCTCGAGAAGATGAAGTCGCTGATGGACGCCGGCTATGCCCAGGGCGTGCTGCCGCCCCAGCAGCGTCCGGACCTGGGTGCCCTGCGTGCCCTGGGATTCGGCGGCGACGATGCCCGGGTGCTCTCCCGGGCCGCGCATGAGGCGCCGCAGCTGTTGCGTGCGGTGTGTTCCGCTTCCAGCATGTGGACCGCCAATGCGGGTACGGTGACGCCGAGCGTCGACGCCGCCGACGGTCGGGTGCACTTCACGCCGGCCAATCTGCAGTCGAGCTTCCATCGTTACCTGGAACCGGCCACTACCGGCCGCGTCCTGGCATCGATCTTCGCCGACGAGACGCGTTTCGCTCACCATCCGGTGCTGCCCGCCACGCCGGCCTTTTCCGACGAGGGAGCGGCCAACCACACCCGGCTGTGCGCGGGGCATGGCGAGGCCGGGGTGCATCTCTACGTCTATGGTCGCCAGGCGTTCGGGGGCGATGGTGTCGAACCGCGTCGCTATCCCGCTCGCCAGACCCTGGAAGCCAGCCAGGCGGTGGCGCGTCAGCATGGGCTCGGCGATGCGCAGACGGTGTTTGCCCAGCAGCATCCCGAGGCCATCGATGCCGGCGTCTTCCATAACGATGTCATCGCGGTGGGCAATGGCCCCGTGCTGCTCTATCACGAGATGGCCTTCCGCGACGAGGAAGGCACCCTGGAGGCACTGCGTGCGAGGATGCCTGAGCCGCTGATCCCGGTGCGAGTGCCGCTCGAGGCGGTCGGTCTCGACGATGCCGTGGCGTCGTATCTGTTCAACTCTCAGCTGCTCAGTAATCCCGACGGCACCATGACCCTGGTGGTACCCGGCGAATGCCAGGAGCGCGAGGCGGTCTGGCGTTGCATCCAGGATCATCTGCTGGCCGGCAACAACCCGATCGGCGAGGTGGTGGTCAAGGATGTCAAGCAGAGCATGCGCAACGGCGGCGGTCCGGCCTGCCTGAGGCTGCGCGTGGCGCTCTCGGCGTCGGAGCGCGCCGCCGTCTCCGGCAGGGTGCTGCTCGACGACGACCTCTACGCAGCGCTGACGACCTGGGTCGAGCGTCATTACCGGGACCGCCTGGCGCCCGACGACCTGGCCGACCCGCAACTCGCCGAGGAGACCCTTGCCGCCCTCGACGAACTGACGGGCATCCTGCGCATCGGTAGCGTCTACCCCTTCCAGCTCGGCTGAATCGGGGGGCGAGATAGATGTCGCCGGTCTCTAGGCCGGCGGCCCCTTCTTGCGCCGTTATTGATCCGGCTATCGATCCTTGTCGGGCTAGCCGTCTGTCAGTGGCTCACCGATACATTGATCGAAGATCGTCGCCATCGGTTGATAGCGGCCGTAATAGGCGGCGATATTCGCGCTCAGCCACTTTTCCCGATCGACACCTTCCCATGAGATCTCGTAGCCGCAGTTGATGACTATATGTTCGAAGAGCAGGCGTAGAGATCACCGAAAAGCTGACGATGGAGTGCCTTCAGGTAGTCAAGGTCGTAAGGGGGAGGCGAGAACTGGACCGTATCGGTTGCCAGCAACGACAACTGACGTTCGACGTCTTCCAGTTCAGTTTCATCTTGAATATCGAGGAGGTTACGGAGAGTCGGGCTCCCCGGGTAACAATAAGGGTCCTGCTCTGTACCGTACTTGTCCATCAGGACCGGGAGGGCTTGTACTTGGCCAGAATGGATTCTCTAGTAGCCTTGGCATCCGACTTGGCGTTGTGGATGCCTTCAAGTCGCATGCTGGCCTTGTAGTTGGCGCGCTTTACCTTGGCGAAGTAGGCCCGCTTGGTTTGCAGCGAGACGTCTGGCATGAGGAGACTCCCTGACGTTTCCCGCTATTTTACCCTATTCAGCCTCGGCAGTGCATGAGTGTCTTCGCCATGGAGTCGGTGTGCGCGGTAGGGGGCACTTTGCTTTATGCTGATGTCGATACGTCCACCATCGCGACAGAGGAGGTCCCTGTGGCTGGAGCCAGTCTGCTGACATTGATCGATGCCATCGTGCACGGCCTGACCCCGATGCTGCTCAATCTGGTCGTCGGCGTAGTGGCCGGCGGCCTGGTGCTGGGCGTGGTGACCCTGATCCAGACGTGGCGTGGGGCCGACGCATGACATCACCCCTGGCCGCTTATCGACGCGCCCTGGAGGATGGCTTCATGGCGGATGATGCCCAGTGGCGTGCGGTCGACGCGCTCGAGGACGCCCACCGGGCCCTGGAGCGTGGCGAGGATTCTGTCCCGGGCGTCTACCTGTGGGGCACGGTGGGGCGAGGCAAGACCTGGCTGATGGATCGTTTCCACCGGGCGCTGATGGTTCCGTCGAAGCGGCAGCACTTCCATCACTTCATGCGCTGGGTGCATCGTCGCCAGTTCCAATTGACGGGGACTGCCGATCCGTTGCATCGGCTGGCCGTCGAGTTGAGCGCCGAGGCACGTGTGCTGTGCCTCGATGAGCTGTTCGTCACCGATATCGCCGATGCCATGCTGCTGGGCCGTTTGCTGGGAGAGCTGTTCGAGCAGGGCGTGACCCTGGTGACCACGTCCAATCAGGCGCCCTCGGGGCTCTATGCCGACGGCTTCAATCGCGAGCGTTTCCTGCCTGCCATCAAGGCCATCGAGCGCAATACCCGGGTGGTGCACCTGGACGGCGACCAGGATCATCGACGCCATCCGGGAGCGATCGAACAACGCTATTGGGTGCGCGGCGAGGGCGAGGCGAGTGTGCTGCCGAGGGTCTTCGAGCGGCTCAACGGCGATGACGCCGCGTGTACCGAGCCTTTCACCCTGGCTCACCTGCCGATCAATGTGGAGGCCCGGAGCGAGTCAGTCGTGTGGTGCCGTTATGCGGCCCTCTGCGAACGGCCGTTGGCGGCCCTGGACTTCATCGCCCTGTGTGATCGCTTTCATCATGTCCTGCTCGGCGAGGTGCCGTGTCTCGGTGGCACGCCTGTCGCCGCAAGGATCGCGCGAGGTACCGAGGATGCCGGCGCCAGGGTCGAGGCCGGCGACCGCGAGCTGCCGGCGCTGTCCCGACACGACGACGGTGTGCGCCGGTTCATTGCCCTGGTCGATGAATGCTATGACCGTGGCGTGCCCCTGCATGTCGAAGCCCGAGTTCCCATGGAAGGGCTCTATCCCGCGGGGCATCTGGCCTTTCCCTTTCGTCGTACCCTGAGTCGTCTGCGGGAAATGCAACTGGCGCGTTTCGCTGTCCGGTGACGAAACGCGCACCGAGCGACGTATCAACCGCCGCTACCAGCACCGCCGACCATGCCGCTACGCAGGCCATCCTGGTTGCCGCGGGACTGGAAATGAGAGGTGACGGCGTCTTCCGGTGAACCGGCGAGTTCGCGGAACATGCCCATGGAACCGAGCAGGGCGGAGGACTCGTAGGGAACGAATACCCGCTCGCCTTCCTTCGCCATGTCGGGGAGTCCCTTGATATAGCTCTGGCCCAGCAGGTAACCCACCACCGTCTGCTTGTTGTCCTCGCTGTCGCCGAGAGCATTCAGCACCAGCTTGATCGACTCCTGTTCACCCTGGGCACGCAAAATGGCCGACTCCTTGTCGCCCTCGGCGTTGAGAATTGCCGATTCTCGCTGCCCTTGAGCCATGGCGATGGCCGCGGATTTCTCGCCTTCGGCCTCGGTCACTGTGGCCCGGCGCTTGCGTTCGGCGGCCATCTGCAGGCGCATGGCGGATTCGACTTCCTCGGGCATGGCGATGTCCTGCACCTCGACCCGCGAGATCTTCACGCCCCATTTGGAGGCGGCTTCTTCCATGGCAGCCTGGATTTCATTGTTGACCTCGGCACGTGACTCGAACAGCTTGTCGAGCTCCATCTTGCCGACCACCGAGCGCAGGGTGGTCTTGGCCAGCACCTCCACCGCCTGACTCATGTTTTCCACTTCATAGACGGCACGCTTGGGATCGATGACTTGATAGTAAAGGGCACCATTGATGGTCACCGTGACATTGTCGGTGGTCACTACCGGTTGGCCGGGGAAGTCCATGACGGTTTCGCGACGGTCGATCCGTGTCTCGTCGCTGGTGATGGCCTGGTAGTCGTCACCCATCTTGCGATAGCGGATCATAGTGATGGCACGGGGTTGCTCGATGAAAGGGATGATGATGTTGATGCCGCTTTCGAGCAGGCGGTTGAACGATCCCAGGCGTTCGATGACCATGACTTCCGATTGTCGAACAACCACCAATCCCTTGACGATGATCAGGATACCGATGATGACGATGATCAGGCTGAGAATCAGGCCCGGGCTGATGGGGAAATCCATGGTTACTGCTCCTTGGGGGTAGCGAGTGAGACGATGGCGGTGGTGCCATCGAATTCCTTGAAGGTCACGAGGGTATCCACCGGAAGGTCCGTCTCGTCGGTCACGGCGAGACGGATACGATAGAAATCGCCATTGACCTTGATGCCGCTGGCGCCATCGAAGTCGCGTTCGATGACGCGATAGGTATTGCCCTGTTCCACGCCGGTACCGGTGGTGCCGTACGCCACGCCCGCTGGGGAGAACCTGGGGCGAAGGACCCAGACCGCGAGTGGTACCAGCAGTCCCGAGGATACGCCCATCCCGAGCAATTGCCATGACAGGCTGAAGCCCATGGCGGCGAGCGCGGCAGTCAGCGCCGCGGCCACGCCCAGCGCCAAGAGCAGCAGCGCTCCCGAGGCCAGTTCGGCCAGCCCCAGCAGTAAGGCGATGACCAGCCAGGTATAGGCAGGATTCCAGTCCATGATAGCTCCGTGGTCGAGATGGGATGGAGGACGTTTTGATCGACGCTGCGAGTGGCCACCTATTGTATATTGTGCCCCAGCCCATGCACCCGAGTATCGGCACGAGATGAAAAAGTCGCTAGAGCCGTATGGCGCGTGTGGGCGCGGGCGTTGGCGGTGCCACGCCTGCTATGATGGCGGCATCGAGACGGCGGAGAAAGTGCGTGACCGGATGGATATATTGGCTGGACATGATGGGGGTGATCGTCTTCGCGCTGTCGGGGGTGATCCTGGCCTGTCGTTCGCGGATGGATCCCTTCGGCATGCTGGTGCTTGCCGCCATGACGGGGATCGGCGGCGGCACCCTGCGTGATCTGGTGCTCGGTGTGCGGCCGGTGTTCTGGGTCGAGGACCCGGCGTATCTCTGGGTCATTCTGGCGACCGTGGGGCTGTCCATCCTGGGGTTCCATTACATTCATCGCCTGTCGCGCATCTTCCTGCCGGTGGCCGACGCCTTCGGCCTGGCGTTGTTCACCGTGATCGGCACCCACAAGGCGATGTTGCTGGAAACTCCGGGGGTGGTGGCGGTGTTGATGGGACTACTGACCGGGGTGGCGGGCGGCATGATGCGCGATGTGCTGGCGCGTCGTGTGCCGATGGTATTGCGCCAGGAAATCTACGCGACGGCCTCGATCGCCGGTGGCATGGTCTTCGTGAGCCTTGAAGCCTTGGGTGTGTCCCTGGTCGTCGCCATCTGCAGCGCCCTGGTGACGACGCTGGGACTGCGCCTGGCGGCGATTCGCTGGCGTCTGGCCCTGCCGGTCTTCGCCTGGGTGGTGGTGGAACGTCCCGCGTCCCGTCCTCGGGCGGGGGAGGCCCCGGTATCGCCGAAACGCCCCAAGGCCCGCGTCAAGCTGATTCCCCCCGAGCGGTCGCGACGCCGCAAGGAGCGTTCATGAACGCGATGGTCAACTCGGTCATCACGCCCTGGTTGTCTCGGGCCGGGTGGTTGGCGTTGTGTCTATGGCTGACCGGCTGCGCCGTCGATGCGCATCGGGACGCAGCACGTTACGAGGCGGTGGCCGCCGAGATCCGTCAGCATTATGAGCAGATCCTGCCCGACCTGCCGGTGGATGACCGTCGCCATTATGCCCAACGTCTTTATCGCCTGACCGGCGAGGCGCGTTACCTGCCGCCCAATCGCGATTATGGCGACCGCCTGGTCACCGAGCTGCGCGAGGAAATCGCGGGTCTGGGTCGGTCGAGGGTCATGGCGGCACGTGCCCAGGCGTCGGTGACCGACTACCCGGAGCGTACCGTCAAGCAGCGTCGTCGCAAGCGCATGCTCGCCGACTGGCCTGAAATCGCCTATGCCAAGGGCCTGGCCTTTCGACTGACGCAAGCCAGCTATCACGGCCTGCTCAACGAGACCGATCTGCCGGAATATCGCCGAGGATTACGCTATCTGGCGGGTGTCGATTTTCGGGCTTTCGTCACCGATCCCGAGGTGATGGAGGTCTATGCCGCCCAGGTGGCCAATCTGGTGTACTACCTTCACGAGCTGGGCGTGGCCGATCTGCGCGAGGCATCGATCGAGGCGTTCCGAGCGCATTACCCGCCCGAACGGGACGCGACGCTGTCACGCGCCTCCTATCGCAACAAGATCTACGGGATGACCCATTTCGTGATCGCCGCTAGCGGCTACTATCAGCGGCCTGTGGATCCCGATGAGTTCGACTGGATACTGGACTACTTCGCCGGCCATCTGGAGCGGATCCTGGCCGAGACCAAGGCGGACATCTATACCGAAGCCGGGATCAGCTTCCTGCTCGCGGGGCGCGAGACAGACCCGGCGGTGCGCCGGCTGCGCGATGCCCTGCTGGCGGCCTACGACCCCGAGGCCCGCATGGTGCCGGCCGAGGACGGCGGTCTCGATCCGGCGTACGGCGAGCACCGCAATGTCCTGGCCATCATGTTGCTGGATTGGCCCGAGCGTCTGTATCCCGGACCGGATTTGAGGACACTCTGATTCATGGCTGTGCTCAATATTCCGGCCGCCGGCCGTGGGACCGGCGGCGCGGAAGGGAGGGGCTAGGTCTTGCACGAAAAGTCGGCGAGTGCAGGCACTTTTCGTACAGACCCTAGCCATGCAGGGTGAAGCTATGCCCGTTGAGCCAGAGATGGGTCGCCACGCTGGCGATGTAACCCAGGGCGATCACCGGGGTCCAGCGCAGGTGGCCCATGAAGGTGTAATTGCCCCGTGCCTGGCCCATCAACGCCACGCCGGCGGCGGAGCCCACCGATAGCAGACTGCCGCCGACCCCGGCGGTCAGGGTGATCAGCAACCATTGGCCATGGGACATGTCGGGCTCCATGGTCAGCACGGCGAACATCACCGGAATGTTGTCGACCACCGCCGAGACCACGCCGAGGGCGATGTTGGCGCCGGTGGCATGCCACTGGGTATAGAGCACGTCGGACAACAGGCCCAGATAACCCATGAAGCCCAGGCCGCCGACGCACATCACCACGCCGTAGAAGAACAGCAGGGTATCCCACTCGGCGCGCGCCACGCGGTTGAAGACGTCGAAGGGCACCACGCTGCCCAGTTGCTCGAGTTTCTTCCAGTCGCCCCGCTGGGTGTAGCGGCTGCGTTTGCGCTCCAGCGAACGCGGCAGGCTCTGGCGCAGGTAATAGCCGAAGAACTGCAGATAGCCGAGGCCCGTCATCATGCCCAGGACGGGGGGCAGGTGAAGCAGAGTGTGGCAGGCCACGGCGGTGGCCACGGTGAGGAAGAACAGGACGATGATGCGTCGTGCGCCCCGCTTGAGCCAGATGTCGTCCTCGAGGCTGGCGGGCTTGCGGTTCTTGATGAAGACGCTCATCACCGCGGCGGGAATCAGGAAATTGACCATCGATGGTACCAGCAGTGCGAAGAACTCCTGGAAATGGACGATGCCGGCCTGCCAGACCATCAGGGTCGTGATATCGCCGAAGGGGCTGAAGGCCCCGCCGGCATTGGCGGCCACCACGATATTGACGCAGGCCAGGTTGATGAAGCGCTTGTCGCCCTCGGCGACCTTGGTGACCACGGCGCACATCAGCAATGCCGTGGTCAGGTTGTCGGCAATCGGCGAGATGACGAAGGCCAGAATGCCGGTCAGCCAGAACAGCATGCGATAGCTGAACCCCTTGCGGACCATCCAGGAGCGCAGGGCATCGAAGACGTTACGTTCCTCCATGGCATTGATGTAGGTCATGGCCACCAGGAGGAAGAGCATCAGCTCGCTGAATTCGAGCAGCGTCTCACGAAAGGCATGTTCGGACTCGCTGGGCATGCCCGCCTTGACGTAAACCCAGCCGATGAGCCCCCAGATGATGCCGGCGGCGACCAGCACCGGTTTCGACTTGCGCATGTGCAGCCGTTCCTCGGCCATGACCAGGGCATAGGCCAGCACGAAGATGGCGACGGCAAGCAGACCGACGAAGGAGGTGGTCAGATCGAGGCCACCGGTGGCAGCGAAGGCGGGGGTGGCCATGAAGAGCAAGAGAAGCGGGCCGGACGCGAGCGCGAGGCGGTCAGGGTAGCGAGCGTGGCGCCGCCCTCCGCCGGCGAGGCGACAAAAGCTTTGCAGCATCATTATTATCCTTGGTCGTGAAGTGGTCGAAAAGGGATTGAAAACCGGGGAATTTTACCATTTTGCACTGCAAAACATGGTTTTCTGGTCTGCCTCTTTGGTAGGGGGTGAAGCGGTCGTCGCCAGGATTCGGTAGGCGGGGGACCGCCCACTGAAGGGAATTTTATGGCATCATCTGCGGCTCCGGCCGGAATGCCGGGCGGGTTTCGTAACGCCAATGACACAGGCAGACTTCGACGCATGTTTCTCGACGATTACCACTCGCGCACGGGCTCGCGCATCCATATTACCGCCGAGCAGGCGAGCCGCTTTGCCAAGCGTGTGGCCGGTGACTTCAACCCGATCCATAATCCCGACGCGCGACGTTTCTGCGTCCCGGGCGACCTGTTGTTCGCGTTGGTGCTGGCACGGTTTGGACTCTCCCAGAACATGAACTTTCGTTTCCTCAGCATGGTCGGTGATAGCGTTCCGCTGACCTTCGTCGAGGATGATGAGGGATTGATCCGGGTGCTGGACGATGCCGGCAAGTGCTATCTCGAAGTGTGCCGCGACGGTGACGTCACGCACGACGAATCGGTCGTCGAAGCCTTCACGCGTTGCTACGTGGCCTTTTCCGGGAAGAACTTCCCCCATTACCTCAAACCGCTGATGGAAGACCGCGGGGTGATGTTCAATCCTCGTCGCCCGCTGGTGATCTACGACAGCATGGGCTTCTCGCTCAAGCGTCTGGATGGCGTCGACCCGGGCCTCGAGCTACTCGCCTCTTCTCTCGACGTGGTCGGCAAGCGTGGCGATGTGCTGCTGGATTTCCGCATCGTCGCCGCCGGCGAGGAGATCGGCAGCGGCGCCAAGAAGCTGGTGGTCAGTGGGCTCTGCGATTATGACGCGTCGGCCATGGATGAGATCGTCGACGAGTTCTACCGCTTGAAGGCCGCTCACGACGCGGAACTCTCGTAGATGTCAGCCCGTCGAAGGCAGGCTCAGCAGCACGCCGCCCAGGCCACATACCAGTACCGCCAGCCAGGCTGGCTGTCGCCAGACCGCCAGCAGGGTGAAGCCCACCAGGGCGAGGGCGAACTCATGGGGGCCGAGAATCGCGCTGGTCCACACCGGTTGATAGAGCGTGGCGGCCAGCAGTCCCACCACCGCGGCGTTGGCGCCGCGCATCAGTGCCTGGATGCCCCTGCGCTCGCGGAGGTCGTTCCAGAACGGCAACGCTGCCATCAACAGCAACATGCCCGGCAGGAAGATGGCCACCAGCGCCAGTGATGCGCCCATGATGCCGCCGGGTACGCTATCGGCGGCCATTCCCAGATAGGCCGAGAAGGTGAAAAGCGGCCCGGGGACCGCTTGGGCCGCGCCATAGCCGGCCAGGAAATCGTCGGCGCTTACCCAGCCAGGCTGGACGACGGCCGCCTCGAGCAACGGCAGCACCACATGGCCGCCACCGAAGACCAGTGCGCCCGCGCGATAGAAGGCATCGACCAGGGCGAGGCCCGGCCCTGTCGAGGCCAGCAATGGCAAGCCCAGCAGCAGCACGAGGAACAGTCCCAGGCAGATCAGGCCACCGCGACGCGAAACCCCGAAGCCTGGTACCGGTGGGCGTGCTTCCTGGTCGCCACGACACAGCAGCAGGCCGGCCAGTCCCCCCAGCATGATGGCGAGTACCTGGCCGAAGGTACCGCCCAGCGCGGTGACCAGCAGGGTGGCGGCGACGGCGATGCCGGCTCGTTGACTGTCGGGGCAGAGGGTCCGGGCCATGCCCCAGACCGCATGGGCGACGATGGCCACCGCGACCACCTTCAATCCTTGCAGCAGGCCGGTGCCCAGGGGGCCGTCCAGGCCGCCGGCCCCCAGGGCGAACAGCATCAGCAACAGGGCCGAAGGCAGGGTGAAGGCCGTCCAGGCGGCGAGGCCACCCAGCGGTCCTGCACGCATCAGGCCCAGTGCGAACCCCACCTGACTGCTGGCCGGACCGGGCAGGAACTGGCACAACGCAACCAGGTCGGCGTAGGCATGCTCGTCGAGCCAGCGGCGACGCGTCACGAATTCGGCGCGGAAATAGCCGAGGTGAGCAACGGGGCCGCCGAAGGCACTCAGTCCCAGCAGCAGGAAAGCGCGAAAGACCTCGGCGAGGTTGTGTCGAGGCGATGACATCATGCGGGTATCGTATCCGTCCGGGGTTGATGGGAGCGAGGGTAATGACGGGTTCTGAGGATCGATTCCAATGACATAGGCAGGCCGCAAGGCTTGCCGTATCTTGGGAGAGCCTATCAACCAGAGATGACAAGACGATGATTCGAACTCTGCTCCTGGACGCCGACGGTCATGCTTCACTGGGGGGCGAGGAATTGATCGCGCACTGGCGCGAGTCGCCGGACAGTCGCATCTGGATCGACCTTCAGGGTGAGGGCGCGATGCGCGAGCGCGAAATGCTCGAGGCCTTCGGCTGCCACCCCATGGCGATCGACGATGCCCATCGTGATCGTCACCCGCCCAAGATAGAGGAGTTCGTCGATCACACCCTGATCCTCTATCGTGGCATTTCCTCCTTCGACGGCGATCTCGACTACGTGCCTCAGCAGATGGCCTTCCTGCTGGGGGAGCGCTTCTTGATCAGTCTGCATCCGGGGCGGGCTATGAGCGTGGACCGGCTGTTCGAGCGCGAAGGCGAGCGTCTGCTCGGGCGCTCCCCGGAATATGTGGCGCTACGAATCATGTACATTTCGGGGGGCTTCTATCTGGAGAGCCTGCTGGCGTTCGAGACGCAACTCAGCGACCTCGAGGACGCACTGATCAGCGATGGCAGCGATGCCCTGATGCGCCGGGTCATCGCCTATCGCTCCAGGCTGGTGAAAATGCGCCGCATCTTCAACTATCACGTCGGTATCACCCAGGAATTGATCGGTTACGATTATGATCACCTGCCTCGCGCCAATGAGGAAACCCTGCACGCCATCAACGACGTGCATGAACGTTTCGAGCGGCTGCTGAGCCTGACCCAGATGTATTACGACATCTGTGGCGACCTGGTGGATGGTTACCTGTCCCTGTCATCGCACCAGCTCAACAGCACCATGCGCATCCTCACGGTGATCACTGCCATCTTCGTGCCGCTGAGTTTCCTGGCGGGACTCTATGGCATGAACTTCGCCTATATGCCCGAGCTGTCGTTCCGTTATGGCTATTTCATCTTGATCGGCGTCATGCTGTCGTTGGTGGCCGGCATGCTGTACTTGTTCAAGCGCAGGCGCTGGCTGTAACGGGCTGCCGGAGAAGGCTGAATCGACCGTCGCATGGGCGATGCCCGCAGTGTCGTCGATGCGATGGTCAATATCGTTACATATCCGCTTCCAGGCCGCCCATCAGTTTGGCCAACAGCGCATTCAGTGTGCGTTGTTCCTCATCGTTCAGCGGCGAGAGCGCCCGGGCCTCGTTGTCCACGTGTGGCGCGAGGGTGTTGTTCACGAGATCGAGCCCTGCTGCCGTCAGTGTTACCAGCATGCTGCGGCGGTCGTCCGGGTTGGGGCGACGCGCGATCAAGCCGGCCTTTTCCAGTCGGTCGAGCTGGTTGGTCATGCCTCCCGAAGAAAACATCAGCACCTTGAACAACTGGGTCGGTGTCAGGGCGTAGGGTTCGCCGGCACGACGCAAGGTCGCGAGCACGTCGAACTCCCTCGGTTGCAGGCCGCGTTCGTTGAAGAAAGGGTCCAGGTAATCCTGGGTGATATGCCGACTGATGGCCCCCAGGCGGGCGGTCAGCTCCATGGGAAGCAGCTCGAGCTCGGGGCATTCCCGGCGCCACTGGTCAATCGCGACACTGACTCGGTCCATAGATCTTGCCATCCATTTATCTTGATACTAAGATTCTTTATGTCGTGATACACGACGGCGAGATAGAGGAGCACAGAATGGCGAATACCCCCACGGGACACAAGGCCGATGTCGCCAAGGCCCTGGGCTGCCTGCTGCTGGTGGGGACCCTGCTGGCCCTGTCGCTGAGCGTGGCCAAGTTCGCTGATGCGGCGGAGCTGCCACGACTCACCTTCCTGATGGTGGCCATGGCCGGCGCGAGCCTCGCCCTGTTGTTGCTGTCGTTGCCGAAGCGGGCGCGCTGGCGACTCGATCGTCGCATCATCGAGTACGCCCTGGTATCCGGGATCCTGCTGGCCATGCCCAATGCGCTTGGCTTTCTGGCGGTACGCCATGTCGGCGCGGGGTTTGTCTCGTTGAGCTTCGCTTTCCCGATATTGGTGACCTGGCTGCTGGCGGTGCTCCTGCGGATGGAGTCGCTGCGCTGGGACCGGTTGGGCGGTGTGTTGCTGGGGCTGGCCGGTGGCGTCGTGCTGGCCTTGTCCAAGGCCAGCGTCGGCGGTGGCCAGTTGGGCTGGTCGCTGTTGATCCTGCTGCTGCCCCTGACGCTGGCCATGGGCAATATCTATCGGACATGGCGCTGGCCGGATGGTGTGCCGCTCGCCTATCTCACCGCCCTGGTGCTGGCGGGCGCCGCTCTCGGCTTGCTGCCGGCCGCGCTGGTTACCGAATCGGGGCAGATCGGTGCGCTATTCGCCTCGCCTGCGGCGGTGGGCCTGCTGCTGGTCGAGATGGGCATCTTCACTGTCCTGTATCTGTTCTTCTTCATTCTTCAACGGCTGGCCGGTCCGGTCTACCTGAGCCAGATCGGTATCGTTGCCGCCGTCATGGGTACCGCCATCGCCGTGCTCTTTCTGGGAGAGTCGGCACCGCCCAACCTGGCCGTCGCCGGTGGACTGGTCATTGCCGGTACCCTGGTCTTCCAGTACGCGGCCTGGCGCGCCGCACAATCCTCGACGCGTCAGCCCAAGGAGTCTTGATGATGTTGCATACGGCTTTGAACTGGCGTTATGCCACCAAGCGCATGAATGGTCGTCGCGTTCCCGAGGCGACGGTCGAACGCATCCTGGATGCAGCGCACCTGGCGCCCTCGTCCTATGGCTTGCAGCCATACTCGGTCGTGGTGGTCGATACGCCGGAACTGCGTGAACGCTGCCAGCCGGCGATGTTCCATCAGCCACAGGTCGTCGAGGGATCCCATCTGCTGGTGTTCGCTACCTGGGAAAGCATCGGCGAGGCCGAAGTCGATCAGCTGATGGCTCTGATCGCCGAGGAACGGGGGCTGGAGCTGGCCTCCCTCGAGGGGTATCGCCATACCGTGGCGAGTACGGTCAATCGTCTGGCGACAGCGGAGGCTCGGCACCAGTGGGCCGCCCGGCAGGCCTATCTGGCGATGGGCATGGTGCTGACGGCGGCCGCCATGGAGCGAGTCGACGCGACGCCCATGGAGGGCTTCGATCCGGCGGCTCTGGACGAGGTCCTGGCTCTGCCGGCCCGGGGGCTGCGCAGCGCCGTCGTGGCGACGCTCGGGTATCGCGATGCGGAAACCGACTGGCTCGCCGGTCTCAAGAAAGTGCGCTGGCCGCGCGAGCGGGTGATCGCTCGTGCCGAATGAGCCCCGGGCCGCGGACGTCATCAGACGACATGGTTGCTGTTGTTCTCCAACTGACGACGCCGATCATCCTCTTCCTGATCTCGCCAGGTACCGCTGACCATGCGGTAGAGGATGGCCCCGAGCAGTCCGCCCAGGATCGGCGCCACCCAGAAAAGCCAGAGTTGCACCAGCGCCCAGTCGCCGACCAGCAGCGCGATGCCGGTGCTGCGTGCCGGGTTGATCGAACCGTTGGTGATCGGGAGGCTCACCAGGTAGATGAGTGCCAGGCACAGGCCGCTGGCCAGCGGGGCAGCATGGCGGGGGGCGCGTGCATCGGTGGCGCCAAGGATGACGAACAGGAAGATCATCGCCATCACGATCTCGGTGAGCAGTGCCGAGATCACATCATAGCCGCCTGGTGAGTGCTTGCCGTAACCGTTGGCGGCGAAACCATTGGAGAAATCGAAGCCGGGCTTGCCGGAGGCGATGAGATAAAGCACGCCAGCGGCGATCAAGGCACCGAAGATCTGAGAGCCGATATAGTACGGCAGTTCGCGAGCGGAGAAGCGGCCGCCTGCCCAGAGCCCGATCGACACCGCCGGATTCAGGTGGCAGCCCGATATATGCCCGATGGCAAATCCCATGGTGATCGTCGCCAGCCCGAAGGCCAGGGCTACGATCAGCAGGTTGATGCCGGTACCGGGTAAGCCGGCAGTCAGTATGGCACTGCCGCAACCGGCGAGTACTAGCCAGAAGGTGCCGATGAACTCGGCAATGTATCTGTGCATGTTGATGCCGCTCCACGACGTGGCGTCGATGGTCGTTCAGCGATGGCGGGTCTTGGGGGCTTAGGAACTGACGACCGACGGGACGTATTTAATGCCTGCATCGATCGGTTGCCAACACAACAAATGTAAACGACCCCGAGTATGAGTGTTTTCATGTAGTTGGGTTGAGTCGAGTGATTCGCCACACGAGAGAGAGTATCGGCATGGCCAGGGGAAACATCTCGACACCTGAGCGGGTTGCGCCAGGTTGGAAACGGCTATCGTGCCGGACTTCGCGAGAAGAAGGGGAATTCCGACGGCAGATGGAGGAATGATGTCCTGAGGGGTATACAGGGTTCGTCGGCCCGTTCTGTCTGACCTAGACTCGAAGCCTGTCCGTTTCATCTGATCTGTTGGGGACATCCCGATATGGTATCCATCGAGTTTCTGTTCACATCCTTGATCGTGGTACTGGTACCCGGCGCCGGCGTGTTGTGCACGGTGACGGCAGGACTGACCCAGGGCCGCATCGCGAGCCTCCATACGGCACTGGGCTGCACGATTGGTATCGTGCCTCATCTGCTGGCCACGGTGCTGGGCTTGGCGGCCATCCTGCATACCAGTGCGGTCGCCTTTCAGGTACTCAAGTTCGCCGGCGTCGCCTACCTGCTCTATCTGGCCTATGCCACCTGGCGGGACCGTGAGGCCTTCGTCCTGGATGAGACCGTCACTCGGTCCGGCGCGCTGAATCTCATTCTCAAGTCGATGTTGATCAATACCCTGAATCCCAAGCTGACCATCTTCTTCATGGCCTTTCTGCCGCAGTTCGTCGTGCCTGGCGCGGCGCCCGGGGTGTTGCAGCTGCTGGGGCTCAGCGCCGTGTTCATGGCGATGACCTTCGTCGTCTTCGTCGGATACGGTTGCCTGGCGCATGCCTTCCGACAGGGCGTCGTCGAGTCGCCCAGGGTGCAGGCCTGGCTGAGGCGCGGCTTTTCCGGTGCCTTCGCGGGGCTGGGGGTTCAACTGGCGCTGTCGGATCGATAAATGCCTGCGGAATGCCGGCGCGCAAGATCGACCCCGCCGGACGTGAAGGCAGATCCGTGATCGGGAGGCAACGACTGTCTTGAAAGGACGACGCGCACTTTCGTTCGAGACGGAGAGGCTGATCATTCGTCCCTTGTTGAAGGAGGACCTGTCCGACCTGACGGCCCTCCTGGGCGATCCGGAAGTGATGCGGTTTTCCGTTCGGGGTGTCTGCGACCGCCGGGCGACCCGGCGTTTCCTGGACTGGAGTCGGGACTGTCATGTGATTCGTGGTTTCGGCCCCATGGCGCTGATCGACCGGGAGTCGAATGCGTTCGTGGGGTTCTGCGGCCTGGTGCCCGAGGAGGTGGCGGGTGTCGAGGAGATCGGAATCGGCTACCGCCTGGCCAGGCGATTCTGGCATCGCGGGCTGGCCCTCGAAGCGGCTCGAACCGTGATGGCGCATGGCTTTGACGTCCTGCGCCTGGATGAAGTGGTGGCCGTCATCGAACCGGCGAATCTGGCCTCTATTCGCGTGGCGGAAAAGATCGGGTTCCGGGCATTCGTCACGTGTCGCTTCCATGGTCGCGATGTTCGCCTGTACCGCCTGTCCCGGACGCAATGGCGAGAGATGGCCTCCCCTGTCGGATAGAGAGTTCACCGCGATGTGCCACGAACTGGAAAGCAGGGTGCTGACCTGGTTGCGTGCCGACTCGGCCCGGCTCGAGGCGTTGGCGCTTGCCGAGCGACTGCGCCTGGATGACTGGTGCCTGGCCGCCGGGTTCGTGCGCAACCTGGTGTGGGATCGGCTCCACGGGTACACGCAACCGACGCCGCTGAATGACATCGATCTCGTGTACTTCGATGCTCGCGATGACTCGGAGGCCCGGGATCGTGATCTGGAGGCGTCTCTCTGTGCCGTGTCGAACCTGCCATGGTCGGTCAAGAATCAGGCCAGGATGCATGGACGCAATGGCGACGCGCCCTATCGCTCGACGTGCGATGCCATGACATATTGGGTCGAGCAGGAAACGGCCGTGGGCGTCCATCTCGGCAGGGATCAACGCCTGTCGCTGGTGGCACCATTCGGCCTGGCATCGTTGCTGGAAGGCAAGGTGACCTACAACCCTCGATGCCGGAACAGGGCGGCCTTTCGGGAGCGGTATCGCAGCAAGGACTGGCCGTCGATATGGCCCGGGCTGGTTGTTGTCGGCTGAAGGATGCGTGTAACTCCCTGGATGGTGGAAACGGCGAAGCGATATCTCGAGCCATGGTGGCCCGGAGAGGGCCACACAGATCGAGTGCCGGGCTGGGATATCAGACGGGACGCCGGATGATCCTCAGCCTCCCGCTTGGCCCGCCGCCGCAGAAGAAGCGGTCCTTCCCATCGGACTCGAGACCGGAGACGTGCGTATCGGTCGGCAGTTCGAGTCGCTGCTGGACCTCGCCCGTGTGCGGGTCGATCCGTCTCACATCGCTCTCGTCGCTTTCCCAGGTGCCATGCCAGAGCTCGTCGTCGACCCAGGTGACCCCGGTGACCCTGCGGTTGGATTCGAGGGTGCGCAGCACGTCGCCGGTTCTGGGGTCGATCTGGAGGACCTTGCGTCCCTCGTACTGCCCCACCCAGAGCGTTCCTTCGGCCCAGGCCAGTCCCGAGTCATCATCGCCGCTGGGCGAGGGAATTGTCGCGAGCACGTCTCCCGTCTCCGGATCGATGCGCTGGATGCGCTTGCCGGCGATCTGGTACAGATGCTGGCCATCGAAGGCCGTGCCGGCGGATGCTGCGGCATCCACTGATCGTCCTGTGTTGCCGCTGTCCGGGTCGAGGGTGGTCAGCGTCTCGCCGGTCGCCAGCCAGATGTAGCGGCCGTCGAACGTCACGCCATGCACGCACTCGATGCCTGGAAACGGGCCGTACTCGCGGATCACTTCGGCTGAATGTCGTTGCATTGTCTTCTCCCTGGTTGTTGGTTACCTGACCCAGACTAGCTGCCGGGTAATGGACCGGGGAGTAACAAGGTTGTCGTGAAACCAGGGATGGCCCCTGTCATCCAGCGACGCGCCCGGCCGCGACCATAGACCTGGACCTTGCCTGTCGCCGCCAGCGCATCGAGCGAGCGCTGCACGGTACGTTGGCTGACCCCGAGGGCGAATGCCAGGGCCGAACTCGACCAGGCCTCGCCGTCGGCGAGCAGCGCGAGCACATCGGCATGCGGGGTATCGTCAGGGGGTATCAGCACGACGACCTCGCGAGCGTCGTGCGGCACAAGCGAGAATCCGCCACGCGTCGCGCTTACGTCGGCCAGCGGGCGCAATACCGTGCGCAGCCGGCCGATCTCGACCCGCAGTCGCGCACGATGCGTGTCATCGACGTACCGCGTGCGGAATGCGTGCTTGATGAGGCGCTCCCTCGGGACATCCGAGGGCCATGACGCGCCGAGGGCGCGTACGAGCTCGAACAGCACCGGTCGCCGGCTGAGCGAAACCAGAGTGTCGGTCTGGCGCACGACATGACGGCACGCATCCACCACGAAAGCAGGTGATGCCAGGAGCGCCTCGACATCCTCGAGCAGCAGGGGGCTTTCGCCGTCATGCGTCAGTCGACGTGCGGCGGTGGTATGCAGTACCCGGGAGGCTGTCTCGATCTCCGCCATCAGGGCCGGGATGCCGGCAGCACGCGCGGCGTTCACGGCCCTGGCGAGTGCGGCATGGACCCGGCCGGTCTTGAGCCGACGCGTCGCGATGCCGGCCACCACCAGCTCATGGGCGGCCCGCAAGGCAGGTGGCAAGGATTCGGGGGCGATGTCGGCGAGGATCTCGTCGGCTTCGTCGAGACGACCTCGCAGCAGCCGGTGGCGGGCCTCGAGGTGGCGGGCATGTGCCGCGTTCACGAAGTCGCCATGCGCCGCCAGGGTGGCGCGGGCGGCATCAAGTGCCTTGGCGGACCCGCCGAGGTCACGCGAGACGAGTGCGATCTCGGTCTCGGCGACGATACATCGCGCCCGGGCCACCACCGACGTCGAGCCGAATGCCCGTGCGGCATCGCGCAGGCGCTCCCTGGCCAATGCGAGGTCGCCGAGCTGTGCCATGGCGATGCCTCTCAGGGCGAGCGCGGGTGCATCCTCGCGCAGGGCGATCCGGTTCAGTGCGCCGAGCGGGTCGCCCGTTGCCAGTGCGCGTCCCGCGGCCGCGATCAGGGCATCCATCGCAATGTCGCCATCATTGTTACTCCCGGGCGCGCCGTGCATGTACTCACTATATCTCATGGGTCGATATTGACAGACCCGAGAGAAGACACGAGCGATCATGCACGACTAGAAAGAAGGATGCCGAGATGACGGGACATCGAACCGGAACACGCGAAGAATGGCTGGCGGAGCGACTCGAACGGCTGCGGGTGGGGCTGGATGGCTTGTGGGGCTCCTATCAATGGCTCGATCGAGCTCCCAGGGGACGTAACGAGTCCGGAGGGATCTGGTGGCGTCGTCACGACGAGTACGGCGAGTCGTGAACCGCCGGAACGCCATCTTGTCCGCTGCATGCACGTCGCAGGACATGGTCTGTCGAAATGGCGGTTCTCCGCTCGACTATCCTGAGGCAGCGCCTCTGGCTGTCGCCATTTTCAACCCGGCGGAGATGAACCATGAACAAGATGATTTTCGTGAATCTGCCCGTGACCGATCTCGGGGCCTCGATGGCGTTCTACCAGGCCCTCGGTTTCGAGAATAATCCGACGTTCACCGATGAAACGGCGGCCTGCATGGTCTGGAGCGAGACGATCAACGTCATGCTGCTCACCCATGACAAGTGGCGGACCTTCACCAGCCGCCCGATCCCGCCGGCCACCTCCAGTGAAGTGATGCTGGCTATCTCGTGCGAGAGTCGGGAGGCCGTCGATGGCATGAACGAAGCGGCTGCCGCCAATGGCGGCACGGCGGATATCAATCCCCTTCAGGATCTCGGTTTCATGTACAACCGTAATCTCGCGGATCCGGATGGCCATGTCTGGGAAACGATGTGGATGGACATGGCAGCGATGCTGAAGGACGCTTGAATGGAGCGGCCGCTGGCAGGGAAGGGCAGTTGTGGCATTCCGTCACCGAGGTGAGGTATCACTCGGGCCTGGCGAGCCGAGCCATCATGGGCACGCGTCGGATCAGGGCTTCACCTTTCCGCGCAGCGCCTTGGTCCTGCCCTTCTTGACCTTCTTGTCGACCCGGCGGCGCTGGGAGCCTTTGGTGGGGCGGGTCGCCTTGCGGGTCTTGTGCTGCCGCACGGCGCCCTGGATCAGCTCGCGAAGCCGTCCCAGGGCGTCTTCCTTGTTCAGTTCCAGGGTGCGGTGGTTCTGCGCCTTGATGATGACCACCCCTTCCTTGCTGATGCGCCGATCCGATAGCGCCATCAGGCGCTCCTTGTAGAAGGGAGGCAGGCTCGAGCCGGGTATGTCGAAGCGCAGGTGCACCGCCGAGGCGACCTTGTTGACGTTCTGCCCACCCGCGCCCTGGGCGCGAATCTGGGTGATCTCGATCTCCTGGTCGGTCAGTTCCACGGTGTTGGATATACGCAGCATAGGCTCCCCGGGTCCGGGATCATGCCTGCGACGAGAGTCGCAGTGGGTCGAGCAACCCGCCCAGACCGTTATGGTCGATTTCATGCATCAGGTGCAGCAGCCGGCCGATCTCGCCGCTTGGAAAGCCCTCCCGGGCGAACCAGTTTAGGTAAGGGCCGGGCAGGTCGGCGATCAGGGTTCCCTCGTACTTGCCGAAGGGCATCCGCAGGGTGACCAGTCGTTCCAGATCCTCGGGATTCACGGGCATGCTCCTGTCATGACGAGGGCGGTATCTTACGGCAATGGCCGGTGTCCAGGGAAATGGTCGACAACCATGCTGAAGACTCTCGTGTCGGGTTCGGCCTTGAATCTCCCGGGGCCGGCCCACATGCAAGGGAAAGGTATCCCACCCGAGGAGGCAGCATGACGACACTGGTGATCGGCGCCAACGGACAGATCGGGCGCCAGTTCTGTGAGCTGGCCCAGGCGGCCGGCGAACCCATCAAGGCGATGGTGCGCAGTGAAGAGCAACGCGCCTGGTTCGAGGAACATGGCATCGACACCGTGGTGGCCGACCTGGAAGGCGAACTGCGCCATGCCTTCGACGGTTGCGACCAGGTGCTCTTCACGGCGGGTTCCGGGCCGCACACCGGCCCCGACAAGACGCTGATGATCGATCTCCATGGCGCGATTCGCGCCGCCGATCTGGCGAGCGAGCTTGGGCTGTCGCGCTATCTGATGGTCAGCGCCATGCGTGCCGAGGATCCACTGACAGCGCCCGAGAAGTTGCGCCCTTACACGGCGGCCAAGTATGCCGCCGATGCGCATCTCCGGCATTCCGGAGTGCCGCACCTGATCCTCAAGCCCGGCCGGCTGACCGACGATGCCGCGACACGCAAGGTCGCCACCTCGCTCGAGGAAACCGGTGGCGACAATACCGTGTCACGGGCCAACGTGGCCCACGCCCTGTTGCACCTGGTTCAGTCACGAGAACTGGTGGATCGTGAGTTCGATCTGCTCGACGGCGACCGCGAGATCGCCGAGGCACTGTCGTGAGCGGCCATGGCTCATCCGGGGCCGGAGAGCCGGCGCTGGCCGATCAAGTGCGTCGTGTGCTGGAAACGGTGCCCGATGCTGCCCTGCCGATGACCTATCGCCAGCTCGCCGAGACGCTGGGGCTGACCCCGCCGCGGACCATTCAGCGCGTGACGACGGCCCTGGAAGCGCTGATGCGCGAGGATGTGCACCACGGGCGCCCGCTGGTCGCCGCCCTGGTCGTCAGTCAGCGAGGTGAGGGGCTGCCGGCGACGGGCTTCTTCGAACTGGCTGCCGAGCTGGGGCGGCTCCCTGCCGACCCCTCGGCTCGGGGCGAAGCCTATCGCGAGGAGTTTCGCCGCGCCCTGGCTGCGCGCGGCCATCAGGCATGATATCGGTTCAAGCAAACGGGCCGGCATCCCGAGAGATACCGGCCCGAAGCCTCGAACAGCAAGCTATGACACTGCATAGTAGCTGCATCATAGTTTGGCGACTAACAATATTAACGCATTCTGATGGCCAGGCCTAGATCCTCATCCCGACCCGACGATTAGCCCTATCACGCTGACCAGGATCAGCACCGCGCCGAGCACGCGGAAGAAGACGCCGCCATCGGCGGACAGCATGTAGCGGTGGGCGCGTTCGCCGAGCAGGTGGCCGACCAGAGCACAGGGCAGCAGCCAGAGTTGATGGATCAACTGCAGGTCCACGCCGGCGATGACGAACGACACCATCTTGATCGCCACCAGGATGAACCACAGCACGAACAGGGTATCGCGCAGCTGGTGTTTCGCCACATGGCTGGCGAACACCGAGACGATCAGAGGCGCGCCGATCAGCGACGTGCCGCTGACGTAACCGCCCAGTCCCAGCAGCACGCAATCGACCGCCTTGCCCTGGCTGCGAAACGGCTTGTTCAGCAAGTAGCTCGTGCCGTAGACGAGGACGATCGCGAAGATGATGATCGACATGATATTGCCCGGCAGGGTCAGGAGCCCTACCACGCCGATCAGTTTCGGCACGATCATGATCTTCAGCGCCCGAAGCAGATAGGACCAGTCGATATTGCCGCCATCGCGCGCCTGGGCATCGTCGGCGGCGCGAGTCTGGCGATGGCCGCGCCAGGCGATCCAGCTGGAGAAGATCAGCAGGTGGATGGCGACGATCGGCAGGAAGACCAGCGGCTCATCGAGCACCAGCAGCAGGAAGGGCAGCGCCAGCACCGCGCCACCGAATCCCAGGCTCGTCCTGACGAAGCCGCTCCAGGCGAAGATCAACCCGATAAGTGCATACTGATACCACTCGAGTTCCGCCATGGTTCAGACGACTTCCGGGGTCTTGCACACGTCCACCCATTCGGCGTCGACGAGCTCGGCGAGCCGGTCCGGGGGGAGACGTACGGCGCTGTTGACCTCGCCGGCGGCGGGCAATACCTCGTCATAGGCCTTGAGCGAGGCATCGCAGTAGACCGGCACCGGCGTGGCCAGCCCGAACGGGCAGACACCGCCCACGGGGTGGCCGGTCAGTGCCAGCACGGTCTCGGCATCGAGCATCTTCGCCTTGCCATCGAAGGCATCACGCATCTTGCGATTGTCGAATCGCGCATCGCCGCTGGCCACGACCAGCACCTGACGTTCGCCGATCCGGAAGGCCAGGGTCTTGGCGATCTGTCCCGGCGCCACCCCATGCGCCTCGGCGGCCAGGGCCACGGTGGCGGTGCTGGTCTCGAGCTCCAGTATCTCGATGTCGGGGGCTTTCTCGGCGAGAAAGGTGCGTACGCTGGCGAGGCTCATGTCGACTCCCTGTTCCATTGACCAAGCCATGATGATAGCGAATCGGGTCACGCTGTGAAGGCGCTATTCCCGTGCGCGTTGCGCCACGTCTTCGAGGAAGGTCTGGATGCGGGCCGCATTGGTGCCGAGGTCGCTGCGTCCCATTCGCGAGGCTGAGCGCATGTCGACCCGAACGCCGTTCGATGTCTCGGTCAGCCGGATCACGATGTCATCCTCGAAGCCGAACCAGCGCGTGGTGGCGGTGGCCTCGAGGCGGTCGGTCGTGATCTCGGCAACATGCCAGTCACGGGTCTCGGCCGTGGCCTCCACGGCGGCCATGGCCCGCGCCAGGGGCAGGTCCAGGGTGATCGGGGCGAGATGCGGATAGGCGATGCGCTGTTGTCGGGCGGTGGGCTCGCCGGGGTAGGTGACCGCGTTGGGCGCCGCCCGACGCTCATCCGCCAATGCCTCGAAGGCGGGCGGGTCGGTCATGTCGGTGGTGATGTCGTGAATCGGCGGCACGGTACGGGCCAGATGCATCATCTGGGCGGGCAGCGCAATGGTCGCAGCCACCGCCAGGATGACCAGCATGCCCACCAGTGCCGGTCGCCAGCGCCGGCATAGCCCGGCCACCATGAAGGTCAGCAGTCCCAGCACCCCGGCGCCCAGGGCCAGGTGCGCGCCCTGGCGAAGCAAGGTGAATGACGACCCCAGCGACAGCCACTCCAGCCGATAGGCCGGGCCCGCGGCGCCCATCAATGCCACCGATACCACCAGCAGGATGACACCCAGCCAGCCGAGCACGACGGGCCAGTTGCCACCTCGGGGGCGTGGCTTGAAGGTCAGGGACGACATATCACGCATTCTCCTGGTGCAGGTGACAAACCAACATCATAGGCCCCCGACCCCCATCTTGCCGACCGGGTTCCCCGACAATCCACACCGGGCGGCGTGGAAACCTGCTCGCGACGGTACAGCAAAAAGCCGGGCGAGAGTGCATGAACCGCGTCATCGAACGGACGCAATTCAGCGTTTTGCTGGGTTTTCCGTGCGGCGTGCCACGGTGGACCCGGAGCTGGCGGTGTCGAGGCGGCCGGTCATGTCTCGGCATCCCGAGGTGCCAGCAAGCGATAGCCGATGCCCGCTTCGGTCTGCAGCAGGTGTGGCGACTGGGGATCATCGCCCAGTTTGTGACGCAGCTTGCTGATCACGATGCGCAGGTAGTGACTATCGTGGGTGTGGCTGGCACCCCAGATATCGCGCAACAGTTGGGTCTGCGTCACCACGCGACCGGCCTGCCGGACCAGGAGGGCGAGCACGGCATATTCCTTGGGCGTGAGGTGCACGGGGGTGCCGTTCAGGCTGACCCGATGGGCCGCCAGATCGATCGTCAATCCCGCGTGACGGTAGCATTCGACGACTTCCGTGGTGTCCGTCGGCCGCTGATACCGAAGCAGCGAACGCACGCGGGCGAGGAGTTCCTGGATGCCGAACGGTTTGGTGACATAGTCATTGGCGCCGCTGTCGAGCGCACGAACCTTCTCGGCTTCCTGGCCACGCACGGAGACGATGATGACCGGCACCGAGCCCCGAGTCCGCAGTTCATCCAGTACGGCCTGCCCGTCCATGTCGGGGAGGCCCAGGTCGAGCAGGACGAGATCCGGGACTTCCTCGCGAGCCCGGGCAATGCCCTGGGCGCCCGTGTCGGCCTCGATCACGCTGAACCCTTGCGAGACCAGGCTGATGCGCAGGAAGCGTCGAATCTGAGGCTCGTCGTCGATGACCAGCACCTTGTCGCGTTCAGTCGGCATGAGGCGTCTCCTGGTCCTGGGGGATCTCCGTGCCGGGCAGTGGCAGATGAAGGGTGATCATGGTGCCGAGTCCCTGCGGACCGAGCCTGGCATCGACACTGCCGCCATGAGCGCCGACCATCCCCTGGCAGATGGCTAGCCCCAGGCCGCTGCCGTATCGGCTGCGGTCGCCTTCGCTTCCGGTGTGGAACATGTCGAACACGGCCTCCCGCATCTCGGGGGCGATGCCGGGCCCCTGGTCCATCACCCGGATCTCGAGCCGCCGATGCGCGGTGTCGAGCCGACCCTGAATGCGTATCTGGCCGCCGGGAGGGGAAAAGCGCGCGGCGTTGTCGATGACGTTGACCAGTGCCTGTTCGATCAGGGCCGGATGCACGTGCAGCAGGGGCAGGCTGGCCGGCCAGTCGAGCTGCAGGTCGAGGGCTTCCAGCGCCGGCCCCAGGCGTTGCACGGCAGCCGAGACGAGGTCGTCCAGCGAGATCCAGTCACGCTCGATCCTGAGATTGCCGTGGCCCAGTCGGGTCATGTCCAGCAGGTTCTGGATGTAGCGGTCGAGGCGCTCGCTCTCGCTGAGAATCCCGTCCAGCAGTTCCGCCTTGTCCTGGTGACTCAGCTGTGCCCCCAGGTCGCGCAACGAGCTCGCCGAGCCGATGATCGAGGCCAGGGGGGTGCGCAGATCATGGGAGACGGAAGAGAGCAGCGCCGAGCGCAGGCGTTCGTTTTCTTCCGAGAGTCGTGTCGTCTCCAGTTCGCCGACCAGGCGCGTCCGCTCCAGCGCCATGGCGAACTGGCCGATCAGGGACTCCAGCAGCGCTTCATGATTGGGTTGCAGCGGTGCCGGGCGCTGTCCGAGCTCGAGCCCCACCACGCCGATGATCCGCCCCCGGGCCGACAAGGGCAGCATGCGCCAGCCTTGATCGTCCTCGTCGAGCTGCCCGGTGCCCACGCCGCTGGGCCGGCGGTGCTGCCAGCTCCAGCTCGCCGCCGTCAGGGCGGCGGCATCCAGCACGGTGCCCTGCGGAATGGCCTGGTGAATACGTGGCCGGCTGCCACCCTGCTCGAAATCCAGGAAGGCAACCGGGACGTGGAGCCAGCGTTCCAGCGAGGTGAGACCGATATCGCATACCTGATCCCGGTCGGTCGCCGTGGAGAGGGATCTCGAGTAGGCGAGCAATCGCTGGGACTGTTCACGACTGTGACGCAGGGCATGCAAGCGGCGACGTCCGGTCCCGGCCAGCTGGCCCACCACCACGGCGATCAACAGGAAGAAGACCACGGTGAGCAGCTGTTCCTTCTCGAGGATGGCCAGTGAAAACCGGGGTTGTGTGAAGAAGAAATTGAAGGACAGAAACCCCAGGAGGGCACTCAGCATGGCGGCCCTGGTGCCTGCCAGGGCGGCGCTGGCCAGTACCGCGGCGAGAAACACCAGTGACAGGTTGGCGAGTTCCAGCCAGGCTTGCAGGAGCCAGGCCGCTCCCAGGGCGCCCAGGGAACTCGCCCCCGCGATCACGGGCTCGTGCAGCTGGAATCGCTGCCAGGTTCGGCGTGAACGGAACCGGGGGCGCTTGCGCGTCTCGGCGATCATGACCAGGTCGAAGGCGCCGCCCGAGCGGAGCAGTTGCTCGGGCAGGGAACGGCGCCAGAAGCGCCATCCGGAAGGGCGTGAGCATCCCACCAGCAGCGTCGCGACGCGATGCTCGTCGGCGTAGTGGAGAAGCTCCGCCGCGCGATCCTGGCCCTGGACCATGTGCATCTCGCCGCCCAGGCGAGCCACCCTGGAAGCGTCCTGCTCCAGGACGAGGCGTCTGTCGGCATCGTTGTGGCCACCGTCGACGTGCACGGCTCCCCAGGGCAGATGCTCGCGTTCGGCGAGACGGTGAGCCGAGCGAATCAGCGCGGCATCCTCGCTGCCGCCGCTGAGGGCCGCCAGTACTCGCGGGCCATGCAGGGAGGTGACGGAAGATCGGGTCATGGTGGCGTCCTGGTCGTTATCCGGCATCACGGGGAGAGAGGCGGCTATTGTCGCCAGAACATGGGCGTCAGCAGAACCAGCACCGTGAGGATCTCCAGGCGGCCCATCAGCATGCCCACACAGAGTAACCACTTGGCGGCGTCCGGCAGAGAGGAAAAATTGCCGGCGGGGCCGATCGTCTCGCCCAGGCCCGGCCCGACATTGGCGACCGCCGTGGCCGCGCCGGAGAGTGCCGTGGTGAGGTCGAGACCCAGCAGGCTCAGGCCCAGGGCCAGGCCGGCGACCGTCAGGAAGAAAAAGAAGGAGAAGGCCACGACGCCTCGGGTGATGTCATCGGTCAGTGGCTGGTTATTGTAGCGAGAGACGAAGACACCACTGGCGTGAATCAGGTAGCGCAGCTGGTCGCGGAGCAGCAGCATGGCCACCTGGAAACGAAAGATCTTCATGCCGCCGCTGGTCGAACCGCTGCAACCCCCCACGAAGGTGAGGTAGAAGAAGGCCACGAAGGCCATGGCCCCCCAGGCACTGTAATCGTCCGAGGCATAACCCGTGGTGGTGACCACGGACACGACGTTGAACGTCACCTGGGTCAGGGACGCGAAGGGGGGCGTGCCCTGCCCGATTCGCCAGGCGGTGAGCGTCAGGATGACGAGCAACAGCAGCAACAGCAGGCCCTGTACCTGCTGGTCACGCACCAGGGCCAGCCGCGAGCCCCGCAGAAAACGGATGTAGAGCACGAACGGCAGGGCCCCGCACAGCATGAACAGGCTACCCATCCACAACAGTTGAGGCTGTTCGGCATAGGCGCCGAAGGACGCATCGCTGTTGGCGAAGCCGCCGGTGGCAAGCGACGTCATGGCATGCACGACGGCATCGAGCGGCTGCATGCCGCCCAGGTAGTAGGCCAGCGCGGCCAACGAGGTGAAGCCGCAATAGATACCCAGTGTCGCCTTGGCGATGCCGCCCGTGCGCGGCATTACCTTGTCGGACCAGTCGGACGACTCGGTATGGAACAGGCGCATGCCACCGACCTTGAGAAACGGCAGGATGGCGATCCCCATGACGATGATGCCGATGCCGCCGAGCCACTGCATGATGCCGCGCCAGAGCTTGAGGCCATCCGAGAGCGTTTCGATGTTGACCAGTACCGTCGACCCCGTGGTGGTGATCGCCGACACCGATTCGAAGACCGCGTTGGTCAGGGACAGCTGCGGCGCGCCCAGCGCCAGTGGCAGACTGGCGAAGCCGCTGATGGTCACCCAACTGAGCGTCGTCAGCACGAACATCTGCCATGGCTTGAGGCTGACCGGCGTTCGCCAGGTGACGAGCCACGACAGCGCCGCCGCCGCGAGCACGATGGCGATCGAGAGGCCGAAGGCCATGGCATCCGCTTCCCCCTCGACGATCAGTATCAGAAACGGAACCGCCATGAACATGGCCAATACCAGCCATAGCACGGCGAGCACCCGGAGAATGGGCGCCCACCGGCGCAGGGTATCCGTGACCCTCCGGACATCGGGCATGGAAGAAGCCCCTCCTTTATCCGCCTCATCGACGAAGCGGACATGGAATCATGGGGCAACATAAAAAATCCGTAAAATTGCCGGGACCGGCGGCATTCGGGCGTTGCCGGCCCCGGTCGAAGAGACAGGAAGTGTCGTCAGATGGCCGGGTAGTCGTCGGAGCGGTCAGGCCACGTCGTCAGAACCTCGAAACCGTCATTCGTGACGGCCACCATATGCTCCCACTGGGCTGATAAGGAGCGATCCCTGGTGATCACTGTCCAGTCATCGCTCAGCGTTCTCACAAAACGCTTTCCCGCATTGATCATGGGTTCGATGGTGAAAAGCATGCCGGCCTCCAGTACCAGTCCCTCGCCTGGTTGACCGTAATGCAGGATCTGCGGCTCGTCATGGTAGACCTGGCCGATGCCGTGCCCGCAATACTCCTGGACGACGCTGTAGCCGTTGCGGTGAGCCACGGATTGAATGGCATATCCGATATCGCCGAGCGTCGCGCCGGGCCGTACGGCGTGAATGCCGGCACGCATGGCGTCATAGGTCGTTCTCACCAGGTGCCGCGCCTTGGTGCTGGGCGTGCCAACGAAGAACATGCGACTCGTATCGCCATACCAGCCGTCCTTGATCAGCGCGACGTCGATATTGACGATGTCGCCGTTCTTTAACGCCTTGTCCGACGGTATGCCATGACACACCACATGGTTGATAGACGTACAGACCGTCTTCGTGAAGCCTTGATAGCCCACATTAGCCGGGATGGCGTTCTGCACGTTGACGATGTAGTCGTTGCAGATCCGGTCAAGCTCGCCGGTCGTGACCCCAGGCTTGACGTATGGCGCAATCATGGCGAGCACGTCAGCGGTCAGTTGTCCGGCTTTACGGGACATGGCCAGGTCGGCCGGCGTATGAATCGCGATCTCGTTACTCATGGGACGTCGCCTCTTCAGCGCCAGACGCCAGACGCCTGAGCCTGTGCAAGGTCCTTGACCCCGGCAAGCGCCTGCAGATCCAGCTCGCCCGCCTGCTCGGCACGGATCAGCAAGCGACTGAGCTCGCTATGATCCAGGTCCGGGTGCAGTTCGGCCAGCATGCCGATACGCATCCAATGCTCGGCTTGAGCGTTGATCGACCGGCTGAGCGCGTGACTGGTGAGGCGCAGGACCTCATGCATGTTCTCGGAAATTTTCACGATCCCCATGGCGATCCCTTCAGTGTACGTTACATATATGAAACGTATACTACCCAAGGCATAACTATTTAGCAACCTATCGAATTAGATCGCCATGGGACTCGGGGGAAGGCGACGAAGGCGATGGCGTCGCGCTGGGGCACTTCACGCTCGTGATGCGCTTACTGCTTGAGTTCAGAAGTTTTTCCCTGACTCAGAATGACATAGCGAAGTCTCGTGCTACTCTGACATCAGAATATATCAATAAAGCGAGAAGCAGGGAGTCAGTCTTCTACTCTCCGAAGAGAGTGATGAACGGCGTCATATCTTCGACGCTTTATTAGTCCACTTTTTATTTATCGATAGTGTCGTTATCGACGAGATGTGTTCGATGTAACACGGGTGAAGAGTTTCTCTTCTTGACTCGAGGCAAGTTCGGATTCCTGATTCTCGTGTCGAGAAGGAATCTTTCGCAGGTCACTGTACCGTGACGATACGCTGTGTGCCGATCGGTACTGACCCGTCGCAGGCTCGAAAAGGAGTGATTCGATGAAGCAGCATGCTATGCACCGTACCGTGACAGGTGCACTCGTGGTGGCGGCCGGGCTCGTCGCATTTCAGACGGCCGATGCTTGTTCCCGTATCCTCTGGAACGATAACGAACTGGCGACCGTGGTCGGGCGCACCATGGACTGGCCAGAGTCCACGGAGCCGGTACTTACCGTCATGCCGCGCGGACTGGAACGCGATGGGGGCCGCACGGGGTCTACCGTCACAGTCGAGGAGAACCCGGCCAAGTGGACGTCCGAGTACGCGAGCATGGTCACTACGATATACGGGATCGGCTCGGTCGATGGGTTCAATGAACGTGGCCTGGCCGGCCACCTGCTGTATTTGAATGACACGGACTTCGGCTCCCGCGATGCGAGCAAGCCCGGTGTTCAAGCGGGGTTGTGGCTGCAGTTCGTGCTTGATAACGCGGCGACCGTGGATGAAGCGCTCGAGGTGCTGGATACGGTTCAAGTCGTGATGACCGAGGCAAACGGCCACAAGTCCAACGTTCACCTGGCTCTCGAGGATGCCAGCGGTGACTCGGCGATCATCGAATATATCGATGGCGAGCCGGTCGTGCATCATGATCGTGAATACCAGATCATGACCAACGATCCGACCTATGACAAGCAACTCGAGCTGCTGGCGCAACAGGACTTCTCCAATCCCAGCAGCGATACGCCCTTGCCCGGTAATGTGAAGGCGACCGACCGTTTCCAGCGTGCCGCCTACTATCTGGAGATGCTGCCGGAACCCGAGGATGAGCGTGAGGCGATTGCGGGCATATTGGCGATCGCGCGCAATGTGTCCGTCCCCTTCGGTGCGCCTTACAAAGAGTTCGGGATCTACAACACCGAATACCGCACGGCAATCAATCTGGATGACCGGCGCTACTTCTTCGAGCTGACCACCAGCCCCAATGTGATCTGGACGGATCTTACTAAGTTCGATCTGCGGGATGGCGCCCCGGTAATGACACTGGATCCGGATAATATCGATCTCTCCGGCAATGTCACCGGCAGCTTCCAGGAAGCGGATAACGCACCGTTCTAGTGTCCTGTATCAGAAGTTGACTGTAGAATTCTGGCGGCTCCTTGGGCCGCCATGCGGTGTTGCCGTTCCTCGCCATAGCGCTGCTATGCCTCGTCACGGCGCCTTGCCTGACGGTCCAATGCGCTCGCCACTTCTTCAACGAACTTCCGAAACAGGACACTAGGCTGTGCCTGAAAATTGCCTGCACTCGACCATACGGCGTTAAAAATCAGCTCAAAATGCTCGTTTACACGAGTAAGCTCCGTTTTTTGACTCGTGACATCCATGTCACTCGCTCTCCGAGCAGCGGAGCTGCCCAAATCGTCCATCCTGACGATTTGTCGCTGGTTTTTCCTTGTGACCCACATGGATGTGGGGAATGCGCTGGCCCGCCGGGAGCGGGCCTAGCCCTGGTCTCCGTTCGCCGACTTTTCAGACAAATCCTAAGGATACTTTTCTGTATCTTTCATTGGCGTCGGGTGGATTGAACCTTCAGAAGGTCAATTCACCCGATGTACCGTCACGGTGTCGATTCGACGGGCTCCCGTTCGACTATCAGGTGTCAATGCGACCCCTGATATCTTTCAAACGATGGAGCCGAACATGATCCAGCTATACGGTGCACCCCCGACCCGTGCCCTGCGCGTTATCTGGTTGCTCAACGAGCTGGGCCTGGAGTACGAAGTGGTCCCGGTGGACCTCCTGCAAGGCGAGCACCTGCAGAGGAACTTTCTCGATCTCAACCCGGCGGCCAGGGTCCCGGTACTGGTCGACGGCGGCCTGGTGGTGACCGAGTCGTCGGCGATTCAGCTCTACCTGGCCGATAAGTATCCGCAGGCGGGATTCATCCCCGAGACCGTGGAGGACAGGGCCCAGATGTATCGCTGGATCTTCTTTCTGACGACCGAGATCGAGCAGCCCCTGTGGCGGATCGCGCGTCACACCTTTCTCTATCCGCAAGAGAAACGCTTGCCTCAGGATGTCGACCTGGCGAGGGAGGAAGGGGTGGCAATGGTGGCCGTGCTCGAGCGGCACATGGAGGGCCGCGAGTTCCTGGTGGGCGACCGACTCAGCGTGGCCGATTTCAATGCCGCCTATACTCTGGACTGGGCGAACGAGGAGCAGATGCGTCGATGACGCCCCGAGGCTGAGAGAGTACCTGACGTCGATGTATACCCGTGCCACGGCGCCGCCAACGATCGCCGAGGCGTTCGCGGCGCTGGGAATGTAGGGGGCGGGCACAGTATCGACGATGGAAGATTGTAAGCTGGTTAAGTATCTTGGTGGGCTCTCGTTCCACCCGATGCTGCATCCAGAGAGGTCGCATGAACCCTACCATCGAGTTGATGAAGTCCCATCGTTCGATCCGCAAGTTCACCGAGCAGCGGATCCCCCGCGAGACGCTGCTAGAGCTGATCCGCGCCGGCCAGAGCGCCGCCACGTCCAGCCATGTGCAGGCGTACAGCGTCATTCACGTGACGAACCCGACCAACCGCGAGCGAATCGCCGAACTGGCCGGCGGTCAGGACTATATTGCCCATTGCTCCGACTTTCTGGTGTTCTGCGCCGACATGAAGCGTCCCACCGAGGCGTCCGAGCGCACCGGCGCCGATGTCACGCGGGGCATGACCGAGCAGTTGCTGGTGGCCAGCGTCGATACCGCGCTGATGGCGCAGAACGTGGCACTTGCCGCCGAGTCCGAGGGACTGGGGATCTGCTATATCGGTGGCATCCGCAACAACCCGGAGGCCATCAGTGACCTGCTGCGGCTGCCGAAGCACGTGTACCCGGTGTTCGGCATGTGCCTCGGTTACCCGGCCGATCAGCCGGACATCAAGCCGCGCCTGCCGGTAGAAACGATCCTCAAGCAGGATGTCTATGAGAACGACGAGGAGCACGTTTCCGCCTTCGATGCATCCATGCAGCGCTATTACAGCGAGCGTAAGGGAGGCAACAAGGCATCCGACTGGTCCCACAACCTGACGCCGCTCTTCGATACCAAGCTGCGTCCGCACATGCGCGACTTTCTGATCGAACGTGGCTTCGAGATGAAGTGAGCCTGGCGGCCTTTGGCTCTCTGCCTGTACGGTCGGTCCAGTGATCGAATCGTCCGGCAGGGAGGCCTACGCCCCGCAACGCGCTTACAGACGTCGACGCAGGATCACCGTGGCAGCCATATGGGTAAGGCCGCCGTCATGGCACGCATCTGAATCATGGCGTGGCGTTCATCCAGAGGAGGGTGCTGGGCAAGCATCTGCACCGATTCGAAACGTCGTCCGAAGTGCATCACGGCGGTGTAGATCAGCATGATGGCGAACATCACAAGGCCGAGCTCCAGCGCATCGGCGGCCAGCCAGGAGACCAGGAACATCGCCAGCCCCATGGCGATGCCGAAGAAGGGGACGAACAGCGCTCGCCGTCGGGACGGGGACTGGCTGGCTTCATTCTTGTCGGTCATCGAACACCTCCTCGACGGGCTTGCCGAAGAATCGCGCCAGGCTCAAGGCAAGCGGCAGCGAGGGCACATAGCGGCCGACCTCGATGGAGTTGATCGTGTTGCGCGACACGCCCAACGCATCGGCCAGGGCCGCCTGGGTCATGCCCTTCGCTTTGCGCAGAGCGCGAACGTGATTGATCATAGGACAAGTTTGCTTGTCATTTTGCGGGATATCCACTCAGCGAATCCCTCTTTGACCCTCACGCGACGGGAGGCTCCAGACTTCAGCCACGCGTGGACGAGAGGAGACACGGCATGTTGTTACGCGTCGGTGAACTGGCCAAGCGCACCGGTCTGACCGTTCGGACGCTTCACCATTACGACGACATCGGTCTGCTCACTCCCTCCACGCGTTCCGACGCCGGTTATCGGCTCTACCGACGCCAGGATATCGCCCGCCTGCATCGCATACAGGCGCTGCGCTCCCTGGGTATGTCGCTGGCCGATATCGGCACCCTGCTCGATCAGCCATCGCCACCGCTGTCGACCGTTCTCGAGCGACAGATGCGCCTGCTGGAACGAGAGATCGCGCAGAAACACCAGTTGCGGGATCGCCTGGCGAATCTGCATCGCCAGGTCGTGAACGGCGAGGAGCCGGCAATGGACGATTGGCTGAAGACACTGGAGTTGATGACGATGTACGACCGTTATTTTTCCCCGGAGGAGCTCGATCGATTGCCGCTCTACCAGGCCGGGGCCGCTCGTCAAGCGGAATGGCAAGACCTGATCAAGGAAGCCGAGGGGCTGCTGCGGCAGGGAACGTCTCCTGCCTCATCCGAGGCACGGGATCTGGCGACGCGCTGGATGACGAAACTCGAGCGCGATACTGCCGGCGATCCGGCCCTGCTCGAAAAGCTGAATGCCATGCACGCCAACGAGCCCGATGCACAGGAACAGTTGGGTATCTCCACGATGGTGTCGGATTTCGTGATGCAAGCGTTCGCCGAGTACAAGCTGATCTTCTATCGGCGCTACCTGTCGGATGCGGAGTTCGATGTCATGCGGGAGCGCTACCCGCAATGCATGCATGAGTGGCCGCCCTTGATGGCCCGACTGCGCCAGTTGCTGGAGCAGGGCACCCGCCCCGAGGAGCCGGCCGCGCAGCAGTTGGCCAGGGAGTGGCTGGCGCTGTTGCAGCGCTTTGCCGGCGACGATCCCGCGACGCACCAGAAGATCCGACAAGCCAATGAGCAGGAGCCGGCACTAAGGGAGAGTACCTGGATGGATGATCGCATGAAGGACTACCTGGGCCAGGCCGTCTCAAGCCTGATGGCGGATTGAGGGTGGCTTTCCATACCGTTGTAGGGCCGTGTCGAGACGCGGCCCTGTGTCTGGTGGCGAATCCGGCGCATGGTGTTTGATGATGCCATTGCGATCAGCGCAGCGTTGCGGCGATCCATTGCGCCAGATTGGCTTTGGAGAGTGATTGTGGTGCGTAGGAGAGGCGGTAGGTCAGTGGTGCCATGATGCCGTCCAGCAAGCGCTCGACCGTAGGCAGTGGCGTCTCTCCCCGAGCCTCGGCGCGGGACAATATCAACTGCAGTTGGTGCTGCTGGGCCTTCAGGCAACGCTGGCGCTGTTCCAGGCTGGTGCTGCCCAGGGTATCCGCCAGCATCTGTTGACCGGGGGTGGAGGTCATTTCCTCCATGTACTCCCCGGCCCAGGCCATCAGATCGCCTTCCAGCGAGCCGGTGTCCGCCACCGGGGCATCAGGCTGGAGCCGTTCGGCGGCCACGTCGGCCAGCAGCTCTTTCAGGTTGCCCCAGCGACGATAAATCGTGGAAGGCGTCACGCCCGCTCGTTCGGCCACCAGCGGAACGGACAGTTTGTCTCGTGGCACTTCCTCGTCCAGCGTTTTCACCGCCTCATGCACGGCGCGCTGTACCCGGGCGCTGCGTCCGCCCGGTCTCACCGCTGGTTTCTCGACCATAATTCCTCTAACGCAAAATATTTGCTTTAAAGCATTCTTGTCTCTAGGCTTTCAGTATATCGCAAATTTTTTGCTTTAAGGAGCCTCCATGGCCACGGCAGCCGATACGACGGCGGAGAACGCCGCCCCGACACACCAGTTGCTCTTCTACACCCTGGTGGTGGTTGCCTTCCTGGCGGCCTCCGGCGTGCCGACGCCGCTTTATCCGCTCTACCAGGCCAGTTGGCACTTCTCCACACCCATGCTGACCCTGGCGTTTGCGATCTATATGTTCGCTTTACTGCTGGCGCTGCTGATGACCGGCAGACTCTCCGAATACCTGGGACGTCGCCCGGTCATCTTGCTCGGCCTGGCGATCGAGGTGGTCGCCATGCTCGGGTTTCTGGTGGCGCAGGATCTTGGCGTGCTGCTGTTGGCCCGGGCGCTTCAGGGCCTGGCCACCGGCATAGCGACCAGTGCGCTGGGTGCCGCCCTCATCGACACTGATCACCGGCGCGGCCCCATCCTGGCCAGTGTCGCGCCGCTCGTCGGCATGGGACTCGGTGCGCTGTGCTCCGGGTTCCTGGTCGACCTGGCGCCTTATCCCATGCGGCTGGGGTTCCTGCTGATGACCGGTATCTTTGTCTGGCAACTGATCGGTCTGAGGGGCACGCAGGAGAGCGTCTCGCCTCGGCCTGGCGCGTTGGCGTCACTGAAACCGACGGCCCGCATCCCGGTATCGGTGCGGCCCACCTTCCTGCGCGTGATTCCCGCCTGCATCGCGTCCTGGTCGCTCGGTGGTTTCAGCCTCTCGCTGGGACCGGTGCTGGCCAGGCAGGTTTCGGGCATCGACAACGCCATGATCGGCGGCCTCCTGGTATGCCTGCTGGCCGTGATGGGTGCGCTCGGGGTCTGGTGCCTGCAGCGGCAGAATACCCGATGGATTCTGATGCTATCCGGGATTCTGCTGCCGTTGGGCATGGCCATCGTGCTGTGGGGCGTGGCGCGTCACGACATCCTGATACTGCTGGCCGGCATTACCGTGGCAGGCCCGGGCTTTGGCGCCGGCTTCATGGGTGCCATGCGGGCCATCATGTCTCTGGCGCCGCAGGGCGAGCGTTCCTCGTTGATGGCGGTGCTGTACGTGGCCAGCTACCTCTCCGCCAGCTTGCCGGCCTTGATGGCCGGTATCGCCATGCAACGTTTTGGGCTGGCGTCCACCGTCTACGGTTACGGCACCTATGTGATCGTGCTGTCGTTGTCGGCGTTGGTAGGTGTGCTCAGTCAGCGGCAGGCGACGAAATGACACAGACCAGGCCGGTCGTGTGACACTCGTTCCGGAGTGAATGCCGTCCAGGTTGCTACGCTGGCGGTGGCGATATGGATCATTCATCAAACAGGTGACGCTAAAGAGCGAACTCGCTCTGCAAGGACGTGCGTACACAGTCGATCAGAAGATCTCTACCAGGGTTTTCGGTATCGGGCGCCCAGATGCAATGCGACTGATGCTGCGTACGGGCATCGTCCAGCGGGATGAACACGACGCTGGAAAGCCCTGTCTGCGCAAGCGAGCGGGGTACCAGTGCCACTCCCATGTCACGTGACACGAGCGCGACGATGGTCAGCCAGTGAGAAACCTCATGATAAATGCGGGGCTCGATGTCGGCGACACGAAACAGGCTGAGAATACGGTCGTAGTAATGAGGTGCCAGGTCACGGCCAAACATGACCATGGGCTCATTGCGTAGGTCGTTGAGCGAGAGCCGAGTGCGCCGGGCCATGTGATGGTGCATCGGCAGGCAGCAAAGGAAGGGCTCATCGGCGATCATCAGTGAGGTCAGCTTCTCGGGCAACGGCATGGAGTGAATGAAGCCGATATCCAGTTGCCCTTCGCTGACCGCTTCGACCTGGATTGCCGAATTCTTCTCTATCAACTTGATGTCGATGCCTGGCTGCTGTTCCTGCAAGAGGTGCAGTGCACGCGGCAGGCAACGGAATATCATCGCAGGCGTGAATCCCACCTTCAGCAGGCCCGAAGGGCTCGAAGCGGCGCGTTTTACCAATTGCCTCGAGTCTTCCAGCTGTTCCAGCAGGCGTCGGGTCTGACGCTGGAAGATCTCGCCGGCCGGGGTCAGCTTCACCTGTTTGCTGTTACGGTCCAGTAGCCGGGTACCTAGCTCCTCCTCCAACTGACGCAGGCTCGCGCTCAGGGGCGGTTGTGAAATATGCAGCCGCTGAGCCGCCCGCCCGAAATGCAGCTCATCGGACAAGATCAGAAAATATCGGAGTTGACGAAACGTCAGTGCCATCAGCCTGCTTCCGCAAGGGTTATCGCATGACGATACAGTAAACTGTATTGAAGCATCCTGAAAGAGTATTGGAGACGGGCCAAATGGCTACCTAAGGTGTCAGTCAGCTGTATCACTGAAGAGGAGCTCGCCACGTGTCTAACGCCATTCATCGCAACATTCCCGATAACTGGGGGCATAACGCTTATCATAGCGACCCCGGGTTCGCTCGTTTGCTGGACGTTTACCTGCCATCATCGGTGCGCTCCCATGTCGAGCCCTGGTTTACGAAAATGGGCGAGCTGGCGGGGGGCGAGCTCGAGTCCCTGGCGCTGGATGCCGACAAGAATCCGCCGACATTACAGCTCAGAACGCGAAATGGCGCCGAGGCGCCCCTGGTCAAGAAACACCCTTCCTATCGTCGCCTGGAGTACTATGCCTACTCGCACTTCGGGCTTCAGGCCATGTCGCATCGTGGTGGTGTGCTGGACTGGCCCGAACCGATGCCGCCCGTCGTCAAGTACGGCTTGACCTTTCTCTATGTACAGGCGGAGTTCGGGCTGTGCTGTCCGCTCAGCATGACCGACTCCCTGACGCGTACGCTGCGCAAGTTCGGCTCCCGGGAACTGATCGATCGCTATCTCGACCGACTGACCTCTCAGGACAGCGACTACCAGTACCAGGGCGCGATGTTCATGACCGAGCAGGATGCCGGCTCGGATGTCGGGGCGGTGACCACCGAGGCGCGCTGCGAGGATGGCGTGTGGCGCCTGTATGGCGACAAGTGGTTCTGCTCCAACCCGGATGCGGACCTGGCCATGGTACTGGCGCGCCCGGAAAACGCCGAATCCGGCACACGTGGCCTGACGCTCTTCCTGCTCCCGCGGCGTCTGGAGGATGGCAGCCTCAATCGCTATCGCATCCTGCGCCTCAAGGACAAGTTGGGCACGCGCTCCATGGCCAGTGGCGAGATCATGCTGGAAGGCGCCGAAGCCTATGTCGTCGGTGAACATGGCAAGGGTTTCAAGCATATGACCGACATGATCAACATGTCGCGTCTTTCCAACGGCGTGCGTTCGGCCGGACTCATGCGCAGAACGCTCAACGAGTCGCTGTTCATCGCCCGCAACCGCATGGCCTTCGGGCGTCACCTGATTGACATGCCGCTGATGCGCCGGCAGTTGTGCAAGATGATGCTGCCGACAGAACAAGCGCGAAGCATCATGCTGCATACCGCCGACTGCCTGCGACGCGCCGATGCCGGTGATGCCGAAGCCGCCAAGCTGCTGCGTATCCTGACCCCCTTGATCAAGTTCCGCTCGACGCGAGATGCGCGCCGAGTGGCTGGCGATGGCATGGAAGTTCGAGGTGGCTGTGGCTATATCGAGGAATGGTCGGACGCCCGGGTTCTGCGTGATGCTCACCTGGGGTCCATCTGGGAAGGTACCAGCAACATCGTCGCGCTCGACGTCCTTCGTTCGATCCGCCGCGAAGGTACCCTGCCGGTGTTGTGCGACTACCTGCAGCGCTGCCTGGACACCATTGATCTCACTCGGGAGGAGCGCCAGGCGTTCGACACCGCCTTGACGCGACTGAGAAACGTCGCCGAAGACGTCACCAGCGGCGAGCGCGACGATGAACTGGAAACCCGGCGTGTTGCCTCCGGCCTCTACCATCTGGCGTCTGCGGTGTTCATGGCCTGGGAAGCGGCCCAACTGAGAGATGACTGGCGACGTCTGGTGCTGGCCAGGATGGTGCTGCGCTATCGACTGGCCGCCCAGGATCCGTTGGCGTCGCCGGCCGAGGAACCGACGCAGATGGAAGCGTTGCTGGCCGAAACGCCGATTAGCCGTGAAAGCGCAAAACGCCTGTAACCGAAGGAGGGGGCATGGAACAGAATAATGCCTTGAGCGGTATTCGAGTGATCGATCTGAGTCGGGTCCTGGGTGGGCCGTACTGTACCCAGATGCTGGGTGACTACGGCGCGGATGTGATCAAGATCGAACCTCCGGCCGGCGACGAGACACGGGGGTGGGGCCCGCCGTTTGCCGAAGACGAAGCCGCCTCATACTTCCATGGCCTCAACCGCAACAAGCGCGGCATGGCCCTGGATCTTCGCCAGGAGGAGGGTCGCGAACTGCTTACGCGGCTGCTGGCCGATGCCGATGTGCTGGTGGAAAACTTCAAGCCAGGCACACTGGAAAAATGGGGGCTGGGGTATGACGTTCTGCACGAACGCTTTCCCCGATTGGTGCATTGCCGGATCAGTGGCTTCGGCGCGGATGGCCCCCTTGGCGGCCTGCCGGGTTACGACGCGGTGATCCAGGCCATGGCGGGCTTGATGAGTGTCAACGGGGAAGAGGGCGGTGACCCGCTGCGTATCGGCCTGCCCGTCGTCGATCTGGTGTCGGGCCTCAACGCCGTGATCGGCATCAGTCTGGCGCTGCACGACCGGCAGCGCAGTGGCGAGGGACAGTTCGTCGAAGCATCGCTTTACGATGCCGGTCTCTCGTTGATGCATCCGCATTTTCCCAATGTATTCTACGGTGGTCCCGAGCCACGACGTACCGGTAATGCCCACCCCAATATCATGCCTTACTCGGTCTTCCGGACGGGTACCGATCCCCTCTTCCTGGCGGTAGGCAACAACACCCAATTCGCCAGACTGTGTGAGGAGCTCGGCTGTCCAGGTCTGAAGGACGACCCGCGTTTCATCGACAATGCTGAGCGTAGGGCCCATCGAGAAGAGCTGAAGGATGAGCTGGAAGCGGCCATGGAAAACCAGGATGGCCAGGCGCTTGCAGAGCGCTTGATTCGCCGTGGCGTGCCCAGTGGACCGGTTCAGGAAACCTCACAGGTACTGGCGCATCCGCATACCGAGCATCGTCAGATGATCGTACGCATGGGTGATTACCAAGGTACCGGATCGCCCATCAAGATGGGGCGAACGCCGGCGGACTACCGTCGCCCACCACCACGCTTTTCGCAGCATACCAACGATATTCTCGAAGAGCTGGGGATTCGGGACGCGGAAGTGAAAAGACTGAGAGAGGTCGGCGTGTTGCCCTCTGGGCCAGGTGGTTGAGATGCCATCTCATGCCACCTGATTGTCTGGGGGAACGTTTGATGAAACGTACCGAAGCGTCCGACAAGAATGTGCGAAGACAAAAGCCTCGCGGCAAGAAAGTTTCGGTGAAGAACGAAAGTCCAGAATACCAATAATGAACTTCACGCTGATAATTGCCTTGTAAAATATCATCTCGTAACAACGATAAAGAGGAAGCAGCCATGATGTGCAAGACACTTACGACAAGCCTCCTGACCGTGGCCCTGGCTACTGGCATGAGTATCAGTGGTGCGCAGGCGGCATCTCTGCCGGATACCATGATCTGGACCGCCTACGATGTCGGCTCTCAAGGTCATTCCGAGGCATCCGCGATCGCCGACGCCTTTGGCAAGGCTTCGGGCACCCGTATACGTATTCAGCCCTCCGGTTCGGCCATCGGTCGACTTCAGCCGCTGGTATCGGGCCGGGCGGACTATGCCTTCCTGGCAACCGAGAGTTTCTTCGCCTCCGAGGGCGTATATGACTTCTCGGAACGCCGCTGGGGGCCTCAGGACTTGCGTGCTGTTGCGGGACGTCCTTCTACTTTCGGGGTGCCCACGGCCGCCGATGCCGATATCGAGACGCTCGAGGATCTGAAAGGCAAGCGCGTCGCCTATACCGCGGGCAATCCCTCCGTTCAGGTCAAGTGCGATGCCATCCTGGCGTTTGCGGGTCTGGACCGCAGTGATGTCGATATCGTCATGTTTCCGACTCACAAGGCATCGATGAGCTCCCTTGTGGAGGATCGTGCCGATGCAACCTGCACCACGACCACCGCGAGCCAGTTGTATGAACTGGCCGAGTCGCCGCGCGGCATCCACTGGGTGGACATTCCGGCCGACGACGAGGAAGGCTGGAAACGGATGAACGACGTCGCCCCGGTTTTTCAGCCCTTCAAGGAAACCATCGGCGCTGGTCTTTCCGAATCCTCACCGGCCAACATGCTGGCCTACCGTTATCCGATCATCGTTGCCACGGCCGACAAGAGCGAGGATGAGGTCTATGAGGTGATCAAGGCGCTCGATGAAAACTATGACCTTTACAAGGATGCCACTGCGGCCATCCAGCGCTGGAGGATTTCCGATGCCGGTACGCCACCGATCGATATTCCCTTCCACGATGGTGCCATTCGTTACCTGGAGGAAAAGGGCATCTGGACCGACGAGATGCAGGAGTGGAATGACGCGCGAGAGGCTCGCCTGGAGACCTTGAAGAATGCCTGGAGCACTACCCTCGAGGAAGGGGAGGGGATGGATGAAGAAGCGTTCAAGGCGTTATGGGAAGAGAAGCGTCAGGCGGCCTTGAGCAAGTGAAGGGGGCGAAATAAAACGCCCGAATCGCAAAGTGGGGACATGCCGAGGCCATGGGGCGACATGCCCTCGGTGTGTCACGCAGCAACGGTTTTATAGTGCACTGAGCCGCCCGGCAACGCTTGTTTCTGTCAGGCCAGCACCAGGGTGCTTCCTCTCTACTTTTTGAGCCATCGAGAAGATAGGTGGAAAGCGCCAGGCCCTGACAGGAAGCGATGTCGAGTCTTGCCCATGAGAGCTGTTGCGGGGACGCATTTCAGTGACGAAGCCGTAATGCCGAGCGGAGAGCGTGCTGGCTTCACTCAGGCTAGTCTGGCAAGGCTTTTACCCGGCATTTAGGAGATTTTCTCTCATGCAGACATCTTCCGATAACCGATTGGCCGGACCGGCTCGTTGGTTCGTTATCGTTCTGGGGGGCGTGGGGCTCGCCTTGGCCATCAATCAGGCCTTCGCATTACGCATCCTGGGTTTTTATCCTTTAGGGAATTCCTTTCTTTATTACCTGGTCGGTATCTTTCTGGCGGCGGCCTTTCTGTGTTTCCCCTTGCGCCCCAGGGACAGGGGGCGACTTCCCTGGTATGACTGGCTGCTGTCGGCCATGGCGTTGGTCAGTGCCTTCTACCTCGGGCTCAACGGCATGCGAATGTCCCAGGAAGGCTGGGAGTACTTTGCACCGCTTCAGGCAACGATAACCTCGACAGTGCTGTTGCTGCTGGTGCTCGAAGGGGTCAGGCGCTGTGGTGGCTGGGCGGTCTTCGTCGTGGCGCTCGTGTTCGGCACCTACCCGCTCTATGCCGGACACATGCCCGGGTTTCTCTGGAGTAACAGCTTTACGCTCGGGGAAACCATTCGCTCCCACGTGATGGGGGCCGAAAGCATCATCGGCATTCCCATGCAGGTGGTGGCCAACCTGGTTATCGGCTTTGTGGTGTTCGGCATTGCCCTGACGCTGACGGGGGGCGGTGACTTCTTCATGCGTTTTGCCACCGCCTTGCTGGGTCGCAGCCGAGGCGGGCCCGCCAAGGTTGCGGTGATTTCCAGCGCCTTCATGGGCAGCCTGTCGGGCAGTGCCGTCTCGAACATTCTGACCACCGGCAGCATGACCATCCCGGCCATGAAGCGCTCGGGCTATCCAGCGGAGTATGCCGCGGCGGTCGAGGCCTGTTCATCGACGGGCGGCACGCTGATGCCACCGGTGATGGGGGCGGTCGCGTTCATCATGGCATCGTTTCTGGGGGTCACCTATGCCGAGGTGATGGTGGCGGCACTACTGCCGGCGATCATGTTCTATCTGGCCCTGTTGCTGCAAGTCGATCATTACGCCGCGCGCAAGAAGCTTGTCGGTATGCGCAGCGACGAAGTGCCGCCGCTCTGGCAGACGCTGAAGTCCGGCTGGTCGTATCTGCTGAGCCTGGGCGTGCTGATCTACATGCTGCTGGTCATGCGTCTCGAATCGCACGCACCATACTACGCGACACTGGTGCTGCTGGTGACGGCCATGTTCCGTCGCGAGGGCAGGCTGGGGCTCGACAAGTGGCTTTCCTTCCTGCTGGAACTCTCCAAGGGTATCGGCAACCTGGTGGCCGTACTGGCCGGGATCGGCCTGGTGGTCGGCGGGCTCTCGTATACCGGGGTGGCGGGCGCCTTTTCGCGCGAGCTCCTGCTGTATGCGGGCGACAGCATACCGCTGATGCTCATCGCCGGCGCCATTACCAGCTTTATTCTGGGCATGGGCATGACGGTCAGTGCCTGCTACATCTTCCTGTCGATTCTGCTGGCACCGGCCCTCGTCGAAGCGGGACTCAATCCGTTGGGCAGCCATCTGTTCATCCTGTATTGGGGCATGCTGTCCTACATCACGCCTCCCGTGGCGCTGGCCGCCATCACGTCGGCAGGCGTGGCCGGGGCCGACAATATGCGCACCGGCTTCAAGGCCCTGCGGCTTGGCAGCATTCTTTTCGTCCTGCCGTTTCTCTTCGTGCTCAACCCGTCATTGATCCTGCAGGGGGAACTACTCCACATCGCCTTGTCGGCGACGACCGCCATCGTATCGATCTGGCTGCTGGCGTCGGTGATGGAAGGCTACCTGTACGCGGTCGGACCCATCGGCCGAGCGTTGCGCCTGGTGCTGTTGCTGGCGGCGGCGTTGCTGATCTATCCCGAGCGACTCAGTGACCTGCTGGGCCTCGTGGTGCTGGGGATTGGCTATGCCATGGCGTTGTTGCCGGGGGGCGTCAGAAAGCGTGGTCTGCACTAGCCCATCATGTTCGCCCCGATCCATTCGACTCGATAGTCAGGAAACGCCCATGTCAACGTCCGAAAGCCTCGGCGGCGCGCCGGTCCAATACACCCGAGAGGGGCGTAGCGGCCGGATCTGCATCAATAATCCGCCGGTCAATGCACTTGGCCAGGCGGTTCGCCAGGGGGTGCTCGAGGCCCTGCAGGAGGCCCTGGAAGACAAGGCGGTCGATGTCATCGTGATGGTGGCGGCCGGTCGCACTTTCATTGCGGGCGCCGATATCCGCGAGTTTGGCAAGCCGCCACAGCCACCGCTGCTGGCCAGCGTGATCACCGCCCTGGAAGCCAGCCACAAGCCCATCATCGCCGTGCTCCACGGCACCGCGCTGGGCGGTGGGCTGGAGGTGGCCCTGGGCTGCCATTGGCGCATCGCCCTCGAAGGCACTCGCGTCGGGCTGCCCGAGGTCAAGCTGGGCCTGTTGCCGGGAGCCGGCGGCACCCAGCGGTTGCCCCGGCTGACCGGTATCGACATGGCGCTGGACATGATGACCAGCGGACGCTTTGTCGACGCCGATGAGGCCCGGCGCCACGGCATCGTGGATGAGGTGGTGGCGGCAGAGGACCCGCAGGCCGTGGCGCGCCTGGCCGCCGAGCAATGGCTGGCGGGCGAGATCGCGCCGCGCTTGATCAGCGAGCTGTCGCCCCCCGCTCATGCACAGGACGTGCTGGAACGGTATCGCCGGCAACTGCGCCGCGATGTGCCCTATCTGTTCTCACCGTTTCGCTGCGTGGAAGCCGTCGAGGCGGCAACGCAGCGGTCGTTTGCCGATGGCGTCGCCTACGAACGCGAGCTGTTCCGGCAATGCATGGATTCGCCCCAGCGCGCCGGCATGATCCATCACTTCTTCGCCATTCGCGACACCCACAAGGTGCCGGGCACGAAGACGAACGAAAGGCTGACCACGCTGGGACTGATCGGTCATCACCCGTTATTCGGGACACTGGCCTCCCTCGCCGAGAAAGCCGGGGTGACACTGGTCGACCCGGAGGCGGATGACGCCTCGTGTCATTCGGTTCAGGCGTGCCTGGTCGCCCCGGATATCGGTACCGACCGCTATCGACGGCTACGCGGTGTCATGCCGCAAGTGCCGCTGTGGATCGACGTGGCCGCCCCGGATGCCCGGTGGCGCCGCGACAGCGACATCGCCCTGGTACTGCCGCCCCATGCGGCCGAGCCGCGGGTCTGCGAGCTGGTCGACCGCACGGGCCATGCCACGCACGTCCAGGTATTGGCGAACACCCTCCGGCGACTCAAGCGCCAGGTCGTGGTGACGCGAGGGCGGAGCGTGATATCGGCGCTCGACACGGCATTGAGGCACGTCCTGAACGACGATGCCGAGGCCCAGGCGGCCGCCTGGTTGGCCAATGGCTGGGACCTCTCGCCCTGGCTGGCCACCGAGTCGGCCGATGCCATCGAGCGTGCCGAGGGGCAAGGGGCCGAGGCATGCCGCACGCTCGACCATGCCTGGCAACAGGCGGCCTTGCAGATCTCGACGGCAGGCCTGGTCCATCGCGATAGCGACATCGACGTGCTGGGCATTCAGGCCTTCGGGTATCCCGCGCATCTGGGCGGGCCGAGTTTTCGAGTGTTGTCGGGAGCCGGGTTTTGATGACTGAACAAACACACCGGACCGTCGCGTCGGTTTCTCCCGTATCGGTTTCATCCTCGCAGAATCTTGCCAGCGCTGAAGGAGGCCAGGCATGAAGGATTCCATCAACATCATCGGCATCGTCGGTACCGGCGCCATGGGACGAGGCATCGCCCAGGTCGCGGCGGAAGCCGGGGTGCGCGTCAAGCTGAATGACTCTCGCGAGGGCGCGGTCGGCGAGGCCAAGAATTTCATCGGCGCCTTGTGGGCTCGCGGTGTCGAGAAGCGGCGTTTTGACCAGGCGCATGCCGAGACGCTAGGCGAGCGGCTTGAAGAGGCCTCCGAGCTGGCCGACATGGCCGACTGCGACCTGGTGATCGAAGCCATTGCCGAGCGGGTTGACGCCAAGCAGCAACTGTTTCGTCAACTGGAGGACGTTATCGCGCCGCATGCGATTCTGGCGACCAATACCTCGTCCCTGTCGATTTCCGAAGTCGCTTCGGCCTGTGAACGGCCGGAGCGAGTGATCGGCTTCCACTTCTTCAACCCCGTGCCGCTGATGAAGATCGTCGAGGTGATCCCCGGGATGCGCACGGCCGCATGGGTGGTGGAAGCCACCGAGGCCCTGGGGAAGCGCTTTGGCCACTTTACCGCCCGCACCACCGATACCCCCGGCTTTCTGGTCAACCATGCCGGCCGTGCCTTCGGCACCGAAGCGCTACGCCTCCTGGGCGAGGGCGTTGCTGACCCCGAGACCATCGATCGACTGCTGACCGATCAGGGCGGCTTTCGCATGGGCGCCTTCGCCCTTTTCGACCTCATCGGGCTGGATGTTTCGAACGCGGTGATGGAGTCGGTCTACCACCAGTACTATCAGGAGCCGCGCTACCGCCCGTCGGCGCTGACTCGACAACGTCTGGTGGCGGGACTGCTGGGTCGCAAGAGTGGCGAAGGCTTCTACCGTTACGCCCGGGGCCAGCGCCAGGAGTCCGAGGAACCCGCGGTCCCGTCGGCCTCGCCGATGCCGGTGTGGATCAGTGGCGATGACGCCGAGGCAAGGCGACTGCTGAGCCAGCTGGTCGAAGCCGCCGGCTGGCCGCTGGAACGAGGCGCCGGCCCGAGCGAGGCGGCGTTGTGCCTGCTGACGCCTTACGGGGAAGACGCCACCGACAGCGCGCTGCGCCAGCAACTGGATCCCGCCCGTTGCGTGGCCATCGACATGCTGGCCGGACTCCAGACACGACGTTGCCTGATGAGCAACCCGGCAACGCGGTGCGATGTGCATGATGCCGCCCACGCCTTGCTGGCCGCGGATGGCACGCCGGTCAGCGCGATCCGGGACAGTGGCGGTTTCGTACTGCAGCGCGTGGTGGCCTGCATCGTCAACGTCGGTGCCGACATTGCCCAGCAGGGCATTGCCGAGCCGGCGATCCTCGATCGCGCCGTCGAGCTGGGCCTGGGCTACCCCCGGGGCCCGTTGGCCATGGGCGAGCACTATGGGGCACGACGCATCCTGACGATTCTGGAAAACCTGCAAGCCGCCACCGGCGACCCGCGCTATCGGCCGAGCCCCTGGCTACGTCGTCGGGCGCGCCTGGGGCTGCCGCTCACCAGCCAGGGGCTGACCCTATCGAGCCCCGCCGCTTCCCATCTCGTGACGTCTCAGTGACTCGTCATCCAACACGGAATTTCACCATGCATGACGCCTATCTTTACGACGGCATTCGTACCCCCTTTGGTCGCCACGGTGGCTCCCTGGCCGGGGTGCGTCCCGACAACCTGATGAGCCTGACGCTGAAACACCTGGTCGAGCGTTCGGCGTTTTCCGCCGAGGCCTACGAGGATGTCCTGGTGGGTTGCACCAACCAGGCCGGTGAAGATGCGCGAAACGTGGCGCGCCATGCCGCGTTGCTGGCCGGCCTGCCGGTCGAGACCGCCGGGCAGACCGTCAATCGGTTGTGCGGCAGTGGCCTGGCCGCGATTCTCGACGCCGCCCGTGCGACTCGAGGAGGGGAAGGCGAGCTGTTTCTGGCCGGTGGCGTAGAGAGCATGAGCCGTGCGCCCTATGTACTCGGCAAGGCCGAGTCGGCCTATGCGCGCAATCAGGCGCTTTACGATTCGGTGATTGGCGCGCGCTTCCCCAACCCGTGGATCGGTCAGCAGTACGGCAATCACAGCATGCCGGAAACCGCCGACAATGTGGCCCGAGACCTGGCCATTGGCCGCGAGGCCGCCGACGAATACGCGGTGCTCTCCCAGTCGCGCTATGCCCGGGCGCTGGAGCGAGGCTTCTACGCGGAAGAGCTGTTGACGGTCGAAGTGGCCCAGGGGCGCAAGAAACCGCCGCTGTTGTTCGATCAGGACGAGCACCCGCGCCTGGGCACCAGTGTCGAAAAACTTGGTCGGCTGCCTCCGCTCTTCGAGGATGGGGTAGTCTCGGCCGGCAATGCCTCCGGCATCAACGATGGTGCGGCGGCGATGATTGTCGGCAGCCTGTCCATGGGTGAAAAAGCCGGCGTGAAGCCACGCGGTCGCATCGTATCGGGAGCCGTGGCGGGGGTGGCGCCTCGTGTCATGGGGCTGGGGCCGGTGCCGGCCAGCCAGAAGGCGCTGGCGCGCGCCGGCTTGAGTCTGGATCAGATGGATCTGATCGAAATCAACGAGGCCTTTGCCGTCCAGGTACTGGGCTGCGTTCAGCAGTTGGAGATATCGCCCGACGACAGCCGCCTCAACCCCAATGGCGGCGCCATCGCCATTGGACATCCGCTGGGCGCCTCGGGGGCTCGTCTGGTGCTGACCGCACTGCGACAACTGGAAGCCAGTGAAGGGCGCTATGCGCTGGTGACCATGTGCATCGGTGTGGGACAGGGCATCGCGATGGTCATCGAGCGTACGACATGATGCGCACGGGGGAGTGAACACCACAATTGAACACTGCAAAGGATAGGATCTGGTCCGCTCGAGAGCGGGCTGGTTGATCGGTGCTTCGATGAGATAGGTGCTGGATCGACGATCAGCCGTCGAGCTGTGCCTTTTCTGCTCGTCGATCTTCATCATCAGTACATAGTCGGTGTCCTGCTCGACGAAGGTGCCGTCGTTGTGCAGCTCCATCACGCGGTGCGGTTGACGAAGGTAACTATCGGAAGTATCGACATTCTGCACGACGAAGCGAGCATAGTACTGGCCGCTCATTGCATCGAAGTTGGAACGCCCCATCAAGTGAGCCACGGCAGTGGCGAACTTGACCATGTCATCGGACTGTTCGACATCATCCAGCCCTTCCGGCGTCACCATGAAGCCCCCGTATCCCGGTCCACCATGGTATTGACCAGAACTGGCTGCAGAGTATTGCCGCAGAGGTCATCGAGAGTTTTCGCGACGCGGAAGCGCAGGAATGACTTGTACGCCAGTGCTTGCATCGGCCATTCAGCGACGGCTTCGAGGAATGCTTCGACGGTCTCGCGGGGAAAGATCAGCTGCAACAATCGGTCCGACTCTACTGACCGGGCAAGATGAAAGCCCTTGAGAGCGTCGGATTGAGACGTGTCGTTGGCGGGCAGTGGGCTCGGCTGGCTCATGGTCTGGCTCCTGTTATTTTTGTCAGAATAACTGCAGGTCAGACCGAGACAGGCACGTTCCAGGGTGGCGGCCGTCACTGGGTGCTACGCTGGCGGTGGCGATATGGATCATTCATCAAACAGGTGACGCTGATATGGCAATGAACGCTACCTCTCCACTTCAGGCCGGCGACAGGCTCGATATTCACTTCCCCTCCTTTACCCCGCGTATCACCATCGAGTCTGAAAGCAAGCTGACGGTGGAGGTTATCGCCGGAGATAATGCGGGATTTGCCGATACCGTCGAATACGAAGCCGTGATGATTCGCGAGGATGTATGGATGCTTTCCTGGCAGGAACATATCGGCAGCACCATCGTGCATGTACTGGACTTCGGGGCGGGCACGGCGCATACGGCAGTCACTCCGGCCAAGGGAGGTTTCATGCGCTTGACGGGGCGCATTGATACCAAAGGGGAGTCACAACCCTGGTGACTGGGTCGCTAATCGGCATTGAACGAGAGCCGAGTCATGCACCAGTCCCATACCGCACATACCGCATCTCTCGCGTCGAGAGGCAACGATGACGGCTTGCGGACCAGGAAGTAGCTGGGCGCTTTGGTCATTGTCGCATCCGAGACCTGCACAAGGTGCCCGGCCTCGAGATCCGTTGCCACAAATGCCCGGCACGCCAGGGCGACGCCCTGGCCGGCCAAGGCCGCTTCCAGCGCCAGCGTCGCCTGGTTGAATACCGCGCCGGGCACCTCGGCGCCGGTTCGCAGAAACGTCGGCCAATGAGGTCGATGAGCGGCGCGACAGTGTGCCGATGGGGCGCTATGGGACTGTCGAGGAAGTCGCAGACACCGTTGCCTTTCTAATGTCGGAAGGTGCGGGCTACGTCACCGGCCAGAACATTCGTGTCGATGGTGGCGTGCCTCGGTCCATCTGATCACGCCTGCCCCCCGTTTCATGATGAGCCGCCTTTCTCCCAGGGAAGGGCGGTAGTATGCCGGGCTTTCTCGGCCCCTGCCTCTCTGGACCTGCCTCGTTGGCGCTGGTCACCCACCAGATCGATCTCGCACTGGTGAGTCGCCTGGCGAATGATTCGTGCGGCGACCACAATTCTCGCCTGGCCCTCATCATGCCGAGATTTACTTTCTCGGTACACTTTATCTTCATTGTTTCTACTGGTCGGGGAATAAGTTTTATGGTGCTTTTTGTCTTAATAATTTGTGAGAGATTAAAGTAGCTTGAGTTAAAGTTTTCATGGGGTGATGAAATTTTACCGCCTTCTGCCTAAGCTGAGATAACTGTCGGTCAGCAATAGGTGTGCCGAGAGTCGAGAGGCGGTCCTCTTGTATGTAGCCCGCTCGAGTGTGGTTGTTTATATCATCGTGATCTTGCGTCGCATCTTTCCAAGGCGATGCTGTAAAGGTCACAAGATATTCTTCCGAGGTTGCCGGGCTGTTTCAGTATGTTGGGGATAAAAGTCAAATGTTTCAGTAGAGGTGGTTATGGCGTTGAAGGTTTTTTCTTCTCTTGCGGGCGTTCCGCTTCACTATGATCGCTATCCTGAGGAAAGCGGCCTGGGCTACGGAACAAGAGGCAAGCCATTCAAGCCGAGGGCAACCTATGAAATGGTACAAACGCTCGAAGAGTGTTTTTCGGCATTGTTCCAGATCTCGCCATTCGGGAAAGCCGAAGTGATTACTTCCGCTGGTGCTTATGTAAGCAAGCCCGGGCAGCATGGAAAAGGTCAGGCGTTTGACCTTGATGGTATCTTCTGGGAAGACAAGAAGCTTGTCGCAATAGAGTACCCGAGAAATCCGCATTTGTATTTGGCTGTGGAGTCCGTGATTCGACAATATTTTGGTACGGTGCTTGGCTATAATTACAATTCTGCCCACAAAGATCATTTTCATTTTGATATGGGGAGTGCGGTAAGGTTTGAAAAGATGTCGAAGTCGCGCGTTGAGTATCTCCAGGCGGCAATGTTGTATATCCATGGGTTCCAGGTCGGAATAGATGGCGTCTGGGGGCCTGAGACCATGGAGGTTTCTTCCTCGGTGCTGGAATCACTGGGAATCAAGGGAGGGCTTTCTGCAAAGAAAAATTGGCTGGACTTTCTGGAGAAGTCAGCAGTGCTTGGTTTTTCTTTGGCGGATGGTCAATAAGAGGGGCGAAAATCAATAGTGTAGTTTCGTTATTGCCCGGGGAGATAATGGAAGAGGTCGGCATGTCCATGGCGCCGGAAGAGGCCCTTGGGTCGTTCGCGAAGAATCGGTGCAACTGATACGCTTTTTTTACCATTTTCTGACCCTGTTATGGTCCTGACCTTTCTGTCATCTTGGCCGCCTGGCGGTTCAAGCGCCAGGCATGGTGAAACGGGTCGCACGGGCCCGTGACGATAGACCGGTATCCAGGGTGGTGAAGGGTGATGATGATCTACGTGGCGTTCTTCCTGATCTTCGTCGGCGTGACGTTCGCGCTCTATCAGGTGTACAGCGTGCACTACGCGATCAACTTCGAGGATGAGGAGGAGCGACCAGAACAGGTCAACCAGGCCCTGAAGACGCTCGCCGACGAGGCCAAAGGCTGTGCCGATGGTGAGCCGTCGCTGGGCTTCGTGCAGGCGGTGCGGCGTATCTTCGGCGATGGCTTCGACGCGCGCCTGGTGCTGGCGGCGGTGGCGTCCGGCAGCCAGAAGGCCTTCGCGGAGCCGCTGCTGCGTCGCAAGGGCCGGGTCGAGACGGTCGGCGAGCTGACCATCGCCCACCTGCCATTCTGGAAAACCCGCCCGCCGGTCCACTATCGGCGCGGACCGGTGCTGGTGTTCATCATGGTCTGCAGCCTGCTGGCGCTGTTCTGGGGCGGAATGAGCATCTTCACTGTGGCCTATCCGGTGGCTGTGCCGGCGCTCGCCTGGGCCAATAACCTGTTCGTGCTGACGGTGCTGGTCTATGCCTCGGCGCTGCTGGCTTACGGGGCCTCGAAGCTCGACTTCTATATGAACGATATCCAGCAGATCGGCCGGCTGAACCGGCGCCTGAACGCCGGTGAGCCGGGGCGCTGACCCTTACGCCTGGAGCGTATGCGCATACCCCAGACCCGCGACCCACAGGCCGAGGCCGAAACTGGCATGCGCGAAGAGGCTACGACGCCGGGCGACGTTTGGCTGGGGTGTCCTGCGAGCGGCGATCCCCGCCCCTAGACAAGGCTGCAGGACAAGAAAGGGGATAAGTACCGTCAGCACGCCAAACATCAGCGGCGCCCAGAGGGTCGTCTGATCGAGCCATTTGGCTCCTGTCAGAGCGAGAAAGACGGCGGCGAACGCGATCCCGATCATGTAGTGCGCCGCCCACCCCAGGGCCGTTTCGCCCCGGATAGGCGTGCTCTTGCCGATAGGGCGATGGATGAGCGTGCCGCGGGGAAGATGGCCAAGCCAGCGCCCCACCATCGCGTAATTCAGGGAAGGAATGCCGAACAGGCGATGGCGCAGCAGGGCGACGATATCCATGAAGATCGTCGCACCGCCGCCAATGAGTACGGCGTCGATCATCAGCGTTGTCATCGAGGACCTCCTGCCGCTGGCACGGCCTTCCTTGCCAGGCACGCCAGGTTGAAGTGGCCAAGTGCGCGTGACACGGCGCGATCCTGGGTAGCGAGACTCACCATGCGATTCGACCTCTCTGGAAAACGCAGTACGGGTCGAATAACCTACTACTTCAAGTCAACTTGAAGTCAAGCCACATGCTCGACATTTCCGAACTCTCACGAAAGAGCGATGTTCCCGCCTCGAAACTGCGCTATTACGAGGAAGTCGGGCTGATTCGGTCCGTGGGGCGAAAGGGCCTGCGCCGTGTCTTCGATGACTCCGTGCTGCCGCGCCTCGCGCTGATTGCGCTGGGACAGGCCGCGGGTTTCTCGCTGGCCGAGATCCGCGACATGCTGGGAGAAGAGAGGCGACCCCGCATCGACCGCGACATGCTGAGCGACAAAGCGGACGCGCTGGATCGCCATATCCAGGAATTGAGTGCGCTGCGCGATGGACTGCGTCATGCCGCATCCTGCACCGCCCCCAGCCACCTGGAGTGCCCGACTTTCCAGCGCCTGATGCGGATCGCCCTGGCGCGCCAGGGGACGCGAGAGCGTAGCCGGGACAAGGCCCGCATGACGGGCAAAACGGGAGAGCGGCGTCGCGGCGACGGCGCATGATGGCCAGTGCCGATCCAGGGCCTGTCTGCACACGGGCCCAATCGGTGATGCCATAAGCGATATCAGAAATCGTCGATCAGCTCGCCCAGCGTTGCCATCGCCGCTTCGCTGCGCGGCGTCCAGGGGTGGCCGTAGCTCAGGCGCAGACAGTGGCGAAAGCCCTGGGTCGCCGAGAAGATCGGGCCCGGCGCCACGCTGATGCCCCGTTCCCGCGCCTGGCGAAACAGGCATAGCGAGTCCACCCGCTCGGGGAACTCGAACCACAGGACGTAGCCGCCGGCGGGGTGCGTGGCCCGGGTCTCGGCCGGGAAGTACTGCGAGGCCGCGGCCAGCATCTTCCCCTGCTGGGTCTCCAGGGCATGGCGCAGCCGGCGCAGGTGGCGATCATAGCCGCCGTTCTGCAGGTAGTCGGCGATGGCTGCCTGGGCCGGCACCGAAGGCGAGATGGTGGTCATCAGCTTGAGCCGCGAGATCGGCTCGGCGAAGCGCCCGGCCGCCACCCAGCCGACTCGATACCCCGGCGCCAGGCTCTTCGAGAACGAGCCGCAGTGGATGACCAGGCCCGCGTCGTCGAACTGCTTCACGGGTCTGGGCGGCGTGGCGCCGAAGTGCAGCTCCGCGTAGGCGTCGTCCTCGATCAGCGGCACCCGATGGTGCTTGATCAGCGCGTAGAGCGCGCGCTTCTTCTCGTCATCGAGACTCGCCCCCAACGGGTTCTGCAGGTGACTCATGAACCAGCAGGCCTTGATGGGCAGCCGGGCCAGGCTGTCCGCCAGCACGTCCAGGTCGATGCCCTCGCGGGGATGCACGGGAATCTCCACCGCCCTGAGCTTCAGGCGCTCCAGGATCTGAAGGCTGGCGTAGAAGGCCGGCGACTCGATGGCGACCAGGTCACCGGGCGAAGTGACGCATTGCAGCCCGAGGTTCAGCGCCTCCATGGCGCCACTGGTGATCACCAGCTCCTCGGGCGGCAGCGGCATGCCCTTCAGGGTGTAGCGCAGGATGATCTGGCGGCGCAGGTCGGCATCGCCCGCGGTCATGTCCTTGAGCACATCGCTGCCGGCCATCCCGCGCAGCCCCTTGGCCATGCTGCGGGCCAGCCGCGCGAGCGGGAACAGCTCGGGGCTGGGGAAGGCCGAGCCGAACGGCACGGTCTCGGGGTCCTGCAGCGAGTCGAGCACCGAGAACGCCAGCTCGCTGACCGCGACCTCGGCGGTCTCCTGGCGGGCCGGCGTCATCCGCGGCTCGTGCAGCACCCGCCGGGCCTGTTCGCGCACGTAATAGCCGGAACGCGCCCTGGCCACGATCAGCCCGCGATCCTCCAGCAGGTAATAGGCCTGGAAGACGGTGGACGGGCTGATGCCGTACTCGCGGCTCGCCTGGCGCACCGAGGGCACCCGCTCGCCCGGGGCCAGCACGCCGTCGCGGATCAGCTCGGCGATCTCGTCGGCGAAGCGTTCGTAGCGTTTCATCGGCTGTGTGGCGCTCCCGACCCCGGAACCGTGATGGAACAGACAAGAAGGGCAATTCCACCATGGCCGATACAGCAGGAAAAGCCTCGGGTGGACTTCCACGGGTGTGTCCGACGAAGGCGGGTGAGGCCAGGGCGGCTGGGTTCAGGAACCAGAGGGTCGAGGGCAGGGGAGCCAGCCGCCTGGCAGAGGAGGGATTACTTGAACCGCGAGCGGGCCTTCTCGATGGACTCGCTCAGCGAACTCCAGGCTCGCTCGGCGCCGGCGCGGATGTCGTCCCAGGCGTCGTCGCTGGAATGTCTCAATTCCTCGAGCTTCCGGCGCATTTTCTCGCGCTTGGCTTCCAGCCGGTCGACATCCTTTTCCCGCTCGATGCGCGCATCGGCGTCGGCGCTCCTGGCGCGGGCCTTCAGCTTGTCCACCTCGGCCTGCAGCTCGTCCAGCTTGGCGCGCAGCTTCTGTTCGTAGGCATTCCGATCGCTCATGGGACACTCCTTTCCGTCTGCGGATACGTGGAACCTTGAGGATAGCCTGTCGCGAGGCCACAAGGCACCGTCGCTTCAGGGTGGCATGCCGGCCCGGGTGGGTGGCAAGGTCATGGGGTGATGGCGCCATCGCGCGGCCTGGCCGCACACTGAGTCCTGATCTTCGGCATTCACCTGGCGGAGCTGCCATGAAATCTCTTTCGAGTACTGGGTTTGCGATCTTCGGCGCGGCGCTGATCGCGATCAGCTATGGGCTCGCGCGCTTCGCCTTCGGGCTGTTCGTGCCGCAGATACGCGACGAGCTGGGCCTGGCGCCGGACGTGATCGGCGTGATCGGCGCGCTGCCGCTGATCAGCTTCCTGCTGGCCACGGCGGTCGCGCCCTTCGTCACCGATCATCTCGGCGCCCGCTACACGGCGGTGCTGTCCGGGGCCTTCGGCGTCGGCGGGCTGGCGCTGATCGGCCAGGCCTCCGACGCATGGATACTGGGTGCGGGGGTGTTCGCCTGCGGCATCTGCACCGGCCTGATGATGCCCGCGCTCACCGCCGGCATGCAGGCGATCGTCAAGCGCTCGCTGCACGGGCGCGTCAGCTCGGTGATGAACGCCGGCACCAGCATCGGGGTGATCGTCGCCGTGCCGACGGTGCTGTTCCTGGTCGGCGCCTGGCGGCTGGCCTATCTGTCCTTCGCCATCTGCGCCGCCATCGGCGTGATCGCCGCCTGGGTCTTCCTGCCCTCGGTGTCGCGGATCGTGCCCTCCAACGCCGCGCCGCCCGCGCCGCTTCGCGAGCTGCCCTGGTCGCGCCTGGTCCGGCTGACGCTGTTCGCCTTCGTGATGGGCGTCGTGTCTTCCGCCTACTGGATCTTCGCGCCGGATTTGGTGGTCACCCTCGGCGGCCTGCCGTCCGCCTCCACCGGCTGGCTGTGGCTGGCGGTGGGCATCGCCGGTCTGGGTGGCGCCGTGGTGGCCGACCTGGCCGACCGCAACAACCCGCCCATCACCCATGCGCTGATGCTGATGATGCTGGCCGCGAGCCTGGCGCTGCTGGCGGCCAGCCCCGCCCAGACGGTGCTGGCGGCATTTTCCGCGCTGGTCTTCGGCCTGGCCTACATGAGCCTGACGGGGCTCTACCTGATGACCGGCATCCGCCTGCTGCCGGGCCGACTATCGGTGGGGCCGGTACTGCCCTTCATGGCGGTCTCGCTCGGGCAGGCGACCGGCTCGCCCGTGGTCGGCTGGCTGGTCGATGGCTTCGGCTACGCCGACGCTTTCTCCATGTTCGCCTCGCTCGGCATCCTGGTGGCCATCCTCTCGCCCTTCTACCCGGGCCATATCGAACACGGTGACGACGAGGCCGCCGAGGCCGAGGAGGATACCGGCCTGCAGGCGGCCTACGATCACCAGCTCCAGAACGAGGAGGGCGAGCCGCTGGCGGATCCCGAGGAGGGCGAGGCGAAGGAGACGGAGAAACCGGCGGTCGGCTCCTGAGAGCTTCGGTCGTCGCCTCGGCCACCGCCTTGGTCCGGCGCAGCATGTGGCAAAGCGCCGGGTCACGATTCAGGTGAAGCGTCGGTCAACAGCGAGGCGGGAACGTGAACGTGCGCGTCAGCCGGCCGAGCCGCGGCCCGCCGAGGTGCACCCTGACCTCGCCCTCGCCCTGGAGGATCCAGCGGGCCGTGGCCTGGTGGGCATTGCCGCCCGAGCGTTGGAACCAGGGCATCTGCGAGGCCTCGCCGAGTCCCCGCCCCCAGCCCGCCAGGTGGCCCAGCGACTGGCGGGCCTGCCCGGGGTGCTGCAGTCGGCAGCCTGTGACGCTGGCGTGAGCCTCGACGCCGGTGTTCCACGGCCGCTCCCGGGCGGCATTGACCCCATGGGTCGGCAGATAGCCGCGATTCTCCACCCTGACCCGCAGCTCCCAATGGCCTTCGCCCAGCGGCGTGCAGCGCGTGTCGGCGATGGCCAGCCTCGGCAGCATCGCCGCCACCCGCAGCCAGTAGCCGGCGATGCCCTGGCAGATCGCGGGCAATGCCTCGGGGGGCGGGTTCCAGAGGCCGGCGACCGGGTCCAGGCCGCCGACCTCCACCTCCCCCAGCTGCGGATGGCGCACGGCCTGCCAGGGCTGGTATAGCCGCCCCCGGTTGTGTTCGCGATCCCATCGGGCCAGCCATTCCATGTCCTCGCGATCGAGCGCCGCGTAGTGCTCCACGAAGCGCTTGGGGCGCGGCCGGTCCATCCGCTGGAACAGGTCCCAGAGCTCGCAGACCTGCGCCAGGCAGCCGCGCTGGTGGTAGGCGAACTCGATGAGGTCGCCGTGCAGCGGGGTGTCCGGCTGGTAGGTGAACTCCTCGAAGCCGCTGACGGTGGGGTAGCCGACCTGGGCGCGTCCCCACTCGGCCAACTGGCGGTAGAGGGCCAGGTCCTGCTGGTCCATGCGGCTGTCGGGGGCGTCGATCAGCGGGCGGATGAACACGCCCCCGAAGGTGTGCAGGTTCAGCCAGGCATAGAGGGTCGGGTGCGCCACGGCGAAGTCGATGACCGCCCGCGTCTCGGGCTCGGAGCCGGGGTACGGGCCGGCGCCGACCTGCTCGGGCTCCGGCCGCCAGCTCCAGGGGAAGTTGCGGTTGAAGTCCGGCACGCCTTCCAGCCATTCGGGCTCGGGGATCGTCTCGCCGTCCCAGTGCTCGATGACCCCTTCGGGATAGAGCCGCCAGTAGGGCGGCGGGTCCTCGACCCGGCGCGGCAGCATCAGGCCGGGCGCGTCGGGCGAGGCGATGAAGTCGCCGGCCTCGTCCCTCACGCGCAGGTAGCGGCAACGCCCGTCGCCGTCGAGATCGTGGGCGCGCCAGTAGGGCCGCTCGGCGGCCTCCGGCGAGCGTCGCGGCGCGGAGCGCACGAAGCCTCCCTGCCGCAGCACCTGTTCGGCGCCATCCGGCGAGATGCGCGGGCAGACGTAGAACAGCACGTCCTGCAGGAACCGGCGGACATGCTCGGGCAGTTCATCGGGCAGGGGCAGCGCGTGGGTGTGCAGCGCCAGGGCCGCCTCGGCCACCGCCAGGGCGACGCTGGAGCCGGCCAGCTCGGTGCCGTGCATGTTGCCGTCCACCCACACGGCGGGGCGCTTGCGCTCCGGCTCGGGGCCGATGGTGAGCACCCAGATCTCCCGCCCCTCGGGGCTCACGCCGATGCTCTGCAGGTGGGCCAGCTCGGGGTAGGCCTGCACCCACGCCTTGAGCTGGTGCGTCAGGGCGTGGTGGCTCAGGTAGCGATGTCGGAAGCGGCTGTCGTGCCCATCCCGTCCCATGTCCCTGCCTCGGTTGGCCATGCCTGGTGACAGTATGGCGCAACGGCGCGAGGCGCCGGAGCATGAGAAAAATGGGTGTTCGGATTAATTGGTTGAAAGGGCTTTCAAGCCCCTCCGAACGCTTAGCTCGCCTGTCAGGTGGTCCAGTGAATGGAGTCCACTTCATTTCCCCACCCCTGATTGAGCGCAGCTTCGAGAGGAAGCGGTAGAGAGGCAAGGCCTGGCATAGCTGGGGGTTGCCTCTCCCCCATGCTAGGCTGATCGATACAAAGCCAAGGGGATCATTTCTCCAGAGGCTTGATGCTGGTGAGAGGTAGCGGAAGATGAACAGAATCAGGGTCCTGCAACTGCTTCGAGAGCACATGTCGGCCTTGGCCAGCGAATATGGGGTCAGATCATTGGCGCTCTTCGGCTCCATGTCCCGCGACGAGGCTCGAGACGACAGTGATATTGATATCCTGGTGAGCTTCGATGGCCCGGCGACCTCGGCCCGCTATTTCGGAGTGCAGTTCTACCTCGAGGATCTGCTGGGTCATCCCGTGGATCTGGTGACCGACAAGGCGCTTCGCCCCGAGCTCAGGCCCTATATCGAGCGTGAGGCGCTGCGTGTCTGAGTCTCGCCCCCAGCGCGAATGGCGCTTCTATATCGATGACATGATCGGCTTTGCCGAGAAGGTTCTGTCCTACACGGAAGGCCTCGATCAGGATAGCTTCCTTGCCCTTGACCTCACCTACGATGCCACGCTGCGTAACCTCGAGCTGATCGGCGAAGCGGCGACCCGGATTCCAGATGCTGTCCGTCACCAGTATTCGGAAATTCCCTGGCGGATGATCATTGCGACCCGGAATCGCCTGATCCATGCCTATCTGGGGATCGACGACGATACGGTGTGGAGCATCATTCAAGACAACATCCCCCAACTGCTTGAGCAGTTGAATGGCATCAAGATCCAGCATGGTTCATCGGGTGCAGACCTCGATTCTCCATAGAGCTGCCGGCTGCCTCAGTCGTTGGTGCTAGGCTGAGGCTCTGACAACGACAATCACAACGACGCCGCCAGCTCTCGGGACGCCACCGTGGCCACCGATTCATCCGCCCCTCGTGGCGACCGTCATCCGGACGATCGCCGGGCGGGAATCGCCGCGTGGCGCTTTTCATCATTCAGGGACACGTGAGGATCACGATGAGCAAAGCATCAACGATGGACATCAGGCTGGCGGACGAGCAGGACCTCCCGAGGATCGTCGAGATCTACAATGCCGCGGTGCCGAGCCGCCGCTCGACGGCAGACACCGAGACGGTGACCCCAGACGACCGCCGCGAGTGGTTCCGGCAGCACGAGCCGGCGCGTCGCCCGCTGCTGGTCGGCGAGGACGAGGGCGGCATCGTCGCCTGGATGAGCTTCGAGGACTTCTACGGTCGGCCGGCGTACGCCCACACGGCCGAGCTGAGCATCTACATCGCGCCGGACTACCAGGGCAGGCTGCTCGGGAAGCGGCTGCTGCAGCGAGCGGAAGCGCTGGCGCCGAGCCTGGATATCCACACCCTCGTCGGCTACGTCTTCGCCCACAACACGCCGAGCCTGCGCCTGCTGCGTGCCAGCGGCTACCAGGAGTGGGGCCGGCTGCCGGACGTCGCCCGCATGGACGGCAGCGACTTCAGCCTGTGCATCCTGGGCAAGCGCCTCGACAGCGCCCCGGCGCCGCTGGGTCAACCGGCCTGATCCCGGCCAGCCGCGGCGCCTGATGGCTGGCGGCTTGCTCAGTCGTACTTGTGCTGCCAGCCCTTCACCGCGATCTGCTCCTTGAGCAGCTCCAGCATGTCCATCAGCACCTGCTCGGTGATCTGTTCGGTCTGCGGATCGGTGTGCAGCCAGGCATCGAAGCCGCTCTCGGCCAGGTGCTCCACCAGGGCCGAGAACTCCGCCGACTTCAGCCCCGCCAGCGCCTCGTCGACCAGGCGGCAGGCCAGGTCGGAGAGCGAGGCCTCGAGCCCCCGGGCCACCTGTCCGCCCAGCGGCAGGTGCGAGAGGCGCTTGAGCTCCGGGCTCTCCGCCAGGGTGCGGCCGACCAGCCCGCGCACGTAGCGCAGGGTGTCGTCGCGGTGGTGGGCATAGGCGTCGCCCGCCATGGCCTCCAGGCGCTGGCTGATCTCGCGGATCAGCGCCTGTTTGCGGGGTTGCACGATCCGCTCGATCACCGGCGCGGAGAGACCGTCGCCGGCGCGGATCTCCTGCTGCACGTTGTCCAGCATGCGGATGGCGATGCGGTCGGTGAGTTCCTCCAGCAGGATGTCGTAGTACTTGGCGACCACGGTGTAGACATACCAGCGGCGCACGTCGATCAGGCCCATGCGCTGCAGGCGGTGCAGCAGCGAGATGACGCGCAGGATGCGCAGCAGCCGGAAGCCACCCAGCGGGATGCAGCCGAGCACGTCGTACCAGTGCACGAAGGGGTAGAAGAACCAGCGGTGGTAGTGGCGCTCGGCGATGGCCACCGCCCAGCCCAGCAGCACGTCGAACAGGAAGACGGCCACGAACGCCAGGTCGATGCTGAGGAAGTTTGCGTGGATGTGCCGCTCGTAGGCGCCGTGCAGCCCGGGCGCCACGGCCTCGAAGGCGGCGTTCAGCGGCGGCAGCAGGAACAAGCTGTCGAACAGCAGCAGCGCCAGGTTGGCGATCACCAGCACGATGATGAACAGGTCCCACACCAGGTGGGCCCGTTCCAGGGCGGGCGAGGTCGTGCGGGTGGCGGGCATGATCTCTCCTCAAGCGATTCCGGGAAGTCCTTTCCCACCTAGCCTAGAGCGTCAAGGCGTTGGTGGCATGACCCTCGCGCGGGTAGGCCTGTTCAACTCCTCGGCGGAGATGGCGCCACAGGCCCTGTTGGTCGAGCGCGTCGCCTCGCGAAGGCGGGAGTGCGGGGCGGCTGTGGGCCTGTCAGAGCTCTTGGTGTCTTCCACCGTGATATTCTCATTGCCGAATACCATCGATGTGGCCGGGGCGCGAGAAGAGCGTCGAGGAAGTGTAGGCAGTTTCTTGTCGGCGATACACGGGGAAACACTATGAGGCTGCGTCTATTCTTGTCGCTTTGGGTCATCGTCATTCCGGCCTTTGCGGATTCACCGGTAGGCTTCTCGTCTCTGGCGGATGCCTCCGATCAACGCCCTATCGAACTATCCATCTGGTATCCATCCGATGGCGGTTCACCTTCCATGGTGGGAGGTAATGCCGTGTTCGAAGGGGTTTCCGCTGCGAATGATGCGCCGATCCTGGAGGGAGAGTTTCCTCTCGTCGTGGTGTCTCACGGCGGTTTGCGGTCCTCGAGCAATTCGGGGGCATGGCTTGGCGAGGGCTTGGCAAGGCCAGGTTTTGTCGCCGTGGAGGTCAATGCGCCAGGCCCCGCACGTGCGGCAATGGCGGTGAATGAGATTTGGCAGCGCCCTCGAGACATAAGCCGCACCATTGACCTGATGCTGGGCGACCAGCGCAGGGCGGAGCACGTTGATCATGGCGGGATTTTCGTGGTGGGTTTTGCCCTTGGTGGAACCACTGCCCTTGCCGTGTCCGGGGCCGAGCTTGACGCTGAGTGCTACCTTCAATCATGCGCTGCCGATGGCGTAGAGGCTCCAGACTGCGAGTGGTACACGGCACACAACGTCGCCTTGGATCAGGCTGACCCTGGTGAGCTTGGGCAGTCCAGGCGCGATCGCCGCGTCAAGGCCGCGGTCGCCATTGATCCCGAGTACCTGGCAGTGTTTTCGGGTGACGGCAGGGCGCCTGCCGTTCCGACATTGTTGATCTCACTCGGTGACCAGGAACGGAAGACGACTGAGCTGCCTCGTGCCGAGAGAGTCGTGATCCAAGAGGCCGATCGCTTCGATGCCTTTGGCGTCTGCACTGAGAGAGGACCTCGGATCTTGCGGGAAGAGAGAGGTGATGTGGCATTGTGTAGTTCTTCGCCTGAAGCGAGAGAGCGCCATCATGCCAGGATGGTCAGTGCGATATTGCCATTTCTGTCCGATCGCCTGTGAGCGCCAGGTGTCAGGCGTTTCGCCGATGGAGCAGCGGCTCCGGCCCTCTGGTCGATAGTAGAACCTTGATAGCTACATGTTCTTGAAAGAATGCGATTCGCTACGCGACAGTTTGTGCTCAGAGAAGAAAAAGGGACTGGTAAAGTCGGCTGCACTGGAGAGCCGAAGGGCGAGTTCCTCGAACAACGAGATGCGTACCCCGCCATGGTACAGCGCATAATAGCTAATCGTCGGCAGGGAAGGAGTAGTATCGATGACCTCCAACCCTTGATCTCGGGCGAAGCACTGGACACAGAGTTTCGGCAATACGCTGATGCCACGCCCCGCTGCCACCAGACCAACCAGTGCTAACAAATTATCGGCAGTCAGGGTGGCGACGGCCATGCCCTGATGGGAGAGCCAGCGATTGATGTCCTGCGCGAACCCTGAGCGCTTGCCTTGGCTGATCAGGGGATAGTGTTCGAGCCCCCCGATGGGGATAGGTCTAGGGCCGTCCACCAGGCCCTCTCTGGCCATGAAGGCCATCTCCACCTCCTCCAGCAGCTGGGTTTCTACTCCCGGCTGGGCGAAGGCCTCTGGGACTTGCGGTATCACCACTAGGTCCAGTTCACCATCCTGAAACTGTTGGTACAGGTTACGGCTCATGTCGATGGTGATGTCCAATCGGATGTCGGGCCGCTCGGTCGTGTAATCCCGCAGAAAGCCCGGAAGCCAGGTAAGGGCGGCCAGGTCGGTGAAACCAATACGCACGCGATGCAACGTACGATCAGGTTGCTCATTGAGCTCAAGGATCTGCTTCGCGCCATCGAGCGTTGCATAGGCCAGCTCCAGCAGCCGTTCGCCCTCTTCGGTCAGTCGCGCGCTGCGGCGCGAACGATCGAAGATTTGCAGGCCCGTGGCTTGCTCCAACTCGGAGATGCGCTTGGAGACGGTGGACTGCGTCGCGTTGAGGCGCTGGGAAGCGCGTTCGAATGTGCCGAGCTCGACCACTTGGACGAAAGTATCAAGTTGTTTGAGGGTTAACATGGCATCGCCAATAGGTGAGTTTAACGAATGATTTAATATGAAATATATTCGCTTTTTTGAAAGAGTGAAATAGGTTTATGTAGTCGATGAGTGCTTGCAGAGCCAGGCTAGGGGATTCCTCCAAGCGGCCTGCCCTAGTGACTCAATACAACAGCAACAAGGAGTTAAGGTCATGAAGGCTCAATCCATTTCTGTACGGAAGGTGATGCTGGGCGCGATGGCGACGCTGCTGACGAGCGGCCTGAGCACGGCAACTTTGGCAGAGGACTACCCGAGCAAGCCGATCCAGATGATCGTCGCATTTGGCGCTGGAGGCAGCACCGACACCATGGCGCGCATCTTCGCCAAGTATGCGGAAGAAGAGCTTGGCGAGCGGATAGTGGTGGTCAACCGGCCTGGTGCTGGCGGTGAACTGGGCTGGGTACACCTCGCCAACGCCGACCCGGACGGTTACACCATCGGCCTGATCAACTCACCGGTGGTGGAGGTATACCCCTTCACTCGCGAGGATACCGTCGGCTACTCCCTGGACGAGATTCGGCCGCTGGCCAATGTGATAACCGATCCGGGCGTGCTGGCGGTCGCTGCCGACAGTCCCTACCAATCCCTGGATGACTTGGTCGCAGCGGTGAAGGACGATCCGGAATCGGTGATTATTTCCCACGAGGGCGTCGGGGGGGACGATCATCTCGCCGCACTCAACTTCGCCGAGGAAGCGGGCACCGACCTGAGTTTCGTGTCCTACAACGGCAACGCCGAGGCGACCGCCTCGCTGCTCGGCGGCCACATTACCGCCTTCGAGGGCAACATGTCGGAAGCGGCGGCCCAGATCCAGGAAGGCAAGGTGCGCGGGCTGGCAGTGTGGGCCGACGAGCGGGTCGAGGCCATCGCCGACGTCCCCACCGGAATGGAGCAGGGCTATGACGTCCAAGCCGCGGCGTCGCGCGGTTTCGCTGTGCCAGCTGGCGTGCCCCAGGAGGTCTACGACACCCTTCTAGACGTTACCCGCGATGTGGTCGACAACCCCGAATTCCGGGCCGAGATGGCGCAGCTCAACATGCCGGTCAATCCCATCTACGGGGAGGAATACGTCGAGTTCATCCATGACAGCCACGATCGGCTGAAGGCGCTCTGGGAAAAAGATCCCTGGATCGAACAGTGATCGGAAGCGCGGAGAGGTAATTCCATGACCCTCGACACTATCGACCGTTGCGTGGCCGTGCTGGTGGGAGCGCTCTGTGCGGCTGCGGTGATCACTGGTCTGGCCATGCGAGGCGACGCGGGGGTCTTCCCCGTGATCGCCGGCACACTGGGGTTACTCGCCTGCGCAGGGATCCTCCTCTGCACCATGCGTGGTCGCATCCCCGATGAGTCGCCACCCGCGTTGCCCTGGCCGCGATTCCTCGTCTGGTGCCTGTGCGTGCTGGGGCTGCTGGGATTGATGGTGACCGCCGGTACCTTCGTCGCACTGCCGCTGTTCCTGCTGGCCAGCCTGCGCTGGCTGGGCCACTTGCGATGGCCGGCGGCCCTGGTGATTGCCCTGGCGTTCTCGGCCGTGATCTACGTGGTCTTCGTGTATCTACTGTCCGTGCCACTGCCCGCCGGCTGGCTGGCGGGCTAACGGCGGTCTGCGACCTCACTCAAGAGGCTCCCTATGGATGTATTGCTTCCTGCCCTCGGCAACGTGCTGACGCCGATGGCCCTGCTTACGCTGCTTCTCGGTACCCTAGCCGGCATGACGATCGGCTCACTGCCGGGACTCTCTTCGACGATGGGCGTGGCGTTGTGTATCCCCATCACCTTCAATATGCCGCCGGAGCTGGCCCTTATCCTGCTCGGCGCCGTCTACGTCAGCTCGGTCTATGGCGGGTCGGTGACGGCGATCCTGCTGCGCACCCCGGGCACGGACGCCTCCATCGCCACCGCGCTCGACGGCTATCCTCTGGCTACGGCTGGGCGGGGCGGGGAGGCGCTGGGCATGGCGACCCTCGCCTCGCTATTCGGCGGACTGTTCAGCGTGGTCGTGCTGATCGCCATCGCGCCGCCGTTGTCGACGGTGGCGCTGGCCTTCGGCCCCCAAGAGTACACTGTACTGGCGATCTTCGGGCTGGTGACCATCGTCGGGGTGGCATCGGACCGTCCCCTCAAGGGCGTGCTTTCGGCGGCGGTGGGGCTGGTGCTGGCCTGTGTGGGATTGGACGCCTTCACCGGCGTGCAACGCTTCACCTTCGGTTACAGCGAGTTGTTCGAGGGCGTGCCGCTGCTGCCGGTGCTGATCGGGCTGTTTTCGGTTTCCCAGGCCTTCAACCTCTGCGTTCCCGAAGGTGGTGGCGTGCTGGCCGGCAAGGGGCAGCAACTCAAGGGGCGCCGCCTGCCGCTGTGGCTCGACATTCGGCGCAGCCTGCGCACCCTGCTGCGCTCTTCCGTGATCGGGTCAGTGGTAGGCATCCTGCCCGGTGCGGGGACCAGCATCGCCTCCTTCATTTCTTACAACGAGGCACGTCGTCATTCCCCGACACCCGAGCGCTTCGGCAAGGGAGAGCTGGAAGGGGTAGCGGCCTCGGAGTCGGCCAACAACGCCGTAACCGGCGGTACCCTGATCCCTACCCTGACGCTGGGTATTCCCGGCAATGCGGTCACGGCGGTGTTCGTCGGCGGCTTGACCATCCACGGCATGATCCCTGGGCCGAGCCTATTTACCGACCACGCCGAGACCACCTACACCCTGATCCTCTCGCTGCTGTTCGCCAATGTGCTGTTCGCGGTGCTGGGGCTGTGGTTGTGTCGCTACCTGGTGGTGGTGACCAAGGTACCGGGGGCAGTGCTGGGGCCGATGATCCTGGTATTCAGCGTGATCGGCACCTATGCGTTGCGTAACGAGGTCTTCGACGTCTGGCTGGCGGTGGCCTTCGGCGTGGTGGGCTTTTTCATGGAGCGCTGGCGTTACCCTGGCGCGCCCTTGGTGATTGCCTTGATCCTGGGCCCCATCCTCGAGGTCAACTTCCGTCGCTCGATGCAGATCTCCCACTGGGACCTGAGCACGTTCTTTACCCGCCCCCTGTCGATGACGCTGTGCTTGCTGGTGGTGCTGGCATTGGCATATCCGCTCTGGAACCAGTGGCGCCGCCGGCGCAGCGCCGCTCACTGACCGTTTTCCCCATCGTGCTTGCAATACGACCCGGGCATTCGTCTGCCCGGTCGACGGAGATATTATCCATGACAACGACTTCGGCCCCCATCATGTCCATTCCCAAGAACATCCCTGCGGAAGGGATTCTTCTCCCTGACGCGCTGCTGAATCAGGTGCGAAATGCTTTCATGCACGTCGAAGCTTGCCCCTTTACGGGCAAGCGGGTTTTCTTCGAGAACGCCGGCGGATCGTTGACGCTCAAGTCGGTCGTCGAGCGCAGCGCCGAGGTGGCCGGCATTCCCGATAACGAACATCGCGACAATCTCGCCTCCAAGGCGGTGTCGAAGATCGTGGCGGATGGGCGCAGCGACCTGGCCAGCTTCATGGGCGCCAGCAGTGGTGTCATTCTGGGCGGTGAAACGGGCACCGAATGCTTGTTCCGCGTCATCCGTGCGGCGGCACTTGCCGTCGAGACGGGTGGCAGCATCGTGGCCAGCTCGTTGGAGCATCCCGCCACCTATGATGCGACTGCCCACTGGGCGCGCCGTACCGGCCGCGACTGGATCGAGGTTCCCTTCGACCCGGACACCGGGCGGGTGACAGCATCGCACTATGCGGACTGCGTGCGTCCGGATACCCGCATCGCGACCATACTGCATACCAGCCCGGTCACGGGCATGAGCATGGACGTTGCCGACATCGCGCGGACCATCCGTGCCGTTGCGCCCGAGTGCATGATCGTTGTCGACGGCATCCAGCATGCGCCGCATGGCTTCCTGAGCGTCGATGACTACGATGTCGATGCTTACGTCATCTCGCCCTACAAGGCGTATTGCCGTTTCAACAACGGCTATGCCTGGCTGTCCGATCGCCTGAGCGTGATCGATCACGAGCGGTTATCCGGCAAGCCCGCGGATGCCTGGGAGCTGGGTAGCCGCGACCCTTCGGCCTTGGCCGGCGTCAGCGAGATGGTCGACTACCTCGTCTGGCTTGGCAGCAGCTTCACCGAGGCGCCTACGCGCAGAGACCGCCTGGTTGCCGCTGGCCAGGCGATGCGCGCTCATGAACGCGCCCTGGTGCATCGATTGTTGGAAGGCGGAACCGGCCTGCCGGGACTGGGCGACTATCCTGGCGTGCATCTCATCGGTCCGGGTGACTCTCCCTACCGCGAAGGGGTGGTATCGTTTGCCGTCGACGACCTCGATGCCAAGCATGTCGTCGCCGAGCTTGGGGCGCGCGGCATACGCGTCCACGCGCGAAGTGACGACGTCTTCTCGGGCAACATTCTGCGCCCGCTGGGGCTGAAGGCGGTTACCCGCATCTCCCTGGCGCACTACAACAGCGTGGAGGAAGTCGACGCCTGCTTGGAGGCTTTGTCTGAGGTGTTGCCGCGGCGCTGATGCATCGAGATACCGCGCCCGCGCGTGGGAAGGTGGCGCGTCAGCAGCCCTCCTTGAGTGCTTCTCCCAACCTCTCCACCGCGGCGGCCAGCGTCTCGTCGATGATGTGCAGATATTCCGTCCAGTCGTCGACGTGGTGCAGCTCCGCCTTGCCGTCCGAGATGCCGCGCAGCACCACCAGTGGGACGGCAAAGCGCGTGCAGGCACGCAGGCAAGCGTAACTCTCCATGTCCACCATGTCGGCGGCGATGGCGTCATACGCCGCGCCCGAGACGATATCGGCGCCGGTCGAGAGTGTCGCCTCACGAATCCCGGGAATGCGCAGCGGTAGGGGCAGGATGGCCGGCAGGTCGAGGAAGGGCGTGACGCCCTTCTCGAAGCCCAGCGGCGAGGCGTCCATGTCGCGATAAGCCACTGACGTCGCCTGATAGACCTCGGTCTGCTCCAGCGCCCGGCTGCCCGCCGAACCTAATGACACCACTAGGTCCGGCAGCCGCCCAAGCGTTTCCAGTTCGGCCAGCGCCGCGGTGAGTTCCACCGCTGCTTCCACCGGCCCCACGCCGGTCATGAAGGGAGTAAATCGCTTCCTGAGGTGCGGGCCGTATTCGGCGTCCGCCGCCATCACGAAGAGCACGGAGCGGCCGCCGAGCTTCGTCAGCGGCGCCGGTGCAAGTGGTGCATGACTCATCCCGAGAGTCTCCCGCAGCCGATCAATGCCACCATCATGGCGGGCAGGGGCGTTGGCGCCAAGGTGTCAAGGATGTGTGGGCAAGGACGCTATCGTTCGCTTCAGATCGTCGAAGGAGGTGGGGCCGGTTTCGTGCATGGGGGTGAGATACTGATGTTAGGCCCCCGTGTCGCTGGGTGAAACGCAGCGCGGCGGTGGTCGTGTCCGTGAAGAAGATCGCGATGGCGCTGATGGGGCGTCCGCCGAGTCCGAGATCATCGGCAGCGAGATCGGCCGTCGTGCCCTCGGCGTTGCCGATGTCGGCGGCCGCCAACAGGTGCAGAAAACGTCACTCACGGCATTACCGGAGTATCTCGATTCGACGCAGCTGCGGCGCGGCGAAGTCGATGAAGGCCCTCACCTTGGCCGCGGCCCGGCGCCCCTCCACGTGCACGAGGTGGATCGGAAGCGGGGCGGGCTCGTGAGCCTCCAGCACCGTCTCGAGCTCGCCGGACGCGAGGTCGGGGCCGACCTGATAGGACAGCACCCGGCACAGCCCCCAGCCCCGCTTGGCGGTGCCGATGGCCGCCGCCACGCTGCTCACCGAGAGCTGGGGATTCACCCTGGCCGTCTCGGCGCCATCCGCGCCGAATCGCCACTCTCGCGACGGCGCGGCCGAGGCCAGCGAGACGACGCGATGCGAGGCGAGATCGCTCGGCCGCTGCGGGCGCCCCCAGGCGGCGAAATAGTCCGGTGAGCCGCAGATCACACGCCGGACCTGCCCGATGCGCACCGCGGTGAGCTCGGAGGAGGGCAGGTGGCCGATGCGCACGGCGAGATCGAAGCCTTCCTCGACCAGGTTGACGATGCGATCGAGCATCAGCACCTCGGCGCGCACCTGGGGATGACGGTCCAGGAAGTCGGTGATCAGCGGCGTGACATAGATGCGCCCGAACTCCTGGGGGCAGGTGATGCGCAGCTGTCCGACCGGCGTGTTGGCCGCTCCCGAGGCGGCGTCGTCGGCCGCCTGTAGCTGGACGAGGATGTCCCGCACTTCCGCGAGGTACGACCGGCCGACGTCGGTCAGCCGCACGCGCCGGGTCGAACGGGTGAACAGCCGCGCGCCGAGCGCGGCCTCCAGCGTGTTGATGGCGCGGGTGGCCGAGGGCGCGCTGAGCCCGGTGGCGCGGGCGCCCCGGGCAAAGCTCTCCGCCTCGGCCACGGCGACGAACACTTTCAGGGCCTGTAGACGATCCATGGGCGCTCGATGGTGTCGGGGTAAACGCAGCGTTTCAGGGTTTAGATAGTTTCAGAATTCAAAATAGTACCTTTCATTGTAGGTATATTCTTCCATAGATTGCCGATGCGTAAAGTGGGCGCCACGAACTCGCCGCATCGCGGGCGCCCGCCCTTCATGGCGGAGGCAGGGCGCTCGCGGTTCGGCGCCGAGGTCCATCGGGACCCGTCTCGTCACTGGAAGGAGCCCTGCCATGATGCAAGCCAATGCCCTCAACGACGCCTCCGTGCAGCTCTATCGCAACCCCAAGTCCGGCCATTGCCATCGCGTCGAGCTGATGCTCGCGCTGCTGGGGGTGCCTTACGAGACCGTCGACCTCGACATGGCCAACGGCGCCCACCGCGAGCCCGGCTATCTGGCGATCAGCCCGCTGGGGCAGGTGCCGGCGATCGATGACAACGGCATCACCCTGGCGGACTCCAACGCCATCATCACCTACCTGGTCGAGCGCTACGGCGAGCCCGCCACCTGGATCGGCACCGATCCGCTCGAGAAGGCGCGGGTGCAGCGCTGGCTCTCCATTGCCGCCGGCGAGATCGCCGCCGGCCCCTGCGCCGCACGCCTGGTTACCGTATTCGGTGCGCCGCTCGATCACGAGGCCGCCAAGGCCAAGGCGCACGAGCTGCTGGCGATGATCGACACCCACCTCGACGGCCGCGACTGGCTGGCGGCCGACAGGCCGACGCTGGCCGACATTGCGGGTTACAGCTACATCGCCCACGCCCCCGAGGGCGGCGTGAGTCTCGCGCCCTACCCGAACATTCGCGCCTGGCTCTCACGCATCGAGGCGCTGCCTCGCTTCATCGGCATGGCGCGCTCGCTGTCACTCGCCTGAGACGAGGCGCGCCGAGCCCACGACACTCGAGAGGGAGCAGGCATGACATCCGATACGACGTCTCGCCACGACACGCCTTTCCATGCGGGAGAGCTCGACGCCCAGCGGCGCGCCGGCGTGGAACACATCGCCCGCTCGGCCGGTAGCTTCATTCGCGACCGCATGCCCGAGCAGCACCGGGAATTCTTCGCGGCGTTGCCCTTCATGGTCGTCGCCGCCGGCGACGCACAGGGGCGCCCGTGGGTGACGATGCTGGAAGGGAAGGACGGCTTCATCGCCTCGCCCGATCCGCGCACGCTGACCATCGCCGCCACGCTCGCCGATCACGATCCGCTGGCCGAGGCCATTGGCGCCGGCACCGAGATCGGTATGCTCGGGATCGAACTCGCCACACGGCGGCGCAACCGGGCCAACGGCAGCATGCGCCCCGCGGGTGATGCCTTCGTCGTCGAGGTGAGCCAGAGCTTCGGCAACTGCCCGCAATACATCCGCGAACGCGAATGGCGGCGGGTCGAGCCATCGCCCGTCGACGCGCGGGTATCGCACCGCCTCGAGGCGTCGCAGCGCGCACGCATCGCCTCGGCCGACACCTTCTTCATCGGAACCGGTGTCAGCGCCGACGCGGATGCGGCTTTCGGCGGCGAGCCCCCGGCCCGCGGGTACGATGCATCGCATCGCGGCGGGGAGCTCGGCTTCGTTCGCGTGCTCGATGAGCGCACCCTGCAGATCCCGGACTACGCCGGCAACAACTTCTTCAACACCCTCGGCAACCTGCTTCGCGACCCGCGCGTGGGGCTGCTGTTCGTCGACTTCGAGACGGGCGGCATGTTGCAGCTCACCGGTCGCGCCAGGATCGACTGGGCGCCGCAGGCCAGTCACGACCCCAATGCACAGCGCCTGATCGAGGTGACGGTCGAGCGCGTCGTGGACCGCCCAGCGGCGCTGGCACTGAGGTGGCATCGGCAAGACGAGGCACCGCTGCGGCTCGAGGTCATCGACAAGGTGGCCGAAAGCGACCGCATTACCTCCTTCCACCTGGCCGATGCCGACGGCGGCAGGCTGCCGCCCTTCGAGGCCGGCCAGCACCTGGCGGTCGAGCTGGCGATACCGGATCGGTCGGAGCGGGTCGGGCGCAGCTACTCGCTCTCGGGCTCGCCGTACGCCGAGAGCTACCGGCTCAGCGTCAAGCGTGAGGACGACGGCCTCGCCTCACGCTTCCTGCACGACCGGCTCGAGGTCGGCGACCGTATCTCGGCGCGCCCGCCCGCGGGGGCGTTCGTCGTGCCGCCGTCGCGGGAGTCGCTGGTGCTGGTCAGCGCCGGGGTGGGCATCACGCCGATGCTGGCGATGCTGCACCAGCTCGTAGCCGAGGACGCCGACCGCCCCGTGTGGTTCGTGCATGGCACGCAGCATGGTGGAACACATGCCTTCCGGACCGAAGTCGAGGAACTGGTGGCCGCGTCCGACGCCAATACGAGTCGCATCCACTCTCGCATTTACTACAGCGCGCCGCGCGCGGAGGACCAGGCCGGCGTTGACTATCAGGCCCAGGGGCGGATCACGGCGGGCGATCTCGTCGTCCTCGGGGCCGGGCCCGAGGCGCGCTACCTGCTCTGCGGCCCGGCGGGGTTTCTCGCCGAACTGAGCGCCGGCTTGGAGGCGGAAGGCGTCGACGCCGAGCGAATCGACTTCGAGACCTTCGGCCCCGCGGGATGACGGCGGCACACGCCGCTCACCGGCGCGTTCCTCATTTGACACCGGCAGGCGGCATAGCGTCTTTTATCCAGCGGCGGTGGCCGATGCGACTTCGCATGGTCGCCTGCTGGGTCGGTCAGGCAATAACTGGCGGCATATGACGCTACAAGGGAGTGTTCGATGAACGTCGAGAGCGTAGGGAAACAAGACTATCGGCAACTGCTGGACGTCTGGGAGGCATCGGTCAGGGAGACGCATGACTTCCTGCGCGAACAGGATCTCCTGGAGCTGAAGCCACTCATCTACGAGCAGTATTTCGGCGCGGTAGACCTGACCTGTTTCAGGGGTGAAAGCGGTGAAATCCTCGGCTTCTGCGGCGTGCATGACGGCAACATCGAGATGCTGTTCATCGCGCCGCATGCGCGCGGCGAAGGCATTGGTTCCTTGCTGCTGGATGATGCGGTGACCGCCCAAGGCGCCACCAGAGTGGACGTCAACGAACAGAACCCACAAGCGCTGGGCTTCTACCAGCACAAGGGGTTTGCCGTCAGGGACCGCTCACCGCTCGACGGGCTGGGCAAGCCCTACCCGCTGCTGCATATGGAGCTGGTGGGTACGCCGTGATGCGCCGTGGCTATGGCCTCGACGGTGGCGCCTCAGCCCGTCAATAAGCCCTCGCCGAGCGCCTCCCCCAGCCGGTCCACCGCGGCGGCCAGCTTTTCGTCGATGACATGGAGGTATTCCGTCCAGTCGTCGACGTGGTTGAGCGCCGCCTTGCCATCCGAGATGCCGCGCAGCACCACCAGCGGCACTTTGAGGCGCGTGGGCAGGCGTAGCTCTCAATGTCGACCATGTTCGCGGAGGTGGCCCCGACAGCCACATCCCGGCATGAGGTGTGACGGTATTTACCTGACAGTCGGCCGCTGAAAAGCAAAGTGGCCATAGTGCCCCCATGGGCGCTGGAGGCTTGGCACACTGGGCCTCGCTTGAGGCATCGACGCAGCAGGAGAAGGGAATACTGTCCTTTCACAGCTTCTGAGGCACATGTCTTTCGCACAGCCGTCATCTCGTCAGGCTGCGAACAAGCATCAGCGATGTGGAAACACCTCTTCGTTAAAAAAAAGTTGGAGGAGAAAGCTGGATATCATTTCCAACTGACGGTGGCTACAGACCTACGTATTAGATGCAACAGCCTTGATGAGCTATCGGCCGACTGCTAAAGTGCACTTGGGGCTGCACACAGCCTCTCCGCTCTTTAAGAAATGGCTATTACTGCAGCAAAGAAATCGACGCTAGAGTCTAGCTCTAGCGACTTCTATCAATAAGCATAGAAGTCATGACCGCCCTCCCGGGGGCCCTCGGTCGCGCAGGCAAGCGTGTGCAATTTTGCAGCCTTATATTGCGACAATTGTCTGGCAAGAAGCTAAGTATTAACTCACTTCCAACATTACATTCTTTGCAAGTGCGACACACCTCGGTCTGGCCAGTCAACCAATACCGGTTGGCTGAAACTGAGGAGAGTTGTCGATGAAAATCGAAAAAACCATTATTGTTCGCATCAGTAATAGTCACGAAGAGCTTGATGCTTCACCTAGAGATAGGCAGCATCAAGAAGGAGTTGGAGTGAGTGAGATTATCCGCCGCACAATTCGCAGTGGATACTACATCTTCGGTTTGATTCACTTGATCGTAGCCTACCATGAGAATCTCACGGAGCAGGTTGCGAACATACTTAGTCGATTGATCTAATACTTAGCTTCACCTTAAATCTTCATGGACGATGCTTAATGGCAGATAAGCCATATTACCCAAACGGATCAATTGCGAGCGTTGACACTCTAGCTAAGGTGCTGGGTGTCCGCGCTTCTTTTCTTACATCGATAGCAAAAAAATCAAAAAGCTCATATGTCTCTTTTGAAGTAGAGACCAAAAACAAAACTCGCTGGGTATATGAACCCAAGCCTAGCTTAAAACACATACAGAAAAAGATAAACTCTAGAATCTTTACCCGCGTGCACTATCCCTCCTACCTGATGGGTGGAATCAAAGATACACAAAAACCCAGAGACTATATAAGCAATGCCTCAGTGCATGCCAAAGCAGAAACACTGATCAGCCTAGATATTAAAGACTTCTTTCCCAACACACGTGAAGTTTACATAAAAGATATATTCAAAAATCTTTTTGAATTCAGTGAAGAGGTTAGCTCTACCCTCACAAGCTTAGTGTCACTTGAAAGTCGTCTTCCTCAAGGCGCTTGCACCTCCTCCTACGTTGCCAACTTGATTTTCCACAACTCCGAATATGAAGTAGTTTCAAAACTTCGCCAGCGTGGAATAAACTACACACGTCTATTAGACGACATCACTCTTTCATCCAAAAAATCTCTTAGCCGGGAAGAGCGAGAAGGAGCGATAGCTCTTGTAATTGCAATGCTGACGAAGTATGACTTCAACCTTAATAACAAAAAGACAAAAGTGGAATACAAAACAAATATTGGATCAACATATGAAGTAACAGGAGCTTGGGTAAGGCATGGGAAGCCAAAGCTAAGAAAAAAAGAGCGCAACGAGATAAGACATTTAGTTCATATCGTCGAGAAAAAGCATTCTGAAAACCCATATAATGAAGAATATCATGAAATCTGGAACAGAGCATCTGGGCTCGTAGCTAAGCTAGCAAGGTTCGGGCATAACAATGAGTCGAAGAAGCTCAGGGAGCGACTAAAATCCGTCCTCCCTCTTTACGATGATGCTAAAGCAGAAACATTAAGAGTACAGGCGATCAAACTAATAAGAAGAAAGGATGCTAACAAGATCAGCTATAACGAAGGCACCAAGAAGTCTGTCAACAAGATGATTCATGACCTTGGAATTTTATCTAGAACTCGCCCGGATATCTCCAAACCGCTTAGAAAGCAAATTCGAAGCTGCTTTTCAGGAATAGTTTTTGATGAAACATGAAGTTACGGAACGCGAAACTGGAACAATAAACCATTACAGCAACTTAAAAGGATTTGGCTTTATACGAAGAAAAAAAGGCAAGGATGTTTTTTTCTTCTATGAAGACTTTGTTGATGGTGATGCCGATGTGGTTATTGGGGACACAGTGAGTTTTGAAGTAAAAAAAATGCCCAAGGGGCCCCGGGCTTATAAGATCGAACCTTTTCATAAAGAGTCTTAGCGGTTACTCAAGCAAAGCTATTATTTTATAGGTTTTTACGCTAAGACTTTTTGGGCACCTTAGCGGGCTGCTTAGCCACGCTATTCTCAGAAGACTTGCCTTGTTGTTTCCCCATAGGCATATACCCTCTTTGTTGAGGTTGATATCCATCATTTGTATTGATTGGCTTACCTGTTGATTTTTTTGTCATTTTCTCAACTCTTTTTCGGTGGCTTTGCTGGAGTTTTCCTTTCACCTGTTCCCGTCGGAGTAACGCGTCCCGGCTGATGACCGCCTGTAACTTTACCGGAATTACTCCTCAGGCTTCCACGGCTGCCATTATGGTTACTACCCTTCGGCTTTGTCATAATCAAACCTCTCATCACCACTTATGAACTGTATATGTGATATCTCGGAATCCATTATCAAGATACCTGCAGATCCATTTTTAGGACCTGTAGGAAATCCATCCTCGTCCACATGGTACTCAATATCAAGAAGAATTTGATAGTTGTCTGGCAAATCAGAAAAAAATGCATCCTTGTCTAACTGACCTGCTATCACTTCTCCGTTTTTCAAATGGACCGACAAAATCAGCCCTTCACTTTTATCATTTAAGTATTGTCCAAAAGTATAGTCCCAAGCGATTTTGCTGGGGTGTCGGTTGAACAAAAGAAAGCGGCGGCTAAGAACAGACCAAGCCTTCGCGACCATAAATGGGACAACAACTATTGCAAATATAGATGGAGGCGCCGCTAAATTAAACTCCCAAGAAAAGCCTTCTAAATTTATCGACACCTCATCCGGAAAGATACTAATAATGCTAAAGCATATGGCACCAAACACGATCGCATTTAGAATCAACTCATTTGGAGATTGCTTTCCATAAGGATGCAAAAGCCCCCAGATGCGCACGCCCACTAAACCGGGAATAACATAGCTAAGCAAAAAGTTAATTCCAAAAGAGTCGAGTGCCACCGTTTCCCACCACTGAAGTTATAGATAAAGTCAGTCTCTCGCCCTACCTTACCTTTGTCAACCACGGGCATGGCTGTGAACAGAAAATGCCTGCTACAGGATGGTTTTCTATTGGTCTCATATCAGCTTACCTAACGATCTTTCGAAGCCTCTACCTTTTATATTAATCAAGCCGTTAACTGATCACGCTAATCGCTAACTAAACTTTATTTCATTAAGCATACCTCACGCCATACCATACATGCTGTTCGCCTTTATGCCGCTTCATACGTGTACATGAATGGATGGCAGAATGCTTTGATGCCAGCCGATTAGACGGTCTGGGGGACGTGTCTGGACAACTCAGGAGTGGGCGTTGGGGCGGGTGAAGGGAATCGCCCCTTCTCAAAAAATTACTAGTAAAATCAGTTGGTTGCGCGAATTAGGTAGCCATCTGTAGCCGCTACTGTAGTCACTCGCGTAGCCAGCGATTACGAGGAATTGTACAGTTGTGCCTGAGGTGCTGGCAAATGGGCTCAATCGCTGAGGACAATCCATGGATAGACAGTTCCTACTAGAGCAAGCTGAATCAATGCAGAACATGATGGTGGCCCGCGCCACAGGTGGGGATGCTAGCGATTTCGAATACTTTCAGATTCGAGCCGCTTTGCTAGATGACCCAAGCATAGCGCAGCTCGTTCCTCAGATGGTCAAGACATGCCGTTCACCAAGCCAGTTCTGGAGCTTCATCAAGAAAATCGAGCAGTATGAACCTAGAAGACAGTTCATCTGGAGCGAGTTTAGGCCTCTTCTCGACAAGCTGGAGCAAGTAGGTGCTCCATCTGACATGGCCATTACCGATACACTTGAAAATTTTGACTCGACTCATTTCCATATGGCCTGGCAGAAGACGTTGTCTCGAAGAACATCGGACCCTGAAGGTGCTATCACAATGTCCAAGTCTCTAATTGAAAGTGTCTGCAAGCACATCATAGAGGAGGTGGAGGGACAGGAGTACTCAGGCAGAAGCGATGACCTGCCAGCTTTGTATCGTAAGGCATCACTAGCACTGAACCTTGCACCAGAACAACACATGGAGGAAACCTTCAAGCGTATTCTGGGAGGGTGCTCTAACATAGTCACTGGTCTTGGTGAGCTTCGTAATAAAGTTGGAGATGCTCATGGCCAAGGGCCTCGGCCAGTTAAGCCGAGTCCTCGACATGCTGAATTTGCAGTCAACCTCGCTGGCACGATGGCTGCCTTTTTGATTGCTACACTCGAGGTGAGGAAAAATCCCTAATTTCCTGATCCAAATCTTCCAGAAGCATGGTTTCAATTGAGTCTTTCGCAGCACCGTCGTGGCCAGGAAAGAGTGTCGCTGTAGTTACTCCTAACATTTCTATCTGTCGCATCAGATTGTATGCTTCCGAAAGAGGGAGAAGATGCCTTTTTAGGTAGTTCCGGGAATGTCTATGATTCAAAAGATCAAGATCACCAAGCTCAAAGCCTTTGATAAACGTAAAGCGCCCCTTCTGAGCGGCTAAGTTCTGGCTGGTGGAGCCTGGAGCATGTCTAATCTTAAAGGTTTCCTTGAATCCTGCTGCTTGAATTGTGTCAAGTTCTACAACGGCGAGCATCCACTCTGAAAGGTTTGCATCTTCTCTCTGTGAAAGCAGCCTTCTCCGTTCATGTATGGCCTGGGAAACAGTAAAGTAGCAAGAAACTAATGGTGAAGTTGTCCAGTCTAAGAGTCGTGTAGGAACCCCGTGGTGCTGTGCTTGTGCAAGGAAGTGAAATACAGCATTGTCATCTGACGGCCAAAGGCTTGGGTACTTAAATAAATCTACGACACGTCCATGACTGTTCGGCCCTCTTGGTTCTAATAGAAATTCTCTTAGCTGGTCGCTATCTCCAGCCACTTTTAGCCCGGCATCATCGCAAGCATTTACAAATCTTGCTAAGTACGCGATTTCCTTAAATGCCCTTGAGTCATCAGCGTAGATGGCATTCAGCTTGCGAGACCCTGTGGCCCTTGAAATTGATGGGCTGAGAGTCCAAGTCTGATGGCCTAGCCCTCTATAAATAATGCCCGCACTTTGGTTGGCAATAAAATGTTTCAGAAGTTCTGAGGCATTGTGATGCTCAATCTGAGGTATCTCATCCCACATCGTTTATTCCTGCTTATCTTGATGATTCATGTCCATTTAAAATTTGCATGAAAAAAAAGATCATGCCAGACATTCTCAGAATTAGTTTATGGGTTGCCCCATCACTTTGCCTCAGTGTCAACGATAATATCCTGAAGTCATATCATTAGGGAGGACCAGAAGCAATATCCATCCATCGGCGAGCGCCTTTCCAAGCGTCGACAAGCTCTTCCCGTAGGGATCCGGTTTATGCCCCTGCTTCCCTGAGAGACACGCACAGCCACGCCGAGTCCGCCTTCTGGTCTATCCCCTGGCCGTCTCGGGTGGTTCGCAAAAACAAACCAGGGCACACAGACGAGCAAATAATCTGCAAGCTGTGCGTCCTCGGCGTTCATCCTGTAGAGCCGCGTCGGTCTGCCTGTCGATGGGCTTCTGAGACCGTAACCATTTGAGTATACCTGAGCGAGCACAGCCTGCATCCCGCGGTGTTCGTGTTCATAAGCAGCCAGTTACAATCCAAGTGAGCACTTACAGTATGAACATATCCAAATGAACACATGAGCGTTTGTGGATATGCCAATGGAACAAGCGGTCTCACCTTCGAGTTTCCACCGATGACCAGAATGCGAGTCGCGTCCGTGACATTAATAAGGGAGCCGGTGCCTATCAACTCCCCAACCCACTCACCCTCATCACCCGTCTCTGTGACGCGTCCATCAGCTGGCCGCGGCCGGTTTCCACCAGCGTCAGCCAGTGGCGGTCGCTGGTGATGCTGGTGTAGACCAGTTCCCGGGTGAGGATGGGGTTGGGCGCGTCGGGCAGTATCAGGGCGGCGTGGGTGAACTCCGAGCCTTGGGACTTGTGCACGGTCATGGCGAAGACGGTTTCTACGGCTTGCAGGCGCGAGGGCAGTACCTACTTGATGCGATCAGTGCCGTCGCCGGCGGGGAAGGCCACCCGCAGCAGACGGCGGCTGTTACCGTTGGGGGAAGTGTTCGGGCGCGGCATGTCCAGGGTGATGCCGATATCGCCGTTCATCAGCCCCAGGCCGTAGTCGTTCTTGGTGACCAGCACCGGGCTGTTGGGGTACCAGCGTTGGCGGCCCTCCTGGCTGTCGATCAGCTTTTTCACCAGGCCGATTCCGCGGGAGGCCATCATGGAGCTGCCAGGGCCGCTGACCGCTCCTGTTGGGATGTGAGGTAGGTAGCGGTATCGGGGGGCTGCTTTAAACCTCGTCTTTCACTTCGTGGCCCAATACGACCCGGTTCCTGCCACCGTGCTTGCCGGCGTAGAGGGCGCGGTCGGCCTGGTTGATCAGGACGCCCAGGTCGGTTTTCTCGTCGAGAACTCCGGCGATGCCGACGGTAACGGTCAGGCGGTGGTCGGGCATGGCGTCTATCACCGGCAGCTCGCTGACCTTCTGCTGCAGGCGCTCCGCAACCGCCCGCGCGTCCTTAGGGTAGGTGTTTGGCAGGGCGACCATGAACTCCTCGCCGCCGAAGCGCCCGATCACGTCCTGGGGCCTAAGGGAGCGCTTGCAGGTTTCCGCGATGGCGGTCAGCACCGTGTCGCCCTGGCGGTGCCCCCAGGTGTCGTTGATGGCCTTGAAGTGGTCCACGTCGATCATGAACAGGCTGAAGGGCGCCTTCTCGAGCCGTGCGCGCCGCAGCAGCGCCTCGGCACGCGCCATGAAGTGGCGGCGCGAGTCCAGGCCCGTCAGCGCATCCTGCTCGGCGACCTGGCGCAGCTGGGCCTCCAGCGACTTGCGGTGCGCGATCTCCTCGACCAGCTGGCGGTTCTGGACACGCTCGTCCTGAAGGAGCGCGAACTGCTTGCGCTGAAGTGTTTCCAGGCGCAGCAGCGCGAAGAACCCCACGGCGTTGGCCATGATCACCAGCAGCAGGATGCGCAGGGTGACCACGACAGAGATGTCGGCCACCGACACTGCCGTGGTCAGGAAGCCTACGCTCAGATAGAGGCTGGCGATGGCCACCACGGGCAAGAGGTTGGGGATCAGCAGGTAGAACGCCGTGATGGCCACTAGCAATGAGGTGACCTGGGTGGGGAGACTCTCGGGCCGTAGGGGCACGATCAGGATGATGCCCGTCGCCAGGATCCAGAGGGGGAGGGCGTGTAGCCAGATCCGGCGGTTATAGTCGCCGACGCGACCGATCAGGAAAGCGAGAACGAGGCAAGAGACCACCACCACCAGGCGCATGACGAGCAGCAGATAGAGCTCCGTGCTCACGCCGGTGTAGTGGTAGTCGGAGATGGCGAACATGCCGAAGACCAGCGCCGCCACGCAGAGCGACAGACTGGATTCGAGCCGCACCCTGGGCGCGATCTCCCGGCGATACATCGCTTCCCTGGCCGTTTCGCGGAACTGACCGGTCAGCCGGTGCAGGAGGTATCTTGTGTTGGGTGACGGCACAGGCTGACTCTCCGCGTCCTGTAGTGAGTGAAAACCTCACCACTCTGGCCTTGGAGGTGAGCTCCTCTCATGCCGGCTTGGTGAAATATAAACGTTTCAAGGTAGCGGCAAGTCAGGTGAGTGCCAATGATCCCCGGTATCACCCGCCGTTCCATTGCATCAAGCAATGGACCCCGCCCGGCCTCGACCAGGATGAGCCAGTGCTTGGCGCGGGTCCCGTGCGGATGCAGGTGCATCGCATCAGGCATGCCTGAAGCTAACGACGATATGACGCCATGACGCAAAGAAAACCAAGGTTTTGTTTAGATACGGGTGTCATGGTGATGCGAGAGAACAGTCAGTGGCGGCCCTATGCAGCGGCTGATGCCACAGACCGCTCTTTGGAGCGGCTACAGGGTTCGGTGTGCGGGTACGTTCGGACGTTCGAGCCGGTCTACAAGGGGCTGGTGTTCCCGTTTCCAGAGGTGGCCAAACAGGACACACAGCCATGCCCTGAGCCAGACGTGACACGACAAAGTCCGTTCCTGGCCGAAAGTGGCACTCATCAACCGCATGGATAAGGGAGCCCATCAACTTCCCAACCCACTCACCCGCATCACTCGCCGCTGCGCCGCGTCCATCAGTTGGCCGCGGCCGGTTTCCACCAGCGTCAGCCAGTGGCGGGCGCGGGTGATGCCGGTGTAGACCAGCTCTCGGGTGAGAATGGGGTTCGGCGCGTCGGGCAGCACCAGGGCGGCGTGGGTGAACTCCGAGCCCTGTGACTTGTGGACCGTCATCGCGAACACCGTCTCCACCGCCTGCAGGCGCGAGGGCAGCACCCACTTGATGCGGTCGGTGCCGTCGCCGGCGGGGAAGGCCACCCGTAGGAGGCGTCGGCCCTTGTCGTTGGGTGAGGTATCGGGGCGCGGCATATCCAGGGTGATGCCGATATCGCCGTTCATCAGCCCCAGGCCGTAGTCGTTCTTGGTGACCAGCACCGGGCGGCCGGGGTACCAGCGTTGGCGGCCGTCCTGGCTGCCGATCAGCTTCTCCCGCTCCAGCGCCTGGCGCACCCGCTCGTTCAGGCCTTCCACGCCCCAGGGGCCGCGGCGCAGCGCGCACAGCAGCTGGAAGTCGCCGTGGGCCGCCAGCACCGCTCGGGCCCAGTCATCGAAGGCTTGTTGATCCGCGTCGTCCGCCGGGCGCCGCTCGGCCATCACGCTCAGGAAGTGGCGATAGCCCACCGGCGGTGTGTCGGCGTTGTGGCCTCCGGGAAAGCGCTCGGGGCAGCCGGTCACGGCCAGGCGAGCCAGGCCGCGTTCGTCGTCGGCGGAAAGCTTGTGGTGCGAGAGGTCTGCGAAGCCGGCGCCCAGTGCGTCGCCAATCGCCTTGCGCTTGGCGGCGGGCTCGGCCTCCAGGTTGATCGCTGCGGCGAGCTGGCCGATGCCGCTGTCGGCGGTGAAGCGGTGGCTGACGCGCAGCATGGCGATGCTCTGGTCGAGCGGCTGGCCGTCGGCGTCGAGGGTGTTCGTGGGCAGCGGCTGGCCGGTGGCCTGGGCCAGCCACTCGGTGGTGGCCGGGGTGTAGTGGCCGCGCTCGGCCCGGGCACACAGGTCGCCCAGCACGGAGCCGGCTTCCACCGAGGCGAGCTGGTCCTTGTCGCCCAGCAGCACCAGCCGCGCCCGGGGCGGCAGTGCCTCGAGCATCGCGGCCATCATGCCCACGTCGACCATCGAGGCCTCGTCCACCACCAGCACGTCCAGCGGCAGAGGATTGTGGCGGTCGTGGCGGAAGCGGCGGGTGTCCGGTCGCGAGCCCAGCAATCTATGTAGCGTCGAGACGTCCTTGGGGATCACGCCTCGCAGCCGCTCGGGATCGTCGGCCAGGCTGTCGAGGGCGAGCTTGGCTACCTGGCCGGCGATGGACTCGTTGAGCCGGGCGGCGGCCTTGCCGGTGGGGGCGGCCAGGCGGATGCGCAGGGCTCGCTCTCCTTCTCCCTGGCCTTCACCGAGTGCCTGAGCCTGGAGCAGGGCGAGCAGGCGCACCACGGTGGTGGTCTTGCCGGTGCCGGGGCCGCCGGTGATCACCGCGAAGCGCGAGCGACCGGCCAGGGCGCAGGCGGCCTTCTGCCAGTCGATCGCTTGCGGTGCATCGCCCCGGTCGGGGAAGAGCGCGTTGAGGATCGGGCGCAGGCGGGCCGCGTCCGGGGCGTCGTCGCTATCCGTTTCACCCAGCCGCGCGACGATCCGGCTGTGGATATCCTGCTCATGCTGCCAGTAGCGGCGCAGGTAGAGCCGGGGGCGTTCGGCGGTGCCGGCGAGCACCAGCGGGGTGCTGCCGGGGCCGGTGGCCACCAGTTCGGGCTGGGCCAGGGCGGCACGCCAGGCGTCGAGGTCGAGCGCGGCCATCACCCGGCTGGGCAGCGGCGGCGGGTCCTCCAGGCTGTCGCCCTCCGGCGGCAGCGAGAGTGCGAGGTCCGGGGTGGCCAGCGTCTGGGCGAGGTCCAGGCAGACGTGGCCGCGGCCGAGCTGGTGGCTGGCCAGTGCCGCCGCCAGCAACAGCAGGGGTGAGGCCTCACTCACCTCATTGTCCTTACGCGCCTCGCGATGCAGGAAGGCGGCGAAGGCGCGGTCCAGCGAGCGCAGCCAGCCGCGGTCGACCCAGCGGTCGAGCAGGGCGAACAGCGCACCGGTATCGCTCAGCGCGGTTTCGGGCGCTTGAATTAGCGCGGCTTCCGGGGCGGCGTCGGTATCGATGGGATGAGCACCGAGGGGGGCGGCGTTGGATGATGTCGGGGTCATGGGTTGGCCTCCTCGGCGCGGAACAGGGCATCGAGCGCGAGGATCAGCTCGCTCGGCGGGCGTTCGGCGTGCACGCCGCGGGAGGGTGCGCGGGTGCCGCGCAGGAAGACGTAGAGCGCCCCGCCCAGGTGGCGCTCGATGTCGTAGTCCGGCAGCCGGGCCTCGAGCAGCCGGTGCAGGGCCAGCAGGTAGAGGCAGTACTGCACGTCGTAGCGCTTCTCGAGCACGGCCTCGGCCATCGCCGCCTCGGTGTAGGCGGCATCGTCCGCGCCCAGGTGGTTGGACTTCCAGTCGAGCACGTAGAAGCGGCCTTCGTGCTCCACTACCAGGTCGATGAAGCCCTTGAGCATGCCGTTGAGGGTGTCAGGCTCGAGCGCCGGCCGGGGGCGCCCGCCGAGTGTGTGAGCGCTTACGAGGGCGTCCAGTTTGCGTGTGTTGACCTTATGCGCGGCGAACCAGAATTCCAGCTCGATGCGATAGTCGCTCAGGGCATCGAGGCGCAGCGGCGCGGTCTCGCCATCGCTCGAATCCGGCACCGGCAGCGGCGTGGTCAAGAGCTCCGGTAGCCACTGTTCGAGGGCGGCGATCTGACCCTCCCAGCCGCGACGGTTGGCGCGCCGGGCCAGGGTGTCGGCGCGCAGTTCGGCGTCTTCCGCCACTCGGGCGAAGCCTTCCTCGCCGGCCCATTCCAGCAGGCCGTGCAGGAAGGTGCCCGCCGAGGGCCCGCGGGGGAAGCGGTGAAGCGAACCCTCGCTCACCGTAGCCGCGGCGGCATCGAAGGGCTCGTCGATCACCTCCATGGCCGTCGCCTCGTCGGCGGTGGTGGGCTCGGGGGCCGGTTCGGCCTCGACGGCGGTGGCTGCTGCGCTGTCCTCCTCCGGCGTGGCGCCGGTGCGCAGCGCCGAGTAGCTGGCGATCCACCAGTGCTCGCGGATCGCCCGGGTCGGCGCGCGGGCTTCACCGAGAGGCGCGTCGTCGGCGGCGAGCTCGACCGGCGTGGCATCGGCCTCGGGGGCGTCCTGCACCGTCACCTGTTCGTTGCGATCGCCGGGGTTGTCGTCGGCCAGCGCCTCGAGCGCCGGGCGCAGGTTGTCGGGCGTCAGTGCCTCGCCCCCGGAGATCAGGTGGCCGACGGCGCTGCGTTCCATGGCCTCCAGCGGCGCCAGGCCGAGCCAGGTGGCGTGGCGGGCGCGGGTCAGGGCGACGTAGAGCTTGCGCAGGTCCTCGCCCAGGCGCTCGTGGTCGGCGCGGGCGAGTGTCACCTCGTCGGCGGAGAGTGTCAGGTGCAGGTGGCCGTCGTCGTCGTGCCATTGCAGCGGTAGGTCGCCCTGCTTCTTAGGGCGGAAGGCGACGATGAAGGGCAGGAACACCAGCGGGTATTCCAGGCCCTTGGACTTGTGGATGGTCACCACCTGCACCAGGTCGGCGTCGCTCTCCAGGCGCAGGCGGTGGGTGTCGGACTGCGCCTGGGGATGGGCGCGGGACTCGGCGAGAAAGCGCAGCAGGGCGTGCTCGCCGTCGATCTCGGCGCTAGCCTCCTGAAGCAGCTCGCCGAGGTGCAGCAGGTCGGTGAGCCGTCGCTCGCCCTCGGGCACCGCCAGCAGCCGGCCGGGCACGGCGAAGTCGGCCAGCAGCCGGTGCAGCATGGGCAGCACGCCGCGGCGCTGCCATTGGCGGTGGTAGTCGCGGAACTGCATCACCCGCGCCTCCCAGGCCAGCTCGTCCTGCTGGGGGCCGCCATTCAGGGCGTCGAGCTCGGCGAGGCTCAGGCCCAGGCTCGGCGTGGCCAGGGCGGCGCGCAGGCAGCGCTCGTTGTCCGGCGCGGCGCAGGCGGCCAGCCACACCTCCAGCTCGGCGGCGGCCTCGGTCTCGAACACGCCTTCCTTGTCGGAGAGGTAGACGCTGCGGATGCCGCGGGCCAGCAGGGCGGCGCGGATGGCGCGGGCCTCGCCGGCGTTGTTGACCAGCACGGCGAGGTCCGATGGCGCCAGGGGGCGTAATTCTCCCTGCTCTTCACCACTGACCTGCTCGAAGCCCGTCTGCCCGGCCTGGCCCTCGCGCAGCAGGGCGGCCATCTCGGTGGCGCAGCGCCCGGCCAGCTCGTTGAGGTAGGCGCCCTTGGGCAGGGTATCGTCGCTGGCCAGGTGCCAGAGCGTCAGCGCCGGCTGGGGTGCGCCATGGCGGACCAGAGCGTCTTTCCTGCCATTCGCGTCGACTGGAGAAAAAGGCACCGGGTTGTCGTTCCCGCGGCGGAACAGGAAGGCGCCGGATTCGCTCCGCTCGGCGTGGGCGAACACCCGATTGACTGCCTCGACCATGGGCGCGGCGGAGCGGAAGTTGGTGCCGAGCGTGACGTGGCGCCCGGCGGTGTCGCGCCGGGCCTGGAGGTAGGTGTGGATATCGGCGCCGCGGAAGGCGTAGATCGCCTGCTTGGGGTCGCCGATCAAAAGCACCGCGCTCTTTTCAGCGCCCGAAGCCGCGTTCTTTTCAGCGCCCGAAGCCGCGCTGTCACCACGATTCTTGGCCAGCTCATAGACCCGGTCGAAGAGCCGGTACTGCACCGGGTCGGTGTCCTGGAACTCATCGACCAGCGCCACCGGGAACTGCTCGCGGATGCGCGCGGCCAGCGTCTCGCCGGCCTCGCCCGCGAAGGCGGCGTCCAGTCGATGCAGCAGGTCGTCGGGACCGAGCTCGGCGCGGCGGCGCTGCACGGTCTCGCGACGCGCGGCCATCCAGTGCACGGCGTGGGCGAGCAGGTCGGCGAAGGGATCGGGCAGCTCGGCGAGACGCTCCGGCAGCGCTTCCAGGGCCTCCAGCGCTGGTAGATTCGGGACGGGATCTTCCTTCCAGATCTCGGCGATGCCCTCGGGCGTCAGGCGCTTCCAGGCGGCGTCGGTCAGCTTCGGCTCGGCAAGCTCTGGGTCATGGGCCCAGTCGCGCAGCGAGGCGAGCCAGTTGGCGCGGCTCTTGGCGTTGAGCTTCTGGCCGTTGAATGCCTTGCGCTTGGCGGCGTCCTCGAGCAGCGCCTCCAGCTCGTCGAGCCAGGCCGGCCAGGGCGCCTTGAGCTCGGCCAGTGCCGCGGCGCGCTGTTCGCGGTAGTTGGAAAGCGCCTCGGCCGGCGGCGGGGCCGCGGGCAGGGCGCTCGCATGGGTGCGCAGCCGGGCGGCGGTGTCGTTGAGGGTGTCCGGCGTGGTCCAGTAGCGGGCGACGATTTCCAGCGCCTCGGGGGCGAGGTCGTAGTAGAAGCTGCGCCAGTAGTCCCGGGCGATCTCCAGGTCCATCTCCGACTGGTCCAGCGACATCTCCAGGGCGAACAGGCTGCCGCTGTCGAAGGCGTGCTCGCGCAGCATGCGGTGGCACCAGGCGTGGATGGTGGAGACCGCGGCCTCGTCCATCCACTCGGCGGCCAGCCGCAGGCGGCGGGCGCAGGTCGGCCAGCTTTCGCGGGGGTAGCTGTCGCGCAGGGCGATCAGCGGGTCGCTGCTGGGCGTCTCATCGTCCGGTGCTGGCTTATCCACAACCGGTTCGGCGAAGAGATCGCCTGTCAGGGACGGGGCGTGCCCCGGCGCCCCTTCGGGGTTTCCGCCGCCTGTCTCCATCGTGCTGGTGCCTGGTTGAAAGGCCTCGGCGGCTTCCACCAGCCGGGCGCGGATGCGGTCGCGCAGCTCCTGGGTGGCGGCGTTGGTGAAGGTGACCACCAGAATTTCCGGCGGGGTCAGCGGCCGGGGGAAGCTGGCCGCGTCCGCTTCATCGCGGGGGCCGAGCACCAGGCGCAGGTAGAGCAGGGCGATGGTGAAGGTCTTGCCGGTGCCGGCGCTGGCCTCGATCAGCCGGCTGCCGGTGAGCGGTAGCGCTACGGGATCAAGCCGAGGCGTCTCGGCCGCTTGCATGGCTTCCGTCATCGTCATGCCTTGCCTCCCTGGCCCTTGCTGCCTTTCTTTTTATCGCCGCCGCCCTTGGTCTTCACCACATCGTGCAGTGGGGCATAGAGCGCCGCGGTCAATTCGGTGAAGCGTCGGCCGGCGGCCTGGTGGCGCACCAGGCTCTCCAGGTCGCGCCACTGGCGGGCCAGGTAGGGATCGCGGTCGCGCTCGCCGGGGGTGTAGTCGTTGCCCTCGAACACCTGGACGGCGGCCTTCCAGGCCTTGAGATCGGCTTCCTCGGCTTTCTTCTCATCGCCTCCGAAGACGCGGGCCAGGGCGTGTTCGCCGCCCCCCTCTTTGTGCCAGGCGAAGGCGGTGTCTCGGGCCAGCGGCAGCGGTGCGGTCATGCCGGCGCGCCAGGCCTTGGCGATGGCTTCCAGATGGGCGCGGGCGGTGTCCGCGTCCAGCGGCGCCAGGGTGCCGCCGCCGGCGCGGGAGATCAGCTCGGTGGTCATGGGGCCGAGGGCGAGCTGGCCGGCCAGGTGGGCGACCCAGGGGGCCAGCCAGTGCTTCCAGTGGTACTTGCCCTTGTTGATCAGGCTGCTGGTCATCAGCACCAGCCGGCAGCGTTCGCCCGCTTCGTTCTCGCGCAGGCCGTCCAGCCAGTCCTCGATGTAAAGCGGTTCGTCGTTCGTGGCGAGCTCCAGCGACACGGCGGCCGACGTCTCCCAGGCGTGGGGCCAGGCCTCGAGCAGCTCGGCGTAGTCGCCGAGCACCTTGTCCAGCGGCTCGACCAGATGCTCTCGCATCAGCTCGGCGAAGCCGCCCATGGCCAGTCGGCCCTCGCGCTCCAGCCGTTCCAGGGTGTCGTGGACGGCAGGCGTCGGCGATTCGCCCTCGTCCACGGCGCGGCGCCCGGCCTCGATCAGCGCCTGCTGGAGCTGCCAGAGGTCCAGGCCGTCCAGGGCGAAGGGCTCGTGGTCGGGGCTCTCCAGCGCCTCGCGCTCGAGATAGACGCCGAGCCGGGTGGTGAAGAAGGCCTTGACCGGGTCCTTGAGGAAACCACTGAGACGCGCCAGGGGGAGGGCGTTATCCAGCGCCATCGGCGGCAGCTCGCCATCCGCGACGCCTTGCGCTGTTGGCAGGTTGGCGTGCACCGCCCGCCATTCATGGGCGTAGGTGAAGAGTGGGCTATCTGTCTCAAAGTATTCGCGGCTAAAGGGCTGCAGTGGGTGCGCGGTGGTCAGGGCGTCGACTAGGGCCTGGCCGGCGTCGTCCTCATAGCCGGCGAGCCGCCAGCCGGCGGCCAGGTGGTCGCGGAGCTGGCCGAGCAGCACCGAGGGCGGCTGGGTGGCATTGTCGTGGATGCTGCGGCCGACCCAGCTGATCATCAGGCAGTCGCGGGCCGAGAGCAGCGCCTCGAGGAACAGGTAGCGGTCGTCTTCGCGACGCGAGCGGTCGCCGGGGCGGTAATCGTGGCCCATCAGGTCGATGTCCAACGGGCGCTGGGTGCGCGGGTAGTCGCCGTCGTTCATGCCCAGCAGGCAGACGTGGCGAAACGGGATGGCGCGCATCGGCATCAGGGTGGCGACGTTCACCGCGCCGGCCAGGAAGCGCTGGGAGAGGTTGGCCTCGTCGAGCTGGCCGAGCCAGTGCTCGCGCACCACCGAGAGCGGTAGGGCCTCGGTCAGGCCGGCGTCCTCGGTGGTCTCCTGCCAGTCCTCGAGCAGCTCCCCCAGGCGGTTGAGGGTGGCGAGGTCGGCCTCGTCCTCGGCGGCGAAGCACTCGGCCAGCAGCCCGCGCAGGCGGCGGCACCAGGTCGGCACGTCGGCGGGCTCGCTGAGCGCGCGCCACTGGGCCTCGAGCACGTCGAGCAGGTCCATCAGCGGGCCAGCCAGGGCCGCCTCCAGGCCGCCGATGTCGCCATAGGGCTCGATGTCGTGCCAGGGGCCCTCGGCGGTGTCACCGACGGCGTAGCCCAGCAGCAGCCGTCGCAGGCCGAAGGCCCAGGTGTTGGCGGTGAGCCCGCCGGGCAGGTCGAGCCGGGCACGCTGCTCGGCGTCGAGCCCCCAGCGGATGCCGGCGCCCTCGATCCAGCGGCGCAGCACCGGTAGCGCCTCGGCGTCCAGGCCGAAGCGACCACGCAGGGCGGGCACCTCCAGCAGGTCGAGCAGGTCGCTCACCGTGAGCCGCGACTCCGGCAGGTGCAGCAGCGCCTCGAGCGCCACCAGCAGCGGCTGGCGGTGGCGGCTGGTCTGGTCGGAGAGGGTGAAGGGGATGTGGCGCGGATCGTCCGGCGGCAGTCGGCCGAACACCGCCTGCACGGCGGCGGCGTAGGTGTCGATGTCCGGCACCATCACCAGCACGTCGCGCGGGCGCAGGGTGGGGTCGGCGTCGAAGGCGGCCAGCAACTGGTCGTGGAGGATCTCCACCTCGCGCAGGGCGCTGTGGGCGACGTGGAAGCGCAGGCTGGGGTCGCGAGCCGGGTCCACCGCCGGCCAGGCCTCGCGGGTCTCCTGGGGCGGGCGCAGCTCGAGGATGTCGTCCTGCAATTGCTGCAGCAGCCCCGGGGCCTCGGCCTGCTCCAGCGGCGAATCGAAGAGGTCGATGCGCATCGACTCGGCGTCGAACAGCGCCCGGTAGGCGTCCTGGTCGTCGAACTCGTCGAGCAGGCGCAGGTAGTCGCGACCCTGCTTGCCCCAGGCGGCGAGCAGCGGCTGGGCGTGAAGGTGCAGCTGGGTGTCGTCGAGCTCCAGCGGCATGCCCGGGCGTTGGCGCTGGCGTCGGCGGGCGGCGCGCAGCAGGTCCTTGTGCTCGATGATGTCCGCCCAGTAGTGGCGGCAGGGGTTGTGCACGCAGAGCAGCACCTGGCTGACCTTGGACACGGCGGCGAGCGCCTCCAGGGTCTGGCGGGGCAGCGAGGAGATGCCGAACACCACCACCCGGCGCGGAAGCCCTGAAGGACGGCTCTTTCCAGAACCCCGCTGAAGGCTCTCAGGCGTCAGCTCGCGGCAGGCCTCGAGGAAGCGGGTGTGCACCCAGGCGCGGCTGGTAGCCAGGCCGTCTTCTCCGATGTCGTCGCGCAGCCGCCGCCACAACGCCGGCTGCCAGCGTTGGTCCTCGGCCAGCGGCTTGGCCTGGCCGCGGGCATCGATCAGCTCGTCGCGGCCCTCGGCCCAGGCGGACAGCCAGTCGGCACGATAGACCTGGTACTGGTCGAAGAGGTCGGCCAGCCGCTCGGCGAGCTGGTGGCGCTTGCGCAGGTCATCATCGTCGGCCAGAAAGCGCGCCAGGGGCGCGAAGATCTCGTCATCCAAGAGTTCCGGCAGCAGGCGCATCAGCCGCCAGATCAGCCGCGGCTTGTCCAGCGGCGAGGCCGGCGGCACGGCATCGCTTCCCAGCACCGCACGGTAGGCCTGCCACAGGTAGCGCGCCGGAAGGGTGACGTCCATCGCCGCGGCGATGCCGGCGCCCGCGGGCGGATCGGCGGCCAGCGCCAGCTTCAGCCACTGGCTGATGCCGTTGCTCTGTACCAGGATCACCTCGTCCTCGAGCGGCCCCAGTGGATGATGGCGCATCCAGGTCACCGCCAGGTCGCGCAGTTCCTCCAGGCGGTTGCCGTGGATCACCATGAAGCCGGGCGTCAGGGCGGTCTCTGCGGTGGCGAGCATGGCGAATCCTTCGCGGCGATGGAACGGGCCTTCATGGTGCCGCAAATCGCCGAGGGCATGAAGCCGGTTTATGCCTATGGGAGTAGGAGAGTCGTACAGGAGACGCTGATCCCCGCGGCGAATGAAAGGGTACCAGTCATCGCGGGAACACCAGCGTTATCGGCATGCCCAGGATTCAACCGGCAAAGGCGTCCGAGATCGCCTCCGTGACAACCCGGACCCGCGCGGTGCGCGCCAGATCCTGGTGCAGGACGAGCCAAGCCTCGTACGGTCTGGCCCGATGGTGGTCGGGCCAGACCCTCACCAGATTGTGATCACGCTGGGCGATGTAATCGGGCAGTTCTCCCAACGCCAGGCCGGCGCGTACGAAGGTTGCCAGCATCAAGCTCGAGTCGAGCTCGGCGACCACACGGCCCTGTTTCCTGGACTCACCCGTCAGGGTGTCGTCCTGCCGCCCCGTAACCCCTTCCTGATACAGCGCGATGTCGTGGCCGGCGAAGCCGTCGCCGCGCTGTGGCTCGCCATGCCGTTCCAGATATCCCTTGGTCGCGTACAGCCTTACCTCCCAGCAGCCCAGCCGTCGAACGATCAGGTCGGGCTGCTCTGGTCGAAGCGTGCGTACGGCAACATCCGCTTCGCGTCTTGCCAGGTCGAGCAGTCGCGTCGTGGTACTCAGGATGACGCTGATGTCGGGATGCGTCGTGCGTAGGCGTTCGATCGCGGGTACCACAAAGTCCATCGCCAATGCATCGGTGGTGGTCACGCGAACCTCGCCGGCCATACGGTTGTCGGCACCTTCGCTGCGACGTTCGAAGGAAACGGCCAGTCGCTCCATGCCCTCGGCCGTGGGCAATGCTTGCCGGCCGCTATCGGTGAGCGTCCATCCTCCCGTGGTACGCAGAAACAGCCGGCTGCCCAGCGACCGTTCCAAGCCGGTCAAGCGCCGTCCCACCGTGGTCTGGTCGATGCCCAGACGCTGCGCCGCCCCGCGCAGTGTGCCGGCGCGATGCACCGCCAGGAAAAGTTGCACGTCGTCCCAGTTCATTCGCTTCCCTTGATGCATTTATGCAGGTATAGGCTGCGTTTTAATGCATTTTTGCACCATGCCTCTCTTCGTACAATGGCGTCCGTTCCCCATGCACATTCGATGAGTGGCCGATATTCCGGCCGCCGGGAGATGCTATGCCACGCGTATCCTTCATCCTGACCGTCGCCATGCTCAGCGCTTTCGGCCTGATCGCGTCGGACGTTTATCTACCCGCCATGCCCACCATGACGGCTGAATTTGGTGTCGCCAACTGGCAGATGCCGCAGACCGTCTCCTTCTATCTGCTGGCACTGGCGATGGCACAACTGTTCTATGGGCCCTTGTCGGACCGCTATGGGCGCAAGTCTCTGCTGCTGGCTGGCATCGCGCTTTACATGATCGGTTCGCTGGGGTGTGCCGTCTCGGGGAGCTACGCTGGATTTCTAGCGTGGCGCATCCTCGAGGCCGTGGGCGCCGCTGCAGGCTTGGTCATTGGGCGTGCCTTGATCGCCGATACTTGCGACAAGCGCACCTCGGCCAAGATCTATGCGGTGGTCTATCCACTGGTGTCGCTGTCGCCGGCCCTGGCGCCGGCCATCGGCGGACACCTGGCCGCCGTATTTGGATGGCGGGCTGACTTCCTGTTTGTGGCCGCTTTTGGTGCCGTGGCTCTGTTGATAGTGCTGACGCTACTACCGGAAACGCTTCCCACCGTGGCCCGTACCCGGACGTCGCCGTTCGCCGGATTCGGCCATGTCGTTCGTGATCGGCATTTCCGTCGCTACACACTGGTGGTCTGCGCCATCTACTGCGCCTGGTTCGTCTATCTGACCCAATCGCCCTTTCTGTTCGCACGCCAGGGGGTGAGCGAAGAGCAAAGTGGCTGGCTGTACCTGCCGCTGACGGCCGGCATCATCGGTGCCAACTTGCTGGCCAAGCGGCTGCTTGATCGTTGGCCTTATGACCGCATCGTCGCCGCAGGTATCGCCTGCTTCGTGCTCGGCGGCATGGCCTTCCTGGGCGTGGTTGCTCTGGAGAGGCAAAGTGCGGCGACCGTGGTGCTTCCGATGTGCCTGGTCAGCCTGGCCAATGGTTCGTCATTGTCGCTGGCCGTATCCGGGGCCATCGCCAGTGAACACGGGCATGCCGCCACGGCATCGGGTCTGGTCGGATTCTGTCAGATTGGCAGTGCCGCGCTAGTCGCGATGGGGCTGAGTGCAACGTTCGGCACCGGATTCAACGTGCTCGGAGGGGCCGTGCTGGCACTCGGCCTGCTTGCATTATCCACGTGTCTGCCATGGTCCGGTCGTCGGGCGAAGCGGGCCTGATACCCTGCACCTCAGGCAACACAAGCCTGCGAGTTCACCCATATATCCGGATATCGATCAAGCTGCGTTTCCTACAGCCAGTAGTTCGGCCAGCGACGCTCGCTACCCAGGTTGTTGATCAGCAGGGCGACCAGCACCAGACTCACCGACCCCGCCAGCACCGGCATCAACAGGAAGTCATAGCCGACGGCGCCGGACATCATCACCACCAGCGGGTTGGCGCCTGCTGGCGGGTGAACCACGCGCAGCGCCTGCATGGCGGCGATGGCAACGCCGACGCCGATTGCCATGGCTAGCGGTCCTGTGCCCAGCAGTTGCATGGCGATCAGGCCGACCAGTGCCGAGACCAGGTGGCCGCCGATCACGTTGCGAGGCTGGGCCAGAGGTGCCCCCGGGGCGGCGAACAGCAGCACGCAGGTGGCGCCGAAGGGGGCCATCAGCAGCGGTACCTCGGTGAGGCGGGTCAGCCAGGCTACCAGGCCGATGCCGCTGATGCCGCCCACCAGGCCGGTGAGAATCTGGAGGGGGTCGGGGCGCGCCGGCAGGGTGTCGCCGCCCTTCATCTTGTGGAGCATGGAGATTGCCTCGTCAGGTTGTGTACAGACAGGTCTGTACAGTAGTACGATGAGTGCATCGATGCAAGACTCCCGATTGAAGAGGAGGTGTGTTCATGGCCAAGCGCGACGACATCCTGGCGACGGCAACCCGGCTATTCGGGGAGCATGGCTATCATGCGGTCGGCGTGGATCGGATCCGGGACGAGGCCGAGGTCTCCAAGATGACGCTCTACCACCACTTTCCCGGCAAGGAGGCGCTGGTGGAGGCGGTGCTGGATCAACGCCATGAGCGTTTCATGACCTCCCTCAGGGAAACCGTGGCCGCCCAGACGACACCCCGGGAGCGCCTTCGCGCCGTCTTCGACTGGCATGCACGCTGGTTCGCCTCCGCGGACTTCCACGGTTGCATGTTCATCAAGGCGATCGAGGAATATGCTCGGGAGCCGGCCTCTCTGCTGGCACTCTCGCAACGCCACAAGATCGAGGTGATGGCGCTGGTGGAGGAGATTCTCGCCGAGCAAGAAGGTATGCCCGCGCCACGGCTGGCGCGCCTCGTTCAAGTGACGCTGGACGGCCTGATCGTCAATGCTTATATGTTTGGTCCGGACGCTGTGGATGATGCCTGGGCAGCGCTGGCGCCGCTGCTGGCACTGGATGCTCGGCCATTGGACCGAGAGGGCGCGGCGGACTGGATGCAGCCCTGAGCACGTAGCAGTCGGCGCCGCCATGGGGCCAGCAATCGAATCATGGGAGCCAGGCGCATGGACACCGAACGTTTCGAGATCGATGCTCCGATTGGCGTGATCGCTGATACCCACGGCACGCTGCGCGACGAGGCGCTGGCGATGCTCGAGGGTTGCGGGCTGATCCTGCATCTCGGCGACGTGGGCAGCCGGGAAGGGGACGAGGCGATCCTCGATCGGCTGGGTGAGCTGGCGCCGGTCCACACCGTGCGCGGCAACGTCGACACCGCGGCCTGGGCCGAGCGGTTGCCCTGGCGCCGGGATCTGATGGTCAACGGCTGGCGGTTTCACCTGGTGCACGACATCGCCGATTTCGATGCCGAGACGCCCTGCGATGCCGTGCTCCATGGCCATTCCCACAAGGCGCGCAACGAGTGGCGCGATGGCCGGTTGCTGTTCAATCCCGGTGGCGCCGGCCGGCGCCGCTTCTCGCTGCCGCTGACCCTGGGCCAGCTATGGGTTGACGAGTCGGCCCTGCGCGGCGCCATCCTGCATCTGCCGGTGTGAGCTTTCCTCGGGCGTGAGGGGGAGTCGATGACGGGCACCGCCATCGCGATGCCGTCATGGGGCAGGGGCCAGTTCAGCGGTAGGTGGCGTCGAAGCGCTGGCGCAGCTCGTTCTTCTGTACCTTGCCCATGGTGTTGCGGGGAAGGGCGTCGACGAAGAAGATCCGCTTGGGCTGCTTGAACCTGGCCAGGCGGCCCTGGAGGTGGTCGAGCACGCTCGCTTCATCGAGGCTGGCGCCCGGCTCGCAGACCACCGCCGCCGTGACGCCTTCGCCGAAGTCCGGGTGGGGCAGGCCGATCACCGCCGATTCCCGTACTCCCTCGAGTTCGTCGATCACCTGCTCGACTTCCTTGGGATAGACGTTGTAGCCGCCGGAGATCACCAGGTCCTTGTCCCGGCCGACGATCTGTACATAGCCCCGGTCGTCGATCATGGCCAGGTCGCCGGTGATGAAGAAGCCATCCTCCAGCAGTTCCTCGCGGGTCTTCTCGGGCATCCGCCAGTAGCCGATGAAGACGTTGGGGCCGCGCACCTGAAGCATGCCGATCTCGCCTGCGGGCACTTCCTTGCCGGTCTCGCGGTCGGTGATGCGGATCTCTACGCCGGGCAACGGGTGGCCCACGGTGCCGGCACGGCGATCGCCGTCGTAGGGGTTGGAGAGGTTCATGTTGGTTTCGGTCATGCCGTAGCGCTCGAGGATGGCGTGACCGGTCCTGGCCTCGAAGGCCTCGTGGGTCTCGGCGGTGAGCGGCGCCGAGCCGGAGACGAACAGGCGCATGTTGGCGGTGACTTCCGGGGTGAGGCGCTCGTCGGCCACCAGTCGGGTGTAGAAGGTCGGCACTCCCATCATCACCGTGCCGCGGGGCAATTCCTCGAAGATCACCTCGGCGTCGAACTTCGGCAGGAACAGCACGCTGGAGCCGGCCATCAGGGTGACGTTGCAGGCCACGAACAGCCCGTGGGTATGGAAGATCGGCAGGGCGTGGATCAGCCGGTCCTGCGCATCGAAGCGCCAGGCATCCACCAGGGTCTCGGCGTTGGAAGCGAGGTTGCGGTGGGTCAACATGGCGCCCTTGGAACGCCCGGTGGTACCGGACGTGTAGAGAATGGCGGCCAGGTCGTCGGCCTCTCGTGGCACTACCTCGTCGCGCGGCGTGGCGTTCGCGGCCTCCTCCAGCAGGCTGCCGTCGGCATCGGCGCCCAGGGTGGCCACCGCGGGGCAGCCAGTCTCGGCGGCGATGGCGCTGGCCGCCTCATGGACCTGGGGACGGCAGACGAACAGGGCGGGCTCGGCGTCACCCAGGAAGTAGCGGATCTCGTCGCCGGTATAGCCGGTGTTGAGGGGCAGATAGACGCTGCCGACGCGCAGGCACGCCAGGTAGAGCAGGATGACCTCGGGGCTCTTGTCGACCTGGACGGCGACCCGGTCGCCTGGTGAGACGCCCAGCGCGCTCAGGGCGCCGGCCAGACGCGCGCTTTCGGCGAGGGCGTCGGCGTAGGAGTAGCGTCGCCCCTCGCGGGTGGTGATGAAGTCGGCGTCGCCGCGTTCCTGCATGCGGCTGGCGAATGTCTCGAAGAGGTTGCGGCTCATCTCGGCTCTCCCTTGGCCTGCTGTTTCCTGGCCTTGCGGGCGAGGTCGCGAACCTCGCTCGAGCAGGCCACGGTGGCGTTGGCGGTGTAGTTCTCGTGGTTGCGTTCGATGTCGTTGAGGACGTAGAGGTAATTGACCATCAGACCGGCGGCCTGCTCGAGTCCCTTGGCGGAGACGTCGCCGAGCCAGTTGATGCGGTGGAGTTCGGCGCCGTTGCCGAGGTGGAAGCGGGCCACCGGATTGAGCGGCAGGCCCCGGTCGTTCTTCTCCTGCGCCAGGTAACGGGCGGCCATCGGCCGTACGACGGCCTTGAGGGCTTCGGCGCGTTCGGGGTCCCGGTGCCAGCCCGGCTCGTCCATGGCGTCGAGCGCCTCGCGTTGCGTCTCGGAGGTACTGTCGTCGTCGCGTTGCGCTTCCAGCCATCGGGCGAAGCCCGGTACCGGCGAGAGGGTGACGAAGTGCTTGAGCTGGGGCAGTTCCTGCTTGAGCTCCTGTACCACCTGCTTGATCAGGAAGTTGCCGAAGGAAATGCCGCGCAGGCCGGTCTGGCAGTTGCTGATGCCGAAGAAGGCGGCGGTGTCGGCATCCTCGGGGCTCTCCACCTCGCTGTCTTCTCCCGCCAGGATCGGCTGGATGTGGTCCGGCAGGCCCTTGCATAGCGCCACTTCGACGAAGATCAGGGGCTCGTCGCCGATGGCGGGGTGGAAGAAGGCGAAGCAGCGTCGGTCGCGGGTATCGAGTCGACGACGGAGGTCGTTCCAGTCATGGATCTCGTGCACCGCCTCATAGTGGATGATGCGCTCGAGCAGCGAGGCCGGTGTATTCCAGTCGATGCGCTTGAGCATCAGGAAGCCGCGATTGAACCAGGAGGCGAAGAGGTGGGCGAAGTCGGCGTCGATGCCTGTCAGCTCGGGATGTTCGCGGCGCAGGGCGAGCAGGTCCTCGCGCATGCGAACCAGTTGGTAGGTGCCGTCGCTGGCCAGGTTGAGCCGCCGGAACAGTTCCTGGCGTCGTGGTTCGCAGGCCGCGAACAGGGTGTTCAGGGTGGCGTTGTCGCGCGTCTCGCGATAGGTGGCGTAGGCCTGATCGATGCGCGTCGGGTCGGCGGCGAACTCCTCGGCGAGCCGGGCGAAGAAAAGTCGACGCTGGGTGCCGTCCAGTCGTTCGTACATGGCCAGGGCGCGGCTGGCCAGGGCGATGCTCGAGGCCTCGCCATCGCTTTCCAGCAGGGCGCGGCAGGCGCCCACCAGATCGGCGTGGTCGGGGTTGGTGTTGTACCCGTGGCGCCGGCGCAGTAGCGCGTCGCGCTGGGTGATGTTGTTGAACATCTCCTGCAGGAAGGTCATGTTCATGACGTCGACTCCTTCAGCCCATGATCAGGTCGGGTAGCCACAGGGCAAGGCCCGGGAAGAAACACAGCAGGACGATCGCCAGCACCATGCACAGGGCGTAGGGCAGGCTGCCCAGGAGGATATTGCGCAGCGAAATGTCTGGCGCGATGCCCTTGATGATGAAGAGGTTGAGGCCGACCGGCGGCGTGATCAGGCCGATCTCCAGGTTGATGGTCAGCACCACGGCGAACCAGTAAGGGTCGAAGTTGGCGGCCAGGATGATCGGCAGCAGGATCGGCGCGGTCATCACGATCACCGCCACCGGCGGCAGGAAGAAGCCGGCCACCAGCAGGAAGACATTGATGATGCCCATCAGGACCCAGCGATTGACCTCCAGGTCGGCGATGGCGCCGGCCACGGTCTGGGTGATGAACAGCGAGGACAGCGCGTAGGCGAAGATCTCGGCACAGGCGATCACCAGCATGATCATCACGCTTTCACGCAGGGAGTCGCGCATGATCAGCTTGATGGGGCCGATCTGCCACATGCGGTAGATGAGAATGGCCAGTGCCAGGCACAGGAAGGCGCCGACGCCGGCTGCCTCGGAGGGTGTCGCGACCCCGCCGTAGAGCGCGAACAGGATGCCCGCTACCACGGCGAGGAAGGGCAGAACCCGGATCAATGCCTTGATATTGGTGTCGGCGTTGGCCTTGACGGTCGCCTTCAGCTTGTCGGCGCCCTGGGCCATCGGGTTGGCGTAGCCGCCGGCCAGCTTGCAGGCGATGATCGTCCAGGCCATGAACAGGCCCGCCAGCATGAAGCCCGGCACGATGCCGGCAATGAACAGCCGGCCGATGGAGGTCTCGCTGGCGATACCGTAGATGATCATGGTCACCGAGGGTGGGATCAGGATGCCCAGGGTGCCCCCGGCGGCGATGCAGCCGGCGGCGACGCCGTCCGGGTAGCCACGAGCGCGCATCTCGGGGATGCCCATCTTGCCGATGGCCGCGCAGGTGGCGGGGGAGGAGCCGGAGAGGGCGGCGAAGATCGAGCAGGCTCCGATGTTGGAAACCGCCAGGCCTGCCGGCAGGCGGCCCATCCACAGGTCAAGCGAGCGATACAGATCGCGGCCGGTGGGCGAGGAGGCCACGGCCGCCCCCATCATGATGAACATGGGAATGGCCACGAAGCCGAAAACCGCGATGCTGTGATAGAAGGTTTCGCCGAAGTAGGTCAGCTCGGGCAGGCCGCGATCGTAGAGTAGCGCGAGCAGCGAGACGCCGCCCAGGGCGAAGGCGATGGGGGTGCCGATGGCCATCAAGGCGATGAGCGCGACGGCGACGATGATGCCAAGCGTCACTGGATCCATGTCAGGCCTCCCCACGCAGTAGTTCGGCGATGTACTGCAGGGTCAGCAGGCTGGTCCCCACGGCCGCCGGCACCAGGGCCGGCCAGAGGGGCGGATTCCATACCGTCCCGGTGGTCCACTGGCCATGCCAGGCCTCGGCCAGGTAGATCCAGGAGCCGTAGCTCAGGGCCGCACAGAAACCCAGGCCGAACAGCGAAGCCACCCACTGCATGATCCTGCGGGTCACGCCGCCCACCAGATCGGGCAGCAGGGTGATGGCGACGTGGCCGCCGGTCATCAGTACATAGGCGCTGCCCATCAGCATGGCGGCGGTGACGGAGAAGACGGTGAACTCCGTCTGCCAACTGGTACTCATGCCGAGCACGTAGCGCACGAAGACCATGTGACAGACCGAGAACACGCCGGCGATGAACATGGCGGCGGCCAGGTAGGCCGCGTAGCGGGAGACGCTGTCCATCAGGCGAATGTAAAGATCGACGAGGGGCAGGCGTCTGGCGAAGGATGAAGAGTTGGCCATGGCCATGTCGTCCTCCCGGAGTCAGGGACACCGGCGCTGTCGAGCCGGTGTCGGTGGCGGAGAAGAACCGGATCAATCGACGGCCAGGGCGGCGTCGATGAGGGCCTGCCCATCGGGGACGTCCTCGGCGAAGTTCTGGTAGGCGCTCTGCTTGGCGACCTCCAGCCAGGCGTTGTAATCCTCTTCGCTCATGCTCACGACCTCGACGCCATTCTCTTCGAAGACATCGACCATCTGCTGATCCAGGCCGGCCGCTTTTTCGGCGAAGAATTCCTCGGCGGCTTGGCCGGCCTCCGTCAGCGCCTGTTGCTGCGACTCATCGAGCTCCTGCCAGCTCTGTTCGGAGATCAGGATCGGCTCGTACATGAATCACAGAGCGTGCTCGCCGGGCTCGGTCAGACACTCGACCTGCTCGTAGATGCGGTAGGAGACGAAGGACATCGACGAGGTGTTGGCGGCATCCAGCACGCCGGTCTGCATGGCGGTGTAGATATCCGAGGAGGGCATGGACGTGATCGATGCCCCCGCGGCTTCGAGCATCTGCTCGAAGGCCGGGCCGGCGGCACGGAAGTTCTGACCGTCGACGGTATCCGGCGAGGTGATGCAGCGGTCGCTGGAGGCGAAGCCGCCGGCCAGCCAGGCATCGGCCAGCACCCGGGCGCCGCCTTCCTGGATGACGTCCTTGATCATGCCCATGAACTCGGAGTCGTTCAGCCGTTGCGCATGCTCGTGGTTACGCACCAGGCCGGGCATCAGGGTGGCGGAGAACTCCGGGTGGCGGCCGCTGGCGTAGTCGAGCGGCAGCGCGGTGATGTCGAGCCGGCCGCGGGTCAGGGCGGACCACTGCTCGCGTGCCTTGAACAGCGATTGCCCGGGATAGACCTCGACCTCCAGTCCCACATCGGCGTCGGCGACTTTCTCGGCCATCAACTGGACCATCTCGTCACGCACGTCGCCTTGTCCACCGGGGAACTGGTGGGAGGCGCGAAGTACCGTCTGGGCGGACGCGGAGGAACTGGCAACGAGAGTGGCGAGGGCCAGGCTGGCCACCAGGGGTGGCATGTATGAGCGTTTCATGGCGTCTCCATCGAGATTGTTCTTGTATGAAGTGTGTATCAGCTACGCTGATGTATACTTCAATAGACCTATTGAAATACCAGTGTCAAATTCAGGATATTAGACCAAGGGGTGAGGCAAGCGCGTGAAGGGAGGAACCCAGGCCATGAAACGGTCGAATACGCAGCGACTTCGGGATGCACTGGAAGACGACATCATCAATGGGCGGCGCGCCCCGGGAGAACGCCTGGACCCGGAGGCCCTGGGACGCGAGTTCGAGGTCTCGCGCACGCCGGTTCGCGAGGCGATTCAGCAACTGGTGGCCAGCGGACTGGTCACGGTCTCGCCGAAGAAGGGAACCTTCGTGGCCAAGGTGGGCATCGATCAATTGATCGAGATGTTCGAGGTGATGGCCGAGCTGGAGGGCATGTGCGGCCGTCTGGCCGCGCGGCGGATCAGCGACGAGGAGCTGGCGGCACTGCGCGAGGCCCTGGCGCGATGCGAGGCGTCGGCCCGGGCGGGTGATCCCGACGAATACTATTACGAGAACGCGGCCTTTCACGACTGCATCTATCGGGCCAGCCACAACGGTTTCCTGGACAGCGAGGCACGCCAGTTGAAGCAGCGGCTCAAGCCCTATCGGCGCCTGCAACTGCAGGTACGCCAGCGCATGGGCAGCTCGCTGGACGAGCATCGCGAGATCGTCGATGCCATCGAGGCGGGAGATGCCGAGCGGGCCGAGCACGCGCTACGCGATCACGTGCTCATCCAGGGGGAACGGTTCAGCGACTTCGTCGCCAGCGTGCGCCGGCTAGGTGCCTTTCAGGAAGAAACCGTCTGAGAGGGTGTTTACAAACTACTGCGCTCGCCCATGCGGCGTTGAAATCAGCCTCAAAATGCTCATTTACCAGCTCGTAAACTCCGCGTTCTGACTCGTGACATCCTTGTCACTCGCTCTTCGAGCAGCAGAGCTGCCCAAATCGTCAATCCTGACGATTTGTCGGCTGATTTCGCCTGGCCTGGCCGTCGCTCGTGACTTTTGTAAACACCCTCTGAGGGAAGCCAGTGCCTCTCCCTTCAGGCCAGTTGAAAGGGCACCTCGCCGGCTTCATGCGCCAGCAGCCACTGCTTGCGGCCGATGCCGCCGGCATAGCCGGTGAGCCGGCCGTCGCTGCCGATCACCCGGTGGCAGGGCACGACGATGGCGATGGGGTTCTTGCCGTTGGCGGCGCCCACCGCGCGCTGACCGCCCTTGCAGCGAAGCTGCTCGGCGATCTCGGCGTAGTTGCGCGTCTGCCCGTAGGGGATGGTGGTGAGCGCCTCCCAGACGCGCCGCTGGAAGTCGGTGCCCTCGGGGGCGAGCGGCAGATCGAAGGCCTGGCGAGTGCCGGCGAAGTATTCGGCGAGCTGGGCCCGGGCCTGCTCGGTGTGGGCGTTGGGTCGGGACGGTTCGTCCTCTTCCAGGACGAAGGCGATCTCGGTGAGGCCCGAGGCCGTGGCGCTCAGTCGCAGCAGGCCGAGGGCATCGCTTTCCGGTGGCTGGTAGTAGTCGAGGGCATCGGTCATCGGGTCGCCTCCATGACGTTCGGTTCCAGGTTGTCGGGTGCCGGTTCCTGAGACCATAGCTGAAGGGTCAGGTAGCTGCGCCAGGGCGCGGCGCTGGCCGGATCGACACCGCCCAGGTGGCCGAGGGCTCGCCGTACCCCGGCGTCGCCCTCCAGCCAGATGTCGGGGTGCCCGGTGCCGCGCATGGCGGCGTAGTGCGCCGTCCAGGGGCCGATGCCCTTGAGGGCCGTCCACTGGAGCGGATCATCGCCCGACTCGGCACCAGCGTACCAGCTCGCGAAGCGTTGCAGGGTCGCCTTGCGGGCGCCGGGCATGCGCAGGAAATCGAGCTCGCTGACGGCAACGTCCTCGGGCGTGGGGAAATGATGGCCGGTCTCGGTCGGCTCGCCTAGTCGGGCGACCAGGGTACCGACCAGCCGGCGGGCGGCGACGATGGAGACCTGCTGGCCGAGGATCGCTCGCACGCCGGCTTCGAACGGTGACCAGATGCCGGGCAGGCGCAGCCCTTCGGTCAGCGGTAGTCCAGGCACGACGCGACCGAGATGGGCTTCGATGGCCTCGGTGTCGGCATCCAGGTCGAGGCATCGGCGAATCCGCCGCACCACCGGCGCCAGGACGGCGAGATCGTCCAGCGCCAGCCGTACCCTGAAAGCGTGGCGTTCGGGATGGTGTTCGGCGGTGAACCAGCCCCTGGCATGACGCCAGCGAACGTGGCGCCCGTAATGATGCTCGCCGACCCACTCCAGGCCGTCGATGGCGCGGTGCCGGTGGAAGTCGTGCAGGGGGGACCAGGCATAGGGCGGTCGGTAGGCGAGCGTCAGCATCAGGGCGTCGCCGCCATCGTCACCGCGGCGGCGCAATTCCCGGGGAGCCAGGCCGATGTGACGGCCAAAGGCATCGTTGAAACGTCTCAGGCTGCGAAAGCCGCTGGCATAGGCGACCTCGGTGATCGGCAGCGTCGTCTGGTGCAGCAACTGCTTGGCGAACAGGCATTGGCGATGCAGGGCATAGGCCTTGGGGGAAACGCCGAGGCGTTGCTGGAACAGCTGGCGCAGGTAGCGCTCGCCGATGCCCAGGCGGTCGCAGAGCGTGCTCAAGGGCGCCTCGCTCAGGGTACCCTCGTCGATCAGCCGCAGGGCCCGCTCGAAGGTGGTGTGCGTACCTCGCCAGGCGGGCGAATCCGGCGCGCTGTCCGGCCGGCAGCGCAGGCAAGGGCGGAAGCCGTCCTGCGAGGCGGCCAGGGCGCTCTCGTAATAGCGCACGTTGCGTTCATGGGGTGGCGTCGCCGGACAGATCGGACGACAGTAGATACCGGTGGTGGTCACGGCGACCACGAAACGTCCGTCGAAGCGGGCATCCCGAGCCAGACGAGCCTGGCGGCACTGGGCAGGGTCCAGCATGGCAGCGTGTCTCACTTCCTCTACCCCATGATACATCCGAGGATCATTCCACGAGTGTATCGCGGCGTGGCGAGGAAACTAGCCGGAATCGGAAGTCTAGTCGACCTGCTTACCGAGTCAGTGATGCACGATGCCGTCCCGGCGATGGCGGCCGAGTACCTGGGAAGGTCGCTCGCCGAAGCGCTTCTGGTAGTCCCTGGAGAAGCGGCCGAGCTGCAGGAAGCCGCAGTCCATGGCGATGCTGGAGACGCTCTCCCGCGGACCGGCATGCTCCAGGCGACGCTTCACCCAGTCGAAGCGCAGGTTGCGGAAGTGCGCGATGGGCGCGGCACCGAAGTGGGCATGGAAGTCCTGGTAGAGGCGCTCCCGGGAGACGCCGGAGAGCCTCTCGAGATCTTCCAGCGTGAGCGGCTGGTCGAGGGACTCGCGCATCATCGCGTCGAGCTGGTCGAGGTAGCCCGGACGCTCCTGCTGGCGGCCGAGCAGTTCTCCCGAGTAATTGTGGGGCTGGGCGTAGAGCAGGCTGGTGATCAGGCTGCTCTCGAAGTTGCCCCAGACTTCCGGCAGGTCGCACAGCGAGCCCTCCGCGCCGAGCAGGTCTTGCAGGTGGGCGACGGTCTTCCACCAGTCGCCGAGATGGCCCTCGAGCGGCATCCGCGGGTCGAAGACCACCGGTGACGTCACCTTGCGGCCGAGCAGTTGGCCGAGGCGGTGATGCACGGCCTCGCGGGACAGGCGCACCAGTTGCTTGCGGCAGTCGTCGCCGATGTTCAGGTGCAGCGGCTGATTCGGGGAGATGATCGCCCCCACCCGGGTGTCCGAGGCGAATTCCTGTCGCGCGTATTCGATGTGCTGTTCGCCGGACAGCGGCAGACTGATGCTGTAGCTGTGGGCGAGGTCGTCGACTCGGATGTTGACCCGGGTCGCGTACTCGATGATGCCGAGGGCCACGTTGCCGAGCGCGGTGCCCTCGTGACGGAAGGCCAGTTCACGCGGCCTCGGGACTTCGAGCTCGTGCGGGCCGTTGATGCCGCGCATCCAGCGGCAGGCGTCGTCGGGCTCGTGGATCAGGGTAGCGATCCGCTGGCGGGGCGACGTTTGGGGCGCCAGTGTCATACGGTCTCCTCGCCTCCGGGGCCTGGCCGCTGGTCACGGCTTCTCGTTGGATATGTCGGGCCCAGCATCGGAGGCTGATATGTTCGCTTGTCGGTATAAAGTACGTATTGCGAACTTTGTTGTTGGAGTATAGCACCTTTATGCCATATCTCGATCCGCCTGGGACGAGGGGAGAGCGGCTTTTCACCGATGTTGCGACCAAAGTCTATCCGTCTCGGGACGGCCTGGCAGGCGGGGAGGAGGGACGACGCCGAAAAAGTGCATAGCGTTGCCCAAAGAATCGAATAGTGGCGAGACGGGAGCCTGCTTAAGTTGGGTCACACCACGACAAGCAACAAGACGGTGATGACCGATGACAGCACAACGCTCTATCCCCGAGTGGCAGCAATTCGTCGAGAACTGTCTCGATTTCCGCCCCGATAACGGCGTCTACCAGATGGCCCGGGAGATGTTCACCGACGAGGCTCTGTTCGACCTGGAGATGGAACTCATCTTCGAGAAGCAGTGGATCTTCGCCTGCCACGAGAGCCAGATCCCGAACAACAACGACTTCATCACCATGCAGGCCGGTCGCCAGCCGATGATCATCGCGCGCGACGGCAAGGGTGAGCTGCGGGCCCTGGCCAACACCTGCCAGCACCGTGGCGCGACCCTGGTGCGTACCGAGTGTGGCAACCAGTCCACCTACACCTGTCCCTTCCACGCCTGGTGCTACAAGTCCGACGGCCGCCTGGTGAAGGTCAAGGCGCCGAGCGAGTACCCGGCGGACTTCGACAAGTTGAGCCGTGGCCTCAAGCAGGCCCGCATCGAGAGCTACCGTGGCTTCGTGTTCATCAGCCTGGATGCCGAGGGCACCGATAGCCTCGAGGACTTCCTCGGCGATACCCGGCTGTTCTTCGACATGATGGTCGAGCAGGCCGAGGACGGTGAGTTGGAGGTGCTGCCGGGCAAGTCCACCTACACCTTCAACGGCAACTGGAAGCTGCAGAACGAGAACGGCCTGGATGGCTATCACGTCAGCACCGTGCACTACAACTACGTCTCCACCGTGAAGCATCGCCGCGAGCTCGAGGCGCAGAAGCACGGCGACAACGGCGACACCCTCGACTACAGCAAGCTCGGCGCCGGCGACAAGGACACCGACGACGGCTGGTTCTCCTTCGCCAACGGCCACAGCCTGCTGTTCAGCGACATGCCCAACCCCCAGGTGCGTCCCGGCTACGCCACCGTGATGCCGCGCATGCTCGAAAAGCACCCCCGGGAGCGCGCCGAGTGGACCATGCATCGCCTGCGCAATCTGAATATCTACCCGAGCCTGTTCTTCATGGACCAGATCAGCTCGCAGTTGCGCATCGTGCGTCCGGTGGCCTGGAACAAGACCGAGGTCATCAGCCTCTGCCTGGGCGTGAAGGGCGAATCAGACGCCGATCGCGAGAACCGCATTCGCCAGTTCGAGGACTTCTTCAACGTCTCCGGCATGGGCACGCCCGACGACCTGGTGGAGTTCCGCGAGCAGCAGCGCGGCTTTCAGGCCCGCGCCTCCCGCTGGAGCGACATCTCCCGGGGTCACCAGGACTGGCAGTACGGCGAGACTCACAACAGCCAGGTGCTGGGCATCAAACCGGTGATCACCGGCACCGAGTTCACCCACGAAGGGCTCTACGTCAACCAGCACGGCACCTGGCAGCGGCTGCTGCTCGAGGGCCTCGAAAAGAAAGCACTCAAGCTCCAGGAGGTGTAAGCCATGACTCTTCAGCAATCCATCGAGCAGTTCATGTATCGCCTGGCCGAGCTCTGCGATGACCGCGATTGGGACGGCTACCTCGACCAGTTCGCGCCGGAGTGCGAGTTCCACATCCCGCAGTGGAAGAACGAGGACGAGGTCACCCGCGATCCCAAGCGCGAGATGTCGTTGATGTACTACGCCGACCGCACCGGCATCGAGGATCGAATCTTCCGCCTGCGCACCGGCAAGTCCGCGGCCTCCACGCCGTTGCCGCGCACCCTGCACCTGATCGACAACGTGCGCTTTACCGAGCAGGGCGATGGCATCGTCCAGGTGCGGGTCAACTGGGTGACCCATTTCTATCGCTTCGGCGAGAGCGGCCACTTCTTCGGCACCGCCGACTACACCCTGCGTGGCGATGGCGACGGCTGGAAGGTCCTGCGCAAGCACAGCGTGCTGCTCAACGACAAGATCGATTCCGTGCTGGATTTCTACCACGTCTGAGTTTCGCTGGAGGGCGAGTCATGCATAACACAGCTGCCATCGTCTTTCGCGACGGCACCACGCGCTTCGTCAAGGTCGACGACAACGAGCTGCTGATGGACGCCGCCCAGCGTCACGGGGTCAATCTGCCGGTGGACTGCCGGGAGGGCGTCTGCGGGACCTGCCGCTGCCGGCGCGAGGCCGGCGAGGTCGACGTCGAGTACATCGACGAGGAAGCCCTCAGCGAGGAGGAAGTCGCCGAGGGCCATGTGCTGGCCTGCCAGACCCGCCTGCTCTCCAGCCACGCGTCCTTCTACTTCGACGTGGACTCCAGCGTGTGCAGCGTGGCCACCGAGGTTCACGAGGCCACCGTGAGCGCCGTGGAGCAGGTGTCCGATGCCGCCGCCATCCTGGAGATCACCCTGGAAGATCCCGCCCAGGCGTTGCAGTACCTGCCCGGGCAGTACGCGCGCCTCGAGGTGCCGGGCTCCGACGAATGGCGGGCCTACTCCTTCGCCACCTCGTCGGTGAAGGACGGCAAGTTACGCTTCCTGATTCGCCTGCTGCCCAGCGGGGTGATGAGCGACTACCTGCGCGAGAGCGCCAAGGCGGGCGATGCCATCTCTCTGGAAGCCCCGCTGGGCGCCTTCTACCTGCGCGAGGTGGAGCGTCCCCTGCTGATGGTGGCCGGCGGCACTGGGCTCTCGGCTTTCCTCGGCATGCTGGAGCGACTCGAGGAATCGGGCGAGACCGACCAGCCGATCCGCTTGTGTTACGGCGTGACTCAGGAGGCCGATCTCAGCGAGCTCGATCGCCTGGACCGCTTCACCGAGACGTTGCCGGATTTCGCTTATGAAACCGTGGTGATGAACCCCTCCGAGGCCTGGCAGGGCAAGAAGGGCGTGGTCTGCGACCTGTTCGATCTGGACTTCCTGGCCCAGCCCTTCGACACCTACCTGTGCGGGCCGCCGCCGATGATCGAGGCTTCGAAACAGTGGCTCGAGGAGCGCGAGGTCGGCGAGCACCGGGTGTTCTTCGAGAAGTTCGTCTCGAGCTGACCGCCACCGCCGGGGGGCGTCTCGCATGGCCCCAGCGACTTTCATTGCATGCAAGCGGCGCCCCGAGGCGAGCCGCCTGGAGACACTCATGTCCGACATCCTGATCCACGAGGTCGAGACCCTGCTGGTCGACCTGCCGACCATTCGGCCGCACAAGCTGTCGATGACCACCATGGCTTGCCAGACGATGGTCATCATTCGCCTGCGGTTGTCCGATGGCACCGAGGGTCTGGGCGAGGCCACCACCATCGGTGGTCTGAGCTACGGCCCGGAGAGCCCCGAGGGCATCAAGCAGACCATCGACACCTACCTGGCGCCGCTGCTGATCGGCCAGCCGTCCCATAATCTCAACGCCCTGCGGGCGCGCCTTGACCGCCATGCCCGCGGCAACAGTTTCGCCAAGTCGGGGCTCGAGACCGCCTTGCTCGACGCCGAGGGCAAGCGCTGCGGCCTGTCGGTGGCGGAACTGCTGGGTGGGGCCCGGTGCGATCACCTGCCGGTGCTGTGGACGCTGGCCAGCGGCGACACCCAGAAGGACATCGACGAGGCCTTCCAGCGCCTCGAGGAACGCCGTCACTGCGACTTCAAGCTGAAGATCGGCGCCAACCCGGTGGACCAGGACGTGCGCCATGTGGCGGCGATCAAGGCGGCGCTGGGCGACCGGGGCAGCGTGCGGGTCGACGTCAACCAGGCCTGGGACGAGGCCACCGCAGCCCGCGGCATCGACGCCCTGGAGGCCGCCGGCATCGATCTCATCGAGCAGCCGATCCCGGCCCGGGAGTTCGCCGGCCTGACCCGGCTGGCGCAACGCTTCGTGGTGCCGATGCTGGCTGACGAGGCGGTTCATGACGCCCGTGACGGCTTCACCCTGGCGGCCGGCGGGTTCGGCGATGCCTTCGCCCTCAAGATCGCCAAGGCCGGCGGGCCACGCAGTGTGCTGGAGCTGGCCCACGTGGCCCGAGCCGCCGGCGTCAGCCTGTACGGCGGCACCATGCTCGAGGGCACCATCGGCACCGCCGCCTCCCTGCATGCCTGGGCGACCCTCGGCGAGCTGACCTGGGGTACCGAGATGTTCGGCCCGCTGCTGCTCAAGGACGACATCGTCGCCGAGCCGCTGAACTATCACGAGTTCGGTGTCGACCTGCCGGTCGGTCCCGGGCTCGGCATCACCCTCGACGAAGACAAGCTCAACCATTATCGGCGCCGCGACTGAGCGCGCCCCGCATCTCAAGGAGACGCCCATGCTCTTCCAGGTGGAAATGACCGTGAAACTGCCGCCGGAGATGCCGGCCGAGCGGGCTGCCGAGATCAAGGCGACCGAGAAGGCCTACGCCCAGGAGCTGCAGCGCGCCGGCAAGTGGCGCCACCTGTGGCGGGTCGCCGGCAGCTACGCCAACGTCAGTATCTTCGACGTCGAGGACAACGCCGAACTGCAGGACCTGATCAGCAACCTGCCGCTGTTCCCCTACATGGAGATCGCCGTCAAGCCGCTGTGCCGCCATCCGTCGTCGATCCGCGACGACGAGTCCTGAATCACGGAGGACGCCGGACACGCGCGCCGGCCGTCACACAGATGACAACAACCGAGGAAACGACCATGACCGTGAAGATCTTCGACACGCCTGACGTCCAGGACTTCCTGAAGGCCGTCAGCGGCTTCGACCAGGACGGCGGCAACGAGCGCGCCAAGCGGATCCTGCATCGCCTGCTCTCCGACCTGTATCGGCTGATCGACGACTACGACGTCACCCCCGAGGAATTCTGGAGCAGCGTTAGCGTGCTCAACGCGCTCGGCCAGGGCACCCAGTTCGGCCTGCTGGCCCCGGGGCTCGGCTTCGACCACTACCTGGACATGCGCATGGACGCCCTGGATGCCGAGGCCGGCCGCACCGGCGGCACGCCGCGCACCATCGAGGGCCCGCTTTACGTGGCCGGGGCGCCGGAGCTCCAGGGTAGCGGGCGCATGGACGACGGCACCGACACCGACGGCGAGGCCATGTGGCTGACCGGCCAGGTGCGTGACACCGACGGCAACCCGGTCGCCGGCGCCAAGGTGGAGATCTGGCATGCTGACTCCAAGGGCGGCTACTCCTTCTTCGACCCGTCGCAGAGCGAGTACAACCTGCGCCGCACCATCATCACCGATGCCGAGGGGCGCTACGCAGTGTGCAGCATCATCCCCTCCGGCTATGGCTGCCCGCCGGACAGCCCGACCCAGCAGGTGCTCGACCTGCTCGGCCGCCACGGCCAGCGCCCGGCGCACATCCACTACTTCATCTCGGCCCCGGGGCACCAGCACCTGACCACCCAGATCAACCTGGCCGGCGATCCCTACACCTTCGACGACTTCGCCTTCGCCACCCGCGAGGAGCTGGTGGTCGAGGGTCGGCGGATCGAGGATGCCGCCGCCATCGAGGCACGCGGCTTCGAGGGTCCGTTCACCGAGGTGGTGTTCGACGTCGAGTTGTCGGCGACCGCGGAACACGACCTGCAGCACCGTCACAAGCGCCCGCGGGCCAAGGAAGACACGCAGGACCAGGCCAGCCAGCAGGCGGGCACCGCCAGGGTGTAACGCTCCGCATCGATGGTCGGCCCCTCGAGGGCCGGCGACATCCAGCCAGATGACAACAATAGAGGCGACTTCCATGAACAAGCTCAAGACCCTGATCACCGCCGCCGTAGCGGCCTCGATTTCCGTCACCGCCTTCACCGCCCAGGCGCGTGACTTCCGGCTCGGCCTGATCACGCCCCAGTCGCATATCTGGTCCCAGGAGGCCCAGGGCTTCGCCGACGACCTGGCCGAGCGCTCCGACGGTGAGCACAGCGCCAGCATCTTTCCCGCCCAGCAGCTCGGTACCGAGGCGCAGATGGTCCAGCAGCTCCAGGCCGGTTCCCTGGACATGGCCTTTCTGACCATCGCCGAAATCTCCAATCGCATCCCGGACTTCGGCGCCCTCTACGCCCCCTTCCTGGTGGAGGACATCGATCACGCCGCCGCCTTGCTACGTTCCGGCACCGCTGCCGGCCTGCTCGAGCAGATGCCGGCCCGCACCGGCCTGGTGGGCGTGGGTTACGGCATGGCCGGCATGCGCCAGATTCTCAGCCGTGAGCCCATCGAGTCCGCCGAGGACCTGAGCGGGCTCAAGGTACGCATCACGCCCTTCGACCCCATCCGCGACTTCTACGCCGCGGCCGGGGCCGCGCCCACGCCGCTGCCGCTGCCCGCGGTCTACGATGCCCTGGCCAACGGGCAGGTCGATGCCATCGACATGGACTACGATTCCATCCGGCTGCTCAAATTCTATGAGCAGGCCGAGAACCTGGTGATCTCCAACCACATGATGTTCCCCATGGTGGCGGTGGTCTCCGGACGCGTCTGGGCGCAGCTCGACGAGGCGGATCGCGAGCTGATTCGAGCCACCATGGCCGAGCACGCCGACAACGTCATGGCCCGCTTCCAGGAGCATCACGCGGCCTGGGGGGAGGACCTGCGCCAGCAGGACATCACCGTCACCGAGATCGATCCCGCCTTCTTCGCCGAGGCCACCGAGAAGTGGGAGGAGATCTGGGCGCCCAAGGCCCCGTCGCTGGCCGCGCTGCGCGAGACGGCCGCCGAGCTGGCCGACTGACCCGCCCGTCCACCTGCCATCGCCCCGGCCCGGCGCCGGGGCGTCCGGAGACCGTCATGTTCAAACGACTCTCGTCCGGCATCGCCCGCTGTGAGGGGGCCATCGCGGCGGGACTGGCGGCGCTGGTCACCCTGCTGATCCTGCTCAACATCGCCACCCGTGCCCTCGGCCATGCCCTCTACTGGACCGACGAACTGGCTATTCACGCCATGATCTGGATGACTTTCTTCACCACCTCGGCGACGCTCAAGCGCCGCGAGGGCGTCGCCGTGACCCTGCTGCTCGACGCCCTGCCGGCGGGCCTGCGGAGACTGTTGGCACTGGCCGTGGATGCGCTGGTGCTGTTCTTCGCGCTCTTCCTGGCCGTGTTGTGCTGGCGCTGGTACGACCCGGCGACCCTCTGGGCTGCGGGGTTCGATATCCAGGCCTTCCAGGGGGAGACCTTCAACTTCATGTATTCCGAGACTTCGCGCACGCTGGGCATTCCCAAGTTCTGGGTCTGGCTGTGCCTGCCCATCTTCGCCGTCTCGCTCGCCCTGCATGCCGTGGTCAATCTCGGCGAGGGTCTCAGGAGCCTGGCCGCTGCGCCGAGGAGGTACGCATGACGCTCGTCGTCTTCGCCGCGCTGCTGCTGGGCGCGGTGCCTATCGCCCTGGTGCTGGCGCTCACCGCCGCCTGGTACATCGCCGACTCGGGCAACACCCTGCTGTTCGCCTCCTATCCCCAGCAGCTGTATGGGGCCATCGAGAACTATGGCCTGCTGGCAATTCCCCTGTTCATGCTTGCCGGCGAGCTGATGAACGAGGGCGGGCTGACTCGCCGGCTGATCGACCTGGCACGGATCCTGGTCGGTGGCTTCCGCGGCGGCCTGGTGTATATCAACCTGGTGGCCAACATGATGATGGCAGCCATCGTCGGCTCGGCGGCCTCGCAGATCGCCATCATGTCCCGGGCCATGGTCCCGGCCATGGAGGAGGAGGGCTACGACAAGCCCTTCGCCGCGGCGATCACCGCCGCCGGCGGGCTGCTGTCGCCGATCATCCCGCCGTCGATGCTGTTCGTGCTCTACGGGGTGATGGCCCAGGTGCCGATCGCCGACATGTTCATCGCCGGCATCATCCCGGGGCTGTTGATGGGCGGGCTGTTCTTCCTGGCCATCGCCGCGGTGGGCCTGGTGCAGCAGTATCCGCGTGGCCGGTGGCCGAGCCGCGAGCAGGCCCGTCGCTTCCTGCTGATGGGCCTGCCGGCGATGAGCATCCCGTTGATCATCATCGGCGGCATCCTCGCCGGGCTGGCCACGCCCACCGAGTCGGCGGCGCTGGCCTCCCTGGCGGCGCTGCTGATCGGGCGTTACGTCTATCGCGACCTGACCTTCGCCAGGCTGCCGGAGATCCTCAAGCGGACCGCCTTCAATGCCGGCCTGGTGATCATGCTGATCGCCGCCGCCGGGGTGTTCGGCTGGGTGATCGTCTACGAGGAGCTGCCGCAGATGGCCGCCGCCTGGATCGCCGGGATGACCGACGATCCCTTCGCCTTCCTGCTGCTGGTGGTGGGCATCCTGCTGCTGGTGGGGATGATCGTCGACGGCATCGCCGCGCTGATCCTGGTGGTGCCGATTCTGCTGCCCATCGCCCAGCAGCAGTTCGACGTCAGTGCCTACCAGTTCGGGGTAGTGGTGTGCCTGACCCTGGTGCTGGGCCTGCTGACGCCGCCGGTGGGGGCGGGGCTGTACATCGGCTCGTCGATGACCGGGGTGCCGCCGATGCGGATCTTCCGTGCGTTGTGGCCCTTCCTGTTGATGAGCCTGTTGGCGCTGGTGCTGCTGGCCTGGCAGCCTTGGCTGACCCTGGCGTTGATCGGGTGACGACCATGACGATGATGACCCTGCGGGCCGAATCGGCCCTGGACGACGACTCGTCGGCGGCCATGGCGGCCGCCTATCGCGATGCGGCGGTGGTGCTGCTCGGACGCCTCAAGGCCTCACAATGCTCGCCGGCCAGCATGGCACGGTTGACCGTGATCTCGCCGGGGGGCCGGCTGGATCCCCGTGATCCGGTCTGCGAGCGTCGGTGGCGCGAGGTCTTCGGTGGTTTCCGGCCGGCGAGCGTCGAGGTTCAGGCTGGGCAGGCGCCGACGATCGGCCTGGCGATCACCCTGGCGGCGGCGTCGCCTTCCGCCGCCGAGGCGACGCCGGTCTGGCAGGGCCTGACCCCGGCCGAGCTCGATGCGACCTACAGCGCCCGGGCGGCCGTGCCCGAGCATCTGGCGATCTTCGAGCGCTGGCGGGACGCGGGAGAGCGTGTCCTGGCTTCGCGGGAGGTGTACCGCGACCTGCCTTATGGCGAGGCGCCGCTGCAGCGCTTCGACTTCTTTCCCGCGCCGCGGCCGAACGCGCCGCTGCTGGTGTTCCTCCACGGCGGCTATTGGCAGGCCATGGACAAGGCCGAACACGCGTCGCTGATCGAGGGTCACCTCGACGCCGGCTGGGCGGTGGCGCTGCTCAACTATCGGCTGTGCCCCGAGGCGACGATCGCCGATCAGGTCGAGGACGTGCGCCTGGCGCTGCGCCACCTCTGGCACGGTGCCGAGCGGTATGGCTTCGATCGGTCACGGATCCAGGTCTGCGGCCACAGCGCCGGGGGGCACCTGGGAGCCTGCCTGGCCAGCACCGATTGGTCGTCCCTGGACCCAGCCATGCCCGCCGCGCCCCTTCACTCCGCGCTGTTGGTCAGCGGGCTGTTCGAGCTCGAGCCGATGCGCCACATGAGCTTCGGTCCTCTGCTCGGCCTGCCGGACGCCGAGACGGCCCGGGCACTGAGTCCGATGTTCGCCACCCCCAATCCCGGCCTGAGCCTGCACCTGGCCGTGGGGGAGCGTGAGAGCGCGGCGTTCCACTGGCAGTCCCGGGAACTGGCCCGCCGCTGGGGAGCCCGTCTCGAGGGTATCGAGGTCTCGAGCGTTCCCGGCACCCATCATTTCTCGGTGATGGAGACCCTGGCCAACGGCGAGCTGCAGAGAGCATCTTTTGACATGATATGAACGATTGTCGTCCGACCGTCTTGAGAGTTATTTCCCTCGGGTGTTCAACGGCCCGTTGGTCTTGAGGGTATCCATGGCCACCTGGGTGGCGATGTCGTGGATGCCTTCCAGGGGGCTGACGACCTCGGCGAGGAAGTTCGACAGAGCGCCGAGGCTTCCTACCACCACCTTGATGATGAAGTCGTGATTGCCGGTGACGGTATGGCATTCGATGACCTCGTCCCTTTCCAGCAGTCCGGCCACGGCGCTCTGTGGATCGGCCATGCGGCGCTTGTCCATGGAGAGGAAGATGAAGGCGGTGACCTGCAGGCCCAGTGCATCGGGGGAGACGCGAAGCGAATACCCCTGGATCACGCCCTCGCGCTCCAGTCGTGCAATGCGTCGCGAACACTGACTGGTGGAGAGGTTCACCCGCTCGGAGAGTTGTCCCAGCGTCAGGCGGGCATCGCGCTGCAGGATATACAGAAGTTTCAGGTCAAAACGATCGAGTGATGTCATTTCTCTTGATTGGGTGGTTTTTTGCAATAATTTTGCATGGACGGTGGTCCAGGCCGTGGCAAAACGCAACCCCCCATCATCCAACTGCTCCTAGAATGCCCAGCAGTGATTCCCTTTTTCTACCCGGAGACTCGACATGAGCGTGAGCCTGGACCATGCCCGTGAACTCGACCGCCAGGACCCCCTGGCCGGCTTCAAGTCACACTTCACCCTGCCGGAGGGCGTGCTCTACCTCGACGGCAACTCTCTGGGCGCCCAGCCGACCGCCGCCCGGAAGGCGGTCGCCGAGACCATGGACCAGTGGCGCGACGAGCTGATCAAGGGCTGGAATCAGGGCTGGTTCGATGCCCCCGAGCGGCTCGGCAATCTGCTCGCCCCGGTGCTGGGCGCGAGCGAGGGCGAGGTGGTGGTCACCGACAACATCACGCTCAATATCTTCAAGTTGCTGGGCTACATCACTGGCCAGCGGACGGACGGGCGCCGTGTGGTGCTGAGCGAGGACGGCAACTTTCCGACCGACGGCTACATCGCCCAGGGATTCTGCCGCTTCGGCGACTTCGAGCACCGCTTCCTGCCCGAGGGTGCCGAGCTGGCCGACTACCTGGACGGCGTGGCCGTGGTGGTGCTGAGTCAGGTCAATTACCGCACCGGTCGGCTGCGCGACATGGCGGCCATTACCCGCCAGGCGCATGAGCATGGCGCGGAGATCGTCTGGGACCTGGCCCACTCGGCCGGCGCGCTACCGGTGGACCTGAACGGTTGCGGTGCCCGCTATGCCGTGGGCTGCACCTACAAGTACCTCAACGGCGGGCCCGGGGCGCCGGCCTTCCTGTACGTCCATCGCGACCACCAGGGCGGTGGCTGGCAGCCGCTTTCCGGCTGGCACGGGCATGCTGCGCCCTTCGCTTTCGAGGCGGACTATGCACCGGCCGGCGATATCACCCGCTTTCGTACTGGTACTCACTCGGCGCTGATCTACAGCGCCCTGGAAGCTTCGCTGGAAATGTGGGCCGAGGTCGATATGCAGGCGCTGCGCGACAAGAGCCTGGCGATGAGCGGGCTGTTCCGCGACTGTCTGGCCGACTTGCTCGAGCCCTACGGCATCGCCGATATCACCCCGGTAACCGGGGAGCGGGGCAGTCAGGTGTCGCTGGTGGATATCGAGAATGGTTTCGCCATCGTCCAGGCGCTGATCGCCCGGGGCGTGATCGGCGACTACCGCGAGCCCGGACTGATGCGCTTCGGTTTCACGCCGCTCTACCTGAGCTTCGAGGACGTCTGGCAGGCGGCCCGTCACTTCCGCGAGGTGCTGGAGAGCGGCGAGTACCGGGATCCGCAGTTTCATGTCCGTTCCGCGGTGACCTGATCAGGAGCGTGTGCCATGACCCAGCAGGGCCTGGATCGTGACTATTCCCCGAGCCTGTTCGCTCGGGACTACGAGGCCACTCTGGCCCGGCAAGCCGTTGAAGGGGCCGAGCTGGTGATACGTCACCGGCCCCGCCGGCTGGATGATGGTAAGGATCCGGCGGCTCGGCTGAACCTGTTCGTTCCCGAGGGCGCGGGCCCCTGGCCGCTGATGGCGTTCATCCACGGCGGCTACTGGCAGGCGCTGGACCACACCGCTACCGACTTCCTGGCCGAGCGTTACCTGGCCCGGGGCATGGCCTTCGCTTCCCTGGGCTACGGGCTGGCGCCGGAGGCCTCGATCGAGACCATGAGCGAACAGAGCGCACGGGGGCTGGCAGTGGCGCTCGCGGCGCTCGACGAGTACGGCGGCGCCGGTTCCGTGACCCTCGGTGGCCACAGTGCCGGCGCGCAGCTGGCCTGTCGGGTGGCTGCCGAGAGCGGCATGCGCCTCGACGAGTTGCTGCTGGTCAGCGGCGTCTATGACCTGACCCCGCTGGTCGACACCTACGTCAATGCACCGCTGGGGCTGGACCGAGCGCGGGCTCGGGCGTTGAGCCCGCTGTTCGGCGAGCTGGCCGGATTGCCGCCGAGTCGGGTGATGATCGCCGAGCATGACCCGCCGGCCTTCCGATCCCAGGGTCGCGACTTCGTGGCCGCGCTGCGTGCCGCCGGTCGTGAGGCATCATTCGTCGACCTGCCGGGCTGTGATCATTTCAACATTCTCGACCACCTTTAGGCCGCCGAGTCGACCACCACAACAACGACAGCGGAGTCGCGCAGCGACTTCCCATGGCTTCTTTCGTCATGAACAAGACAAGAGCGCAGTTTTCCTCCCGCTTTGGCTTCCTGATGGCTGCAGCCGGCGCCGCCGTGGGCCTGGGCAACGTCTGGAGCTTTCCGTCCATGGCCGCCAACAACGGCGGCGGTGCCTTTCTGCTGCTGTACCTGGTGATGGCCTTCATCCTCGCTTATCCGGCGTTGATGGCCGAACTGACCCTGGGGCGCTACGCCCAGAGCGGGGTCATCCAGGCCATGTCGCGTGTCGGCGGGCCCGGGACCGCCGGTCGGCTGGGCGCCGCCATCGGCGTCCTGGCCATCCTCACCGCCTGTCTGGGGCAGGCTTTCTACGCCATCGTCACCGGCTGGTTGATCGGCGACACCCTGGTGCCCCTGCTCGACCTGCTGGGGCTGGAGACCTGGGCGACGCGGCTTGACGAGGCCGGCTTCTGGAAGGATTGGTGGCTGGCCAGCCTGGCCATGCTGGTAACCGTCGGCGTGGTGCTGGCCGGGGTCAACAAGGGTATCGAGCGCTGGTCCAAGCGGTTGATGCCGTTGTTGATCGTGCTGATGCTGGCGTTGATCCTGGTGGTCATGACCCTGCCCGGAGCCACCGCCGGGCTCGCCGCCTACCTGGTGCCGGATGTCTCCCGGGTCTCCGGCCAACTGGTGGTGGACGCCATGGGCCAGGCCTTCTTCTCGCTGTCCATCGGTGTCGGCGCCATGGTGATCTATGGCTCCTACCTGAGCCGCGAGGCCAGCCTGCCCAGGACCGGCGCCCAGGTGATGTTCATCGACATGGGCGTGGCCTTCATCGCCGGGTTGCTGATCGTGCCCTCGATGTTCGTGGCCGACGAGCTGGGGGTGGACATCTTCGACGCCAACGGGCAACTGCAGAGTTCCTCGACGCTGCTGTTCGATGTGATGCCGGCGATGTTCGCCCAACTGGGCGGTCTGGGCGCCGGTCTCGAGGTGCTGTTCTTCGCTCTGCTGGCGATCGCCGCCCTGACCTCCATGTTTCCCGTGCTGGAGGTGCCGGTGGCGACCCTCGTCGAGACCGGTCGAGTCTCGCGGCGCTGGGCGACCCTGCTGATGGGGGCCGTGATCTTCGCGATCTCCACGCTGATCCTGATGCACTTCGATCCGCTGTTCGGCTGGGCGATTACGGTCACCATCACCTACAACATGCCGCTGATCGGCGCCCTGGTGTGTCTCTACGTGGGCTGGCTGCTGTCGCGCAACGCCAAGTTGCAGGAGCTGCGCCGGGGCGCGCCGGAGATCGAGGACACCCTGTTCTGGAAGCTCTGGCCCTGGTACATCCGCTTCGTCTGCCCGGTATTGCCCCTGGTGGTACTGTTCAATGGCTTGTCCGGCTAGCCGGGCTTGCTTGCGGGCAGTGGGCTTGCTTGACTGATACGGGGCCGCGTCGGCGGTCCCCGTCGATCATCGGGAGATGCCACATGCCACAACCCCTGACACGCCATAATCGCCCCCGCCAGGTGCTGGACGCGATCACTGCCGCCAATGCCGGGCTGTCCGAGGCGGATCGCGAGGCCAAGTACGCCAAGCTGGCCGAGTCACCCTATCGGTTCTTCCGGGGCACCAATCACCTCTACTGGGACGATGTCTGGCATGATTGGCGCTTCGCCCTCTATGGCGGTTTGCCCGAGACCCAGACCTGGCTGCAGGGCGACGCCCACGCCTACAACTTCGGCGCTTACGGGCATCGCGACGATACCGTGCGGTACGGCATGGATGACTTCGACGATGCCATGATCGGCGATTACCAATACGATCTGTGGCGGCTGGCGATCAGCCTGGTGCTCGATGCCCGCGAGAACGTCGGCCTGTCACGCAAGGCGATCGACAAGGCCCTGGCGACGCTGACCGAGAGCTATCACGACGAACTGGCCGGCCATCTGAATGGGGAAGCCCCCGACGGCGTGACCCTGGAGACCGCCAAGGGACCTGTCGCGCCCTTTCTCGAGAAGGTCGCCGCCAAGCGCAGCCGTGCCAGGATGCTGGACAAGTGGACCCGCATGAGCGATGAAGGACGCCGCTTCGCCGAGCGCCCGGACAAGCTCGCTCGCCTGCCGGCGCATCTGGCCAGCCAGTTGCGCAAGGCCATCGAGGGGGAATACCGCGAGACGCTGCGCAGCGAGCGCGCCGAGGCCGAGGAGGATCACTTCAGGGTCAAGGATCTGGCGCGGCGCCTGGATGCCGGCACCGGCTCGCTGGGCCTGGAACGTTACTATGCGCTGATCGAGGGCGGGCGCGATCACGAGCACGACGATGTGATTCTCGATATCAAGCAGCAGACACCGCCGGAGGGCTGGCGGTTGATGAATGCCGCCGAGAAACGGGCCTGGCGTCGTGCCTTTCCCCATGAAGGGGCACGCCATGCCGCCGCCTTCCATGCCATCGCCGAACATCCCGATCCGTATCTGGGCTGGCTGCACATCGGGGACACCGTGTTCTCGGTGCGCGAGCGCTCGCCCTTCAAGGACGACTTTCCGACCCACAAGCTGGATGACGGCAAGTCCTACCGCAAGCTGGTCAAGCGTTGGGGGCGTATTCTCGCCCGGGAACACCTGCGCGGTGCCCGGGCCCTGTATCCGGATGATCCGGGCAGCTTCGCACGCAGCGTCTGTGCACGGCTCGAGGGGCGGCTGGATCACTTCACCGACATGATCGCCACCCTGGCGGTCAGCTATGCCGAATGCGTCGCTCAGGACTATCGCACCTTCGTCGCCAGCCGGGCCGAACAGGCCGAGGAAATGTCGGCGCAGGAGGCATGATCTTCACCGTGTTCGGGAATGTTGGCCGGCACCGCCTGTCCTTGTAGTGTGAGGGAAAAACTGCATAAATGCCTGCGCATGCAAATCGCTGCGTTACGCGGTGCTCGAAAGCTCGCCTAACCCTTCGTTATGTCTCGCTTTCTGTGCTCCGGGCGCCTTGCGCTTCACGATGCTCGGCAATTTATTCAGCATTTCCTGAGAGGGTGTTTACAAAACAGGCGAACGAAGGCAAGACAAGGCGAAATTGAGTGAAAAAGCGCAGTTTACAATGGGTAAATGAGCATTTTGAGGTCAATTTCAACGCCGTATTGTCGAGTGCAGGCATTTTGTAGACACCCTCTGAGAGGCCCACTGTACAGGAGGCGTCATGTTCCCGAGCTTTTCCCTGCGCTATGTACGCCTGCCCGAGCGGTTGCGCGCCGAATGCCTGCCCACACCGGCCGAACGCCCCCGGCTGGTGGCCTTCAACCGGGAGCTCGCCGACGAGCTGGGCTTCGATCTCGGCGCCTTCGATGCCGACGGGGCCGCCGAGGCATTCGCCGGCAACACGGTGCCCGAGGGCGCCGAGCCGGTGGCCATGGCCTACGCCGGCCACCAGTTCGGCAACTTCGTGCCACAGCTCGGCGACGGTCGGGCGCTGCTGCTGGGCGAAGTGATCGATCGCCAGGGTCGGTCGCGCGATATCCAGCTCAAGGGCAGTGGCCGCACGCCTTTCTCTCGAGGCGGGGACGGGCGGGCACCGCTCGGTCCGGTACTGCGCGAATACCTGGTCAGCGAGGCCATGCAGGCCCTGGGCATTCCGACGACCCGGGCGCTGGCCGCCGTGACGACCGGCGAGCGCGTCTTCCGCCGCATTCCCGAGCCCGGCGCGGTGTTGACGCGGGTGGCATCCAGCCACCTTCGCGTGGGGACGTTCCAGTACTTCGCCGCGCGGGGAGATACCGAGGCGGTGCGCCTGCTGGCCGACGAGGCCATCGCCCGTCACTATCCGCATCTCGCCGACCGCACCGATGACGGCGAGCGTTACCTGGCGCTGCTCGATGCCGTGGCGGAGCGTCAGGCCGAGCTGGTGGCACGCTGGATGGGCGTCGGCTTCATCCATGGCGTCATGAACACCGACAACACTGCCATCTCGGGCGAGACTATCGATTATGGTCCCTGTGCCTTCATGGACACCTTTGATCCGCGCACGGTATACAGCTCCATCGATGAGCAGGGGCGCTATGCCTACGTCAATCAGCCGGTGATCATCCAGTGGAATCTCGCGCGCTTCGCCGAGACGCTGGTACCGCTGATCGACAGCGATGGTGAGCGTGCCGTCGAACGCGCCACGCCGATCATCCGTGATGTCTCGGAACGCTTCGAAGCGCGCTGGCGTGAGGTGATGCGTGCCAAGCTTGGCTTGGCCACCGAGGAGGACGGTGATGGCGAGCTCGCCCAGGCGCTGCTGGATGCCATGCGTACCGGGCGCGCCGACTTCCACCTGGCCTTTCGCCATCTGGCCGATGCCGTCGAGTCGCAGGCCGAGGCGCCACGCCTGTTGGAAATCTTCGAGACGACCGAGGAGCTCGAGACATGGCTGCCGCGCTGGCACGAACGCCTGGGCCGGGAGAGCGTGTCGAACGACGAGATCGTGACACGCCTGAACGCCGCCAATCCAGCGGTGGTGCCTCGCAACCATCGCGTCGCCGAGGCCATCGCCGCCGCCGAGGAGGACGACTTCGGGCCCTTCGAGGCCTTGCTGGCAGTGATCACCGATCCCTATACGACGCCGGACACCGAGGTCGATTACACCCGGCCGCCGCGCGATGAGGAGAAAGTCTTGCGGACCTTCTGCGGTACCTGAGGTCTCGAGCTTGATGACACATGGTCCCTGTCCGGGACGTGCCAGCATCGGTGTCCCTCATTCTTTGCTGCAAACGGAGGCATCCCATGTCCCAGCAGCCCATCGTCCAGGTCTTCTTCGACGAGCCCACCAATACCTTCAGTTACGTGGTACAGGATCCCGCCAGCAAGGCGTGTGCGATCCTCGACTCGGTGCTCGATTTCGATTACGCCGCCGGTCGTACCGATGTCCGCTCCGCCGACGAGATCATTGCCTTCGTGCGCGATAATGGCCTGGAGGTGGCGTGGATCCTCGAGACCCATGTTCACGCCGACCATCTCTCGGCGGCGCCTTATCTGCACGAGAGGCTGGGCGGGCAGACCGGCATCGGCGCCAATATCACCGTGGTGCAGGAGGTCTTCGGCAAGGTGTTCAATGTGGGCAGCGAGTTTGCGCGCGACGGTAGCCAGTTCGATCGCCTCTTCGAGGAGGCCGACACCTTTGCCATCGGCAACCTGGAAGGCCGCGTGCTGCACACACCGGGACACACGCCGGCCTGCCTGACCTACGTGATCGGCGATGCGGCCTTCGTCGGCGATACCCTGTTCATGCCCGATTATGGCACTGCACGCTGTGATTTCCCCGGAGGTGATGCCCGCGCGCTGTACCGCTCCATCCAGAAGGTGCTGGCGCTGCCCGACGAGACGCGCCTGTTCCTGTGCCACGACTACAAGGCGCCGGAGCGCGAGGAATATCGACACGAGACCACGGTGGCCGAAGAGCGCGCCCACAACGTTCATGTGCATGAGGGGATCGGCGAGGAGGCGTTCGTCAAGATGCGCACCGAGCGCGATGCTACCCTGGGAATGCCTCGGCTGATCATCCCTTCGGTGCAGGTCAACATGCGCGCCGGCGAGATGCCTCCCGCAGAGGAGAATGGCAAGGTCTATCTCAAGGTGCCCATCGACTCGTTCTGAGTCGCCATCGATGCCGTGCCTCGATGGGAATCCGGTCTTGCCATTTGCGAGACATCAAGCCGAAGAAAGCCGCGTCGGCCCGGGGCCGACGCGGCTTCTTTAGTGCCTCTGCGCGGGGCTGCGCAAGGCGGGACGGTTCAGGCGAGGTCGAAGCGATCCGCGTTCATCACCTTGTTCCAGGCCGCGACGAAGTCCTTGACGAATTTTTCTTCGGCGTCGTTCTGGGCATAGACCTCGGTCAGGGCGCGCAGTTGCGCATTGGCGCCGAAGAGCAGGTCCACGCGGGTGGCGGTCCACTTCACGTTGCCGGTCTTGCGGTCGCGCCCCTCGTAGAGGTCTTCCTCGGACGAGACCGGCTGCCAGTCGGTGCCCATGTCCACCAGGTTGACGAAGAAATCGTTGGTGAGCGTGCCGGGGCGATCGGTGAGGATGCCATGCGCCACGTCGCCGTGGTTGGCGCCCAGGGCCCTCATGCCGCCGACCAGTACGGTCATCTCCGGTGCGGAGAGTCCCAGCAACTGGGCACGGTCGACCAGCAGTTCCTCGTCGGGAATGGCGAACCGGGTGCGACGGTAGTTGCGGAAGCCGTCGGCCTCGGGGCGGAGCACCTCGAAGGAGTCGGCGTCGGTCTGCTCGTCCGTGGCATCGGTGCGACCCGGCGAGAAGGGCACGTCGATGGCGTGTCCGGCGTCCTTGGCGGCCTTCTCGATCGCGGCAGCACCGCCGAGCACGATGAGGTCGGCCAGGGACACTCGCTTGTTGCCTGACTGGGCGGCATTGAAGTCGTCCTGAATGCCTTCCAGCGTCTCGAGTACCTTGGCCAGGCGTTCGGGCTGGTTGGCTTCCCAGTCTTTCTGCGGTGCCAGGCGGATGCGGGCGCCGTTGGCGCCGCCGCGCATGTCGGAGCCGCGGAAGGTACTGGCGGAAGCCCAGGCGGTGAATACCAGCTCGGAAACCGTGAGGCCGGAGCCGAGCAGCTTGCGCTTGAGCTCGACGATGTCCTGGGCATCGATCAGTTCATGATCCACAGGCGGTACCGGATCTTGCCAGATCAGGTCCTCGTCGGGTACTTCCGGGCCGAGGTAGCGGACTTTCGGGCCCATGTCACGGTGGGTCAGCTTGAACCAGGCGCGGGCGAAGGCATCGGCGAATTCTTCCGGGTTCTCGTAGAAGCGGCGCGAAATCTTCTCGTAGGACGGGTCATAGCGCAGCGACAGATCGGTGACCAGCATCATCGGCGGACGACGCTTCGAGCTGCCCTCCGGTCCCGGAACCTCATCGCCCCGGGCGTCCTTGGCGACGAACTGCCAGGCACCGGCCGGGCTCTTGGTCAGTTCCCATTCATAGCCGAACAGGTTCTCGAAGAAGGAGTTGCTCCATTGAGTGGGGGTCTGGGTCCAGATCACCTCCGGGCCGCCGCCCATGGTGTCCTCGCCCATGCCCTTGCCGTAGCTGCTCTTCCAGCCGAGGCCCATCATCTCGATGGGGGCCGCCTCCGGCTCGGGGCCTACCTGCTCTTCCGTCCCGGCGCCGTGGGTCTTGCCGAAGGTGTGGCCGCCGGCGATCAGCGCCACGGTTTCCTCGTCGTTCATCGCCATGCGGGCGAAGGTCTCGCGGATGTCGTGGGCCGCCTTGACCGGGTCCGGTTCGCCCTCGGGCCCTTCCGGATTCACGTAGATGAGACCCATGTGGGTCGCGCCCAGCGGGTTTTCCAGCTCCCGGTTTTCCTTGTCGACGATGCGTTCGTCACTGCCGAGCCATTCCTTCTCGGCGCCCCAGTAGATGTCTTCTTCCGGCTCCCAGGTATCTTCGCGGCCGCCGGCGAAACCGAAGGTCTTGAAGCCCATGGACTCCAGCGCCACGTTGCCGGCCAGCACGTAGAGGTCGGCCCAGGACAGCTTGTTGCCGTATTTCTGTTTGATCGGCCACAGCAGGCGACGGGCCTTGTCCAGGTTGACGTTGTCCGGCCAGCTGTTGAGCGGCGCGAAGCGTTGCTGTCCGCCCCCGGCGCCGCCGCGGCCGTCGCCCATGCGATAGGTGCCGGCGCTGTGCCAGGCCATGCGGATCATCAGGCCGCCGTAGTGGCCGAAGTCGGCCGGCCACCAGTCCTGGGAGTCGGTCATCAGGTCGGTGAGGTCCCGCTTGACGGCCGAAAGGTCGAGTTTCTTGAATTCCTCGGCGTAGTTGAACCCTTCGCCCATGGGGTTCGCGTTGGCGGTGTGTTGATGGAGGATCCCCAGGTTGAGCCGGTTGGGCCACCAGTCACGATTCTCCGTGCCTTTGCCGCGCATGTTGGTGTTGCTGCCGTGCATCACAGGGCACTGGCCAGCCGCCTTGCCATTCTGTTGTTCGCCCATGGTTTTCTCCCCGATCAATAACTGCCTTAGGTGAAACTGCGACGTGCGGGACGGCCTGTGCATGGATGTCGATTCCACTCCGAGAAGCGGAGGCATCCAGGGCGTGTCCGTCCATCTACAAGCTACTCCTTGCTGTCCGGGTGTTGCCAAATGCCTTTTCCAACCATAGTGATAGCATCATTCAATAGTGTCCGTGGCCGTCGATGGGGATCGTGCGTGCGGTTCAGGAAAAGGCCGGGGGGATCGTCAACTCATGGCCTTCGCCCATCAGGAAATCCCGATTGATTTCCAGGGCGTCGCGCAGGAAATCCCAGAGCAGCCGTACCCGGGCGAGACGGCGCTGTTCCTGGCGCGAGGTGATCCAGAATTGCCGCACGATATCCACGTCATCGGTCAGCAGGCTGGAAAGCGCCTGTGTGGTGGACGCCATGAAGCAGGGTAGCACGGCGAGTCCGGCGCCGCGCAGGCAGGCGCTGTGCTGGGTCGTGACGCTGGTACCGCGCATCGCGAAGTGCGGGCCGGGATGGCCGACCACGGTCGGGTCGAGCAAGGGATCGAGGTAACTGAGCTGTTCGCTGAAGATCAGGTCGTCGACGTAGCCGATCAGCCGGTGTCGGCGCAGGTCGGCGAGCCGTCGGGGACTGTCATGGCGAGTCAGGTAGTCCTGGCTGCCATAGAGGCGCAGGCGATAGTCGCAGAGTCGCGAGATCACCAGGCCCGGGCTCGACGGGCGTTCGATGGTGATCGCCAGGTCGGCCTCGTGACGACTCAGATTGACCACGCGGGGCAGGGCCAGGAGGTCCAGGGTCACGCCCGGGTGGCGCTCGCAGAAGGCGGTGAGCAACGGCGCGATCACCCAGGTGCCGAAGCCTTCCGTGACACCGAGACGGATCTGGCCGCTGATCCGGTGATTCTGGTCGGTGAGACCTTCGCCGGCCTCGAAGGCGTGACGCGCCATTTCCTCGGCGTGGGCCTGCAACCGATGGCCCGCCTCGGTGAGATGGTAACCGTGGGTGCTACGCTCGAAGAGCTGCGTATTGAGCTGCTGCTCGAAGCGGCGGGTGCGGCGCGACAGGGTGGAGTGGTCGAGCCCCAGTCGCCGGGCGGCGTCGGCGAGCCGCTGGCTGCGTGCCACCTCCAGAAATATCTGAATGTCCTGCCAGTCGAGCATGGGGAACTCCGGGTATCGATGGTTGTGCATGAGCGCACAAGCAATGTGCCTGTGTGCCCGTTGTTTCGCCATCCGACGTCTGGCTAGACTCGAACCATTCGGACGTCTTGTCGATATGCACACGACACCACAATCACAATCGTCACTGGAGCATGCCCCATGTCCGTTCGCGAGATTCCACTGTACATCGATGGCCAGGCCGTCCCCTCTCGGAGTCAGGAGGTACGCGATGTGGTCAATCCGGCGACCCAGGAAGTGGTCGCCCGCGTGCCCTTCTGCACCGCAGAAGAGGTCGATCGCGCCGTGGCCAGCGCCAAGGAGGCCTTCAGGAGCTGGCGCAAGGTGCCGCTGGCCAAGCGGCAGCGCATCATGCTCAAGCTGCAGGCGCTGATCCGCGAGCACACCGAGGAACTGGCGGCGCTGATCACCGAAGAGCATGGCAAGACGCTGCCGGACGCCGCCGGCGAGGTGGGGCGCGGCCTGGAAGTCGTGGAGCACGCCTGCTCGATCACCTCGCTGCAACTCGGCGAGCTGGCCGAGAATGCCGCCAGCGAGGTGGATGTCTACACCCTCAACCAGCCGCTTGGCGTGGGGGCCGGCATCACCGCCTTCAACTTCCCGATCATGCTGCCCTGCTTCATGTTTCCGCTGGCCATCGCCACCGGCAACACCTTCGTGCTCAAGCCGTCCGAGCAGGACCCCAGCTCGACCATGAGACTGGTAGAGCTGGCCCATGAAGCCGGCGTGCCGGCCGGGGTGCTCAACGTGGTGCATGGCGGGCCGGACGTGGCCAACCGGATCGCCGATCACACCGATATCAAGGCGCTGTCCTTCATCGGCTCCAGCCATGTCGGCTCGCTGCTCTACAACCGCGCCGCGGCTGCCGGCAAGCGGATGCAGTCGATGATGGGTGCCAAGAACCATTGCGTGGTCATGCCCGATGCCAATCGCAGCCAGGCGATCAACAACTTGCTGGGCTCGGCCTTCGGCGCCGCCGGCCAGCGTTGCATGGCCAACTCCGTGGTGGTGCTGGTCGGCGAGGCGCGGTCATGGCTGGACGATATCGTCGAGGGGGCACGCAACATGAAGGTCGGCCCCGGCACCCAGCGTGATGCCGATCTCGGCCCGCTGGTGTCGCCGGCCGCCAAGGCGCGGGTGGAAGACTTGATCGCCACCGGCGAGCGGGAAGGCGCCAGGCTGCTGGTCGATGGGCGAGGCCATCAGGTGGAGGGCTACCCCGATGGCAACTTCGTCGGCCCGACCCTGTTCAGCGACGTGACCGCCGAGATGACCATCTATCGCGAGGAGATCTTCGGGCCGGTGCTGTGCGTGGTGGGGGTCGAGACCCTGGATGAAGCCATCGATGTCATCAATGCCAACCCCAACGGCAACGGTACCTCCATCTTCACCAATTCCGGCTGGGTAGCGCGCCGCTTCGAGACCGACATCGATGTCGGCCAGGTCGGCATCAACGTGCCGATCCCGGTGCCGGTGGCCTACTTCAGCTTCACCGGCTCCCGGGCCTCGAAGCTCGGCGATCTGGGCCCCAACGGCAAGCAGGCGATCGCCTTCTGGACCCAGACCAAGACGGTCACCGCCCGTTGGTTCGAACCGGAAAACGTCTCCAGCGGCATCAACAGCACGATTTCGCTGAGTTGATCCCGCCGCGACGATGACGATGCGAACGGCCCCGTCTCGCGAGAGACGGGGCCGTCGTCGTCCTCGATGGGAGGTGCTACTTATCCTTTGGAGGATGCCGTGGAAGCCGTCAGGTCGGCGTCGGGGGCTTCCTCCATGCGGCGCCGCTCATGGTCGAGGATGGCTAGTGCCTGCTCGGGAGTGGTGCGCGGGGCCCGGGTCAGCAGGCTGACAAGCACGCCGCCGCCGACTGCCAGCAGCACCGAGGGAATGCTCGGGTTGCCCCAGAAGTCGTTCCAGCCAGCATTGGCGGTGATCGCCAGCGACGTGGCCGAGGCGGTGATCAGCGAGGCCACCGCGCCCTGCCAGTTGTAGCGCGGCCAGAAACGGCCCAGCAGCCCGCACACGAACATGCCGGCCAGCACCGTCGAGATCATCGTGGTGATGTAGTCGATGACGTTGTCGGAGGCCAGCGCGAAGGTCAGGGCCAGGCCGATGGTGACCACCAGTGCGAGGCGTGAATAGAGCACCACGTGACGGGCCGAGGGCGTCCTGCCGGTGAACAGCACATAGAGGTCACGCATCAGCGTCGAGACCCCGGCGATGGCGTCGGAGCTGGCGCTGGACATGGTCGCCGAGAGACCGGCGACCAGGAGCAGCAGGCCGAGTCCCATCGGCAGCACTTCGGTGGCCAGGAAGGGGAAGGCGAAGTTGCTGTTGTCCAGCGACGGGTTCAGGGCGTGGGTCGCCATGCCGATGATCGCCGGCACGATCGAGAAGGCCAGATAGAGCACGCCGGTCACCAGGAAGGAGCGTCGTACCGAACGCACCGACTTGCCCGAGTAGATGCGCTGGCGAAACGAAGGCGTGGCGAGCACGCCGACGGCGATCACCGCGGCCAGCGACAATGCCGGCAGGCCACCGATCTTGTCGATGCCGAGCAGGCTGGTGGCGCCGGCATCCATGCTTGCCGTGAGCCCCGAAAAGCCGCCGACTTCGACCAGGGCCAGGCCGGCCATCAGGAAGAAGCCGATGAACAGCACGATGGCTTGAATGGTGTCGGTCCAGACCACCGCCATGTAGCCGCCGATCACGCAATAGACGCCGAAGCCAAGCGCCACGATGACCTTGGCCAGGTCAGGATCGATATCGGCCATCCAGGCCAGGTAGAGACCGCCCCCCAGAATATGGGCGCCCAGCCAGCCGATGCAGGCGATGTAGATCAGCAGGGCGACGAGGTTGCGCACCAGACGATTGGCGCCCACGTAGTACGCGAGCTCCTCGCTCATGGTCATGAAGCGCAACTTGCGTACCGGCGCGAACAGCAGGGCCAGCAGCAGCACGCCGGTCGCACCGCCGATGCCGTAGAGGGCGCCGCCCCAGCCGTTGGTGTAGCCGAAGCCTACCGCACCCATGCTCGAGCCGGTGCCGACCATGGTCGCCACGGTGGTGCCGACGGTCAGGAACAGCGGCACGCTGCGACCGCCGAGCAGGAAGTCATCGCCGCTGCCGCGACTGTGTCGCGAGACCCACCAGCCGAAGCCGATCATCAGGGCGATGTAGACGAAAAAGGTGCCGAGGAAGATATGACTGCTCATACATGCCTCTTATAATTGTTGACTCGGTCGTTGCCGCGACCGAGGCAGTGGTAAGAGTAAGAAGGTTGTGTTTATCGCTGTGTGGCGCCGTGCCCTTGCCGGGGTACGGCGCCTTTTCGTTGCACGGTCGCTGGGTGTCGCGGTCGTTCCTCCTTGCCTGCTGGTGCGGCGTGTCGTTGTCAGGCGCGGTCGGCGCGGTAGCAAGAGACGTCGACCTCGACCTTGCAGTCGACCACCAGGTCCTGGACGCTGCAGATCCGCGCCGGTGGGTGGTCACTGAAGATCTCGGCGAACACCTTGTTGAACGACGAGAAGTAGCGCGCGTCGGTGAGCACCGCGGTGACGTGCACGACGTCCTCCACGCCATAGCCGGCCTCGCGCATGATGGCCAGGCAGTTGTCGAAGGCCAGGCGGGTCTGGTCGACGATGCCGCCCTCGACGACCTCGCCGTCGGTCATGGGCGTCTGGCCGGAAACGCGCAGCCAGCCGCCGGCCTCGACGGCACGGGAAAAGGGCAGCTTCTGTCCGCCGGTACCGGTGCCGCCCTCGGCGCCGTAGCGTTTGATGGTCATGGAGAGTCCTCCGTCATGGCATGAATGGGGGTGGGGGAAAGGCGCTCCCGACGCCGCAGCAGGCGCCCGCGGCGGTGGTCGGCGAATTGGCCGTCGCGGTAGGCGATCGCCCCGTTGACCATCACCAGGTCGATGCCGCGAGCCGCGGCGATGGGCCGGGCGTAATCGGCGGTGTCCTCGAGCGTCGTCAGGTCGAAGAGGGTCAGGTCGGCGTAGGCGCCTTCGCGGATGATGCCGCGATCGGTAAGGCCGAACTGTGCCGCCGAGAGGCCTGTCATCTTGCGCACCGCCTCGGCCAGTGGCATCAGGCCCAGGTCGCGGCTGTAGCGGGCCAGGACCCGGGGGAAGGCACCCCACAGTCGCGGATGGGGGTGCGGGTCGTTGGGCAGGCCGTCGGAGCCGATCATCGACAGCGGGTGGGTCAGCACCCGGCGCATGTCGTCCTCGCTCATGTTGTGATAGACGGCGCCGGCTGGCTGCAGGCCCCGCGCGGCGTCCATCAGCGAGACATTCCAGTCGGCGGCGATGTCGGAGAGCGGGCGTCGTGCCTGTTCGGGGTGAGGGTCCGACCAGGTGATGAAGATGGCGATCTCGTCGGTGACCTGCCCCAGGTCGAGGGTCGAGGAACCCGCTGTGTAGGGGTAGCAGTCGCAGTGCACACGGTGCTCCCGTGCGGCATGTTCGAGGCTGGACAGGGCCTGGGGAGCGTTGCCCCAGTTGCCGGCGCCGGCGCACTTGAGGTGCGAGATGACCAGCGGCGCCTGGCCGTGCCGGGCGGTGGCGTAGGCCTCGTCCATGGCGTCGAGCAGGCCGGCGAACTCGTCGCGCAGATGCGTGGTGTAGAGGCCGCCGGCGGCGCCGACTTCGTCGACCAGGGCGCGCATTTCGGTGTCGGGGGCGTGAAAGGCGTTGCGGTAGGCCAGCCCCGAACTCATGCCCAGGGCGCCGTCGTCCAGCGCCTCGCGCAGCGACCGGCGCATGGCAGCGATCTCCGCCGCCTCGGCGGGACGGGCGAAGTCGTCCATCACCTGACTGCGCAGGCTGGTATGGCCGATCAGCGCGGCGACATTGATCGAGGGGACGGCGTCATCCACCGCCCGGGCATAATCGGCGAAACGGGGGTAGCGGAAGTCCTCGACGCCGCCCAGCAGGTTCATCGGGTCCGGTACCGTGTCGTCCAGGGTCACGGGAGAGGCACTGATACCGCAGTTGCCCACCACCACCGTGGTCACGCCTTGGGACAGCTTGGGTCGCATCTCGGGAGTGCGGATGACGTTGGTGTCGTCGTGGGTGTGGACATCGATGAAGCCCGGCGCCAGATAGCGCCCGCGTGCCTCGATGACGGTCGTGGCATCGTCCGCCTCGAGCCTTCCCACGGCGGTGATGCGCTCGCCGTTCACCGCGATATCGGCCGGGAAGGGGGCGGCGCCGGTACCGTCGAGCACCATGGCGCCTCGGATCAGAAGGTCGTGATGCATGGTCAGTCCCCCAGTGGCTGGCGGTTGTCGCCGCCACGATGGGCATCGAGGGTGATCTTGAGCCGGCGCAGCTTGTCGCGGGAGCGGTCCTGATGTCGCAGGGCGAGCTCGAGAGCCAGCACATCGATGGCGGCGAGCACGGCATAGCGTGATGCCGAGGGGTGATAGATGAAGTCGGTCTCGCGGGCGGCCACCGGCAGGATCACATCGGCGGTCTCGGCCAGCGGCGAACCGTTGGCGGTGATCGCCACGACCCGCGCGCCGTACTGGCGGGCAATCTGTGCCGATTCGACGATCTCGGGCGTATAACCGCTCACCGAGAGGGTGACCACCACATCGTCGGGTTCCAGGGTCGAGGCCACCATGCGCGGCAGCAGCGACTGCGGATAGGCACTGATGGCATATCCCAGCCTGACCAGTCGGAACTGCAGTTCCTGGGCCAGCATGGTGGAGCCGCCGCCGGCGCCGAAAACCAGGATCTGGCGGGCGCCGTCGAGCAGTTCGATGGCACCGGCGACGTCGGCCTGTTCCATCAGTTCGCGATTGACGTCGAGCGTCTGGGTCGCGATGTCGTAGACGGCACCGAGTCCGTCGGTATCACCGGCATCCTGGATGAAGCGTCGTCCGGCCGCCAGGGCGCGCGTCAGTCGCCGCTTGAGATCGCGTACATTCTGGCACCCCACCGCCCGGGCGAAGCGGGTCACGCTGGCATCGCTGACGTCGGCGCGTTCGGCGATGGCGCCAATGCTGGCCTCGCTGACGAAATCGATATCGGCGAAGATCAATTCGGCGACCTTCTTTTCGGCGTCACGCAAGCCGGCGAAATCGCTGGTGATGCGTGACAGGATGTCGATGTCCTGAGTCACCGCTGTCTCCTGGCGTGTGATGAAAGGCCTAGGGAAACACTGCTTAAATGCCTGCGCGTGCCAATCGCTGTGTTGCGTGGTGCTCGAAAGCTCGCCTAACCAACTGTTATGTCTCGCTTTCTGTGCTCCATGCGCCTTGCGCTTCACTACGCTCGGCGATTTATTCAGCGTTTCCTTGGATAAGGGCCAGTGGTTGCCTGTCGAACAAGGTATGGTATTTTCTAACAATAAATCAATATTTGTGAAAGTTTTTATCAGAGGGGCCGTCGGCAAGGCGGTGGCACAAGGCCGAGACCCCAGGACGAGGAGTGACGAAATGCGCGAGACGGCATCGAAGATGGGCGACAAGGGAACCCCGGAAGGCGGGCGTTCGCTGCTGGGGGGCGTGAGCCTGCCGGCGGCGGCGATACAGGCGGCACCGCTGGCGCATAACCTGACGTGGATGCAGCGTTTCGCCGAGTCGCATGGTGCCCAGCTGGCGCCGCACGGCAAGACCACCATGACGCCCGCGCTGTTCCGTCGCCAGCTCGAGGCCGGCGCCTGGGGCATCACCCTGGCCACCGCGCCGCAGTGTCGTGCGGCCTTCGCCAGTGGCGTCGTGCGAGTGCTGATGGCCAACCAGTTGGTGGGCCATGCCAACATGGCGATCATCGCCGAATTGCTCGAGGCGGGCGCCGACTTCCATTGCGTGGTCGATAGCGAAGCCAACGTGCAGGACCTGGGGCGTTTCTTCGCCGAACGTGGCTTGACCCTCAAGGTGCTGATCGAACTGGGCGTCGAGGGCGGTCGTACCGGCTGCCGCTCCGTGGAGGCGGTCAGGGAACTGGCCCGGGTCGTCGATGCCGAGCCGGGCCTGGCATTGGCCGGCATGGAGGGCTACGAGGGCGTGGTGCATGCCGAGGATCCGGTGCCGGCGATTCGCGATTATGCCACTCGGCTGGTCGAGGCGGCCCGCTGCCTGGATGACGAGGGTCGGCTCGCCGTGGACATGCCGATCATCACCGCGTCGGGATCGGCCTGGTACGACCTGATCGCCGAGGCCTTCGATACGGCCGAGCTGCGTCGACGCTTCACGCCGGTGATTCGTCCTGGCTGCTATGTGGTGCACGATCACGGCATCTATCGCCAGGCCCAGCGCGGCGTGCTGTCGCGACGGCCCGATCTGCACGAGGGATTGCGGCCGGCGCTCGAGGTCTTCGCCCAGGTGCAGTCATTGCCGGAACCTGGGTTGGCGATCGTCGCGCTCGGCAAGCGCGATATCGGCTTCGATCATCTTCCCGAGCCGCTGCGGCGCTATCGGGAAGGCGGCTCGGTGGACGAGGTGCTGAGCGTCGAGGGCTGGGAGATCACCAAGCTGATGGACCAGCATGCCTTCATCCGCTTGCCCGAAGACGCCGACGATGTCCGGATCGGCGATGTGGTGGCCTTCGGCGCCTCGCATCCCTGCCTGACCTTCGACAAGTGGCGGCGGATCTGTCTGGTCGATGAGCGGCTGACCGTGACCGAGATGCTCGAAACGGCATTTTAGTGTCTGTACGAAAAGTGTCTGCGCTCGCTGACTTCCAGGAAAAGGTCCAGGCGCCCCGGGGCATTCGTCTTCTGGCGACGAGTGTGGCATGCTGTCGGGTGGCCTTTTCGGGCTGCCGTGGAAACGTCGCGTTCGGCGCCGTTTCCCTCACAATTCATCCACTGTCGCCAGGGGAGTCTCGTCATCGACGGGACTGAGAGAGCGCGTGACGCTGACCCTGGAACCTGATCCGGTTCATGCCGGCGGAGGAAGCGCGACATGCCTTACCTGACGTCAGCCGTGCTTGGCGCGGCGCTGCTGTGTTTTGCCTACCTGGGCCTGCGGGCCCGCCGGGCCGATGGCCCCCTCGATGACTATGTGACCGCCCGGAACTCCCAGGGCGCCCAGTCGATCGGTCTTTCCTTTCTGGCCTCGAGCATGGGGGCCTGGATTCTCTTTGCGCCGCCGGAAATCGGCGCTTTCGTGGGGCCGGTGGCGCTGGCCGGCTATGCCGTCGGCTCGGCGCTGCCCTTCGTCGTGCTGGGGCTGTATGGCCCGGTGATTCGTCGGCACCTGCCCGAGGGGCGCAGCATCGGCGAGTTCGCCGAGGCCTGCTATGGCGCCGGCGTGCGGCGCTGGGTCGCGCTGGTCTCGATCCTCTACATGGCGTGTTTCCTGGCCGCCGAGCTGACGGCCATCGGCGCGATCGCCTCCTTGCTGTCCGAGGTGCCGCCGTCGCTGGTGGTGATCGGCGTGGCCGTCGTTACCCTGGTGTATACGGTACTGGGCGGCCTGCGTGCCAGCCTGGCCACGGATCGCTGGCAGGCCTGGTTGCTGCTCGGATTGCTGGTGCTGGTTGCCGGGGTGTCCGTATGGCGCCTGCCGCCGTTGCCGGCGGAGGCGACGATGCCGTCCACGCCCACCGGCGGGGCGCTATCGGTGGCGTTGACCCTGGTCATCGCGGTGACGGCGGCCAATCTCTTCCACCAGGGCTATTGGCAACGCATCTGGGCGGCCGAGACGAGTCAGGCGCTGGGACGAGGCGCCCTGCTGGGTGGTGGCAGTGTTCTGGTGGTGATCATGGCGATCGGTGGCCTCGGCATGCTGGCCGCCATGCAGGGGTTGCCATTGGGCGAGCCGCCGATTCCCTTCTTCGCCCTGCTGACCGAGGCGCCGAGCTGGCTCGGCGTGCCGGCACTGGTGCTGGCCGTCACCCTGGTGGCGTCGAGTGTGGATACCCTGCAGAACGCCATCGCCTCGCTGGTGGTGGCGGGTTCCGGGCGTCGCGGATTGTCCATCGGAACCGCGCGGCTGGTCACCGTGGCCTTGATGGTCCCGGTGGTGGTGATCGCCCTGCAGGGGCTGTCCGTATTGCGCCTGTTCCTGGTCGCCGATCTGCTGTGCGCGGCCATCGTGGTGCCGGTACTGCTGGGGCTGTGGCGTCGCATGGGCCCGCTGGCCGCGGTGGCCGGCGGGGTCGCCGGCCTGCTGGGCGCGGTGCTGCCGGGCTGGGTGAGCCAGGGTGAACCGATGGCTGGCCTCCTGGCGGCGAGTTTCCCGGGGGGCGTGCCGACGCTGCCGCCGTTCCTCGGTGCCCTGGTGGCTTCCACTCTGGTCAGCCTGCTGGTCGCCGGCTTCCGGCCCGCCACACGTACCCCCCTGACGAGCGAAGGAGACACGCCATGACGTCGCGCACCAACTGGCAGACATGGGCCGCGGGCCAGGAGGCTCCCCGCATCACCGACTGGCTGCGCGAGATCAGCGAGCCCGACTGGTCCGAGACCGTGCACCACCCGCTGTTCGACGATCTGGCTTCCGGATGTCTGGAGGGCGGGCGTTTCGCCGCCTACATGGTGCAGGACTACGGGTTCGTGGATCCCTTCACCGCCTTGATCGGCCATGCCATCGGCCATGCGCCGAACATGGAAGACCGCGTGGTGCTGGGGCAGTTCATGGGCATGCTGACCAGTGACGAGAACAGCACCTTCCAGCGGACCTTCGAAGCCTTCGGGGTGTCGGCCCGGGCCGAGTACCTGCCGGCGACTCGCGACTTCCGGAAGCTGCTTCGCGATACCGGCATGGGAAGCGCGCCTTCCGGCGAAGGGCGCTATGCCGAGATGCTGGCGGTCCTGGTGGTCACCGAATGGCTCTACCTGGATTGGGCGACCCGAGTCTCCCGCGCCGAGGGCCTGCATCCGTTGATGAACGAGTGGATCGACCTGCACGACAACCCGGATTTCCAGGCCTTCGTCGACTGGCTGCGCCGTCGCCTGGACGAAGAGGCGGCCGGACTCGATGACGCCGACTTCTTGCGGATGGCCGAGCGCTTCCGCGAGACGGTGGCCAAGGAGCTGGCGTTCCACGACGCCGTCCATCCTCGTCGCTGAACCGGGCGTCGGCTCGACCGGGTTGTCATGGCGGGCGCGGCCAGCCACCCTCTGAAGGTCAGACTAGCGACCCGAGGAGAGCCCGCATGAGCGATACACCAAGTGACTCACGTCGCCGATATTCCGCCCCGGTGGTGGATGGCATCGGCAAGTCGGCCAGCCGCGCCATGTTGCGCGCGGTCGGTTTTTCCGATGACGACTTCAGCAAGCCGCAGGTGGGCATCGCCTCGACCTGGAGCCAGGTCACGCCCTGCAACAGCCATCTCGCCGAGCTGGCCGACCGGGCCAGTGCCGGCGCCGATGCGGCCGGTGGCAAGGGGGTGGTCTTCAATACCATCACCATTTCCGATGGCATCGCCAACGGTACCGAGGGCATGAAGTATTCGCTGGTGTCGCGGGAGGTGATCGCCGACTCCATCGAGACGGTGGCCGGCTGCGAGGGCTTCGACGGCCTGGTGGCGCTGGGCGGCTGCGACAAGAACATGCCGGGATGCCTGATGGGGCTGGCCCGACTGAATCGTCCCAGCGTCTTCGTCTATGGCGGGACCATCATGCCCGGCGCCGACCATACCGATCTGGTCTCGGTGTTCGAGGCCATGGGGGCCCACAGCCGTGGCGATCTCGACCTCATCGACGTGAAGCGCATCGAGGAAACGGCGATTCCCGGCCCTGGCGCCTGCGGCGGCATGTACACCGCCAACACCATGGCTTCGGCCATCGAGGCGCTGGGCATGAGCCTGCCGGGCAGCTCCGCCCAGAACGCCGTGTCGGACGAGAAGCGCGGCGATAGCCAGGCGGCGGGAGAGGCCGTGCTCAAGCTGCTCGAGCACGACATCAAGCCTTCGGACATCATGACCCGCGAGGCCTTCGAGAATGCCATCACGGTGGTGATCGCGCTGGGCGGCTCGACCAATGCCGTGCTGCACCTGATTGCCATGGCGGACACCATCGGCGTGTCGTTGAGCCTCGATGACTTCACCGCCATCGGCCGTCGGGTGCCGGTGCTCGCCGACCTGCGTCCCAGCGGCCATTACATGATGAGCGAGCTGGTCGCCATCGGCGGTATCCTGCCGTTGATGAAGACCTTGCTCGATGCCGGCCTGCTGCATGGCGACTGCCTGACGGTGACGGGCAAGACGCTGGCCGAGAACCTGGCCGAGGTGGCGCCCTATCCCGATGGACAGTCGATCATTGCCCCGCTGGAGGCCCCGCTCAAGGACGAGAGCCACCTGCGCATTCTCTACGGCAATCTGGCGCCGGAAGGCGCGGTGGCCAAGATCACCGGCAAGGAGGGGACGCACTTCACCGGCACGGCGCGGGTATTCGGTTCGGAAGAAGAAGCCCAGGCGCGTATCAACGATGGCGTCGTGGTGGCCGGCGACGTGGTGGTCATTCGTTATGAAGGGCCACGCGGCGGGCCGGGCATGCGCGAGATGCTGACGCCGACCTCGGCGATCATGGGGCGGGGCCTCGGCGATCAGGTGGCCTTGATCACCGATGGGCGCTTCTCCGGCGGCAGCCACGGTTTCGTGGTCGGCCACGTCACGCCCGAGGCCTTCGACGGTGGCCCGCTGGCGCTGCTGGAGGATGGCGACCGCATCACCATCGATGCCGAGGCCAACACCATCGACGTGGCCCTGGACGATGATGAGCTGGCGCGTCGTCGCGCCGCCTGGCAGCGTCCCGAGCCACGTTATACCCGTGGTGCCCTGGCCAAGTATGCCCGGGTCGTCAGTTCGGCCTCGATGGGCGCGGTGACCGACCGACTGGAGTGAACCGCGTTATTCCGAGACGGCCGAGCGCATCATGTCCTCGAAGGTCTTGGCGTTCTCGGGCAACTCGAAGATATCCGGCGCCGGGGAGGCGTCGGATAGCTCGGCCAGCCGGAAGCGGTCACCGAAGCGCAGCATGCCAAGTCCGCGTTCTTCCAGCGTCGTGGCGATGGGGTCGGGCTCACCGGTCATGGTGCGCTGATAGTCGTGGAAGGCCGACATCAGTTCCCGCACCTGGCCATCATCGCTGAGCACGATCTCGTCGTCGTGCGCAGTGCCGCTCTTGTCGGTCCACTGGAGCCGGTAGACCTCGCCCTCGAGGCCGGCGATGGATTCGCTGTCGCCCGTGGATTCGAGGGCGTCCACCTGGCTGGCCTGCTGGCCGGTCATGGTCTCGACCTCACCCCCGCCCATGTTTTCGGCCATGTCCTTCAGCTTGGCCATGTCCATGATCATGGTCTGCCCCTGCATCTGGCTGACCATATAGCCCTTGCCGTCGCGCAGCAGCATGAATCCGGCCTGTGACTGGTCGGGGAAATCCATCCGCAGGTTATCGCCGGCCCAGCGGACGTCCATGGTGACGCCGCCCTGGTCCGATTGGGCTTCCAGCTTGGCACTGCCATCGGCCATCGCGGGGGACGAAGCGGCCATGACAAGCCCGGTGGCCAGCAGGCCGGTAGCGAGGTATCGCATGGGGCACTCCCTGTATCGCTGATCGTTGCAGGCTGGTTGTCTGGGACAGCCTGGTTGTGGGGATTGCGAAAGCGGGCGGCGGTGGCACAACAAGGCCGCCGCCGCGCATGCGTCGTCAGGACGTGAGTTCGGGGTCGATGGTCCGCCGCAGGCTTTGCAGCTCGTCGAGCGTCAGCTGCTCCAGGCGCCCGGCGAGGAGGTCGCTGATCTTCTGCATTGGCAGGCCGGCGCGGCGGGCGATATCGCGGCTGCCGAGGTCCGATACGGCGATCAGCCGAGTAATGATGCGCATGAGGCGCGTGCGTTGTTCAAGGTCCCTGACGTCGAGGTCAGGGCATCTTCGTGGAGGAGGATCGCTGGGATCCGTCTCGAAGGTATGGCTTGCCGTGCTCATGATGCTCCAGTGGGACGGGTCGACCGCTACAGGATGCAACCTTTTTCCCACTTTCGCCAGTGTCTCGCAAGCCCGATTTGGAAGGTCACCGAGGGGAAGTCGGCCGACAGGGCGAAGGGGGGATACGGCGGCAAGCTTCTACGACAAAAGAGGGAGGAAACGACGGCCCGTGTTGTCTTGTGCCAGGCGTGAATGTTGTTTATTTTTTACGGCGATTTATAAAGTGAACGATACGAACAGCCGACAACAAGATGGACAATCGACGTATGCATGATGACACGACACGACTGACACGGGTATTGGCACGCAAGGATGTGCTGGCTCTGGCGTTCGGCGCGATGATCGGCTGGGGCTGGATCGTGATGACCGGAAACTGGATCCAGTCGGCCGGTAGCCTGGGGGCCATCGTCGCCTTCCTGCTGGGGGGCGCCGTGATCGTCCTGGTGGGGCTGACTTATGCAGAACTGGCTTCGGCGATGCCTCAGGTGGGGGGAGAGCATGTCTACAGTTATCGGGCCTTGGGCCACTTCGCGTCCTTTCTTTGTACCTGGGCGATCACACTGGGCTATGTCAGCGTCGTCTCCTTCGAAGCCGTGGCCTTGCCGACCGTGGTGGAGCATCTCTTCCCGAATTATGCGGTGGGGCGGATGTGGACCATCGCTGGTTGGGACGTCAACGCGACCTGGGTGGCGGTTGGTGTAGCCGGCTCGGTGGTGATGACATGGATCAACTATATCGGTGTACGTACGGCGGCCCTGGTACAGAAGGTCGTGACGCTGCTGATCCTGGTAGTGGGTATCATGTTCATCACTGGAGCCCTGTTCGAAGGTAACGCCGCCACTATGGACCCGCTGTTCAACGTGGAGGAGGGCGTGATCGGCGGCATCATGGCGGTGATCATCATGGTGCCGTTCATGTTCGTCGGCTTTGACGTGATCCCCCAGGCTGCTGAAGAGATCAACCTGCCATTTCGGGAGATCGGTCGCGTGCTGATGATCTCGGTGATCCTGGCCGTCTTCTGGTATGCCCTCATCATCCTCGGGACTGCCTTGATGCTCGATTCCCCGGCACTGGCCGAGAGCTCGCTGGCGGTACCCGATGCCATGCAGGCGGTCTTTCAGGCCCCCTGGGCGGGGAACCTCATGATCCTGGCGGGGATCGCCGGCATCATCACCAGTTGGAACGCCTTCTATATCGGGGGGTCTCGAGCTATCTATGCTCTGGCGCACGCCGGCATGCTGCCGGCGTTTCTCGCCAAGCTGCATCCCAGGCACCGTACACCGACCAACGCTATCCTGGTCATGGGGCTGCTGTCGGCCATCGCTCCCTTCTTCGGTCGGCCGGCGCTGGTCTGGCTGGTAGTAGCCGGTGGTCTGGGCATCGTCATCGCCTACCTGTTCGTCGCGCTGTCCTTCGTCGTGCTGCGCCGTCGAGAACCCGAATTGGAGCGTCCATTTCGTGTGCGCCGGGGCAAGACCGTCGGTGCTCTCTCGGTGTTGCTCTCCATCGCGTTGATCGGGCTCTACCTGCCCGGCAGTCCGTCGGCACTGTCGATGGTGGAATGGGGTATCTTCGCCGTCTGGACGCTGCTTGGGCTGGCCTTGTATGCCTGGTCGCGACGTCGCTATGGCGTGGCGTACAGCGACACCATGATGCGCCGCGAACTGGATGGCGAGTCGTCGACCTGATGTGCACCTCATCCCTTTCTTCTCGACCCCGGCCATCGGCCGGGGTCTTGCGTTGTATCCCCGGAAGGTGAACTCTGTGAGAGCGGAATAATTTTGACAAAAATAAAAAATGTAGATATTTTTTCGTCATCAATGCTCGAGACCATGGAGATGACGATGACCGCACTCACCCGGATTCCTGCTACCGCCATGCCGTTGCCCACCGATATCCAGGGTTTCACCCTGTCTCCTTCCTCGCCGTCGCCGCGCCTGCTGAGCATGACCTTCTCTCGCGAGGTAGTGGAGGCCTTCGTCGAAGCGGTGGCCGAGTGGCCGATGCAGGCACTGGAGTACAAGTCCATGCTGCGTTTCCGGGTGGCGAAGATCCTGGACGACCTGTGCGGAAATACCCTGCAGCCGGTACTGGTGAACACCCTGGTCGATCGTGCGACCGGTGGCCTGCAGGTCGTGCCCGAGGGGCTCGATGACGTCGAACAGGCCGATGACATGGTCAAGTTCGCCACCGCCGTGGCGCACCTGATGGGGCGCTCCAACTTCGATGCCATGAGCGGCCAGTTCTATGCTCGCTTCGTGGTAAAGAACGTCGATGAGTCGGACAGCTACCTGCGTCAGCCGCATCGGGTGATGGAACTGCACAACGATGGCACCTTCGTCGAGCAGAACACCGATTATGTGCTGATGATGAAGATCGACGAACGCAACATGGCGGGCGGCGACTCCCTGCTGCTGCACCTGGATGACTGGGAAGACCTCGAGCGATTCTACCGGCATCCGCTGGCTCACCGTCGGATGCGCTGGGCCGCGCCGCCCAGCAAGAATATCGCCAGGGACGTCCATCATGCGGTGTTCGACACGGACCGCGAGGGGAGGCCGATCATGTCCTACATCGATCAGTTCGTGCAGCCCCGGGACTTCGAGGAGGGCAATTGGCTAGCCGACATGTCCGAATCGCTGGAGAGCAGTGCCGGCACCTTGTCCGTGCCCAATCCGGTCGGTAGCTTCCTGTTGATCAACAATCACTTCTGGCTGCATGGGCGGGACCGCTTCACGCCACACCCCGAGTTGCGTCGCGAACTGATGCGCCAGCGTGGCTACTTCACCCATGCCGCCACGGCGCGCGAGGCCTGAGGGGCCGCACGGCATGTGACCGCTCGACCATACGGCGAGCGGGCCGATCCTGATGCCACGCCGGTCCCGGCGTGGCATTCGCACCTTCAACGCATGAGGCAGGCGATGCACGACTTCATCATCCTCGGCGGCGGCATCCTCGGCATGTCCACCGCCATGCAGCTCAAGCAGGCCTATCCGGATCGGCGCATGCTGCTCGTGGAGAAGGAAGAAGCGCCGGCGCGTCACCAGACTGGCCACAACAGCGGCGTGATCCATGCCGGCGTCTATTACACACCGGGCAGCCTCAAGGCGCGTTTCTGCCTGGCGGGCAATCGGGCCACCCGGGAATTCTGCGACGTCCACGGCGTCGAGTACGACATCTGCGGCAAGCTGCTGGTGGCCACCAGCGAGCTGGAAAAGCAGCGCATGGAGGCGCTCTGGGAACGCACCGCGGCCAATGGGCTGGAGCGCGAGTGGCTGAGCGGCGAGGCGCTGCGCGAGCGAGAACCCAATATCACCGGCATCGGCGGCATCTTCGTGCCATCCAGCGGTATCGTCGACTACGCCGCCGTAACGCGTGCCATGGCCGCCGAGTTCGAGCGGCTGGGCGGCGAGATTCGCTATGATGCCGAGGTGACCGCCCTGGAGGAGCGACGCCGGGAAGTGGTGGTGACGACCTCGCAGGGCGCGTTCACCGGTCGCTACCTGGTGACCTGCTCGGGGCTGATGGCCGATCGCGTGATCCGCATGCTGGGCCAGGACCCGGGCTTCACCATCTGCCCCTTCCGCGGCGAGTACTACCGACTCCCCGAACGCCACAATGACATCGTCAACCATCTGATCTATCCGATTCCCGACCCTTCCATGCCGTTTCTCGGCGTGCACCTGACCCGCATGATCGACGGCTCGGTCACCGTGGGGCCCAATGCCGTGCTGGCCTTCAAGCGCGAGGGCTATCGTCGGCGGGACGTCTCGCTGCGCGATCTCGCTGGCATGGCCGCCGATCCCGGTATCCTCAGGGTACTGGGCAGGAACCTGTGGCCGGGACTCGCCGAGATGAAGAATTCGCTGCACAAGCGCGGGTATCTGGAGCTCGTGCGCAAGTACTGTCCGAGCCTGACCCTGGACGATCTGGGGCCGTATCCGGCCGGCGTGCGGGCCCAGGCGGTGTCCCGGGACGGCAAGCTGGTCGACGACTTCCTGTTCGTCAGTACGCCGCGCACGCTCAATGTGGGCAATGCCCCGTCGCCGGCGGCCACCTCGGCGCTGCCCATCGGCGGCCATATTGTCGAGAAACTCAAGGAGCAGGTGACGGGCTGAGCGAGTGGCGAGCGTGCGACTACGACCTTGGAAGACTTGCCTGCTGGCCGCAGAAGCGTGGAAATGGTGGCTAGCCCCTCTGCCGGGGGGCTGCTAGGGTCTGTACGAAAAGTCCCTGTGCTCGTCGACGTTTCGCACAAGACCTGAGCGTTTTCCGAGGCGGCCGATGCCGTCGATAACGACAACGATGTTCGAATCGCAACGGAGGTTATTCATGCGCGCTCTCAAGTATGCTCTGGCGGCTTCGCTGCTGGTGGCCGCGCCCGCCGCAGTCGCCCAGCAGCAGCTGTCCATTGCCACCGGCGGTACCGGCGGCACTTATTATCCCTACGGCGGTGGCCTGGCCGAGCTGATCAAGGAACATGTCGATGGCTATGATGCCGTGGCTGAGGTGACGGGCGCCTCGGTAGAAAACATGGGACTGGTCTGGCGTGGCGATTCCGACATGGCCCTGGCCCTGGCCGATACCGTCTATCAGGCCTATACCGGAACCGGGGATTTCGAGGATCGCCAGCTCGAGAACATTCGGGCCCTGGCCTCCGTGTATCCCAATGCCGTGCAGATCGTGACCATGGCGGATTCCGGCATCGAGTCCCTGGCGGATCTCGAGGGCAAGATCGTCTCGGTGGGAGCGCCGGGAAGTGGCACCGAGCTCAATGCCCGGGCCGTGCTGGAGTCCAACGGCATCAGTTACGACGATTTCGAAGCGCGCCGCCTCAACTTCAACGAGACCGCCGATGCCATCCGCGACGGCGATATCGATGCCGGCTTCTGGAGCGTGGGGCCTCCTACCAGTTCGATCATGAACCTGGCCACCACTCGCGACATCCGCCTGATCGGCCTGAGCGACGAGCAAGTCGCCAACGCCCGGGAAGAGGTCCCGGTGTTCGCGCCCTATGAACTGCGCGCCGATCTCTACGAAGGCATGGAGGAGCCGGTGCAGACGATCGGCATTCCCAACATTCTGGCGACCAATGCCGAAATGGACGAGGAACTGGCCTACCAGGTCACCAAGACGCTGTTCGAGCACACCGATCAGTTGATCGCCATCCATCCGGCGGCCAATGACACCACCGTGAAATTCAGCGTCGACTCCACGCCCATTGCCTTCCATCCGGGTGCATTGCGCTACTACGAGGAGCAAGGGGTCGAGATCGAGGATCGTCAACGTCCGTGATGACGTCTCGATCGTTGCGCTTGATATTGGGGCGGGCTCGAGGGTCCGCCCTGTTGCTGTGGCTGGCATGGATGCTGGTGCCGTTGCCGGCGCTGGCCGGTTGCCCGGACCATGGGTTGCGGGTAACCGACGCCGATGGACGGGCACTGGTGAACCTGCCGATGCCGGAAGGGGCCGGCTGGTGCCTGGCCTGGAAGCATTCGGTGGAAGGCTTCGCCGTGCACGATTGCTACCGCAATGATGGTGGTCATATGGTGCTGGAGCGCAGTCATCTGCCGGACTTCGCCGCCGGGCTCGATCACATCCCCGGGCGCGGGCGCCAGGTCTCCGACGGCCGGGGCGGTTACTGGATCGAGGACATCGATGAGCCGGTTCCCGGCGATCGCTACCGACTGCGCGTCGGTTCCAGGCGTGTCGATCATCGGCTGGTGCACCATGGAGAGCCGAGCCTGCGTACCCTGGTCGAGCGCTCACGGGGGCGGGGTTGCGACATCGATGGCGACATCCCTGCCGGAGAGGGTCCGGTAGTGATCAGCCTCAGCGAACTCGCCGCCAACGAGCGCGTGACCATCGGCCTGACGACCAACCCGTGACACCATCGCATCGCTCTGCGGGATCGGGCGATGCATCATCTGTCGTTGCGAGAGACTCTTTCATGAGCGATTCGGGTAATTCTCCCGTCATTCCCGGCAGCCAGGCCAGGCACTCGCGGCCCGTGCTCTGGCTGATCAGCCTGGTGGCCGTGGTGCTGTCGCTGTTCCAGCTCTACTCCGCCGGTATCGAACCGCTGGGGCTCTTCTACCAGCGCAGCATTCACCTGGCGCTGATCATGATGCTGGCCTTCCTGATGTTCCCCGTGTTCGGCGCGAAACGGCCCAGAGGCGTGGTCGGGGGACTGATCGACCTGGCCTTCTTCGCCGGTGCGGTGATCACCGGGGGATACCTGGTGCTGTATCTCGATGAGATCATCAATCGGGCCGGGTTCTGGACCCAGACCGATATCATGGTCGGCTGCATCACCACCATTACCGTGCTCGAGGCGAGTCGTCGTGCGGTGGGGCTCGGCATGACGGTGATCGGCATGATCGCCATTCTCTACGCCTTCGCCGGGTCGCGTGGCGAACTGCCCTGGCTCGGCGAGTGGTTGCCCGGCATTCTCGAGCACCGTGGCTACAGCCTGGACCGCCTGGTCGGACAGCTCTACCTGGGGCAGGAGGGTATCTTCGGCCTGCCCATGGGAGTGGCGGCCACCTACATCTTCATCTTCGTACTGTTCGGTGCCTTTCTCGAGATCACCGGTGCCGGCAAGTTCTTCATCGATCTGGCCTATGCCGCCACCGGTCGGCAGCGCGGCGGCCCGGCCAAGGCGGCGGTCATCGCCTCGGCCGGCATGGGCTCGATATCGGGCAGCGCTATCGCCAATGTGGTCACCACTGGCGCTTTCACCATCCCGCTGATGAAGCGTCTGGGCTACCGACCGCATCAGGCCGGTGGCATCGAGGCGGCGGCGTCCACCGGCGGACAGATCATGCCGCCGCTGATGGGGGCGGGGGCTTTCCTGATCGCCGAATATACCCGCATGCCCTATCTGGATGTGGTCAAGGTCAGCATCCTGCCGGCGATCATGTATTTCGCCACCGTCTATCTGTTCGTGCACATCATCGCCTTGAAACAGGGCATGCAGGGCATGAGCAAGGACGAGCTGCCGCAGATGCGCGACGTGATGGGGGCCGGGTGGCACTTCCTGCTGCCGCTGGCGGTTCTGGTGTGGCTGCTGGTGATGAATCTGTCGCCAATGCGGGTCGGCTATTACGCCATCCTGACCATGCTGACAGTGGCGGCCCTGCGCTTTGTCATCTGGATGGTCTTCGTGGCGCCGAAGAAGGGGCAGCCGGTCACGGCGAGCGCCCTGAAGCTCGCCGTGCGCAACGGAGCACTCAAGGTACTCGAGGGGCTCGAGCTAGGCGCGCGCAATGCCGTGGCAGTGTCCATGGCCTGTGCCGTGGCCGGGATCATCGTCGGCGTGGTAGGGCTCACCGGTCTGGGCCTGAAGTTCTCGGCGATGATGATGGCCTTCTCCAACGGCCACTTGTTGCTGGCGCTGGTCATGGTGCTGCTGGCCAGCTTGGTGCTGGGCATGGGACTGCCGGTGACCGCCAGCTACATCGTGCTGATCGTGCTGGTGGGACCGGCATTGACCGCCGAGTTCGGTGTGCCGCTGCTGATCGCTCACCTGGTGGTGTTCTGGTACTCCCAGGATTCCAACGTCACGCCGCCCATCGCCCTGGCCGGCTTCGCCGGGGCGGCGATCGCGGGCAGCAAGCCCATGGATACGGGCTTTCAGGCCTGGAAGTTCGCCAAGGGGCTCTATCTGATCCCGCTATTCATGGTCTACAACCCGGAGATCATCATGGGCGGGCCGCTGCCGTTGCTGGTATGGACGGCGCTGACCGGCTTCCTGGCACTGGGCGCCTTCGCCGCGGCGCTGGAAGGTTTCCTGTTCACGCGCATGTCGGTGCCGGTGCGCCTGGTGCTGCTGCCGGCGATGGTCGCCGTCTTCTACCCGAACCTGATGGCCGAGGTCATCGGGGCGGCGGTGATGGTCGTGGCGATCATCGGCAACTGGCTGGCCAGTCGACGCCAGGCGGCCGTCACAGGGTAGCGGTTTTCGGTGCTCCGAGAATGACAAGGCCCCGCTCGAGCGGGGGCCTTGCATGAGCGTTGGTCACGGCGTGCCGGACTCGCCCTCGGGGGCCGGTTCCTGCATGTCGGTGGCCTGTTCGTTGACCTCGTTCAGTGAATCGGCGGTGCCGCCCTGGGCATCGGCATTTTCCGCTTCCTCCTGCAGCATGTCCTGCTGGGCTTCCTGCAGGCTGGCGCCATCCGGGGTGGTGTTCACCGGCTCCAGGACCAGGGTGATCGGTCCCTGCTTGGCGTCGGGGCCGACCTCGACGGTGTGACGGGAGGTCGTGGTCCAGAGCAATTCGCCCTCGTCGCCATGCAGCGCCGCGCGCAGGCCATGAGTGTGTCCGGGGGCCACATCGGCAGTGTCGTAGTCGAGACGGAACTCTACCGGATCCTCGTTGCCGGGTGTGACGCTGGTCTCGGCGATGGTGGTCGCCGGGGCATCGGCCCGGGAGATGTCGCGCAGGCTGATCATGACGTCGGCCCCGTCGGGGAGCGGCACGTCGGTCGCGGAGAACTCCAGCACGCCCTCGAGGGTACGGGTGGCGGACGCCTCGCTCTGGGCCTCCTGGTTCGAGGCATCGGCCTGTTCGGCCTGGGCGTTCTCGGCGTTATCCTGCTCGGCCTCCTTGGCGTCGTCGCAACCGGCCAGGATCAGGGTCCCTGTCAGGGCGGCGATCAATAGCAGGGGACGTTTCATGGGTATGCTCCGTAACGGGGAAAAATGGGTTGCTGGGGCCGACTTTGTGACTTGATATTAACAATCAAGTTCGCATGCAGCGTGAAATCCGCTGTCGCTCCGTGGTGACAACGCCGCTTCCCAGTACCCGACGAAACGGGGAGAGGTAGGCGCGGTGCGGCTCTGTTAGAATGGTTAGCTTCCACTTTTCCATGTGTCGAATGGCTTCGCCATTCGGCGTGTCATTGTTTTGTGAAGAGGGTTTGTGAAAGCCCTTTTGCGAATGTCCTTTAGCGAGGAGCCCTGGATGCCAGCAAACGAGTCGCCGCGTGTCGGCGTGATCATGGGGTCGCAGTCCGACTGGCCCGTCATGGAACATGCCGTCGAGATGCTCGAGCGCCTGGGGGTGGCCTGCGAGACCCGAGTGGTCTCGGCCCATCGTACCCCCGATCTGCTGTTCGATTACGCCAAGTCCGCCGCCGAGCGTGGCCTTCAGGTGATCATCGCCGGTGCCGGAGGTGCGGCCCATCTGCCGGGCATGGTGGCCTCCCAGACGGCGTTACCGGTGCTGGGCGTGCCGGTGGAGTCCAAGTCGCTGAAGGGGCTGGATTCGCTGTTGTCGATCGTGCAGATGCCCGGGGGTGTTTCCGTGGGCACCCTGGCGATCGGCAAGGCCGGCGCCACCAATGCGGGGCTGATGGCCGCACAGATCGTCGGCTTGCAGGAGGCTTCGGTGCGCGAGGCAGTAGAGGCTTTCCGCGCCGAACAGACTCGCAAGGTGCTGGATAACCCCGATCCGCGTCCCGACTCACAGTGAGGCAAACCATGAATATCGGTGTACTGGGAGCCGGCCAACTGGGCCGGATGCTGGCCCTGGCGGGGTATCCGCTGGCCAATCGTTTTACTTTCCTCGACACCACCGGCCATCCCAGCGCGGGCATCGGTGATGTCATGGTGGATACCGACCAGAAACATCTGGCCGACTTCCTGGCCAAGGTCGACCTGGTCACCTATGAGTTCGAGCATCTGCCGGTGCCGCTGGTCCAGGCCATCGAGGAGCACAAGCCGGTTCATCCCTCCAGCGAGGCGATCCGAATCTGCCAGCATCGCGCTGAGGAGAAGGCGTTGTTCGACCGCCTGGCGATTCCCACTCCGGCCTATCGTCTGGTGGAGAGCGCCGAGGAACTGGAAGATGCGGTACGCGAGCTGGGAGCGCCGGTCGTCGCCAAGTCGGTTACCGAAGGCTACGACGGCAAGGGCCAGGCGGTGATCAAGGACCCGGCCGATGCGGCCGAGGCCTGGCGATCCATCCATCATCCGCGGTTGATCGTCGAGGCCTTCGTCGACTTCGTGCGTGAGGTATCGATCATCGCCGTGCGGGGGCGCGACGGTCAGGTGGTCTTCTATCCGATGGCCGAGAACCTGCACGTGGACGGCATCCTGCGCTATTCGCTGGCGCCCATGCCGGATCTCGACGCCGCCATTCAGGACACCGCCGATGGCTATATCCGGGCGCTGCTCGATGAGCTCGATTACGTCGGCGTGCTGACCCTGGAACTCTTTCAGATGCCCGACGGCGGGCTGCTGGCCAACGAGATGGCGCCCCGGGTGCACAACTCCGGCCACTGGACCATGGATGGCGCGGTGACCAGCCAGTTCGAGAATCACCTGCGCGCCATCCAGGGACTGCCGCTTGGTGACACCGCCGCCCGGATGCCCTCCTGCATGGTCAACGTCATCGGCCAGGAAGGCGAGCCGGCGCGGCTGCTCGAGATCGAGGATGCTCACCTGCATCGTTACGACAAGAGCGAGCGCCCCGGTCGCAAGCTGGGGCACGTCAACCTGGTGGCGCCGACCCACGAGGCCTTGCTGGACAAGGTACGGGCCTGCGCGGCTCTGCTCCCCGAAGCACCGACGCCGCGTTTCAGTTTCGAGTAAGAGAGCATTTTCAAGCTTTCAATGGAAGTGGGCGCAGGGGGTAAGCCCACTTCTAACCTAGATACTTCAACGCATGACCAGATTGCTGGCCAGCCACCCCCCTCCGATCAACAGCAAGAACAGGGTCAGTGCCAGGATGAAGGGGCGGACACCCAGGGCGCGCAGCTTCTCCAGCCGCGTCTCGAAGCCCAGGGCGGCCATGGCCATGGTCAGCGCGACCTGGCCGGCCAGCACCAGGGTGTCGTGCAGAAGCGGAGGCAGGGTGACCAGGCTGTTGAACACCACCATGGCCATGAAGCCGAAGGCAAACCAGGGAATGACCAGGCCACCGCCTATCTTGCCCTCGGCGGGTGCGTGGCGGCGCAGCCACCACTGACCGACGATCAGCAGGAAGGGCACCAGCAGCATGACTCTCACCAGCTTGACGATCACCGCATTGGCCAGTGCCTCGGGACCCACCGCTTCGCCGGCAGCCACGACCTGGGCGACTTCGTGAACGGTGGCGCCGATATAGATGCCGAAGAGGCCTTCGTCCATGCCCAGCAGTGGATAGAGCAGCGGGTAGAGCAGCATCGCCAGCGAGCCGAACAGCACCACGGTGGCGACCGCCATGGCGGTGGCGGCGGGGCGCGAGCGAATGGTGGATTCGGTGGCCAGTACCGCGGCGGCGCCGCAGATGGCGCTGCCGGCGCTGGTCAGCAGGGTGGTCTCGCGATCCATGCCCAGCACGCGCGTACCGATCACGTAACCTGCGGTCAGTACGCCGGTGATCACCAGCATATCCAGCAGCAGGACCTTGGGGCCCAGGGCGACGACCTGTTGCAGGGTCAGCGACAGGCCGAACAGCACGATGCCACCGCGCAGCAGCCTGCGCGTGGCGAAGGCCAGGCCGGGGCCGGCACCTTCGATGCGGCGTGCCAGTGGCAGGTTGCCGATCAGGATGCCGAGCAGCAGCGCCACCACCAGCGGACTGACGCTGCCTTCAGCGAGACCGGGCAGCTGTACCAGGCTGAACCCGGCGGTGGTGAGGGCGGCACATATCAACAGACCTTGCCACATGTTGGGAACCTCGACGACGTTGTTTCTGTCGAGCATCCTATGCGCTAATAGCTCATCTGGTTATCAACTAATAACGAAACCTCTTTTCGGAAAAACCGATATGACGCCCGCGGTGAGTTTTCGACAACTGCAAGTCTTCGTCACGGTGGCGCGGCTGGGCACGGTGAGTGCGGCAGCAGAGTCGCTGAGCCTGTCGCAGTCGGCGACCAGCCAGGCGTTGTCCGATCTCGAGCGTCAGCTCGAGGTGGCGTTGTTCGAGCGCCCCGGTCGTCGTCTGCTGCTCAATGAACTGGGGCGTCGGATGATGCCGCGGGCGGAAGAATTGCTCGAGGGCGTCGCGGATTTCGTGGCGACCGCCCGGGAGCCCGGGGGCGAGCTGCACGGGGCGCTCAGCGTGTCCGCCAGTGCCACCGTGGGGACCTATCTGCTGCCCGGTCTGGCCGGTCGCTTCAGCGAGCATCACCCGGCGGTGGATCTGCGCCTCAAGTTGCGCAATACCTTCGAGGTCATCACCGATGTATTGCGCCTGGAGGCGGATCTGGGACTGATCGAGGGAGAATGCCGTGAACCCCGACTGGCCAGCGAGGCCTGGTGCGAAGATCGACTGGTCATCGTCGCCGCGCCGACCCATCCGCTGGTCCAGCGGGCATGGCTCGATGATGACACCCTTGCCGAAGCGGACTGGATCCTGCGGGAGTCGGGCTCTGGCACCCGGTCGGTCTTCGAGCGGGCGATGCAGGCCCGTGGCATTCTTCCCAGGGGGCGCATGGAGCTGGGGCAGCACGAGGCCATCAAGCAGGCCGTGCGCGCCGGCCTGGGGCTCGGCTGCCTGTCCCGGCTGAGCGTGGAAGGCGAACTCGAGCGGGGCGAGCTGGTGGCGCTCGACAGTGAGCTGTCGCTGCGTCGGACTTTCTCGCTGGTCTGGCATCCCGAGCGTTATCGCAGTCCGCTGTGGCAGGCCTTCAAGGTGTTCCTCGTCGAGTCGATACCGTCGTGACGCGCCCGGTGCGCGTCGCTATGGCATGCTGTGAGCCGGTCAGGACAGGGGAGACAGGGGATGCGAAGCGGCTTCGGGTTTGACCTGCGCAGTATGGAGATCTTCGTCGAGACGCTGGAACGCGGCAGCCAGAGTGCCGCGGCAGACTATCTCGGCATCAAGCAGTCCTCGGTGTCGCAGAGCCTGGCCAATCTCGAAGAGGCGCTGGGCGTGGCACTCTTCGATCGTCGTTCGCGACCGCTGGAAGCGACCAGCGCCGGGCGCTTCTTTCATGATCGCGCCAAACGGCTGCTCAAGGAGGCGCGAGTGACGCGCCGCGAGCTGGTTTCCGGTGGTTTCGGCCAGTTGCATCAGGTCCGCCTGGCTCTGGTCGACTCGTTGGCCACTGCCGTGGGCAAGCCGCTGATCGAGATGATTCGCCGCCATACTCGCGACCATACCCTGACCACCGGATTGTCGCACATGCATGCCCATTCTCTGCTGACGCGGCATGTGGATGTGATCATCTCCGATGACCCCTTGCAGGATTACGATGGCCTGGAGCGTCATGCCATATTGCGCGAGCCCTTCGTGCTGGTGCTGCCCGGCAGTTGGAGCGGGCCGGTCAACAACCTGCGCTGGTTATCACGGCAGCTGGATTTTGCCCGTTACGTACCGCATTCGCTGATCGGCCAGACCATCGAGCGCTACCTTCGCCTCGAGGGGCTGGAACTGCCGCCACGCCTTCATCTCGACAACACCTGCGCCCTGATGAGGCTGGTCAGTCATGGCGTGGGGTGGACCATTACCACACCGCTATGCCTGTTCCAGGCGGGGCTCGATACGCTCGATCTGCGCATCGAGCCGCTGCCTCTTTCGCCGTTGAGCCGGGAACTGACCCTGGTGGCCCGACGCGATGAACTCGGTGACCTGCCGGCGCAACTGGCCCGCGATGCGAGGCGGCTGCTCGATGGCGAGTTTCGACGGGCGTTGCGGGCGCGCCATGCCTGGCTGGAGGCATCCCTGGGGCGTTTTTCCTGAGACGGCTTTCCCCAGGACCGTTTTCCCGAGACCGCGTCTCGTAAGGCCGAGCCCTAATATCGGTTTTACCTATAGCTCGGACGTCATCCAGACCGATGCATGTGGCGCGGCTGGCCCCCCGCATCCAAGCTTTGTCGCAGCAACGCTTGCGGGGAGACGGGGAAACGCCATGCCGAGACCGATACGCCTCTACGTCCACTACGTGGATCGCTTCAATCGCCGCGTCGGGCGCCTGGTGATGTATCTGATCTTCATCATGATCGGGGTGCTGCTCTATGCCTCGATCTCGCGGACCCTGTTTGACAGCCCGTTGATATGGGGTGTCGAGGTTTCGCAGTTCCTGATGGTGTCCTATTACCTGCTCGGTGGCGCCTACTCGATGCAGCTCGGCGAGCATGTGCGGATGGATCTGTTCTACTCGCGCTGGTCGGTGCGCACCCGGGCCCTTGTCGATGGACTCACCATCCTGCTGTTGATCGTCTTTCTGGTGGTGTTGCTGCTCGGCGGCATCTCCAGCACGAGCTATGCCATCCAGTATGGCGAAACCAACTACTCTTCATGGGCGCCGCCCCTGGCGCCCATCAAGGCGCTGATGACGTTCGGCATTCTGCTGATGTTGCTGCAGAGCCTCTCGACGCTGTTCAAGGACATCGCCTGCCTGCGTGGGGAGGGGCTGTCATGAGCTACGAGATGATCGCCCTGACCATGTTCTCGTCGATGATGCTGTTGCTGCTGACCGGCCAGCGCGTGTTCGGCGTGATCGGTTTCGTCGGTGCCGCCTCGGCACTGCTGTTATGGGGAGACGGCGGTGTCGAGATGCCGTTCAGTGCCAGCATTCAGTTGATGAACTGGTATCCGCTGCTCACCCTGCCGTTGTTCATCTACATGGGGTACATGCTGTCGGAATCCGGCATCGCCAGCGAGCTCTACGAGATGTTTCACGTCTGGATGGGCTCTCTAAAGGGCGGCCTGGCGGTGGGCACGATCGGCCTGATGGTCGTAGTGTCGGCGATGAACGGCCTGAGCGTGGCGGGCATGGCGATCGGGGCAACCATCGCGTTACCCGAGCTGCTGCGGCGTGGCTACGACAAGATCATGGTAACCGGCGTGATTCAGGCGGGCAGTTCGCTCGGCATTCTGGTACCGCCCAGTGTGGTGCTGGTGCTGTATGGCATGATCGCGCGCCAGCCTGTCAGCCAATTGTGGCTTGCCGGGGCCATCCCCGGCCTGATCCTGGCGACGATGTTCGTGCTCTATATCGTCATTCGTTGCCGTCTGCAGCCGAGTCTCGGTCCGGCGTTGCCCGAAGACGAGCGGCGAATGCCGCTGCGTGACAAGTTGGCCCTGCTGCGCGCCGGGATTCTGCCCCTGGCGATTTTCTTCGCCATGACCGGCCTGTTCCTGATGGGCGTGACGAGCCTGGTCGAGAGCGCCGCCGTGGGGGCCCTGGCTGCCACCCTGGCGGCCTTGTTCAAGGGGCGCCTGAACATGACGGTCATCGAGGGCACCGTGCGCAAGACGCTCGGCATCACCTGCATGTTCATGTGGATCATCCTCGCGGCACTATGCTTCGGCGCCGTCTTCGACGGCCTCGGCGCAGTGCGGGCGATCGAGTCGGTATTCCTCGACAACATGGGACTGAGCCCCTGGCAGATTCTCGTGATGATGCAGCTGTCCTACATCCTGCTGGGCATGTTTCTGGATGACACCGCCATGCTGGTGATCGTGGCGCCACTCTACGTGCCGCTGGTCATCACGCTTGGCTATGACCCGATCTGGTACGGCGTGCTCTATACGATCACCGTGCAGATCGCCTACATGACGCCGCCCTTCGGCTACAACCTGTTCCTGATGCGTGCCATGGCGCCGCCGGAGGTGTCGCTCTCCGACATCTACCGCAGCGTCTGGCCGTTCGTCGGCATCATGCTACTGGGCCTGGCGTTGATCACCATCTTCCCGCAACTGGCGCTTTGGCTGCCTGAGCTGGTGCGTGGCTACTGAGGCGACTTCGGGAGGTACGCCAAGAGCAACGATAAAGGCGTTACCCATGGCCTCGGTGTATACCGGGCCGCTCGACAACAACAACGTAGTGAAGGAGATGAGGTCATGACCAACAATCGTCGCGACTTTCTGAAGAAGGCTGGAATGGCCGGTGCCGCTTCGGTCGGCGCCGCCGCCTTTTCGGCGCCCTATGTCCATGCCCAGTCGAAGAAGCCGATCCGCTGGCGCTTGCAGACCTATGCGGGGCCGGCACTGGCGGAGCACGTCATCAAGCCCTCCATCGATGCCTTCAATCGGGCCGCCAACGGCGAGATGGAGATCGAGCTGTACTTCTCCGACCAACTGGTTCCCACCGGCGAGCTGTTCCGGGCCATGCAGAGAGGAACTATCGATGCGGTGCAGAGCGACGACGACTCGATCAATGCACCGGTCGACGTGTCGGTGTTCGGCGGCTATTTCCCGTTCGCTTCCCGGTACAGTCTCGATGTGCCCACCTTGTTCAATCATTACGGATTGAAGGAGATCTGGGAAGAAGCCTATAACGAGATCGAGAACGTGACCTGGCTCGGCTCGGGGTCCTGGGACCCGTGCAATTTCGTGACGCGCGAGCCGATTCGCAGTATCGCTGACCTCGAGGGCAAGCGCGTGTTCACCTTCCCGACGGCCGGACGCTTCCTGAGCCGTTTCGGCGTCGTGCCGGTGACCCTGCCGTGGGAAGACATCGAAGTGGCGATGCAGACCCGGGAGCTCGATGGCATCGCCTGGGCCGGCATCACCGAGGCCTATACCGTCGGTTGGGCCGATGTCAGCAAGTACTACCTGACCAACAATATCTCCGGTGCCTGGGCGGGGTCTTACTTCGCCAACAGCGAGCGCTGGGAAGCGCTGCCCGAACATCTCAAGACGCTGTTCCGGATGTGCATGGATAGCTCCCATTACTATCGCCAGCACTGGTACTGGTGGGGCGAGGCCCACTATCGCACCCAGGGCGGCAAGCTGGAGCTGACCTCGATCCCCGAGTCCGAGTGGCAGACGATAGAGGACGAGGCGCTGACCTTCTGGGACGAGATCGCCGAGCAGAGCGAGCGCAACGCTCGTGTGGTGAAGATTCTCAAGGAGTACCGCCAGATCATGCAGCAGGCCGGCCCTCCCTACCGCTATGCCTGAATCGAGGCTCCGGCCCGGCGCGGGGAGTCCTCCCCGCCCGGCCGGAAAAACGCGATCGAGGTCGTGACAACAGGTAGGGAGAAGGCAGGATGAGCGAGATGCAGGCGAGAGACATCAAGACGGCAGAGGACGCTCGGCGCATCGTCGAGGCACGCGGCCTGAGTCACGTCAAGGTGGGCATGTTCGATATCGACGGCGTGATGCTCGGCAAGTACATGCAGCGCGACAAGTTCTTCTCTGCCCTGGAAGACGGTTTTGCCTTCTGCGACGTGGTGCTGGGGTGGGACAGCAAGGATGAGCTCTATGACAACGTGCGCTTCACCGGTTGGCATACCGGCTATCCCGACGCCCCCCTGAGGATCGTCGTCGACAGTTGTCGCGAGATGCCGAGCGAGGGCGACGGGATGCTGCTGTTCCTGGCCGAATTTGTCGGTCCCGCCAGCGATATCTGTCCGCGCGGCCTGCTCGGTCGGGTCCTGGAGCACGGGCAAGACATGGGCTACGAAGCCAGTGGCTCCCTGGAGTATGAATTTTTCCTGTTTCAGGAGACGCCCGAGTCGGTGCGCGAAAAGGGATTCCGCAATCTCAAGCCTCTGACACCGGACATGATGGGCTACTCGATGCTGCGAAGTTCGGTGCATAGCGAGCTCTACCATGAGCTCCTGGCGCTCTCGCAGGACATGGACTTTCCCATCGAGGGGCTGCACACCGAAACCGGCCCCGGCGTGCTCGAGGCGGCCATTGCGGTGGACGATGCCATGGCCGCCGGCGACAAGGGCGCGTTGTTCAAGACCTTCACCAAGGTCTGGGCCCAGCGTCGCGGACTGATGGCCACCTTCATGGCCAAGTGGTCGCCTGACTATCCGGGACAGAGCGGGCATATCCACCTGTCGCTGCAGGATCGGGAGAGTGGCGAGTCGGCGTTCTTCGATGCCGACAAGCCCCATCACATGAGCGATGTGCAGCGCCATTTCGTGGCCGGCCAGCAGAAGCTGATGCCGCAGTTCCTGGCCATGTTCGCACCCACCATCAACAGCTATACCCGATTGATCCCCGGCTTCTGGGCGCCCACCGAAGCCACCTGGGGCGTGGAGAATCGCACCACCGCATTGCGGGTGATACCGGGCAGCGCCAAGTCCCAGCGGGTCGAGTACCGGCTCGGCAGCGCCGATGCGAATCCGTACCTGGCGCTGGCCGCTGCCATCGGCGCCGGGCTCTATGGCATTCGGCACCGGCTCGAGCCCGATGAGCCGGTCAAGGGCAATGCCTATGAACTCGATCACCCGGCCCATCAGGCGCTACCGCGCACCCTGTGGGAGTCGGCCCAGCGCCTCAAGGCATCCGAGGCGGCTCGGGAGCTGTTCGGCGACGCCTTCGTCGACCACTTCGCGGCGACCCGGGAATGGGAGGAGCGGGCGTTCCGGCAGCATATTACTGACTGGGAGTTGGATCGCTACTTCGAAATTATTTGAACGACGAGCGACGAGCGACGAGCGACGAGATGCGAGCGATGAGAAGTGGGGTGGGGTTCGAAACTCGAGGCTCGTAGCTCGAGGCGTTACATGACTCGCCGTTGATAACGAGAGGATCAAGGCACTATGGCCGTACAACAGACGATTTCGCCGGTGGATGGTTCGGTGTATGTCGAGCGGGAGCTGGCCGATGCGGCGCGGGTGGAGGCGGTTCTGGAACGGGCAGTGGCGGCGCAACGGGCCTGGCGTGCGACGTCGATCGCCGAGCGCGCCGGTTTCTGTTCGGCAATGGTCGACGCCTTCGTTGCCCGTCGCGACGAGCTGGCCGAGGAATTGACATGGCAGATGGGGCGGCCGATTTCCGCCGGAGGCGGGGAGATCGGCGGCTTCGAGGAGCGGGCCCGCGGCATGATCGCTCTGGCCGAGGAGGCGCTGGCACCGATCACGCTGTCCGACAAGCCGGGATTCACCCGCTATATCACGCGTGAGCCGCTGGGCGTGTCGTTCATCGTCGCGCCCTGGAACTTTCCGTTCATGACCGCGGTGAATGCCATCGTGCCGTCGCTCATGGCCGGCAACACGGTGATCCTCAAGCATTCCGCCCAGACGCCTCTGTGTGCCGAGCGACTCCAGCAGGCCTTCGAGGCGGCCGGTCTGCCCGAGGGGGTCTTTCAGCACCTTCACCTGTCCCATCCGGCGACCGAGGCATTGATTCGCGATCCGCGCATCGACCATGTGTCCTTCACCGGATCGGTCGGTGGCGGCGATATGGTGGAGCGCAATGCGGCGGGGCGTTTCATCGCCACCGGCCTGGAACTGGGCGGCAAGGATCCCGCCTATGTGCGCGCCGATGCCGATCTCGATGCCGCCGTACCGGGCGTGATGGATGGTGCCTTCTTCAATGCCGGCCAGAGCTGCTGCGGCATCGAGCGAATCTATGTGCATCGCGAACTGCATGATGCCTTCGTCGAGCGGGCCGTGGCCTGGGTGCGGCAGCTCAGGCTGGGCAATCCCACCGACCCGACGACTACCCTGGGGCCTCTGGTCAAGCCGGCGGCGGCAGATTTCGTGAGGGGACAGGTGGAAGAGGCGGTGGCCGCCGGTGCGAAAGCCTGGATCGATCCCGGCGACTATCCGTTATCCGAACCAGGGAGTGCCTACCTGGCGCCCCAGGTGCTGACGGATGTCGAGCATTCCATGCGCGTGATGCGCGAGGAGAGTTTCGGCCCGGTGGTGGGCATCATGCCGGTGGATTCCGACGACGAGGCCATCGAGCTGATGAACGACAGCGACTTCGGCCTGACTGCCGCGATCTTCACGCGCGATATCGCTGCCGGTGAGCAGTTGGCGCGGCGCCTGGACGCGGGGACCGTCTTCACCAATCGCTGCGACTACCTGGACCCTGAGCTGGCCTGGACCGGCGTCAAGCAGTCGGGACGCGGTTGCTCGTTGTCGCGACTGGGCTACGAGACGCTGACCCGACCCAAGTCCTTTCATCTGAAGCATTGAACAAGAAGGAAGAGCGGCGCTTCGCGCCTGGAAGCTTGAAGCTGGAAGAAAACCCTTGGCCCTAGGGAGCGGGGATTCACATTGCCTTCGAGCTTCGAGCTTCGAGCTTCGAGCTTCGAGCTACGAGCGACGAGCAGGGAGTTGCCGCTCTGGAGGTGGTTGTCGGGGTTCGGATCTCGTATCTCGCTGCTCGTATGCTTTGGGTTTCGAGCTTCGAGTGCCATGCCGCCGATATTGGAGACTGAGGATATGAGGAGCAAAGACGACATGAGTCAGTTCATTGCCACCTGGAACTATCCTGCCCGGATTCTCGCCGGGCCAGGGCGCGTGCGGGAACTGCCGGAGGCGTGCCGGGCGCTGGGCATGTGCGCGCCCTTGCTGGTGACTGATCCCGGCCTGGCGGGGTTGCCGATGGTGCACGATCTGGTACAGCACTGTGCCGATGAGGGCTTGAGGGTCAGCGTGTTCAGCGAGATCAAGGGCAACCCTACCGGGGCCAATGTCGAGGCCGGGGTAACGGCCTTCCGGGAGGGCGAACATGATGGTGTCATCGCTTTCGGCGGCGGTTCAGGGCTGGATGCCGCCAAGGCGGTGGCCTTGATGGCCGGGCAGCGTGACGAGCTCTCGATCTGGGAACTGGAGGATATCGGCGACTACTGGAAGCGCGCCGACGGTGATGCCGTGGCGCCGGTGGTCGCCGTACCGACGACTGCCGGCACGGGGTCCGAGGTGGGGCGTGCCTCGGTCATCACCAACGAGCAGGAGCACGTCAAGCGCATCATCTTTCACCCTCGGATGGTGCCGGCGACGGTGATTCTCGATCCTGAGCTGACCATCGGTTTGCCGGCGTCGCTCACCGCTGCCACGGGGATGGATGCGTTGTCGCACTGTCTCGAGGCCTGGTGTTCGCCCAATTACCATCCCATGGCCGAGGGGATCGCCGTGGAGGGCATGCGGCGGATTCGCGATCATCTGCCCCGCGTCCATGCCGACGGCCGAGACCTCGAATCACGCCAGCACATGCTGGTGGCCTCGATGATGGGCGCAACCGCCTTCCAGCGGGGGCTGGGGGCCATGCATGCCCTGGCCCATCCGCTCGGCGCCTTGTACGACGCGCATCACGGGACTCTCAATGCAGTGCTGATGCCTTATGTGCTGCGAGCCAACGAGCAGGCCATCGGTGAGCCCATGGTGCGCCTGGGACGCTACCTCGACCTGCGTCAGCCGGGTACCGGGGCGGTGATCGACTGGGTGCTCGATCTGCGCGAGCGCCTGGGCATACCGCCTACGCTGGCGGCGCTGGGCATCGATACCGTACAGGCGGAGAAGGTCGGCCGGATGGCCGTCGCCGATCCGTCATCTGCTTCCAATCCCATCGCCTTCGAGCCCGAGCGATATCGCGACATTTTCGTCGATGCGGTCGAGGGCCGTCTCTAGGCGCATGCCGAGCGGGGGAAGCATCACGACGGGATCAAGGAAATGCTGAATAAATCGCCGAGCATAGTGAAGCGCAAGGCACACGGAGCACAGAAAGCGAGACATAACGTGTCGTTAGGCGAGCTTTCGCGCACCGCGTAACGCAGCGATTTGCATGCGCAGGCATTTAAGCAGTGTTTCCCCAACGGGAGGAGGGGCGATGCGCATAGGCCTTTTGCAGTGTGACGATGTGGCGCCGGAGCTGCGGGAGCGGCACGGCAACTATCCGGCGATGTTCGAGCGACTGTTCACCTCGGTGGATCCGACACTGACCTTCCAGGTGTGGCGTTGCCTGGATGGCGAGTTGCCTGATGATCCCGGGGCGGTGGATGCCTGGCTGACGACCGGTTCCAGGTTCGGGGTCAATGATGGCCTGCCGTGGATCGATGAGCTGTGCGATTTCATCCGACGGCTGTGGGAGACCGATAGCCCCCTGGTCGGCATCTGCTTTGGCCATCAGTTGATCGCCAAGGCGTTGGGCGGGGAGGTCGTCAAGAGTTCCAGGGGCTGGGGAGTGGGCATGTCCTGTAATGAGGTGACGGGACGGGCCGACTGGATGGACCCATGGCAGGATGGACTCGATCTGGTGGTCAGCCACCAGGACCAGGTGGCGACGCCTCCCCCGAACGCCAGAGTATTGGCGGGAAGCGATTTCTGCCCCCTGTATCTGATGCAGGTCGGTGAATGTTTCCTCGGCGTGCAGGGACATCCCGAGTTCGCCAAGGCCTACTCGGCGGACTTGATGCGGCTGCGTGCCGGCCTGGTCGGTGCCGAACGGGTCGACCGGGGGCTGGCCTCGCTGGATGCCCCGGTCGATGACCGTTTGATGGTGCGCTGGATACTCAATTTCATGCGCCGATGCCTCTAGGCCGGTCTTGCCCGATTACGGAACACTGGCCTGGTCACGGAGCAATGGCGATTGGTGCTGAATGTCGCCGTTCGGGCCTCTCATCCGGGCCGGATACGCAGCAGGCGCAGTCCGTTGCCGATGACCAGCAGGCTGGCGCCCAGATCGGCGAACACCGCCATCCACAGAGTGGCCTGACCGGCGAAGGCCAGGATCATGAAGACGGCCTTGATGCCGAGAGCCAGCACGATGTTCTGAACCAGGATGCTGTGCGTGGCACGGGACAGGCGCAGGAAGGCCGGCAACTTGCCGAGGTCATCGTCCATCAGTGCCACGTCGGCGGTCTCGATGGCCACGTCACTGCCGGCTGCCCCCATGGAAAAGCCGATATCGGCACGGGCCAGCGCCGGCGCATCGTTGATGCCGTCACCGACCATGCCGATCACGCCGTCGCGACCGCTTTCCTCGATGATGGCGAGCTTGTCCTCGGGGAGTAATTCTCCTCGGGCGCTGTCGATGCCGGCTTCTCCGGCGATGGCCGTTACCGCGTGCCGGTTGTCGCCGGAGAGCATCAGGGTCTTCACGCCGAGCCCGTGAAGGGCCTCGATGGCTGCCAGGCTGGTGGGCTTGAGTGGATCGCGCACGGTGAACAGCGCCAGTACACGCTCCGATGAGCCCAGTGCCACGACGCTGGCGCCGCGCCGCTCCAGTGCCTCGATGCGCTCCGCGAGCGTCGCGTCGATCAGGCCCTGCGCATCGGCCAGCCGGCGGTTGCCGAGCCAGAGTGCCTGGCCATCCACCCGGCCTTCGATGCCCTGACCGGGGCGTTCGCGGACATCATCGACGTTGCCGTCATTCGAATCCAATGAGAGGGCACGCTGAATGGCGGCGGATACGGGGTGGGTCGAGCGACCGGCGAGCAGCGAGGCTTGCCGCGCCAGGTCCTGGAGGCCCTCTTCCGAGGATACGTCGAGTGCTTCCCAATGTTCGAGTGTCGGCTCGCCCCGGGTCAGGGTGCCGGTCTTGTCCAGGGCCAGCCAGGTCAGGTGCCGGCCCTGCTCCAGGAAGCGGCCGCCCTTGATCAGGATGCCGGCTCGGGCGGCGGCGGAAAGGCCGCTGACGATGGTCACCGGCGTGGAAATGACCAGCGCGCAGGGGCAGGCGATCACCAGCAGCACCAGGGCACGATAGATACCGTCCAGCCAGACGCCGCCGACGATCCAGGGCCAGGCCAGGGCCGTTAGCATGGCGAGGGCGAAGACCGCGGGCGTGTAAACGGCGGCGAAGCGGTCGATGAAACGTTGGGTGGGGGCCTGGCTGGCCTGGGCCTGCTCGACGGCGTGAATGATGCGCGCCAGGGTCGTGTCGCTGGCCTCTCGGGTGGTGCGGATGTCGAAGTCACCGTCATGATTGATGGCGCCGGCGAAGACGCTGTCGCCCGGCGCCTTGTCGACGGGCAAGCTCTCGCCGGTGATCGGCGATTCGTCCAGGCTGGGATGACCGCGCACGACCTCGCCGTCCAGTGGTAGGCGCTCGCCGGGGAGTACTCGTACGACGTCGCCGATGGCCACGTCTTCGGCGGCCACGGTCTCCCATTCGCCTGCCTCCGTGCGTCGTCGGGCCTGACGGGGCGCACTGTCGAGCAGGTCGCGGATGGCACGGCGGGCGCGCTCCAGGGAACCTGCCTCGATGCGTTCCGCCAGGGTGAACAGCACCATCACCATGGCGGCCTCCGACCAGTGACCGATCAGCAGGGCACCGGTCACCGCCACACTCATCAAGGCGTTGATGTTGAGGGTGCGGTGACGAATCGCCACCCAGCCCTTGCGCCATGTCGGCAGGCCCACCAGGGCGATGGCCAGCAGGGCGAGCAGCGGGGAGAGCCAGCCGGTCCAGGGCCAGGGCGTCCAGCCGGCGATCTCCGCCGACAGCGCCAGGATCCCGGCCAGTATCAGCCGGCCCCATCGGGGTTCGTCGCCGTCAGGGGCGTCATCGGCGCTATCGTCAATGCCGTCCAGGGGGCGAGGCGTCATGCCCAGGCCGCGCACGCGTGCCTGTAGCGCTTCGGTGTCGGCGTCGTGATGATGAATGCTCAGGATCCGGCCCATCAGGTCGAACTCCAGGGCGGCGACGCCGGGGGCCGAGGTCAGGGCCTTGCGCAGCAGGGCTTCCTCGGTGGGGCAGTCCATCTCCTGGATACGCAGGCGCAGGGTGTCGCTGTCGGCCGGGGCGGTCACGGTCTCGCGAGGTTCGGGATGGCCGCCGCAGCAGCAGCCATGTTCCTGAGGCGTGTCATCGGACATCTCGGGCTCCGTTCGTGATATCTTGCCGACATCACACACCCTATAGTCTGTATAGGGTCAAGCCCTGACGCTGAGTGAGTGGAGGTCGATGATGAAAATCGGTGAGCTGGCGACTCGCACGGGATGCCGAGTCGTGACCATTCGCTATTACGAACGGGAAGGCTTGCTGCCCGAACCGGCGCGGAGCGAGGCGAATTACCGCCTCTATGGCGAGGTGCACGTCGAGCGTCTCGCCTTCATCCGGCATTGTCGGGCGCTGGACATGACCCTGGACGAGATCCGGGCCTTGCTGGCATGCCATGACGATCCGGAGGGGACCTGCCATCAGGCCGACATCCTGATCGACGAACACCTGATGCATGTGAAGGCGCGTATTTCCCAGCTTCAGGTACTGGAGGAATCCCTGGTGGCGCTGCGAGCCCGTTGCCAGGGGCAGCGTCCGGCCGCCGAGTGCGGCATTCTCGATGCACTGTCCCGGCCGCCGCAGGAGACGCTCTCGAGTGAAGACGCCGAACATGTGCCGGGCACGCATCCTCGGGTGTGAGAAGGGAGTGGCGGACGAGCGGAATAAAATGCGGCCCCTGTCTCCAGGGGCCGCAAAGCATGGCGAATGCACGAGGTGCGTCAGTCGCAGCAGAGCTTATTCACTGAAGTACTTGGCTTCGATCTCGGCGTAGGTGCCGTTTTCCTTCAGGGTGGCAAGGGCCTCGTTGAAGGCTTTGGCCAGCGCTTCGTCCCGCTGGCGGAAGGCGATGCCGAATCCTTCACCGAAGTACTCCTTGGGTTCGGTGATCTTCTCGCCCACGGTCGTGTAGTCGCCGGCCTCGCTGTCGAGCAGGGTGGACTTGCCGATCGGGAAGTCGAGGAAGACGATGTCCAGGCGACCGGAATCCATGTCCAGCACCATGTCGTCGGCCGTGGCATAACGGTTGACGTCGGCCACGTCGCCGTACAGGTCGGTCACGTAGTTGTCCTGGAGGGTGCCGCGCTGCACGCCGATGGTCTTGTCTTCGAGACTTTCCTCGCTCGGTGTTTCGATTTCGGTATCGGTCGGCGCGAACCAGGCGGAGGGCGGGGTGATGTAGGGGTCGGAGAACAGCACCTGCTCACGCCGCTGATCGTTGATGGTCATGGACGACATGATGGCGTCGTACTTGCGGGCCTGGAGGCCGGGGATGATGCCATCCCACCCCTGGACGACCCACTCGCACTGGATGCCGATCTCTTCGCACATGGCGTTGCCGAGCTCGATGTCGAAGCCGGTCAACTCGCCGTCGGGGGTGCGGTATTCCATGGGCTCGTAGGGCACGTCGACGCCGATGCGGATATCGCGGACCTCGGCGTTGGCGACGCCGGCGATCATGCTGGCGCCGAGTACGCCGATGCTCAGTAGTTTGTTGAGTTTCATGAATCACTTCCCTTTTTGTTGATGGCTTCACCGCAAGGCCGGGTTCGAAGGTCGAACGGCGTCCAAGGGTGGCGACTCGTCCACGATAGCCGAAGGCGGGACGGGTCGAAAGGCCGTGAACGAACGTTGTGAACCAACGTTCGTTCGACGGTCGTCAGCCGCTGGCCGGCTTGAGATGGGCGAGCAGCCGCTTCTCCAGGTGACGGAAGAAGTAGATGATCGTGAACGTCAGGCAGAGATAGATCGCCGCGACGAACAGGAAGGCGTCGAAGGGCGCGTAGAAGCGGGCATAGACGAAGCGGGCCGCTCCGGTCAGGTCCATGATGGTCACCACGCTGGCGATGGCGCTGGCATGCAGCATGAAGATCACTTCGTTGCCGTAGGCCGGCAGGGCGCGACGAAAGGCGCTGGGCAGCACGATGCGTCGCAGCATCAGTGACCAGGACATGCCGTAGGCGCGGGCGGCCTCGATTTCGCCCTTGGGCGTGGACTTGATGGCGCCGCGGAAGATCTCGGTGGTGTAGGCCCCGGTATTCAGTGTGAAGGCGACCAGTGCGGGCACGAACGGCTTCTCCAGGATGACCCACAGCCAGGTGTCCTGGATGCCTTCGACGAAGACCACGCCGTAGTAGATCAGGTAGAGCTGGACCAGCAGCGGTGTGCCCCGGAATACGTAGCAGTAGAAGAAGATCGGCAGGCGCACCCAGGCGTGCCTGGAGCCGCGGCCGATGGCCAGCGGTACGGCCAGCACGAGGCCGATGATCAGCGAGAGGAAGACCAGCTGGATCGTGGTGACCAGGCCGTCCCCGTAGTAGGAGAGGGTCTGCAGGGTGAAGATGCTGTTGTCGGCCAGTTGGGCCTGCAGCCAGTTCATCAGGCTTTCCATCAGTCCGCCTCCCCATAGCCGATGTCATAGTGCTTCTGCAGTCGCGCGAAGCCCCATTCGGAGACGCTGGCGATCAGCAAGTAGATGACGGCGACGATGATCATGAAGGTGAAGGGCTCGCGGGTGGCCTTGGAGGCCTCGGCGGCCACCTTCACCATGTCGGACAGGCCGATCACCGAGACCAGCGCGGTGGTCTTGAGCAGTACCATCCAGTTGTTCGAGAGCCCCGGCAGGGCGTGACGCATCATCTGCGGGAAGCGGATGCGTCGAAAGACCAGCCAGTGAGACATGCCATAGGCGCGGCCGGCCTCGATCTGGCCGTTTTCCACGGCGAGGAAGGCGCCACGGAAGGTCTCGCCCATGTAGGCCCCGAAGATCAGGCCGATGGTCACCACGCCGGCGACGAATTCGTTGATGTTGATGAAAATATCGATGTCGAACCGGTTGTAGAGCCAGTCGGTGAACATGTTGACGCCGATCTGGCCGCCGAAGAACAGCAGCATCATCAACACCAGATCGGGCACGCCCCGGATCAGGGTGGTATAGAGGGTGCCGAGGCGATGCAGCACCCAGTTGCGCGACATCTTGGCGCTGGCGGTGGCCAGGCCCAGCACGATGGCGAGTATCAGCGACAGAATCGCCAGTTCGATGGTGACCAGGGCGCCTTCCGCGAGGCGCGGGCCGTAGCCGTGCAGGTCGATCATGGGAATCTCCTCATCCGGGCCGCCTCAGTGCTTGGGCGCCAGGAATTGCTTGAGCCGCTCGGAGTTCGGGTTGCCGAGGACCTGGTCGGGAGGTCCGGCTTCTTCGACCTGGCCCTGATGCAGGTAGATCACCTGGGTGGAAACGTCGCGGGCGAAGGCCATCTCGTGGGTCACGACGATCATGGTGCGGCCTTCCTCGGCGAGGTCGCGCATGACCTTCAGCACGTCGCCGACCAGTTCCGGGTCGAGGGCCGAGGTCGGCTCGTCGAACAACATCACTTCGGGATCCATGGCCAGAGCCCTGGCGATGGCGCCGCGCTGTTGCTGACCGCCGGAAAGCTGGGCCGGGTAGTAGTCGGCGCGTTCACCGAGACCGACGCGTTCGAGGAGCTCGCGGGCATGGTCGATGGCCTCGCGTTTCGACTTGCCGAGCACATGGATCGGTGCCTCGATGACATTCTCGAGCAGCGTCATGTGGGCCCAGAGGTTGAAGCTCTGGAACACCATGGAGAGCTTGGCGCGCATGTTGACGACCTGCTTCCAGTCTGCCGGTTCGCGGCCGTGCTTGGCCTCCTTGAAGCGGATCGACTCGCCGTGGACGATCAGCTCGCCTTCGTTGGGCTGCTCCAGCAGGTTCATACAGCGCAGGAAGGTGCTCTTGCCGGAGCCGGAGGCTCCGATGAGGGTAATGACATCACCCTTGTGGGCCTTCAGGGAGAGGCCCTTGAGGACTTCTGTATCGCCGAAGCGCTTGGTGATGTTGCGCACTTCCAGCGGAATCGGGGTATCGGCCATGAAACGGACTCCAGTTCGGGAAAGGTCGCCTGGGTCGGGACCGGGCAGCGTGTGGCCGGCGCGAAAAAGGTGGGCGATTCTAACAGGCCAGACGGCCATCGGCAGGCCATGTCACGCCATCAGGAATGCGACCTTGGTCTATGGAGGCAGTGGTTCGAAACATAAAATAACTCCAACTTGTTGTTATTTTGCAGTTTTATTCACCGTTGGTGAAACGTGTAAGGCGTCGTTACTCCGCGTCGGCATCCCGGACCGGCGTCACCAGCAGCGCCGCTCGAGCGCCAAGTTCGACCCTGGCGTTGGGAAAGACCACGCGCAGGGGCGTGTCGCCGACCGTGAAGGGACCGGCCTCGGCGTCTTCCGATAGTCGCGTACCGGGGGCGAACTCGGTGAAATTCGGGGTGTCGTCGGGAAAGCATAGCCGGAAGGCCTCGGCATGGCGGATCAGCTCGTGCTCGACCCGAAAGAAGGCCAAGCGAGCGGGGCTGGCCGATGCGGGTTCGCGTGCCTCCAGCAGCGCATCGAGCAGCCGGCCCATGGGCGCCAGAGGTGCGAGGTCATTGGCGCCGAAGGGAAGGGCTCGGCCGAGCTCCAGGGTAAAGGCCTGGGCGCCATGGTAATACTTGCTGTAGTGGGAGAAGGTCCAGCTGTGATCGTGCTGGTGAAGCACTGCCTGAATGTCGGCGCCGGCCAGCCATTGCCACTGTTCGGGCGTGGTGGCGGTGTCGGCGAAGGGTTCCACCGCGAAGCGCGGGTACTGGCTGTCGCGGATCGCCGTGTGCAGGTCGTAGTGCAGGCGTCGGCGGCCCGGGTGGCGCTCATGGAAGGCATCCACGGCTTCCATCAAGGTGCGGGCTCGATCCGGTTCCATGCCGTCCTCGACCAGGTCGCGACGGAACAGGCGGTTGAGGTTGGTGTTGACGAAGCGGGTGCCGGCGCGGATGGCCTCGAGATTGCCCAGGATCACCAGGACGGGGCCGCCAAGCTGTAGCAGGCCGGCTTCCAGTCGAGCCAGGCTGGCGCCGAGCAGCTCGATGGGGGCCGTTTCATTGCCGTGAATACCGGTCGACAGCACGACGGTGGGTGCTTGTGCCTCGTCGGTATCCGGCGTGAGTTCCAGTAATCCTGGACCAGGGACCCGGAAACGCCCGCCCGGGATGTCGCCCCGCTCGGGCGACGAGACCGATTCGCTCAGGCTCCGCTCCAACCAGTCAGCCAGCATGGCGATCGTCCCGGCAGGGCGTGAAGACGTTCTCGACGCTGGGGCGTCGGAGGCATGGCGCGGTGATCATGTTGCTCCCGGTCGTGGTTTCGTTATTGGCCTCGCTACCTTCATCACTGTCGGGTGAGGGCTCAAGACCCGGCGTCGACTTGATGAAAGAGGCGGGTGCGATAATGAAAAGCCACGCCGGGAGCGGAGGCATCGCAGTGCCTTCAGGCGCCGCGAGCGGCAGTATAAAGCGTGTAGATCGACTGGCTCGCGGTCATCAGCAGGCGGTTGCGATCTTCTCCCGTGAAGCAGACATTGGCGCAGATCTCGGGAAGCAGGATGCGTCCGATCAAGGTGCCATCCGGGGTGAAGACACTGACGCCGTCGATGCCCTCACCGCCGGAGGTCCCCACCCAGAGATTGCCATCCGCGTCGCAGGTCAGACCGTCGTATCCTTCCTCGCGGCTTTCGACGAGTCGCTTCGCGTCCTGCAGGGCCTTACCGCCCTCGGCCAGGGTGAAGCGCGTGATGGTGGCCGGCTGGTCCGGATGATGGGAGGGCGCGGTATCGGTGATGTACAGGCTGCGACCGTCCGGCCCCAGGGCGATGCCGTTAGGCTTGTAGAGCTCGGTGGTCAGCACCCGGGGCTCGTCCATGCCGTCTTCCCAGTAGTAGACGGCCGTATCCAGTTGTAGCTTGCGACGTTGCCCCTCATAGTCGACATGGGCGCCATAGCCCGGGTCGGTGAAGATCAGGCCGCCGTTGTCCAGGGCGACAATATCGTTGGGGGCATTGAGAGGCTTGCCGTCATGGTGTTCGGCCAGCACGCTCATGCTGCCGTCCCATTCGTAGCGAACCACGCGGGCGGGGGAATGCTCGCAGGCGATCAAGCGTCCTCGGTTATCGAAGGTATGGCCGTTCGAGTGCCCCACCTGACGTCGCAGCACCGAGACCTCGCCAGTGACCTCGTCCCAGCGCATCTGCCGTGCCCGGGGGATGTCGCTGAAGACGGCATAGCGACCCACGGCGTTCCAGGCCGGTCCCTCGAGCCACAGGCCGCCCGTCCACTGGCGCTCCAGCGGCGTGTTGAACAGCATGTATCGCTCGAAGCGTTCGTCGATGACCTGCCAGGTACTGTCCGGGTAACGTGATGGTGTCGGGGTACCGGCCAGCAGGCTAGGTGTGGCAACGGCAGCCCCGAGGGCCATGGAAGCGGTGAGAAACTGGCGTCGTTCCAGTGTCATGAAGGTATCCTTGTGGTTATCGAGTGAATAGACCGGCGGGCCGGTTCGCCCGCACCTCCAGCGTATGTGGTGCTATTGATAATGTATGTTATACATTTGTGCGATGTGCCGTCGTTTGCTACTCGAGACAGGCGGCTCGCGCCATGGATAGCGGGAGCGGCGGCAAGGGAGAGAAAAGAGAATGACGAACGGTGGCCGTGGTGTAGAGAGCCGCAATGGAGGGGTTCAGGCAGGCACGTCCCGGGATGCCGAGCGGTTGGCCCGGCACTATGCCGGCGCCGGCGGAACGGAAGATGGAAATCGCAAAACCTTGGTCGGCAGGTTGCGTCGGGCCTTTGTCGCCAGCGGACGTAACCCGGACCGGCTGTCCCTCGATGACATTGCCGGTATCGATCAACTGCACCTGGGAGGGCGGCGAGCCAGCCGCTCACTGGCGAGGCTCGGCGCGCTCTCGCCGGGCGACAGAGTGCTGGACGTCGGGTGCGGGACCGGCGGCGCCAGCCGGTTACTCGCCGAGGAGCATGGCGTCGAGGTGGTCGGGATCGATATCACCGCGCCCTTCGTCGAGGTCGCCGGCTGGCTGAGTCGTGCCACGGGCCTGTCGTCACGTACTCGGTTCGGTTGCGCCGATGCTGCCGCGACCCCGTTGTCGGATGCCTGCGTGGATGTCGTCTGGTGCCAGCACGCGCTGATGAACATGCCCGATATGGAAGCGGTGCTGGCAGAATGGCATCGTCTGCTGGCGCCCGGGGGGCGGGTGTTGTTGCATGAAGTGGTGGCCGGCGACAACCCGGCCGCCTTGACGCTGCCGGTGCCCTGGGCCAGGGAGCGAGCCACGAGCCACCTGCAGACGCGGTGGTGCCTGGAGCAGCGGCTGGAAACGGCGGGCTTCCAGCCGGTCGATGTCACTGATGTCACCGCCGAGGCACTGGCCTGGCGTCGCAAGCACGGTCGTCAGGAATCGGATCACCAGTCATCGGCCGCACTGCCCGGGCCGGCCGATCTCTTCGGTGACATCTTCAGCGAGATGGGGCGCAACCTGCTCGACAACCTGGCCGACGACAGGGTGCGCATCATCGAGGGAGCCTGGGTGACGACATGAGTATCAAGTGTCGGCGGCGATGCCCCAGGCGAAGGGATCCGTCTCGTCGACAAGCAGTGAGGCTTCCGCGCTGATATGGGCTCTGCCGCGCAGGTAGGGGCGAATCCGGTCGCCCTCTGGTTCGTAATGGGCCACGAACTCGCTGCCGGTGATACTGGCCTGACGCCAGGACTGGCCGGGAGCCAGCTTGCCGTCGGCAGCCAGGCAGGCCAGCTTGGCGCTGGTGCCGGTGCCGCAGGGCGAGCGGTCATAGGCCTTGCCGGGGCAGAGCACGAAGTTGCGGCTGTCGGCGCGAGAATCCTCGGCGAACAGCTCGATATGATCGATCTCTCCACCGTCTTCACCGGTGATGCCCTGTGCCTCGAGTGCCTGGCGGATCGCCCAGGTGAAGTCGGTCAGGGCATCGACGTTGTCCAGCGTTAGGCGTCGATCGTGATCGCTGATCAGGAAGAACCAGTTGCCGCCCCAGGCGATGTCGCCATGCACTCGACCATGGCCGGGCACTTCCAGGGGTACCGACTGGCGATAGCGATAGGCCGGCACATTGCGCACCGTCACGTCTCCCTCGTCATGCAGTGTGGCCTCGACACTCCCCACCGGCGTATCGATCCAGTGTCGGCCTGGCATTAGCCGGCCCTGATGAGCCAGCGAGGCCACCAGGCCGATGGTGCCGTGGCCACACATGCCCAGATAGCCGCTGTTATTGAAAAAGATGACCCCGCAGGTGGCTTCCGGCGTCTCCGGCTCGCAGAGCAGGGCGCCGACCAGAACGTCATGCCCCCGTGGTTCCAGCATGCAGGCGGTGCGCCAGCGATCGTGCTCGCCACGCAGCCGTTCGAGCTTCTCACGCAAGTTCCCTTTGCCGAGATCGGGAAAGCCCTCCATCACGAGCCGCGTTGGTTCTCCACCGGTATGGGAATCGAGCACCTGGATGCGCTTCATGCATCGTCCTCTCGTTGTGTGTTGGGGATGACCGGGTGGTTCGATCCTGGTCGACCAGGCTTGCCAAGATAGATTATATATTTTATACATTCAACGGAACGCATCTCAGGCGCCCTTCAAGCGAGTAGAACGATCATGACCCAGGCGAGCCCCGATCCGAAGGCCTCCCCGCAAGTTCGATCCACGGCGGATACTGCCTTTGACGATGCTGACATCGTGGTAGTCGGTGCCGGCGTGGTCGGCACTGCCTGTGCCCTGGAACTGGCTCGCCAGGGCCTTCGGGTGCGGGTGCTGGACCGCGACGAGCCGGGCATGGGGGCTTCATTCGGCAATGCCGGTCACTTGGCCACCGAGCAGATCTTCCCCATCGCCGATGCCTCTCTGTTGAAGCGTATCCCCGGGATGCTGATGGATCCACTGGGACCGCTGCGGCTGGACTGGCGGTACCTGCCGAAGGCCACTCCCTGGCTGGTGCGATTGCTGTGGAACCTGCGCCCCTCCCCCTATCGGCACAGCGTGGCAGGTATCCGAGCGCTCAATGAAGCGAGTCTGGTGGCCTGGCGGGAGCTGCTGGCGTCCATCGGACGTTCCGACCTGCTTTGTGGGCACGGTTCTCTGCTGGTGCACGAGAAGGCCGAGACAGCGGATGCCCTGGCAGCGTCGGCGGCACGCTTCGCCGCCCAGGGCGTCGCGCAGGAATGGTTGAACGGTGAGGAAGTCCGTCGTCGGGTTCCCGAACTGTCGGAGCGTATCCGCGGAGGCCTCTTCTTTCCCGAGACCGGTCATGTGATCGATCCCCTCTGGGTGGTAAAGGAACTGGTGAGGGCCGCCAGGGCCGCCGGAGTGCGTTTTTCTCGGGCCACCGTGCAAAGCGCTCGGGCCGATGCCCGTGGCGTCCGCCTGGAGACGAGCGAGGGCAGTCTGGCGGTGCCTAAGGTGCTGGTCGCCGCCGGTGCCCACTCGGCGCCTCTGGTTGCCGAACTGACGGGGGTACGGGTTCCGCTGGATACCGAGCGTGGCTACCACCTGATGTTGCCACGGGAAGGTGAGCGGATCTCCATGGCGGTCACCTCCCTGGAGCGGCGCTTCATCATGACGCCCATGGCCGAGGGATTGCGCCTGGCCGGCACCGTGGAGTTCGCCGGTCTCGAGCGACCGCCGCACATGGAGCGTGCCTGGCGGCTCCGCGAGCTGGCACACGGCCTGTTCTCCCGTCCTCTGGACGAGGCGGATGCGACCCCCTGGATGGGATTCCGCCCGTCCTTGCCGGATTCACTGCCGATCATCGACCGGACCGGCCCCGAAGGCCGGGTCTGGCTCGCCTTCGGACATCACCATCTCGGGCTGACCCAGGCGGCAGTCACTGCTCGCCTGGTCAGCCAGTTCATCTCTCCCGAGAGGGAGTCGACAGAGTCGGCACTGCCGTCGCTGGCCCCCTACCGGCTGGCACGCTTTGCCAGATAGTCAGGCCGGCGCTGGCCGGCATCAAGCCAATCAACATTGCGACAACAACAAGTGGAGTGAGTCATGAACGAGCAGCAAGCGGGGGGCCGCCTGCCTTCCCTGGGTGAAGTGGGTGCCGTGATGGTGGGGTTTATCGCCATCATGTTCCTGTTCATCAACGTCTTCGAATTGCCGATCCAGTTGGCGCTGTTCACGTCCTGGTTCCTGGTGATGGGGCTCGGGGTGAAGCTCAAGCTGTCCTATGACGCCATGCAGAAAGGGCTGATCGACGGTATCCACAATGGAATGGAAGCCGTGCTGGTGCTGACGACCGTGGGGGCATTGATCGGCACCTGGATCGCCGGTGGCATCGTGCCCAGCATCATCTACTACGGCCTGTCGGTGATGAATCCGCAGATCTTCCTGTGTGCGGCCTTCATCATCTGTGCCGTCACTTCCCTGTCCACGGGGACGTCGTTCGGCACGGCAGGGACCGCCGGGGTCGCCATGATCGGCATCGGTCATAGCTTTGGCATCCCATTGCCGCTGGTGGCGGGGGCGGTGATTTCCGGCGCCTATGTGGGCGACAAGATGTCACCGCTGTCCGATACCACCGTGATGACGGCGTCGCTGTGCCGGGTCGGGTTGGTGGACCATATCCGTTCCATGTCGTTGGTCAGCGGCCCCGCCGCCCTGATCGCCGCCCTGCTGTTCCTGGTGGTGGGCTTCTTCTATGTCGGAGAGGGCGTCGATACGCAACGCGCCGACATGGCCATGCAGGCCCTGCAGTCACATTTCACCATCAATGGATGGCTGCTGCTGCCGGCCGTTGTCGTCATCGGCCTGCTGATTCGCCGCTATCCCGCCATCCCGGTGATCACCTTCGGGGCCGTGATGGGGATCCTCTGCGCCTGGCTCGCCCAGGATGTGGCACCGCTCGATGCGATGCGGACTGCCTATGTCGGCAATGCCATGCAGTCCGATGTGGACTTCCTCAACACGCTGCTCAACCGGGGTGGCATCGAATCCATGCTCGGGGTCATCGCGTTGATCCTGTTCGCCCTGGGGCTCGGCGGGTTGATGGAGCGTGTCGGTGTGCTGCAGACGATCAGCAACGGCTTCCTGCGCTGGGCCGACAATCCCGGTCGTCTGACGATCTCCACCATGCTGGGGGGCTTCTTCGGCAACTTCTTCGGCGGAGCGGCCTATGTCTCGTTGATCACTGCCAGCACCATTACCGAGAAGAACTACGACAAGCAAGGTATTGATCGTCGCGTGCTGTCCCGCAACGCCGAAGCCGGTGGCACCATCACCACGCCCATGGTGCCCTGGACGGATGGCGGTGTCTTCATGGCCATGACGCTGGGTGTCTCCACGCTCTCCTATCTGCCGTTTCTCTGGTACCACATGCTGGTGCTGCTGATCACCATCTTCTACGGCTACGCCAATATCGCCATCTGGCGGACCGGCGAGTCGCAGGAGGACACCGCTGTCCCGGGTGTCGCCACGAACTCCTGAACGGCGTGTTCTGACCATGTCGTGGGTGCCCCTTCATGGTGCCGTCATCGGCCGGATCACCGACGGGGGCGCCCGGCTGCTGGTAGGGCGGCTGGGTGGCCTGACATGAACGTGGGATTCAAGGATGAGCTGAGTATTCTTGATGGGACATCTCAGGAGGAGACTGGCTCGGTAACAGAGTTGAATTAAAGAGTGCGGATGATAGATCGTAATGCAGTGCGCCATCGCGCATTGCCGAGAATAAACGACAAGAAGGATGAAGCATGACATCTTGCATGAAGCAAAAGACGACAGTCGGCCCCCTGCTTGGCGGCGTGTTGCTGGCTGCGGTCGCGGCGCCGGCCAATGCCGCCGAGATCAAGAACGTGATCCTGATGATCGGGGACGGCATGGGGCCCCAGCAGGTGGGGCTGCTGGAGACCTATGCCAATCAGGCCCCCGATTCCATCTACGATGGCGAGTCGACGGCGTTCCACCGACTGGCCAAGGAAGGTGTCGTCGGTTTCTCCCTGACGCATCCCGAGGATGCCGTCGTCGTGGATTCCGCCTGCTCCGCCACGCAATTATCGACCGGTGTCTTCACCGGTAGCGAGGTGATCGGTATCGATGCGGAGGGCAATCCCGTCGAGACGGTACTCGAGCTGGCCAAGGCCCAGGGCAAGGCGACCGGCCTGGTCTCGGATACTCGCCTGACCCATGCCACGCCTGCGGCCTTCGCCGCCCACCAGCCCCATCGTTCGCTGGAGAACGCGATTGCCGAAGACATGCTCGAGGTGGGGCCCGATGTCATGCTCTCGGGCGGGTTGCGCCATTGGGTGCCGCAATCGGCGAGCGAGGATGCCGAGGTCGCGAGCCTGATGGATGGCGCTTATGAGCCGGTCTCCAAGCGCCAGGACGATCGAAACCTGCTCGTGGAAGCCGCCGAAAAGGGCTATGGCCTGGCGTTCAACCGCGAGCAACTCGAGGCCAGCCAGAGCGACAAGCTGCTGGGCCTGTTCGCCAACTCCGGCATGGCCGATGGTATCGAGTATCGCAATACCAAGGGCGACGCCGAGCGCCTCGAGCCGACCCTGCACGAGATGACGCAGACGGCACTGAACAGGCTCGAGCAGGACGAAGACGGTTTCTTCCTGATGGTCGAGGGCGGTCAGATCGACTGGGCCGGGCACTCGAACGATGCCGGTACCATGCTCAACGAGATGGTCAAGTTCGAGGAAGCGGTTCAGGGCGTCCACGAATGGGCTGAAGGACGCGACGACACCGTGATTCTGGTCACGGCGGATCATGAAACGGGCGCGTTCGGGCTCAGTTACTCATCGGCCAACCTGCCGGAACCGCAGGCGAAGTCGGGGCCAGCCTTCGCGGAGCGGGACTATGCTCCCAACTTCAATTTTGGCGACTTCTCGATTCTCGATTCCCTCTACCAGCAGAAGGCTAGCTTCGCGACGCTGCTGAGCGAATTCGGGGCACTTGAAGAGGAGCAGAGAACGCCGGCTCGCCTGATGGAAATGGTCAATGCCAACAGCGATTTCCAGATCGACGAGGCGCAGGCGGAAGCGGTCCTGGCCGACAAGCCGAACCCCTACCACGTGGAAGGGCACAGTTACCTCGAGGCCGAGGAAGTCCCGGCCATTCAGGACTTCGATGCGTTCTACCCCTATAACGATCGGGGCGATATCCTGGGACGTGTCCTGGGTACCGAGCAGAATGTCGTCTGGGGCACCGGCACCCATACCCATACCCCGGTGAATGTCTTCGCCTGGGGGCCGGCCGAGACCATCCTGCCGGTCTCCTCGATCCAGCATCACTCCGAGGTCGGCCAATACCTCAAGTCGGTGGTGGCATCTGACTAAGCGCCTATCGGAACGGGTGGCCCGACTGGCAGGACCTGGCCGGAAGGGCTGCCCCGTAATCGCTACTTCTGATGTTGCAGGTGGGGGGTGTCGGGCGTCTGACTGGCCTGGACCCGCCCCTCCAGCACGGCGACGATCCCCTCGCAGGCTTCCAGGATATGCCGCTCCAGCAGTTCGCAGGCGGCGTCGGCCTTGCCTTGCCTGGAGAACTCGAGCAGATCGTGGTGTTCTCGCTCGGCCTTCTCGATCTCTCGGGTATACAGCAGCTGCATGCGGATATAGCGGTCCGATTTGGTATTGAGCTGCGATACCAGGTTCATGGCCTCGGGGAGGCCGGCGGGGCTGTAGAGCGCCTCGTGGAAAGCGAAGTTGTAGTCGCTCCAGTTGTCGATCTGGCTGCCGCTGTCGAGGGCGGCATCATATTCCAGGAGAATCTGTCCGGCCTTGTGCAGGACGGGCTCGGTCATCCGAGGAATGGCCTGTCGCAGCAGATGCCCCTCCAGCAGTACTCGCAAGTCGAAGAGTTCGCGGATCTTGGACACCGAGAGTTCGGTAGTGAAGGCGCCGCGGTGCGGGTAGAACTCGACCAGGCCCTCGGCTTCCAGGGTGAGCAGTGCCTCGCGCACTGGAATCCGGCTCACGTCATAGTCCGCCGCCAGGGCATCCTGGCGTAACTGGGTACCCCCGGGGAACTCGCCGCTCAGGATACGGTGGCGGATATCATCGGCAACGAACTGGGCGCGGGTCTTGTAGGCCATGGTGGGGTCGGCGGCTCGAAAAGGAAGTTTTATACAGTATACATGAGCCGTTGGTCATTCTGGAAAGTCGCCATATGGCGCTCGATGAGGCCGTGTTGTCCAGCGTGGGAAAGAGGCGTCCCGGCAATGGCCATCTTTTTGGTTGGGATGACTTCAAAAATCTTTTTGAAGATTGTATAAAATATAAAAAGAACGACAACCCATGCACTGGACGGGTCCGAGAAACCTCAGAGGAAGCAACGATGAGCGACAATATTTTTACTGGCTGTATTCCTGCCCTGATGACGCCCTGCACACCAGAGCGGAAACCGGATTACGACGCGCTCGTCGCCAAGGGACGAGAACTCATCGAGACCGGCATGAGCGCCGTGGTGTATTGCGGATCGATGGGAGACTGGCCGCTGTTGACCGAGGCAGAGCGCCAGGAGGGCGTGGCGCGACTGGTTGCTGCCGGCGTGCCGACGATCGTGGGCACTGGTGCAGTGAACTCCAGGGAGGCCGTGTCCCACGCGGCTCATGCCGCCAAGGTCGGCGCCAAGGGGTTGATGGTGATTCCCCGCGTGCTGTCGCGCGGCACCTCGGTGGTGGCCCAGAAGGCGCATTTTTCCGCCATCCTGAAGGCGGCGCCCAGCCTCCCGGCGGTGATCTACAACAGCCCCTACTATGGCTTTGCCACTCGTGCCGACCTGTTCTTCGCGTTGCGTGAAGAGCACCCGAACCTGATCGGTTTCAAGGAGTTCGGTGGCGCCGACGATCTGCGCTACGCGGCGGAAAACATCACCTCTCTGAGCGACGACGTCACTCTGATGGTCGGCGTCGACACCACGGTGTTCCATGGCTTCGTCAACTGTGGTGCGACCGGTGCGATCACCGGCATCGGCAACGCGCTACCGCGGGAGGTCCTGCACCTCGTCTCGTTGAGCAAGCAGGCCGCTCGGGGCGACGTCAAGGCGCGCCGCCAGGCTCAGGAACTCGAAACGGCCCTGGGTGTGCTGTCTTCCTTCGATGAGGGACCGGATCTGGTGCTGTATTACAAGCACCTCATGGTGCTGAACGGCGAACGCGAATACGCGTTGCACTTCAACGAAACCGATGCCCTCAGCGATGCACAACGCCACTATGTGGAGAAACAGTACGCGCTGTTCCGCGAGTGGTATGCGCAGTGGTCCGTTTCCATCCGCGAGTCATGAAACGGCGGTTGGATCGAAGCGAGGTTACGTTCGCGCCCTGGGTCCTCTGTGCGTCCAGGGGGAAAGGACAGGCGTCAAGGAGACGAACATGATATTGGAAGGCAAGTTGCTGATCGGCCAGCAGGCTATCGAAGGCCGTCATGAGGCCATCCAGGCCATCAATCCGGCCACCGACGAGCGCCTCGAGCCGACGTATCCCGGGGGGACCCGGGCCGACGTCGAGCGTGCCTGCGAACTGGCCTGGACGGCGTTCGATGGTTACCGCGAAACGTCGCTGGAGACGCGTGCCGCGTTCCTCGAGACCGTGGCCGACGAGATCGAGTCGACAGGTGATGCCTTGATCGAGCGCGCGGTGTCCGAGACCGGCTTGCCGTGGGCGCGAATCGAGGGCGAACGGGGACGGACCTGCGGGCAACTGCGATTGTTCGCCAGGACCGTGCGCGCCGGTGAGTGGCTCGATGTGCGCGTCGATCCTGCATTGCCGGATCGCCAGCCTCTGCCGCGCGCCGATCTGCGTCAGCGTCATGTTGCCCTCGGTCCGGTGGCCGTGTTCGGCGCGAGCAACTTTCCGCTGGCCTTCTCCGTTGCCGGTGGGGACACGGCGTCCGCCCTGGCCGCCGGCTGCCCGGTGATCGTCAAGGCGCATTCCGCACACCCCGGTACCAGCGAGCTGGTCGGTCGTGCGATTCAGGCAGCGGTCAAGAAGTGCGACCTGCCGGAAGGCGTGTTCTCCCTGCTGTTCGGCTCCGGCCGCGAAATCGGCCAGGCGCTGGTCTCCGACCCGCGGATCAAGGCGGCCGGCTTCACCGGTTCGCGTCGCGGCGGCTTGGCGCTATGGCAGGCTGCCCAGTCGCGTCCCGAGCCGATTCCCTTCTACGCCGAAATGAGTTCGATCAACCCGGTGTTCCTGTTGCCGGCGGCGCTCGAAGCGCGTGGCAAGGCGCTGGGTGAAGCCTTCGTCGGTTCACTCAACATGGGAGCCGGCCAGTTCTGTACCAACCCGGGGCTGGTGATCGCGATCAAGAGCCAGGGACTCGATGACTTCTTGGCAGCCGCCGGAGACGCCGTCGAGGCCAGCGCCGCCCAGACCATGCTCACCCCGGGCATCTTCGAGGCCTACGAAGGTGGCGTTGCTGCACTGGCGAGCAGTGGCCGGGTTCGCGAAATCGCCCGTGGCCGGAAAGGCGAGGGCCCCAATCAGTGCCGAACCGGCCTGTTCGCGACCTCGGCACCGGATTTCCTTGCCAGCGAGGCGCTGCAAGCGGAAGTCTTCGGCTCCGCTTCGCTGGTGGTCGAATGCGCGGATGTCGAGGAGCTCGTCAGGCTGGCCGAGCATCTGGAAGGCCAGCTCACTGCCACGCTGCAGATGGACGATGCCGATCTGGATGCCGCCCGTACGCTGCTGCCGACACTCGAGCGCAAGGCGGGACGGATTCTGGTCAACGGCTGGCCGACCGGCGTCGAAGTGTGCGATGCGATGGTCCATGGAGGTCCCTTCCCGGCGACGTCGGATTCGCGCACCACGTCCGTGGGCACCGCGGCGATCTTCCGTTTCCTGCGCCCGGTCTGCTATCAGGACATGCCGGATGCGCTGCTGCCGGATGCCCTCAAGGGGCATAACCCGCAGGGCCTCGGCCGGCTCGTCGATGGTCAGCGGGAAGGCTGATCTCACCTGCCACGGTTGACCCGAGCGACGGGTCCGTTTCAGGGATAGTGGCTCGGGTCGGGACGCAAGGCCGATCAACGATGCGGGGCGTCACGCACGATCCTTGTTCGCCTCTCGATCAGCTTGCGATACGCTCGGCGATGGCTCGGCCAAGGGCCTCTGTCGAGCCCTGGCCGTCGAGGTCCGGTGTCAGTAGACGTTCGTTACCCTCGTCGAGCACCGCTTCGATGGCGGTGAGCATGGCGCGGCCGGCTTCGGGATAGCCGAGATGCTCGAGCATCATGGCGCCGGACCAGATCTGGCCGATGGGATTGGCGATGCCGCGACCCGCGATGTCGGGCGCGCTGCCGTGCACCGGCTCGAACAGGCTCGGGAAGCGTCCTTCCGGGTTGATGTTGGCCGAGGGCGCCACGCCGATGGTGCCGGTACAGGCCGGGCCCAGATCGGAGAGGATGTCGCCGAACAGGTTGCTGGCCACCACCACGTCGAACCAGTCGGGATGCAGCACGAAGTTGGCGGTCAGGATGTCGATGTGGAACTGGTCGACCGAGACCTGCGAATAGTGCTCGCTCATCGCCGCCACGCGCTTGTCCCACCAGGGCATGGTGATGGCGATGCCGTTGGACTTGGTGGCCGAGGTGAGTTTCTTGCGGGGACGACTGGCGGCCAGGTCGAAGGCGTATTTCAGGACCCGATCGACGCCGGTGCGGGTCATCACCGTCTCCTGGATGACTACCTCGCGCTCGGTACCCTCGAACATGGTGCCGCCGACGCTGGAGTATTCGCCCTCGGTATTCTCGCGCACCACGTAGAAGTCGATGTCGCCGGGGCGGCGGTTGGCCAGCGGGCTCTTGATGCCGGGCAGCAGTCGGCAGGGACGCAGGTTGACGTACTGGTCGAATTCACGGCGAAACTGCAGCAGTGATCCCCATAGCGATACATGGTCCGGGACCTTTTCCGGCCACCCCACCGCGCCGAAGAACAGGGCGTCGAACTCGCCGAGGGTCTGGCGCCAGTCCTCGGGCATCATTCGGCCATGTTCGAGGTAATAGTCGCAGCTGGCGAAGTCGAAGGTCTCGAAGTCGAGTGCGATATCGAAGCGTCGGGCGGCGGCTTCCAGGGCGCGCCGGCCCTCCGGCGCCACCTCGGTGCCGATGCCGTCGCCGGGAATGATGGCGATGCGATGGGTCATGATGTCGCTCCTCCTGATGTTCCGCGGTGTATGGTCGGGCGCCGATTGCCCGGGTCAGAGGACAGCCTACGCCCTGGGCCGGAAGAGATAATCAGCCTAGAATGAAAGGTATTATTGCGCATGAGTGGAGAATACCTTGTCTCAACTCGATGACCTTGCCTTCTTCCAGCGCCTGGCCCGAGCCGGCAGCCTGACCGCCACCGCCCGTGAGCTGGGGCTCTCGCTCTCGGCGGTGAGCAAGCGGCTCAAGCAGCTCGAGACGCGCCTGGGCGTAGCCCTGGCCAGCCGCACCACTCGGCGATTGACGCTGACCGCCGAGGGCGAGCTCTACCTGGGTCGAGGGGCGGCGATCCTCGACGAGCTCGGCGAGCTGGAGGAAACGTTGTGCGATCATCGCGCCGAGTTGTCCGGCCCGTTGCGCATCAATGCCACCTTCGGGTTCGGTCGGCAGCATGTGGCGCCGTTGTTCTCGTCCTTCTGCGCCCGGCATCCGCGTATCGAAGGCAGCCTCGAGCTGACCAACTTTCCCGCCAGCCTGTTCGATCAGGGGTTCGATATCGGCATCCGGGTCGGCGAGCCGCCGGACTCCCGTCTGGTGGCGCGACGTATTCTCCCCAACCGGCGTGTGCTGTGCGCCGCCCCGGCCTATGTGGAGACGATGCCGCCACTGCGGGATCCCCGCGACCTGTCGTCGCATCCCTGTCTGGTGATCCGCGAGAACGGCAGCGACTACGCCGTGTGGCGGTTCCAGCATCGTGACACCCCGGGCGAGGAACGCGCGGTAAAGGTCGCGGGTCCCATGGCCAGCAACGATGGCGAGGTGATCCGCCGGTTGGCCCGCGACGGCCATGGTGTGGCACTGCGTTCCTGGTGGGACGCGTACGATGACCTGGCCGCCGGGCAACTGGTCGAGCTGCTGCCGGAGTGGCGGGGCGTGCGTGCCGACTTCCATGCCGTGTATCATCAGCGCCGCCATGTGCCCCTGCGGATCCGCGCCTTTATCGCCTATCTCGAACGGGAGATGGCAGGTCGCGTGCCGTCGCGCGTGCCTCCCCGCCGTGTTTTGACAGGAGAGTCGCCCCAGTGAATGTGCTGATGTTCACCAATACTTATCAACCGATCGTCGGTGGGGTCAGCGAGTCGGTACAGCGGCTCAAGCGTCAGCTGTGCATGGCCGGTCATCGTGTGCTGGTGGTGGCGCCACGCCTGGAGGGGCAGCCCGAGGACGAGACGGATGTGGTAAGAGTGGCCGCGGTGCAGCACTTCAATGGCAGTGATTTTTCCCTGCCGGTGCCGATGCCCGGGCAACTCTACGAGGCCATCGAGGACTTCGAGCCGGATATCGTCCACTCCCACCATCCTTTCCTGCTGGGCGATACCGCAGCGCGTGCCGCCGAGACCTACGGCCTGCCATTGGTGTTCACCCACCATACCCTCTATGAGCACTACACCCATTATGTGCCCGGGGATTCGCCACGCATGCAGCGTTTTGCCATCGCGCTGGCCACCCAGTACAGCTGGCTGTGCGACAGCGTCATCGCGCCCAGCGAGAGCATTCGCGACCTGCTGCTCGAGCGTGAGGCCAATTCGGCGATCCGGGTGGTACCGAGCGGCGTCGACACGGCGCGCTTCGCGCTCGGCAATGGCGAGGACTGTCGGCGTCGCCTGGGCATTCCCGACGACGCCTATGTCATCGGCCATCTGGGGCGGCTGGCCCAGGAGAAGAACCTGCCTTTCCTGGCCGAAGCGGTGTCACTGGCGCTGCTCGAGCGGCCAGAGGCGCATTTCCTGATCGTCGGCGACGGCGATGCCGCCGAAGAAATGCAGGAGATCGCCGAGGAGCGGGGCGTGGCGGCGCGCTTTCACTTCACTGGGCGCCTGCAGGGGCGGGCATTGATCGACGCCTACCACGCCATGGACGTCTTTGCCTTCGCATCGCATAGCGAGACCCAGGGCATGGTGGTGGCCGAGGCGATGGCAGCGGGTCTTCCGGTGGTGGCGGTCGCCGCGCCGGGTGTCGTCGAAGTGGTGGTGGATGGCGACAACGGTCGCCTGCTGCCGGAAGACGATGCCGAGGCGCTGGCGCGTGCATTGGACGAGCTGGCTGACCCGCGATGTCGCGAACCGTTGCGCCGGCATGCGCTGGAGACGGCGGCGGACTACGATGAGCGACGTTGCGCCGAGCGTTGCCTGCTGGTCTATCGCGAGGTCATCGCCCGGGGTGGGCCCTTCACCCACGCCGACGATGGCGGTTGGGACAGGGTGCGGGGCCGCCTGGGTGCCGAGTGGCAGATGCTGCGCTACCGGGGTCGGCTGCTGCGCCACCTGGTACAGGAGGAGTGGGAGCAAGAGCGCCCCTCCTGGTGGCCGGGCGGTCGACATAGTGAACCCGAGGTTCCTTCGGAATGATCTTCTTCAGCGGCGGCGACGTCGCTCCGCCCAGCGCTTGAGGCCGTAGAGTACCCCGATACCCGCCAACAGCCCGAGCAGGGCGAGGATCACTTCCCGGGCACTCTGCGCCGTGACCAGCTCGCCCAATTGACTGCCCAGCAGGGTGACGCCCGCCAACCCCGGCACGATCCCCAGGGTCGAGCCGATCATGTAGTCGCGAAAGCGAAGATGAAAGGCGCCGGCCATCATGTTGGTCAGGGTGAAAGGGGCCAGTGGCAGCAGGTTGACTACCGTCATGGTGCGGATACCGCGACCCGAGAGGTAGCGGGAGAGTCCCTTGAGATGCTTGCCGCCGTGACGCATCAAGGCGTCGCGCCCCAATCGGCGGCCGATCCACCAGGTCAGGACGGAGGCCGCCAGGGTGCCGGCCAGTGCGTAGGCGAATCCCCACCAGGGGCCGAACAGCAGGCCGGTCAGGGCAACCAGCAGGCTCAGCGGAAACATCACCAGTGATGCACCGGCATACACGGCGATCACCACCAGTACCGCCCAGTTGGCGTCGCGCCAGGCGACCGAGCCCTTGGCCAGGGTCATCAGGTGGTCTACGGTGAGCAGATCCTGCATGGCCAGCCATTGCCACAGCAGACCGAGGGAGACGAGGGCGAGCAGGGTGATGCAGAGGATGCCGAGTGGGCGGGACATGGGGCGCACGGTTTCCTGGTAAACGTCCCGCCACAGGATACGGCAGAGAGCCCGATGGCCAAAGCGGCCATCGGGCATCATCGCGTCGTGCGACGCGACATCGCCTTATTCGGCAGAATCCTGATCGAACGTGCCCTTGACCGCTGGCCAGGCCGGGTCACCATCACGCGTCGTCACGCCTTCCAGCATGGCCTGGACGCGCTCGGGGTGTTCGCTCAGCCACTGTCGGGCCACGGCTTCGACGCCTCGTTCCTTCTGACCGAACTCGCGAATCATCCAGCTCTGCTCTTCGGCGGAGAAGGTGAAGTCGGCAAAGAAGTCGACCAGGTTGGGATGCGCCTCGGCGTAGTCGCTTCGGGCCACGGTCAGCACCTGGCTGGCGCCGTTGTTCTCGCCGAACAGGTCCTTCGGATCGTCGAGATAGCGCATGTCCAGATCGAGGTTCATCCAGTGGGGCGTCCAGCCGACCCAGACGATGGGCTTCTCGCGGGAGATGGCGTCGCGGGCGGCGGTGAGCATGCCGACCACGCTGGTATCCACCAGTTGCCAGTCACCCAGGCCCCAGGCATCGTTGTCGATGGCCTCGTTGAGGATCTCGCTGGCCGCGGAGCCGGCGCCGAAACCGAAGATCTTGCCGTCGAAGCGATCCCGGTTGGCGTCCAGATCGTCGAAGCTCTGGATGCCCTGTTCATGGAGATACTCGGGAACGGCCAGGGTCATGCGTGCCCCGTCGACATTGTTGGCCAGCGAGGTGATGGCGCCGCTTTCTTCGAGCGGGGTGTAGATGCTGTCCTGAGCCGGCAGCCAGCCGCCGAGGAAGACATCCAGATCCCCGCTGTCGAGCCCCTGGTAGACGACCTGCATGCCGAGTTCTTCGGAACGCGTCTCATAGCCGAGGGGTTCCAGCAACTGCGCGGCGATCTCGGTCTTGACGGTGATGCCGGGCCAGGCCGGCACGCCGAAGTCCAGGGTGGCATCGTCGGCCACCGTCGGCGCGGCAAGGCCGAGGGTCAGGGGCAGACTCAACAGGGCGGATGTCGAACGGACTCGCATATTATTCTCCTTGCGGCCGGGCGGGTACGCCCGGCGATGATGGGTTCAAACGGGAAATGCCGTGCGTCAGGCGGAACGTGCCAGGACCCGGAGGCGCGACTCGAGCAGGTCGAGGTCGAGATAGGTGCCTTGCAGATGACGACGCCCGCTGTTGGGGTCGAAGGCGTTGCGCCCATGGAGCACGCGGCGGTTGTCGAAGGCGATCATCTGGCCGGGCAGCAGGGAGAACTCGAGGCGCTGGCGCGGGTCGTGCACCAGGTCCCAGAATTCGCGATAGGCGCGATACCAGGCGTCGGCCTGTTCCAGAGGCAGGCGGAGAGAGTCGCGGATCCAGTTGTTGAAACGGATCTCTAGCAGTTGGCCGTCATGGTCCAGCGTGATGATGGGCGCGCGCCAGGCGATGTCGTGGCCATCGTCCTGGAAACGGAAGTCGATGGGCGTCTCGCTGAGCAGCCGGAAGGCTTCCGGTGAACGTTCACGCAGCGCCTCGGCGGCGGCGAAGCCGTCGGTGAAGGTCGACTCGCCACCTTCGGCGTCGTTTTCCAGGCAGTACAGCAACTGGATGTCCGGCGGCTGGCGCCAGTTGGGCAGATCGGTGTGCAACGGCAGGCCGATCGCCGTGTAGGCGGCGTTGTTGGGGTTGGGCTTGGAGCGCACGTCGAAGCGGGCACCGAAGTTGGTGGCGCGCAAGGGGCCGATGCGCTCGGCCAGGCGACGGACCTCCTCGTCGGCCAGGGGGCCGTCTTCGAGCAACACCAGGCCATCGCGCAGCAGGGCGGTCAGCCATTCGCGCTCTCCGGCGGCGCCATCCACGAAGTCGACGTGGGCGACACGGGCCGGCTGGAAGCCTTCGGTCCAGGGACGGCGAGCGGGAACATGGTCGCCGCTCTCCTGGCCGGGGCGGCGCTGTCGGAGCCAGCCGGCGTCGAAACGGCTGAGGTGGCCGTCGGCCCAGGTAAGCTCGAGGTTGCCGTCTTCGAGGCGTGCCTCGGGGGCCGAGTCAGGAAGCTCGAGCGGAATGTACAGGCGCTCTCGGGTCGCGGTGTGGCGGCACTCTGTGCAGGGGCAGTGGTCGCGCAGCCAGCTCAGCGGGAAGTGTGCCTGTTGACGGTCCTCCCAGGTCAGAGTCACCCGAGCACCGCTGGTCAGGGCGTCGACGAGGGCGTAGCTGCCGCTGTGATCGGTCAACTCGCCCATGGGCCAGATGGCGCGGGTCTGTCGGGTCTCGGACGGGGTGGCAGTCGTCATGGTTGCCTCCTGTGATTCGTGTGGTGCACAGGGTGGCGATTGCCCGAGGCACTGACAAACGATTAATCTGGCCCCTATGACCAAGCTCAGCTTATGTGTGACTTTTCCATGATGAGATATGCTCCATGACAGGATTGCCTCCCCTGGGATGGCTGCAGGCCTTCGAAGCGGCGGCACGCACTCTCAGTTTCACTGCCGCCGGTCATGAACTGGGCGTGACCCAGGCGGCGATCAGCCAACGCATCCGTCTGCTCGAGGACCGCCTGGGGCAGAAGCTGTTCGTGCGACATCCCCGCAGCCTGAGTCTGACGCCGGTGGGCCAGGCCTGGCTGCCTTCCATCCAGGATGCCTTCATGCGCCTTGGCGAGGGCACCAGCGAGGTATTCGGCGGGGCCGGCAATGATGCCCAGGTGACGCTGCGTACGACGCCGGTGATTCAGCAGAACTGGCTGGCGCCACGCCTGCCGGCCTTTCTGCGGGCGTATCCAGAGATCGCCGTGCGCCTGGTCAGCGCGATCTGGCCCGACGACTTTGGACCGGAGGGTGCGGATATCGAGATTCGCTACGGGCGTGGCGATTGGCAGGGAGTGGAAGCGGTGTCGCTCGGCGAGGAATCGATGCTGCCGGCCTGTGCTCCGGCACTGGCCCGGGAGATCGCCGGGCCGTCGGACCTGGCGGGGCATACCCTGCTGCATGCGGTCGGCTTCGCCGTGGGCTGGCCGACATGGCTGGAACAGGCCGGTCAGCCGGGCCTGGAAACGAGGTGCTCTGCCCTGACCTGCGACAGCCAGGTCATGACCCTGGCACTGGCCGCCCAGGGCGGAGGCGTGGCCCTGACGCATCGCCGCCTGCTCGAAGGGCGAGACGACCTGGTGACGCCGCTGGCCCTGGCGGTGCCCAGCGATGAAGGATTCTGGCTGGTACGTCCGGCGCGGCGACGTCCCCGCGACGAGGCGGCCAGGTTATGGGATTGGCTGGTGGGGCGCTTGTCGAAAGAGGCGGGCGTCGCGTTCGGGCGTCTTGAGGGGCGGGCCGGTGGGTGGCAGGATACTTGAGTTGCATGGGGACCATGCTGGCGGGACATGACCATGAGCGAACCTGAGACATTGCGATATCGAACGCGAGGGAGCCGTCTACTGGCGCTGCTCTTCGTGCTTGTCGTGTCGGGTCCGCTCCTGGTGGCGCCCGCCACGGCGGCATGTGCGTCGGACTGCGTTATGAGCCAGGTCGACCCGAGCGATGTCGGCGAGCCGGAGTGCGTCGCCTGCTCCCCCGTGCCGGCCCACGCCGTGTTGCCGGACACCAGGGCCGAGCCGCTGGCCGGTGGCCCTGCGCCGGCCATGATCGATCATATTCCCCAGCCGCCGCGCCGCCCGCCCAGAGCCTGACCGAACGATCGACCCTTATCCGGTGGTGCACGTGTCTGCCACCGTAAGTTCATCGTACGTTCGTCGAGGATCTCGCCATGACGACCAATGAATGCTTTTCCATGATGGCAACCATGGGCTGGTTGGGCTGGCTAATGCCCGCCGCCGTCATCCTGCTGCTTGGCCTGGGCATCGCGGCCCTGATCAAGTACCTCTTTGCGCCCCGTTCCAAATCCGACCGAGGAGTTCGCTCATGAACCGTCGTCTCGCTTCCCTGATGCTGTCCACTGTGCTGCTGGCGGGCGCTTCCACGGCCCATGCCGCCTTGCCCGACACGGCGACGCTCTACAAGAACCCGCAGTGCGGCTGCTGCGATGGCTATGCTCGACATCTCGAGGACTTGGGGATCGAGGTGACGATCGTCGATGACGCCGAGATGAACCGGATCAAGTCGGCCGCCGGCTTGCCCCATGGCCTCGGGGCTTGCCATACCATCGAGATGGGCGACTACTGGATCGAAGGGCATGTGCCCATGGCCGCCCTGGAAACCTTGTATGAGCAACGACCCGATATCGATGGTCTCGGACTTGCCGGCATGCCGAGCGGTACGCCTGGCATGCCCGGCCCGAAGCAGGAGGATTGGAATGTCTATCGGTTTACCGATGGTGAGTCTGCGCCCTTCATGACCTTGTAGGGCGCCTCCGAGAAGCCCCGGACACTGCCCCGTTCACTCTCGGGGCGGTGTCTGCTTGCCGAGTAGGCGGTTCGCTTAATACGCGTACTCGGAGGCTGGATCCTGACGAAAGTAGCGTGACAGCAGGTCGTAGAGGGCCGGATAGGCGTCATGCAACGTCCGGGGCGCGGTGAAGAAATATTCGCAGGCGACCGCGAAGCATTCGCCGGGGTGACTGGCGGCGTAGTCGTCGATGGGCGTGGCCTCGTCGCGTGCGAGCCTTGCCTGAAGATCGTCCCAGACGGCGGTGAAGACGCGGTGCCATTCCCGGGGATCCATGTCGCTCGAGAGCGGTGGAAAACCGTCGGCATCCAGCGAGTTGCCCATGTCCAGCTTGTGGGACAGTTCGTGGATCAACACATTGAAGCCGTCCAGGCCACCGCTGGCCATCAGGTCCGGATAGGCGACCACCACCGGCCCCTGGTGCGAGGTCTCGCCGGCGCGCTCGTCGTCGTACTCGTGCATCACGCCGAATTCGTCCATTTCTTCGACCCGACGGTGAAAGGCCTCGGGCAGGACCAGGATCTCGTGGACACTGGCCAGGGCATCGTGATGGTCACGCTCGCCCCAGCCGAGGGTCAACAGGCAGGCCTGAGCGGCCAGGGCCAGGCGTGCGGGGCCGTCGAACTCGAAATGCTCGGCCACCAGGTCGGGATGCAGGCTCAGGCGCTTGTCGTGCGCGAAGCGCCAGGCCCGGTGGCCGAGCCGGCCGGCCGTGGCATCGGGCAGGGCGGCGAGCAACGGCAGCCTCGCCCGGGCCTCTCGCCAGTCATGCTCGGGGAAAGGATGGCGCGCCTCGAAACGCGCGGCACGCCAGCGTTGCAGGCGTCGAAGCACGGTATCAGCCTTCCTCTACGTCACGACCCCCGGACTTCCAGGACCAGTCGCGCAAGCGCAGGTCGAACAGGTCCTGACGGCGGTCCTTGAGGTTGGTCACCGAGCCCTCGTTGCGCACCACCTTGAGGCGGTTCAGGTCCAGATCCGAGAACATGATCATCTCGGTGTTGGGCGTGGTCTCGGCGAGCACCGCATCGTGGGGGAAGGAAAAGTCCGAGGGCGAGAACACCGAGGACTGAGCATACTGGATGTCGAGGTTCTCGATCGAGGGCACGTTGCCGACACTGCCGCACAACACGACATAGCACTCGTTCTCGATGGCCCGCGCCTGGGCGCAATGGCGTACGCGCAGGTAGCCGTTCTTGGTGTCGGTCCAGAAGGGCACGAAGAGGATGTCCATGTCCTGGTCGGCGAGCAGGCGCGAGAGTTCGGGGAATTCCACGTCATAGCAGATCTGGATGCCGACCCGACCGGCGTCGGTCTCGAAGACCTGTAGTTCGTCGCCGCCCTCGATCACCCAGTCGCGACGCTCCTGGGGGGTGATGTGCAGCTTGGCCTGGCGCTCGACAGTGCCGTCGCGATGACAGAGATAGGAAACGTTGTAGAGGTGGTCGTCCTCGCCCACCTCGATCATCGAGCCGGCCACGATGTTGATGTTGTAGGAGACCGCCATGCGTGACAGCTCGGTCCTGAAGCGCTCGGTGAAGCCGGCGAGGAAACGGATGGCGGCCAGTTGATCCTGCTGGGCAGCGCGATCCTGCAGGCCCATCAGCGGGGCATTGAACAGCTCCGGGAAGACCGCGAAGTCGCTCTGGTAGTCGGCCAGGGCGTCGACGAAGTACTCGACCTGCTGCAGGACCGCCTCCACCGAGGCGAATTCACGCATCTGCCACTGCACCGCGCCGACGCGCACCTGGGTGCGGCGCGTCTCCAGCACTCGCTCCGCCGGCTCGAAGAGGATGTTGTTCCACTCCAGCAGGGTGGCGTAGCCCTGGGATTTCTCGTCCTCGGGTAGGTACTTGCGCAGCAGACGCTTGACCTGGAAGTCGTTGGCCAGCTGGAACGACAGGATGGGGTCGTGGATCTCCTTGCGGGCGACCTTGTCGATGTACTCGGTGGGGGACAGCTCATCGGCGTACTGGTGGTACTGGGGAATGCGGCCGCCGGCGAGGATCGCCCGCAGATTCATCGAGCGGCACAGTTCCTTGCGCGCCTCGTAGAGCCGCCGGCCCAGCCGATAGCCGCGATAGGCCGGGTGGATCAGCACGTCGAGGCCGTACATGGCATCGCCCTCGGCATCGTTGAGGATGATCTCGCGCTGGCCGATCAGGTCATCGTACTGATGAGGATTGGAGAAGTCGTCGTAGTCCACCCGCACCGTCAGAGCGACGCCGACCAGCCGCTCGTCGTCCTCGATGCCGATCTGGCCGTCCGGAAACTCCTCGATCAGGCGCTCCATGGTGTGTTCCGGCCAGGCGCCGCCGATATCGTCGTAGACGGCGTCCATCAGCGTCTTGAGCTGGGGATAGTCATCCGGCGTCAGGTTGCGCAGGTTGAGGTGGAGATCGTCGAGAGACATGGCGCGTCCTTTCTCCTGTCGAGGCGGCGAAAGGGCAGTCTAGCATGCCTGGCTGGCCGCGCCGCCAGCGTCATGGCCGGCGCCGTGACGTGTCGGTCGGTATCAGCGAGCTCCGGCGCAAGGGGGATGTCCATGTCTGGGCCATGATGACGCCGGCGAGCACCAGGGCGCCGCCGAGAACGTGGTAGGCGGCGAGGCGCTCGCCCAGGGCGACCATCGCGATCACGGCGCTGAACAGCGGCATCAGGTTGATGAAGATACTGGCTCGACTGGCGCCGATGCGGCGGATGGCGAGCATCCACAGGTAGGTCGTGACAATGGAGGCGGGGATGCCGGCATAGAGAATCAAGCCGACGTTGCCCAGGTTCACCGGGGTCATGGGGCCGAGCAGATAAGGGGGTAGCAGGATCAGCACGGCGCAGATCACCTGCCCGTAGAGCAGCACCCAGGGCGGCAGGTCGAAGGACCAGCGCTTGAGCATCACGCCGTACAGGGCATAGCAGGTGGCCGCGACCAGCATCAGGGCGTCGCCACTGGCGATCTCGAGGTCGAGCAGTGACAGTGGGTTACCGCTTCCCAGCAGAAGGGCGACGCCGATGAGGGCGAACAGCCCGCCGACGATACCGCCGATGCTGGGCGGCTCCCGCAGGATCAGGGCGCTGAGCAGCACGGTGAGCAGTGGCACCATGGCGGCGAGGATGCCCATGTTGGTGGCCGAGGTGGTCTCGGCAGCCACGTAGGCGAGGCCCTGCCAGAGGCCCATGCCGAGCAGGCCGAGGACGGCCAGCCTGGGCCACTCTCGGCACAGGGTTGCGCGGTGACGCCAGGCCACGGGGGCCACGAAGGGGGTGAGGACGGCGAGCGCCAGCAACCAGCGCAGGAAGGCGATGCTGCTCGGCGCGATGGCGCCCACGGTGAGCTGGTTGATGGTCATGTTGCCCGACCAGATCAGTACGGCGCCGAGCGGAGGGAGGAAATGGAGTAGCGGCATGACGTCCCTGGCATGTCGAAACGGGGTCCCGGATGGGGGGACTGGAGGATGAGTGTCGACGATACGGGGGAATCGGCAAGAGTGCTACGTCGTGTGCCTGAAAAATGCCTGCGCCCGCTCATGGAATGCGTGGGCCCGCCCTGGCCCTGGCCGTCGTTCGTGACTTTTGTCAACACCCTCTTGATGGCGTCGCCGGGGCGGACCCGGCGACGCCCGGGAGAGGTAATTTCATGAGGTGGGCGATGGCGTCAGGCAACCCTGCTGCGCATCAGGCGAAGTTCGCCGTTGAGGGCCCTGATGATGGAGTAGCACATCAGCAGCATCACGATGGAAAACGGGATCGCCGTCGCCGTGACCCCGGCCTGCAGCGCCGAAAGCCCGCCGCCGAGCAGCAGCACGATGGCGATCAGGCCCTCGACCGCAGCCCAGAACATCCGCTGAGGACGGGGGGCGTCGACCTTGCCCCCGGCGGTGATGGTATCGATCACCAGAGAGCCGGAGTCCGAGGACGTCACGAAGAAGATCAGCGCCAGGATGATGCCCAGGGTCGACATCAGGCCCGTCAGAGGTAGCTCGTTGAGCATGCCGAACAGCGACAGCTCGGGGCTGTAGTTGTCGATCACATAGTCCTTGACCAGGCTGCCGGCCGGGTCGGCATAGAGCTGGTCGAGCGCAGTGGCGCCGAAAACGCCCATCCAGATAAAGATGAACAGGCTGGGGATCAACAGCACGCAGATCACGAACTCGCGGACCGTGCGGCCCCGCGACACCCGGGCGATGAACATGCCGACGAAGGGGGCCCAACTGATCCACCAGGCCCAGTAGAAGATGGTCCAGGACTGGCGGTAGGCGTCATCGTCGCGACCGAAGGGCGCCGACAGCGGGAGGAATTCCGTGACATAGGTCGAAAGCCCCGTCCAGAAGCCGCTCAAGGCCACCAGGGTCGGGCCGGCGAACAGCACGAAGAAGAAGAACAGCACGGCCAGGGCCATGTTGATCTCGGAGAGCTTCTTCACGCCGCCTTCGAGCCCGCGCCAGACCGACACCAGCGCCACCGCCGTGACCAGCACGATGACGGTGACCTGGGTGGTGGCGTTGACGTCCAGCCCGAAGACGAAGTTCATCCCCGCATTGGCCTGCTGGGCCCCGAGGCCGAGCGACGTGGCCAGGCCGAACAGGGTGGAGAAGACCGCCAGGATATCGATCACATGCCCCCACCAGCCCCAGACGCGGTCGCCGAGGATCGGGAAGAACGCTGAACGGATGGAGAAGGGCAGGCCCTTGTTGTAGGTAAAGATGGACAACGCCAGGGCCATGACCACATAGACAGCCCAGCCATGAATGCCCCAATGGAGGAAGGTGCCGGCGAGGCCCAGGGCGCTGGCCTCGGCGATGGCTGCCGGGTTCAGCTCGCCATCGGTTCCGAACGGCGAGGCGACGCCCAGCGGCAGGGAAACGTTGGCATGATAGACCGGCTCGAGCACGCCGAAGAACAGCAGGCCGATACCGATGCCGGCGGCGAACAGCATCGCGAACCAGGACAGGTAGCCGTGCTCCGGCCGGGCATCGGGCCCGCCCAGCCTGACCTTGCCGTAGGGCAGGACGACCAGCGCCACGCAGAACAGGATGAAGAAATCCACCACGATCATGAAGTACCCGTCCAGGGTGCCGGTGGAGAAGGCGACGATGGACTGGAAAACACTGCCCGCCCGTTCCGGAAACAGCAGGGTGAGCACGATGAAGAGGAGGGAGGCGAGGGCCGAGACGACGAAGACCCGGTTGTGGATATCGAAGCCGATGGGCCCCAGGTGTCCCTCGATATTGTCCTGGCCGACCACATAGTCCGTCTGCATGTCGCTGTCCATCGCCGCGGAGGGGGCCGGGTCGCTTGGCAAGCTCATGGGAGACTCCTCCTGATGTGAAAGGAAGAGTCACCCGCAGGTGTTCCGATAACGGCTTCCTGGAAGATGGTCGGATTGATGTGACGTATTGTTGTCGGTTGTCGTGTCATGTTGAATGCCTCTCATATTGTTATCACGATATCGGTGGCATTGATGTCATCCACTGCCGGGCTCCTCCAGGCCCGGCTGTCACCTGGCCGGCCTTCAAGGGGCCAGCGATGCTGGCTCGTCTGGTCCGGGGTGTTGTCGATGGGTTGATGATAGGTTCATGCGGGCTCGGATGCAGGGGTCGGAAAGCGTGAGCGTGCCTCGAGATCATCCAGGTCGATGGTGTTGCGCATGTACTGCGTACTGGCATCGAATTGCGGCTGGTGATCCCAGGTCGTGACCTGCCCCTTCATGAGCGATCGAGCAATCATCTTGCGGCGACGCTGGCTATCGATCACCCGGTCGTAGAACGCATCGAGGTTCCAGCGCCGGGCCACTTCCTCACGAAATTCCTGGCGCAGGCCCTGGTAGTCGTCCCGTTCGGCCAGGTTGGTGAGTTCCAGGGGATCGGCCTCGAGATCGAATAGCTGGTCGGGGTCCGGCGTCGAATGGACGAACTTGTAGCGTCCGCGACGAATCATCAGCAACGGCGCGATGGCGCCTTCGCCACAGTATTCGCCGATCACTTCGTCGTGTCCGCCCTGGCCCGTCAGGTGGGGGAGAAGGCTGCGGCCATCCACGGGAACCGCATAGTCGGGAGCTTGTCCGCCGTTGGCCAATTCGGCGAAGGTCGGCAACAGGTCGACGGTGGAGACCGATTGGCTGACCCTGCCAGGCGCAAAGCGGCCGGGGGCATGAACGAGCATGGGGACACGCGCCGAGCGCTCGAACCAGCTCATCTTGAACCAGAGGCCACGCTCACCGAGCATGTCGCCATGGTCACCGGAAAAGACGATGATGGTGTCCTCGTCCAGCCCGGTTTCCTCGAGTGCCTTGAGCACCTTGCCCAGTTGATCATCGACGTAGCTGATTTCCCCGTAATAGGCATGCCGCGCATTGCGAATCTGCGCGTCGTCGATCGTGTTCTCGTCGAGTTGATAGATATAGCGCAACCGCCTGGAATGCGGGTCCATCAGGTCGCGCGAGTAAGGAACACTCGGCATGTCGATGTCGTCATGATCATAGCGATCCCAGTATTCACGCGGAATGGTGTAGGGGTCGTGCGGGTGCGTCAGCGAGACCGTCAGGCAGAAGGGACGCGTCTCCCCATTACGGGCATAGTCGTAGAGAAAACGTTGGGCGCGAAAGGTCACTTCATCGTCGAAGTCGAGCTGATTGGACCGCACGCAGGGCCCCGCCTGAATGACCGAGGACATGTTGTGATAGTAACTGGGGCGCTCATCGAAATGTTCCCAGTCGACGTACCAGCCGTAGTCGGCCGGATAGATATCGGTGGTCAGGCGCTCCTCGAACCCATGCAACTGGTCCGGCCCACAGAAGTGCATCTTGCCGGACAGGGCGGTGAGATAACCGGCATCGCGCAAGTAGTGGGCGAAGGTCGGGGTATCCGCCGGCAGGTCGGCGGCATTGTCGTAGCCACCGATACGCGACGGCAACTGGCCCGCCATCAGAACGAAACGCGAGGGGGCACATAACGGGCTGTTGCAGTATGCCGAGTCGAAGACCACGCCTTCGCTCGCCAGGCGCGACAGGTTGGGGGTCTGGACGACGGGATGGCCGTAGAAGGGCAGCGAAGGGGCGGCGATCTGATCGGCCATCAGGAACAGGATATTGGGCTGGCGAGCGGTCATTGTTGGGCTCCCGTTAGTGGTTGGCTGGTGTTATGTCAGTCTCCTTACTAATCTCATGACCTGTAAACTCGGTCTTTTTTTATGTCATCCATAAGGTAAGCTAATGTCGTTGATGGACAGAAAAGTGTCGCCGAACGGTTTGCGTGTCTTCGCATCGGCGGCTCGACATCTGAGTTTCACCGCCGCGGCCCAGGAGTTGCGTTCCACGCAGTCTGCCGTCAGCCAGCAGGTTCGTGCCCTCGAGGAAGAACTTGGCGTGCGTCTGTTCGATCGCGTCTATCGGGGCGTGAGGTTGACCGAGTCCGGCCAGTTGCTCTCTGCCAGCGTTCGGGAAGGCTTCTCGATCATGGAGAAGACCATCGAGCAATTGCAGCAGCGACACCGCAATCCCCGATTGAATATCCTGACCGACTTTTCCCTGGCGTCGTATTGGCTGATGCCGCGTTTGCCGACGTTTCGACGTGATCATCCGCATATCGACGTGCGCATCATGACCAACCATGGGGAGGTGGACTGGCATGGACAGGAGGTCGATGTGGCGATCGCGTTCTGTGATGCCCGGACGCTGGAAACCAGGCCTCGCCTGTTTCATGAAGACGTCTTTCCGGTCTGTAGCCCGGGATTTCTCGACACGCATGGGGCCATCGAGGATTCGGCGAGACTCGCCGAGTTGCCCTTGTTGATGTTGACGGCCGATCAAGGCCAGGGCTGGCTGGATTGGTCGGGCTATTTCGACCGCCTGGCCGGCATGACGTATGGGGAACCATCGGAATTGGTCTTCAACAACTATACGTTGTTGATTCAGGCGGCGATTGCCGGTCAGGGCGTGGGACTGGGCTGGCAGGGTCTGGTGGATGATCTGATTGAACGCGACATGCTGGTGGGGCTGGAGCACCTCAGGGTGGCGACCTCCAGTGGTTATGGGCTCATCGATGTCGACCCGAGTGATGGGGCCCCGGCCAAGCGGGCCTTTCTCGACTGGGTGATAGCGCACAGATGACCCTGGTCCGGATAACGCTTGGCGGGGGAAGCGAGCCTCTCAGTAAAATCCGCGTGAACCCTCGCCTACTCGGGCGGGGATACAAGCGGGCAGTGCGGTAGCACTGCTGGGTTTGCGGCATTGGGCACGGCGGTATACGCTGAACATACATCCAGTTGTTGATGACGTTCCATGCTGAAGGCCACCAAGATACGTATCTACCCCACGGTCGAGCAGGTGGCGTTTCTGAACCGCCAGTTCGGCGCGGTGCGTTTCTGCTACAACACCGGCCTTCGCATCATGTCTCATCGCTACAAGCGCCATGGCCAGTCGTTGAGCGCCAAACACGACATCAAGAAACTGCTGCCGGTGGCCAAGAAGTCCCGCAAGTATGGCTGGCTGAAAGAAGCGGATTCCATGGCTCTCCAGCAGTCGTGCATCAATCTCGACCAAGCCTTCCAGCGCTTCTTCGACCCCAAGCAGAAGGCCGGCTATCCGCGCTTCAAGAGTAAGCGGGGCCAGCAGTCCAGCTATCACTGCGTCGGCGTCAATGCCGGCGATAGCTGGATCAAGGTGCCCAAGCTCGGGCCGATCAAGGCCAGGATGCATCGCCAGGTCGAAGGCAGACTGAAAAGCATCACCCTGACCCGAACGGTCACCGGCAAGCACTACGCCTCGCTGCTCTTTGAAACAGCTCACGTCGCCCCAGAACCGCTGATGGACGTTGACGCTGCCAGTGTCGTCGGCCTCGACATGGGGTTGTCGCATCTGGCCATTGACTCCAGCGGGCGCAAGATCGCCAATCCGCGATTCCTCAAGCAGGCGCAGAAGAACCTCAAGCGCAAACAGCAGGCGCTGTCACGCACGAAGAAGGGCAGCCGACGCCGCGCCAAGGCACGGTTACTCGTCGCCAAGGCGCATGAGCGGGTCGCCAATGCCCGCAACGACTTTCAGCACAAACTCTCTCGACAGATCGTTGACGATAACCAAGCGGTGATCGTTGAGACGCTGAAGGTCCGCAACATGATGAAGAACGCCAAGCTCGCCAAGCACATCGGCGATGCGTCATGGCATGCCTTGACTGCCAAGCTGGACGACAAGACCAGGGAGCAGGGCAAGCATCTGGTCAAGATCGACCCGTGGTTTGCCAGCTCCAGGACCTGCCATGTCTGCCAGCACAAGATGGACGCCATGCCGTTGAACGTCCGGTCGTGGGAGTGCCCCGCCTGCCACACACAGCACGACCGGGACATCAACGCAGCGTTGAACATCAAGCATCAAGGCATCGTGAAGTTGAAGGCGGAAGGGCTGTCCGTCTCTGCCCATGGAGGCTTGCGTAAGTCCGGCATATCGCCGGCTGCTGCCTGAGAAGTGGGAAGCCTCGCCCGTAGCGCGTCAGCGCTTAGGGCGGGGAGCAGTCACCGCAGCTGGCTGTCCTTGCTGCCCCGTCGGTTGAAGCCGCCGGCGGGGCCTCCCTTCCTGTCGCGTTCGGCCTGGCAGTCGATGCACAGGCGCACGCCGGGAATCGCTTCCCGACGCGCGCGAGGAATCGGCTCGTCGCACTCATGGCAGAAATGCGCACTGTCTCCCTGCGGGAGTGCACGTCTGGCGCGCTCGAGCTCGTCGCGCACACTGTCGTCGATCTGCTGCTGTACATCGCCATCCTTCGACCAGCCGCCGGCCATGTCTGTCCTCCGAGCGTCATCGCTGCTGTCTATCCTGCCAGCTTAACGATTCGCTTGAGCGTCGACCAGCGACTCACCGCATGGCGGCAATGCCGGATTTCGCCACCTGGGCATCCTGGTCGGCCTTGACGCCGGAAACGCCGACCGCCCCGATCACTCGACCGTCGACGACCACCGGAACGCCGCCTTCGAGCAACCCCTCCAGCGGCGCGGAAAGAAAGGCGGTTCGCCCCTCGTTGATCATGTTCTCGAAGACCTGGGTTTCCTTGTGGCTGAGGGCGGCGGTGCGCGCCTTTTGCGCGCTGATCATGGCCGTCATCGGTGCGGCACCGTCGAGCCGGCGCAGGCCGAGCAATTCGCCGCTGTCGTCGGTCACGGCCACGGTGATGGTCCACTGGTTGGCTTCGGCCTCGCGCTGAGCGGCGTCGAGAACGGCGTTGACCTCGGCGAGGCCGAGAATGGCTTTGGTCTTCATGGATGACTCCTTGTGGTTGTAGTGGCTTCGAGCTTCGAGCTTCGAGCTTCGAGCTTCGAACTACGGGCTGCTCGTGGCCCGCAGCTCGTCGCTGGGGTTAATGCGTCGTCGACGAGTTCGATCCAGTGGCGTACCGGCGTGCGATCGGCGCCGGCGAGGTGGCTCTGGCACCCGATGTTCGCGGTGGCGATGACGTCCGGTCGGCCTTCCTCCAGGGCGTCGAGCTTGTTGTCGCGCAGTTGGGTGGCAAGCGCCGGCTGGGTGATGGAATAGGTGCCCGCCGAGCCGCAGCAGAGGTGGGCGTCGCGTACCTGGGTCAGCTGGAAACCGAGGCGCTTGAGCAGGCCCTCGGCGTGGCCACCGAGTCGCTGGGCATGCTGGAGGGTACAGGGGCAGTGAAAGGCGAGGCGCTTGCCGTTCTCCAGGGCCAGGCCGTCGAGCGATTCACCCTCCATGACCTCCACCAGGTCCTTGGCCAGGGCGCTGACATGGGCGGCCTTGTCGGCATAGGCCGGGTCGTCGGCGAGGATGTCGCCATATTCCTTGACGAAGGCGCCGCAGCCGCTGGCGGTCTGGACGATGGCCTCGCAGCCGGCCTCGCCCTCTTTCTCAAGCTCTTTCTCGAGATATGGCCACCAGGCGTCGATATTGGCCCGCGCCCGGTCGCGACCGGCTTCCTGGGCATCGAGGTGGAAGTCGACGGCACCGCAGCAGCCGGCCTCGGGGGCCGGGGTCAGGCCGATGCCGAGCCGGTCCAGCACGCGGGCGGTGGCGGCATTGGTGTTGGGCGACAGGCTGGGCTGGACGCACCCTTCGAGGATCAACATCTGGCGCTCATGGTCCCGTCCCTCGGGACGGACACCGGCATTCACCGGCTCAGGCGGCAGCTTGGCCTTGATCGGGCCGGGCACCAGGGGGCGAAAGGTCAGGCCGAGCTTGAGCAGGGCCTTGAAGCGTCCGGGCTCCACCAGGGCCTTGCGCAGGGCGAAGCGGAAGGCCCGTTCGGGAGCCTTGCGCGGCACGCGGCGTTCGATTTCGGCGCGACCGATGTCGAGCAGCTTGTGATATTCCACGCCGGAAGGGCAGGTGGTCTCGCAGTTGCGGCAACTGAGGCAGCGATCCAGGTGCAGCCGTGTCTCCTCGGTGGCCTGGTTATCGTCGTCGCGACTCTCCAGCAGCGTCTTCATCAGATAGATGCGGCCCCGCGGGCCATCGCGCTCGTCGCCCAGCAACTGGTAGGTGGGGCAGGTGGCGTTGCAGAAGCCGCAGTGCACGCAGGTGCGCAGGACCCGCTCCGCCTCGCGGAGGTGCGGCTGTTCCAGGTCTCGCTCGGTGAAATGGGTCTGCATGTCAAAGCTCCGCGTAAAGTCGCCCGGGATTGAAGATGCCGTTGGGATCGAGCTCGGCCTTGAGCCGGCGGTGATACTTGGCGAGCACCGGCGGCAGTGGCGTGAAGGGGCTACCGGTGCCGGATCTCCAGTGCGTGGCGTGGCCCCCCAGGCGAATCGCCTCGTCATGCACCGTCTCTTCGGGGGCGGCGCAGCGCAGCCAGCGCTGGGCGCCCGCCCAGTCGTGAAGCATGGTGGTCTCGTCGACGTCCTCCAGCTCGGGCGCGGGCGCCTGCTGAGGAAGCGAGAGTCGCCACAGCGGTCGCGAGTCGTCCTCCCGGGTGAAGAAGGTCAGGTGCTGTTCCCGCAGGGCCGACCAGAAAGTCGCGTCCAGCGACTCGCCGCCGAGGTGTCGACCCGTGGCGTCGACCGAACCGGGGCCACCTTCCAGGCGTAGATGGAGGGCGCCGTCCAACCAGGCGGCGGCGGTGATCGGCAGCGGTTGCCGGCCCCATTCGATGAGGTGGCGACGCGCCTGGGCCAGGGGCATCTCGAGGCGCAGGCTGTGCTGCGCCGCGGGCTTTGGCAGTACCTTGAGCGAGACTTCGGCGAGCAGGCCGAGGCAGCCCTGGGCGCCGACCATCAACCGCGACAGGTCGTAACCGGCCACGTTTTTCATGACTTCGCCGCCGAAGCGCAGGGAGGCGCCGTGTCGGTCGATCAGGCGAATGCCGAGCACGAAATCGCGTACGGCGCCGGCCCAGGGACGTCGCGGCCCGGAGAGGCCGGTGGCGACCATGCCGCCGACGGTAGCGGCGTCGCCGAAGTGGGGCGGCTCGAAGGGGAGACGCTGGCCCTGCTCGTCGAGGCGGGCCTCCAGCTCGGCCAGGGGCGTGCCGGCGCGTACCGAGACGATCAATTCCACCGGATCATAGCGAGTGATGCCGCGGTGCTCGCGGGTGGAGAGTGGCTTGCTGTCGACGGTGTTGCCGAGGAAGGCCTTGGTGTCGCCACCGACGATGCGCAGTGGCGTGCCCTCGGCATCGGCACGGCGGATGCGCTCGCCGAGCGCCTCGCTGATGTCCCGATCCGGGAGGGAGCCTTGATGTGACGCCATGATACCTCCTCAGAAACGGGGCAGTTCGGGGTGCGGCAGCTCGCCGTGATGCACGTGCATGGCACCGAACTCGGCGCAGCGGGCCAGGGTGGGAATGTTCTTGCCCGGGTTGAGCAGGCCCACCGGATCGAAGGCGGCCTTCACGGCGTGGAAGGTGGTCAGCTCGCCGGTGGGAAACTGGACGCACATCTGGTTGATCTTCTCGCGCCCCACGCCATGCTCGCCGGTGATCGAACCGCCGGCTGCCACGCAGGCTTCCAGGATGCGTCCCCCAAGCGCCTCGGCACGTTCGAGTTCGCCTTCGCGATTGGCATCGAACAGGATCAGCGGGTGCATGTTGCCGTCGCCGGCGTGGAAGACATTGGCGACCCGCAGGCCATATTCGGCCGAGAGCGAGGCGATGGTGCCGAGGACCTCGGGCAGGGCGCGTCGTGGAATGGTGCCGTCCATGCAGTAATAGTCCGGCGAGATGCGGCCCACCGCCGGGAAGGCGTTCTTGCGTCCGGACCAGAAGCGCGTGCGCTCGGCCTCGTCCCGGGCGAGCCGGATATCGGTGGCGCCGGCGTTCTCGAGCACGCCGCGTACCGTGTCGCAGTCGTCGTCCACGTCGGCCTCCACGCCGTCCAGCTCGCAGAGCAGGATCGCCTCCGCGTCCACCGGATAGCCGGCGTGGATGAAGTCTTCGGCGGCGCGGATCGCCAGGTTGTCCATCATCTCCAGGCCGCCGGGGACGATGCCGGCGGCGATGATGTCGCCTACCGCCTGGCCGGCCTTGCCGACGTCGTCGAAACTGGCCATCAGCACCTTGGCGGTCTCCGGGCTCGGCAGCAGCTTGACGGTGACCTCGGTCACCACGCCGAGCATGCCTTCGGAGCCGTTGAACAGGGCGAGCAGATCGAAGCCCGGGGCGTCCAGGGCCTCACCGCCGAGTCGCATCCGCTCGCCCTCGAGGGTGATGATCTCCAGGGCCAGCACATTGTGTACCGTCAGGCCGTATTTCAGGCAGTGCACGCCGCCGGCGTTCTCGGCCACGTTGCCGCCGATGGAGCAGGCGATCTGCGACGAGGGGTCGGGGGCGTAGTAGAGTCCATGGGGGGCCGCCGCCTCGGTGATCGCCAGGTTGCGAACGCCGGGCTGGACGCGGGCGGTGCGAGCCTCGGGATCCAGTTCCAGGATGCGCTGGAAGCGCGACATCACCAGCAGCACGCCGCGTTCCAGCGGCAGGGCGCCGCCGGACAGTCCGGTGCCGGCGCCACGCGTGACCACCGGAACGCCGAGCTCATGGCAGCATCGCATCAGGGTCGCGACCTGCTCGAGGTCATCGGGCAGGGCCACCAGCATGGGCAGCACGCGATAGGCGGCCAGGCCGTCGCACTCGAAGGGACGCAGGTCCTCTTCGCGATGCAGCAGGGTCAGGGTCGGCAAGGTGGCTTGCAGCTCGGCGAGCACTGCCGTCTTGTCGCGGTGGGGTAGTTCGCCGTCGAGTCGCTCGTCGAAGAGGAGGTTCATGGCGGCTCCGGTGTCACGGAATGGCATCCACTGATCTCGATGCTAGGGAAAAGCGCATCATAAATCTATGGAATTATTTTCCGTTTTTTGTGGTCGATGGAGTGGATATCACGACGACCCGCGTTGGGCGGAGTCGTCAGGCGGTCCTGGCATGTCTGGACAAGGATGCCGAGACCCCTACCACGATAGGCCCTGGTGGCGGCCATGACGATCCAGGGATCATTGGTTTTACCAATCAAGGTGCGCAGGTAGTCCAGCCTCGCTGGATTCACTTGGCTGGCGATTCAACGAGTTGGCGATGGAGGCCAACACGGCAAGGACGCCGTGACGATCGAATGGCTATACCAATGGACAAGGAGGGGGCAACCCTCGACAGGCTCGACGGCAAGAGCCCGGGGCAAGTCTCGGTGCATTGGCGATAGACGATGACTGCTGGCACTATCGGCACTTCCCTTTCCTTTATCGAATGCGAGGAGTCGGCATGACACGGGTGCTCTACGATCTCTGTGGTATCGACGAAGCGCTGCGCTTCTCTCCCTACTGCTGGCGGGTTCGCTACGCCCTTGCCCACAAGGGGCTCGACGTCGAGACGCGTCCCTGGCGCTTCAGCGAGAAGCAGGCCCTGGCCTTCGCCAACCATGACAAGGTCCCGGTGCTCGTCGATGGCGAGACGGTGGTGGCCGACAGCTACGAGATCCTGCGCTATCTGGATCGCACCTACCCGGAAGCGCCGCTGCTGGGGGACAGCATGGCGGATGCTCGCGGGCGCTTCATGGCGCACTATGCCGAACGCTCCCTGGCGCCGGCGATGCTGCACATCATCATCATGGATCTGCTCAACGCCATTCATCCGGATGATCGGGCCTATTTCCGCGAAACTCGCGAGAAGCGCTTCGGCCGTACCCTGGAGGAGGTGCATTCGCCGGTGAGGGGGCTGTCGCAGCTCGATACCGCCCTGGGGCCGTTGCGCGGACGCCTCGAAGAGTCGACATATCTTGACGGCGAGGCGCCGGGCGGGGCCGACTACATCGTTTTCGGCAATTTCATGTGGGCGCGTTGTGTCTCCAGTGCCGACCTGGTGTCCAATGCCGACCCCGTCTACGCCTGGCTCGAGCGCATGCTCGACCTTTATGGTGGGCTCGGGCGTCAGGCGACGCGGGTGACGGACATCGAGGGCGCTTACCGGTGAAGAGGGTGTTCTGAAGGGCTTATCCCGGTTGGCTCCCCAGTAAGCGAATCACCTCATCGTCGTCGACCGGCGAGAAGTCGGCGTAGAACTGACCGACGGCACGAAAGTACGCCGGCGCCTCGAGGCAAGCGACCTCGTCGGCGAGGCGTTCCAGTCGTGCCAGGGTCTCCGGCGGCGCAACCCCCAGGGCGGCGATCAGACGAACGGGCCCGCGGGGGCGCAGGCTTTCCAGGGCCGTCGTCATGGTCGCGCCGGTGGCACTGCCATCATCCACGACGACGACGAGGCGTTCGGCGGGATCGATGGGGGCACGCACCGGCGTATAGCGCTGGCGGCGTTCTGCGATCAGGGCGCGCTGTCGTTCGATTTCCCGAGTGATCGCGGCCTCGCCGAAGTGGTTGGCGGCGTCTTCCAGCCAGATTCGGTCTCCCTCGCCGACCGCACCGATGGCGAACTCCGGGTTGCCCGGCGCGCCAAGCTTGCGTACCAGCACGACATCCAGCTCACCTTCCAGAATATCGGCGATGCGTCGACCCATGGGCACGCCACCCCGGGGAATGGCGAGAATCAACGGATTCTGGCCCTTCAGGTGGGTGAGCCGCCGGGCCAGCGACTCGGCGGCTTCCTGTCGATGACGGAACATCGCGTTTTCCTCAAATGCCGCTTGCCGTTCCGTCAGTATAGTGGTCCTGAGCCGAGCCTTCAGGCGACCCGGTCGTGCAGACGAAAGGCCGCGATCCGGTTGATCTGTTCGATCGCGGTACGGCGTTCCTCGGCGAGGTCGTTCTTCAGACGTGTCTCGAAGGCGTCCAGGATGGCGTGGCGGTCGCTGCCCTTGACGGCCATCACGAAGGGGAAGCCGAAACGGGCCTTGTAGGCCTCGTTCAGGCGCTCGAAGCGGGCCATCTCCTCCGGCGTGCACTGGTCGAGGCCGGCGCCGGCCTGTTCCCGGGTGGAGTCATCGGTAAGCTCGCCGGCGACCGCGGCCTTGCCGGCCAGATCGGGGTGGGCGCGAATCACTTCCAGCTGACGTTCGGCGTCGGCTGACGTGAGTACCTCGCCCATGGCCGCGGCGAGTCCTTCCGGCGTGTCCTGTGCCGTTTCCAGGCCACGCTCCCAGGCGAGTTCGGCCACCCAGGGTGAGTGCTCGTAAATATCGCCATACTGGTCGATGAAGGCGGCCCGATCCAGTGTGCTGGGACGGGGAGAGAGCAGCTTGTCACTCATGATGGGAGTCTCCTTGCGAGTCGGGAAACAGGTTCGCGTTATCGTGCCTCGATAAACTGTATACAAAAAATGTTTTGAAATGTACCCTTATTGGTACTAAAAATGTCTTCAAGAGCAGCGTGTCCGTCGAGAGGCGAGCGCCTGGCAGACCACGGGCACGTCGGTTCCATCGACTGGAGGAGAAACACATGGGATACCTGACGACACATGTGCTGGATACATCATCGGGGCTCCCGGGCAAGGGCATCCGCATCGAGGTCTATCGCCTCGAAGGCAATGAGCGCACCCGGCTGAGCGAGGTCGTCACCAACGACGATGGTCGTTGTGATTCACCCATCCTGGAAGGCGAGGCCTTCAGTGTCGGCGAATACGAGCTGGTCTTCCATGCTGGCGAGTATCTGGACCGACAGGGCGTGGCCGGTGACGCTCCGCGCTTTCTGGATGTGATTCCCCTGCGGTTCGGGGTGGCCGATGCGTCCCAGCATTATCATGTGCCGCTGCTGCTGTCGCCCTACAGCTATTCCACCTATCGGGGAAGCTGAGGGAACACTGAGTCATTGCTGCGCTCGACGATCAGCCTCCGCGACATCAATCAGCAGTGCTCACCCTGCCCAAGTATCGAGACAACAATCGCATAATTCCAACGAGGCCTGACCGATGGAAGCCTACCTACTGGATTTCGCCAACCTCCTGTTGAGGTGGCTGCATGTGATCGCCGCCATTGCCTGGATCGGCGAATCGATCTATTTCGTGATGCTGGATAATGGCCTGCGTCCTCCCAAGGCGGACGAGGACAAGGAGAAGGGCGTGTTCGGCGAGATGTGGGCCGTGCATGGTGGCGGTTTCTACCACAACCAGAAGTACGCCAGTGCGCCGGCCAAGTTGCCTGAGGATCTGCACTGGTCGTTCTGGAAATCCTATGCCACCTGGCTGTCCGGTTTCGGGCTGTTCGTGTTGCTGTACATGGTCAACCCGAGCTTCTATCTGGTCAATCCGGGAAGCGACTGGGCCTGGGCCGCCAATCTGACCGGCTGGCAGGCCAATGTGGTGGCACTGCTGTTCCTGCTCGGTGGCTGGGTGGTCTATAACGAGCTGTGCAAGCGCATCAGCCCCAACATGGATCGCGATGGCATCCTGAGCCTCGCCGTGGCCGTGATGATGGTGGTGGTCGCCTACCTGAGCACCCAGATCTTCTCCGGCCGGGCCGCCTTCCTGTTGACCGGCGCGGTCATGGCCACTGCCATGTCGGCGAACGTCTTCTTCTGGATCATCCCCGGCCAGAGCCGCATGGTGAAGGCGATGAAGGCCGGTGAGACGCCGAATCCGCTGGATGGCAAGCGAGGCAAGCAGCGCTCGGTGCACAACACCTACTTTACGCTGCCGGTGGTGTTGCTGATGATCAGCAACCACTATTCCTTCGCGTATTCCCATGACCTGGCCTGGGTGATCATGACGTTGTTCATCTTCGCCGGGGCCCTGATCCGTCAGTTCTTCGTACTGATGCATGCGGGTCAGATCAAGCCGGCCTATCCGGCCGCCGGGGTGGTCCTGATCCTGGTGGCGGTGTGGGTCGGTGCGCCGGCCGGCAGCGGTGGCGGCGACGCCGAGACCGCTTCCGCCGAGCCGTCCAGCGCCGTTTCGGAGACCGAAACCTCCGACGCCGAGGCCTCCGAGATGGACGAGTCCGTGGCGGCTTCCGGTACCGAGGCGGCCGGACACGCCGAGCAGATCGTCATCGATCGGTGTGCCCAGTGCCACGCCGAGAATCCGTCCCACGAGGGCTTCTCGGCAGCACCGGCCGGTGTGGCACTGGAGACGCCCGAACAGGTACTGCGCCAGGTCGATCAGATCAAGCAGGTGGTGGCGAGTGGCTACATGCCGCTCGGCAACGTCACCCAGATGACCGACGAGGAGCGTACCGAGATCGCCAACTGGTCGCCCTGAACCTGACAGACGCTACCATGTCCCGACCGCCGCCCGCCGAATTCGGCGGGCGGCGGTCGTGTTGACGACAGGAATACGTATACAATGGACCTTGTATCGGGTTTTCAGGGAGATGAACGATCCATGAACCAGCGTCGGGCCGCAACCGAGCGCAAGGCCAACGAGAGGGTGGGGCGTCCCGGCAAGAATGGGGACGGTCCCGAACGTCATGAGTCGATCTATCATGCCATCAGCGATGCCATCATCGAGCATCGCCTGAAACCCGGCGCCAGGCTTCGCGAGGATGCCCTGTCCGAGGTGTTCGGCGTCAGCCGCACCGGCATCCGCAAGATCCTGCAACGCTTGGCCCTGGAGCAGTTGGTGACGCTGACCCCTCGACGGGGGGCGAGTGTCACGCGGCCCACTGCCGCCGAGGCCAAGGATGTCTTCGATGCCCGTCAGATGATCGAATGCGGCCTGATGCCGGAGGTCGCCCGGCGCATGACCCCCGAGGCGGCCCAGGAGCTGCGCGACATGGCGCGCCGCGAACGCGAGGCGCTCAAGGGTGGCGAGCAGAGTGCCGCCATCAAGATGTCCGCCGCTTTCCACGGCCGCCTGGCACGTCTGTCGGGCAATGCCACCCTGGCGGAATTCGTCGAGCGACTCTGCTCGCGCTCCTCGCTGATCCTCGCCGTCTATGGCAATGCCGGCCATCTGGGCTGCGAATCCCATGATCACGATGACCTGCTGAGTTTTCTCGAGCAGGGCAACGGCGAACGTGCCCAGGCCTTCATGGGCCGGCATCTCAAGGCCATCGAGGCGTCCCTCTCCATCCACGAGGAGGAAGAGGAAACGCCGGATCTGTATCAGATCTTCTCTGCCTGAAGGCAGCCCCTTCCTTCGACACCGCCTTTGGCAACTGAGAGGGTGTTTACAAACTACTGCGCTCGACCATGCGGCGTTGAAATCAGCCTCAAAATGCTCATTTACCAGCTCGTAAACTCCGCTTTTTCGGCTGATTTCGCCTGGCCTGGCCGTCGCTCGTGACTTTTGTAAACACCCTCTGAGCGCTACTGTTTATAAGGCAATCAACACGATCCTCCTGATCCCGTTGATTGTCGCCCGCTCCACGCTGGCGCAGATGTGGGAATCTGCTGGCGTGGGCGGGCTCGCGCCGGTCTACCGTCCGGCGGCGGCACGTCCTTGTGCCGCGATACGCTATTCGGTAACGGGCTGGTGTTGCCCTCGCATCAGCAGGTAATGGAAGAGCCCGCCCAGGGCGGCGCCGATCAGCCAGGCATAGCCGCCCAGTGCTTCGAGGGCCGGAACCCAGACCGATGACACCGAAAACAGCGCGGCCATCGCGAAGGCGATCAGGGCGCGGTGGTTCCAGCCCTTGATGTAGTGGTAGGCGCCATCCGGGTCGGCGGAGAAGATGTCCTGGATGTTCAGGCGCTGGCGCTTCAGCAGGTAGTAGTCGACCACGATGATGCCGTAGAAGGGGGCCACCACGGCGCCGAGGGCGTTGACGAAGCCGGCGATACCGATCTTGCTGATGACCGACATCCACAGGGCGCCGACGAAGAAGGCGATCACGGCGGTGATCAGGCCACCTATGCGAAAGCTGATGCGGCGTGGAAAGAGATTGGCCAGGTCATAGGCCGGCGGAATGAAGTTGGCGACCAGATTGATACCCACGGTGGCGGCGAAGAAGGTGATGGCGGCGACGATGGTCAGCGGCAGGGAATCGACCCGGTCGATGATGTCCGAGGGGTTGGTCAGCGTTTCGCCGAACAGGGCCAGGGTGCCGGCCGTGATGATCAGGGCAATGAAGGAGAAGAAGGCGACATTGAGGGGCAGGCCCAGCAGGTTGCCGAGCTTCATCTGCTTCTCGCTCTTCACGAAGCGGGTGAAGTCGCCGAAGTTGATCACCACCGCGGCGAAGTAGGCGATCATGGTGCCGGTAATCGCCATGAAGGCAGTCAGGGCATTGCCCTCGTAGTCACTGGCGCCGCTGAAGATGGTGCTCACCGCCGGCAGGAGATCGCTGCCGGCCTTGAACCAGACGATGACCATCAGCGCGATCATTACCACATAGACGAGCGGCCCCGCCCAGTTGAGAAAGTGCTTGATGCGCTCGATCCCCTGCCAGAACAGGGCGATCTGGAAGCACCAGACGATCACGAAGGAAAGCCAGTCGAGGGCTGTCATGCCGAGCCACTGGCCACCGGGGTCGCCGAACAGCGAGGTAAGCAGCAGCGATACTGCCGTGGAGGCGAAATAGGTCTGCACGCCGTACCAGAAGATGCCGATGACAGCGCGCAGCATGGCCGGGAAATTGGCGCCGTGGACGCCCATGCTGGCGCGGATCATTACCGGGAAGGGAATACCATACTTGACGCTCGGCTTGCCGGTCAGGTTGACCAGTACCATCACCACGAAGCCGGCAAGAATGATCGCTGCCATGACGGCCCAGCCATTGAGGCCATAGGAGATGAACAGCGAGGCCGCGAGCGTATAGCCGAACAGGCTCTGGATATCGTTCGACCAGACATTGAAGATCTCGAACCAGCCCCAGGTACGCCGTTCCGACGTGATTGGCGCAAGGTCGTCGTTGTACAGGCGGGGATCACGGTGCTGGATGTCCAGTTCTTGGTCCGTCATGAAGGTGTGCCTTTTGGTCTTGTTGGGCGAACGAAGGCCCTCCCCGTCAGGAGGGCCATGGGTGGCCGGAAGGCTCAGTCACGAAAGCGCTGGCAGGGGGCCCAGTAGCGCATCAGCAGGTAATAGGTCAGGCCCGCCGGGATCAGGCTGGCGTACCAGGACACGGTGGAAATGCTGAAGGCGGCGATCACGCCCACCGCGGTGGCCACCAGGGCGGCGACATTGACGCCGCGATAGGGGCCGTTCTCGTCGTACAGCTTGCCGAGATCCAGGGTGCGGCGGCGAATCAGGTAGTAGTCCACCACCAGCACCGCGAAGATCGGACCGAGAAAGGCCGAATAGGTCTGGACGAACATCTGCAGGCCGGCGGCGGACTCGTCCTTGACCAGCTCCCAGGGGAAGGTAGCGAAGGCCAGCAGACCGACGATTACGGTGGCCGTGCGGAATTTCAGCTTGAAGGCATCCATCAGCACATAGGTCGGCGGCACCACATTGTTGAGCACATTGGTGGTGACCTGAGCGAAGGCGATGAACAGCAGGGTGGTCATCAGCAGCGGGGTGTTGTCCACGGCGTTGGCGAAGACCTTGATCGGATCCGCCACGCCGGTGGCCTCGGATACCATGTAGCCGATCAGTCCCATGAACATCGTGCAGGGCAGGATCGACATGGCATAGATCGTGGTCAGCAGGCCTGGTCCGGTGCCTTCCTTGTGTTCACGGGAGTAGTCGCTGACGTTGAGCATCATGGTGCTGTAGATGCCCAGGAACAGCATGGTGGCCCCCCAGAAGGGCATGCCCCAGGAACCTTCCATGGTCAGCATGCTGGCGGAGAGCTCGTCGCCATAGCGCTGCACCGTGCTGTAGAACATGTAGACCAGCGAGCACAGGATGAAGGCACTGCCGATGTTCTCCAGCCACTTGATGCCCTGGAAGCCCAGCACCGACAGGGCGATCTGCAGCAGCTGGAAGGTGATGAAGAAGAAGACCAGATTGTCGAAACCGAACAGGGTCGCCGAGACCATGTTCAGGGCCCCGGCGCCGATCCAGCTCTGGAAGCCGTACCAGACGATGGCGGGCACGGCGCGCACGAGGCCCGGCAGGCGGGTGCCGGAAAAGCCGAAGGCGCTGCGCGCCTGGACCATGAAAGGAATGCCGTACTTGTAGCCGGGCGCGCCATTCAGGGCCAGGGCAAGGCCGATCACGAAGCAGCCGATGGCGATGGCCAGGGTCGCCTGGATGAGGTTGAGGCTTCCGACGACGCTGGAGCCCATGGTGAAGGTGCCGATCGAGACGCAGCCACCGAACCATGCCAGCAGGTAGGAAGTCCGCCCCATGATGCGTGTCTTCTGTGGCGCCAGGGATTCGTTGCCTGCCGCCTTGGTGCCGGATTCGGGAGTGGGGGGTGTCGTGGGATCGGTGGCGGTCTTGGCGCCATTCGGGGCGCCCGTGGGGGAAGGTGCCATGGTGGTGTCCTCGCAAGTGGTTCGCTGATTGTCGTTGTTGCCGGTTTCCTGCGGGAAAACGGTGAGGCTTGCGGTCTGTGTCCTGACGCGATGTCAGGTGGCTTTGGCGTGATTATTCGGTTGAACTGGAAAGGTGCTCAAAACGACCGACGAAGGTCTTGGGGCGTGGAAAGGCTAGATCGCCATGCTTGCTGGTACCGAGCCCCAGGCCGACGAGCGCCTCGGCCAGCTTGACGGCGGCGGTCACGCCCTCGACCACCGGTAGTCCGACCGCTTCGGCAATCTCGTCGGTGAGGTCGGCCATGCCGCCGCATCCCAGCACGATGGCGCCGACGCCATCCTCATCGCGCGCTTGTCGGCATTCCTCGATGATTCGCACCAGGGCGGCATCGCCATCGTTCTCGAGATCGAGAACAGGAATTTCGGCGGCGCGTACTCGACGGCAGTGATGGCGAAAGCCATATTGTTCGAGCAGGTGCTCGGCGATGATGCCGGTGCGTCCCAGGGTGGTGACGACCGAGAAGCGTGTGCTGATCAGGGTGGCCATATGGAAGGCGGCTTCGGCGATGCCGATCACCGGTGCGCGTGTCAGTTCGCGCGCCGCCAGCAGACCGGGATCGCCGAAGCAGGCAATGATATGGGCATCGGCGCCTTCACGGTCACCGGCTGCCACCTCTTCGAGCACACCCACGGCACTGATCGCCTCGTCGAAGTGGCTCTCGATGGAAACCGGGCCATGTGCCGGCTGGGTGGCCATGATGCGTGTGTCCGAGGCGGCAATGCGCTGTGCGGCGGCAGCGATGGTGTCGGTCATGCCGCGGGTCGTGTTGGGATTGATGACATTGAGGCGCATGGCGGCTCCCGGTGTTGTTTTTGTGAACAAAATATTGAAGTGTTGTACACAAAATAGGATTGAATAATACCGAAGGCAAGGAGTTTTTCCTTCTCTCGGTAGGCGATATTTATCATTGATAAACAATGAGTTACTGCACTATTCCGATAGTGTTGTTGTGTCCAACTGGTGTGTACAATTTTTGTGTCCAATTGCCTTTCCATCCTGGACTGACTGCGCCTTTCTTATCTGTATACTCCTTTATTGGCCGATCGGTCCGCCCCCCTGAAGCGGGCTGATGCCGGGTATGCTCGCGTGTGGATGAGGCAAGGCCGAGGAGCGGAAATCGAGAACGACGGCAAGGCCGGGATACCGGACTTGATTTTTTGTATACAAAAGTGGAGCCTGAAAATTCGTCCGCCGACGAAGATGCCCCTTTGCGGGAGGCGCTTGCGCCGGTGTGGGCAAGGCAACGGGACTTGCATCCGCAGTGGGTACACACTAGTATTTTATTGTATACATTTAATGTCGCTCAAAATGCGGCCGCCATGCGCCGAGGCTCGTGGCGATGATGCCGGGCCGCAACACGAGCGTCGCGAAAACAAGAAGGAAGCTTCGTCATGACATCATCGACTCGACGCGACTATCCCCGGGATCTGATCGGCTATGGTCGCACGCCGCCTCATGCCGACTGGCCGGGCCGGGCACGCATCGCCGTCCAGTTCGTGCTCAACTACGAGGAAGGCGGCGAGAACTGCGTGTTGCACGGTGACAGCGGTTCGGAGCAATTCCTGTCCGAGATCATCGGTGCCGAGTCCTACCCGGACCGCCATCTGAGCATGGAATCGATCTACGAGTACGGGTCACGGGCAGGCGTCTGGCGAGTGCTGCGCGAGTTCGAGCGCCGCGGCCTGCCGTTGACCGTCTTCGGCGTGGCGATGGCCCTGGAACGCAACCCCGATGTGGCGCAGGCCTTCAAGGAACTGGGGCACGAGGTCGCCTGTCACGGCTATCGCTGGATCCATTACCAGAAAATGCCCGAGCATATCGAGCGTGAGCACATGCGCAAGGCGATCGAGATCTTCCAGTCGCTGTATGGCGAGACGCCGCTGGGCTGGTACACCGGTCGTGACAGCCCCAATACCCGTCGTCTGGTACTCGACGAGGGAAGCTTCCTCTACGACAGCGACTATTATGGCGACGACCTGCCGTTCTGGACGCGCGAGGCCGACAGCCAGGGCCGCGAGCACGACCATCTGGTGGTGCCCTACACCCTGGACAGCAACGACATGCGTTTCGCTGCTCCCCAGGGGTTCAACACCGCGGACCACTTCTTCACCTATCTGCGTGATGCCTTCGACGTCCTCTATGCCGAGGGCGAGGAAACACCGAAGATGCTGTCGGTGGGGCTGCACTGCCGCCTGATCGGTCGCCCCGGGCGCTTCCGCGCCCTGCAGCGGTTCCTCGACCACATCGAAGCTCATGACCGCGTCTGGGTCACCCGGCGCGTGGATATCGCCCGGCACTGGGCCGAGCGTCACCCGGCACGCGGGTAACTCGCTCGATGCAGCGTCTCGATTCCATGGTGAAAAGCGTTGCAGCACCTGATCCTCGATATGGCCTCGAGAATCAGGTGCTGCGATGGGGCGAGTCGTGGCGGATTGACAGTGTCAGGCTGACAGGTGCCAGTCAGTTGCGGAAAGGCTTAGCCGGTCCACTGAGTGGCCTGTGCAAAGGTCAGCAGACACAGCGAGATCAGGACCCAGGTGCAGAACAGCGGGAAGAAGAACTTGATCCATTTCTGCCAGGGCACACCCGCCAATGCCAGGGTCGCCATGAAGTAGCCGGAGGTGGGGTAGAGGATGTTGCCGATACCGTCGCCGAGTTGATAGGCGAGGACGGCGGTCTGTCGGGTAACGCCGATGAGGTCGGCCAATGGCGCCATGATCGGCATGGTGACCAGGGCTTGGCCACTGCCGGAAGGCACCACGAAATTGAAGCCGAGCTGGGCGAGGTACATGCCGATGGCCGACAGCAGGCTGGGGAGCTCCCCGACCAGGTTGCCCAGACCATAGACCAGCGTGTCCATTATCTGGCCATCCTCGAGCACCACGGCGACACCTCGGGCGATACCGGCGATCATGGCGCCAACCAGGACATCCCGAAAGCCCTGGTTGAATCCTTCACAGATTTCTTCGCCGTTCAGTCCGGCTATCAGGCCGACGACGATCCCCATGATGATGAACAGGCCGGCCATTTCCATCATGAACCAGCCCTGAGCGAGTACGCCGTACACCAACAGGGCGAAGAAGCCGAAGGCGGCAAGAGCGGCGAGCTTCTGGCGGGAATTGGCGACCAGGGCACCTTCGTCGGTGGCGTGCTGGTAGGAGGCGCGCTTCTCCGCCTCGGCTTCATCGTCGGCCATCAGGCTCAGCGAAGGGTCGTTGTGGACCTTGCGCGCATAGCGCATGACGAAAAAGATGCCGACGCACAAGATGATGACGAAAATGATCGCGCGCAGTACGAAGCCCGAATAGAGCGGCAGTCCGGCGAGCTGCTGGCCCAGTCCGGTGTTGATGGGATTGAGCACGCCCGTGGTGAAACCTGCTGTCGTGGCGCAGAGCGCCACGGCGGCGGCGGTCACCGAGTCAAAGCGCAGGGCGATCATCAATGGCAGGATGACCGGCACATAGACCAGCGACAGTTCTTGCGTACCGATCAGTGTGGCCACCACGGCAAAGGTGGTCATGAGAACCGGAATCATCAGCAAGCTTCGGTTGGCGAAGCGTCGGCTCAGCTTGTCGACCCCGATCTCGATGATGCCGGTTCGTCGCAGCACCATGAACATGCCGCCGATCATGAAGGTGAAGAACACGACCTGACCGGCGCTCATCAGCCCATTGGGAATCGCCAGCATGAAGTCGACCGGACTGACAGGGGTCGATTCGACGAACTGGAAGGACGCCGCATCGATGGTGGTGCGACCGTCTGGCCCGGGAATACGCTCGTAAGTGCCTGCCGGCACGAAGTACGTGGCAACCGAGGCGAGAGCGATAAAAATGAAGAGAATCACATAGATATGGGGTATCTGAAACGAGCTTTTATGGCTTTTTCGGGATGCTCGGCTATCAGTGGTCTGAGGCTGTTGGGACATGCAGTACCTCGGGTTGTTGTTGAGATGTGGCACGGGTGCCTTGCTTGGGACAGGTACGCTCGAAGGCTTGAGACTTGCGTATGGGCGTGATTTGAAACAAGACATGGCGAATTGCTGCCTGGTGGCTGAAGCGAGAGAGGAGCGTCATCTCCTTCTCGGTATTGCCACGGTTTCGATTGAAGCTTAATCTGGAAAAGATTTCCATAATTTTTTTCAGGCGACTGCCGCAGGCCGAGGGTCACGTTGGTACTGGGCCGCAGGTATGGCAGCCACAGACGCTCGATGAACCGAAAATCTCGATAAGAGGGTGGCGGTGCCCGAGGTGCCGTAGCCGTTTGTAATGTCCGAGAGATGGCCCATCTCTCATGCAGGAGGTTATATGCTTGAACTCGAGGCGCGTCCGCTTACCCCGGAGGCGTTCGCTCCCTTCGGCGAGGTGATCGATACGCGAGTCTCCGATTACTTTCATATCAACGCCGGCCGAACCCGGCGTTACCATGATCTGGCGCGCGTCGAGACGCTGGGCGAGGAGGCGCGGGCGCTGATCAGCATCTTCGTCAGCCAGCCCATCAGCGTGCCGCTGGACCTGTCGTTCCTGGAGCGACATCCCCAGGGCAGCCAGGCGTTCGTGCCGATGCACGAAGAGCGCTTCATCATCGTGGTGGCGCCCCCCGGCGAGCAAATCGACCCCGAGAGCGTGCAAGCCTTCGTCACCGATGGCCGCCAGGGGGTCAACTATCGCGCCGGTACCTGGCATGCCATCCAGTCCGTTCTGGAGCGCGAGGGCGAATTCCTGGTGGTGGATCGCGGCGGCCAGGGCAACAACTGCGACGAGCATCCGATCGATATCCGCGTGACCCTGCCCCATGGCGAGGCCGTCACGTCCCCACGCGAACAAGAGGAAACCCCGTGACCCAGAGACAGTACTACGCCCCCCACGGTGGCCACCCGGGGCAGAAGGTCATGACCACCGACCGTGCCATGTTCACCGAGGCCTTCGCGGTGATCCCCAGGGGCGTCTATCGCGACATCGTCACCAGCAAGTTGCCCCACTGGGAGAATACCCGGCTCTGGATTCTGTCCCGGCCGCTGTCCGGCTTCGCGGAGACCTTCTCCCAGTACATCATGGAAGTCTCGCCGGGTGGCGGCAGCGAACGGCCCGAGTCCGACCCGGGGGCCGAAGGCGTGCTGTTCGTGGTGGAAGGCGAGATGATGCTGACCATCGCCGGCGAGGCGCATCGCATGGTGCCGGGCGGTTACGCCTTCATCCCACCGGGCAGTGACTGGCAACTGCGTAACGAAGCCGATGCGCCGGTGCGTTTCCACTGGATCCGCAAGGCCTACGAGTTCGTCGACGGCATCGATGTGCCCGAGCCCTTCGTGGTCAATGAGAACGACATCGAACCGACGGTGATGCCGGACTGCAACGAGGTCTGGGCCACCACGCGCTTCGTCGACCCGGATGACATGCGTCATGACATGCACGTCACCATCGTCACCTTCCAGCCTGGTGGCGTGATCCCCTTCGACGAGACCCACGTCATGGAGCACGGCCTCTACGTGCTCGAGGGCAAGGCGGTCTACCATCTCAATCAGCAGTGGGTGGAGGTCGAGGCCGGGGACTACATGTGGCTGCGCGCCTTCTGCCCCCAGGCCTGCTATGCGGGTGGTCCCGGTCCCTTCCGCTACCTGCTGTACAAGGACGTCAATCGGCACATGGCGCTGCCCTACAGCAAGCGTCGCTGATCGGCGCTGCCTGCCGGGGCGCTCGAGCAATCCGGCGCCCCTCGCCGGACTCAGCCGCGATATCCCTGCAAGACCCTGTTCGGCACCTGTGCCATGCAGGGTCTTTTTCATGTATCCAGAATGCAATTCTCCAGCGCCCAGAACTGGCTTGATGAGGTGGCGGAGCACGGCTGATATCTTTAATCATGATTTTTCGGGAAATTTTTCCATTTTTAGCAACCTATTGAATTTTCGGTGATGTAATGGCTGGAAATATTTTTCACTACGTATTGACGGCTCCCGGCGGGTGAGCCTAGTCTCTGTATACAGAAATTATTTCCAAAGAATAAAACCCGTTACCGGAGGAATCGTCATGGCTCGCATGACCGCTGCGGAAGCTGCCGTTCACGTGCTCAAGAAAGAGGGGGTCGATGTCGCCTTCGGCCTGCCCGGGGCCGCCATCAATCCCTTCTATGCCGCGATGCGCAAGGTCGGCGGTGTGGATCACGTTCTGGCGCGTCACGTCGAGGGTGCCTCGCACATGGCCGAGGGCTACACTCGCACCCAGCCGGGTAACATCGGTGTGTGCATCGGCACCTCCGGCCCGGCCGGTACCGACATGATCACCGGCCTGTATTCGGCCTCTGCCGACTCCATCCCGATCCTGTGCATCACCGGCCAGGCACCGGCCAGCAAGCTGCACAAGGAGGACTTCCAGGCGGTCGATATCCAGGCCATCGCCGGCCCGGTCACCAAGTGGGCGATTACCGTGCGTGAGCCGGCCCAGGTGCCGCGTGCCTTCCAGCAGGCCTTCCAGATCATGCGCAGCTCGCGCCCGGGCCCGGTGCTGCTCGATCTGCCGATCGACGTGCAGATGACCGAGATCGAGTTCGATCCGGACACCTACGAGCCGCTGCCGGGCTACAAGCCCGCTGCGACCCGTGCCCAGGTCGAAAAGGCGCTGGGCATGCTCGATGAGGCCGACAAGCCGCTGCTGGTGGCCGGGGGCGGCATCATCAACGCCGATGCCAGCGACCTGCTTACCGAGTTTGCCGAGATCACCGGCGTGCCGGTCATTCCGACGCTGATGGGCTGGGGCACCATTCCCGACGATCACCAGCTGATGGCCGGCATGGTGGGGCTGCAGACCTCGCACCGCTACGGCAACGCCACCATGCTCGAAGCCGACTTCGTGATGGGGATCGGCAACCGCTGGGCCAACCGCCACACTGGTGATCTGGCCACCTACACCGAGGGTCGCAAGTTCGTTCACGTCGATATCGAACCGTTCCAGATCGGCCGTATCTTCGGCCCGGACCTCGGCATCGTCTCCGATGCCAAGGCGGCCCTGGAGCTGTTCGTCGAGGTGGCCAAGGAGTGGAAGGCCGAAGGCAAGCTGAAGGATCGCAGCCAGTGGGCCGAGGAGTGCCAGGAGCGCAAGCGCACCATGCTGCGCAAGACCGATTTCAAGGAAACGCCGGTCAAGCCCCAGCGCGTCTATCAGGAAATGAACAAGGCGTTCGGCAAGAACACTCGCTACGTGACGGCCATCGGCTTGTCGCAGATCGCCGGCGCCCAGTTTCTGCACGTCTACAAGCCGCGCCACTGGATCAACTGTGGTCAGGCGGGCCCGCTGGGCTGGACCGTTCCGGCCGCGCTCGGCGTGCGTCGCGCCGATCCGGAAGCGGACATCGTGGCGCTGTCCGGCGACTATGACTTCCAGTTCATGATCGAAGAACTGGCGGTGGGGGCGCAGTTCAACCTGCCCTACATCCACGTGCTGGTGAACAACTCCTACCTGGGGCTGATCCGTCAGGCCCAGCGAGGCTTCGACATGGACTATCAGGTCCAGTTGTCGTTCGAGAACATCAACTGCCCGGAAATCAACGGCTACGGCGTGGATCACGTCTCCGTGGTCGAGGGCCTGGGTTGCAAGGCGATCCGCGTGACCGATCCCGAGGAAATCGCCCCGGCGCTGGAGCAAGCCAAGCGGCTCAAGGATGAGCACAAGGTGCCGGTCGTGGTGGAGGTGATTCTCGAGCGGGTCACCAATATCTCGATGAGCGGCAAGGACTTGAGTACTGTCAACGAGTTCGAGGCGCTGGCCGAGAACGAAGCGGATGCGCCGAGTTCCATCGCCGCTCTGCGCTGAGCACGGTCGTCGCTCGGCCAGCGGTGGGGACCGGCGGCCGGGCGGCCCGAGACGTACGCTGACATACACGAGAAGACACGGGGAGATTCACATGGCCAAGTTTGCCGCCAATCTCAGCATGCTGTTCACCGAGGTGGACTTTCTCGATCGCTTCGAGGCCGCCGCCAAGGCGGGGTTCAAGGGAGTCGAGTACCTCTTTCCCTATGATTTCGGTGTCGACGAGATCAAGCAGCGTCTCGACGACAACGGCCTGACCCAGGTGCTGTTCAACCTGCCGGCCGGTGACTGGGGCGCCGGCGAGCGCGGTATCGCCTGTCACCCGGACCGTGTCGAGGAGTTCCGCGCCGGCGTCGACCGCGCCATCGAGTACGCCAAGGTGCTCGGCAACACCCAGGTCAACTGCCTGGCCGGCATCCAGCCCGAGGGTGTCAGCGACGACGAGGCGCGCAAGACGCTGGTCGAGAACCTGCGTTTCGCTGCCGAGAAGCTCGATGCCGCCGGCATCCTGTTGATCGCCGAGCCGATCAACACTCGCGATATCCCGGGGTTCTTCCTCAACCGTACCGAGCAGGCGCTGGCGCTGTTCGACGAGGTGGGCAGCGACAACCTGAAGCTGCAGTACGACATCTATCACATGCAGATCATGGAAGGGGATCTGGCGCCGACCATCGAGAAGCATCTCGGTCGCATCGCTCATGTGCAGCTTGCCGACAACCCCGGTCGTCACGAGCCGGGTACCGGCGAGATCAACTATCCCTTCCTGTTCGGTCACCTCGACCGCCTGGGTTATGACGGCTGGATCGGCTGCGAGTACAAGCCGGCCGGGTCGACCCAGGAGGGGCTGGGCTGGTTGGATGCCGTACGCTGAAACGCGACTGCGCTCGGCATCTCGATCGCCGGCGGTGCTCGGAGTCCTCATGTACTGTCAAGTACATTCCGGCTCCTCCGCTCCGGCGGCGACCGACCTGCCATCACTCGTCACGCGTTTCGATACATGGATATTGATAACAGAAGACATAGAGAGCTCGTTTTCCAGACTCCATCGCTGACGGGCAAGTCCCTCCAATATCAGCGTGGCCAAGAAAAGGGGCTCGTATTCCGCAAGGAGAAATATCATGAGCAAGATCGGTTTTATTGGCCTTGGCATCATGGGGCGTCCCATGGCGGGCCATCTGCTGGACGCCGGCCACGAGCTGACCACCGTCAAGCGTGGCAGCCTGGACGAGACCCTGGCCTCCAAGGGCATGAAGGAGCTCGATAATCCCAAGGCGGTGGCCGAGGCTTCCGAGGTGGTCATCACCATGGTGCCGGATACCCCCGACGTCGAAGAGGTGCTGTTCGGCGAAGGCGGTGTCGTCGAAGGGCTCAAGCCCGGCACCCTGGTGATCGACATGAGCTCCATCGCACCGCTGGCCACCCAGGAGTTCGCCAAGCGCATCCACGATGCCGGCGGTGAGTACGTCGATGCTCCGGTGTCCGGCGGTGAGGGCGGTGCGATCAATGCTGCCCTGACCATCATGGTCGGTGCCACTCAGGAAGGTTTCGAGCGTGCCAACCCGCTGCTCGAGATCATGGGCAAGACCATTACCCACATCGGCGGTCACGGCGCCGGCCAGACTTGCAAGGTGGCCAACCAGATCGTCGTGGCGCTGACCATCGAGGCAGTGTCCGAGGGGCTGCTGTTTGCCTCCAAGGCGGGGGCCGACGTGTCCAAGGTGCGTGAATCGCTGCTCGGTGGCCTGGCCCAGTCGAAGATCCTCGACGTGCACGGTCAGCGCATGATCGACCGCACCTTCGATCCGGGTTTCAAGATCAAGCTGCACCAGAAGGATCTCAACCTGGCACTGGAAGGGGCACGAAGCCTCGACCTGGCACTGCCCGGTACCGCCAATGCCCAGCAGCTGTTCCAGGCCTGCGCCGCGAATGGTGGCGCCGACTGGGACCACGCCGGCATCCTGCGTGCCCTCGAACGGCTCGCCGACCACGAAGTCGGTAGCCGCTGAGTCCTTCCCGTCGGCCGTCGTGGCGGCCGGCGGGGGACAGGGAGGTGACTGCTCCCTAATGGCAGGCGTCGGGTCGTCGTCTGCCAGGCCGTTTCCACGGCCATTGCCCGGTGACGAACTTCCCCTGAAGCACCCCTCGTCACCGGGCCCTTTTTTGGGGAGGTCCTGCGTAAATCCCGGTGTACCTTGCGCCACCCGCATGATAACCGTGAAGGCCGCGCGAGCGGAGCGGTTACGGCGAGGAGCTCGCCGATTTAGGCAGTACTTTCCTGCGTAAAGGAGACTTTCCGATGAATGCCCTTTCTCCGTTGCTTTCCTCCGACCGGCCCGAGGCCGTGCGCAGTTGGCTGACCCGCCTCGGTGAGACCGCCGTGGCGGCCGTTCACCCGGATTCGCTGTTGCCCGACAGGTTGCCGACACCCCCGGCCGGTCGCACCCTGGTGGTGGGAGCCGGCAAGGCGGCGGCCGCCATGGCGGCGGCGCTGGAGCGTGCCTGGCAGGCCCGTCATCCTGATGCGCCCCTCGAGGGCCTGGTGGTGACGCGCTATGGCCATGGCGCCGAGTGTCGTGACATCGAGGTACTCGAGGCCTCCCACCCGATGCCCGACGACCTGAGTGAACGTGCTGCCCGCCGCATGCTCGAGTCCATCGAGGGGCTGGGCGAGGACGACCTGGTGATTGCCCTGGTGTCCGGCGGAGGATCGGCGCTGATGACGCTGCCGGCGCCTGGCGTCGGCCTGGATGAGAAGCAGGCCCTCAACAAGGCATTGTTGCGCTGCGGAGCGCCGATCCGCGAGATCAACACGGTGCGTCGGCATCTGTCCGCCATCAAGGGCGGGCGACTGGCTGCCGCCGCGCACCCGGCGCGGGTGCTGACCTGGCTCATCTCGGATGTGCCCGGCGATGAAGCCTCCTTGATCGCTTCCGGCCCGACCCTGCCCGATGCCACCACGCCGGCCGATGCCCTGGCGATCCTCGAACGTTACGGTATCGAGGTTTCCGAGTCGGTGCGCCATCACCTCGAGACCAATACCGAGGCACCACATCCCGAGGATCCAGGCTTCGCCCGGGACGAGAGCGAGATCCTCGCCCGGGCCCGGGATGCCCTGTCCGCAGCCAACGCAGCCGCCGAGGCCGAGGGGATCGAGGTGCGTCTGCTGGGCGATGATCTCGAAGGCGAGGCGCGAGAGCTCGGGCGGGCCCAGGGGCGAATGGCGCTGTCCGCCCAGGATGATCTGTCCCGGCCCTTGCTGATTCTCTCCGGCGGCGAGACCAGTGTGACCGTTCGTGGCGATGGGCGTGGCGGGCGTAATGTCGAGTATCTGCTGGGGCTCTTCACGACCCTCAAGGGGGCGCCCGGCATTCACGCTCTGGCCATCGACACCGACGGCATCGATGGCTCCGAGGACAACGCCGGGGCCATCTTCGGGCCACCCTGCTGGGAGCGCATGCGCGAACTCGGTCTTGATCCCGACGACTATCTGTCACGTAATGACGCCTATACTTTCTTTGATGCGCTGGATGACCTGATCGTGACCGGTCCGACGCGCACCAACGTCAACGACTTTCGTGCCATTCTGGTATTACCGAGGACTTCATGACGCTGCCCCCCCATGCTCCGATCCACGAGCCGATTCGCCGCACCAAGATCGTCGCCACCCTCGGGCCCGCCAGTGACAGGCCCGGCGTGCTCGAACGGATGATCGCCGCCGGCGTCGATGTGGTACGCCTCAACTTCTCCCATGGCGCCCCCGACGACCACCGCCGCCGGCTCACCGAGGTGCGCGAGATCGCCACGCGCCTCGGCCGCAGCGTCGCCGCCCTGGGCGACCTGCAAGGCCCCAAGATCCGCATCGCCCGCTTCCGCGACGGTGTCGTGGACCTCGAGGAAGGCCAGGCCTTCGTGCTCGATGTCGCCCTGGACGGCGAGGCCGGCGACGCCGGTCGGGTCGGCTGCGACTACAAGGCCCTGGCCGAAGATGTCGTGGCCGGGGATCGCCTGCTGCTCGACGATGGCCGTCTGGTGCTCGACGTCGTGCGCGTGGCCGGCAGCGAGATTCACACCACCGTGGTGCAGGGCGGCCGGCTCTCCAACAACAAGGGCATCAACAAGCAGGGCGGCGGGCTCTCCGCCCCGGCGCTGACCGACAAGGACAAGGCCGATCTGGAGACCGCCATCGACATCGGTGTCGACTACCTGGCGGTGTCCTTCCCGCGCAGCGCCGCCGACATGCACGAGGCCCGCGAGCGGCTCGGCGAGGCCGGCGCCGAGATCGGCCTGGTGGCCAAGCTCGAGCGCGCCGAAGCCGTGGCCGATGACGCCACCCTGGACGGCATCATCGAGGCCAGCCAGGCGGTGATGGTGGCCCGCGGCGATCTCGGTGTGGAAATCGGCGACGAAGCGCTGATCGGCACTCAGAAGCGCATCATCAAGCATGCCCGCAGCCACAACCGGGCGGTGATCACCGCGACCCAGATGATGGAGTCGATGATCGAGTCGCCGCTGCCGACCCGCGCCGAGGTGTTCGACGTGGCCAATGCCGTGCTCGATGCCACCGATGCGGTGATGCTCTCCGCCGAGACCGCCGCCGGCGACTTCCCGACGGAGACCGTGGAGGCCATGGCACGGGTCTGCCTGGGCGCCGAGCGCGAGCGCATCGCCCAGGAATCCGGGCACCGCATCCACGAGGGCTTCTCGCGGATCGACGAGACCATCGCCCTGTCGGCGATGTACGCCGCCAATCACCTTTCCGGCGTGGCGGCCATCGCCTGCATGACGGCCACCGGCTATACGCCGCTGATCGCCTCGCGGATCCGTTCGGGACTGCCGATCGTCGGCCTGGCCCACAACCCCGTCGCCCAGCGCCGCATGGCGTTGTATCGTGGGGTGATATCCCTGCCCTTCGACACCAGCGCGATGTCGGCCGGCGAGCTCAACGATCGCGCGCTGGAGCGCCTGGTGGCCCAGGGCATCGCCGAGCCGGGCGACCACGTGATCCTGACCCGAGGGGATCACATGAACGCCCACGGCGGCACCAATACCCTGAAGATCCTCGATGTGGGCGATGGCCATCGCATCGATTGAATGATGGAGAACTGTATACAAAGTGGGGTTGGAGTGTGGTCAGCAGGCGTGAAACATGCGAAGGTCTCGACAGGCAATCCCGGGGAGACAGTCCATGAATAACGCCTGGCACAAGGAGATGCTGGCCGAGGTCAAGGCCGGCGGTCGCATCAGCGACCAGGATATCGTCGAGAAGGTCAGACGCGCGGTATTGACGCAGCGTCTGCCGCCGGATACCAAGCTGCCGGAAGTGACGCTGGGCGAGGTGTTCGGTGTCAGTCGCTCGGTGGTACGCAAGGCGTTGACGCGTCTGGCGTCCGAGCATGTCGTCGATCAGCGGCCCAACCAGGTGGCCCGGGTGCGTGCACCGAGCATCGAGGAAACCCGTGAGACGTTCGAGGCGCGTCGTCTGGTCGAGGGCGAGGTGGCCGCACAATTGGCCGGCCGGCTCGACGCCGAGGTCATGTCGACCCTGGAAACCCAGGCACGCCTGGAAACCGACGCCTACGAGCGTGGTGACGAGCCGGCACGCATCGAGCACTCCCTGACCATCCATCACCTGCTGGCCGAGCATTCGCCCAACCGGGTGCTGGGCGCGATGCTCACCGACCTGGTGCTGCGTACCTCCATCGTCATCGCCCTCTACAAGCGTCCGAGCCTCGCCTCCTGCTATCTGGAGAACGACCACCCGCGTCTGCTCGACCGGCTCGGCAAGGGCGACGGCGAGGCCGCCCGCGCCTGTGTCAACGACCACCTCCACAGCCTCGAGGCATTGCTCGACCTGCGCCCCCGCGAGAACAGCATCGATTTGATGTCGATTCTGGGGCGCACCGCCGAACAGACCTAGGTTTTTAAACTCCGCTTTTTGACTCGTGACATCCTTGTCACTCGCTCTTCGAGCAGCGGAGCTGCCCAAATCGTCACTCCTGACGATTTGTCGCTGATTTTTGCCTTGTGACCTACATGGACGTGGAAAATGCGTTGGCCCGCTGGGAGCGGGCCTAGCCCTGATCTTTGCTCGCCGACTTTTCAGGCAAACCCTTGTGCCTTTCCGGCCAAGAGGCTGTCAGGCGGGCTCTGCCTGTTCCACGGCATGGACGGTCTGCGAGAGGTGGGCGATCAGTGCGTCCACGTCGCGTTCCGCCGCCTCGATGGACGCTGCCAGCAAGGCGCCGCCTTCTTCCTGATGTTCAACGGCAATCCGGTGGATCCGGGTGATGCCGACGAATTCCAGCACCGTGGTCAGGTTGGGCTCCAGGTGATTCATGTGGGCCATGGGCCCGCCTGGACCGAGGCCGGATTCGCCCCGGGACGACAGAATGATGGCGTGGCGGGGGCGGTCGGCCAGCAGGGTGATGAACGGGTCCTCCGGCTGGTTCGGCTCGTAATCCACGGTGCGGCCGAGACGTACCACCTGATCTACCCAGGCTTTCAGGGTTGCCGGCATGCCGAAGTTATAGAGCGGTGCACCGATGACCAGGATGTCCGCGGCGACCAGCTCGTCGACCAGCTGGTCGCTTTCGGCGAGCGTGTCTGTCATCCAGGCGGACCGCTGCGCCGATGGCGTGAAGGCGGCCTGAATCCATGGCTGGTCGATGAAGGAGGGGGGATGGCCACCGATATCCCGGTAGGTGACGCTATCGTCGGGTCGACGGTTCTGCCAGCCGGAGACGAAGCGGTGCGTCAACCGACGGCTGATGGAACCGTGGTCGTCGGTACCGGCGCGGCCGGGGCGGGCACTGGCGTCGAGTTGCAGGATGTGGGTCATGATTGTTACCTCATGATGTGAGTTGGCTTCAGGTATCTTTCAGTGGCCAGATCAGCCTAGAATCACGGTATATAGGCAACAAACGATCTTTTCTTGCGTGTTGAGATGAGCTGAGTTCAGCCATGAGTCCTCGCCGATTACCCTCTCTGTCCTCCTTGAGGGCATTTGAAGCGGCCGCCCGTCACGAGAGCGCCAAACGGGCGGCAGAGGAACTGTCCGTGACCGCCACGGCCATCAGCCACCATATCCGCGGCCTGGAAGACGCGCTCGGTGTGGCGCTGTTCGTTCGCAAGCCCCGGCAACTGGTGCTTACCCGGCAGGGGGACGAGCTGTTCCAGACACTGGAGAGCGCGTTCGACAGCATCGGCGGTGTCGTCGAGCGCTTGAAAACGGTGCCTGTCCGCCAGGCGGTAACGCTCTCCACGACGCCGGCGGTGGCGGTGCGCTGGCTGTTGCCCTGGGTATGCCTGCTGCGCGACTCGCATCCGGACATCGATTTGCGCATCCACGCCTCCCACGATCCCGTCGCGCTGGATGGCGTCACGGCAGACCTGGCCATTCGCTACGGAGATGGCCATTGGCCGGGGCTGGTGGCGGAGAAACTCTTCGATAATGTTTTCATTCCCGCCTGCAGTCCGCACCTGGACTTGAAGAGCCGGGAGGAACTGCCCACCCATTCGCTGATTCACTTCCGTCCCCAGGGAGGCTCGGTGGCGCCGCTGAACTGGGCTGGCTGGCAAAAGCGGGCCGTCGTACCGGATCTCGATGTCAGTGCTGGGCTGGTGTTTTCCGATGAAACCCATGCCATCTCCGCTGCCGTCGGTGGGCAGGGAGTCGCGCTGATGAGCCGTCCGCTGATTGCCGATGAACTGGAAGAAGGGCGGCTGGTACAGCCCTTCGGGCCGGAACTGGAAGGCAAGCCGTTCTATCTGGTCCACCCGGAAGGCCGACGAGATGACCCGATCATTCTCGCCATTCGCGACTGGGTGATGCAGGTGGCGGGCGGCCTGTGTTGAATGAACGGGCGAGGGGAGCCGACCGCAGGGACAGAGACGGCATATCTTCCAGGCAGCCTTGTCGTCGACTACTGTGATGCTTTCTGGAACCTTGCATCGCTCGATCCACTCGGGGCCGGCGGACAGTGACTGGCGTTCTGTCCGAGCGTTCGTCCCGGCTATGGAAACGCTGAATAAATCGCCGAGCATAGTGAAGGCTAGGCCCGTTCCCGACGGGCCATCGCATTTCCCACATCCATGTGGGTCACGCGAGGCGCACGGAGCACAGAAAGCGAGACATAACGAGGGGTTAGGCGAGCTTTCGAGCACCGCGCAACGCAGCGATTTGCATGCGCAGGCATTTTAGCAGTGTTTCCCCATCACCAGCCATCGAGAGGACCCTCATGAACCCGACCCGTCGTCGATTGCTCCGTGGCATGGCGTCGTTACCGTTGCTGGCGTTGTGGTGCCCCGCTGTCGGGGCCTCGGCGCTGCCTGCCACGACGCTGACGATTCACAGCGCACGGGGGCCGCATCGGTTGACGGTGGAGCTGGCGCGCAGCGCCGCCGAGCGCAGCCGGGGGCTGATGGAGCGCGACACCCTGGCCGAGGATGCCGGCATGCTGTTCCTCTATGGGACCGCCCAGCCCGCCCATAACGGCTTCTGGATGTACCGCACGCGTATTGCCCTGGATATCGCCTTTCTCGATGCCGAGGGCCGGATCAACGACATCCATCGCATGCAGCCCTGCCGAGCGACGTCGCCGAGCGATTGCCCGGTGACGCGCCCCTCGGCGCCCTATCATGCCGCCCTGGAGGTCAATGCCGGCTATTTCGAGGCGAAGGGGATCGAGACCGGTGATTGCCTGAGCTGGCCGGAACAGGACGACGGTGCCTGCCGTCGACTGTAATCTTCTCCGCACCACCCACGGCCGGCACGTTCGGCCCCCGTCTCATCGGCTTGTCCCCGCTTCCCTTGTCCCCGGCGCTCTGTGTCCCGGCGCTACCGTGAGATGACATGGTGATAACCCGGCCCGGCCTAGATATTAATTTGAACGTGTAATAAAAATAAAATATGATCATATGGCTGATTTTCGATAACAAAGCGTGATCAAAGAAAATGCTGAGCCTGAGCATTCAGGCAGTGCCCTTCCGATCACCAAGCAGGAGATGTTCATGATGACGTTCAGCCGCCATACACTGCTCGCCGCCGCGCTGTTTGCCGGCGTGACGCCGTTCGCCAACGCCGCGACCGATGGCACCGATGGTGAAGCACTCTGTGCCCAGGCCGCCTATTCCATGGGGCTTCGCTATCAACAGCGTTCCGCCGAAGTCGCGGCCTTGCAGCGTCAGGGCTATGCGCTGGCCACCCTGCGTCTCGAGCAGGCCATCGCCGATCATGACGAGAACGCGAACCTGGCGATCATCACCGACCTGGACGAGACGGTGCTCGATAACAGCGCCTTGCTGGCCCGCGACATGCAGGCATGCCATGACTACACCACCTGGGATACCTGGAAGCACTGGGAACGCGAGGGCGAGCCGCGCCTGATCCCCGGCGCCGCGGACTTCCTGGAATTCGCCGACGAGCAGGGCGTGGATATCTTCTATGTCTCCGACCGCTATCAGGAGAACGAGGCCGATACCATCGCGAGCCTCGAAGCCCTCGAACTGCCCCAGGTATCGAAGGACAGCGTCATGCTGCTCGGGCCGCCCAAGGCGGAGCGTCGGGCCGAGGTCGTCGAGAACCACACCCTGGTGATGCAGCTCGGCGACTCCCTGCATGACTTCTCCGGCGAGTTCGCCGACGCGGATCTCGAAGGACAGCGCCGCCTGGTCGAGGAAAACGCCGAGCGATTCGGCGACGACTGGATCGTCTTCCCCAACGCCGGCTATGGCGACTGGAGCGAGGCCGAACTCAACGCCTGGGAGGCGACGCTCGAGGTGGAGTGATCCACACCCGGGAAGCGCTGCTTGAATGCTGCGCTCGCCGGCGTTTCAGTCAAGACTGAGAGGGTGTTTACAAAAGTTACGAGCGACGGCCAGGCCAGGCGAAATCAGCCGAAAAAGCGGAGTTTACGAGCTGGTAAATGAGCATTTTGAGGCTGATTTCAACGCCGCATGGTCGAGCGCAGTAGTTTGTAAACACCCTCTGAAACGCCAGTCGAGAAATCTCGGCCAAGGTGCGCCTCATGTCTCATCGACATGAGGCGCATCGTCGTTTTCGGCCCTGGGATCCGGGGTCTCTTCGTCCAGCCAGGTGCCGCAGTGCAGGCAGTAGCTGGCACGCCTCTCGTGTCGATCATGCCCGCAGCCGGGACAGGCTTCGTCGGAATAGCGATCGGCGCGGATCGAGCGGATCACTTCGGCGGAGAAGACCCCGGTGGGCACGGCGATGATCGAGTAGCCGGTCAGCATCATCATCACCGAGATGGCCTGGCCGAGCGGCGTCACCGGCGTGATGTCGCCGTAGCCGACGGTGGTCAGGGTAACCGCCGCCCAGTAGATCGACATGGGAATGCTGGTGAAACCGGCCTCGGCGGGCTCGATCAGATAGACCACCGAGGCGAAGATGGTGATCAGCATGCAGACGGTGAACAGAAACAGGAAGATCTGCCGGGCGCTGCGCTTCAGGGCATCGAGCAGCAGGCGTCCCTCGCCGACGAATTCCATCAGTCGCAGCACGCGGAAGATACGCAGGGTACGCAGCAGGCGCACCACCACCAGTGACTGGGCACCCGGCAGCAACAGGGCCAGCCAGGTGGGCAGAATGGCCAGCAGATCGATGACGCCGTAGAAGCCGCGCAGATACTGCCAGGGTCGCTCCAGGCAATAGAGGCGTAGTGCCAGCTCGAAGGTGAAGAGCAGGGTAAAGCCCCACTCCAGCCAGTGGAACAGCGCCCCATGGCGCTCGCGCAGCGGCACGACACTCTCCAGCATCACCACCAGCACACTGAACAGGATCACCCCGATCAAGACGATGTCGAAGGCCTTGGCCGAGGGCGTATCGGATTCGAAGATGAGCTGGAATATCCGGGTACGCAGATTTCCAGTGGCAGGCTTGAGGTGGCTCACGGTGAGTGTCGTCCTTGTCGTTGTCGAGGCTCAGCCGAGTGCGGCGTCCCCGGGCAGATGGCGTGACAGGGACAGGGCGCGTACGCCGAAGGCCTCGGTCAGCCAGGCAGCGTCATCCAGGGCTCCAGCCAGCCAACGGGCGTCGTTCGCGGTATCATCGCCCAGTTCTGCCAGGTGTTGAAAGGCTTCCTGTGCCTCGCGACGCCAGGCCGGGTCGCCGGTGTCGCACAGGGCATCCAGGGCGACACCGGCGCGATGCAGCCAGGCGGCGGGCGTGCCGCCTTCGGGGAGGTGCCAGTGTCCGAGGAGCAGGGCACCGCCTCGGGCGGCCTTGCTGGTGTCCGCGGGGCGCAAGGGCACGCGCTCGGCCAGGATGGCGGCGAGGTCGTGCAAGGCGCTCTCTGTGCCGCCCTTGAGCTCGAGCTCCAGCTCGCGGATCGTCGCCGTGCGCTCGCCGGCGTATATCTCCCCGGTATCCAGTGCCACCTCGATGACGGCATCACCGTCCTCCACCCACCAGGTCTCACGGGTGAAGTCGGTGGAGAAGCGTGGCACGAGGCGCGACAGGGTGTCCCGGCCGAAGGCGGCCATGGGGGGAATGTCGGCGAGTCCCTCGAAATCCAGTCCGGGGCCATCCACCGGCCACTCCCATTCGCCACGGCTCGAGAGGCCGCCACCGCCCTGGCCCCGGGTCTTCACGGTCTGCAGCAATCGCTCGCCATCGCGGCGCAGGCGCAGGGCACTCCGCGAGCGTTCCAGATCGCCCTCTGGGGTATCGAAATAGGTGTTGCCCAGTCGGCCGACCCGAGAGGACAGGGCGGCGAGTCGAGGGTGACGGCGCAGGGCGTCCGGCCCCGATTCGCCCAGGGCCAGCTTGAGTTCGATTTCACTTGCCATGAAGTGCCTGCCTTGTAGGGGGATGATGAAAGATAGATGAATTTTTCATGACGTCGGGATGGTCAATCACTATACTGACGCCGCCATTTTCCAAGTGTTCAGCTGCCCATGGTGACATCCAACCCTTTCTCCGCGATGTTTGGCCGCTCGCCATTCCAGCCGTTGCTGGCGCACATCGTCAAGGTCAACGACTGCGCGGAACAGTTGCTGCCGTTCTTCGAGGCCACGCTCAACGGCGATTGGCAGGAAGCCGGCGTTCACCGCGAGACCATCACGCGTCTCGAACACGAGGCTGATGAGCTCAAGACCGAGCTGCGCCTCAACCTCCCCAATACCATGTTCCTGCCGGTGTCGCGGTCCGATCTGCTGGACCTGATCAGCGTCCAGGACAAGATCGCCAACAAGGTTCGCGACATCACCGGCATCATGCTCGGTCGCAGCATGCAGGTGCCGGAAGCGCTGGCCGAGCCCATGCGCAACTATATGCAGACCTCCGTGGCCTGCGTGGGTCAGGCGCGCCAGGCATTGGAGGAGCTCAAGGACCTGCTCGAATCCGGCTTCGGACGCAACGTCTCCGATGTCATGCAGAACCTGATTCGCGAGCTTCACACCCTGGAGCAACAGGCCGACAGCCAGCAGATCGCGATCCGTCGCCAACTGTTCGCGCTGGAAGACAGCCTGCCGCCGGTGGAGGTGATGTTCCTCTACAAGATCATCGACTGGGTCGGTGAGCTGTCCGATCGCGCCGAGCGCGTCGGCAGTCGCCTTCAGATCATGACGGCCAACTGATCGGGAACTCCCGAACACCATCCGCCACACTCTGACCGCAGAAGGACACCGTCCTATGTCGATCATCGCGCAACATGGCGACATCTTCATCATCCTCGCTTGTCTCTTCGGCCTCTTCATGGCCTGGGGCGTCGGGGCCAACGATGTTGCCAATGCCATGGGGACCTCGGTGGGCTCCAAGGCGATCACCATCAAGCAGGCGATCATCATCGCCGTGATCTTCGAGTTTCTCGGCGCCTGGTTGGCCGGGGGCGAGGTCACCAACACCATCCGCAAGGGCATCATCGACCCGACCATGCTGCAGGGCGATCCCCAATTGCTGGTCTATGGCATGATGGCCGCCTTGCTGGCGGCGGCCACTTGGTTGCTGATCGCCTCGATGCGTGGCTGGCCGGTCTCCACGACCCACTCCATCGTCGGCGCCATCGTCGGCTTCGCCATGGCCGGGCTGGGGCTCGATGCCATTGGCTGGACCAAGGTCGGTCAGATCGCCGCCAGTTGGGTGGTTTCGCCGCTGATGTCCGGCTCCATCGCCTTCATGCTGTTCAAGTCCGTCCAGCACCTGATCTTCGAAAATCGCGACCCCTTCGCCGCCGCCAAGCGCTATGTCCCGATGTATGTCTTCCTGGTCGGCTTCATTGTCGCCATGGTGACCTTTACCAAGGGACTCAAGCACGTCGGCCTCGAGCTCGGCTTCGGTAGCAGTTTCCTGTATTCCATCTTGATGGGGCTGGCCCTGATGGTACTGGGCGTGGTGCGCGAACGCCGAGTGGGCGCCGGGCAGCGCCAGGACGATGCCTTCGGCTTCGGTGGCGTGGAACGTGTCTTCGGGGTGCTGATGCTGTTCACCGCCTGTGCCATGGCATTTGCCCACGGCTCCAACGACGTGGCCAACGCCGTCGGCCCTCTGGCTGCGGTCATCAGCGTCGTGGAAAGTGGCGGCACTGTCGGCGGCGAGGCCCTGGTGCCCTGGTGGGTACTGGTGCTCGGCGGCGGCGGCATCGTCATCGGGCTGGTGACCTATGGCCACAAGGTCATCGCGACCGTGGGTACCGGCATCACCGAGTTGACGCCGAGCCGCGGTTTCGCCGCGACGCTGGCCGCAGCCACCACCGTGGTGCTGGCTTCGGGCACCGGCCTGCCGATCTCCACCACGCATACCCTGGTCGGCGCGGTGCTCGGCGTGGGCCTGGCGCGCGGCATGGCGGCACTCAATCTGAGGGTGATCGGCACCATCGTGATGTCCTGGCTGATCACGCTACCGGCGGGTGCGGGCCTGGCGATCATGTTCTTCTTCATGTTCAAGGGCATGTTCGGCTGAGCCCGCCCGGGCTTCGCCCGGAGCTTGAAGCCATGGAAGTCCCCGGCTCCGCCGGGAGCTGGAAGATCGTCCGCTTCGCGGCCGTAAGCTTGAAGCTGGAAGTCCCCGGCTCCGCCGGGAGCTTGAAGTCGTAAGCTTGAAGCTGGAAGAAAAAACCTTGACCCCATGTTGTCGGGGTTCATGCTGCCTTCCAGCTTCCAGCTTCCAGCTTCCAGCTTCCAGCTTCCAGCTTCCAGCTCGCGTGTCTGATATAGTCAAGGCTCATCTTCCCCTTTCACCTGCTGCCGGAGTGCGGCCTTGGATACTCGCTTTCCCTTCGTCGACTGGTTTCGCAATTCCTCGCCTTATATCAATGCGCATCGAGGGCGAACCTTCGTCATCCTGATCGAGGGTGAGGCGGTGTCCGAGGGGCGTGGCGAGCAGCTCATCCAGGATCTGGCGCTGTTGCACACCCTGGGGGTTCGCCTGGTGGTGGTGCTGGGGATCCGCCCCCAGGTGAACGGTGCCCTCGAGGCGGCCTCGATCACGCCACGCCGTCATCATGGTCGCTGGGTCGCCGATGAGGCGATCATGGCACGGGTCGAGCGGGTCGCCGCCGAGCAGCGTCTGTGGCTGGAGTCGCGGCTTTCCCTGGGACTCCCCAACTCGCCGTTGCACGGTGTCGAAATGACTGCCGTGTCCGGCAATCTGGTGATGGCCAAGCCGCTGGGCGTGCGGGATGGTGTCGATTTCGCGCGGAGCGGCGAAGTGCGCCGGGTTCGCGAGACGGCGATCACCGGCTTGCTGGAACAAGGCTCGTTGGTGCTGCTGCCACCGTTGGGGTATTCCAGCACCGGTGAGGTCTTCGATCTGGATGCCGCCGAGGTGGCCCAGAAGGTCGCCACGGCACTGACCGCCGACAAGCTGATCCTGCTCGGCGAGGCCAGTGGCCTGTGCGATGCCCGGGGGCAGCTGCAACGCCAGTTGACGCCGGATGAGGCAAGCACTTGGCTCGATGACGCCTCCCCCGGCGACGAAGCCTATCGTCACCTGAGGGCGGCCTGTGCCGCCGCTCGTCATGGGGTGGCGCGTACTCACCTGCTGTCGTGGCGCGATCACGATGCCCTGCTCGGCGAACTGTTCACCCGCGATGGCGTGGGCACCATGATTTCCCGCCACCGCTACGAACAGTTGCGCGCCGCCCAGGTCGCGGACGTCGGGGGCCTGCTGGAATTGCTCGAGCCGTTGGAGCGGCGTGGCATGCTGGTGCCGCGCTCCAGGGAACGGCTGGAGTACGAGATCGATGATTATGTGGTCATCGAGCGCGATGGCATGGTCATCGGCTGTGCCGCCCTGCATACCTTCCCCGAAGCCAGCATGGGCGAGCTCGCCTGTGTGGCGGTACATGTCGATTATCGTGGCGGCGCCCGGGGCGACCTGTTGCTGGGTGAAGTCGAGCGCCGTGCCCGTCGGCTGGGACTGGACTCGTTGTTTGCCTTGACGACTCATACGGCGCACTGGTTCTTCGAGCATGGCTTCGGTACCGCTGAACTTGCCGATCTGCCGCCTCTCAAGCGCGATACCTACAATCACGCCAGGCAGTCGAAGGTGCTGGTCAAGTCGATTTCCTGAGAGTCTCGGCGCTTTTCCTTGTTCATCGAGATCTAAAATGTCGCCCAAGGGCGACATTTTATCTTGTTGTTATAAAAGCGCTTTTCTTTCTTCGTTCGATAGGCGTCTCGATATAGCGACGTTTTTTGGCGTTCAATGAGGCGATTGTGTCCGGGCTGGGGAGATTTGGTCACAAGGCCGGTTTTTAATTACCTGATAATAATCGACTTTTGTTTTTATGGCATGCATATGGCAGCAGTTAAGGGTGAGCAAACGGAAAACGATTCATACGGCTCGAATCGTTCTCCGGTCGCTGCGGGGCATGCGACATCACTGCCCTGTGTGCCCGGCCTCGAAGCGACCAATGTCTGCTCCAGCGATGTGTGACTTTAGGTTGCGATGAGACGGTACCGACGACGTCAAGGACGTGTACCGAAAAGGGCAAGGATGCTCTGGCAAGGATGCCTCTCCCCCGAGACGGGGGACGAATCGCGCAGCGGCGCCTCGAGAGGCGACGTTGCCAGGATCGAAGCAAGGGTGGTTCGCCACCCGACACTCGAGTCCGGCCCCTGGTGGCAGACGGCTTCGGGTGGCTTCGAGGGCCTTTTCAGGCCCATGGAGAGTCGATCGACGGACGGGACCAGGCCAGTCGATCGAGCGGCTTTCCAACCCTTCAGTTCCCTGCGTATTGGGCCGGCCCTGCCGGCCTTTTTTTTTGCTGCACATTCTCGTGCACGATGGTTTGCAGGCTGGCCGGCGAAACTCTGGTATTCTCGAGCAAGAGCGATGGTGCTTCCTTTCAATTTTTTCGATAGAACGCTGGCCATGACTTCAGCCGTTTCCCGTCGCTGGCGCCCACGCTCCTTGCTGCAGCTGGTGTTGCTGGCCTTTCTCATGGTGATGTTGCCGCTGGCCGTACTGATGTTCCAGGCCGGCCAGGCGCTCTCCGAACTGTCGCGCCTGGCCGATGTCAGTGCCCGTCAGGCGGTGGAGGAGACCCGGCGAGCCCGGACCCTGGGGGCCCTGGCCCTGGAGCTGGAACGTTCGGCCCGTCAGTACGCGGTGGTCGAGCAGGAGAGTCTGCTCGATATCTACGATGAGCGCCTGGTGGAATTCCGCCAGTTGCTGGCCAGGCAACGCGAGCTGTTGCCCGATGATCCGGATGTCGCAGCGCTCAGCGAACAGCTGGACGAGCTCGCCGAGCTGCCGGACCTGCCGGTCGAGGCGTTTCGGGATAGCCTGTCGGCCTTCCTGCCGTTTGCCCGGCATACCGAGGCCATGCGGCAGGCCACCAATCGGCGCATCGATGAGCGGCTCGATGATATTCGCGCCCGGGCCGAATCGGTGCAGACGCGACTATGGTGGCAGACGGCGGCGCTGGTATCGGCCAGTCTGCTGCTGATGTTGTTGTTCACGCGCCTGATCATCCGTCCGATCCGCCAGCTCGAACGGCATATCCTGGGCATCGGTAGCGGTAGCCAACAGCAGAGCGTGACGCCCGTCCAGGGCCCCGCCGAACTGGTCCGGCTGGATGAACGACTGGACTGGCTCTCTTCACGGCTCGACGAGCTGGAGGAGCAGAAACAGCAATTCCTGCGCCACATGTCCCATGAACTGAAGACACCGTTGGCCAGCGTGCGCGAGGGGTCGGCGCTGCTCACCGATGGCGTGGCTGGCGAGATCACCGAGCACCAGCGCGAGATACTCGAGCTGATCGATGCCAGTGGCAGTGAATTGCAGCAGCTCATCGAACAGTTGCTCGACTATAACCTGCTGCAGCACAACCGACGCCTCGAGCTCGAATGTCTGGATCTGGCAACGGTGGCCAAGGAGGTGCTGGCCAAGCATCGGCTGGCGCTGCAGCAGAAGGAGATGCGGATCGCATGTTTCGATGGTCCCGTGACCTGGCGGATCGACCGCACCGCGACGGGGCGCATCCTCGATAACCTCATTTCCAACGCCGTCGCCTATGGCGAGGACGGGGGAGAACTGGATATCCGTGCCCGTACCACCTCGACATCGTTGGTAATCGAGGTCGCCAACAGCGGAGAGTCGATTCCCGATGAGGACCGCGATCATCTCTTCGAGGCCTTCTACCAGGGCCGTATACGCCGCAAGGGGGCGCTGAAGGGGTCGGGCATCGGCCTCTCGGTGGCCGCCGACTGCGCGCGCCTGCAGCAGGGTACACTGGAATTGGTCGAGGATCGGCTGTCGGTGTGTTTCCGCCTGACGCTGCCGGCGCCCGTCATGGATGACGACGCAATAGAAACATTACCCGCACTGGCGGGAACGCACGCAAGGAGCGGATGATATGAACGCACGAGCCCTGATGGTCTGCCTGGCCGCCGCCTGGCTGGCCGGTTGCCAGTGGTTGCCCGCGCAATCCCGGGATGACGTGGCGGAGACCACGGTGGCCAAGGTCGAGACGCCGAACTGCTACGCCGAAGTGCCCGGCTTCGCTGACGAAACCTGCCTGTTGCGTGACTGGGTGGCCTTCGGCCTGGCGTCTCAGCGTGGCGATGGCGAATGGCGTGAACGCATGCGGGAGCGTCTCGTCGGCACCCAGACCGAGACACGTCTGGCCAGGGCCGTGGTGCTGGCCTGGGGGCCGCCATCGCAATGGAAGCAGGCGTCCGAATTGTTCAAGGCCGACCTGCACGCGGCGCCGCCGCGCTTGCAACCCTTGTTGCGCTACTGGCTCAACGAGATCGAGCGACGTCGCGATCAGCAGCACCGCCTGGTCAGCAGTGAGCAGGCACGTGGTGCCCTGGCGGAGGAGAAGGAGGCACTGACCGAAAAGCTCGATGCCTTGACCGACATCGAGCGAAACATCAATTCGCGACAGCGTACCGAATGACGCGGAGACACGACATGACCCCGAGCGGACACTCCCGAGCCAATGCCGATCAGACGGCCCACATCCTGCTGGTGGACGATGACGTCAGCCTGTTGAAGCTGCTGGGAATGCGGCTGGAGAGCCGTGGCTACCGCGTGACCACTGCCGAGAGCGGCCGGGAGGCCCTCAAGCATCTGGATACCGGGCGCCCGGATCTGGTGCTGTCCGACATGCGCATGGACGAGATGGATGGCCTGGCGTTGTTCCAGGAAATCCAGCGACGCCTGCCGGGGTTGCCGGTCATCATCCTCACCGCCCATGGCTCGATCCCCGATGCCGTCAGCGCCACGCGCCAGGGGGTCTTCGGCTTTCTCACCAAGCCGGTGGATCGGGACGAGCTGTTCACTACCATCGACGATGCCCTGGCCCATACCTCGGCGGCGGCCGGCGAGGATGACAGCTGGCGCGAGGCGATCATTACCCGTAGTCCGGAAATGGAACGCATCCTCGAGCAGGCCAGGATGGTGGCGAGCTCCGATGTCAGCGTTCTGGTGACCGGGGCCTCCGGCTCCGGCAAGGAACTGCTGGCCGGCGCCATCCACAAGGCCAGCCGGCGTGCCGACAAGCCTTTCATCGCCATCAATTGTGGCGCCTTGCCCGAGCAACTCCTCGAGAGCGAACTGTTCGGCCACGCCAAGGGAGCCTTCACCGGGGCGATCAGTGATCACCGGGGCCTGTTCCAGGCTGCCGATGGGGGCACCCTGTTTCTCGACGAGATCGGTGACATGCCGCTGGCCCTGCAGGTCAAGCTGCTGCGTGCCTTGCAGGAGCGTCAGATTCGTCCCCTCGGATCGACCGCTTCGGTATCCGTGGATGTGCGTCTGATCTCGGCGACGCATCGTGATCTGGGCCAGGCCATGCACGATGGGGAGTTCCGTGAGGACCTCTTCTATCGCCTCAATGTGGTGAACCTGAAGCTGCCGCCGCTCAAGGAGCGTGCCGAGGACGTACCGCTGCTCGCCAAGTATCTGGTGACCCAGGCCGCCGAACGCCACAAGCCCTTCGTCAAGGGCTTCTCCAAGGAGGCCATCAACCTGCTGGCCTCGAGCGCCTGGCCGGGCAATGTGCGTCAGCTGGTCAATGTGGTGGAGCAATGCGTGGCCCTGACCAGTTCACCGATCATTCCCGAGGCGCTGGTGGCTCAGGCACTGGTGGCCGAGGAAAACGCCCTGCCGACCTTCAACGACGCCCGGGCGGGGTTCGAGCGCAGCTATCTGATCAAGGTCCTCAAGATCACCGAGGGCAATGTCACTCAGGCGGCGCGGATCGCCGGCCGCAACCGAACGGATTTCTACAAGTTGCTGGCCCGTCACGAACTCGAGCCTTCGACCTTCAAGCCCAACGTTGCCCACTCAAATCGGGCTTGAGACGCGCTGTTCCAGGGAATGGATCGGTAGGGGATGTCGAGGGTTCTGTGCGATGTCCCGCCCCCCCGACGAGTGATTCGCGAATTCGTCTCGGTCGATAAAAGTCTGCGCCCGAGGCGGGCGCAGACAAGGCGAACATTGGATGATGCCTACAGTGCTGTCGCGTCGTGGAGGCCACTCGCCGATCGGCACCGTCAGCCTGCCATGCAGGGCGGTATGGTAACGAAATCGGTAGAAATGTAAATAATATTTGTTATCAGTTGTGGTCGGGCGCCGAGGGATCGGTGACGGGGGACAGCACCTCGAGTGTCAGATGTCCCTCACCTAGCCTGGCCGCCAGCCGTTCGCCTGGGCGAGTATCGTCGGCACGCTTGACCACGTGCCCTTCGGACGTCTCGAGAATCGAGTAGCCGCGGCCCAGTATCGCCAGGGGGCTGACCGCCTGGAGTTCCCGCGACACGGCGGCAAGGCGTTCGCGGTGACGGGCCAGCGAGCGGGGCATGCTCCGACGCAGTCGCCGGGCGGCCAGCGTCAGGCGCTGTTCGGCCTGCTCCACCTGCCATTGCGGCGAACGCAGCGTCAGGCGTTGTCGAAGATGGCGCTCCCCCTCCCGTCGTTCGGCCAGTCGAGCGTTCATGGCACGACGCAGCCGGCCTTGCAGCTGTTCGAGCTGGCGTCGGCGGTAGGCGAGCACTTCACCCGGGTGTCGCAGTCTGGCCCTCAAGTGGTCGAGCCGCTGGCCCTGGGTGTCCAGGCGAGCCCGCTGCGAGCGTGTCAGGCGTTCCTCGAGCTGGACCAGACGCTGGCGCAGGGCGGCGGCATCCGGTACCAATCGTTCGGCGGCCGCCGATGGGGTGGGCGCACGACTGTCGGCGGCGAAATCCGCCAGGGTGACGTCGACTTCATGACCCACCGCCGACATGACCGGCAGACGAGAGTGGAAAATGGCCCGGGCCAGGTGCTCATCGTTGAAGGCCCAGAGATCCTCGAGGCTACCGCCTCCTCGAGTGACCAGGATGGCATCGCGTTCCGGCTCCAGGGTCGACTGGCGGTTGAGCAGCCCGAGTGCGGCGATAAGTGCCGGGGCCGCCTCCCGGCCCTGGACCGGCACCGGAATCAGCGTGACCTGAGACATTGGCCAGCGTGCGGCAAGCACCGCGAGCACATCGCGAATCGCCGCGCCGGTGGGCGAGGTGAGTACCAGCAGGTGCCGAGGCGGAAAGGGCAGGGCGCGGGCATTGGTGAACACGCCCTCGGCGTCCAGCTTGGCCTTGAGCCGCTCGAAGGCCGCCAGGAGTTCCCCTTCGCCGGCTGGTTGCACGGCCTCGGCGATGAGCTGGAAGTCGCCGCGAGGTTCGAACAGTGATACCCGGCCGCGCACCTTGACCCGGTCGCCATCGCGCATCGGCGCGGTCACGAAACGTGCGCGATTGCGGAACAGTGCACAGCGCAACTGGGCGCGTTCGTCCTTGAGCGTGAAGTAGACATGCCCCGAGGCCGGCCGCGAGACACCGGAAAGCTCGGCCTCCACCCAGACCTCGCCGATCCCGCTCTCGAGAAGCTGGCGAGCGTCGCGGTTGAGCTCGCTGACGGAAAGGGCAGTGTCGTCGGCGCTGGGCATGGGGCATCCTCGTCGGGGGTGTGCGGCGCTCCGTACTGTAGCGTGATTGCATGAGGCGCGACTACGCTTATCCAGGGGCGCCATCGTCATGCCGGCGCATCCCCCCGAACATCATGCAAACGGAGGAGGCCCATCATGTCGGGACTGCGTGCGCCTCAGCTCGGGCCCATCGTCGGGCATACCTCCCATGATCGTTGCCGGCTCTGGATCCGTGGCTGCGCGCCCCGGGACGAAGGCGCCCATCTCGGTGCGGAGATGCGCACGGTAGGGCTGTTGGGGGTCGTCGACGAGCGAGGCCGGCTGCGAACCGACGAGGCGGGCCGGCCCTGGGGCTACTATTTCCGCCTGCATCGCGAGTTCGACCGTACCGGCACCTTCGTGCTCGGCCAGGAGACGAGCCTTGGCGGCGAGGATGGTCCCGGCCTCTTTCCGTTGGAACCGGACACCGAGTATCGGGTGCGCCTGGCGACGCTCACCGTGGACGATCCGCTGCCGGATGCCGAATCCCTGGCCGATGCTGATCTGGCCGAACGCCTGCCGCCGCTCGCCACCATGGGGGAGCTGCTCGAGGGCTTCGACTCGGCGGACTGCGAGGCACGTTTCCGGACCTTCCCCGATCCCGATGCCGGTCCGGCGGACGAGCTGAGCTTCCTGATCGGCTCCTGCCGCTACCCGGGCCTGTTGTGGAAGATCAAGGAGGCAGACCGCATCTTCGCGCCCATGGCGGCGCAGTTTCAGCGACAGGGCGGGCGACGGCCGGCGCGCTTCACATTGTTGATGGGCGACCAGATCTATGCCGACAAATTCAACCGCCACCTGCCGCTCGGCCGGGCCGACACCTTCGAGGAAATGCAGTCGCGCTACCATGAGGCTTTCGGCGCTCCCAACATGCGTCGCCTGCTGCGTCGCTCGCCGGTCTACATGATCCTCGACGACCACGAGATCGAGGACAACTGGAGCCAGGACCGGCTGCGCGACAATCACCACCTCTTCAACATCGCCATCGGCGCCTACATGAGCTATCAGTGGAGCCATGGCCCGCGCAATTTCGGCCGGCGGCTCTATTATCGCTTCACCTGCGCCGGCTATCCGTTCTTCGTGGTCGATACCCGCACCCAGCGCCATCGCCAGCGGGCGGGCCTCCACGACAATCACCTGCTGGGCCGCCCCAGCCTCGATGCCGATCCCAAGCATTTCAGTCAGCTCGACCGGCTGCTCGAGTGGCTGAGCGAGCAGCAGCGCGAGCACGGCAACGTGCCCAAGTTCCTGGTCACCGCCAGCGTCTTCGCTCCCAGCCCCATCGACGAACGCCTCGGCAACGAGCTCCGTGACGAGCCCGAGAGGCAGCGCCTGGAGGCCAATCTCGAAAAGCGCGAGGCCAGCGACGCCTGGCCGGCCTATCCGCGTACCCGTCTGGCGATCCTCCAGCACATCTTCGATAACAGGATCCAGAACGTGGTCTTCCTGAGCGGCGATGTGCACTGTGCCAATATCGCCCGGCTCAGCTTCGAGCACGAGCAGGGGGAGAGTGACCTGGTCGCCTATGACGTCACCTCGTCGGCGCTCTACTGGCCTTTCCCGTTCGCCGATGGCGATCCCAACGGCTTCGTGCACGATTCCCGAGAGGACGAGCAGTACGATGGCTTTCCCCTGGATGGCGGGGAGAATGATCGCCGCGGGCCGGTGATGCATTACCGCGCCTGGGGGTTCAGCCAGGAGGACAACTTCTGCCGGCTCGAACTCGACAAGGCCCGTCATCGGTTGCGCGTGCGGGTGCTTGACGACCGGGGCGAACCGGTGAAGGTCACCGATTCCGAGGGCCGGCCGGTGCAGGCCAACGACCTGCCACTGGCGCCCTGGGACTGACGGAGGATGGCCATGACGGCGGGCATTGTCTTCGAGGAAACTATGCTGGGCGGCTTCGCCCTGGGCGAGACCGATCCGGCCGTCGGCGCCGAGGCAGGACGCCGGGACGGCACCCGGCTGGCCATGCATGCCGGGGTGGCCATCGACGACCTGGCGGCCTTCCTGGCCGACCCCGAGCATTCGGGGCGGCTGAGCGGACGACTCGACTTTCCGCCGCTCGGCGTCGATCTGGTGGCGCCCGACGGCGCCTTCCGGCTGTTCTCGCCGGCCGGGGGCGACGGCACGGGCCGGCGCATGGTCTATGAGCTGGGGTTCACGGTCGATGGCACTGCCTACTACCTGGCCGGGGAGAAACGAGTGTTCGACGATCCGGGGCCCGATCTGTGGCGTGACACCACCACCCTCTATACCCGATTGCACCGGGGCGAGGACGCCGACGGCGAGGTGGTCGGCGCCGGTATTCTCGAGCTCGGCGTGCCCCAGTTGACGGCGCTGCTCTCGACGCTGCGTGTCACCGGCGACGGTGACGCCCGCACCCTGGCCACCTTCGGCGGCTTCTTCTTCGGTGAACTCTGGAACCTCTATGCCCCCCTGGCCCGGGGAGGTCGGCCATGAGCGCGAGCTTCGATGCCATCGTCATCGGCTCCGGCTTTGGCGGCGCGGTCTCGGCCTGCCGGATGGCCGAGGCCGGCGAGCGGGTCTTGGTGCTCGAGCGTGGTCGGCGCTGGAGCACCGAGGACCTTCCCCGTGGCCCCGACGACGACTGGGTCTTCGATGCGCAGGACCCGCAGCGCCACCATGGCTGGCTAGACCTGCGGCTCTTTCCCGGGGTCGGCGTGGCCCAGGGCGCGGGCGTCGGTGGCGGCTCGCTGATCTACGCCAACGTCTTCGTCGAGGCCGAGCGCTTCGTCTTCGATCATGGCTGGCCCGAGCAGATCGATGCCGAGGCGCTGGCGCCGCACTACGCCACCGCCGGTCGCATGCTCGAAGTCCAGACCCTGCCCGAGGGCCAGCGCACCGCGCGCCATCGACTGATGCACGAGGCCGCCGAGGCCACCGACGCCGCCGATCGCTTCCGTGATCTGCCGCTGGCGGTACGCTTCGACAACGCCTGGCACTACGGCCTTGATGATCCCCTCGATCCGCGCCACAGCCGTTCCGAGACCAATGTCGCCGGCCGCGCCCAGGGGACCTGCGTGCATTGTGGCGAGTGCGACCTGGGCTGTCCGGTGGGGGCCCGCAACACCCTGGACCTCAACTATCTGGCACGGGCCGAGGACCGCGGCGCCGAGATTCGGCCGTTGTGCCAGGTATTCGCCATCGAGCCGGAAGGAGACGGCTACCGCGTGCGCTACCGGCGCCTGGACGGCGGCGACGAGGCCAGCGAAAGCGCCCGCCGGGTGGTCGTGGCCGCGGGCTCGCTGGGCTCCACCGAGCTGCTGCTGCGCTGTCGCGACCAGTACCGCACGCTGCCGGCGCTGTCTCCCCGGCTCGGCCATGGCTGGTGCGCCAACGGCGACTTCCTGACCCCGGCGCTCTACGCCGAACGCGAGGTCTCGCCGACCCGGGGGCCGACCATCACCTGCGCCATCGACTATCTGGACGGCATGGATGGCGGTGCGCGCTATTTCGTCGAGGACGGTGGCTTTCCCGACATGGTCGGCAACGCCCTGCGCGCCGCCCTCGAACGCCACGTCAACGGCGAGCGGCTCTTCGAAGGCTGGCGGCTGCTGCTCGACGGCTTGCTGCGTGGTCGCGACGCCCATGCCCACCTGATGCCCTGGTTCGGCCAGGGCGTGGACGTCAGTGACGGGGTGATGCGTCTGGAGCGTGGCTGGTTCGATCGCGACCTGGCGCTCGAACTCGACTACGACGTGCGCCGCTCGCGGCCCGTCGTCCAGGCGCTTATCGAGCGCCACAAGCGCCTCTCCTCGGCTACCGGCGGGCTGGCGCTGGAGCCGCCCTCCTGGTCATTGTTCGACTACCTGCTGACCCCGCACCCGCTGGGCGGCTGCAACATGGGCACCAGCGCCGAGGACGGCGTGGTGGATCACAAGGGCGAGGTGTTCGGCTACCCGGGCCTGCACGTGCTGGACGGCGCCATCGTGCCCCGGGCCCTGGGGCTCAATCCCTCTCGCACCATCGCTGCCCTGGCCGAGCGGGCCATGGCCGAGATCCTCGATTAAGAGCTCGTTCCCCTAAGCCCGGTGATGATGGGCTCCGGGGACAAGGCGGAGCGAGGGTCCTTTGCCATGGGCGAGGCGGAAGGAGAAGAACATCCGGTGGATGTTCTTCCCGCCGAGCGGGTTGGCCATGGATGGCCAACCCAGGCCCTGCAAGCGGCGCAGGATGTTAAAGCGCCGCAGGGCAAAGGTAGCGCCCAAGGAGGGGGTCACAGCGCCCTCGCGCAGGCTTGTCGCCGGAAAAGCTCATCTTTCTGGCCTGGTTGCGCAAGAAGCACCAAGTCAGGGGGGCCGCGACATACCGATCAAGGAGGGCACCATGAGTCGGGAGATACCGCTCTACACCCTGGAAGGCGTTCAGAACGCCGAGACCAGCACTCATCACTTCACCACCGAGGATGGCCTGGGGCTGTCGTTGCTGCGCTTCTGCCGGGCGCCGTGCCGTGACGTGGTAATGATCATCCATGGCCTGACCACCTCCTCGGACATGTTCATCCAGCCCGAGCACGACAACCTGGTCTCCTGCCTGCTGGATGCCGGCTTCACCGATGTCTGGACCCTGGACTTCCGCATGAGCAACCGCCATGCCTACAACCTCCAGCCCAGCGACTGGTCGATGGACGATTGCGCGCTCTTCGACCATCCCGCGGCCGTGGCCAAGGTCCGCGAGGTGTCCGGCGACGACGTCAACCTCCACGTCATCTGCCACTGCCTGGGGGCCATGAGCTTCACCATGGCGCTGTTCGCCGGCACCGTCACCGGCATCCGCTCGTGCATCGCCAACAGCGTGGCGCTGACGCCGCACGTGCCCACCTGGTCGCGGATCAAGGGACTCGTCTTCCCCTTCATCATCGAGCGCATCCTCCAGCAGCCCTATGTCAGTCCGCGCTGGAGCGAAGATCCGCGGTTGACCATCGGCAAGCTGCTGTCGAAGCTAGTGTCGCTGTTCCATCGCGAGTGCGACGTGCCCGCCTGCCACATGCTGTCGCTGATGTGGGGCACCGGCTGGCCGGCGCTCTACCGCCACGAGAACCTCGCCGAGATCACCCACCGCCGGGGCGGCGATCTCTATGGCCCGGTGGGGCTCAACTACCACAAGCACGTGCTGAAGATGCTGGGGCGCGGCCACCGCACGGTGCGCATGAAGCCCGACGATCCCCGCTACGCCAACCTGCCCGACGACTATATCGCCGGGGCGGAAGCCATCGAGACGCCCTGCCTGTTCATGACCGGCGACGCCAACCGGGTCTTCACCGACAGCAACCTTCATTGCCACCGGGCCCTGGAGGAAGTGGTACCGGGGCGCCACCAACTGGCGATCTTCGAGGACTACGGCCACCAGGACGTGTTCATGGGCAACCGGATCCACGAAGATATCTTCCCGCGTTTGAAACGCTTCCTCATGGAAAACGCCGGGTAGTCATGTGGCGGTATCAGATCGTCTCCCGAATCAACTCCTTCAGTGCCGAGGCGGCCGCCCGTTGGGCACCAGTCGGCGCAGCAGCGCCGGCAGGATCAACACCAGCACGCTGATGCGCAGCAGGTGGTGGGTGGTCACGAAGGCCGGGTCGATGCCCAGCGTCAGCGCCACCAGACTCAGTTCGGGGGCGCCGCCGGGCATGTAGGCGAGCAGTGCCGCGGCGGCCGAATAACCGGTCAGCAGATGGCCGAACCAGGCGGCGAGCACGGCAATCGCCAGCAGTACCAGTGCCTGGGCGGCGGCCATGACCAGGGCGTGGCCCACCCGGGCCAGCGAGGTGCCGGCGAAGCGCACGCCCACCGAGACGCCGATCAGCACCTGGGCCAAGGCAAGCAGCGTCGGTGGCACCGCGGCGTGGGTGATGCCAGTCAGGTGCAGGGCCGCCGAGATCAGCGCCGGGCCGAACAGCAGGGCGTTGGGCAGGCGCAGCAGGCGTGCCAGCCACAGGCCACCGAGCCCTGCGGCAACGAGCCAGGCTGCATCCACCGGGCCGGGCAGCCACAGCCAGCGCGACGGATCCGGTGTGGCGCCGGCCAGGTCGACGTGGCCGATCGCCTGGAGCACCGGTGGTATCGCCACCAGCAGCACCAGGATGCGCACCGCATGGGTCATGCCCACCACTCGCAGGTCGGCGCCGGAGGCCATCGCCATCACCGTGATCGTGGAGACGCCGCCCGGCACCCCGGCATACAGCGCGGTCTCCCGCGAGTGGCCGGCGATGCGCTGCGAGAACCACACCGAGAAGGCCATCATCGCCGCCGTGGCCACCAGCATCACCGCCAGGCTCAGGCTCCACAGCCCCAGGTCGCCGGACATCTGCGGGGTGAAGGCCGAGCCCAGCATCACCCCGATCACTACCAGCACGCCCTTGCGGCCGCGTCCCGGAGAACGCAGACGCGCGCCGCAAAGGCTCGCCACGGTGGTGGCGATCATGGCGCCGAGCAGCCAGGGCAGCGGCAGGTTCACGGCGAAGGCCGCCGCACCGCCGGCCAGCCCCAGTGCCAGGGTGGGCAGGAAGCGAAGCAGGGAAGCGATGATGGGGGGCAAGGAGGCTCCTGTAGTGTTGCCGACCCGACGGAACGACGAGAGTCGTGAGGGGGCTAAGTATACCGGCCTTGTCCCGCTCGAGCGACATGGGGCTGCCCAGCAGCGCCGGTCGCGACTCACATTGCCCGAATTCGGTGGCCCGCGTTATAATGGTGGATTAACTTCACTCCCTCCTCCACAGCTCACTGGGTGTTGCCGACTATGTTACGTATGGCCCAAGAAGCTCTTACGTTCGATGACGTATTACTCCTACCCGGCTACTCCGATGTCTTGCCCAAGGACGTCAGCCTCAGGACTCGCCTGACTCGCAACCTCTTCCTGAATATCCCGCTCGTTTCCGCCGCCATGGACACCGTGACCGAAGCCCGCCTGGCCATCGCCATGGCGCAGGAAGGCGGTATCGGGATCATCCACAAGAGCATGTCCATCGCGCAGCAGGCCGCCGAGGTGCGCAAGGTCAAGAAACACGAGAGCGTGATCGTCAAGGATCCAGTGACCGTCGGACCCAAGGCCAAGCTGGCCGACCTGCTGGCCATGGCCAAGGAATACGGCTTCTCGGGCTTCCCGGTGGTGGAGGGAGAAACCCTGGTCGGCATCGTCACCGAGCGCGATATGCGCTTCCAGCCCAATCACGGCGACAGCGTGGCCGATATCATGACGCCCCGCGAGAAGCTGGTCACCGTGGCCGAAGGCACCGAGCTGTCCGTCATCAAGGGCAAGATGCAGGAGCACCGCGTCGAGAAGATGCTGGCGGTGGATGACGACTTCCGGCTGCGTGGCCTGATCACCTTCCAGGACATCGAAAAGGCGCGCACCTTCCCCTACGCCGCCAAGGACAGCGACGGTCGCCTGCTGGTCGGCGCCGCCGTGGGCACCGGCCCCGAGACGCCGGATCGTATTGCCGCACTGGCCGAGGCCGGTGTCGATGCGGTCATCGTCGATACGGCCCATGGCCACTCCAGGGGCGTGATCGACCGGGTGGCCTGGGTGAAGGAACACTATCCGCAGATTCAGGTGGTCGGCGGCAACATCGCCACGGCGGAGGCGGCGAAGGCGCTGGCCGAGGCGGGCGCCGACGGCGTCAAGGTAGGCATCGGCCCGGGCTCGATCTGCACCACTCGCGTGGTGGCCGGCGTCGGCGTGCCGCAGATCACCGCCGTTTCCAACGTGGCCGAGGCACTCAAGCCCTATGACGTGCCGCTGATCGCCGATGGCGGCGTGCGCTTCTCGGGCGACCTGGCCAAGGCCGTGGCCGCCGGTGCCAGCTGCGTGATGGTAGGTGGCCTGCTGGCCGGCACCGAGGAAGCCCCGGGCGAGGTCGAGCTCTACCAGGGCCGGACCTACAAGGCCTATCGCGGCATGGGCTCCATGGGCGCGATGTCGCAGACCCAGGGCTCCAGCGACCGTTACTTCCAGGACAAGAGCGAAGGCGTCGAGAAGCTCGTGCCGGAAGGCATCGAAGGCCGCGTACCCTACAAGGGCGTGATGGGTGCCATCGTGCACCAGATGATGGGCGGGCTGCGGGCCTCCATGGGCTACACCGGCTGCCGCGACATCGAGGAGATGCGCACCAAGCCGGAGTTCGTGAAGATCACTGGCGCCGGCTTCAACGAATCCCACGTCCATGACGTGCAGATCACCAAGGAAGCCCCCAACTACCGGGCAGGGTAAGAATCATCTGCGCTCGCTCAGGCAGTGTTGAATCGTGGCTCAACGTGCTCATTTACCGGCATGTAAACTCCGCTGTCTCGCCACGATTCGCCTCGCCTGAGTGTTGCTCGAAAGATTCTCGAGCGAATCGCCCCGTTCGAGGGACACCGTTGTTCAGCGGCGCTGATGAAGCGCCGTTGCTTATTTAGAGAGCACCCGATGACCGACATTCACGCCCACAAGATCCTGATCCTCGATTTCGGCTCCCAGTACACCCAACTGATCGCCCGTCGGGTCCGCGACATCGGGGTCTATTCCGAGATCCGCGCCTTCGATATCACCGAAGACGAGATTCGCGACTACAACCCCAACGGCATCATTCTCGCCGGGGGGCCGGAGTCCGTCACCGAGCTCGATTCTCCCCGTGCGCCGCAGTGCGTCTTCGAGATGGGCCTGCCGGTGCTCGGCATCTGCTACGGCATGCAGACCATGGCCGAGCAGCTCGGCGGTGGCGTGGAAGGCTCGCAGAAGCGTGAATTCGGCTATGCGCAGATCCGCCTGGACGGTGAGAACGCCCTGTTCGAGGACATCGCCGACCACATCGAGGCCGAGAGCGGCAAGCGCCTGCTCGATGTGTGGATGAGCCATGGTGACAAGGTCGCCCGGGTACCGGACGCCTTCAGCGTGATTGCCTCCACCGAGAGCTGCCCGATCGCCGCCATGGCCTGGGAAGAGAAGCGCTTCTACGGCGTTCAATTCCACCCCGAGGTGACGCATACCCTGCAGGGCCAGCGCATCCTCGAACACTTCGTGCTGGGCATCTGCCAGGCGGAACGCTGGTGGACACCGGCGCAGATCATCGAGGACCAGGTCGCCCGGGTGCGCGAACAGGTGGGCGATCGTCATGTGCTGCTGGGCCTGTCCGGTGGTGTCGACTCCTCGGTAGTGGCCGCGCTGCTGCACAAGGCCATCGGCGACCAGCTGACCTGCGTGTTCGTCGACAACGGCCTGCTGCGCAAGGATGAAGGCGACCAGGTGATGAAGACCTTCGCCAGCCACAAGGGCGTGCGGGTGATCCGCGTCGACGCCGAGGAGCAGTTCCTGTCGCGCCTCGAAGACGTGCACGACCCCGAGGCCAAGCGCAAGATCATCGGCAATACCTTCATCGACGTCTTCGATGCCGAGGCGGCCAAGATCGAGGGGGTGGAATTCCTCGCCCAGGGCACCATCTACCCGGACGTGATCGAATCCGCCGCCGCCAAGACCGGCAAGGCGCACGTCATCAAGTCCCACCACAACGTGGGCGGCCTGCCCGAGACCATGAAGCTCCAGCTCGTCGAGCCCCTGCGCGAGCTGTTCAAGGACGAGGTGCGCAAGCTCGGCGTCGAACTCGGCCTGCCCTACGACATGGTCTATCGCCACCCCTTCCCGGGGCCGGGCCTCGGGGTGCGCATCCTCGGCGAGGTGAAGAAGGAATACGCCGACATCCTGCGCGAGGCCGACGCCATCTTCATCGAGGAACTGCACAAGGCCGACTGGTACCACAAGACCAGCCAGGCCTTCGCCGTCTTCCTGCCGGTCAAGTCGGTTGGCGTGGTCGGTGACGGCCGCCGCTACGAATGGGTCATCGCCCTGCGTGCCGTGGAGACCATCGACTTCATGACCGCCCGCTGGGCGCACCTGCCCTACGAGCTGCTGGAAACCGTCTCCAACCGCATCATCAACGAGCTCTCCGGTGTCTCCCGCGTCACCTACGACGTCAGCAGCAAGCCGCCTGCTACCATCGAGTGGGAGTGATGGCTTGTAAGTTATTTCCTACATAAAGCTGAAAAAAACCCGCCAATGTAGTGACCCCCTGGTTTCTGCACACCCTACGCAGCTAATGCAGGGTGTGCTCGGGGTGTCACATAGTCCAGAGACTGATGTGGCCGTTCTTCGTTGTAGTACCGAATCCAGCGATCGATCACGATCCTGGCTTGGCCCAGCGACTCGAAGCGATGGAGCCAGATGCACTCTTCCTTCAAGGACCGGAAAAAGCGCTCAACAAGCCCGTTCTGTTCCGGGGTATACGGCGTCGTGAACTCCTGCGTGAGGCCATAGGCCTTCACCGTGCCGGTGTAGTGGCGACTGCTGAAAACGAGCCCGTTATCTGACCGAAGGGCCAACGGTTGCTGAACACGTCCCAGCGCTCCCAGCCGATAGATCAGTGCTTCCTCCTGCGCGGCCTCCGCTGTCTTGCTGCTGCCATTGTCCGATAATCGCCAACCAAGAATCTCTCGTGTGCAGCAGTCGATGATCACCGCCAGGCTGGCTCGCCGATCCTTTCCACACCACACGTGGGTGAGATCCGTCGCCCAGCGTTCATCAGGCCGTGACGTGACTGACGGTAAGCTCCTGGCACGCGGTCGGAAGCCTTGTGGCCGCTTGCGCACCTGCCAGCCTTTCATTTGCAGGATGCGCTGGATCGGCTTGCGGTTCTCTCCCAGGACGCACGCCAGGCGGCGATAGCCATAGGTGGGGAACCGCTCCAGGGCCAGTTTCACCCGCACCGCCAAGTCGGCATTGATGACCCGCTTCCGCGACTTGGGCCGGTAATACAGGCTGCGCCGGGGGAACCCCAGCCAGTGGCAGAGCTTGACGAGCGATACCACATGGCCTTCCTCGGCCAGTTGCGCCTGCAGCGACCTTACGAGTTCTCGTCCTCGTCGAGCAGGCGCTTGAATTTTTTTAGTGCATAGATCTGCAGATGAGCCTCGCCCAGTGCCTCCTTGGTCTCTCGGAGCTCGGACTCATACTGCTCACGGATATCCTTGGGGCGGGCCTTGAGCCCGTTTTCCATGCTGCGCTGGGCCTCATCGATCCAGCCCTCGACCTCAGAGACAGTGAGATCGTACTGGCGAGCCACTTCAGCCGTCGTGGTCTTGCCCTTGAAGATGTCCATGACCACGGCGCGCCTTGCGTTTCGCGGTCCATCGTTTGATGGGGTTGTCGCCGCTCATCCTGTCTTCCTGATGACTGCACTATAACCTGTGCAGCTATGGAGGGGGCACTTCACGACGGTGAAGGCGGCTGGGGTAGTGGTCGATGATACGGCGGTGACGCCGTATACTTGCAGGGGGCAGCGGAGCGTGAACTCTCGATTGTGAATATGATGAGTAGGAAGCTGCCCGCGATGGTTGAGTGAGTGATTGCTGCCTCCAGGTTATCCAAGGCTGTAACATGCCATATCGCCTCGTGGGGCTTTATAGCGATAACCCCATTGACTATCCCATGGCTAACATGACACGATGCATTCAGTTGGTTAGCAAGTCGCATATGTCAGTTGTACTCGAATCATTCGGTAGTCTGGTTATATCCCCTTGTTTTTCCCACTTCATCTGGGGTAGTACCCGGCAATCGTAGTAAAAGCGCTTTCGCGCTAAGGAATTCGAACATGGCAACTGGTACAGTTAAGTGGTTTAACGACGCTAAAGGTTTTGGCTTCATTTCTCCCGCCGATGGTGGTGACGATCTATTCGTCCATTTCTCCGAAATTCAAGCTGACGGCTTTAAATCCCTGCAGGATGGTCAACAAGTCTCGTTTGACGTGACTCAGGGCAAGAAAGGCCTTCAGGCTTCAAGCGTCCAGGCTGCCTAACCTCTGGGTTAGTCTGCGCTTTCGAGCCACAAGGCTTCGAGCACCAAAGCCCGCTTCGGCGGGCTTTGGTGTTTCTGCGTGCCAAAAACGTGAGATTTCGCCTGGTGTTGAGTTTCCAGCATCGATATTTACTACCTGCCACACCCACCTTCCACCGCACATTATGAACTTTCTTCCCTAACGCCAGGCCATGCGGTATTAACGTCCCTGAGACCCCCGGCGAAGCCCGTCATGCGCAAAGGCGCGTGTGCGGCGCGCGGCGTTCGACCTAAAGCGTGCCGTCGAAACCTTCGACTTCATGACCGCTCGCCACGATTGAGTGGGAGCCAGGCCCCTGCTGATACTGGCTAGCGCAATTACTCAGGTGCCTTGATGATGAAACCGCCGGTGAGAAATTGTCGGCGGTGCCCTTGGGGCAAAAGTGGTAATCCTCCTCGGCGGCAGTCGTGTGCTTTACTATCTTTACCTTTTATTGATGCAGGAGGCTTCCATGATCGGCGGCTTGATAGGACTACTGGATGACATCGCCGCGTTGGCGAAGTTGTCCGCAGCATCACTGGATGATGTGAGTGCCGCCGCTGGGCGTGCGACGGCGAAGGCGGTCGGGGTGGTGGTCGATGATGCGGCGGTGACCCCGCAGTACTTGCAGGGAGTGACGGCGGAGCGAGAACTCTCGCTCGTGAAGAAGATCGCGATGGGGTCGATCCGTAACAAGCTGATTTTTATCCTGCCGGTGGCCTTGCTGCTGAATCACTTCTTGCCCGCGCTATTGCCGATCATCCTGATGGTGGGGGGAACCTACCTGGCCTTTGAGGGCGCGGAGAAGGTCTGGCACAAGCTCTCCGGCAGGCATGATGACGAAAAGCCGTCGGTAGAAAAGGGGCCGGAGGCCGAGAAAAAGATCGTCAGTGGTGCCATTCGGACCGACCTGATTCTGTCCGCCGAGATCATGGTGATTGCGCTTTCCGCCGTCTCCCATCAGGGATTCTGGTCACAGCTGGCGAGCCTGGTGGTGGTCGCGTTTTTCATCACCATTCTGGTGTATGGCGTGGTGGCCCTGTTGATCAGGATGGATGATCTCGGCCTGAAGCTCGCCCAGCGGGATAGTTCGGGAATGAAGAAGCTGGGCCGAAGCCTGGTGACTGCCATGCCCAAGGTGCTAACGGCCATCTCGGTCGTGGGTACCGTCGCCATGCTCTGGGTGGGTGGGCATATCCTACTGGTCAACCTGGGGGCCGATGGCACGGGCTGGTTCAACGCGCCCTATGCGTGGGTACACCATGTCGAGCAGGGCATCGGCGAGGCAACCGGTGGCCTGGGTGGCATGCTGGGCTGGAGCTTCAATACGCTGTGCTCTGCGTTGATTGGCTTTTTGGTGGGCTCGGTCGTTGTGGGCGTGTTGCACTTCATTCCCTCCAAGAAGGCGCAGGCCGAATAGGTACGAACCGCGAAGTACGTATCAGACCTCTCAGAGCCCGCCATCAGTGAACTGCACCCCGAAAGTTGGACACCCAATCCAACCTTCGGGGTGCAGTACATACGGCGGGTTCTTTTTTGCGCCGGCGTTCCCTCCCGGCTACTCTGCTTGATCCGATTCTGCTTATCTTGTTCAGGAGCCTCCCATGCCTAACCTCTCACGCCGCCAGGTCCTCGGGACCATGACCGCCGCCGGTGCCATGCTCGCCGCGGGCCAGCCGGCGTTCGCCGCCACCTCGACCTCAACCGCTTCCGCCGCCACTTCCAACCTCGATCAGCGGTTGGCGGAACTGGAGCGCTCGGATGACGACCGCGTGGGCGTGGCGCTGATGAACGTCGCCACCGGTGCGGTAGCGAGCCATCGCGGCAATGAGCGGTTCCTGTTCAACAGCACCGGCAAGTTCTTCATCGCCGCGGCGGTTCTGGCCCGAGTGGACGAGGGCAGCGAGACGCTGGATCGCCGCATCGTGATCGAGGAGGGCGATCTCGTTGGCTGGACGCCGATCACCGAGAAGCGGCTGGGCGAGCCCGGCCTGACCATCGCCGAGTTGTGCCAGGCGGCGGTGGCCTGGAGCGACAACGCGGCGGCGAACGCGCTGATCGAGAGCGTCGGCGGTCCCGAGACGGTCACCGCCTTTCTGCGTTCCATCGGCGACGACACCACCCGGATGGACCGCGTCGAGCCCGACCTGAACACTCACGATCACGAAGGGGACGAGCGCGACACCACGACCCCGCTGGCCATGATGTCGACACTACGCACCCTGATGCTCGGCGATGCCCTGACGCCGTCTTCGCGGCACCAGCTCGCGTCCTGGATGATCGAGGGCAAGGTCGGCGACGCCCGGCTGCGCGCCGGCATGCCGTCGTCGTGGTTGGTCGGCGAGAAGACCGGCACCAACGGCGAGGGCAACGCCAGCGATATCGGCATCGGCTGGCCGGGCGACCGCGGCGCGGTGATCGCCGTCGCCTATACCTTGATGCCCAGTGCGACCGGGGAGCAGCGCGACGAGACCATCGCCGCCGTCGGGCGGCTGGCCGCCGATGTATAATGTCGTTCCACGGTGCGGCCTCGGGCGTGGCCCGTTGGTTCGGCCATGAACACAGCAGCGGCATGAGAGCGTCATGAATCGCGGAACGAATGCAGGAACGGAAGGGGATGGCCGCCCCATGAGCACCACACCATTCGAGGCGCTCGCCTGCCCGCTGGATGGCGACCCGCTTCAGCGACATGACGGCGCCTGGCGCTGTGCGGCCGGGCACAGCTTCGATATCGCCCGCCAGGGCTATGTGCACCTGCTGCCGGTGCAGAACAAGCGCTCTCGCGATCCCGGCGACAGCAAGGCGATGGTGGCGGCGCGGCGGCGCTTCCTCGAGGCCGGCCACTATCGGCCCATCGCCGAGGCGGTGAGCCGCTCCGTGCTGGCCGAGGCGCCCGCCGGCGGCACGCTGAGCTGCCTCGATGCCGGCTGCGGCGAAGGCTACTATCTGCGCGAACTGGCCGAGGCCGCCGAAGGGAAGGGCGGGGCGTCGACGCTGGCCTTGCTGGGCGTGGATATCTCCAAGTGGGCGGTGCTCGCCGCCGCCAAGCGCCAGAAGGCCGCCACTTGGGTGGTGGGCACCAACGCCCACCTGCCGGTACAGGCAAACAGCCTGGATCGCGTGTTGTGCCTGTTCGGCTTTCCCGTCTACTCGGAGTTCGCGCGTGTGCTGAAGCCGGGCGGCGAGCTGCTGATGGTCGAGGCTGGTCCCGATCACCTGCGTGAGCTGCGCGAGATTATCTATCCTTCCCTGAGGCCGTCACGTGAGGGCGACGATGCTGTGCCCGAGGGGTTCACGCGGCGGCCCGGCGAGACGCTGCGCTATACCATCGAGCTCGAGGGCGCCGAGCCCATCGCCGACCTGTTGGCCATGACCCCGCACCTGCACCGCGCCAGCGCCGAGGGGCGCGAGAAGGCCGCGGCGCTGACGTCGCTTTCTCTCACCCTGGACGTGCGGCTGACGCGTCTGTATCGCGATGCTGTGTCCGTCGGATCGTGAAGAACATCGACGTCATGGCCGCTCGGTGGGTGACGCTGTCCTAATCTGCTGGAGACTGTTTTCAATCACAGCAGTCTGGGCGCGCTGTACGTAGCGAATCACCGTCTACGCCAGTGGCACCGTCATGGCGTGCGCCACATTGATGCGGCGCGGTGCTCGATGCAGGGCACGGCGAAGTCGATGAAGGCTCGCAACTTCTGCGGGATCAGCATCCGGCGTTCGTAAACTAGATGAATCGGCCAGGGCGCTGGTTCCCACGCCTCCAGCACTGTTTCCAGGCGGCCGGCCTGGATTCCGGGCGCGGCCTGATAGGAGAGCACGCGGGTGAAGCCGATACCCGCCTCCGCTGCATCCAGAGCCGCTTCGGCCGTGTTCACTGACAGGCGCGGATGAACAGGAATCCGCAGAGACGTTCCCTCCGCTTCGAAATGCCAGTCTTGATCGGCCAGAAATTGATCGTGGGTGATGCAAGAGGCGTCCTTGAGCTCGTGCGGCGTGTCGGGTCTGCCGTGTTCGTCGAGGTAGGCGCGACTGGCACAGACCACCTGACGTATTTCACCGACCTGGCGGGCGATCAGGCCGCTATCCGGTAGTGGGCCGATACGGACGGCCATGTCGATATGCTCTTCACCGAGGCTCACCAGGCGGTCGACGAGTTGCAGCCGAACATTGACGTCGGGATGGCATTGCAGAAACGCCGTGACGACCGGCAGCACATGCAGGCGCCCGAAGACGATCGGTGCCGTCAGGGTCAGGGTGCCGCGTGGCGATGAAAATTCGCCCGAAGCGCTCCGTTCGGCTTCGTTGACCTCTTCCAGAATGCGTCGGCAAGCCGCCACGTAAGCCGTTCCTGCCTCGGTCAAGGTCAGCCCCCTGGGCGAGCGCATGACCAGTTCGGCGTTCAGGCCGGCTTCCAGCTCGGAAATTCGGCGGCTCACGGTTGCGGTGGGCATTCCCAGGGCTCGGGCGCCGGCCGTGATACTGCCCTCGTCGATGACTCGGACGAGCATGGCCATGGTCTTGAGTCTGTCGGGCATGGACCACCAGGGAATCGCGGATAAGGAACAGGGCTTCCGTAAAATGGAAGCCAGGATTCCAACTTTGCCATCTTCTGCGTGTTTCTGGAACACCTTACCCTCGATGACAGCTCTCCGTGTCAAGCGAGAGTGTTCAGCCCCCGTACACAGGAGCTCAAGCATGAATTCGCATTTCCCGACTCACGCCACCCCGATCAAGCTGTATCGGCACCCGAAATCCGGCCATTGCCATCGCGTCGAACTCATGATGGCGCTGCTTGATCTGCCCTATGAGCCGATCGATCTCGATGTCCCGAACGGCGAACACAAGACGCCCGAGTTTCTTGCTATCAGTCCTTTCGGGCAGGTCCCCGCCATTGATGACAATGGCGTGACGTTGTCGGATTCCAACGCCATTCTGATCTATCTGGTGAAATCCTACCCTACCGGCCATGGCTGGCTGCCCGAACATCCCGAGACCGCCGCCGAAGTGCAGCGCTGGTTGTCGGTGGCCGCCGGCGAGATCGCTCATGGCCCCTGCGCGGCACGATTGGTGACGGTCTTTGATGCGCCACTGGATCACGAGGGGACCAAGGCGGCGTCGCACCGGTTGCTTGCGATCATGGAACCGATTCTGGAAAGCCGCGATTTCCTGACCGGATCAACGATCACGATCGCCGATGTGGCCGGCTACAGCTACATCGCCCATGCGCCCGAGGGCGGTGTCGGTCTCGATGCTTACCCGTCGATTCGGGCGTGGCTGACACGAATCGAGGCGCAGCCGGGCTTTGTCGGCATGGCGCGTACGCCTCTTCCCGAAACCAGCTGATCGAGAGGAACGCTGTCATGGCACAGGACGGTCCAGTCTTTCATGCCGGCGAGCGAGCCGTGCAGGCGCGTGCCGAGGTGCCCGGCGACTGGCTCGAGAAGGTGGAAGGTTTCGTGCGTTCGGAGATGCCGCAGCAGCATCGCGATTTCTTCGAGAGCCTGCCGATGCTGTTTCTCGGGCTGCTCGATTCGGCGGGGCGTCCCTGGTGCGTTCCCGTCTTCGGCCCGCCTGGCTACTCGACGTCCCCCTCACCGGATACGCTGGCATTGCAACGTGTCCCGATTCTATCGGACGAGCTGAATCTGGAGTGGGGGCCCGGAGCGAGCGTGGGTATCGTGGGGGTCAATCTGTCCAACCGGCGCCGCAATCGGTTGAATGGCCGGGTACGACAGGCCTCGGATGACGCCATGACCATCGCGGTCGACCAGAGCTTCGGGAACTGCCCGCAATACATTCAGGTCCGCTCCATGGACTCTGCCGGGGACGAGCCCTCGGTAGCCACCAGTCGGTGCAGCAACATGGACGACCCGGCGGTTCGGCGCATCGTCGAATCCGCCGATACTTTCTTTATCGCGTCCCGTACTGCCGGTCCGCTCGAGGGGGGAAGCGCCGGACTCGACGCGTCGCACCGAGGTGGGCGGCCGGGGTTTCTCGGCATCAACGAGGACGGCTCGCTTTCCTTCCCGGATTTCTCCGGCAATCGTTTCTTCAACACGCTTGGCAACATCGAAAGCGATGGTCGCGTAGGGCTCTTCATCGCGGACTTTGTCAGCGGTGAAGCGGTCGTGCTGACCGGCCGAGCCACCATCGACTGGAGCCCGGGGCGCACCAGCGCTTTCAAAGGGGCCGAACGCATCGTCGATGTGGTGCCGGAAGAGGTCCAGCATGCGACCGACACCTTGCCGGTAACCGCCCCACTTGCCGAGCCGTGGCCCGCGCTCGAGGATACCGGCACCTGGGATGAAGCGCAGTTGGCTGCTCTCAAGAACGACGGATATCGCCGTTTTCAGGTCGCATCGAAACAGCAGGAAAGCGACGACATTACTTCCTTCTATCTGACTCCTGCGGACGGAGGGCCGCTCGAACCGCATATTGCGGGTCAGTTCCTGCCGCTCCGGCTGTGGGGCGAGGACGGTCCGATCCTGCGCAGCTACACGATCTCCCAGGGTCCGAATGGGCGCGATTATCGCTTGTCCATCAAGCGGGAAGAAGGCGGCCTGGTATCCCGGCGATTGCACGACCGGTTCGCCAAGGGGGATGTCATCGAGATCGGCTCACCCGCGGGCGATTTTGTCCTGGACGACAGCACTCAGCCTATCGTCATGCTCTCCGGCGGTGTCGGCATCACGCCGATGATGGCCATGCTCGATGGGCTAGTGGCTGCGGTGGGCAACGGTGCGCCTCGGCGCGAGGTGTATTTCATTCATGCCACCCGGAACAGCGCCAGCCGGGCGTTTCGCGGCGATCTGGAGACCCTCGCTCGCGAGCATGACTGGCTGCATCTCTTCACTGCCTTTTCGGCCCCGGGGGCGGGAGATAGGCTGGGCGACACGCACGATACCGAGGCGCGGCTGAGCATGGAGGTTCTCGCTGAACTGCTTCCCTTCGGCGGTTACCAGTTTTACCTGTGCGGCCCCGAAGGCTTCATGCGAGCGCTTTACAAGGGATTGCGCGACGTGGGGGTCGATCGTTCTCATATCCACCATGAATTCTTCGGTGCGGGCGAGCTCGATGAGCCTGAAGAGGTGGCCTCGGCCGTGGTGCTGCCGACGCGTGCCACGGTTTCCTTCGTCCATTCCGGGACCCAGGCTGAATGGACCGAGCAGAGTGGCACGTTGCTGGAAACCGCCGAGGCGGCCGGTCTGAGCCCCTCCCACAACTGCCGCTCGGGCAAGTGCGGTACTTGTGCCACACGACTGCTTTCTGGAGACGTGCATTATACGCGCAGGCCGCTGGTCAACCCGGGCGAGGACCATGTGCTGACCTGCTGCGCGGTTCCCATGAATGGACGGGTCGAGGTCGACCTGTGAGGTGAGCGCATCCGTTGCATGAAAGGCGCCGCGGGCCTATGGTTCGCGGCGCCTGTTCATTTTGAGGAGACCCCATGTCCACGCCTTTGACATCCCTGTGGCGCGGCTATCGCGATGCCTCGCTGATCCTGCGGGTCACGATTGCCCTGGTGCTGGGCGCCGTGGTCGGCCTGGTCGGCGGGCCGGCTGTCGGCGAGGCGCTGGCGCCGCTGGGCGAGCTGCTGATGCGGCTTCTGAAATTCATCATCCTGCCCATCGTGCTGTTCACCCTGATGGCCGGCATCAATCAGGGCCGAGCCGGGAGCCTGGGGCGGATCGGCCGCAAGGTGTTCCTCTACTATCTGGTGACCTCGGGACTGGCGATCATCGTCGGGCTGACGGTCGCCAGTCTGCTGTCGCCGGGGGAGGGGATGTCGCTGGAAGGGGCCGCCTCGGTGTCGGTGCCCGAGAACCCCGGCATCCTCTCGGTGGTGCTCGGCATCGTGCCGACCAACATCGTCGGCGCCTTCGCCGGGCAGGATCTGCTCGGGATCATCTTCACTGCCATGGTATTCGGCCTCGCGGTGGCCCGGCTGCGCCAGTCCGAGACGCACGGTGAACTGGGCGAGCGACTGGCCGGCCTGATCGAGGCGCTCAATGCCGTGACCCTCAAGGTGATGGGCGGCATCCTGCACGTCGTGCCGGTCGGGGTGTTCGCCATCGTTACCGGGACCGTCGCCGAGCAGGGCATCGGCACCCTGCTGTCGCTCGGCGACATGGTCGTGGTGCTCTATGTGGCACTGGGCGTGCACTTGCTGGTCTATATCGGTCTGTTGAAGGGCTTCGGCGTGCCGGTGCGAGCCTTCTTCCGCGAAGCACGCACGCCCATGGCGACGGCCTTCGCCACTCAGAGCAGTTCCGGGACTCTGCCGCTGACGCTGGACGCCGCTCGCCGTCTTGGCCTGTCGCGTGGCCTCTATGGCTTCAGTCTGCCGCTGGGCGCGACCCTCAACATGGATGGTGCGGCGATCCGCATTGCCATCTCGGCGGTGTTCGCTGCCAACGTGGCAGGCGCGCCGCTGGACTTTGCGAGCATGCTGCAGATCGTGGTGGTCGGCACGCTGATCTCGGTGGGCACCGCCGGGGTGCCCGGTGCCGGCATCGTGATGATCGCCACGGTGTTCTCCCAGGTGGGATTGCCCATCCAGGCCGTGGCACTGCTCACCGCCATCGATGCCCTGGTCGGCATGGGTTGCACGGCGCTCAACGTGACGGGCGATCTGGTCGGCACCGCGCTGATCGGCCGCAGCGAGGGAGAGCGTATCGGCGAGCCGAGAAGCGCGGATACCGGTTCGGCTTGCAAGTCCTGACTGGCATGTACGGGCTGTCTTTTCGAGGGCCCGATCCTCTGCCGCCGAGGATGCGATGAGTGAGTGGGCGTTGTTTGTGTCGAGGGGTCGAAAGGTAACCTTTAACAGGCTATCTTTTCCCTGTCAGAGGTGATCGGCGATGTGGACCGAACGCATCGTCGCGCCCGCAACGCACTCGTACAGGAATTCCCATGAGCCAAGATACCGAGTACACCCCGCCGAAGGTCTGGACCTGGCGCCAGGAGAGCGGTGGTCAGTTCGCCAGCATCAATCGCCCCATCGCCGGGCCGACCCACGATAAAGAGCTGCCGGTCGGCCAGCATCCCTTCCAGCTTTATTCGCTGGCCACTCCCAATGGCGTCAAGGTCACGGTGATGTTCGAGGAGCTGCTGGCGCAGGGCCACGAAGGCGCGGAATACGATGCCTGGCCGATCAAGATCGGCGACGGCGATCAGTTCGGCAGCGGGTTCGTCGAGGTGAACCCGAACTCCAAGATTCCGGCGCTGATGGATCACGGTACCGAAGAACCGACCCGGGTCTTCGAGTCGGGCGCGATCCTGCTCTACCTGGCCGAGAAGTTCGGTGCGTTCCTGCCGGCGGACTTCAAGGCCCGAACCGAGGCGCTCAACTGGCTATTCTGGCAGATGGGCAGCGCGCCTTTCCTGGGCGGCGGCTTCGGTCACTTTTACGCCTATGCGCCGGTGAAGCTCGAGTACCCCATCGACCGCTATGCCATGGAGACCAAGCGTCAGCTCGATGTTCTCGATCGCCACCTGGCGGAGCATCGCTACCTGGCGGGCGACGAGTACAGCATCGCCGACATGGCCAATTGGGCCTGGTATGGTCAGCTGGTGCTGGGCCGTCTCTATGAGGCGGCCGAGTTCCTGCAGGTCCACACCTACGAGCATGTGGTGCGCTGGGCGCGGGAGATCGATGCTCGTCCGGCGGTTCAGCGGGGCCGTATGGTCAACCGAACCTTCGGCGAGCCTGAGCTGCAGCTTCACGAGCGCCACGATGCCAGCGATTTCGAGCACAAGACGCAGGATAAACTCGCTCCCCAGCCATGATCGGGTCACCTGACTTCCGTTTTCCGCAAGGCCGGCGTTCCCCACGCCGGCTTTTTTCATTACGTGTCTTGGTTCCCGATGCGCGGTCATCGTCAGCCGATTCGAGAACGGTACTAGGGTATATCGTTCTGTTATTTAGTATCGGTCACGCGAGCCTTTCCATTCTGATCACATGATATGGATAAGTGTCCAGCCTTTGTCTTGAGAATAAAAATGGATATGTCATCGTTTTTTTATAAATACAAATCCTGAATATTTTTGGTTAATTATAATTAAGTTTTTAGGTGGTCTTAAGGTGTTGTTTTTTGGTATTTTGTTGATGCTTACATTCAGTAACTTTTAATTTTTTGAGTATTGGTGATTTAGGGCTAGTTTTAAAAGGAATGGAGGGGATAGCCTTTAGGCTGATGCAAGGAAGGAGGGGGTCGACGGCTTCTATATAAGACATGACGTGGCGCGATACACAAAAGTTAACATATAAAATAGTGTGTTGTGCGTGATGCTTGCCATGTTCTCGGTATCTCATGGGTTGCGGCTTTCCCAGTGTCACCCCAGTGGCACGGGATTTTTGCAGGGGGTGTAGACATGATTGTCAAGACTTCAAGTTTGAATGACGAGGTTTCCCAGTTTTCTGGTTGGGACGCTCAAGATGAACTCGTGCTGACGTCCCCGAGGAAGGTGGCGATCCAACTCACGCCGGAAGAAGTTTTGACGATGACAAGAGAAGGGAATGATCTTGTCATCGAAACCGTGGATGGGCGGACGTTCAAACTTTCGGACTTTTACGCCAACACTGGTGAAACTGGCGACGGGCAGGCGTCTGGGCAAACCCCTGTGCAAAACGAACTCTATCTGGTCGATGAAGAGGGCGAGCTCCTGAAAGTCTCGTTATCTTCTGCCGGTGCGGATGGCCTGGTCCAGGCACAGTATGTGCCCCAGGGAGAAATGGCGGGCTTCGAGATGATGGGCGCCGAACCCGTGGATGAGGGTGGCGGCGGCGGTGGTAGTTTCGTGCCGATCGCCATCCTGGGTGGTGCCGGTGCCATTGGCCTGGCCGCCGCCGCTGGTGGCGGCGGCAGTGGTGGAGGTGGTAGGCCGGACGAGACGCCGCCCGAGCCTCCTGTCGATGTTTCACTCGGTGGCGAAGGCCGAGTGATCGAGGGGAGAGGGGAACCCGGCACTACGGTGACCGTGACAGGCCCTGACGGGGAAGTGGTTGGCGACGGCACCGTCAATGACGATGGTAGCTTCGAGTTCGAACTGGACGAGCCGCAGAGCAATGGCGAAAACCTGGATGTGGCCTTGACCGACGGTGCGGGCAACGAATCCGACCCGACATCGGTCACCGCGCCGGATACTACTGCGCCGGAAATGCCGACACTGACGCTTTCCGCCAATGATGACGGCACGGTGACGGCATCCGGCGAAGCAGAGCCTGGCAGCAACGTGACGGTCACCTTCCCGGACGGCACTACCACTGACGTCGAGGTCGGGGAAGACGGCAGTTTCGAGACGACATCCGAGGCCTCTCAGTCCAGCGGTGAGGTCAGCGCCACCGCCACGGACGCGGCAGGTAACGAAAGCGACCCCGCTGTAGCGGAATATGCCGATACTATCGCCCCCGAGGCCCCGACGCTGAACGTCGTCGCCAATGACGACGGAACGGTCACGGCCAGCGGTGAATCCGAGGCTGGCAGTACCGTGACGGTGGCCTTCCCGGATGGCACGACCGGCGAGGTCGTGGCGGGAGATGACGGCAGCTTCGAAGCGACCTCGGATGGTGCTCAGCCGAGTGGTGAGGTCAGTGCTACCGCCACGGACGCGGCAGGTAACGAAAGCGATCCCGCTGTAGTGGAATATACCGATACCATCGCTCCCGAGGCACCGGTTCTCGTGCTCGCCAACGATACCGGTACGGATGGTGACGGTATCACCAGCGATGGCACCGTGAATGTAGGGAACCTGGAAGACGGTGCCACCTGGGAGTATTCCACCGATGGTGGCAGCTCCTGGACGGTCGGTAGTGGCAGCAGCTTCACCGTGCCGGAGGGTGATTATGCCACGGGCGACGTACTCGCCCGTCAGACCGACGAAGCCGGCAATACCAGCGACAACGGTGAGCTGGGCGCGGTGACGGTGGATGCCTCTAGTCCCGGAGGCGATGACGGTACCGATGCGCCGACGCTGACCATTGCCGAAGCCGATGATGGCTTCGTGAGTGCCGA
>NZ_JAJQTQ010000019.1 GCF_029081005.1 Halomonas elongata | reverse complement strand
GTGTAGTCGTAGGTGATCTCACCCGTGGCGGCATCATAGCCGGTGATGGTCAGCGTGCCTTCGTCACCCTGCAGGGTCACCGGATTGTTGCTGGCATCGGTGATGTCCTGACCATTGACGGTCACGCTGTCGATACCCGCCTCGGCGCCCACCGTGGCACTGCCGCTGATGGTGTTGCCGGTGGCTTCCACCACGCTATGGTCGGCGCCCTCGGCATTCGGCGCGTTATCGTCGATATCCACCGTCGGCGGGCCATCGGTGGCTCCATTGATGGTCACCGTCAGCGTCGCCGTGCTGGTGTCGCCATCGGCATCGGTCAGGGTATAGGTGAATGTCTCGGTGAGCGTGTCGCCGTCGTCCAGGGCCTGGACGGCGCCATTGGTGGTGTCGACCTGGTAGGACCAGCTGCCGTCGCCGTTATCGACAAAGCTGCCGTAGCTCGCGCTGGTGTCGGTAAAGACCACCTCACTGGGCGTATCGGCGCTTTCGGTGTCGTTATCCAGCACATTGCCGGTGACCGGAGAGGTGGCGTCCTCGCCGATGGCCGCGCTGTCATCACTGGCCGCGGGTTCCGTATCCTCGATACGGATATCCAGGCTATCCGTGGTGGATTCGCCGGCCAGGTCGGTCACGCCCAACGTGAACTGGTCGAGGATCTCGCCACCGCTATGGTCCTCGGCGTCGCCATCTTCGGTGTAGTCGTAGGTGATCTCACCCGTGGCGGCGTTATAGCCGGTGATGGTCAGGGTGCCTTCGTCACCCTGCAGGGTCACCGGAGTGTTGCTGGCATCGGTGATGTCCTGGCCATCGACGGTCACGCTGTCGATGCCCGCCTCGGCGCTCACCGTGGCACTGCCACTCACCGTATCTCCCGTCGCCTCGGTCACAGTGAGGTCGGCATTGGCGAGGCCGGGCGCACCATCATCGATATGGACGACAGGCGGTGCATCCGTCTCTCCCGTCACCGTGACCGTCACCTGGGCACTATCGCTGTTGCCGTTACCGTCGGTCACTTCATAGGACAGAGTGCCACTGGCCGACTCGTCATCGTCGAGTGCCTGAAAATCATCGCCCGGATCAAAACTGACAGAACCATCGGGACCGACTTCGACCGTCACGGACACCGAGTTGCCATCCGGCATGGTGAATATGACGTCACGTGGACCAGGGTCCGCCACCGTCAACGGATCCCCATCGGGATCGCTGTCGTTCAGCAGCACATTGGCGCCACTTAGCGGAGCATCCTCGCCGGTCACGAAGGCATCGTCGACGGCCTCGATATTGTCATTCTCGACGTCACCCCCCATATCAGCGAGTGCCGCCCCTTCCAGCGTTTCACTACTATCGGATTGAAAGCCACCGAAATCGAAAGACAACGGATCAACCTGCTCACTGATACGAGCCAGGCGCACGAAGTCATGCCCGCCGCCGCCTTGAGCACCGCCATTGCCGGCTGCAGGATCTTCCAGGTCTTCCAGAAGATCCTGGTTACCCTGTTCGATGGCTGTCAGCAGTGCCGCGAGATCTTCATCCTGGGCACTGGCCTCCTCGACCGAAACCGGTAGATCGGCATCCAGCTCGGGCGTCATCGCCACCGTTTCCCCACCACCGATGGTAGTGGGCCCGAAGGCATCACCGAAGTCGAGTTCCACCGTGGCATTATCGGCGGTAACAAGCGTCTCGCCTTCTCTCAGGGTATCGCCCTCGTGAAGTTCACGCAGGTTACCCTGACTGTCCCTTGCCCAGGCTTGACCAGTAATGGAAACGACAGTGGCGATGGCCATTGAATGACTCCTTGTGCACAAGCGAGTTGCGCCGTGCGTATGCTAAAGACGGTCCAGATAGTGTCCAAAGATTAAAACAACACGTCATCCGCTGACATTGTACCGATGGACAAGACCCGGTGAATGTCGGCGGCGGGGAGAAAGGCAGTCGAAGCAAGTACTGAACTTACGGCACTTCGGATTCCTGATGGGACAGTTTAAGAATCAACTGCATGCGATCACGAATGCCGAGCTTGCGAAAGATGGCGCCGAGATGCGCCTTGACGGTACGTTCGGTGATCGACAACTGCCGCGCCACTTCCTTGTTGCTGAGCCCTTCTGCCACGACCAGTGCCACCGCTCGTTCCCGTTCGGTCAAGCCTTCCAGGACCTCGGACTGCAAGGAGGCGGCCCCCCCCAGGGCACGGAAGGCACCTCCGATCACCTGCGTCATCAGTTCCGGCCAGACCCAGATGCCCTGATGGGAAATCACGATATCCATCTGGCGCAGCAACTCGGGAGGTGACAACGCGTGGGCATACCCCCGGGCCCCGGCGTTGAGGGCGCTCAAGGCTTCACCCGAGGTCGGAGACTGGCTCAGCACACTGCTCACGGCACCACGCTGGCTCAACGTCATGACGAGTTCCCGCCACCCATCCAGGCGACTCAACACCCATACCTTATCGCCCTCACCGACCTGAGCCCGTGCCTGCTGAGGCCCGAGCATCCTGGCATCCGGAAAAGCCTCTCGCCAACGCGGCATCTCTCCCGAACCTGTCGGGCCAATGAACATCTGAGCCATTTTCCTGCTCTCCCTGGGCATCATTCCATGCGTTCGCCCGAGTCAACTGTCGATACTTGTCCTTCCCCGCTGGAGTGCACCGACAGGCGCCCGCGACGACTATTTCTCGATTATCTTGTATTCGTGTTATTTCACTTGGCGTGGCCAATCTGCCCCTTGCGCAAGGCATCCACCACCTTGTCGCGAGGCCCATCCGCCATGACACTCCCGGCATCGATGACCACCACTCGGTCGACCAGGGGCAGCAAAGATGTCCGATGCGTCACCATCAGCAGCGTCTTGTCATGATCATACGCATCGAGGCGCTCTCTGAACGCTTTCTCGGTGGAATGATCCATCGAGCTGGTGGGCTCATCCAGCAATAGGATACGAGGGTCGTGTACCAGGGCACGGGCGATGGCTACAGCCTGGCGTTGCCCCCCGGAGAGTCGCTGCCCTCTCTCCCCGACATCCAGATCCAGCCCCTGGGGATGCGTATTCACCAGGTCCTCGAGACCGCTGAGTTCGATGGCCTTCAACAAGGCCGCATCATTCACTTCATCACTGCCGGCACCAGCGACGATGTTATCCCTCAGGCTCCCGAAGAACAGACTCACATCCTGAGGGACATAGCCGATATGCCGTCGAAGCTGGGTCGGGTCTAGCTGACGGATATCGATCCCGTCCACCATCACCGCCCCATCGGACGGCTCGTAGAGTCCGAGCACCAGCTTGGCCAGCGTGCTCTTGCCGCATCCGACCCGACCGAGCAGCGCCACCTTCTCGCCGGGCTTGATGGTCAACATCACATTCCGCAACGCATCGCGTTCCTCGTCGGGATAGCGAAACGACAACCGCTCGAAGTGGATTTCGCCACGTACCACCGGTCGATCGATGAACGTCTTGTCGACGGGACGCTCGACCGGGCGTTGCATCACATCATCCAGGGCTTCCAGCGCCGTGGCCGAATGATGGTACTGCGCCAGAAGCGACGCCGCCTGGCTGACGGGCGCCATCGCTCGGGATGACAGCAGATAGGCGGCGATGAGTCCTCCCTGGGTCAGGTTGCCTTCGATGATCTGGTAGACCCCGACCAGGATCACGCAAACCGCCACACTGTTCTGTGCCCACAGCGCCACGCTCGAGACCGACGTACTGATCAACCTCAACCGCGCGGCCGTCCTGGACAGGAAAGCCGTCGCCTTTTCCCAGCTGCTCTGAATGCGACTCTCGCTACGCAATGCCTTGACGGTCTCCAGCTGGGAAACCAGCTCCACCAGGGTCGCACTGCGTTGCGCACTGACTCGCCATGTGGTTTCCGACAATTCGTGCAGCTTGCTCTGTGCCGCCAGGGCATAGAGCAGCACGAAGACGATCCCGATGATCACCGGAATCACCAGAGGCGGCGCGATCAGCGCAATGATGGCCGCAAACAGCAGGACAAAGGGCAGATCGACCAGCCCCACCACCGTCGCCGAACCGATAAAGGAGCGGACCGATTCATAGGACTGCAGCGTCGAGGCAAAAGAACCGGTGGATGAAGGTCGCGCCGACATGCGCAACCCCAATACCTGCGACATGATCGATGCCGACAGCTTGACGTCGGCACGGCTGGCCGCGAGATCGATGAAGGCACTGCGCATCAAGCGCAGAACGAGATCGAAGCACAGCACCACGAAGATGCCCGACGCCAGGACCCACAACGTCTCGGTGGCCTGATTGGGCACGACGCGATCATAGACATTGAGCACGAACAGCGGCATGGCCACCGCGAACAGATTGATCGCCAGCGAGCCCAGGATGACATCACGATAGAGGCGTCGGTTCTCGCGGATCACGCTCCAGAACCAGTGTCGGACATTCCGCTTGCCGACATCCGAACTCCGTGCATCGAAACGGAATCTCGGCCTTACATAGATGGCCCGGCCACTATAGCGCGCCTGTAGTGCATCCAGATCGATATCCGCTTGTGCATCACCCAGTTCGGGGTAGATGACGCGAGCGCGGCGGGCCTTCAGGTCTACCCCCACCAGGACACAGGCACGCCCCGGCTCCAGCAGAAGTACGGCGGGAAGCAGCGCCGGATTGAGCTGAACCAGGCGAGACTTGACGATACTCGCTGTCATGCCCGCCTTGGTCGCCGCGCGATCAAACACACCGGGCGTCAGGCAACCGTTTTCCAGGGGAAGGCCAGCGGTCACGGTGTCGGCGCTCACGTCATGGTCGTGCATCAGCGCAATACTCAACAAGCAGGCCAGTAACTCATCACGCACGACCGACTCGTCATCTGCACGTTCGGAGAAGCTCTCCCGTCGCGTCACATCCACTCCTTGCGTCAATTCATGTGACTCGCGCCATGCTCGGCATCATGTTGACTGCATCGCAAAAGCACCGTTTGACATGCCTCTCGACCCCGTTGATGTAGTCGTCCGAAAACATTAGACAACGAACAAAGTTTCGATCATGACGCCGGTCCACTCACTATCTATCGCCATGATGCGCGTCTGACTTTCATCGACTGTTACATATTCACACTATCTTACAAAGTAGCGGCTATTTCTCCTATTACTGAATACTCATTAACATCTCGCCAAGGCATCGCCTTCCATGAACGACACGAGCACCGACGAGAACGTCCCGCGCCCCGGGCAATCGTGATATCGTGCCGAGGAAGAATGACCGTCCCGTACAAGGAGAACGCCATGTCCTCATCGGAGATCCAGAAGACCCGTGTCATCAATGAGCTACGCGGCTTCATCAAGAAACTGCTGCAGGACCCCAGGATCACGGAGCAATCCCTGGAGATCGCACGCCGGGAGCTGACCAACGGCGACCAGGCGGATGCCATGGTCCGTATCGCCAACCAGATCTCGGACACCACCAGTGTGCACATCCCGGACGACCCCACCGAACACTCCGAAGCCGACAAGCTGTTCCTGGAGCTGCTCAAGGAGGTCGTGAACGAGGACCAGGCCCTCTATTAGGCAAGACATGGGGCGCGGCCCTCCGCCCCACCCGGCAGGAGGGCCTGCGCAGCAGACGCTCGACTGGTAGAATGCCGCGACATTTACTTCTCGCAGCGTCGCATGACCTACCTGATCAAGCTCTATCCCGAGATCACCATCAAGTCCCGCTCGGTGCGTCAGCAGATGACGCGCTGCCTGACCTCCAACATCCGCAACACCCTTCGCCGCCACGATGAGGGCGTGCGCGTCCGGGGTCGCTGGGATGCCGTTCAGGTGCGGCTATCACCGGGCCTGGACGACGCACGAGTCCAGGAGGCCGAAAGCGCACTGACGCGAATCTCCGGTATCCACGAGGTACTGGCCGCCGAGGAAATCCAGGTCGACGACCTGGCCTCGATCGCCGAGCACGTCGTGCCGCTCTGGGGACCGGAGATCGCCGGCCGCCGTTTTCGCGTCAAGGCCAAGCGACGCGGTCAGCATGACTTCACCTCGATGGATATCGAGCGCTACCTGGGCGGTCGTCTGCTCGAGGCAGCACCGGACGCTCAAGTGGACCTGACCGCCCCCGACGTCGTCGTGCCGGTCGAGATCACCCACAACCGCCTGCAGCTAATTCGCGACAAGTGGCCCGGACTCGGCGGCTTCCCCATGGGCATCCAGGGCCAGGTCCTGAGCCTGATCTCCGGCGGCTTCGATTCCCCGGTGGCGGCCTGGCGCATGATGCGGCGCGGCGTCAAGTCGCACTTCGTTTTCTTCAACCTCGGTGGCCCCGCCCACGAAGCCGGTGTCCGCGAGGTCACGCATCACCTGTGGCAACGCTACAGTGCCTCGCACAACGTTCATTTCATCTCGGTGCCTTTCGAGAACGTGGTCGGCGAAATCCTGAAAACCATTCCCGACGGTCTGATGGGGGTGGTACTCAAGCGCATGATGGTGCGCGCCGCCAGTCGGATCGCCGAACGCGCCGGCATCCCGGCCCTGGTCACCGGTGACGCCATTGCCCAGGTCTCCAGCCAGACCCTGGCCAACCTCGCGTTGATCGACGCCGCCAGCCCGATGCCGATACTTCGCCCGCTGCTCACCGAAGACAAGCAGGCGATCATCGACCAGGCACGACAGCTCGACACCGCCCGTCACGCCGAAGCGATGCCGGAATACTGCGGCGTCATCTCCAGGCGCCCGCACATCAAGGCCGACCCGGTCAAGGTCGCCGAGGCCGAGACGGACTTCGACTTCGGCGTCCTGGACGCCGCCATCGAAGACGCCGTCACCACGCGCAGCAATCGCCTGATGGAACGCCCGGCCCCGCTATCCGACGATGCACTGTTGATCATCGATTCCCCGGAAGCCCTCGGCGACGTCGACGCTCCCTGCGTGATCGACATTCGCGCGCCACATGAGCGCGAGGAGACACCGCTGGAGCTCGACCGGGTACCGCAACTGCAGATTCCCTTCTACGAGCTTCAGGAACGCGCGCCGGGCCTCGCGACGGACCGCCACTATCTACTGTTCTGCGATCAGGGCGTGATGAGTCGCATGCAGGCCCTGCATCTCATGGACCGAGGCCTGCGACACTTCGGCGTCTACCGTCGCCCCTGAGCGCAGGGCGAGTGCAGCGGCCACGCAAGATGCTACAATCGCTGATTTCACGGACCTTTCTCTTGGCGGCTCCGGGAGACATCGAGTCGCCACGTCACGCTTCACGGGAAACCCAACGTCGCCATGTCGAATACCGCTCAGCGCAAGATCCTGGTTACCAGTGCCCTGCCCTACGCCAACGGCGCCATTCACCTGGGCCATCTCCTGGAATACATCCAGACCGACATCTGGGTGCGTTTCCAGAAGAGTCGTGGCCACGCCTGCCATTATGTCTGTGCCGACGATGCCCATGGCACCGCCATCATGTTGCGCGCCGAGCAGGAAGGCATCACCTCGGAGGCACTGATCGACCGGGTGTCCCGTGATCACCAGGCCGATTTCGCCCGCTTCGGAGTGGGCTTCGACAACTATCATTCGACCCACTCCGAGGAAAATCGCTACTTCAGCGAGCTGATCTACACCCGGCTGCGTGACAAGGGGCATATCGCCACCCGCGATATCGAGCAGATGTACGATCCGGAGAAGGGACTCTTCCTGGCCGATCGCTTCATCAAGGGCACCTGCCCGAAGTGTCGAACCGAGGATCAGTACGGCGACAACTGCGAGGCCTGCGGCGCCACCTACACTCCCGCGGAGCTGATCGATCCTGTCTCGGCGATCTCCGGGGCCACGCCCGAGGTGCGCGGTTCGACCCATTACTTCTTCAAGCTGCCCGAATTCGCCGATTTCATGCATGACTGGATCAACGACGGTCATGTGCAGCCGCAGATCCGCAACAAGCTGCTGGAGTGGTTCGAGTCCGGCTTCAACGAATGGGACATTTCCCGGGACGCTCCCTACTTCGGCTTCGAGATTCCCGACGCCCCCGGCAAGTACTTCTATGTCTGGCTCGACGCGCCGATCGGTTACCTGGCGAGCTTCAAGAACCTCTGCGAACGCGAAGGCATCGACTTCGATGCCTACTGGCATCGCGATTCCGAGGCCGAGGTCTACCATTTCATCGGCAAGGACATTGTCTACTTCCATGCCCTGTTCTGGCCGGCCATGCTGCACGGTGCCGAACTGCGCACGCCCACCGCGGTGAACTGCCATGGTTTCGTGACCGTCAACGGCGCCAAGATGTCGAAGTCCCGCGGCACCTTCATCAAGGCCGCGACCTACGCCGAGCATCTGAACCCCGAATACCTGCGCTACTACTTCGCCGCCAAGCTGACCGCCGGCGTCGACGACCTGGACCTCAACCTCGAGGACTTCGCCCAGCGCGTGAATTCCGACCTGGTGGGCAAGGTGGTCAACATCGCCAGCCGCTGTGCCGGCTTCATCAAGAAGCTCGGCGGCGGCAAGCTCTCGGCCCACTGCGCCGAGCCCCAGCGCCTGGCTCGCTTCATCGCCGCCGGCGACGAGATCGCCGAGTCCTACGAGACACGGGAGTTCGGCCGCGCCATGCGCCGTATCATGGAGCTCGCCGACGAAGCCAACACCTACATCGCCGAGGCCGAGCCCTGGGTGCTGGCCAAGCAGGAGGGCCGCGAGCAGGAAGTACTCGACATCTGCTCGGTGGGCATCAACCTGTTCCGTCAACTGATGGTCTACCTGGCACCCGTGGTGCCGAGCATGGCCGAGGATGCCCGGCGCTTCATGAAGCTCGACACCCTGGCCTGGGACAGCCGCCAGGCACTGCTGCTGGACCACGAGATTGCCAAGTTCAAGCCCCTGATGACGCGCGTCGAAACCGACCGCATCGACGCCATGATCGAGGCGTCGAAGGAGGACCTGGTGGAAGAACGTAAACTCAAGGAGGCCCCGAGAGGGCCGCTGACCGACGACCCCATCGCCCCCGAGATCGCCTTCGATGACTTCGCCAAGGTCGACCTGCGCATCGCGCGGATCGCCAAGGCCGAGTATGTCGAGGGCGCCGACAAGCTGCTGCGGCTGACGCTGGACATCGGCGGCGAAACCCGCCACGTCTTCGCCGGCATCCGCTCCGCCTACGCGCCCGAGGCGCTGGAAGGCCGGCTGACCGTGATGGTCGCCAACCTGGCGCCCCGCAAGATGCGCTTCGGGGTTTCCGAAGGCATGGTGCTGGCCGCCGGCGATGACGACGGCATCTACCTGCTCGAACCGCATTCGGGCGCGCAGCCCGGCCAGCGGGTAAGGTAAGCCGGCGCGGTGACGGAACAGCCGACCTTGATCGAGGCCATCGACGCCGCACTGCCGCAGACCCAATGCGGCAAGTGCGGTCACGATGGCTGTCGTCCCTACGCCGAGGCCATCGCCGAAGGCGAGCCGATCAATCGCTGTCCCCCCGGCGGCGACGAGACCGTCGAGCGCCTCGCCGAATTGACCGGCCGCTCTTCGTTGCCGCTCGAGCAACCCGCCCAGTCGCCACTGGTCGCACGAATTCGCGAGGACGAATGCATCGGCTGCACCAAGTGCATTCAGGCCTGCCCCGTGGATGCCATCCTTGGCGCCGCCAAGCAGATGCACACGGTGATCGAAAGCGAATGCACCGGCTGCGAGCTGTGCGTGGCGCCCTGCCCGGTCGACTGTATCGACCTGCTGCCGCACCCGGAATGGCAGGCGGCTCACGACGAATACGCACAGCGTGACTACCTGGCAAGACGCGCGACCCTCGGCCGACAACGCCACGACGCCCGCAACCGGCGACTCGCCCGCCAGGCCGAGGAAAAACGACAACGCCGCGCCGAACGCCAGGCGAAACGCACCGTGCCGACCCCGTCGCCCGGCGGCAACCCGGCCTCATCCTCGAACGGCCTGCGCACCACCCGGGTCAGCCTGCTCGCCAGCCTCAAGCGACTCGACCGACAACGGCAGAACGTCGACCTCGCCGCCACCGAGCGTCAGGAAATCGAGCGTCGCGCCGATGAGCTACGCTCGCGCCTCGCCGATATCGACCGGCAGCTGGAAAGCGCCGGAGGATCGGCACGGCCCGCCCCGGCCGATCGTCAGCGCCGCTTCGCCGTCAACGCTGCCGAACAGGCCCGACGCCGCGCCCGACAGCAACTGGCCCATGCCGAACGGCAAGGCGACGACGATGCCATCGACGCCGCCCGCCACCAACTCGAGCGCGCCGAGCGCGTCCTCGAGGAAGCTCGCGAGTCGCTTTCCCGCCCTTCTCATTGATCAGCCCGGAATCGATCTGTCATGAACGCTCAGAAACGCCACGAGATCTTCGTCAGATTGCGCGAGCACAATCCCGAGCCGACCACGGAGCTCGACTGGAACACGCCCTTCGAGCTGCTCACCGCCGTGTTGCTGTCCGCCCAGGCCACCGACGTGGGGGTCAACAAGGCCACCGCGCGGCTGTTTCCCGTGGCCAATACGCCCGCCACCATTCTCGAACTGGGCCTGGATGGCCTGAAGGAACACATCAAGACAATCGGCCTGTACAACACCAAGGCCGAGAATCTGATGAAGACCTGCCGCCTTCTGGAGGACAAGCACGCTGGCGAGGTGCCCCGTTCGCGCACCGCCCTCGAAGCCTTGCCCGGCGTGGGCCGCAAGACCGCCAACGTGATCCTCAACACCGCCTTCGGCGAACCCACCATCGCCGTGGACACCCATATTTTCCGGGTCTCCAATCGCACCGGCCTGGCCAAGGGCAAGAACGTGAACGAAGTGGAACAGAAACTGCTGCGTTACGTGCCCTGGGATTTCCGCAAGGATGCGCACCACTGGCTGATCCTCCACGGGCGCTACACCTGCGTGGCGCGCAAGCCGCGCTGCGGCAGCTGCGTGATCGAGGATCTCTGCGAGTACCCGGACAAGGTCGACCTCTGAAGCCTGTCCCATCGCCCGACGGGACGAGATGTGGCGCCTCGAGACAAGATCCACGAGCGCCGAGCCATGCGGTCGCGATGGCCCGTCGAGGTCGACGGCCGGAACAGCCGGTCACGATAGCCGAAGCAGGTCGCGATAACCGGGCAACAGGGCCGGCCAGGTCCAGGCCTCGCTGTCCGGTGGTGATGGCCGACTCGCCGGACTCGTCAGCCAGGCCTCGAGTCGCGTTTCGAGCTCGCGGTCGTCCCGATAGCGAAACCGATCCTCATAGAAGTCGGGGAAGCAGAGCCTGTCCGGCACCAGAGGCACGCAGCCATGACGCACAGCCTCCATGATCGCCAGGCCCTGGAACTCATGATGGGTCGTGGAGACCACCAGCGCCCCTTCATCGAGCCAATGGAGGTACGCCTCGCTGGACTGCGGCCCCCAGCACACCAGATGCTCACCCAGGCGCTCCCACGCCTGATCAAAGATGGCGGGACAGTCACGAAAACGCTGCCCCATCACCGCCAGCCTAAAGTTCACGCCACGCTCGGCCAGTCCGAACAGCGCCCCGAAGAAGGCCTCGGGATTCTTGTCATACTCCCAGCGATGGTTCCAGACGATGATGTCGCCTTGTCCCGGTGGGCTCGCGGGCTCCGCCTCGATCGGTACCGGCAGGATCCGGGCCCGGTCACGCAGCGCCTCGAGCGGCACCACCGCAGGCAGATTCTCGGGCAGGCGCTTGAGAAAGCCCCGGGCGCCGTCGATGAAGCTGTCACGATTGTAGGCGCTGTTGAACACCAGGGTATCCGCCGCCAGCGCCGTATAGAGGTTGACCATCAAGGGCTCGCCCCTCTGCCTCTGCCGCTCGGCGAGTGGATAGGCGAACTGGTTTTCATGGAAATAGACGACCTTGTGCGCACGACCCAGATGGGGGTAGAGACCGACCAGTGTGGCCAGGTCGGCCATCGAGGTGGCCAGGATGACGTCATACTCTCGCGACAGGGCTTCCCCCTCGCGGAGCATCCAGGTGAGGGGATTGCCGCGAATCCGCCAGGCGAAATGCCGGGGCGGCAGTTCGAGTCGCGTCCAGTCGACGTCATCCAGCCAACGCTCCACTCCGTTGGCCCATTGCCGATGACTGGCCGCGGCATAGGCTGAAAGCAGGAGTCCTCGCATCATCTGCGTCATACCACCGAGAACTTGCCACCAACATCGACGGCGCGACGATATGCCTCTCGTGCCCGACAGCGCGCCAGGAAATCCGCCAGGTGCGGTAGATCCGCGAGACCGCCTCGGCTCTCCAGCGCCAGGATCGGAAAGCTCATCTGGATATCCGCCGCCGAGAAGCTGTCGCCGGCAAACCAGGATGACTCGGCCAGCGTCACGTTCCAGAAGGCCGACAACTCGCGCAGCCGCGGCCCTAGGAAACGGCGCTCGACACCCTTGGCGAACTGACGCCCCAGCGGGCGCATCAAGCCCGGCACCGGCGGCTTGCCCAGTCGCGAGAAGACCAGTCGCATCACCAGGGGTGGCATCGCCGAGCCTTCGGCATGGTGCAGCCAGAAACGATAACGCTCCCGCGCGTCACTGCCCGCCACCGGCACCAGCCGGCCCTCCTCGTCATGGCGCTCCACCAGGTATTCAAGGATGGCACCCGACTCGGCCACCGCCCGGCCATCGCGCCCTTCGTCGGTGATCACTGGTGCCTTGCCCAGCGGATGCACCTCCTTGAGCGACGCCGGCGCCAGCATCGTCTCGGGGTCACGTCGATAGGTCACGAGCTCGTAGTCGACGCCGAGCTCCTCGAGACACCAGATCACCCGCTGCGAGCGCGAATTTTCCAGATGATGGACATGAATCATGAAACCTCTCCCTGCCGAATGCAGCCGCCAGTCTAGATGACGGCAAGGGTACCGACGAGCCCGTGACCGACGACAGACTTGGCCCAAGGTCGTCTTTGCCCCCCATGCCGAGGCCACTAGACTGGTTCGAAAAGCCTCGCCTATCACGATGAGAGCAAAAGGGAGCGCGCATGGCCCGTGTGCTGGTGGTCGACGATGAACCCAATATCGTGCTGTCGCTGGAATTCCTGATGGAACAGGCCGGCTTCGAGGTCACCACCGCCGAGGATGGCGAGGCCGCGCTGCGCCTCATCGCCGAAAGCGCTCCCGACCTGGTGCTGCTCGATATCAGCCTGCCCGGCATCGGCGGCTTCGAAGTGCTCGAGCGTCTCCGCGGTGATCCCGCTCACCGACATCTGCCGATCATCATGCTCACCGCCCACGGCCGCGAGGTGGAACGCGAGAAAGGGCTGGCACTGGGCGCCGACGACTATATCACCAAGCCTTTCTCGACCCGGGCACTGGTCGACCAGGTCCGGGCCCTGCTCGATGGTGACACCTGATGGCCTGGCACGCGTCCGGTCTTCCCCGGCGTCAGCGCCTGGTGGGGCTCTGGCTGTTGCTGAGCGGCATCGGCCTGCTCGGTGGTGCGCTCTTCGCCGCCTGGCTGGATAGCCTCTACCAACCCCACGGCATGGCTCGGCTGATCCTGTGGCTCGGTTGCTTCTCCGGTGGCATCACCCTGCTCGCCGCCGGCCTCTTCCTCGAACGCTGGCTGTTCACGCCATTACGCCATTTGCAGGGCCAGCTGGCCCGACTGGCCGCCAATCCCGATGCCCCGGACATTTCGCCGCCGGAAGGCTGGTTGCGTGGCCTGGGTCCCGACCTGGAGCGCGTGCACGCCACCTGGCGGGATGACCGCCGACGACTGGACAATGCCCACGCGGATGGCGCACGGGAAGCGACACGAGTTCGCCAACGGCTCGAAGCCTTGCTGCAGACCCTGGACACTCCCCTGCTGCTATGTGATCGCCATCACCGCCTGCTGCTCTACAACCAGGCCGCCGAACGCCTCTTCGCACCTCACCCCGGTCTGGGGCTGGGCAAGGATCTCGGCACCCTGCTGTCGGCGAAAGGGCTCATCGATGTCATGGCGCGGCTGCCCGACGATGGTGGCTGTCGCGAGGTGCTGATTCCGCATGCCGATCACTGGCTGCACGTCGACTTGCGCCGCGTCTCCAGTGACGAGACCCTGTTGACGTTGACCGATGCCACCACGACCTGGGCCCGCGAGGTCGGGCCACAGGCCGAGCTCGACGGTCTGCTGCCGTCGCTGCGCCGTCACGGCGCCGGCCTGATCAGTGCCGCCGACGCCCTCGCCCACCTCCCTCGCGACGACTCCCCCGAGCTGCGCCGTCGCCTCGAAGCCGTCATCGACGAGGAGGGTGATGCCCTGGGCGCCAGCCTCGAGCGTCTGGGTAGCGTGCATGACGACCTGCGGCGTCAGGGCGAGCGCCTGGTCCCCCTCTGGTCGAACGATCTCTGGGCCACCCTGAGCGAACGCTTGACCACACCGACCGTCACGCCCGTCGGCATGCCGTCCTGGCTCAAGGGTGACGCCCCGGTCCTGCTCGAGGCCCTCGTCGAACTGCTCGCGACCCTTACCGAGCACACCGGGCATTCCGACTTCGACGGCGAATTATGCCTCGGCAACCACCGCGTCTATCTGGACCTCTGCTGGAAGGGAAAGCCGCTTGCACAGTGTCACCTCGATGCCTGGCGGCACCGGCGCCTCGACCGTCTCCCCCACTCGCCCCGTGTCGAGGATGTACTGCGGCAACACGCCAGCGACGCCTGGAGCCTCGCCGACGGCGACTGGGCCAGATTGCGCCTGCCCTTGCCGGCATTACCCCGAGCCGGCGCGCCCCGCCGGGACATCCCGCCGCGTCCGGAATTCCACGATTTCGCGATCGCCCATCTCCCGGCCCCGGGTGCCGATCTTGCCAACCGCGCCCTGCGTGACCTGGAGATCATCGCCTTCGATACCGAAACCACCGGCCTGGCCCTGCGCGAAGGTGACCGACTGATCAGTCTCGGCGCCTGCCGCATCGTCAATGGACGCGTCCTGGCCGACGAGACCTTCGAACAACGCATCGACCCCCGCCGGCCGATCCCTGCGGCCAGCACCGCCATCCATGGTCTGGCCGACCGGGATGTCGAAGGCGCACCGACGGCCGAACAGGTCCTGCCGCGTTTTCGCGACTATGTCGGAGGCGCCGTACTGCTGGCCCACAATGCGGCCTTCGACATGCTCGCGATCCAGTCCGGGGCCACCACCTTCGAGATGCCGGTACTCGATACCCTGCTGCTCTCGCGCGCCCTCGATCCCGGCCTGGAAGGCCACGATCTCGATAGCCTGGCGGCACGTTACGGCCTGCGCTTCACCCCGGGGACCCGCCACACCGCGCTGGGTGACGCCAGGGTCACCGCCCGACTGTGGCTGGTACTGATGCTGCGACTGGAGGCCAGGGGCATCGAAACCCTGTCGCAAGCCCTGGCCTTGCAGGCCACGGCCCTCGATCGGGAGGATGCCTGCTCCTCATGAATGCCCCGCACCGCAAGGAACGCCTCGTCGCCCTGATCGCCCTGGCCACGATGCTGTTCACGCCGCCACTGTTGCTGATCGCCGATCGACTCGACGGCGGCTTGCCACTCTACCTCTTCCTGGCCTGGGGAAGCGTCATCGCCTTGATGGCCTGGCTGATGGAAGATCGACGCGGGGAGTGAAGGGTCATGAGAGACGATGTCGTAGTCCTGGTGATCGCCTTCGGCTACCTGGCGCTGCTCTTCGTCATCGCCGCCTGGGGGGACCGGCGCGCCGAGCAGGGACGTTCGGTGATCGGCTCTCCCACCGTCTATGCCCTGTCCATCGCCGTCTACTGTACCGCCTGGACCTTCTATGGCAGCGTCGGTCGCGCCGCCGAAGCCGGTCCGGGTTTCCTGCTGATCTATCTGGGGCCCACCCTGGCGATGCTCATGGCGCCCCTGGTGATCCGCAAGATGGTGCGCATCGCCACCACCCACCGCATCACCTCCATCGCCGATTTCATCAGCGCTCGCTATGGCAAGAGCGCCGGCCTCGGTGCGCTGGTCGCCCTGATCGCCCTGGTCGGCACCACCCCCTATATTGCCCTGCAGCTCAAGGCCATCACCCTGAGTCATGCGGTGCTGGTCGACTACGTCCCCGAGAGCCCGATGGCCACTGCAGAGGCCAGTTTCTGGACCGATCGCTCCTTCTGGGTAGCCCTGGTCCTGGCCGTGTTCATCATCCTCTTCGGCACCCGCCATCTGGACGCCAGCGAGCGACATGAAGGCATGGTCGCCGCCATCGCCTTCGAATCCCTGGTCAAGCTGGCCGCCTTCCTGGCGGTGGGCATCTTCACCGTTTTCGTGCTCTACCAGGGCCCCGGCGATCTCTTCAGACAGGTCGCCGCTTCACCGGCGCTTACCGACGCCCTGAGCCTGGAATCGGTCCCCGGCGGCGCACTCGGCTGGGTCGGCATGCTGGTGCTGGCCTTCCTGGCCTTTCTCGGTCTGCCCCGCCAGTTCCAGGTGCTGGTCGTGGAAAATGTCGACGAACGACACATCCAGCGCGCCGCCTGGCTGTTTCCCCTTTACCTGCTGGTCATCAACCTCTTCGTGATTCCCATCGCCATGGCCGGCCTGCTCGGCGGCAGCGGCGAGGACCCGGACAGTTTCGTGCTGACCCTGCCCATGGCCGCGGGTGTCGATGGCCTGCCGGTTCTGGTCTTCATCGGCGGTCTCTCGGCCGCGACCGGCATGATGATCGTCGAGACCATCGCCCTCTCGACCATGGTCAGCAACCAGTTGGTGATGCCGCTGCTGCTGCGTTCACGGCATCTGCACCGTGGCCATTCAGGCTCCCTGGCCAACCGCGTCCTGGGCATCCGACGCGTCGCCATCCTCGGCATCCTGCTGCTGGGCTACAGCTATCATGCTCTGATCGGCGACGCCTACAGCCTGGTCACCATCGGCCTGGTGTCCTTTGCCGCGGTCGCGCAGTTCACGCCCGCCCTGCTGATCGGCCTCTACTGGCGCGGCGCCAACCGGCTCGGCGCGGGGCTGGGCATGTCCGCCGGCATCCTGGTGTGGGCCTGGACCCTGTTGATCCCCGGTTTCGCCCAATCGGGCTGGTTGAACGCCGACCTGCTCACCCAGGGCCCCATCGGCATCGACTGGTTGCGCCCCTACGCGCTGTTCGGCCTGGAGGACTGGGACATCTACACCCACTCGTTGTTCTGGAGTCTCGCCGCCAACATCGGCCTGCTGATCGGTGTATCGTTGTTCAGTCGTGCCTCGCCGCTGGAACAGACCCAGGCCGCCTTGTTCACCGAGGCCCTCCACCCCCGGCTCGATCAGACGTCGCTATGGCGCGGTCACACCCTGCGCGGCGAATTGCGCGCTCTGCTCGACCGTTACCTCGGCACCGCGGCCACCCAACGCGTCTTCGCCGATCACGCCCCGGACGACGCCGATGACCAGTCGGCCTCCACGGCCCTGGTCGCCCGGGCCGAGCAGGCCCTGGCCGGAGCCCTGGGCAATGCCTCGGCCCGGGTGCTGATCGATTCGGTGGTGCGCGGCGAGGCGCTGGACCTGGACGCGATCCTGCGCATCCTCGACACCACCTCGGAAACCCTGGAGATGAACCGACGCCTCGAGCAGAAATCCCGTGAGCTCGCACGCATCGGACAGGAACTTCGCGAAGCCAACGATCGGTTGCGAGAACTCGACCGCCTCAAGGACGAATTCGTGGCCATGGTCAGCCATGAGCTGCGCACTCCCCTGACCTCGATCCGCGCCTTCGCCGAGATCCTGCGCGACAATCGCGACCTGACCGAACAGCGGCGAGAACACTTCCTGGACGTCGTGGTGAGGGAGAGTCAGCGGCTATCACGCCTGATCGAGGAAATCCTCGACCTGGCACGCCTGGAGAGCGGTCGACTGACCCTGGAGCCGCATCGGCTGGATCTCGCGGCCCTGACCCGCCAGGCACTGGACGCGATGCACCACCCCCTGGAAGAACGCGGCATCGCGCTGGAGATCGCCTGCGAGGTCGACACCGCCGAGGTGATCGGCGATCCGGACCGTCTGGAACAGGTGATCATCAACCTGATCGACAACGCCGGCAAGTTTGCCGATGCCGGCATGCCCCGGATCTCGCTGCGGCTGACCCGGCACAGGCGAGGTTTCCGTCTCGCCGTCGCCGACAACGGCCCGGGCATCGACGAATCGGAACGCGAACGGGTCTTCGAGAAATTCCACCAGCTCCCTCACCCCGACGCCGGCACCACACGAAGCCGGCCCCGAGGCAGCGGGCTCGGCCTGCCCATCAGCCGAGGCATCGTCGCCCACCTGGGCGGTCGGCTATGGATCGAGAACGACTGCGACCTCGGCGGCGCCTGTCTGGTCATGGAACTGCCGGAAGCACCGGCCATCTCACCGACTCCGCCTGACATGTTGCTGTCACAGTAACGTTACACCCTGTGTTCTGACTCACGCCTCCCCACACAGGTGATCCCATTCAGCTCATGTCTCGTTCTCTGATCGTCAGTGGCATGAGCCACTCCCGCACCTCCGGTATGGCATATAGCCGGTCAGTCTCTCCGACACAGGAAGGGCCGGTCCCTCAATGAAAGCCGACCCTTGTCATGCACCCTCTTGCGCCGGATCAGTCGGTCGTGGCCGCCACGACCTCGATCTCCACAAGCCATTCCTCGTTGGCCAAGTCAGAAACCCCCACCACAGAGCGAGTCGGCAGATTGGGCTGTGCCTCGGTGCCGAAGAACTGGGTATAGCCGTCCATGAAGCCGGCGAAGTCCATCCGGCTACTCTCCTCGGTCGGCACCAGGAAGGCCGTCATCTTGATGACATCGCCCATGCCAAGACCATGGCTTTCCAGCTTGGCCTCGATGCCTTTCAGCACGGAGACGGTCTGAACCTCGGTATCGCCGTAGGTGCCGTCTTCCCGCTGCTGTGGCACAGTGCCGCTGAGGTAGGTGACCTTGGCGCCTTCGACCGTCACGGCCTGGAGGATGGGAAAGTCTGAGTTCGGGAGGGAGTGGCGATCAATGTCTCCCGCCATGGCAGCCGACGAGCACATCAGGGTCAAGGCCGAGGCAGCCATCCATTGCTTGAAGTCCATCATTATTCTTCACGCTCCATGGTCGATGCATCCGAAGTCCGAAGGCTATCGACGTACTGCACGTCGATGCCACCGGCCGCGTCATTGAAATGGGTTCTCAAGAAGTTGGTCACACTGGCGATCTGTTCGCTGCTGAGGTCGCCGTTGAAGGACGGCATGCCGCCTCGACCGTTCAGCAGGACACGCACCACGTCGTCGGCGTCTCCCGAGACGAAGGTATTGTCGTGAAGGGCGGGAAAGACGCCGGAGATACCCTCTCCTCCGGCCTGGTGGCAGGCCAAGCAGTTGTCGCTGTAGACAGCTTCCCCCTCCATATCTGCCAGCACACCAGCCGACATGGCCATGCCGAGCAGGCCGGCGAGGAGTCCAAAGTGTGTCGTTTTCATCATGAGGCCATCGCCATATCGTGCAGTTTCTCGATCTGGATCCAGGCCGATTCGATGGCACCAGCCTGCCATCCGGTCAGGTAGCTCAGGTGCTCGCCGGCCAGGAGAATGCGGCCCTGAGGTTCATTGAGCAGCGGATAGGCAGTTCGACGCCCTTCTGCCGACCAGTGAGCCCATCCGCCGAGGCTGTCGGGCTCCAGGTGCCAGGCGGTGTTGAAACCGTTCTCGAAGTCCCGCCGATATCCGGCGTGCAGTTGCTCGCCCACTCCGAGCGCCTTGTCGATACGCGCATTACGGTCCATGGCGCTGAACTGCGCAGCCTTGGAGCCGAAGTTGTAGACCCCTTGCACGATCCCCTTCTGCGCCTGCCATCCGGTGGAGGGGTAGCTGATGTTGCCGGTCTCCGAGTTATGCGTCAGAGAATGACCGCCGTAGATATGATCCTCGACTTCCCAGAACCGGGTTTTCATCTGCAAACCCAGCTTGCAGGTCGGCTCATAGCTGAGTGAGTTCATGGCCGCGACAAATTCGTCGCCGAAGTCGGCATCGATGTTCTTGAGCACAGAGACCGGGATAGTGCAGATGCAATAATCGCCCTGGATCTGGTGGGTTTCGCCGCTTCCCCCATCGACGTAATCGATCATGACTCCATCGTCGGACTGCTGGATCTTGCTGACCTTGGCCTGATAGCGCACCAGGTCGCCGATCTGTTCCTCGAAGCCCTCGGCGATCTTGTCCATTCCCCCGATTGGCTGAAACATCGTCTTCTGCTGGCTGAAGCCACTCACTGAACTGACGATGTCGTAGAGGCCGGAGTTCAGCAGCTGGTTCAGCGCGTAGGGCTCGGATGCCTGACCGGAATGCAGGCCGGCACCAGGGTTCTTCTGATAGCCCCGCCCGCCGGTGCCCAGATAGTCCAGGCCCCTCTTGTCCAGATGGCCTTCATGGACCAGGAACTCCAGGAACTTCTCCTTCTCTTCCTGCGTCAAGGGCACGTCCAGTGCGCTCTGGTCGACATGCTTGGCCAGGATCTCGGAGGCATGCCCTCGCATGTCCGCGAGAACTTCCATCTGTCGAATCGGGCCAGCGCCCAGCGCCTTGGCATTGGGGCCCGTCACGAAGGCCGCTTCGTTGTAGTTGACGAAGATCTCGAGTGGAATACCGAATTCACGGGTGTAATGAAGCGTCGAGCGGTGGTGATAAGGGATTCGCCACGGGCCATGGTTGTAGTACTGCCCATCATCGAACTGGCACACCTCGTCATCCTGACCGAGCTGAGGCAGCACGAAACCGTACCGGGCGGTTTGACAGCGACCGCCAGCGAAGGCACGAGTCTCGAGGATCTCGCACTGATAACCCTGCTTGCGAAGTTCATAGGCCGAGACCAGACCGGCCAAGCCCGCGCCCAGAATCACCACGCGCTTGCCGTTGGCAGTGCCGGAGAGCGTGGGTGGACGATCCTGCACCGAGGCGATGCCGATACCGAAGGCCGACATGCCCGACATCATCAGGCCGACACCCCCGACGGCACCAAGGGCCTGCAGGAAATGGCGGCGGGTAAGGTGTCCATCGGGTGAAGCGATATGTGTGGAACTATGACCGGATTGTTGGTGGCTTTGTTGTGTCATGGAACCTCCTTATCGTGACGTTCTGTATTAGCAGAAACAGTGCCAAGAAAAGAAGATCCCCCAAGGAATCATGGTTGTAGTTTTATCTTCATCGTCTCTCGTGCGGGTTTGTCGGCCGGTTACGCGAATCTCTGGTGCGACAGGCTTATCGTTTGCACCCTTATAGATCGAACGACAGAGTTCAGACGTCATCACCGCGCTGACACGATGCCGCGAGCCTACAGCAGACGCCTCACCCGGCCTGTACGGAAAGAGAGTGACACAAGAAAACGGCGCCCCGGATGGGGCGCCGTCATCGGACAGGAGGCGGAAATCAGCTCAGCGATCGTCGAACAGGTCATCACCCAGCTCGTCGATCAAGCGTTCGGCCTTGCTGACCATCAGGGCATCGCAGGCATCGCGGCCCGGCACCACGTCGGAGCGCTCGAAGCGGTGTTCCAGTGGTTCACCGCCCTCCGAGCCCGGCTTGCGGATCCAGCCGCTGACACGGAACTGCCCGCCCATGTCCTCGGCCTGGGGCACGATCAGGTAGCCCTGGTACTCCACCGGCTCGCCCTCGACGGTCCTCGAACCGGCGCGGGACTCGCCCGTTCCCTGGCCGAACAGGCCGGATAACAGTTTCTTCAGCATGACGCTCTCCCCGGCTCCGATTCAGCTCTGTTGACGCCCCTTCCCGGCGGCAATCCGCAACCGCAGCGCATTGAGCTTGATGAAGCCTTCCGCATCCTTCTGGTCATAGGCGCCGGCATCGTCCTCGAAGGTCGCAATGGACTCGTCGAACAACGAGGCGTCAGAGCGACGGCCGGCCACGGTGGCATTGCCCTTGTAGAGCTTCATGCGCACCACGCCGGAGACGTGTTTCTGGGTCTCGTCGATGGCCGCCTGCAAGGCGCGACGCTCCGGGCTCCACCAGTAACCGTTATAGATGACCTCGGCGTACTTGGGCATCAACTCGTCCTTGAGGTGCGCTTCCTCGCGGTCGAGAGTGAGCGACTCGATGGCACGATGGGCGCGCAGCATGATGGTGCCCCCCGGCGTTTCGTAGCAACCGCGCGACTTCATGCCCACATAGCGGTTCTCGACGATGTCGAGACGGCCGATGCCGTTGTCACCGCCCAGCTGGTTGAGCCTGGAGAGCACGTCATGGGGCCGCATCGGCTCACCGTCGATGGCCACGATATCACCGCGCTCGAAGGTCAGCTCCACATAGGTAGGCTTGTCCGGGGCGGCCTCGGGGGACACGCTCCAGCGCCACATGTCTTCCTCGGCCTCGACCCAGGGATCCTCGAGGTTGCCGCCCTCGTAGGAGATATGCAGCAGGTTGGCATCCATGGAATACGGCGACTTTTTCTTCTGACTGGAGAAGTCCACCGGGATGTCGTGCTGCTGGCAGTAGGCCATCAGCTTCTCGCGGGAGTTGAGGTCCCACTCGCGCCACGGCGCGATCACCTTGACGCCGGGCTTGAGCGCATAGGCCCCGAGCTCGAAACGTACCTGGTCGTTGCCCTTGCCGGTGGCACCGTGAGAGATGGCATCGGCACCGGTCTGGTTGGCGATCTCGACCAGTCGCTTGGTGATCAACGGGCGGGCAATGGACGTCCCCAGCAGGTACTCGCCCTCATAGATCGTGTTGGCGCGGAACATCGGATAGACATAATCACGCACGAACTCCTCGCGCAGGTCCTCGATGTAGATTTCCTCGACGCCCAGCGCCTGGGCCTTGGCCCGCGCGGGCTCGACTTCCTCGCCCTGGCCGATGTCGGCAGTGAAGGTCACCACCTCGCAGTCATAGGTTTCCTGCAACCACTTGACGATGACGGATGTGTCCAGGCCGCCGGAATAGGCGAGCACGACCTTCTTGACATCGGACATGCTGGGGCTCCTCTAGGTAAACGGTGAGCGTCGTAAAGGGTCGATTATAGCGCGCCATGCCGAGCACGAATACCGGCGACGGGACGACGCGCCTTCGAAATGCTAGACTTCCGCGTTTCGAGACTTTCGTGCCCAGGACAAGGAGAGGTGCATGACCGAGGCGGTCACCCGCGAACTCATGGCGCAGCGCTTTCGCAGCTTTCTGCCCGTGGTGGTGGACCTGGAAACCGGCGGTTTCAATGCGAAGGGCGACGCGATCCTGGAGATCGCCGCGGTCACCCTGACCATGGACCCCGAAGGCAACCTGATGCCCGACGCCACCTTCGCTTATCATGTCACCCCCTTCGAGGGCGCCAACGTCGAGCAATCGGCACTGGATTTCACCGGTATCCGCCTCGACGACCCATTGCGCCAGCAAGTCGCGGTCAGCGAAGCCGAAGCGCTGGGGGAAATCTTCCGCCCGGTACGCAAGGCCATCAAGGCTCATGGTTGTACCCGCGCCATCCTGGTCGGCCACAACGCCGCCTTCGACCACGGTTTTCTCAATGCCGCCGTGGAGCGTTGCGCCATCAAGCGCAACCCCTTCCATCCCTTCTCCAGCTTCGACACGGCCTCGCTGGCCGGCCTGGTCTATGGCCAGACCGTACTCGCCCGCGCCTGCCGCGCCGCCGGCATCGAATTCGACAACGGCGCCGCCCACTCGGCCCGCTACGACACCGAGCGGACCGCCGAGCTATTCTGCGCCATGATCAACCGCTACAAGGACCTCGGCGGCTGGCGACTCGCCCAACGCGAGCAAGGAGTGGAGGAGCTGTAAGCTGTAAGCTGTAAGCTGTAAGCTGGAAAGCAGCATAAGCTCGCCATACCCCATAGCAAACACCCCCCGCAGCCATGCTGCGGGGGGTGTTTTTCTTCAAGCTTCCAGGCGCGAAGCGCCGCTCTTCAAGCTTCAGGCTTCAGGCTTCAGGCTTCAGATTCGTCGTCCTGGTGCTTGGCGGCGGTGTCCTTGACCAGGGTCTCGAGTTCGCCGTTCTGGTACATCTCGACGACGATGTCACAGCCACCGACCAGTTCACCTTCCACCCACAGTTGCGGGAAGGTCGGCCAGTTGGCGACCTTGGGCAACTCGGCACGGATGTCCGGGTTGTCCAGCACGTTGACGAAGGCGAAGCGCTCGCCGCAAGCCATCAGGGCCTGGACGGTCTGGGCGGAGAAACCGCACTGCGGCAATTGGGGCGTGCCCTTCATGTAGATCAGGATCGGGTTCTCGCTGATCTGCCGCTGGATGTTCTCGACAGTGGTGCTCATGTGCTTTCCCTCTGGATCGCGGTGTTGACCATGGCGTCACGGTAATACCCGAGCACGCTGGTCGGCCTTATGATGCAGCCATTCTACTGATGCGAGTCGCATTGCGCATCCCCCGAGGGCTGGCTAGGATGGTCGTTTTTCTCGTGGAGCGACGCCATGGCTACCCGCCATTTTCTGACCCTGCTCGATCTGAGTCCGGAGGAGTCTCGTTACCTGATCCAGCGCGCCATCTCGATCAAGAACGGCCTGAAGACGCACGGTCCGACCTACACGCCGTTCGCCAATCGCACCCTGGCGATGATCTTCGAGAAGTCCTCGACCCGCACCCGGGTCTCCTTCGAGACGGCCATGGCGCAGTTCGGCGGCCACGCCCTCTTCCTCTCCCCGCGTGACACCCAGCTCGGGCGCGGCGAACCCATCGGCGACACCGCCCGGGTACTCGCCGAAATGGTCGACGCCGTGATGATTCGTACCTTCTCCCATCAAGGGCTCGAGGAATATGCCGCGGCAAGCGACGTCCCGGTGATCAATGCCCTCACCGACGACTACCACCCCTGCCAGTTGCTCGCCGACATCATGACCTGGACCGAGCTGCGCGGCAGCGTCCGCGGCCGCACCGCCGTCTGGATCGGCGACGGCAACAACATGTGCCACTCCTGGATCAACGCGGCGCGACAGTTCGACTTCCAGCTGCGCATCTGCTGCCCGGAAGGCTATGAACCTCGCCAGGACATTCTCGAGGCCGCCGGCGATCGCGTCAGCATCCTGCATGACCCGCAAGCGGCCGTGGAAAACGCCGACCTGATCACCACCGATGTCTGGGCCTCGATGGGTCAGGAAGAGGAACAGGCCAGGCGCGAAGCGGACTTCGCCGGCTTCCAGGTCACCGAGACCCTGCTCGACCGCGCCGCCGACAACGCCCTCTTCCTGCATTGCCTGCCCGCCCATCGCGGCGAGGAAATCAGCGAGACCCTGCTGGATGACCCGCGCGCCGTGGTGTGGCAGGAAGCCGGCAACCGTCTGCATGCCCAGAAGGCTCTGATCGAATTCCTGCTGCTGGGGCGCGTCGAACCCTGACGCGACACCATGGTGTCACGCCCTCTCGCCCCGGCTTCAGGCCGGGGCGATGCGTTCATGCCCGGGTAACCACGACAGTTCGACGCATGACGTCAAGTCGACGTCGCCTTTTATATATTCTGCATCTCCATCTTCGCGGACACTCCTCTCAGGCTTAACGAGGAGGTCCAACCATGAACCGCAATGTCATCCTGACCTGCGCCGTCACCGGCGCCGGCGATACCACCGGCAAGAACCCCAACGTGCCGGTGACACCCAGGCAGATCGCCGACAGCTGCATCGAAGCCGCTCGCGCCGGTGCCAGCGTGGCCCATATCCATGTGCGCGATCCAGAAACCGGCGGCATCAGCCACTCGATGGACCATTTCCGCGAAGTGATGGAACGCGTCCGCGAATCCGACACCGATATCGTCATGAACATCACCGCCGGTGGCGGTGGCGACTGGACTCCCGACGTCGAAGACCCGACGCGCGGCGGCCCGGGCACCGACATTCAGACACCGGCGCAGCGTCACGAGCCGGTGGGCGAACTGCTGCCGGAACTCTGCACCCTGGACTGCGGCAGCCTGAACTTCGGCGACATGGTCTATATCAACACCGCCGACTGGCTCCGCGAGCATGCCCGGCTGGTTCAGGCCGCCGGCGTCAAGCCCGAACTCGAGTGCTTCGATCTCGGTCATGTCTGGTTCGCCCGCCAGCTCCAGCAGGAAGGGCTGATCGATGGCGATCCGCTGTATCAGCTCTGCCTGGGCATTCCCTGGGGCGCCGAGGCCGACACCGAAACCATGCTGGCCATGCGCAACAAGCTGCCGGAAAACGCCAACTGGGCGGCCTTCGGCATCGGGCGTCACCAGATGCCGATGGTCGCCCAGGCGGCGCTGCTCGGCGGTCACGCCCGGGTCGGCCTGGAAGACAACCTCATGCTGGAAAAGGGCGTGTTGGCCACCAACGGCCAACTCGTCGAGAAGGCCACCGGCATCATCGATGGCCTGGGCGGTCGCGTCATGACGCCGGCCGAGACCCGTGCACACCTCGCCCTGCGCGACCCGAGCACAGGTCGGATCGCTGGAGGTGAAGCATGAGCCATCAACTCAGCGTCATCGGCACCGGCGTCATCGGCAATGGCTGGATCGCCCGGGCCCTGGCCCAGGGCTGGGATGTCGTGGCCTTCGACCCGTCCCCCGACGCCGCCGAGCGTACCCGCGCCTTCGTCGCCAATGCCTGGCCCGCGCTCGAGGGGCTGGGCCTCGCCGAGGGGGCGAGCCCGTCCCGGCTGCGTTTCGTCGACAGCCTGGAAGCCGCCGTCGAAGGCGCCGACCTGATCCAGGAAAACGTACCGGAACGTCTCGAGCTCAAGCGCGAGATCCTCGCTGCCATCGATGCGGCGGCCGCGCCCGGCGCGATCATCGGCTCCTCCACGTCCGGCTTCAAGCCCAGCGACCTGCAACGCGACTGCACCGAGGCCCCGGGGCGGGTGATCGTCGCCCACCCCTTCAACCCGGTCTACCTGCTGCCGCTGGTGGAACTGGTGGGTGGCGAGTCCACGGTGCCCGCCCAGCTCGATACCGCCCACACGCTCTACCAGGCACTGGACATGCGCCCGCTGGTGGTTCGCCGCGAGATCGAGGGGCATATCGCCGACCGGCTGATGGAGGCGCTGTGGCGCGAGGCTCTGCACCTGGTCAACGACGGCGTGGCGACCACCGAAGAAGTCGACGCCGCCGTGGTCTATGGCTGCGGCCTGCGCTGGGCCCTGATGGGCACCTTCCTGACCTTCCACCTGGCGGGCGGCGACCAGGGCATGCGTCACATGCTCGAGCAGTTCGGCCCAGCCCTGAAACTGCCCTGGACCAAGCTCGAAGCCCCGGAACTGACCGACGAGCTGATCGACAAGGTCGTCGAGGGTTGCGAGTTCCAGGCTGCGGGCCGCCCGGTGGCCGAACTCGACCGTCGCCGCGACGACTTCCTCGTCGAGGTGCTCGGCCTGGCGAAGAAATACTGGCCGGAGGCGGAAGGCCTGGAGGGACGGATCTGATGGCCCTGCTCGAAACCCGCGTCGACTCCCGCTGGGTCGACTACAACGGCCACATGAACGACGCCGAGTACGCCCGGGCGTTTTCCCTGGCAGTCGAGGCACTGATGGACCGGCTCGGCCTCGACGAGGCCGGCCGGGCGCGCCACGGCTACACCCTCTACACCCTGGAAACCCATCTCTGCTATCGCCGCGAGGCCCACGAGGGCCAGGCACTGCATCTCGATGTCACGCTGCTGGACCGCGACGCCAAGCGCCTGCACGTTTTCTTCGAGATGCGGGACAGCGAGGGCAACCTGCTGGCCACCAGCGAACAGATGCTGATGGGGATCGACAGCCAGGCCGGCCGGCCGGCGCCCTTCCCGGCCGACATGGACGAGGCCGTCGAGGCACTGTCCCGGGTCGAACCCGATGCCTGGCCGGAACTCGCCGGTCGCCGCATCGGTCTGCCCCCGACCAAGCGCTGACGCCGACGGGCGTCACCCCATCGCCTTGCCACGCCATCCCGCCCGGCCGATGCCGGGCGGGCACGGGATCGCCGGCCCGAGGCCCGGCTCCGAGAGGATACGGCTTATCGCTACTTCAACACCTCCCACTCCGCCCGACTCGCCGAAAGGCGCCAGCACGTCATCTACCGTGACATCGACGGACTACATGGTGACCGAGCTGTCCCAGGCCGGATTTTTCCGCGGCATGCACAAGGGCATGACCCTGACCTCCGCTTCCCTGGTACTCGCTTTCGTGCTGTTCACCGGCCTCGGCCCCCAACTGGCCGGAGACGTTTTCGGGGCGGCACGCGCCTGGATCGAGAGCACCTTCAGCGGCTATTACCTCGTGACCGTCATGCTCTTGATGGCCGTCTGCGCTTTTATCGTGGTCAGTCGCTACGGCAGCATCCGCCTGGGCAGCGACGACAGCCGTCCGGAATTCAGCAACTTCGCCTGGTTCTCGATGCTGTTCTCCGCCGGTATCGGTATCGGCATCCTCTTCTTCGGCGTCGCCGAGCCGGCCTTCTATCTGGATGACAGCGGTGCCTTCGGCTATCCCAACAACCCCCATGCGGACATGGCCGGGGCCACCGCCATCGGCTACGAGCGCGCCATCGACGCGCTGCGCGTCTCGGTGTTCCACTGGGGGCTGCACGGCTGGGCGATCTACGTCATCGTCGGCATGTCACTGGCCTACTTCGCCTACCGCCGCGGCTTGCCTCTCGCCTTGAGGTCATCCCTTTACCCCTTCATCGGCGAACGCATCTACGGCCCCATCGGTCACCTGGTCGACATCCTCGGTGTGCTGGGCTGCGTGTTCGGTGTCGCCACCTCGCTGGGGCTCGGCGTGAGCCAGATGGCCGTCGGCCTGCAGAGGCTGGTAGGCATCAGTGACGGCCTGGACACCCAGCTCATGCTGATCGCCGGCATCTCGGTCGTCTCCATCCTCTCGGTGGTATCCGGCGTGCAGAAGGGCATCAGGATCATTTCCGAGCTCAACATCTGGGTCTCGGTGCTGGTCGTCGGCGCTTTCCTGCTGGGTGGCCCCACCCTGTGGCTGATCCAGGCCTTCGGCTCGACCCTGGTCGACTACGCCGCGAACTTCATTCCCATGGGACTGTGGTACGCCGACGAACCCGGACCGGCCGCCTGGCAGCAAGCCTGGACCATCTTCTACTGGGGCTGGTGGCTGGCCTGGGCGCCCTTCGTCGGCCTGTTCATCGCGCGCATTTCGCGAGGCCGCACCCTGCGCGAGTTCGTGCTCGGCGTGCTGCTGGTGCCGACCCTGATCATCTTCGTGTGGCTGGTCATCTTCGGCGGCAATGCCCTCTACCAGGAGCTGCATGCCACTGGCGGCCCCGGCACGGCCGGCATCATCGAGCTGGTCAACGCCTGGAACCTGCCGGCCGCCCTGTTCGCCAGCGCCGATGGCATCGCCGGCACCGGCACCCTCGGCTGGCTGCTCTCGGCGATGATGGTGTTCCTGCTGATGAGCTGGTTCGTGACCTCCTCGGACTCCGGTACCCTGGTGCTGACCACCATCCTGTCGCTGGGCAACGACGAGCCACCTCAACGCTTCCGCGTCTTCTGGGGCGTGGTGATCGGCCTGGTGGCGGCTGTACTGCTGGTGGCCGGTGGCCTGAAGGCACTGCAGACCGCCCTGATCGCCGCCGCCCTGCCGCTGAGCGTGGTCATCCTGGTCATGACCGCCGGCGTACTGGTCTCGCTGCTGCGCGAATCGCGTCGGTCCCGGATGGCAACCGAATGATGCAACACGATGCCTTTCACCGACGCTTCGAGAGCGGTCTCGACGCCCTCGCCGGGTTGCCCATGGAGGCAGCCCGGCGGCGTTACGACACGCTCTGTGCAAGCTTTGCGCCCGCCGATCCCCCCGGCATGGCGGTAAGCGACGGGCACATCGAGGGTGTCGGCGTACGATACTTCCATCCTGCCGTCGATGCTGAGGTGGCCCCTATCCTCTATGCCCATGGCGGCGGCTGGAACCTCGGCTCGCCACGCAGTCACCACGGCATCGCCGCCGATCTCGCCGAGCGGCTGGGGCGCGAAGTGATCAGTGTCGACTACCGGCTGGCTCCGGAAGCAAGCTACGCCGAAGCACTCGACGACTGTCGACGCGTGGCCGAGGCCTGCTCGCCCATCGCCCTGGTCGGTGACAGCGCCGGCGGGCGACTGGTCATGGATGTCGCCCGGCAGTCGCACCGGCACGGCGTGCTGGGCCTGATCTACCCACCAGTGGGTCGCCCGACACCCGATACCCTGGGGCCGGACGCACCGCTGCTTTCGCGGGCCGATATCCTGGCGTTGTGGGACAGCATCGCCGACGATGTACCGATGCCGGACGCTACCTCAGCCCCCGGCGAGTCCATCGAGGTGCTCGCGGTGGAACACGACCCGCTTACCCGACCACTCGAGGCAACCATCGACGGCTGGCGTCGCGACGGCGCCGACATCGGCTACCGCTGTGCCCCGGGCATGCTGCATGGTGCCCTGCATGCTCATGCCGAACTGCCCTCGATGTACGATGCCTGGCGGGATTTCTGTCGGGCCCTGGGACAACGATTACCGAGGACATGAACCACAGCGGCTTACCCTTTACGGATTTGCCGGGGTGACTGTCCGTAACGACCTCGAAATGCCCGGGAAAAACTCGAGCTCGAACCGAAGCCACAGGCCAGGCCCACGGCGAGGACATCCAGATCGGTCTCCTCGAGCAGGTAGCGGGCACGCTCCAGCCGCAGGCTCAGGTACCAGTCACGGGGCGACTGCCCGAGCTCGCGCTCGAAGAGCCGCTGTAGATGACGCAGCGAGATGCCGCTTTTCCGCGCCACTTCCGCCAGGCTCAACGGGGACTCCAGATGCTGTTCCATCAGATCGACGGCTTCCACCAGACGGCGCCGATGGGTCCCCAACCGGCGCGCCAGGGTCATGCGCTGCTGGTCGCGGCGCGTGCGGATACGCTCGTGCACCAGCTGTTCCGAGACATCGATGGCCAGCTGGTTGCCATGGCGCCGGGCGATCACGTCCAGGGCCATGTCCATGGCCGCCGCGCCTCCGGCGCAGGAGAAGCGACGACGCCCGAGCTCGAACAGTTCGTCCGAGGTCTCGATGGCCGGAAAGCGCTCCTGGAAGGCCGGCAGACTCTCCCAATGGAGGGTGACCCGCTCACCCTTAAGCAGGCCGGCGGCGGCGAGCAGGAAGCAGCCGGTATCGAGACCGCCCAGCACGCATCCCGCCTCATCGAGACGGTGCAACCAGCGCATCAGGGCACGACTCAGGCAGGATTCCGGGTCGAACCCGCTGCAGACCGCGAGTGAAGGAAGATAATGCACCGACTCGATGGACTGGTCGGCCAGCAGCGTCATGCCGTTGGAGGCCGTCACCGGCTCACCGTCCTGGCTGAGCAGCGTCCAGTCGAACAGCGGGCGACCGCTGATGCGGTTGGCGATGCGCAACGGCTCGACGGCCGAGAAGAACGCCATCATCGAGAAGCGCGGCAGCAACAGGAAGCCGACGAGTTCCGGCGTGGGTCCGGTGTAATCGAGGCGCATGACGGCAAGCCAAGGGTGCAAGGGGGCCGATCATGATGACCGGCCGGAACCTGTCGGGCAAGACGGCCTCAGTCGAAGTGCGCCTCGACCGCCTCGATGGCGGGACGCCCATCACGAGCCTCGACACCCTCGAGCCAGGTCGCCACGGTATCGTGGTTAGCCGCGATCCATTCGCTGGCCACCTCGTCGGCGGGACGCTCCTCGTGACTGTAGGCGTGCACCCAGTCATTCTGGTCGGCGGTGTCCACCACATACTGGGTCATGAAACGATGCACATCGGCATCCTGGTCCTTCAGGTCATCCGGCACGACGGTCCAGACCGTGCTCTCGATCTCTGCCACACCAGCATCATCGGCATCCTCGAGATAGACGAGGTCGAAGCTGACGTTCATCCAGTGCGGTTCCCAGCCGACGAAGGTCACCCATTCGCCGTTGCGCATCTTCTGTTCGGCCTGGGCCAGCATCGCTGCGGTGGAACTCTCGCGTAGATTCCAGTCGCCAAGATCGGCCAGGTCCTCATCGATGGCCTCGCCGATAGCGGTATTGATGCCGGTGCCGGCCTCGATGCCCAGGATGGTGCCGTCGAAGCGCTCACGGTACTCATTCAGGTCCGCCACCGTCTCGATGCCGGCCTCGTGTACATAGCGCGGCACCACCAGGCCCGAGATCGCGCCCTGGATGTTGGCAGCGGCTTTTTCCACCTTGCCGTCGGCCACCAGAGGCTCGACCATGTCGGTCTGCACCGGGTACCAGCCGCCCAGGTAAGTTTCCAGATCTCCCTCGGCCACACCATTGAGGATCACGCTCACCGCCAGGTCGTTCTGCCGGGTCTCGTAGCCCATCGCCTCCAGCAACTGAGCGGCGATTTCGGACTTGACGGTGACCCCCGGCCAGGGCGGTACACCGAAGCGAACTTCATCGAGATCGGCCTGAGCCATGGGAGCGGCCAGGGAAGACAGCGCCAGAGTGGCGCCCAGCAGGTGGCGACGGTGGTGCGTCATCGTCATGGTAATCTCCTGTTGCTTGGGGAACCTTCACAGTCTGACGCCTTTCATCAGGGTAACTTTTCACAAGTCGACCCATAGGCGACACAATGCGACAGAGCGAATTCATGCATGCGCCCCTTGCACGGCCATTGCAAAGGAAGCGATCCGCCCTACAATCGTCACTGCTATCCGATCATCCCCGATGCCCACCGGCCAGGTTCGTCGTCCATGCGCCTACAGCCCCAGGTTCCCGAGCCGGAATCCATCGGCTTCTTGCTGCTGCCGCGCTTCGCCATGGTGGCGTTCTTCTCGGCCATCGAGCCATTGCGCATCGCCAACCGCATCAGCGGTCGCACCTTGTTCCACTGGAACGTGATCAGTCGCGATGGCGGCCCCGTCACCGCCTCCAACGGCATGCCGCTTGCCGCCACCTGGTCGTTGCAGGACGCGCCCGAGACCCCGAGCCTGGCAGTCTGCGCCAGCTTCGCTCCGGAGCAGGCCCTCGACGCCGAACTGCTGGAATGGCTGCAGGCCCGCGCCCGAGCCGGCTGCGTCCTGGGCGGCATGGACACGGGCTGCTTCGCACTCGCCGCCGCCGGCCTGCTCGATGACCAGACCGTGACCCTGCACTGGGAGTCCCTGCCCGCCTTTCGCGAGCGCTTCCCCGGGATCGAGGCGGTCGAGTCGCTCTACGAGATATCGGCCGAAGGATTTTCCTGCGCCGGCGGCAGCTCGGCCATCGACATGAGCCTGGACCTGATCGCCCGTCGACACGGCGACGAACTGGCCGGCCAGGTGCGTGAACAGCTCGTCCACGACCAGGGCCGCCTGCCTGCCAGCCGGCAGCGCCACACCGCCCGGCCAGCCAATGATGTCGACCCTGGGCTCCATCGAGCCATTGCGCTGATGGAGACCCATCTGGAGGCTCCCCTAGGCATCCAGGCACTGGCCGATGAGCTCGGATTTTCCTGGCGGCGGCTCGAGCGGCTCTTCGCTCGCCACCTCGGCCAGACGCCGCTGCACTTCTACCAGGAACGTCGCCTGGCCCATGCCCACCAGCTACTGATCGATACCCGCCACAGCATCATGGACATCGCCCTGGCAAGCGGCTTCGCCTCGGCCTCCAGCTTCACCCGGGCCTTCCGCAGGCGCTACGGCCTGACACCCAGCCAGCTGAGGAGACGCTGATTCGAGACGAATTGTCGAATCGCGCATAGTCGATGTCGAATCATGTCGCATGGCGTTGCCTGTCGGTTGGCATCCTGAGCCGCATCATCACGCTGCCATCTCAGGAGATACCCCATGACCGACACCGAACTGCCACGCACGCCGGATTACGACGCCTGGCCGATCGACGCCGATCTCGACGCCGTCTCCTTCACCGCACGGCTGGTGACGGTGCGCTGGAGCGACGGCCGGGTCAGCCGCTACCACGGCATCTGGCTGCGCGAGAACGCCGCCGACGACACCACCATCAACCCGGCGACCCGGGAACGCATCCTGGACCTCTCCACCCTGCCCGCCTGGCCGGAGGTCGAGGGCGCCGTGATCGACGCCGCCGGCGCACTGTGCGTGGACTTCGCCCCCGAGGATCGCCGCCTGCGCTTCCACCCGGGCTGGCTGCGCGCCCACGACTACGACAACACCGGCGACGCCGAGGCGCCGCTGGTGCCGATGACGACCTGGCAGGGCGGCCCGGAGTCCGGCCCCGACACCCTGGACGCCACAGGCCTGCTCGACACAGACGCGGGCGACGACGCCGAAGAGGCGATCCTCGCCCCGGCCCTGGAGAGCGTGCTCGGCAAGGGGCTGGTACGGCTGCGCAACCTGCCCACCGAACCCGGCTCTCTGGAGACCATCGCCCGGCGTATCGGTCCGGTGCGTCCCACCAACTTCGGGCAACTGTTCGACGTCAAGGCCAAGCCGGACCCGGACTCCAACGCCTATACCTCCATCGCCCTGCCGCCCCACGTGGACCTGCCGACCCGCGAGTACCACCCGGGCCTGCAGATGCTGCACTGCCTGGAGAACAGCGTGGAGGGCGGCCAGGCGGTGATGCTCGACGGCTTCGCCGTGGCCGAGGCGCTGCGCGACCGTCACCCCGAAGCCTGGTCGACGCTGACACGGGTGCGCTGGTGCTACGCCAACACCGCCAGGACCACCGACTACGTGTGGTACGAGCCGATGATCCGTCTCGACGCCCGGGGCGAGCTGCTCGAGGTGCGCATCGCCGATTTCCTGCGCGGCCCGCTGCAGACGGCCTTCGAGGACGTGGAGCCGGCCTATGAGGCACTGATGACGCTGCAACGCCTGCTGCGCGACCCGGCCTTCGCCATCCGCTTCACCTACGAGCCCGGCGACCTGGTGATCTTCGACAACCGCCGCCTGTTGCACGCCCGCGACGCCTTCGAAGGCGCCAGCGGCCACCGCTGGCTGCAGGGCTGCTACATGGAGCGCGACGAGATCCGCTCGCGCTATCGCATGATCCAGCGAGCGAGGCGCCAGCGCCGTCTCACCACCGATGCCTGAGAAGCGACGAATGCTCGGCACCCCTGCCGCCGACATCGGCCTTCGCTGAGCCTCCCGTCAGCGGCTTTCAGCCGCGTTCAGCGGTCACACTGGGCGCCTCTCCGAATCTCGCCCGGTAGGCCCGGGAAAAGTGCGCCAGGTGTGCGAACCCGGTGGCCAACGCCGCCTCGGTGACCCGACAGTGGCTGGCGGCCAGCAGGCGCTGGGCCTGGTCGAGCCGCATGCCCAGGTAGCATTGCTTGGGTGTCTCGCCGAAATGGGCCATGAAGCGACGCGTCAACTGGCGCTGTGACTGTCCCACCAACCGGCAGATCTCGGGAATGGGCAGCGCCTGGGCCAGGTTCGCCTCCATGACCGCCAGGGCTCGCAGCACGCTGCGCGGCAAGTGCGCATAGCGCTCGTCCCGGCTCGGCGAAGGGTCATCGTCACCGCGCTGGTGCACCAGTTGACGGCCCACCGCATTGGCCAGCGCCGGGCCATAGAGCCGTTCCATCCAGGCCAGCATCATGTCGATGCTCGCCGACCCGCCCGATCCAGTCAGCCGGGATGCATCGAGCTCGAAGCGTGCCTGGCTGACCCTGAGCTGCGGGAACTCGCGTCGAAACGCCGGTACGCTTTCCCAATGCATCGCGACCCGATGCCCTTCCAGCACGCCCGATCGCGCCAGGATGAAGGGTGCCGTGTCCAGCCCCCCCAGCCAGCCTCCATGGGCCGCCACTCGCCTCAGCACGGCGAGATCCTGCCCTCGGATGGTCGCCTCCGCCTCATAGGAAGACACCACCATCAAATGCGCGTCATCGGCCACGGCATCGAGCTCGCCATCGACATCGATACGCACGCCGTTGCTGGCCACCAGCCCTTCTCCATCGGCGGACAACAACCGCCAGGCAAACAGGTCCCGGCCGAAACGATTGGCCACGCGCAACGGCTCCAGCAGACAGAACAGACTCAGCATCGAGAACTTGGGCACCAGCCAGACATCCAGGGTGTGCTCCGCTTCCTCAGGCGCCAGCAGCGGCGGGGAATCCGGTCTCGGATAGGGCCAGGCGTCGGTGAACTCACTCATTATGGCCAAAAATATCAAATATAGGGCGAATTTATGCAAATGGTAGCGGCGCAGCGGCGTTAGGGTAAAGCCAGTCGCGCATCGGCGCCGGTGGCGACACTTCGTCACGGTCCACGCAATACCCGGAGATAGATCGTCATGACCGCAAGCGGCAAGCTGTGGCTGTCCTCGGACGGACAGCGCCTGAACCTCGACACCCAGGGCCAGACCCGCGAATTCGCTGCCCTCTGGCTGCGCGAACGCGCCCCCGATTCCGCCACCCTGGATCCCCGCACCGGCCAGCGCCTGATCGAGGCCGCCGAATTACCGCTCGACCTGACCCTGGAAAGTGCCGAGCTGACCGGCGAGCATGTGGCGCTGCGTTTCAGCGACGGCCACGCCACCGACTTTCCGCTCGAGGAACTGGTCGAGGCCAGCACCGAGATCGCTACCAGCGTGCCCGGCCGTACCCTCTGGGATGCCAGCCTGGCCGAGCCGCCCAGAGCGGACTTCGCGGCCGCCCGCCAGGACGACGCCGCCCTGCTCGACATGCTAGAGAACCTGCATCGTTTCGGCTTCGTGCTGGTCTCGGGCGTGCCCACCGAGGAAGACGGCATGCAGGCCCTGATCGACCGTATCGGTCCCCTGCGCCGCACCAACTGGGGCGGCATCGCCGACGTCAAGTCGGTGGCCAACGCCTATGACCTGACCATGACCCAGCGTGGGCTCGAACCGCACACCGACAACCCCTACCGCGATCCGATTCCCGGCTACATCTGGCTGCATTGCCTGACCAATGCCGCCGACGGCGGTGACAACACCCTGGTCGACGGCTATCAGGCGGCGCTGACGCTCAAGGCGCGCGACCCCGAGGCCTTCGACTGCCTGACCCGTGTCGCCCCGGGCTTTCTCTACCATGACGACACCACGCGCCTGGAAGGTGAAGGGCCGCTGATCGAGCTCGACAGCCACGGCCGCCTGGCACGCGTGCGCTTCAACAACCGCACCGAACGTGTCGATGCCCTGTCGGCCGATGAACTCGAACGCTACTACGCCGCGCGCCGGGCCTTCTACCACCTGATCACCTCGGACGAGCTGACCGTTCACCTCAAGCTCGATCCCGGCCAGATGTTGATCATGGACAACTATCGCCTGCTGCACGGGCGACGCGCCTACCAACTCGCCGGCGGCGTGCGCCATCTGCGCCAGGGCTACGTCGACCGCGACAGCACCACCAGCCGACGCCTCGTGCTCCGTCGGCAGCTCTCCGGCCAGCCATCGCAGGAGGCCAGCGCATGAACCAGGCCAGTTTCCGACGTTTCGACGAAAGCCGGCTCGACGAGTGGCACTTGATCGACGCCCGTTTCCGCGACTACCAGGCCGACGCCCCGCGCCGCGTGCTCGACCATCTTCACCGCCTGGCCGGCGACCATCACGGCTACCCGGTGGATCGTTTCGAGCACAGCCTGCAGACGGCGACCCGCGCCCTGCGTGACGGTGCCGACGAGGAAATGGTGGTGTGCGCCCTGCTGCATGACATCGGCGACGACCTGGCACCGGCCAATCACGCCGAGATCGCCGCGGGTATCCTCGAGCCGTTCATCGATCCCTTGAATGCCTGGATGATTCGCCACCACGAACTCTTTCAGGGGTATCATTACCGCCACTTCTTCGGCCAGGATCGCCACGTCCGGGAGCAGTTTCGCGACCATCCGGCCTATGCGCGCACGGTGCGCTTCTGTGACCACTGGGACCAGGCGAGTTTCGACCCCGACTACGACACCCTGCCACTCGAGCACTTCGTGCCCATGGTCGAGCGCGTCCTGGGCCGTCCGCCCTTCGGTGGCCTGCCCGATCCGATCGAGGAGAACTCGCCGCGATGACTTGCGCCCAGCGACTGATTCAACTGCTCGAGGCCTACGGCGTCGATACTGCCTTCGGCATCCCCGGCGTGCACACCATCGAACTGTACCGTGCCCTCGGCGAAAGCCGGCTGCACCACGTCACGCCGCGTCACGAACAAGGCGCCGGTTTCATGGCCGACGGCCATGCCCGGGCAAGCGGCCTGCCCGCTGCCTGCTTCATCATCACCGGTCCCGGCATGACCAATATGGCCACCGCCATGGGGCAGGCCCTAGCCGACTCGGTGCCGATGCTGGTGATCTCCAGTGTCAACCAGCGCGCCAGCCTGGGTCGTGGCCAGGGGCGTCTGCACGAGATGCCCCACCAGCGCGAGACGCTGGCCGGCGTCAGCGTGTTCAGCCACACCCTGCACGACCCAGAGGCGCTTCCAGAGGTCATGGCCCGTGCCTTCTCGATATTCCACAGTGCCCGTCCCGGTCCCGTGCATATCGAGATCCCCCTGGACGTGATGGGCGCCCCGGTATCCGACGAGCCCATCACACCGACTCGCACCTACCCGCCGGCACCGGCTCCCGAGGCGCTGGCACGAGCCGCCGAGTGGCTCGGCACGGCTTCGCGTCCCCTGGTCCTGCTCGGCGGCGGCACCGCCGACGCGCCGGGCGCGGCCCGCGCCCTGGTCGAACGACTCGATGCCCCGACCTTTACCACCATCAACGCCAAGGGCGTGCTCGGGCTCGACCACCCGCTAGACCTGGGCGCCACTGCCAGCCTGCCCGCGGCCCGTCGGCTGGCCCGCGAGGCCGACGTGGTACTGGCCATCGGCACCGAGCTCGGCGAGACCGACTACGACCTGGTGTTCGATGGCGGCTTCGTCCTCGACGGTCGCCTCATTCGCATCGATATCGACCCCCAGCAGCTCGGCCGCAACCAGGCCGCCGACCTGGCCCTGCTCGCCGAGGCCGGCCAGGCCATGGCGGCGCTCGCCGAACGACTGCCCGAGTCGACGCAACGCGACGGTGCCGGACGCGCCGAGGCCGTGCGCCGAGCCCTGGCCCTCGCCGAGGATGCCGAGGTGGCCCCCTACGCACCGCTCTTCGCCACCCTGCGCGAGGTACTGCCGGACGCCATCCTGGTCGGCGATTCCACCGGCCCGGTCTACGCCGGCAACTTCCTGGCCTCGCTGCCGGCACCGCGCCGCTGGTTCAACGCCGCCACCGGCTTCGGCACCCTCGGCTACGGCCTGCCCGCCGCCCTGGGCGCCGCCCTGGCCCGGCCGGAACAACCGGTGGTCGCCCTGGTCGGCGACGGTGGCCTGCAGTTCGTGCTCGGCGAGCTGGGCACCGCCCGCGACCTCGGCCGCCCCGTGGCAATCGTGATCTGGAACAACGACGGCTACGACGAGATCCGCCGCTTCATGTCGATGAGCGAGATACCGCACCTGGGCGTCGATCTGGCCGCCCCCGACTTCCAGGCCCTGGCGCAGGCCTTCGCCTGTCGCCACCTCGGCGTGACCGACCCGGCGAGCCTGCACGACGCCCTCGGCCGCCTCGATGAAGCGAGTTCTCCATTGATCATCGAGGTCGATGCCTCCGCCTGGATCGCCTCGCTCTGATCATCGGCACGTTTACCCGACCAGAAAGAAAGATGGAGATATACGCCGGGGACGAGTCGAAGCGAGGGTCTTGTGACCAGGGAAGGCAAAAGTAGCGCCCAAGGACGGGTTTATAGCGCCCTCGCGCAGACTTGTCGCCGGGCATGCCCTGCTGGCATCTGATATGGGTTTTCATCCAACGCATAGCCAGAACCAGCCGACCAGAGATAAAGGAGACGTCTGTATATGAAGACGCATACCACGACCCTGACCATGACCCTGATCGCCGGCCTGGCCCTGGCCGGCCCCGCCACGGCCGCCGATCGCGACGACCAGCTGCGCCTGGTCGTGCCGCCCTGGCCCGGCGTGACCGTCAAGAGCGAGATCTTCGCCCAGCTCATCGAGCCGCTGGGCTATACCACCAGCAAGCAGCAGCTCAGCTCGACGGTCGGCTACAACACCCTGCAGACCGGCGACAGCGATGCCTTTCTCGCCGGCTGGATGCCCGCACAGCAGGAGAGCTACGACGCCGCCATGAAGGCCGACGCCATCGTCGACCTGGGCAACAACGTCAACGGTGCCCGCATGGGCTTCGCGGTACCGGAATACGTCTACGAGGCGGGCATCACCAGCGCCGAACAACTGGCCGACCCCGAGGTGGCCAAGCGCTTCGACAAGACCGTCTACAGCATCGAGAGCGGCTCCACCGTCACCGACATGCTGAACCAGGCCATCGAGGCCGACACCTACGGGTTGGGTGACTGGGAAGGCATGTCCTCGTCCACGCCCGGCATGCTCAGCGAGGTCGAGGCCGCGGTCGACGAGGACCGCTGGATCGTCTTCTACGGCTGGACGCCCCACTGGATGGTGCCGGAATACAACACCCGCATCCTCGACGACCCCGAAGGCGTCTATGGGGCCGACAATGGCCGCAGCGACGTCAAGACCATCGTCGCCACGTCCTACGCCGAGGCCAACCCCAATCTGACCCGGCTGCTCGACCAGTTCGTGCTCAGCGCCGACGAGCAGAGTGAATTCATCCGCGACTACAGCCTCGAAGAGCGCGAGCTGGAAGCCGTGGCCCACGACTGGCTGGCGTCCCACCCCGAGCGAGTCGCCGAATTCCTCGAGGGCGTCGAGACCCGCGACGGCGGCAATGCGCTCGATGCCGTGGAGGCCAGCCTGTGACGACACCTCGTGACGAGGAAGCCATGCAGCGCCGCGACCTGGCCGCCGCCTACCGGCTGGTCGCACTGGACGGCATGGATGACGGCATCTCGACGCATATCTCGGCACGCCTGCCCGGCGAGCGCTTCCTGCTCAACGCTTTCGGTCTGCGCTTCGACGAGGTACGTGCCGACAACCTGGTCACCGTCGACGCCGAAGGCGAGATCCTCGACGACCCGACCGGGCTCGGCATCAATCCCGCCGGTTTCACCATCCACAGTGCCATCCATGCGGCGCGTCCCGAGGTCGCCTGTGTGCTGCACACCCACACGGTCGCCGGCGTCGCCGTTTCCTGCCTCGAGGAAGGCCTGCTGCCGCTGAACCAGTGGGCGATGCAGTTTCATGACCGGCTCGGTTATCACGACTATGAAGGCATCGCCCTGGACCTCGACGAACGTCGACGGCTGACCGCCCATCTCGGTCGCCACATGGCGATGTTGCTGCGCCAGCACGGCCTGCTGACCTGCGGACGCAGCGTGGGCGAGGCCTTCCTGCGCATGCGCGACCTGGAACGCAGTTGCCAAGCCCAGTTGGCCGCCCAGGCCACCGGACGCCCCTTGCGTCAGGCCAGCTCGGAACTGTGCGAGCACGTCGCCCGCCAGTACGAGGCATGGGCCGCCAGCCCGCAGGGCACCGACCTCGCCTGGCAGGCCGAACGCCGCCGCATGCCAGCCGATGACACTTCCCCTCAGGCCACCTAGCGAGACTTTCATGCGTTATTCCCGACTGACCGACCGTATCGCCGGAGAAGGCGCCGCGGCCTGGGACATCCATAACCGGGCCCTGGCCCGCCAGGCTGCCGGCGAAGACATCACCGTGCTGTCGGTGGGCGACCCGGACTTCGACACCCCGGCGATGATCGTCGAGAGCGCCGTGAACAGCCTGCGTGACGGCGCCACCCATTATCCCGACGTCCAGGGCAAGCACGCCCTGCGCGATGCCATCGCCGAGCGCTACCGCCGGCACGGCGTCGAGGCCGACCCCGAGCGCATCATCGTGATGTCAGGGGCCCAGTGCGGGCTCTACGCCGTGGCCCAGTGCCTGCTCGACCCGGGCGACGAGGTCATCGTGCCCGAGCCCTGCTATGTCACCTACGAGGCGGTGTTACGCTCCACCGATGCCGCCATGGTACGCATCCCGCTACGCGGCGATGCCGGCTTCCGCCTCGACCCGGCCGATATCGAGGCGGCGATCACCCCGCGCACCCGGGCGATCATGCTCAACAGCCCGCACAACCCCACCGGGCAGCTCATCGACGCCGACACCTGGCACGCCATCGCCGAGCTCTGCCGACGCCATGATCTGTGGCTGATCTCCGACGAGGTCTACGCCAACCTGATCTTCGAGGGCGAGCACCAGTGCGCTGCCGCCCTGCCCGGCCTGGAGGATCGCAGCGTGGTGATCGACAGTCTCTCCAAGTCCCACGCCATGACCGGCTGGCGACTGGGCTGGGTGCTCGGCCCCCGGGAGCTGATCGAGCACCTCGGCAACCTGGCGCTGTGCATGCTCTATGGCTGCCCGGACTTCATCCAGGACGCCGCCCGGGACGCCCTGACCCGACAGGCCCCGGAACTCGAGGCCATGCACCAGGGCTACCGAGCCCGGCGCGACGCCGTCTGCGCGGCCCTGGCGGACTGTCCGGCCGTGGAGGTCATCCCCCCGGCGGCGGGCATGTTCCTGATGGTCGATGTACGCGCCACCGGCCTCTCGTCCCAGGCCTTCGCCGACCGACTGCTCGATGAACAAGGCGTGTCGGTGCTATCCGGCGAGGCCTTCGGTCCCTCCGCCGCCGGTTTCATCCGGCTGAGCCTGACCGTCGACGAAGCCCGCCTGACCGATGCCTGCCAACGCCTGGCCCGTTGTGCCGAGACGGCACGCGACGACGCCGGCCTCCTTTCCACCGTCCAATGAGTCGCCTATGACATCATCGCTCGACGACCACACTCCGCAAGCCACCGCCGCCCCGGCGGTGCAAGCGCGCCACCTCGTCAAACGCTATGGCGACCTCGAGGTGCTGCGCGATGTCTCCCTCGAGGTTCCCGAGGGCAGCGTTACCTCCATCATCGGCGCCAGCGGGTCCGGCAAGAGTACCCTGCTGCGCTGCCTCAACCTGCTGGAACGCCCCGACCAGGGCGACCTGGCGATTGCGGATGAGACGATCCAGTTCAACCGCAATCCCCAGGGCGACGTCGTCGGCCTGGACCGGCGCCAGCTGCAGCGGCTGCGCGCCAAGGTCAGCATGGTCTTCCAGCAGTTCAACCTGTGGCCGCACTTCAGCGTGCTCGGCAACGTCACCGAGGCCCCGATGCGGGTGCAAGGACTCTCCCGCCGACGCGCCACCGAGGTGGCCGAACACTACCTGGCGCGTGTCGGCATGGCCGACAAGCGCGATGCCTACCCGGCCTTCCTGTCCGGCGGCCAGCAGCAGCGCGTGGCCATCGCCCGCGCACTCGCCATGGAGCCACGCCTGCTGCTGTTCGACGAGCCGACGTCGGCGCTGGATCCGGAACGGGTCAACGAGGTACTCGGCGTGATTCGCGACCTGGCCGGCGAAGGCCGAACCATGGTGCTGGTCACCCACGAGATGGCCTTCGCCCGGGAAGTCTCCGACCAGGTCGTGTTTCTCGATCGCGGCGTCATCGGTGTCGCCGGTTCCCCCGGCGAGGTCTTCGACGATCCGCGTTGTCGGCGCTTCGCAGCCCCGGCCGCCTGATCGGCCACAGCACACCCACTTTCGAACAACGAGCCAGGAGAACACCATGCAACGCGCCCTCATCCCCGCCATCGCGCTTTCCATCGCCGGTCTCGGCGGCACCGTCCAGGCCGCAGAACCCCTGCAGATCGGCATTTCCGCCGAGCCCTATCCGCCCTTCACCTACACCTCGTCCGAAGGCGAATGGACCGGTTTCGAAGTGGAACTGGGCATGGCCATCTGCGAGGCCATGGAAGCCGAGTGCGAGATCAAGCCCACCGGCTGGAGCGGTATCATCCCCTCGCTCAAGGCCGGGCGCATCGACATGATCATGAACTCCATGTCGATCACCGAGGCCCGCCAGAAGGTCATCGACTTCACCGATCCCTACTACTTCACCCCTGGTGCCTACGTGGCCGCCGACGACCTGGAACTGAGCCTTCCCGAAGGGCTGGACGGCCTGGTACTGGGCGTGCAGAGCGCCACCACCAACGCCACCTATGCCCGCCGCGCCCTGCGTGACACCGGCGTCGATATCCGCCTCTACGACCAGGCCGAGCAGGTCAACCGCGATCTGCTCTCCGGCCGCCTGGACGTGATCCTGGCCGACAAGATCGCCATGAACGAACTGGTCGAGCGCGACGAGGCCGAAGGCTTCGAGATCAAGGGCACCGCGCCGCACCACGAAGCCTATGGCGAGGGCGTCGGCATCGGTATCCGAAAGGCTGACGACGACCTGGAGGCCGACCTCAATGCGGCCATCGAAAAGGTCCAGCAGGATGGCACCTGCACCCGACTCTCCGAGTCGTACTTCGGCACCGACGTCTGCACCGGCTGAGTACCATCGATTGCCATCGTGATTCGAACCGCCGGGCGGTGACGCTGTCCGGCGGCTTCGCCATGTCCATGCAAGGATGTCAACGCAAGTGTGACACGGTACGCGCCGGTCGATCCCCGAAGAGACCGTACGACGTTATTCCGTCCCGGCGCGCATTCCGTGTCTTCCAAGGTGCTTTTCGACCATGAACAACCTCTCGCAAGAAGGCTTGGCCGACTGGGCCGGCCCCATACTCCAGGGGGCCCTGACGACTCTGGAGATCGCCGTGCTGGCCTATGCCATTGGCCTGCTGCTCGGCCTGATCGGCGCCAGCGCGCGCCTCAGCCCCTGGGCACCGGTACGCGGCCTGGGCATCCTCTACTCCACGGCGGTGCGAGCCGTGCCCGAGCTGTTGCTGATCATCCTGCTCTACTATGCCGGCTCCCAGGCACTCACCGCCCTGACCAATGCCATGGGCTTTTCCGGTCAGGTATCCATCAACGGCTTCGTGACCGCCGTGGGCGTGCTGGCGTTCGTTCAGGGTGCCTACATGACCGAAGTGCTTCGTGGCGCCATCCTGGCCATTCCCCGAGGTCAGCTCGAGGCCGCCGATGCCTTCGGCTTCTCGGCCTGGGCGCGCTTCCGACGCATCGTCGTGCCGGCCATGCTGCCCACTGCCCTGCCGGGCATGTCGAACCTGTGGCTGATCCTGATCAAGGATACCGCCCTGATCAGCGTCATCGGCTACAGCGAGCTGTTCTTCACCATCCAGCAGGCGGCCTCCAGCACGCGTGCCCATTTTCTGTTCTATGCCGCCGCCGGCGTCATCTACCTGGCGATGACGCTGTCGTCCACGGCGCTGTTCGCGCGCCTGGAACGTTACCTGCGTCGCGGCCAGCCGACCACCGAGGAGGCCTGACATGGACTTTTCCTGGCTTGGCGATCCCTTCTATCAGGAATACCTGATCGAGGGCTTCATCAACACCCTGTGGCTGATCGCCGTGTCCGCGGTCGGCGGCCTGGCCCTGGCCGTGCTCGTTGCCATCACGCGGCTCAAGGCACCCCGGCCCCTGGCACTGGCCGTTCAGGGCTTCACCACGGTGATGCGCGGAACGCCGCTGCTGGTGCAGCTGTTCTTCTTCTACTACGGCGTGGGACGCCTGCTCGAGGGTATCCCCGGCATCCAGGACAGCGTCATCTGGCCATTGCTGCGCGATCCCTTCTTCTATGGTGCCCTGACCTTCATCCTGAGCGTCGGCGCCTATTCCGGTGAGGTCATTCGAGGCGCCCTGTTGAGCGTGCCGCCGGGCGAACGTGAGGCCGGCCGCGCCTTCGGCTTGACGCCCCTGCAGGTCTTTTTCCGCCTCTGGCTGCCCCGTGCCATCCAGCAATGCCTGCCGACCCTGACCGGCGAGATGATTCTGCTGCTCAAGTCCGTGCCGCTGGTCTCGACCATCGCCATGATGGACCTGCTGCAGGCTGCCAACATCATTCGCGACGAGACCTTCCTGGTCTATGAACCCCTGATGCTGATCGGCGGCATCTATCTGGCCATGACACTGGTGCTCACCCTGGTACTGCGCCAGGTGGAACGTCATTTCCCCGGCATGAAGCCCGAGCGCGGCCGGGGCTGGCTGCCGCGCCGCTCCCTGCACACCCATGGAGAAGCCCCATGAGCACACTGACACGACACTTCATCGATAACGCCTGGGTGGAAAGCCGGGCCACGCGACGCCTGGACGTCCTCGATCCGTATCGCGAAGTCTCCATCGCCGCTGTGACCGCCGGCGATCCCGCCGACGTGAACGATGCCGTGGCCGCCGCCCGCCGTGCGCTGGCCGGTTGGCGAGCTCTCTCGGGCAAGCGTCGCGGCCGCTTCATCGATGCCATTGCCGACACCATCGAGGCCCGTCGCGCCTCGCTCGTCCAGCTTTCCAGCCGCAACAACGGCAAACCGCTGGCCGAAGCCGACCAGGACCTGGCCGACGCCATCGCCTGCTACCGTTACTATGCGGGCGAAGCCCGCGCGCTGGATGCGCGCCAGGGCGAGGCAGTCGCCACGGGCGAAGCGGACATGGTATCGCGACGCTACCAGGACCCGGTCGGCGTGGCCGGCTTGATCACCCCCTGGAACTTTCCCCTGGTCAGCAGCGCCTGGAAGATTGCCCCGGCCCTCGCCGCCGGCTGCACGGTAGTCTTCAAGCCCTCCGAGGTCACACCGCTTCCCGAACAGGCACTGGCCGAGATCGCCCTCGAGGTCGACCTGCCGCCCGGTGTCTTCAACCTGGTGCACGGCGACGGCCGAGGCGTGGGCGAGGCGCTGACCGCCCACCCCGGGGTCGACAAGCTGTCCTTCACCGGCAGCAACCCCGTGGGCGAGGCCGTGATGGCCGCTGCCGCCCGGGGAACCCGCAACGTTTCCCTGGAGCTCGGCGGCAAGTCGCCGATCCTGGTCAGCGAAGATGCCGACCCGGATCTGGCCGCCGAGCTGGTCCTGGCAGGTTTCGCCTACAATGCCGGCCAGATGTGCTCGGCGACCTCGCGGCTGCTGGTCCACGAGTCACTGGCCGATACCCTCCATGAGCGCCTCGACGCGGCCATCGCCGACCTCGTCCCGGGCAACCCGCTGGACAACGCCACCACGCTCGGTCCACTGGTCAATACCGCCCAGTACGAGCGGGTACTCGGCTATCTGGCCGCCGCCGAGCAGGAAGGACTCGATTCCGGTAGCGACCCGTTCCCGGCCTTGCCCGATCACGGCTATTTCATCGCCCCCCGGGTCTTTCGCGATGTGCCCACCACGAGCCGGCTGTGGCGCGAGGAAATCTTCGGTCCCATCCTGTGCACGCGTCGCGTGGTCAGTGATGACGAGGCGATCGCCCTGGCCAACGACAGCGCCTTCGGCCTGGCCGCCACTGTCGTCGCCGGCGACAAGGGCCGCGCCGCCGATATCGCCGCACGGCTCCAGGCGGGCAATGTCTGGTGCAACACTCACCAGGTGGCCCCGCCAGGACTCGGCTGGGGCGGCATGAAGGGCAGCGGCATCGGTCGCGAACTCGGCCGCGCGGGCCTCGACGCCTATCTGGAGACACGGTACGTCACCCTGCCCGCCTGAAACGCCCCCTTCCGATCCAACGAAACGGGCCGCCCGACGGGCGGCTTCGTTGTCATCGCGATGCTTCACTTGACCGTCCAGATCGTCGGCTTCCCAGCATGCCGCTTCCGATCAGCGCGCCCCCACAGATCAGGACCGCGGCGAGCAGCAGGGTCGGGTTGGCTGTCGCCAGGCCGGCGGCGATCAGCACCAGGGTGGAAAACAGCGGCGTGGCGTAGGACAACAGCCCCAGCAAGCGCACCTGACCGCGTTTCATGCCCAGGTCCCAGGTGAAGAAAGCGCTGCCCACCGGGCCCAGCCCCAGGGCCAGGATCGCCCAGAGATTCGCCCCCTCGGGCCAGCCGAGCGGTTCCCAGGCAAGGTGGCAAGCGAGCGCCAGCACAGCGGCGCCCAGGCAGTTCCAGGCCACCGCCGTGGTGGGGATGCGCGCCAGCAGCCGCGAGACCACCGAGTAACCGCTCCAGATAAAGGCGGCCAGCAACGCAGCCAGATAGCCCGGCGTGTACTCCCCTGCCCAGTCGAGACCGTCGGGGCCCACCAGCAGCGCCGCCCCCAGGAAGCCGCAGATGCCGCCCAGCAGATGGATGCCGCGAAGACGCTCGCCCGGCAGCAGCAAGCCGGCCAGGATGACGATCAGCAAGGGCCAGAGGTAGCTGATCAACCCCGCGTTGGCCGCTGGCGCGTTCTGCTGGGCGATGAAGTAGCAGAGGTGATAGCCGAACAGCCCCCCGACGCCCAACAGCCAGCCCGCAGGCGGCTGGCGGAAGGCCTCGGCCAGGGCCGGACCATCACCGCGCGCCAGGAACACCAGCAGCGCCAGGCCGCCGGCCAGACCGAAGCACAGCGCGGTGAGCAGGAAAGGCGGCACCGGGCCGGCCCATTGGGTGAACAACGCCAGGGTCGCCCAGTTGAGAACGGTACTGGCACCCCACAGGGTGGCGCGATGCGCCTCGGCGGTGGACTCGGCCGACATCTCGAGGTCTCCATTCGCGGGATGGACCGACGAGTGTGACCGCTCGACGCGACGACGGCTTGTCGATTTCGGCCATCATGGCCGGCGGCGGAAGTCACTCGGCGTCATGCCCCGCCAACGGCGGAAGTGGCGGCTGAACTGGGCCCCGTCGGCGAAGCCGCAGGCCAGGGCGATCTCGGTGATCGTGGCATCGCCGGTTGTCAGCATACGCTCGGCCCGGGCCAGGCGCTGGCCCTGCAGCCACTGCCAGGGAGGCTGGCTGGTAGCGTCGAGAATACTGCGACGCAACTGGCGCTCCGAAAGCCTGGCGGCCTCGGCCAGGCGCGCCAGGTTCCAGGGCGCGGCCGGATCGTCCTGCACCAGCCGGGTCAGCCGCGCCATATTGAGCCGCGGCCCACACCAGGGCGGCGCACCACCGAGCCGTGCCAGCAGGGCACCATCGTCCAGGCTCCGGGCCTCCTCCGGCGACAGGCTCAGAAAGCGGATGCGCTCGAACAACGCATCGATGGCGTCTTTGCCAATCGGCAGATCCAGCACGCGGCAACGATTGTCGATACCCAGCCCCAGGTAATGATGGGTCGCGGCGGCGGGAATCACACAGACACCGCCGGGCACCACGGCCGCACCGCGCCCCTCCACCTCGACGTCCACGCGGCCGTCGAGCCCCACCAGCAACTGGTGGTGGTCATGGGTATCGCTGAGGCAGTCGGGCGGATAGCATCGCTCGACGCTGCCGAGCCGGGGGCGAAATTCGAGGGTCATGCCCCACAGGATGCCGGGACCGCGACGCGGATGCCAGTGCCCGTGAGGAATAGGATTTCCCTCCTCCGACCGGCCGGTTTACAGCCGTAGCCTCGGCGCGACGAAGTCCAGAAAGGCGCCGATCCGAGCCGACAGGGCCGTGTTGCGGTAGTAGACCGCCTGAACCTGCTCTCGCGGATTGGGACTGATGATGCGGTCGGCCATCAGACTGACCAGCCTTCCCTGGACCAGCTCGTCCTGAATCATGAAGCGCGACAGACAGGCGATGCCTTCGCCGGCCAGGCAAAGCTGAAGCATGACCTCGCCGCTGGACGTGCTCAACTGGGGCTGGATATTGGCCCCCTGTCGGGTCAGGCCCTCCACTGGCCAGTGGTTGAGGTTATTGACATTGAGAAACCCCAGCAGTCTATGGTCGCGCAACGCTGCAGGGCTGACCGGCACGCCGTGGCGCTCCAGATACTGCGGACTGGCCACCAGCTGCAACGGCGAGCGCCCCAGTGAACGGGCATGCAGAGTGGAATCCTCCAGGCCACCGATGCGGATCGCCACATCGGTGCGCTGCTCGAGCAGATTGATGATGTCGTCCGAGGCCGAAAGCTCCAGCTCGATGCCCGGGTAGCAGTCCCGGAAGTCTCCGATCAACGGCACCAGTTGATGCAGCATGAAGGGCGTCGCCGCGTCCACCCGCAGCGGCCCGCTGGGCCGTTCTCGACTGAGACGCATGGCTTCCTCGGCCTCGGCGAGCCGACCTAGCCCATCGCGCACCTGCTCGACGAACACCCGACCCTCGCTGGTCAGCGTCACGCTGCGAGTCGTGCGATTGAGCAACGGCGTATCGAGCCGTCGCTCGAGTCGCTGCACGGCGTGCGACACCCGCGCCACCGGAATATCCAGCCGCCGGGCGGCAGCGCTGAATCCGCCGCTGTCGACGACCGCCACGAGCAGCTCAAGATCTTCCGTACGACTCTGCAAGTCGGATTCTCCTCGCCGGACACGACCTATTATTGCACTTTCCGAAAAAGTGTTTCCATTTTACCCACATTTATCATGCAGAAAAGTCGGCGCAGACTGCCCAACCGTCGAGGCTTCTGAACCACCCACGACCCGATCACCGCCCGTGACATTCGCGTGACGGCCCCGTCCCGAGCCACACCTTTGCGCCCATCGAGAAAGTGTTTTGCGCTGGACGAGCATTGAAGGCCACTGCTTTCGCGCGCATCTACCGGGCACGCAACTCATTAGCCACTTAATGGATTTTATGAATATTCTGCTACTCAACGGCGCCAAGGCCTTTGCCCACTCCGGCGGCCGCTACAATGACACCCTGCACGAAACGGCTCGCGGCACCCTGGCCGAGCAGGGCCATCAGCTTCAGGAGACCCGCATCGACGACGGCTATGACACCGAGACCGAGATCAAGAAATGGCTCTGGGCCGACGCCATCATCCTGCAGATGCCCGGCTGGTGGATGGGCACGCCCTGGACCGTCAAGCGCTACCTGGACGAGGTGCTCACCCAGGGCCATGGCAGCCTGTACGCCAGCGACGGTCGCTCACGCCATGATCCCAGCCTCCAGTACGGCAGCGGGGGCCTGCTGCAGGGCAAGCATTACCTGCTGTCGCTGACCTGGAATGCACCGAGCGAGGCCTTCGACCAGCCTGGCAATTTCTTCGAAGGACGCGGCGTCGACGGCGTTTATTTTCCCGTGCACAAGGCCATGGAGTTCCTCGGCATGAGTGCCCTGCCGACCTACCTGGCCAACGATGTGATCAAGGCACCGGACATCGACACCCATCAGGACGAGTACCGTGCGCACCTGGAACGGGTCTTCGTCGACGCCGCCGCGACCGGCGCTTGAACCCGACGCCCCGAGCCCCACCCATCCAAGGAGCGAACATGACGACCATCACATTGCCCACCCCGGGCTTCGGCACCTTCCGGCTCGAAGGCATACTTGCCTGACGACACTCATCGCCGGGTCAGGCAAGGCTCCGCCAGACCCGGCGTTTCCACCTCGAGTGACAAAAGGCTGCCCGCCAGGGGGTGACGACGCAACGCCTGGTCATCCATGTCTTGGGTGGCGGTGGTGATATAGAGGGTACGCAGATCGCGACCGCCGAAGGCCACCATCGTCGGGTTCGGGCACGGGACGGCGTATTGCGCCACGAGACGGCCCTCGGAATCGAAGCGGGCCACCCGAGCGCCTCCGTACAGCGCACTCCAGTAGTGACCGTCGATATCTACCGCGGCGCCGTCCGGCACGCCGGGAAGATCGTGCGCGTCCAGATCGATCCAGGTCTCGCCCACGCCGACCTCGCCGGTCGCGGCATCGAAGGCATGGCGCATCACCCGACGTGTCGGTGAATCGGTGTGGTACAGCCAGCGGCCATCCGGGCTGAAGGCCAGCCCATTGGCAATGTGCAGATCGCGCCTGGCGGCGATCAGGTGTCCGTCTTCCAGACGATACAGGGCCGCGCCCCCCTGTTCGGGATTCAAGGTTCCGACCCAGAAGCGCCCGGCCGGATCACAGCGACCATCATTGAAGCGATTGCCTCCATCAAGGCCCCACTCGGGATTGGCCACGCCCGGATCGCTGTGCTCGCCTGACGGCAGCGACAGATGCGTCAAGCCCGGCGCGGTGGCTACCAGCAGTCCCTCCTCGGTCAGTGCCACGCAACCGACCGTATGCTCGAAATCGTGCCGCCGCGGTGTTTCGTGACCAGCCGGCGACCAGGCATAGACATGGCCGCGATTGATATCGACCCAGTACAACGTCTGTCGCTCGGTGGACCAGACCGGACTCTCGCCCAGGCTCATGTCGAGCTCGAGAGCGAGCTCCACGGCATTCGATAGCGTTGTCATCATCTCTTCCGTTCGTTTCATCAAGTGATGCGATTATCCTGCCACGACGACAAAAGCCTCCGGACGTCATCAACCTCCGGAGGCTTCATGGTGACTGCTGCTCAGATCTTGTCCGAAGCCTGTCTACACCTAGGCTCGACTGCGTCGCGTCTGCTTCCAGCGATCGAACAGCACCGCCAGCAGCAGGATAGCGCCACGCACCAGATACTGATAGAAGGTCGGCACGTTGAGCAGTCCCATGGCGTTCTGCACACAGCCCATGATCAACACCCCGACCAGCACGCCGGTGATCGAAGCGATCCCCCCGGAAAGTGCCACGCCGCCCAGTACACAGGCCGAGATCACGGCCAGTTCCAGACCCAGCGAGGTATTGGGGTCACCCAGGCCCATCCGCGACGTCAGCAAGACCCCGGCGATACCCGCGACCACGCCCTGAAGGCCAAACACGATGATCTTCAGGCGTCGCACATTGACCCCCGCCAGGGCCGCGGCTTCGGCATTGCCGCCGGTAGCGAGCACATTGCGCCCGAAGGACGTCATGTTGAGCAACACGCCGAAGACCACGAAGCAGCCGATCATGGTCCACACCGGCAGAGTGAGTCCCAGGAAAGAGGCGCTGCCCAGCTCGAAGAAAGCCGGCACGGTGATCATTACCGCATCGCCGCCCGAGGTGATATAGGCCAGCCCCCGCACGAACTCCATGGCCGCCAGCGTGGCGATCAAGGAGTTGATACCGAATCGCGCCACCACGAACCCATTGAAGGCCCCCACCGCGCCGCCGGCAGCCACGCCACCCAGCACGCCGATCACCACGCTGCCGGAAGCACTGGTGACCACGGCGGCCACCACCCCGGCAAAGGCCACGATCGAGGCTACCGACAGATCGACCTCACCGAGCGCGAGCACCATCATCATGGTGGTGGAAATGGTCCCGATCAGGGTCACCGAAAGCAGCAACCCGACCATGTTACGACCGGTGAGGAAGTCGGGGATCATCACCGACAGTCCGATGAACAGCAGCGCAAAAATGGCAAAAAGGCCCGAGGTATCGAGCAGGGTGCGCAATGGCTTGGACAGGGCCTTGCGACTCTCGGGAAGGGACGACTGAACACCATCGCCCTGAGCAGTCTTCTGGATTGTCATGACAGTCTCTCAAGCATTGTTGTCTTCTGGTCATCAGGCCGGCAATGCCAGGCCCAGCAAGCGTTCCGGCGTGGCCTCGTCACGGGACACGATGTCGACCAGTTCGCCGTCGCGCATCACACCGATGCGATCGCAGATGGCGCTGATCTCCGCCAAGTCGCTGGAAATCACCACCACGCCCTTGTCGTTCTCGGCCAGGTCGTACAGCAGGGAGTAGATGTCGCGACGGGCGCCGACATCGATTCCGCGTGTCGGCTCGTCCATGACGAACAGCTCGATGCGCTCCGATAACCAGCGTGCCAGGATCACCTTCTGCTGGTTGCCGCCGGACAGGTTGCTGATGCGCGTGCGCGGGCCCGGCGTCTTGATGCTGAGCCTCGTGATGTAGTCCTCGGTATTGGCCAACTCGCGGCGGGGGTTCCGAAAGCCGCCGAGGCGCTTGAAGAAGCGCCGACAACTGATATTCAAGTTGTCGGTCACACTGGCGATGGGAAAGATGCCCTGGGACTTGCGGTCTTCAGGACACATGGCAATACCGGCGCGAACCGCTTCACCGGGTGTCGTGAAACGTCGCGCTTCGCCGTCCAGCCTGACCTGACCCTCGCTCGGCGACTCCACGCCGCATACCAGCCGCATCAGCTCGCTGCGACCGGCACCGACCAGGCCGAACAGACCGAATACCTCGCCACGCCGCACCGAAAAACTGACCGGCGCATTCACACCCCGACCACACAGGCTATCGACCTCCATCAATACGTCGCCGGTGGATCGCGGTCGGTAACCATAGACATCATCGATGTCGCGCCCCACCATCTCGCTGACCAGGGTGTCGTGATCGAGCCCCGCCATGGTTTCGTGGGTACGAATGTGCTGGCCATCGCGGAATACCGTGACGGCATCGCACATCTCGAACACTTCCTCCATGCGGTGCGTGACATAGAGCACGACCCGACCTTCATCGCGCAGGCGCTGAACGATGCGCTTGAGCTGCCGGGTCTCCTGAACGGAGAGGCTACTGGTGGGCTCATCGAAGGCGATGACCCGGGCATCCCGCAACAGCGCTCGGCCGATCTCGATCATCTGCTGCTGGCCGATGGAAAGGTCGCGGACCTTGGTGGCGGGATGAACCGAGTCTTCCCCCAGCTCGACAAGGATCTCCCTGGCTCGCTCATGCAGGCGGCGACGATCGAGCATGCCGCGTCGTTCCGGCAACTGACCGAGCAACAGGTTTTCCGCTACCGACAGATTCGGCGACAGCGTCAGCTCCTGATAGATGATGGCGATACCCTGGGCCAGCGCCTGCCGTTCATGGGCGAAGACGTGCCGCTCGCCATCGAGCCACAAGGCCCCCTCGCTGACTCGATTGACGCCACTCAGCACCTTGAGCAGGGTCGACTTGCCGGCACCGTTTTCCCCCATCAACGCATGGACCTCCCCCGCCCGGGCGGCGAAGCTCACCCCGTTCAACGCCTTGACCCCGGGGAACTCGACCGTCACGTTCTCGACACTCAGGTAAGCGTCGGCGGCCTTGCCGACGCCTGCCCGTGCGACCGCCACGGCACTCTCAGAGACCGAGCTCATCGCGTACCGCCTCCCAGTTGTCACGGGTCATCAGGGTGCCGGTGGTTTCGGTATTGGCCTTCGGCTTGTCACCCTCGGTGACCCAGGTATAAAGGTTCTGCGCCGTCTGGCGACCATGCATGGTGGAACTGACTGCCACGGTGCCGTGGAAGCCGGTCGGCTTCTCCCGGGAGAACTCGGCAAAAGCCGCGCCGGAACCATTGATCCCGACCCCGATCACATCGTCGGCGGCCAGACCGTACTGCTCGGAAGCTCGCACCCCGCCCAGCACGCTTTCTTCGTTGAGCGCATAAATGACCCAGTGCTCGTATTCGCCGTTCTTGGAGAAGACCGGAGAGGCCGCCGAGAAGGCACTGGAGGTATCGGTGTTCTGCTGGGGGGCATCCAGGATGTTGCTTTCCTGGAACCCTCGGTCCAGCAGCGCATCAGTGGCACCGTCGGTACGTTTCTTGGCCGTGGGCAGCTCATAGTTGGTGATGCGTAGTGCCGCGACCTTCTCGGGATCCCAGCCTCGGGCTTCCATTTCGTCCGCGATGGCATTGCCGACCTGTTGACCGATCTTGTAGCCCGACATGCCCAGATGCGGCACCGCCTCCATGGGCTCACCATCGGCATTGACGAAACGATCATCCACGGTCACCACCTTCATGCCGTACTGTTCGGCGCGGCGCATGATGGTGGGTCCGAGGCGCACATCGGGCGGACAGATAACGAACCCCTGGGCACCTTGGGAATTGAGGTTGTCGATGGCGCTCAGCACCTCTTGACCGTCTTCACCGGCGAGCCTGACGACCTCGAAGCCTTTCTCTTCACCCAGCCGGGTGGCGGCATCCTGCTCATTGATGAACCAGGCCTGTTCGGGCTTCTTGACGATGAAGCCGAGCGTGACGTCATCTTGAGCCTGAACCAGCGGCGACAGCGCCAGGCAGGCACCGAATGCGAGGGGAGCGAGAATGGGGAAGCGGGACATAGGCGTCTCCTTTGCCCTGGGGGCGTTTGTTGTTGTGACGTGTTGTGAAAGCTGTCTCCGGTGGTGTCATGGCATGCACCGGATGCGCTTCCACCCTATGCCGTCTCAACATAACCATCCAATGCGTTTATGGTCAGTAATTGATATAAAATTAAATATCACTTCCGCGACAAGGACCGAACGACCGAGACCACCATCACCGCCAGGCCCAGCATGCTGCGACTAAAGTGTGTCGCCACCTACGGTTGCCGGGCACAACGACGCCCCGGAGGAAACCCGACCGGGGCGTCGACATCCACGGGAGTGGCAATCCAGCAAAGGTTAGTCGTCCGATGTCTGATACGAAGCGTCAGGTACAGGAAGCAACGAATCCAGCATTTTGGTAGACCGCACTAGCCCTTGACCCCTGAGGAGATCATCACGGCCTCAGTCACTTTTTTCTGAAAAATGAGGTAAGCAATCGCAACAGGTGCCGCACCAAGAAGCGCCACCGCCATGACCCGCGCGTAACTGACCCCGAATGTATCCCTGACTTGGGTGATCCCCACCGGAATCGTCATCATGTCTTCCGAGGTGATCACAAGAAAAGGCCAAAAGAACTGGTTCCATGCCATGATGAAAGTGATGATTGCCAGTGCAGTCGTGATCCCCCAGTTGAGAGGCAAATAAATTTTGAAAAGAAGCGTATACTCCCCCCCTCCATCGAGCAGCACTGCCTCACGCATCTCTTTGGGCACAGCATCGAAGAACTGCTTGTAGACGATGATGACGACTGGAACGATGAGCTGCGGCAGTATGATACCTGCCCAGGTGTTGACAAGCCCCATATCGTTCATCAGCACGAACTGGGTGACAACGAGTGCCTGGGTGGGAATCATGAAGCTGGCCATCACCACCGCATAGAGTATCCGACGGCCGGGGAAACGCATCTGCGAAAGCGCATAAGCACACATCATCCCCGAGATTAGCACCAGTACGGTGATGATCAGTGAGGTTCCGATCGAGTTGACATACCATTTCAGAATACTGGTATTGAAAATCGACTCGACGTAAGCCGTCAGATTGAACATGTCAGGCAGGATACCGGCGTTCTCGCTTACCACATGGTCTTCATCGCGAATCGATGTGACAAAGGCCCAATAAAGCGGAAAGATCCAGATTGCGGCACCAATCAGCGTAATAGCCAGGAGGACCTTGTTCTCGAGCTTTCGTATATTGAGGTTAACACCCCATCCCCCGGAAGTCGTCAGTGCCGTATCGGCACGTTCACTGCCTTGCATCCTTCGGACATTCATTTACGCCCTCCCATTCTCAGGAGTTGAAATTGCAGAACCGAGACGACCATGATGACAACGAACAGAACCAGCGCCACCGCTGAAGCATAACCGCCGTTATTGAGCTGAAAGGCCTCACGATAGACCATCATCAATAGAACATACGATGAATTGAATGGACCACCACCGCTCAGAAGGTATACCTGGTCGAACAATTTCAGCTGCAGGATCAGCTGGAGAGTCATGACCAATGCGGTCACCGGCCATAACAATGGCCAGGTAACTTTCATGAATAACTGGCGTCGCGTGGCCCCATCAAGCGACGCCGCCTCATAAAGTTCCTTGGGAATGTTGCGTAATCCCGCGATAAAAAGTAGCACATTGAAACCATTGGTCCACCAGATAGTAACGACCGCAACTGTAGGCATTACCCATGCAGGCTGTTTAAAGACAGCCACCGGCTCGCCGACAAAATACTCTATGACCGGCTGTAGAATGCCGAACTGAAAATCAAGCATCCATGCCCATATCTGGGTTACCACCGAGACCGGGAGAATATAAGGAAGAAAAAAGGTCGCTAGAACGAGTGCCTGCATTCTTCCAGATAGCCGGTTGACGGCTATCGCGATAGCCAGTGCGATCACCGTCGTAGGGATGACCGTCAGAAGAACGAAATAGCCATTGTTCTTGAGCGACGTATAGAAGAGGTTGTCCGTCAGCAGTTGTCTGTAATTTTCCAACCCTACCCACTCACCGGATCCGATCAACGGCGCATTGGTGAAGCTAAGCTCTACCACGCGGATCATGGGATAGAGAAACACAAGACCAAATATCAGGACAAAGGGCGCAATGAGCGTCATCGCCACCACAATGTGCCTGCGTCTATTTGTTATCATAGCCAATGTTAATACTCCCCTTGAGCTTCCGTTCCGCGCCATTCATGTGGGCGCGGAACACGCACTACACTCATCAATCGCGCAATGATTGAAGCTCGCTCTTCATTTGCTCGGCAGCCTGCTCAGGCGAGAGAAAGCCATGAATCGCCGGCGCTATGTTGTTGAGCGCCGCATCATAGACCGGCGAGGCAACACCGGCGATAGTTGAACGAGGATCATAAGCGGCAATATCCACGAGCGAGGAATAAGTGGCATTGGGCTCCATCTGACGGAACTCATCGCTTTCAGCGACGGGGGTATAGGCCGGGATATGGCCGGCACGTGCCCAGCTGATGGCATGCTTTTCCATCCAGGCAATAACCGTCATCACAGCTTCACGCTTTTCCTCCGACATCTCTTCGTCACCCTGGATGGGAATGGCGAAGGCATGGCTATCGGCCCATACCGCCTCTTCATCCAACAGGGTCGGTACCTGCACAGCCCCCCATTCAAATCCAAGTGTTCCGGCCTTCTCCATATCGGTCATTGTGGGTACCTCCCACACGCCATTGATCTGGAAAGCCGATTTACCCGATGTAAATAATGCTACGGAAGCTTCATATTCGGCATTCTCGGGCTGGTAACCTTTATCTCCCCAGTCCTGCATGATCTCGATTGCCTGTACGGCCTTGTCGAAGTTTTCGCCGGGCAACACCTCACCATTCTCGATGAATGCTCCTCCTTGCTGGCTGAGAAGCGTATAGAACATGCGCCAGACACCGCCAGGCCCCCCGGTCTGGTAAGAGAGTGGTGGCTGTGCCCCATTGTCCTGAGCAACCTTCAAAGCGTTATTGAAGTCGTTGAGACTCTCGATGCCCGTCAGTTCTCCATCGTCATCAAGATATTCGGTACCCTCGAGATAACTCTTGTTGTAGTAGAGAACGACCGAGTGAATATCGAAGGGTACGGCATACAGGGTACCGTCCTCGTCAGACGCGGCCTTTGACGCCCGCTCAAAGAAATCACCGCGTGACAGGCCAACGGTTTCGAGGTCCGAATCGTTAATCGGCGTCAGAACGCCTTCGGAAAGAGCACGAGGCAGGCGAGAGAGGTGATAGGTCACCACATCCGGCCCCTGGCCTACAGCAGCGGCCGTACGCACCTTGGTATAGAACGGCACCCCCCACTCGGATGTCGTGCCATTTATCGTAATATCAGGGTGCTCTTCATTGAACTGATCGATCAGCGATTTCATTCGCACACCATCTCCACCAGCAAAAAAATCCCACCAAACGACTTCAGTTTCCGCCAGCACTGGAGATGCAATGGAAGATGCCACCGCGGCAATCATCATGGATTTAAATACTTTCATACGTCCTCCGTTGTAATAATTTATTGCTACCCGACTAGCCCAGACATGCACATTACGAAATGTGGCCATCTTTTACCGCAAGCGCTTTCCTTGCTTGGAAAAAACCAGAACATCCTTGGAATCCGCCCAGACTTGAACGGACGCTCGTGCATGCAGTGCCCTCTCCCCGCGACGTTCGATCACGACCTCCTGGCCACCAGCCAGCCGTGTATACAAGTAGGCAACGCCACCGAGGTTCTCGGTCAATTCGACAGTGGAGCTAAAACCTCCCTCACGCATATGCAAGTGCTCGGGCCTTATCCCCAGCGTCACCGCCTGCCCTTCCTCGATCACACTCTGCGTGATATCCGCCTCGAGTGATTGACCGTTAGTTCCCTCGATCTCGGCCACGATGCCCTTCACAGTTTTCCTGGTGACAACGGCGGAGAGGAAATTCATGGCGGGGGAGCCAATGAACCCGGCAACGAACTGGTTGGCAGGGTCATCATAAAGTTCGAGCGGTGGCCCAGCCTGCTGAACCATGCCGTCACGCAGAACAAAAATCTTGTCGGCCAACGTCATCGCCTCGACCTGATCGTGGGTCACATAGATCATGGTCGCTCCAATTTTCTGGTGGAGTCGCGATAACTCGAGCCGCATCTGGACTCGCAATTCAGCATCGAGGTTGGACAGCGGCTCATCAAACAGGAACACTTTAGGCTGGCGAACGATGGCTCGCCCAATCGCTACACGTTGACGTTGACCGCCCGAAAGCTCGGACGGCTTCTTGTCCAGATGTCCTTCGAGCTTGAGAATATCCGCAGCCGCCCGGACCTGTTCGATCACTTTTTGCTTGGGAGTACGCGCCAGCCGCAAACTAAACGCCATGTTCTCGAAGACACTCAAGTGTGGATACAACGCATAGGACTGGAACACCATCGAGACTTCACGCTTGGCAGGCTCAACCTTAGTAATGTCCCGCCCTTCGATATCGATGGCGCCTCCATTCGTCTCCTCGAGACCCGCAATCATGCGCAGTAACGTCGACTTCCCACACCCGGAAGGTCCGACAAAAACAGCGAACTCCCCTTTTGAGATATTCATCGACACATCATCGATGATCTGGTCATCACCAAAATATTTATCAACAGAATGAAGACGAACTCCGGTCATGATCTTGCTCCTCGTCCCACATCGAGCCGTACAACATGATAAGACAACGGCGAAAGCTTACCCCTTACCTGACAACCCTCGACACCAACTCCCACGCCATCAAAGGGCGCGACGGCAGACGGCCTGTTCGGCCCATTTGTTTCTCGCAAATCAAACCCTTCCATCACCGTGTGTTCGATCACCCGTGCCGCATCGAAGCCGTAAAGTGACAAATCGAGATCGGCAATTTCTTCCAAGTGTCGATTCACCATGAACAATGTAACCTTCTCATTCTTTTCATCATGCACTGCGGCAACATCGAGATAATTTACATCATCAGCCACATTGCAATCGTAGGTAGGCCCATCTACGGAGACGTTTAGCGCGACTCCTCGCCCATAAAGAGATGCAAACTGATAGGGATAATAAATTGTCTGACACCAAGCTATTCCACCCTTTTCAGCTCGGATCGGGGCAATGACGTTGACGAGCTGGGCGATACATGCAATACGAACCCGATCACTGCGTCGAATAAATTCATTCAACAGGCCGGCGACGAATAATGCGTCTTCGAAATTGTAATCTTCCTCAAGAAGATCGGGCGCTTCTGGCCAATCCCATGTTTTCCAGCGCTTTGAATCCTCTTCACGCTGGTGATACCAGACATTCCATTCGTCGAAGCAAATGTAGACATCATTCTTGGCACGCTTCTTTGCCTTGATGAAATCTATGACGCCACCGATAGCTTGTATATAGCGACCGGTTTCCTCGATCTTGCCGAAGTAGTTAAGGGTATCGTTGCTTGAGTTACCGAAATATTTATGCAGCGATATATAATCTACATTTTCGTAGCATTCTTCGAGCACCTCACGCTCCCAATCAGGATAGGTCGGCATCTCATCATTGGATGATCCACATACAATAGCCTCGATTTTTCCGTTGATTGCCTTGAGCGCCTTGGACGTCTCATTGGCAAGATGACCGTATTCCCTGGCATTCTTTTGACCGACCTGCCAGGGACCATCCATTTCATTACCCAGGCACCACATCCTGACATCATATGGTTTGTTTACATTATGGCTTCGGCGAAGTTCCGACCAGTAAGTTCCTGATGGATGGAGTACATATTCAGCAAAATTCCGGGCATCTTCCAATCCTCTAGAGCCAAGATTAACGGCAAGCATCATATCGATACCAGCCATCTCGGCCCATTGCGCGAACTCATTGATACCAACCTGATTGGTTTCCTTTGACCTCCAGGCAAGATCGAGACGGACGGGACGCTGATCCTTGGGACCTACACCATCTTCCCACCGATACGCTGAAACGAAATTCCCACCCGGATATCGAATCGCCGGAATATTGAGAGCGCGCACCAGATCGAGAACATCCAGGCGAAAACCGTTTGAATCGGCTTCGGGATGGCCGGGTTCATAGATCCCCGAATAGATTGCGCGCCCCATGTGTTCGATGAACGCTGAATAGAGCCGGTCATCGATAGTACTGATCTTAAAGTCTCGGTGCAGCGACGCACGAATGAGCATAAAGCCCCTCCAGTGACAACATGCAATTCTGGTCTCACGCGGCCCGCTCACACCGTCGGTTCCACGCATATTTCGTTATCTTCTCAGCCCCTAGTAATACAGATTTACGCCATAACCATCCAATACCACTAACGTTAAAAACCGATATCATTATGTATATTGAATATGAAGAAATCACCGATCCAATGAGGTCACCATCATCGTGGAAATGAATACTCTGCGACTAAAGTTTATCGACATGCCTATGACCCTTATAAACATGCAAACATACCTCGCAAAGAAAAAGCCCGAGCTCTTCAGGACACAGAGCTCGGGCCATTATCAACACCTGACATCACCCGCTACTAGTACTTAAAAGCAGGTCGGTGTGGTGGGAAATATCGTGTTTCCTTGACAAGTCGAGGTTAAAAATAATACTTGAATCGCAGTCGACCGCCGTAACGATCGGCGTCTCCACCGTCGCTATCCTTCTGATCAATCTTGCTATAATAGGCTCCAAGATAGATATCAAGGTTATCGATACCCATTACCTGGGAAAAGCGGTATGAAGTGTACAGGGTGTCGGAAGTATAGGTGCCAGGCACGCTGATCACTTCAGCGCTTTCCTGAACGCTATCGATATCGTTACGCGCGTGGATATAGCCCAAGCCGAAATCATGCCACAAAGCATTGAGACCCAGCGTCAGGTTTTCCTCCTCATGGGCGTCCAGGTAAGCCAGATTGGCATTGACGCTGAAATCGTCCAGAGAGTAGGAAAGCCGCGTACCATAGCCTGTACGGTCGCTGATATCCTCGCCACGTTCATCGACAATGGCATCATCAACAACGTTGGTTTCCCCCCCTACGGCCAGTGTCCAGGGCCCCGGGGTCCAGGCCACTACCGGTCGTACGATAAAGGAGTTCTTGGCATCGTTCTCGGGGTCGATGGCATAGCCATGATACGTATCGCTTGCAAAAAGATTGGTGCGATCGCCAAACAGGGTCGAAACTTCAGCATAGAAGTCGCCGCGCGTCTGGCTGAGCAGTACCTGGCCGGAGTCTCCGCCGCGGCCGCGCCCCTCCTTGGCCTGATAGATATAACCGTGGCCATCAGAGTACAGATCGTTGGCAGTATCACCGCTGTATTCAACGAAAACATCCTGGCCTAACGGGAAAAGATCGAAGGCTTCGAAGCGCCCCACCTTGAGCTCAAGGCCGTTATCACGATTACCAAGCGCTAGCCAGGCATCATCGACTCCCATACCACCGTCGGTGCCGACCAGAGGCTGGACCTTGAAGCGAGCATAGTTCTTACCGCTGGTATGCTCACCAGCAGCCTCGAGCAGAACACGTCCGGTTTGGTTGTACTCATCACTTCTCTCGAACTCTCCATCCAGAAAGATCGGGCCCTCCTGGGAGTTTTGAGCATTGATATCAAGCTCAACATCACCGCCAAAGGTTAATTTCCCCGACTCATACTCATGGACCACATCAGCAAATGCTGAATTTGCCAAAAGAACGGACAGAACTCCAACACATGATTTTAATTGTATTTGCACTAGATACCTCTTTTATCGATTAGATTTATTACATCCCCCGGATAATCCATATCCATAGCACTCCTTTCAGTTAGATTTCTTCAAACACCTCCTTACGCTTATTCACGACACAACTTCCCCATAAGGAGCAGCCAAGTCCCTCAGAAAAGAAAATTATTTTTTCCTTTCGACATTCAACTATTTTTTAATCAGCACTCAATAAGCCCAAAAACCGACCCAACTGTTCTGGCTGGCCTTGAGCCTATCGGCTCAAGGTGCCATCGCTGTAGTGGGTCGAGGGCCGCTCACAGAGTTAAAAGTCAGTTTGAAGTCGTCTCTGAACCGCCGGTCGTCGAGTTGGTAGAAAAAACGTACCGAGTCTGGCTTTGGTAGGTTTCCCCTGGCTGCAGCAATGTCGAAGGGAAATCGGGCCGATTGGGTGAGTCCGGAAAATGCTGGGTTTCCAGGGCCAGGCCGAAACGATGGCCGTAGGTCGTCCCGCCCTTGCCGGCCAAGGAGCCATCCAGGAAGTTGCCCGAGTAGAACTGGAGACCGGGCTCGGTGGTGAGCACTTCCATCACCCTGCCGCTGTGTCCGGCCTCCAGGCGAGCCGCCGTCACCAGCTCGTCCTCGCCCAGGCCCTCCCGGTCGAGGACGAAGTTGTGATCATAGCCCTGGCCTCTGGCCAATTGGGTGTTGTCGGCCTCGATGCGCTCGCCGATGGCCGTGGGCTCGCGGAAATCAAAGGGTGTCTGCGCCACGGAGCGCAGCTCACCGGTCGGAATCAGGCCATCATCCACCGGTGTGAAGGCATCGGCATCGATCGTCAGGCGGTGATCGAGAATATCGTCGCCGTCGGCTTGCTGCCCGGTCACGCCATCGAGATTGAAGTAACTGTGCTGAGTGAGATTGACCGGCGTGGCAACGTCGGAGGTGGCGTGATAGTCGACGGTGACGGCATTGTCATCACTCAGCGTATAACGAACCCGAGCCTGTAGTTCTCCCGGATATCCCTGGTCCCCATCGGCACTGGTCAGCGTCAGGATCACCCCCACGCCTCGCTCGTCCTCGACGGTTTCGGCCTCCCAGAGACGCCGGTCGAACCCGCGATCGCCGCCATGCAGGTGATTGTCGCCATCGTTGGTGGGCAAGGTATGTACCTCGCCATCCAGACGGAACTCACCACCGGCAATACGGTTGCCATAGCGTCCGATCAGGGCCCCGAAGTAGGGATTGGCCTGGCGATAGGCCGACGACAGATAGCCCTCAAGTCGGTCGAACCCCAGCACGACGTCGCCGAATTCGCCCTCGGCATCCGGCACCTCGAGGGCGACGATGATCCCCCCGTAAGGCGTCACCGACAGACGCGCCCCCCGGGTATTGGTCAGGGTGTAAAGTGCCACCTCGCGACCATCCGGCAGGGTGCCGAAAACGCCTTGCTCGATACTTCGCTGCTGCTCCATTCCCGTTCCGTCCCGTGTTGTCTCCTGAGCGAAAGCGATGCCGGCCACCAGCGGCAAGGCGGCCAGCATGGCCCATGCTCCGTTTCGAGTGCCAAGCCATGCACCTTGCACTGCCGATGTGCCTGAGAAGCGGTCGAATGCGGTCATTTGTTGTTGTCTCCTTCCTGTGACGTCCCACTGATCGTCGACCACATTAGACAGATGAGACATTATCCGCTAATAATGACTTATCGAGTTATCAATACCCATTTGGTTATCACAATATGACACGTCGCTCCACCATGGGTGAGTTGCCACCCGACTGGTTTCTCAAGGTAAGACTAAAGTTACGCCACCTGCAGTTGTTCCTGGCCCTGGACGATCACCGCAACCTGCATCGTGCGGCCGCCAGCCTTTCCATGAGCCAGCCCGCCGCCTCGAAGCTGCTCGGCGAACTGGAAGGACGCCTGGGCGTACGCCTGTTCGAACGTCATTCGCGAGGCGTCGAGCCCAACTGGTATGGCGAGGTGGCGGTGCGTCATGCCCGCAGCATCCTCTCCTCCCTGCAGCAGACCGGCGACGAGCTCAATGCCCTGAACGCCGGCAATGCCGGCGCGGTCTCCGTGGGCACCGTGATGGCGCCGGCGGTGACACTGATCTCCCGGGCCCTGGAACGCGTTCATCGCCAATTGCCGGGCCTCAAGATCAGCGTCGATGTGGATGTGAGCCCGGCCCTGGTGCCTCGATTGCTGGAAGGCGAGCTCGACATGGTCATCTCGCGCATTCCCGCCGGGTTCGACCCCGGGCATTTCGTCTTCGAGGAGATCGGCGAGGAGGCCATCAGCGTGGTGTGTCGACGCGAGCATCCGCTGGCGAATGTCGCCTCGCCGTCGCTGGCCGACATGAAGGCCTACCCCTGGTCGCTCCAGCCGCCGGGCGCCCTGATGCGGCAGCGCGTCGATCATCTTCTGATGTATCACGACCTCTCGCCGCCGACGCATATCATCAACACCTCGGACGTCCTGGTATCGCTGGCACTGGTGGCCAACTCCGACACCCTGACGGTCACCAGCCGGGAAGTCGCCGAACTGCTATGCGACCCGCAGCGTTTCCGGGTACTGCCCACCGAGGAAGCCCTGAGCGTCCAGCCCTATGGCCTCATCACCCTCCGCCAGCAACGTCTCTCCCCCGGCGCCGCCGCCCTGACCACCCTGCTGCGCGAGGTGATCGCCGAGGGATGGGCCAACGGCTGACTCGCGTGCTTTTTTCTTGAGTGCCTGGCCAGAAAGTCGGCGAGCGAAGACCCGAGCCAGGCCCGCTATCGGCGGGCCAACGTATTTCTCGCCTCCATGTGGGTCACAAGGGCAAAATCAGTGAAAAGGCGACACTATCTCCCGATGCCCCAACATCATGGCATCCGCCACATGCCGTAACGGCGTGACGTCCACATCGCTACGCCCCGTGGTCAACAGTTCGTGAAAATGGGTATAGAGGCCCGAATATTCGCGCTCCGGCTCGTCGACCACCGTCTCACCATCGAGCGTCAACCGACGCCCACCGCCGGACAGTTCGAGGCGCCCTTCCTCGGTGATGATGGTCATCTCCCAGCGCGGCGGGTCCTCGTGGCGGAAGTCGAAATCCGCCTCCAGGGGCACGCCCGCACCATCGCGCAGATGCAGCCGGGCAGCAATCGGGGTCTGGCAATTGTCGGGCACCTCGAGCGTGGCGCGCTTCAGGAAGAAAGGGGTATCGACCAGCCGAGTGACGATCGACAAGGCATTGATACCGGGATCGAACACGCCCATGCCGCCCGCTTCCCAGAGCCATGCCTGACCGGGGTGCCAGACCCTGACGTCTTCATGCCAGACGATCTCGATTCCCGTGACTCGACGCTCGCTCAGCCACTGCCTGGCGACCGGAACGGCGGGGGCAAAACGCGAATGCCAGGCGGCGAAGAGCACGCTGCCCCGCGACTCGGCCAGGGCGTTCAGATCCTCGACCTCGGCCAGGGTCGCGCCGGGCGGCTTTTCGAGCATGACGGCCTTGCCGTGCGCCAGCGCCTCGCGGGCCAGGGCATGGCGCAGATGGGCCGGGGTGCAGATCGCCACGGCATCCAGCGACGGTTCCTCGGACAACATCGCCCCCAGCGAGGCATGGCCGGGCACGCCCTCGAGCCGAGCGTGGGGATCGGCCACAGCGACGAGCTCGAGACCGGGCGTGGCCTGGATGGCGGCGAGATGCTGATCGCGAACGATCTTCCCGGCCCCGACCAGGCCCAGGCGAAATGGGGACATGAAACCTCCTGATGCGAAATGCTGGCCGGGCATCCTACCGTCTCGAGAAGGTGCCCGCCATTGAGGGCAAGATCCGTCTAATGATTGTCCCGGGGCGGACTTTGACGCGCCACATCCCGATAATCGGGCGCGTTGCGCAGCGTCATCCCGTCCGCCAGGGGCGCCACCAGCGTCCTCTGGATCTCCTGCCAAGGCGTCTGGTGGTCGGGATAGCGATACCCGCCCTCGGCCTCCAGGCGCTCACGGCGCGACGCCAGCTCGGCCTCGTCCACCCGCAGGGTCACCTTGCAGCGTCCCAGGTCGACGCGCAGCCGGTCACCGGTCTCGAGCAATGCCAGGGGCCCACCGGTGGCGGCCTCCGGCGAGGCATTGAGGATCGAGGGCGACCCCGATGTGCCCGACTGACGACCGTCGCCGAGGCACGGCAACGACTCGATGCCCTGCCGAATCAAGGAGGCCGGCGGCTGCATGTTGACCACTTCGGCGCCACCGGGGTGCCCTACCGGTCCGGCACCTCGCATCACCAGGATGGTGGTGGCATCGATCTCGAGGCCGGGGTCGTCGATGCGGGCGTGGTAGTCCTCCGAGCCATCGAACACCACCACTCGGCCCTCGAAGGCATCAGGGTCCTCGGGCGTATCGAGGAAACGGCGGCGGAAATCGGCGGAAATCACGCTGGTCTTCATCAGCGCCGAGTCGAACAGGTTGCCCGTGAGGTTGAGAAACCCTGCATGTTCGACCAACGGATTGGCGTAGCGGCGGATCACCTCGTCGTCGGCGGTCTCGCGGCCGGTCAGGTTCTCGGCCAGCGTCCTGCCGTTGACGGTCGGCACATCGCCGTGCAACCGCCCGGCGGCCAGCAGCTCGAACATCACCGCCGGCACGCCCCCGGCACGATGAAACTCCTCGCCCAGGTAAGCGCCCGCCGGCATCACGTTGGCCAGCAGCGGCACCTCGTGACCGAGGCATTGCCAGTCGTCGTTGTCGAGCGCGACACCGGCATGGCGGGCAATGGCGTTGACATGTACCGGGGCGTTGGAGGAACCGCCCAATGCCGAGCAGGTCACCACAGCGTTCTCGAACGCTTCGCGGGTCAGGATATCGCTCGGTCGCAGATCGTCCCAGACCATGTCGACGATGCGCTCGCCGGTGGCATAGGCGACCGCACCGCGTTCCTTGTAGGGGCCGGGGATCATTGCCGAACCGGGCAGACTCATGCCCAGTGCTTCGGCCATGGAATTCATGGTCGAGGCGGTGCCCATGGTATTGCAGTGCCCCACCGAGGGCGCGGAATCGGCGATTCGCGACAGGAATTCGGGATAATCGATGTCACCGGCCGCCAGGCGCTTGCGCATCTCCCAGACCACGGTCCCCGAGCCGACACGCTCGGCACCCCGCCAGCCGTTGAGCATCGGCCCGCCGGACAGCACGATGGCCGGGATATTCACCGTCGCCGCGGCCATCAGGCAGGCCGGGGTGGTCTTGTCGCAGCCGGTGGTCAACACCACGCCGTCCAGCGGGTAGCCATGCAGCACCTCGACCAGCCCGAGATAGGCCAGGTTGCGATCCAGCGCGGCCGTGGGCCGACGCACATTCTCATGGATAGGATGCAGCGGGAACTCGAAGGGCACTCCACCGGCGGCACGGATCCCATCCTTGACGCGTTTCACCAGCTCGATGTGATGGCGATTGCAGGGCGTCAGGTCGGATCCCGACTGGCAGATACCGATGATCGGTCGGCCGGACGTCAGTTCCTCCAGGGTGATTCCCTGGTTCATGTAGCGCTCGATGCACAGGGCCGTGGTGCCCGGATGCTCGGGGTTGTCGAACCAGTCGCGCGAGCGCAGTCGGTCGGATGTCATGCGGGGTCGCTGGGTCGTCATGGCGTCTCCGGTCTCAGTGAGAATGGCGCGGCACGTCGGCACCCCGGCACCCCACCAGGAAGTCGAAGTCACAGCCTTCGTCCGCCTGCAGCACATGCTCGATGTAGAGCTGACGATAGCCGCCACTGCTGGCGATCTGCCGCGAGGCCTGGGTGGGATCGTGCTCGGCCAGACGTGCCTGGAGCTCATCGTCCTCGATGTCCAGATGCAGCTTGCCGGCGTAGGCATCCAGTTCGATCCAGTCGCCGTTGCGCACCGCCGCCAGCGGTCCCCCGGCCGCCGCCTCCGGCGCCACATGCAGCACCACGGTGCCGTAGGCCGTCCCGCTCATGCGCGCGTCCGAGAGTCGTACCATGTCGGTGACACCCTGCTCGAGCAGCTTGGCCGGCAAGCCCATGTTGCCCACCTCGGCCATGCCGTGATACCCGCGTGGCCCGCAATGTTTCATCACCAGCACGCTGTCGGCATCCACGTCCAGATCGGGGTCATTGATGCGTGCCTTGTAGTCGTCGAAGTCCTCGAACACTACGGCACGACCCCGGTGCGTCATCAGTTCGGGGGTCGCCGCCGACGGCTTGAGCACTGCCCCCTTGGGCGCCAGATTGCCGTGCAGCACGCACATGCCACCATCCTCGACCAGCGGGTTGTCCAGCGGCCGGATCACCTCATCGTTGTAGAGCGGCGCCTCGCAGACGTTCTCCCACAGGGTCCTGCCGTTGACGGTCGGGGCCTCCTTGTGAGGCAGGCGGTCGGCTTCGCCCAGTCGGCGCAGAACGGCGGGCAACCCACCGGCATAGTAGAACTCCTCCATCAGGAAGCGTCCCGATGGCTGCAGGTCCACCAGCGTCGGCGTACCGCGACCAATGCGCGTCCAGTCGTTCAGCGCCAGATCGGCGCCGATGCGACCGGCGATGGCCTTGAGGTGAATCACGGCGTTGGTCGAACCACCAATCGCCGCATTGGTGCGAATGGCATTCTCGAAGGCCTCTCGCGTCAGGATCTTCGAGAGCCGGAGATCCTCGTCGACCATCTCGACGATACGATTCCCCGACAGGTGGGCCAGCACATAACGACGCGAATCGACCGCCGGGATAGCGGCGTTGTGCGGCAGCGACACGCCCAGCGACTCGGCCATGCAGGCCATGGTCGAGGCCGTGCCCATGGTGTTGCAGGTCCCCGCCGAACGTGACATCCCGGCCTCGGCCGCCATGAAATCATGCATCGAGATCTTGCCGGCCTTGACCTCCTCGGAGAGCCGCCAGACCACCGTTCCCGAGCCGATGTCACGCCCTTCCTGCTTGCCGTTGAGCATCGGTCCACCGGTGACCACGATCGTCGGGATATCGCAGCTCGCCGCCCCCATCAACAGTGCCGGCGTGGTCTTGTCGCAGCCGACCAGCAGCACCACCGCATCGATCGGGTTGCCCCGGATCGCTTCCTCGACATCCATGCTCGCCAGATTGCGAGTGAACATCGCCGTCGGCCGCAAGTTGGACTCGCCGTTGGAAAACACCGGGAATTCCACCGGATAGCCGCCCGCCTCCAGGACACCCTGCTTGACGTGGTCGGCAATCTTGCGGAAGTGGGCGTTGCAAGGCGTCAGTTCCGACCAGGTATTGCAGATGCCGATGATCGGCTTGCCCTGGAATTCGTGGTCGGGGATGCCCTGGTTCTTCATCCAGCTGCGATACATGAAGCCGTTCTTGTCGGCGCTGCCGAACCATTCGGCGCTGCGCAGCGTCGGCTTGTTGGCGTTCTTCGGTGACGACATGGAGGTGACTCCTCGCGGCATTCCTGGGCGATGGGCAAGACCCACCGATGATGTGCCACGGACACTACGACGAGACGAGAGCAAAGTACACACATACGAAAGTATATGTTGAACATATATGACTTGTGGGCAACATTCCTCCTGCTCGCTTTCGATGGTCCGCGACACGACAACCGCGACCAGCCACGGATTCGACAAGAGAGAGCGGGCACATATCACGACAACTCGAAACACGCAGCACGAACGTCAACAACAAACTCCCCGAACGGAGAGATTCGATGCCACACCTGACCCCCAAGCTGCTCCTGGGCGCTTCCGCCCTGTTGCTGAGTGTGACCGGTGCCCATGCCGCGGAGTACGAATGGACCTTCCAGGCCTCGGAAACCGCCGGCGAACCGAGTTTCAAGGTCAAGCAGGAGTGGGCCGAACGCATCGGCACCATGACCGATGGCCGCGTCCAGATCGAATTGCTGCCCATCAACGCCGTGGTGGGCCCCACCGAAACACTGCAGGCCGTCAGCTCCGGCATCCTGCAGGGTCACATGACCGACCCGAGTTACTTCTCCGGCCAGGACCCGGCCTTCGGCATGCTGGGCAACCTGGTCGGCGCCTGGAGCGATCCCTATGACTTCCTGGAGTTCATGAAACAGGGGGGCGGCGAGGAGCTCTACAATGAACTCGCCGAGCCCTATGGCACCCACTTGATCGGGGCCGCCACCTTCCCGCTCGAATCCGTTCCCTCCACCGTCCCCATCGAGAGCCTGGAGGACTTCGAGGGCCTCAAGCTTCGCGCGCCACAGGGCATGGTCTACAACATCTTCGAGCGCATCGGCGCCACCCCGGTCAACCTGCCGGGCTCCGAGGTCTATACCGGCCTGGAGAAGGGCGTGATCGATGCCGCCGATTCCACGGTGCTTTCCAACAACGACGCCCAGGGGCTGCACGCCTTCGCCCCTTACCCGCTCTATCCAGGCTTCCACTCCATGCCGATGATCGCGGTGTCGATCAACAAGGAGACATGGGACAGCCTGCCGGCGGAACTGCAGACCACGCTCGAGACCGCCTTCGACGCCATGGCGTATGACTTGATCGCCCGCCTCAAGGAACAGGATATCGAGACCCTCGCCAAGCTTCGTGAGGACCCTGAGGTGCATCCATTCAACCTGCCGGCGGAAGAGCGCAAGAAGTTCCGCCAAGCCGCAGAGAAAGAGTGGAAGGAATGGGCCGGTCGCAACGAGATGACCCAAAAGGTCTACGACGCCGCCACCGGCTTCCTCGAAGCTCGCGGCCAGCTGTAAGCACGCGCGCTTTTCTACCTGAACACCCGGGCCGGCCTCGCCGGCCCCTCGTCATTACGCCACCACGCTGCCCGACAAGGGCGGCACGGAGTCAAGATGTCTTCCACCACCGAGGATGCTGGCGATCCACGGGGCGCCACGCCGAGTCCGACACCCCCCGACCCGGTGCGCAACGCCTTCGACCGGGGCGTGGCAGTCTGCGGCCGCATCGCTGCCTGGCTGGTGCTGGTCGCCATGGTCATTAGCGTCTATGAAGTGATCATGCGCTACGCCTTCGCCTCGCCCACCTCCTGGGTCCACGAGACGGTGGTCATGCTGGT
>NZ_JAJQTQ010000018.1 GCF_029081005.1 Halomonas elongata | reverse complement strand
AGGACCATAGCTCAGTTGGTTAGAGCGCCACGTTGACATCGTGGAGGTCGGCGGTTCAAATCCGCCTGGTCCTACCAAGCGCTTTATCGCTGTCTCGACACGTGCATTTCAGGACCATAGCTCAGTTGGTTAGAGCGCCACGTTGACATCGTGGAGGTCGGCGGTTCAAATCCGCCTGGTCCTACCAGACTCCGAAAGCCCCGTGGCAGCAATGCCGCGGGGCTTTTTCGTGTGCGTGCGTTTCGCTTGAACCTGTCTCGCCGGTGGGGTTGGCCGGGCAAGTGCGTGCCCCGATGCCGCGTCGGCTCCGGGGCATCGGGAGGGGTCAGAACGTCGTGCGCGCGATGAACACCTCGATCAGTGCTTCGATGCCCGCCTGATCGTCTGCAGAGAAACGGCCGGGCTCGGGGCTGTCGAGGTCCAGTACGCCCCACAGCTGATCGCCGACGACGACAGGCACGACCAGCTCGGCCTGGGAGGCGCTGTCGCAGGCGATATGGTCGGCGACGGCATGGACGTCATCGATGCGCTGGGTCTGGCGGGTCCGGGCCGCCGCGCCGCATACCCCCTTGTCGAAGGGGATGGGATGGCAGGCCGGTTTGCCCTGAAAAGGCCCGAGATGGAGCAGGTTCGGCTGGCGCTGAAGGTAGAAACCTGCCCAGTTGAGATCGGGCACTTCCTGCACGAGCAGCGCACAGGTCTGGGCGCTGTTGGTCAGCCAGTCAGGCGTGTCCAGCAGGGCGTCCAGTTGCCGGGCGAGAAGAGCATAGTCGGTCATGGAGGCTTCTCCAACGCGAGGGGCCGACACAGTGGCCGGCCCCGAATTTCTTGATGCCGAGAGGATTCCGGATATCTACTGCGAGCGCAGTCGCCGTCCGGTTCCCCTTATTTCCAGCCGGGTACCGCCTGGGCCCCGAACAGTTCCTCGGCCTTGGTTTCCACCTCCTCGCTCTGATAGGCGTCGACCAGTTGCTGGATGCTTTCCTTGTCCTCGTCACCGGCGCGTACGGCGATGATGTTGACGTAAGGCGATTCCGGGCCTTCCTTGATCAGGGCGTCGTCCAGGGTCAGACCGGCCGGCTGGGCGAAGGTGTTGTTGATGAAGGCCATGTCCACGTCGGGCAGCACTCGGGGAAGCTGTGCGGCCTCGATCTCGCGGAACTCGAAGTCATGGGGATTCTCGACCACATCCAGCGGTGTGGCCTCGAGGTTTTCCGGGTCGTCCAGCGTGACCAGGCCCTCGTTGTGCAGCAGGATGAGGGAGCGTCCCTCGTTGGACGGATCGTTGGGCAGGGCGATGGTGGCCCCATCCGGCAGAGCGTCGATGCTGTCGTACTTCTCCGAGTAGGCGCCGATCGGATAGACGAAGGTGCGCCCGGCGATGGCGAAGTCATAGCCGCGATCCTCGACCATCGACTGCATGTAGGGTTCATGCTGATAGGCGTTGGCATCCAGGCTGCCGTCGGCCAGGGCGGCATTGGGCGTCACGTAGTCGGTGAACTCGATGATCTCGACGTCCAGGCCGTGCTCGCGTTCGGCGATATCCGCCGCCACTTGCATGACCTCCGTTTCCGGGCCGGCGACGGTGCCGACCTTGATGCTGTGCTCGTTGGCACTGGCCTGGCCGATTGCCAGGGTGAGGGCGGAGGCGGCGAGGCCGCCGATCAGGATGTTGCGCATGTAAGATGTCTCCCTTCGAGGAAATCGTGAGGAAGCACGACGTAAATGCCTGCGCATGTAAATCGCTGCGCTATAGCCGCCATTCCTGGCGGCTACCCTGCGGGCCCATCTAAAGACGGTTCAAATTCGCTCCCGGCGAATTTGTGCGCGGTGCGCGAAAGCTCGCCTAACGTTTCGTTATGTCTCGCTTTCTGTGCTCCGGGCGCCTTGCGCTTCACTATGCTCGGCGATTTATTCAGCGCTTCCTTGGCTCGCTGTTTATATTATTGGAATAACCAGGATATGTGTAATTCTTTTTGGTTATCAAAAGCCGTGACACATCATTTATGGTCGCTCTTGCGCACCAGGTAGTCGCCGAGGCTCTGGAACCCCTGGACCATGATCACCAGGATCGCCACGGTGATCAGCATGATGGTGGGGTTGAAGCGATTGTAACCGTAGCGGATGCCTAGGTCGCCAAGCCCGCCACCGCCTACTGCGCCGGCCATGGCAGAGTAGCTGACCAGGGTGACGATGGTCACCGTCAATGCGGTGAAGATGCCGCCACGCGCCTCGGGCAGCAGTACCCGGGTGATGATCTGCCAGGGAGTGGCGCCCATGGACTGGGCGGCTTCGACGAGTCCGGGAGGGATCTCGTTCAGCGCCCCTTCCACCAGTCGGGCGATGAAGGGAATGGCGGCGATGGTCAGCGGTACGGCGGCCGCGTTGGTGCCGATCGACGAGCCGACCAGGGTGCGGGTGAACGGGATGATGGCCACCATCAGGATGATGAAGGGAATCGAGCGGCCGATATTGGTGATGATGCCCAGCACACCGTTGAGCACGGGTTGGGCGAGTATCTGGCGCGGTCGCGTGACGTAGAGCATCACACCCAGCGGAATGCCGAGTGCTGCGGCGATCAGTCCGGACACGGCCACCATGTAGAGGGTGTCCAGGGTGGCCTCTAGAATCAGGTTAATCATCGCGCTGGACATGGCCGAGCACCTCCACTTGCAGGTCGTGGTTTCGCAGATAGTCGAGGGCGCGGCGCGTATCCTGCGCGTCGCCCATCAGTTCGGCGATCATCAGTCCCAGGGTGCGGTCCTGGATCGATTCCACCTTGGCCTGGAGAATGCTGACGTCGACGCCGCACTCCCGGGCCAGCCGCGAGATCAGTGGCGTGGAGACGGCATCACCGGAGAACGCCAGTCGTACGACCGGGTGGCTATGTTCCCCCGGGGTTTCCTCGAGACGCTCGATCAGCGCAGCGGGAGGCTCGAGTTCGAGAAAGTCGTTGAGAAAATCGCGCCCCAGCTGGGTGGCCGGCGAGGTGAAGAAGTCGCCGACATCGGCTTCTTCCACCAGTTCGCCACCGGAGATCAGGCTGACGCGGTGGCAGATCGACTTGACCACTTCCATCTCATGGGTGATCAGCAGAATGGTCAAGCCGAGCTTTTGGTTGATGTCGCGCAGCAGTTCGAGAATGGCACCCGTGGTGTGAGGGTCGAGTGCCGAGGTGGCCTCGTCACAGAGCAGCACCCGCGGCCGGCTGGCCAGCGCTCGGGCGATGGCCACGCGTTGCTTCTGGCCACCGGAGAGCTGGGCCGGATACTGGCGTGCCTTGTCGTCCAGGCCGACCAGCTCGAGCAGCGGCGTGATTCGCTCGCGAATATCGCTGCGCTTCATGCCCATGAGCTCCAGGGGCAGGGCGATATTGTCGTATACGGTGCGCGACGTCAGCAGGTTGAAATGCTGGAAGATCATGCCGATACGATGGCGCGCCTGGTTGAGCGCTTCGCCGGACAGCTCGGTGAGTTCCTGGCCGTCCACGGTGACCGTGCCGGTGGTAGGACGCTCGAGCAGATTGACGCAACGAATCAGGGTCGACTTGCCGGCGCCGGACAGGCCGATCACGCCGTGAATCTGTCCCTGGGGGACATGCAGGTCGACCGCCTTGAGGGCTTCGACGCCCCGGGCATTTCGGCGCTTGCTCGTGGGGAAATAAGTCTTGGAAACGTTCTGCAGTCGGATCATCTGGGCCACCAGAGGTGGCGCCGCAGGGTCGCGGAGCGGGCGGGCAGGTTCGGGAGGCCAAAAAAAGGCCACCCTGACGGGTGGCCATCAACGCTGGACACACCCTTTTAGCTGCATTTCACGACGCGCCGGACATGCCGCCGCGGCGTCGGCGCCCGCAATCCGGGTACAAATCGGCGCCTACGAAATGTAGCGCGAAAGCCTATGCCTCATACGGGTGTTTGTCAAATGTCTTGGGCGAGTCTGGCAGGGATAGCGTCACGATGCAGCAAAAAGATCTATAGAATACATTTTTGCAGTAATATTTACGGTTGCCGGTGTTCGCCTGGCAAGCAGCAAAAGGATGGCGCAAGGTGGTGACATGGACGCCGACTGGGCGGTTTTCATAGACTGGCCACCTTATCGTTGTTCGGCATTGGCTCAAATTGTGAGGATTCGTCATGTTCACGGGTATCGTCCAGGGGACCGCCGAGGTGGTGGCCATCGAAGAGGCCGAGGCCTTCCGTACCCATGTGCTGTGGTTGCCGGAGGCGCTGCGTGATGGGCTGGAAATCGGCGCCTCGGTGGCGCACAACGGCGCCTGCCTGACGGTGACATCCATCGAAGGGGAGCGCGTCGGCTTCGATCTGATGCGCGAGACCCTGAGGGTGACCAACCTGGGCGAACTCGAGGTCGGGGGGCGGGTCAATATCGAGCGTGCGGCGCGCTTCGGCGACGAGATTGGCGGGCATGCCATGTCGGGCCATGTCATGGGGATGGCCGAGCTGGTGGAAATCGAGGAGGCCCCGAACAATCGTCGGCTCTGGTTCGCGCCGCCCGAGCGGCTCGCCCGTTTCCTGTTCGACAAGGGCTACATCGGCGTGGATGGCGCCAGCCTGACCATCGGCGAAGTGCGGCCCGGTGCCGATGGGCATGGGGCATGCTTCTGCGTGGACCTGATCCCGGAGACGCTGGCGCGCACGGTGCTGAGCGATCGTGTGCCGGGAGACCGCGTCAATCTCGAGATCGATCCCCAGACACAGGCCATCGTCGAGACGGTCGAGCGCGTCATGGCCGAACGCACCAACTGAGCCGTTCAGACTGCGTTGGTGAACGGGGTGGCGCTTTGAACCGGGAGCCGCTTATATAAAAGTCATGTGCCGTACCGGTGGGTGGCGCCTCGCATCACGGGGCGCCATCCGCTACCATGTGCGGCTTTTCTCGCACCCCGGACGCACGATGTCCCCGCGCGAAGGACACATCCCATGTTGAAACGCCTGATCAATAACCACTTCAAGCTTGCCGAACATGGCACCGACGTGAAGACCGAGGTGATCGCCGGTATCACCACCTTCCTGACCATGGCCTACATCATCTTCGTCAACCCGAGCATTCTCTCGGAATCGGGGATGGATTATGGGGCGGTGTTCGTGGCGACCTGCGTGGCGGCGGCCATCGGGTGTCTGATCATGGGGCTCTGGGCCAACTATCCGATTGCCCAGGCGCCGGGCATGGGGCTCAATGCCTTTTTCACCTATGGCGTGGTGATGGGCATGGGTTACAGCTGGGAAACCGCTCTGGGGGCGGTGTTCCTGTCCGGCTTTACCTTCTTTCTGCTCAGTATCTTCCGCATCCGCGAGTGGATCATCAATTCGATTCCCATGTCGTTGCGGCTCGGTATCGCCGCGGGTATCGGTCTGTTCCTGGCGATGATCGCCCTGCAGAATGCCGGTATCGTGGTGTCCAATGAGGCCACCTACGTGGCCCTGGGGGATCTCTCCGAGCCTTCGGCCCTCTATGCGCTGCTGGGCTTCTTCGTGATCACGGCCCTGGCGTATCTACGTGTGACCGGTGCGGTGATGATCGGCATTCTCGGCGTCACCATTCTGGCCATTCTGCTGGGTCATAACGAATTCGGCGGGGTGATGTCCATGCCGCCGTCCATCGCGCCGACCCTGATGGCACTGGATATCGCCGGCGCGCTGGACGTGGCGATGTTCAGCGTGGTTTTCGCTTTCCTGTTCGTCGACCTGTTCGATACCTCCGGCACCCTGGTCGGGGTGGCGCACCGTGGGGGACTGCTCGACGAGAACGGCAAGCTGCCGCGCATCGGGCGTGCCATGATGGCCGACAGTAGTGCCTCCATGGCCGGCGCCGTGCTGGGGACCTCCACCACGACCAGCTATATCGAATCCACGGCCGGTATCGCTTCCGGCGGGCGCACCGGGCTCACCGCCGTGGTGGTGGCCGCGCTCTTCTTGATCAGCCTGTTCTTCTCGCCATTGGCCGGATCGATCCCTGCCTATGCCACGGCCGGCGCGCTGCTTTACGTGGCGGTGCTGATGGCCGGCAGCCTGGCCCACGCCGACTGGGACGATGCCACCGAAGCCGCACCGGTGTTGATCGCTGCGCTGGCCATGCCGCTGACCTTCTCGATTGCCGAGGGCATCGCGCTTGGCTTCATCAGCTTCGTGGCCATCAAGGCGCTTTCGGGCCGTTTCAAGGACCTGAATCCCGCCGTGGTGGTGCTGGCGCTGGTCTTCGCCGCCAAGTTCCTGTTCCTCGACTGACACTTACCGACTGAGATTCGTGATGAGCATCTACGGCGACTACATCAAGTCCGTGATCCGTACCGTTCCCGATTGGCCCCAGCCCGGCGTCAATTTCCGCGACATTACGCCGCTGCTTCAGAACAGTGCGGCGTTTCGCAAGTTGATCGACAGTTTCGTGCACCGCTACCAGGAGATGGACCTCGACGCCATTGCCGCCATCGATGCTCGAGGCTTCATCGTCGGCGCGCCGCTGGCCTATGAGCTGGGCTGTAGTTTCGTGCCGGTGCGCAAGAAGGGTAAGCTGCCGTTCAAGACCATCAGCGAGACCTATACGCTGGAGTACGGCGAAGCCGAGGTGGAGCTGCATTCCGATGCCTTCCGCGAAGGGGATCGTATCCTGGTGGTGGACGACTTGATCGCCACCGGTGGCACCATGCTGGCCGCGGCCAAGTTGATCACGCGTAGCGGCGGCCTGGTGGTCGAGACGTCGACGATCGTCGATCTGCCGGACCTGGGCGGCGCTCAGCGCATTCGTGATGCCGGTTTCGGCGTCTTCGCGGTCTGTTCCTTCACCGAGGACGAGTGAGACGGTCATGAGTACTCATCGTTATCATCAGCACTTCACCGTTTCCTGGGATCAACTGCACCGGGACGTGCGTGAACTCAGTCATCGGCTCGTCGAACGTGATTTCAAGGGGATCGTCGCCATCACCCGAGGAGGGTTGATTCCCGCCGCGCTGTTCGCCCGAGAACTCAATGTGCGCTTGATCGACACGGTCTGCATCAAGAGCTATGACCACATGGATCAGGGTGGCCTCGAGGTCATGAAAGGCGTCGAGCACGACGGGGATGGCTGGCTGCTGGTCGACGATCTGGTCGATACCGGCAAGACGGCACGGCGGGTCCGCGAGATGCTGCCCAGGGCGCACTTCGTCACGGTCTACGCCAAGCCCGAGGGGCGCCCTCTGGTGGATCAGTACCTGACGGAAGTCGCCCAGAATTGCTGGATCCAGTTTCCCTGGGACATGGGCGTGGCCTATGTCGAACCCCTGGCGGATCAGATCAAGCGGTGACCCATGGATATTCCGCTGCCCGATAGCTGGCAACAGTGGCTGGGCGCCGAGTTTCAGGCGCCCTACATGCAGGCATTGCGTGATTTTCTCGTCGGCGAGAAGGCCGCGCGCAAGGTCATCTACCCGCATTCGTCGAACTGGTTTCGCGCCTTCGAGCTGACGCCCCTGGAAGACGTGCGGGTGGTGATCCTCGGGCAGGACCCCTATCACGGTCCGAACCAGGCGCATGGCCTGTGCTTCTCGGTCCGACCTGGCGTGCAGGTGCCGCCCTCGCTGGTCAACATCTACAAGGAGCTGGCCGCCGATGTGGGGTGTCAGCCGGTCGACCATGGCTTTCTGGAGAGCTGGGCGCGACAGGGCGTTCTGCTGCTGAACACCTCGCTGACGGTGGAGCAGGGCAATGCCGGCTCCCATCGGGGGAAAGGCTGGGAGACCTTCACCGACCGTGCCATTGCCACGGTCAACGAACATGCTGGCCCCACGGTGTTCCTGCTCTGGGGCAGTCACGCCCGCAAGAAGAAGGCATTGGTGGACACGAGCCGCCACCTGGTGCTCGAGTCGCCTCATCCCTCGCCGCTGTCGGCCCATCGAGGGTTCTTCGGCAATCGGCATTTCTCGAGGGCCAATGCCTTTCTCGCCGAGCAGGGGCGCAGGCCTATCGATTGGCAGCTGCCTCAACAACCCTGAGCCAGGGCCATCGTGGCTGGACCTGTCGACGGATCAGTCCCGAGCGACAGTACTGACGGCGATCGCCCCGGGTCATGCTATCGCCAGCTTAACCTCAACGCGGGATACGGGTAGAATGGCGCGCAATTTGCGCATGCTCCATGCGACAAAGGCCGCCATCGACCCTATCGCCGCCGAAGAGGTTCCCGCCCATGAGTGTTCACGCCATTCAACATCCCCTCGTCCAGCACAAGCTGGGGCTGATGCGCGAAGCCGGCATCAGTACCAAGAGCTTTCGTGAGCTGGCCGGCGAAGTGGCCAAGCTGCTCACCTACGAGGCGACTCAGGATCTCGAGCTGGAGTCGCAGGACATTCCGGGCTGGAGCGGTGGGCCGATTGCCGTCAATCAGCTCAAGGGCAAGAAGGTCACCATCGTGCCGATTCTGCGCGCCGGCCTCGGTATGCTGGAAGGGGTGACCGACCTGATTCCCAGCGCCAGGGTCAGTGTGGTGGGCCTGTACCGTGACGAAGAGACCCTGCAGCCAGTGCCGTACTTCTCGAAATTCGTCGGTGATCTGGACGAGCGCATGGCCATCGTCATCGACCCGATGCTGGCGACGGGGGGCTCCATGGTGGCGACCCTGGACATGTTGCGTGACCGAGGCTGCAAGCACATGAAAGTGATCGTGCTGGTGGCGGCACCGGAAGGTATCGAGCGCGTGCAGCGAGACTATCCCGATATCGAGATCTACACGGCCTCGGTGGATGACCACCTCGACGAGAATGGCTACATCGTGCCGGGCCTGGGGGATGCAGGAGACAAGATCTTCGGTACGCGTTGAAGGCAGGGCTCCGACAGGATGCGTTGTTCCCGTCGGTGGTGATCGGCCGTGCCGGGGAGACAATGACGAAAGGGTCGTTTTGAACGGCCCTTTTTTAATGTTCGAATTCGAAAAAATATCGAAAAGCCATCGGCTGGCGTTCGTGAAGCATGCCGTTACGGCATCTGTAGACAAAAGTCTTATCTTTAAATAAATTATATATAAAACATGAGGTTGTTTGCATTGTTCTCCGGATTCCGGCCGCCGGGGCAGTATTTTCGCTAAACTACATTTGTGTCCGAAATCGAATCTCGGCTAACGTGATGCTACGCACGCACCAAGCGTGATCGCATAACAAAGAACAGCCGAGATCCGTATGTCATTGATCCTAGAAAACATCGATCGGGTGGTCAGCGGCGAGACGCATATCGCCGATATGAACCTGGCCCTCGAACCCGGATCGTTCAATGTCCTGCTGGGCCGGACGCTCGCCGGCAAGACCACGCTGATGCGGCTGATGGCGGGACTCGACACGCCGACCCGTGGGCGAGTCCTGATGGATGGTCAGGATGTGACCGGCCGTTCCGTGCGCCATCGCAATGTGTCGATGGTCTATCAGCAGTTCATCAACTATCCCAGCCTGACCGTCTACGACAACATCGCCTCGCCGCTGAAGCTGGCCAAGGTCGGGCGCGCCGAGATCGATCGTCGGGTGCGGAGTATCGCCGAGATGCTGCATATCGAGCACCTGCTCGATCGCCAGCCGCTGGAGCTGTCCGGTGGCCAACAGCAGCGTACCGCCATGGGCCGGGCTCTGGTGAAGGATGCCGATGTGGTGCTCTTCGACGAGCCACTGGTCAATCTGGACTACAAGCTTCGCGAGGAATTTCGCGAAGAGCTGCGGGCCGTCTTCAGCGAGCGCAACTGCATTGCCGTCTATGCAACGACCGAGCCCGCCGAGGCACTGGCGCTGGGCGGTAACACGGCGGTACTGCACGAAGGGCGCCTGCTCCAGTATGGCCGAACCGGGGACGTCTACCATCGTCCGAGTGACATCCTGAGTGCGGAAATGTTCTCCGAGCCCCCGATCAATATCGTGAAGGGGGTCATCACGGCGTCCAGGGTATCCTTCGACGAGACGCTGCATTTCCCTGTCAACGATGATCTGAGTGTCTTGTCACCGGGGGAATACCGCTTCGGCATCCGTGCTTCGCACATCTCCCTGACGCCTCGTGCCGAAGATGACATCGAGGTCAACATGATCGTTGATCTCGCGGAAATCAGCGGTTCCGAGACGTTCCTGCACGTGCACAACGATCTCTTTCACATGACGGTACACCTCGAGGGCGTTCATGAGTTTCGTGTCGATGAGCCCGTGACCCTCTATTTCCCGACTCACAAGGTCTATGCCTTCGATCGCCAGGGCGCGGTGGTGCATATACCGGCACATCTGGGGGGTATCTGACATGGCCGAGATCACCCTGAAGTCCCTGGCCCACACCTACCTGTCCGATCCCCGGTCGCCCGAGGACTATGCCATTCGCGAGATGGATCACGTCTGGCATCAGGGGGGCGCCTATGCGCTGCTCGGGCCTTCGGGCTGCGGCAAGTCGACGTTGCTCAACATCATTTCCGGTCTGCTCGAACCCTCCAGCGGTGAGGTGCTGTTCGACGGGGAGGTGGTCAATGCCTTGCCCCCCGAGGCGCGCAATATCGCGCAGGTTTTCCAGTTCCCCGTCATCTACGACACCATGACGGTCTATGACAACCTCGCTTTCCCGTTGCGCAATGTGAAGACGCCCGAGGCGCGCGTCCACGAGCGTGTCATGGAAGTGGCCGATGTCCTGGAACTCACCCCCCAGCTCAAGCGCAAGGCCAAGAACCTGACCGCCGACGAGAAGCAGAAGGTCTCCATGGGGCGTGGCCTGGTGCGTGACGACGTCTCGGCGATCCTGTTCGACGAGCCGCTGACCGTCATCGACCCGCAACTCAAGTGGAAGCTGCGGCGCAAGCTCAAGGAGATCCACCAGCGCTTCCAGATCACCATGGTCTATGTCACCCACGACCAGCTCGAAGCTTCCACCTTCGCCGACAAGATCGCCGTGATGTATGAGGGCCAGGTGGTGCAGTTCGGCACTCCCAGGGAACTGTTCGAGGCGCCGAACCATACCTTCGTCGGCTACTTCATCGGTAGCCCGGGGATGAACTTCCTGGAAGTCATGGCGCGTGACGGGGCCGTGATGGCCGGCGAGACCGAGCTGGCGGTCGGGCAGGGCGTCCACGATGCCGTGACACGAGCGAATTCCACCAACATCAAGCTGGGGATCCGGCCCGAATTCATCGAGGTCCATGCCGAGCCGGTGGACGGGGGGATGCCGGTTGAGGTGGATCATGCCCAGGATCTGGGGACCTACTCGATCGTCTACCTGACGCTCGGCAATATTTCGCTCAAGGCGCGTATCGAGGAAGACCAGGCAACGCCGACGGGGCAAGCCTGGCTGCGTTTCCCCGACGAGTACCTCGGCCTTTACGTCGACGAATTCCGCGTGGAGATCGACCATGAATAAAGTCTATAACAACCGGGCCTGGTGGCTGATTCTGCCGATGCTGCTGCTGGTCGCCTTCTCGGCCATCATCCCGCTGATGACGGTGGTCAACTATTCGGTGCAGGACGTCTTCGATGCCCATACCCGCTTTTTCACGGGCACCGAGTGGTTCAAGGAGATGCTCAACGATCCGACCCTGCAGGCGGCCGTGCTGCGCCAGTTTGCGTTCTCGTTGACCGTGCTGGCCATCGAGGTGCCACTGGGGATCGGCATTGCCCTGCTGATGCCCAAGAAGGGGTGGCAGGCCTCGGCGGTGTTGATCCTGGTCACCATGCCGCTGCTGATTCCCTGGAACGTGGTGGGCAGCATCTGGCAGATCTTCACCCGTGGCGACATTGGCCTGATGGGCTGGAGCCTGCGTGAGCTCGGCTATGGCTATAACATCACGGCGAGTCCGGTAGATGCCTGGGCAACCATCATCCTGATGGACGTCTGGCACTGGACGCCGCTGATCGCACTGCTCTGCTACAGCGGCCTGCGCTCGATTCCCGATGCCTATTATCAAGCGGCGCGTATCGACCGTGCCTCGAAGTGGGCGGTCTTCCGTTACATCCAGTTGCCCAAGCTCACCAATGTGCTGGTGATCGGGGTACTGCTGCGCTTCATGCACTCTTTCATGATCTACGCCGAGCCCTTCGTGCTCACGGGGGGAGGCCCCGGCAGTTCCACCACCTTCCTCAGCCAGTCGCTGACGACCATGGCCATCGGCCAGCAGGATCTGGGGCCATCGGCGGCCTTCTCGCTGATCTATTTTCTGATCATCCTGCTGGTTACCTGGGTGTTCTACACCGCGATCATGAACATGCAGAAAGACGACAACAAGGAGGCATGACATGAGTCATTCATCGCCCACGACGCCCGATGCCGTACGCCAGCGTGCCGCGGCTGCCGATAACCGTCGTCGCCGTCGGGCCCGCCCGGCCTCCAGGCAGTGGCGCCGTCGGGGACTGATGGCGGCCTATATCGTGTTCGTGCTGTTGCCGATCTACTGGCTGCTCAACATGTCCTTTCAGTCCAATACCGAAATTCTCGGTGGACTGACCCTGTGGCCCGAAAACTTCACTGTCGAGCACTACGCCAAGATCCTGACCGAATCCAGCTGGTACATGGGGTACGTGAACTCGATCGCCTATGTGCTGATGAACATGCTGATCAGTATCGTGGTGGCGCTACCGGCCGCCTATGCCTTCAGTCGCTATCAGTTCATCGGGGACAAGCATCTGTTCTTCTGGCTGCTGACCAACCTGATGGCACCGCCGGCTGTCTTTCTGCTGCCGTATTTCCAGCTCTATTACACCGTCGGGCTGTTCGATACCCATGTGGCGGTCGCGCTGGCCCATTGCCTGTTCAACATTCCGCTGGCCGTGTGGATTCTCGAGGGCTTCATGAGCGGCGTACCCAAGGAAATCGACGAGACCGCCTTCATCGACGGTTACAGTTTTCCGCGGTTCTTCGTGAAGATCTTCATTCCCATGATCAGCTCGGGGATCGGCGTGACCCTGTTCTTCCTGTTCATGTTCTCCTGGGTCGAGCTGCTGCTGGCCAGCACATTGACCTCGACCGATGCCCAGCCCATCGCCTCGGTCATGACGCAGACCAAGGGGGCCTCGGGCATCGACTGGGGAGCCCTGGCCGCTGCGGGGACCTTGACGATTCTGCCGGGCATCGTGGTGGTCTATTTCGTTCGCAACCACATTGCCAAGGGCTTTGCCCTGGGCCGCACCTGAGGAGGACGTGACATGGAATGGATGGTCTGGACCACGCCCACCACGGTCTTCTTTGCCGCCATCGCGGCCATGCTGGCCGGCATGACGGCCTGGGAAGTCATCTCGCCGACGATCGAGCGAAAGGGATTCTTGCCGATCTCGACCACCCGTGGTGACCGCTTCTTCATCGGACTGCTCTCCGCCGCCTATATTCACCTGGTGGTGGTGGGGTTCACCCCGCTCAGTATCTGGCTGGCACTGGGCGCATCGGTGCTCTGGCTGCTGATCCTGATGCGCTGGGGCTGACAGAAACGCATGGAGCCGAATGTCCAGGGACGGACGACAACAACCAAAGAGGTCAACATGAAAGCGAGAACAATGAGACTCTCTCTACTGGCTGCCGGTGTGATGCTGGCAAGCGGAGCGCTGCACGCCGACAATCATGATGCTCGCGCCGTCGCCGAGCGACTGGTCGATGAACACTTCCAGAACTCGACGCTGTCCCGCGAGGAGCAGATCGAGGAATTGATGTGGTTCGCCAAGGCGGCCGAGCCCTTTCGGGACATGGAGATCAATACCGTCGCCGAAGGCTTGACCACGCACATCTATGAGCGGGATGTACTGGCCGAGGCGTTCAGCGAACTGACGGGTATCGAGGTGACGCACAACATCATCGGCGAGGGTGATGTCGTCAACAACATGCAGACCCAGATGCAGTCGGGGCGCAATATCTACGATGGCTACGTCAATGACACCGACGCCATCGGGACGCATATTCGCTACGGCACCACCGTCAACATCTCCAACGCCATGGAAAACGAGTGGGCCGACTATACCCTGCCGACCCTGGATCTCGATGACTTCATCGGCCTGCAGTATGGCACCGGTCCGGATGGCAGTGTCTATCAACTGCCTACTCAGCAGTTCGCCAACCTCTACTGGTTCCGCTACGACTGGTTCCAGCGCGAGGACCTGCAGGAGCAGTTCCGCGAACGCTATGGCTATGATCTGGGGGTGCCGACCAACTGGACCGCCTATGAAGACATCGCCGAGTTCTTCACCGAGCATGTCGGCGAGATCGATGGCGCCCAGGTCTATGGCCACATGGATTACGGTCGGCGCGATCCCTCGCTTGGCTGGCGTTTCCACGACTCCTGGCTTTCCATGGCGGGCATGGGCAGTCCCGGCGTGCCGTTCGGCAACCCGGTGGACGACTGGGGGATTCGCGTCAACGAGCAGAGCCAGCCGGTCGGGGCCAGCGTGTCTCGCGGCGGGGCCACCAACTCGCCGGCCTCGGTATTCGCCGTCACCAAGATGGTCGACTGGCTCGACAAGTATGCCCCGTCCGAGGCCAGCGGCATGACCTTTGGCGAAGCCGGGCCGGTGCCGGCACAGGGCAATGTCGCTCAGCAGATGTTCTGGTACACCGCCTTCACGGCGGACATGACCGACCCCGAACTCCCGGTGACCGACGAAGAGGGCAATCCGAAGTGGCGCATGGCGCCGTCACCGACGGGGCCTTACTGGGAAGAGGGCATGAAGGTCGGTTATCAGGACGTGGGGGCCTGGACCTTCTTCGATTCGACGCCAGAGGACCGTCGTACGGCCGCCTGGCTGTTTGCCCAGTTTACCGTCTCCAAGACGGTATCCCTGGAGAAGCTCATGGAAGGCCTGACGCCGATTCGCGAGTCTGACGTCTTCTCCGAGCAGATGACCGAGATGGCGCCCAAGCTCGGCGGTCTGGTGGAATTCTATCGCAGCCCGAACGAATCCAACTGGACGCCGTCCTCCACCAACGTGCCGGACTATCCGCGCATGGCGCCGCTGTGGTGGCAGAATCTGGCGCCGGCCGTCAGCGGCGATATCTCGCCCAAGGAAGCACTCGACAACCTGGCCGGGGATCTCGACGGCATCATGGCACGCCTGGCGCGCGCCAAGGTCTTCGATACCTATGCCCCCAGCCTGAACGACGAGCGTGACCCTCAGTACTGGCTCGACCAGCCGGGGTCGCCGAAGCCGAAGCTGGATAACGAGATGCCGCAGGGCACGACGGTTCCCTATGACGACATGATGGAGGCGTGGATGGCCGCCGGTTCTCGCGAATGATGAACGGGCGGAGCATCTGATCCGCTCGCCGTTGCCCCGGGCACTCCCGGGGCAGTTCAAGATCGTGTAACCGGTAGCCTGAACGGGACCAGGCCCCGCTCGGTGCATACCGAGTGGGGCCTTTTGCTTTGAAAAAGGGCCAGACATGCAACTCAGACAGAGCAACATCGGCAAGCTTCCCGGTCAGACCTTCGACGTTCTGGTCATCGGGGGCGGCATCAATGGGGCCTCGGCTGCCGCCGCACTGAGCGGCAAGGGGGCCAGGGTGGCCTTGATCGATCGCGGAGATTTCGCCGGCAGTACCAGCATGCATTCCTCCAACCTGGTGTGGGGCGGCATCAAGTACATGGAAAGCGGTGACTTCAAGCTGGTACGCAAGCTGTGCAAGAGCCGCAACCACTTGATCAGAAGCTACCCCTCCACGGTCCAGGAAATTCGCTTCTTGACCACCATCAACAAGGGTTTTCGTCATCATCCTCTCTATCCCTGGGCGGGAACCTGGCTGTACTGGCTGATGGGCAGTGCCTTTACGCGAATGCCTAACTTTCTGCGTCCCGCCGGGATCAAGGCACGTGAGCCCATTATCAATACCCGAAATGCCCGGGGTGGCTTCGAATACTCCGATGCCTACCTGTACGACAATGACGCCCGTTTCGTCTTCAGCTTCGTGCGGGGGGCGCTGGATTTCGGTGCCATGGCGGCTAATTACGTCGAGTCGCTGGGCTCGCGTCGCGAGGACGGTCTCTGGGTCACCAGGGTCAGGGATCGAATCGATGGCCGTACCTTCGAGATTCGTTCCAGGGTGCTGATCAACGCCGCCGGACCCTGGGTCGATCAGCACAATCGCCTCTCGGGGCAGCAGACCGACCATCATCATGTCTTTTCAAAGGGCATTCACTTGATCGTGCCGCGGTTGACCGAGAACAAGCGTGTGCTGGCGTTCTTCGCCGATGATGGTCGGCTGTTCTTCGTCATTCCCATGGGGCCACGGACATGCATCGGTACCACCGACACGCGAGTGGACAAGCCCGACGTCGACGTGACGGAAGACGATGTCCGCTTCGTGCTCGACAATATCAACACGCGGCTCGAGCTTCCGACCCCGCTCGGCCCGGACGACATCATCGCCACGCGTTGTGGCGTGCGCCCCTTGGCCGTGAAACCCAGTGGCGGCAGTGACCGCGATTTTCTCAACCTGTCGCGCAAGCATGCCATCGATGTCGACCACGAGAATGGTCACTTGAGCATCTTCGGCGGCAAGTTGACCGATTGCCTGAACGTCGGCGAGGAGGTCGTCGAAGAGGTCAGTCAGCTCGGCATCGAGGTTCCACAGCCGGACTTCCGATGGTACGGCGAGCCCGAAGCATCGGTCCGTGAGGACTTCATGCATCAGGCACGGCTCATGGGGCTGGATGCCATGACCAGCGCCGAAGCCATGGAGCCGCTCAGCACACGCCTGTGGCGGCGCTATGGCACCCGCGCACTGGAGCTGCTCGAGGACATTCGTCAGGATCCGCGACAGGCGGAAGTGCTCATCGACGGCACGGAATATCTGCGTGGTGAACTGAAGCTGACCAGGCGCTGTGAAATGGTGACCAGGCTAGAGGACTTCCTCAGGCGTCGCTCCAAGGTCTCGCTGGTCGTCTCGCAGAGCGTCTTGCGTGATTCGCCGGGGCTGCGGGAGGCCTGCGAGATATTGTTCGGCGATGAGGCGGAGCAGCGGCTGGCGGAGTACTGGGCGATCGAGGCGGGGGAGACCGAAGCCGACTCAGTCTGATCCAGTGCCACGGCGTCCGTGTCCCGCCTGCCCAGCAGCGGTCATTCCCACGTCTGGCTCCAGGGCTATCGCAGTTAAGCGTTGTCGGTCGGCCTGTCCCCGGCGTTCCTCGCCAGATCCAGCTGCGATAGCCCTGCGTCTGACTCGGGGTGACTGCGATTTAACGATCGGGGTTGCTAGAATGCCGCGCGTCCGTTCATTCCTTCCCGTGGCAGGAGCTTCCAACCATGACCGACGATACGGCGGCCATGCCGACCGACACCCCGATGCGTACCCTGCTGGTGGGGGCACAGATGCTGTTCGTGGCCTTTGGCGCCCTGGTGCTGGTGCCACTGCTCACCGGGCTGGACCCCAATGTGGCCCTGTTCACCGCCGGTGTCGGTACCCTGGTCTTCCATGCCGTGACGGGCGTCAGCGTACCGGTATTCCTGGCATCGTCCTTCGCCTTCATCGCGCCCATCCAGAGTTCGGTGGAAAGCTTCGGGATTCCCGCCACCCTGGGCGGCATGCTGGCGGCCGGCCTGGTCTATGTCCTGATATCCCAACTGGTGAGACTCAAGGGTACCGCCTGGCTGCATCGCCTGCTCCCGCCAGTGGTGGTGGGGCCGGTGATCATGGTCATCGGGCTGGCGCTGGCGCCGGTAGCGGTCGACATGGCCACCGGCGAGACCAGTGATGCCATCGGTTACGGGCAGGCCATCACCCTGTCCATGGCGAGCCTTATGGTGACCCTGGTGCTGGCGGTCTTCGGCCGGGGGCTGATTCGCCTGGTGCCGATCATGGGCGGCATCGTGACCGGCTATGCGCTGTCGATGGTGATGGGCGTGGTGGATTTCACGCCGGTGCACGAGGCGGCCTGGCTGGCGTTGCCCGAGTTCACGGCGCCGACCTTCCACTGGGCGGCGGTGCTGTTCATGATCCCGGTCGCCATCGCGCCGGCGGTGGAGCACATCGGCGACATGGTCGCCATCGGGTCGGTGACGCGCCGCCATTATCTCGAAAAGCCGGGCCTGCATCGCACCCTGCTGGGTGATGGCCTGGCGACCTGTACGGCGGCGCTGTTCGGTGGTCCGCCCAATACCACCTACTCCGAGGTGACCGGCGCCGTGACCCTGACGCGAGCCTTCAACCCGCGCATCATGCTGGTCACCGCCGTCATCGCCATCGTGCTGTCCTTCCTGGGCAAGCTGGGAGCCCTGTTGCAGACCATCCCGGCGCCGGTGATGGGCGGCATCATGACGCTGCTGTTCGGCTCCATCGCCGTGGTGGGCATGAATACCCTGGTAAGGGCGGGCAGTGCCTTGACTGCGTCGCGCAATCTGGTGGTGGTATCGCTGATCCTGGTATTCGGCATCGGCGGCATGCAATTCGGTGACGGCCAGTTCACCCTGCAGGGCGTGAGCCTCGCGGCGCTGATCGGCATCGGACTCAACTGGGTGCTGCCCAGCGAACCCGATACCTGACGTGAAGGGGGCAGAGAGGGGGAGGGTTCACCCCTCGGTGCCATGCTGGCCGTGATGCAACACCTCGCCGCCATCCGAGAAGGAGGGCGGGGTGTTGGCGCTGACGATCACGCATTCGATGTCGCCGACATTGCGGAAGCGATGCGGCAGGCGAGAGTCGAAGTAATAGGCGTCTCCGGCCGACAGGATCGCCACCTCGCCGTTGACGGTGATCTCGATGTTGCCGGCGATGACCACGCCTCCTTCCTCGCCGTCGTGTTCGAGCATGTCCTCGCCGCTGTCGGCGCCGGGTGGATAGCGTTCATGCAGCACCGACATGCGCCGGTCGGGGCGGCGTGCGGCCACCAGTCGCCATGAGAGCATGCCATCGCCGATCTCGGTGAGCTCGTCGGCCTTGTAGAAGGGGCGAGGGTGGCTGGGTTCGTCCCCGGCGAAGAAGGCGTTGATCGACACCGGCATGGCGTCGAGTATTTTCTTCAGGGAACTGACCGAGGGACTCACGCTGTTCTGCTCGATCAGCGAGATGGTGCTGTTGGTGACCTGGGCCCGCTTGGCGAGTTCGCGCTGCGAGAGGTTCCGTTCCTGTCGAAGCTGACGCAGACGTGCTCCGACGTCGAATCCTTCTTCCATCCTGTGTCCTGTAAGCGGCGTGGTCGCCGTCCTGCATTGTGGAAAATTCTTGACGAATGATACCCGTTCGGACGCCCCTCGGGAAATGCCGAAGCCCCGGAGCCATGGCACCGAGTCGCTGGGTGAGGCATCATGGCAACAGTATTACCGAACCGCAGGAGACGTCATGATCCGTCGCGACGACCTGACCGGCCTGGTGCTGGCCGGTGGTCGGGGTAGCCGCATGAGGGGATGCGACAAGGGGCTGGAACCCTTTCACGGTCGTCCCTTGGCAACCCATGCCGGCGATGTGCTGCGCGACCATGTGAGTGAGTTGCTGATCACCGCCAATCGACATCATGACGCCTATGCGGTACTGGCCGATCGTGTCGTCGAGGATGTCGAGCCTGGCTATCAAGGGCCGCTGATGGGGCTTTACAGTGGCCTGCGTGCCGCCCGGACCTCCTGGCTGGTGGTCGTGCCGTGCGATGCACCGGCATTGCCCCGTACGCTTGTCGCGCGCCTGGTCGATGCCGTCGGCGAGAGCGACCTTGCCGTCGCCCATGATGGTCGCCGGGCGCATCCGGTGGTGGCCCTGGTGCGTGTCGCCCTGGCCGACGACCTGGCACGTTGCCTGGCCGAGGGCGAGCGCAAGGTCGATGCCTGGCAGGCGCGGCATGACCGGGCCTGGGTCGATGTCTCCGACTGCCCGGAGGCCTTTGCCAATCTCAACACCGATGCCGAGCGACAGCGTCTGGCGCAGGCGCTCGGCGAGGAGGCACCTTCGCCATGACCGATGGGGTGCCCGCGACACTGGCGCTGCCCGAATGGCCCGCCTTGCTGGGGATCGCGGCCTGGAGCGGAACGGGCAAGACGACCTTGCTCGAGCAGTTGCTGCCCGCCTTGCAGCAGCGTGGCCTGCGGGTGGCGGTGATCAAGCATGCGCATCACGACTTCGATGTCGATCAGCCGGGCAAGGACAGCCATCGCTTGCGCCAGGCCGGGGCGGCACCGATGCTGGTGGCCTCCCGAGCGCGCATCGCGATGATGCTGGAGACGCCGGATCGCGAGGAAGCGGATCTGGCGCAGTTGATCGAGATGGTACGCCCGCAGGCGCCCGACCTGATCCTGGTGGAAGGTTTCAAGGCCTGGCCCTTGCCCAAGCTGGAACTGTATCGGAGTGAGCTCGGCCAGTCGGCGCGCGCCGCGGTCGACCCCTGGGTCAAGGCCGTGGCCGCCAAGGGAGACTGGCAGCCGCCGGCCGGTGTCGAGTGCCTGAATCTCGATGACCTCGATGCCTTGACCGCCTGGGTGGCGGCCTGGCCGGCGCGCTGGCCATCCGAGCGTGGGCCCCGAGTCGAAGAGGGCGAGACGCGATGATGCTGTCCTGTTTCACGCCGGGAGAGTCTCCCGGCTGCCCGATGAAGCCGACGTCCCGCATGGTATTGATTCCGGGGATGGTCCGGCGCAGCGTGGGGGACGCGATATCGTTTCCCGGGCATGACGACTCCCATGGTGGTCGCCAACTGTCGATCGAGCCCGACGCCCCAGGGGGTGATGTCGAGGCCGGTGGGGTGGCCACCTTTCAACCTGTTACCGTGACTGTCATGAGGCATTGAATCCATGACCCTGACCCATCTCAACGCCCGCGGCGAGGCCCGCATGGTCGATGTTGCCGACAAGCCGGAGAGTCGCCGGGAGGCCAGCGCCTCCGGCGTCATCCATATGCAGCCATCGACATTGCAGTTGCTGGCCGAGGGCAATTTGCCGAAAGGGGATGTCCTGGCGACCGCACGCATCGCCGCCATCCAGGCTGCCAAGCGCACCCATGAACTGATCCCTCTTTGCCACGCGTTGCCCTTGTCCCGGGTCGAGGTCGATTTCCGTCTCGACGAGGCCGAAGGCGGGGTGCATGTCACCGCGAGCTGCCGGCTGAATGGCCGCACGGGGGTCGAGATGGAGGCGCTGACGGCGGTTTCCGTGGCCTGCCTGACGCTCTACGATATGTGCAAGGCGGTGGACAAGGATATGGAAATCGGGGCCATCCGCCTCGAGGAGAAAAGCGGCGGTGTTTCCGGTGACTATCGTCGTGTGTCGCCGGCCGAGTCGGCGCCCATCGTGACGGGGGAAGGCGCGAGCGGTGAAGTGTCGCTGGGCGTGCGCTGCGACCTGGGGGAGCCCTGTGTGCGCGTCAAGTGCCTGGCGGAGCTTCGCGAGCGTCTCGGTGTCGGAGAGGTAGCGGTGCCCTTCGAACGACTCGAGAGCGCCGACATCAATGGGCTCAAGGCGGTGTTGAGAGACATGGATGCACGTTTCGCCGGGCTTGAGGAAGGGCGCGTCCTGTGTGCCGTCAATCAGGTCATGGCCGGAGGGGCCACACCATTGACCGCCGATGATGAAGTCGCCTTCTTCCCCCCGGTGACCGGAGGCTGACAGAATGATCCGCGTACAACAAGAATCCTTCGATGCGGGTGACGAACAGCGGGCCCTGCTGGCCGGGCGTCGCGATATCGGTGCGGTGGTCGGCTTCACGGGGCTGGTGCGGGATTTCAACGAGCGTCCCGATGTCCAGGCGCTGAGTCTCGAGCATTATCCGGGCATGACCGAGTCGGCACTGGCCGACATCGTCGCCGAGGCCGAGTCACGCTGGTCCTTGCAGGACGTGCGACTGGTGCATCGTGTGGGGCGTCTCGAACCCGGCGATCCCATTGTTCTGGTGCTGGTGGCCAGTGCGCATCGGCGCTCGGCCTTCGAGGCCTGTGATTTCATCATGGATTATCTCAAGACGCGTGCTCCATTCTGGAAAAAGGAGCATACCGCCAGTGGTGATTACTGGGTCGCGGAACGCGAGACCGATCATCGAGACGCCCGACGTTGGGAGGCATCATCATGACCGACGAACTCATCGACGATTTCGGTAGACGGGTAAGCTACGTGCGCATCTCCGTCACGGATCGCTGTGACTTTCGCTGTGTATATTGCATGAGCGAGGAGATGACGTTTCTGCCACGCGAGCAGGTACTGACCCTCGAGGAGCTCGGTCTGGTCGCCAGGGCCTTTACCGAGCTGGGTGTGGAAAAGATTCGCCTGACCGGCGGCGAGCCCCTTGTCAGGCGTGATATCGACCGCCTGGTGAGCGATATCGGGTCTCTTCCGGGGCTCAATGACTTCGCCATGACGACCAATGGTGCCGGGCTCGGCAAGTATGCATCACGGCTGCGAGAGGGCGGACTTCAGCGTTTGAACATCAGCATCGACTCGCTGGACCCGGAGCGGTTTCGGCGACTGACGCGGACCGGCGACCTCAACAAGGTCATCGATGGCATGCGGGCCGCACGAGAGGCGGGCTTCGAGCGTATCAAGCTCAATGCCGTGATCCTCAAGGGGCGCAATGATGACGAAGTGACCTCGCTGGTCGACTTCGCGCGTCGTGAAGGGGTCGATATCAGCTTCATCGAAGAAATGCCGCTCGGTGATGTGTCCGATCATTCGCGTGACGAAACCTATTGCTCGAGCGATGAGGTCCAGGCGCTGATCGAGCAACAGTACGACTTGATTCCCACCACCGAGACCACCCCGGGCCCGTCTCGTTATTTCCGCATGCCCGACAGCGATAGCCGTGTGGGCTTTATATCGCCGCACAGCCATAATTTCTGCTCTTCCTGCAATCGTGTACGTGTCACGGTGGAAGGACGTCTCCTGCTCTGCCTGGGTAATGAGCACTCCGTCGATCTCAGGGCCGTGCTGCGGCGTCATCCCGGCAATATCGATGAGCTCAAGAAAGCGATCGTGGCGGCGATGCCGCTCAAGCCGGAGCGACATCACTTCACCACCGATGGTGATGTACAAGTGGTTCGATTCATGAACATGACGGGTGGCTGAACTCTTTCGTCAGTTTGATTGACTCCCTTATATGATCGGGAAGGGATGTATTTTTCCCTGGCTTTTCTTGCCAAACCCGCATTGACGAATATACTTTTGTTTAGGCCGGTTGAACGGCTTTTGGGAAAAACTGAATGGCCCGGTGTGGTACAAGCTCGATACTCGAGCAGGCATGCCGGAGTTCCCGGAATGATCCGTTCAGTATTTTTCCTGCACGTCAAAACTCGTCATGGAGGGGGTAATGTCCAATCAGACCCTGGAGCGAATCGCTCGAAACAAGAATGTGGCACGCGCGGCGGCTCGCCAGTTGAGCATGGAACAACTGAATAAACTGGCTGAGGTGATCGGCGAGGTTATCGAGCAGAAGAACGACGAGGAAAAGCGCCGCCAGGAAGACGAGGCGCAAAAGGCGCGCAAGCTTGCGGAAATTCGTGAGCAGATCAATGAGGCCGGCCTTTCCATCGATGACCTGGTGCCCGATCAGCCGAAGCGCAAGCGTGGGCGTCCACCGAAGAACGCCAAGGATGCCGACAAGGCGTGATGGACGAGGCAGACGACGTCATGCGCCAAATCTGTCTGTCGGACATCGTCTCTGTTGGATGATGCGCTACTTGCCTACCGCGGCCTGAGTCTCCACGGCGAAGAGCTGCAGGTGTACATCGGGTACGCGGTGGAGATGGTCGGATAGCCAGGCCATCAAGTCGGGGTAGAGGGTTGCTCGCAATTCCGCCAGGGAATCCCCGCGGGCGTCGTCCAGACATTCGTCGAGTCGGTCGGCCAAGGCCGTCTCGTCGAGTGGACTGGCGTGACTGTCGTCCAGCATGAGGCGCCCGATGCGTGTCCATCCCTGTTCGGTGACGGCGACGGAAATCGCCAGGAACAACTGGCCATGCCGCGCGTCGGACTCGCCTCCCGCCCCCGCGACCGGGGCGATCCTGTCCTGATCGATGATGCGTGGCGTCAGCCGATGATGTCGCTCGAGGTGAAGGCCTTGATCGTCCAGTCGAATCAGATCTCCATTGCGCGGTGTCAGCGGTGCCTCGATCGACATCTCGCGTGCAAGTGCCTGGTGGGCTTGCTGATGACGAACCTCGCCATGAACCGGTAACAGACGTCGCGGTGAAATCCAGTCGTAGAAGGTGCGGAGCTCATCCTGATAAGGATGGCCCGACGCATGCAGTGCCGGTTGGTGAGTGTCGTCCAGCAGGGTGACGCCGGTCAGTCGCAGGGCATGTTTCAGGCGCTCGATGAGGCGTTCATTGCCGGGGATGGCGCGGGCCGAAAAGATCACGCTGTCACCCGCCGCCAGCTCGAAATGCGGATGACGCCCCGCCGCCAGGCGCGACAGGGCCGCTCGAGGTTCGCCCTGGCTGCCGGTGGCGATCACCAATACTTCCTCGGCGGGCAGGTAACCCAGATCCTGTACCGGAACCAGGGCGGGAAAGTCTTCCAGATAGCCGAGCCCCTGGGCGATCCGCACCATGCGTTCCATGGAGCGTCCCATCAGGCTTACTCGTCTCCCGCAACGATCGGCCGCGCGGCCGATCGCCAGGACTCGGTCGAGATTGCTGGCGAAACAGCTGACCACGACGCGCCCGGAGAGCGAGGCGATGGCCTCTGCAAGAGCCTCGGCCACTTCACTCTCGCTACGCGAATGTCCCGGCTCCGGAGCACAGGTGGAATCACCGACGACCAGGTCCACCGGCGCAATGGCACGGTAGGTGTCGGCATCGATGGGAGCGCCGAGCAAGGGGGCAGGATCGAGCTTCCAGTCACCAGTGTGCAGGATGCGGCGTTCGCCTGCCTGTACCAGCAGCGCGCAGCTCTCCGGTATCGAGTGCGTCAAGGGCAGGTAGCGCAGCGTGAAGTGGCCGATCTCGATCGCTTCCCCGGGCTCGATGACGTGAATGGCGTCGGAGCGCAGGCCGCGTTCCGCGAACTTGCCGCGCAGCAGTCCGGCGGCGAGTGGGGTGGCATGGATCGGGCAGCCCCATTGCGGCCATAGCCAGGCGGCGGCGCCGATATGGTCCTCGTGGCCATGGGTGATGACCAGGGCCTCAGGCGCGATGCCCAGGGCGTCGAGGGGAGACAGGTCAGGCACTTGCAGGGGACCGCCCGGCAAGTCCTGGCGAATCATCATGCCGCAGTCCACCGCGATCCAGCGGTCCCGGTGCTCATACAGCGTGAGATTCATCCCGATCTCGCCACAGCCGCCCAGCGGGAGAAGATGAAGCGGTGCGCGGCGGCGGGAGCGGATCTGGACGCGAGGCTGGGGCATCGAGAGGGGCTGGGTAGAGAGTGTGATATTCACTATACGGGATCGCCACCATACCCCACAATGCGCCGTTGCGTACCGTGTGGTGTTCGCTGGATTTCGCTACAATGCCGTCCTTTGCCGTTATCCCAATGGAATGCTTTTGCGATGTCACATTACTATCGTCTGGTGATTTCCTGCCCTGATCGCCTCGGAATCGTGGCCCGTGTTTCCAGCTTCATCACCGGACATGGCGGTTCCATCACCGAGGCCAGCCAGCATTCCGATCTCGAGTCCGGGCGCTTTTTCATGCGCTACGAGATCCTGGCGGATTCCGTCGGCATGTCACCGGATGCCCTGCGCGAGGCCTTCGAGCCCATCGCCCGGGAATTCGACATGCAATGGGCGCTCACCGATACCCGGAAGCGTCGCCGTGTGGTGCTGCTGGTGTCCCGGGAGAGTCATTGCCTGGTGGATCTGCTCTATCGCTGGACCGCTGACGAACTCGACTGCGATATCGCGGCGGTGATTTCCAATCACGACGATCTGCGCAGCCTGGTGGAGTGGCATGAGATTCCCTACCATCATGTGCCGGTGCCGGCCGACGACAAGGCGCCGGCGTTTGACGAGATCGAACGCCTCGTCGAGTCGGCGGGCGCCGATTGCGTGGTGCTGGCGCGCTACATGCAGATTCTGCCGCCGGGACTCTGCCAGCGCTATGCCGGCCGCGTGCTCAATATCCATCACAGCTTCCTGCCGTCCTTCGCCGGTGCCAAGCCCTATCATCAGGCGTATCGGCGGGGAGTGAAATTGATCGGTGCCACCTGTCACTATGTGACCGAAGAATTGGATGCCGGCCCCATCATCGAGCAGGATATTCACCGGGTCAGCCACTGCCATACCCCCAATGACCTGGTACGTTTCGGCCGTGATGTCGAGAAGGCGGTGTTGGCGCGAGGGGTGCGCTGGCACCTGGAGGATCGGGTCTTGTTGCACGGTAACAAGACGGTGGTCTTCGCCTGACGACAGGATCGATTACAGCGGGAGGGGGAGCTGCAGTCGCGCTTCTTCGGAAACCAGGCGTGCCCCCACGCCGAGTAGTCTCACGGGACGGTGGGCACGTGACCAGGCCTGTTCGAGCAACTGCGAGAAACTCTCGGGAGCGGCGGGAAGGCCCCGACTCTCCAGGGTGGTAAGGCTGAAGTCGTCGAAGCGCACCTTGACGAACAGCCCGGCAAGAGGCGGCTGGCCGTGTCGGGCGATCCGTTCCGCCAAGCGTTCGCACAAAGGGGCCAATGCTCGCTGGGCGCTGTCCAGATCGGGAAGGTCCTGCTCGAAGGTCGTCTCGACACTGATCGACTTGCGCTCGCGTTCGGTGCGCACCGGACGTTCGTCGATGCCGCGCGACAGTTCGAACAGTCGCCTCCCGAATTTGCCGAATTCGTCGATCAATCGCTCGAAGGGTTGGCGTCTCAGGTCGGAGCAGGTAGCGATACCCAGGGTATCCAATCGTGCCGCGGTGGCGGGCCCCACGCCATGCAACTTGTTCACCGGTAGCGAGGCGACGAAGGCGTCGACCTGCTCCGGGGGAATCACCGTGAGCCCGTCGGGCTTCTCCCAGTCGCTGGCGATCTTGGCCAGGAATTTCGCCGGTGCGGCGCCTACTGAAACGGTGATGCCGGTTCGGGTCAGGCATTCCTGCTTGAGCCACTGGGCCATCCAGGTGGCGCTGCCCTGAAAATCCTCGACGTCGGTGACGTCCAGGAAGGCTTCATCGAGCGACAGGGGTTCGACCAGCGGTGTCAACTCGTGAAAGATGCCCTGAAGGTCCCGGGATACCGCGCGGTACTTGTCGAAATCACCGGGCAGCAGGGTCAGGTGGGGGCAGAGCCGCAGTGCCCGGGCGGTGGGCATGGCCGAGTGGATACCATAGGTCCGGGCCGGATAGTTGCAGGTGGCGATCACGCCACGCCGCTCGCGTGATCCCCCGATGGCCAGGGGAATGTCGCGCAACGACGGATCGTCGCGCATCTCGACGGCAGCATAGAAGCAGTCACAATCGGCATGCAGGATCTTGCGCACGGCCGTCTCCGTACCTTGCAGCCGCGGGCGTCAGGCCAGGGCCTGGCCATTGCCACCGCGAATGACGCCCACGCCGATACCCTCGATCTCCAGCTCCTGATGGCGCAGGTCGACCTCGATGGGCGCGAAATCGGGATTCTCGGCTTCCAGAACCACCCGATGACCCTGGCGATGGAAGCGTTTGACGGTGACCTCATCCTCGAGACGCGCCACCACGATCTGCCCGTCACGGATGCGTTCGGTGCGATGCACGGCCAGCAGGTCGCCCTCGAGAATACCGATGTTCTGCATGGAAAGGCCGCGAACCCGCAGCAGGTAGTCGGCGCGGGGGGTGAAGTATTCGGGGGGTAGCGGGCAATAGCGATCGATGTGCTCGGTGGCGAGGATCGGGCTGCCGGCCGCCACTTCGCCGATGATCGGCAGTCCCTGGGAGGGAGCGCCGTCCGAGGGAGAAGCACCGGACGAGGCTTCGGTCTCCTGGGCCGGAAGACGGATGCCGCGTGATGTACCGCGAATGACCCGAATCACGCCCTTGCGTTCCAGGGCGCGCAGGTGCTCCTCGGCGGCATTGGGTGAGCGAAAGCCGAGCGCGCGGGAGATTTCGGCCCGGGTCGGGGGATAGCCCAGCTCGTTCATCGTCTTGACGATGAAATCGAAGACGTTCTGCTGGCGGGGCGTGAGGGAGCGAGTCATGCGACCTCCGGGTCGAGAACCTGTCAATGGACGGATCGGTGAGCCTGGCGCTATCTGAAACCTCGACGAGCCCGAGCATCTTGCTGGCAGAGCCAGATCCGATCACCACACTATTGGTCAAGTATACAGCATGGCAATCCATCCAGTAAAAACGGATCGCTGGTCGGCCAGCGCGTCCTTTCCGTTTCCTCGTTTTAAACAGTAGTTGATTGGTAACATTGAGGCGCTGTATGCCCTGTCGTACACTCGAACCACATTCAAACAATTGTTTCCAACCTTGGACCCGATTCATGGCCCAGCCCGACACCGTCACGCGCATTCTGGACACCGCCGAAGTGCTGTTCGCCGAGCGAGGGTTCGCCGAGACGTCGCTGCGCAACATCACCAGCAAGGCCAAGGTCAACCTGGCCGCGGTGAACTATCACTTCGGTTCCAAGAAATCGTTGATCCAGGCCGTCTTCTCGCGCTATCTGGACCCGTTCACCACGCGGTTCCACGCCGCCCTGGATGAATTGGAGGCCAAGCATCGTCAGGATGGCAGCGACATTCCCCTGGAAGAACTGCTCGAAACCATGGCGCGAACCGTGCTCGAAGTGCCGGCGGAGCGTAACAGCCTGAAGGTGTTCATGCGCCTGCTTGGGCTGGCCTACAGCCAGGCTCAGGGGCATCTACGTCGCTATATCCAGGACGAGTACGGCAGCGTCTTCACTCGCTTTACCGAGCTGGTGCGGCGGGCGACGCCGGAACTGCCCGACGCCGAGCGTTTCTGGCGTCTGCACTTCGTGCTCGGCACGGTGATCTTCACGCTCTCGGGACTGGATGCGCTGCGCGACATTGCCGAGCAGGATTACGACGAGCATGTCACGGTGCGCGACCTGGTCCGTCGTCTGCGTCCCGTGGTGGTGTCGGCGATGCAGGCACCGTTGCCCGAACCGCCGGTACAGGAGGCGAGCTGATGCGCACCCCCCGCCTGGAGGCCTTGCCCCCGGAGGATGGTATCTGGGTCGAGATCGACGTGGCGCAGCAGCGGCTGGTGATTCGGGAGGGCCGAGAGGCTCGCTGGTCCTGCGAGGTCTCCACGGGGGCGGCCGGCACCGGCGAGGCCAATGGCAGTGGCTGCACGCCGCTGGGCTGGCATTATGTGCGTGCCGCCATCGGGGAGGGCCGTCCTGCCGGAACCGTCTATCGCGGCCGCCGACCGACCGGCGAGGTGTTTGACGCCGGACTGGCTGCCAGGCATCCCGAGCGGGACTGGATTCTCACGCGCATCCTGTGGCTGTGCGGGCTCGAACGGGGGCGTAACCGGGGCGGCGAAGTCGATTCCCAGCGACGCTACATCTATCTGCATGGAACGCCCGATGACCAGCCGATGGGGGTGCCAGCCTCGCACGGTTGTGTTCGCCTGCGTGACCCGGACCTGCTGGACGTCTTCGCCCTGGCGGTGCCCGGTACCCCCGTCTGGCTGCATTGATACCTAGACGGCGCCTCCGAGCGCAAAGATGGGCAGATACATCGCCACCACCAGGCCGCCGACCATGACCCCGAGGATCACGATGACGGCGGGTTCGAGCAGTGACGTCAGAACATCGACGCGGTCATCGACCGCTTGCTCGTAATGGTCGGCGATGCGCTCTAGCATCTGATCCAGGGTCCCTGATTCCTCGCCGATGGCGACCATCTGGATCGCCAGTGTCGGAAAGCGTCGAGTCTGGCGCATGGCGATGTGCAGGGGCTGACCATCGAGCACATCACGCCGGATGCGCCCGATGGCCGCGCTGAAGGCTCGGTTCCCGGTGGCGCCGGCGGCACTGTCCAGGCCCTCCGCCAGGGGAACGCCGGCGGCGAAGGTGGTCGCCAGGGTCCGGCAGTAGCGGGCCACGCACGACTTGTCGAGAATGTCGCCGAGCACCGGCATGCTCAGGGCCAGCGCATGCAGGCGAGCGGCGAAAGCCGACGAACGTCGCTGGCCGGCATGCACCAGCAGGGGCAGGCCGATCGCGAACGCGAGTCCCCAAATCCAGTAGTGCTGAACGGCCTGGGAAAGCGCCAGGGTCAGGCGCGTCAATGCCGGCAGTTCGGCGCCGAAATCCCGGAACAGGCCCTCGAAGCGAGGCACTACCTTGATCAACAGCAGCGAGGCGATGGCCACCCCGGTGACGAGCACGACGGCCGGATACCAGAGTGCCTTGCGGACGCGTGCCTGAAGCCGTTCCACCTTTTCCTTGTGGGTCGCCACGCGATCGAGCATGCGCTCGAGCGTGCCGGCTTGCTCACCCGCCGCCACCAGGTGAATGAAGAGCCCGCCGAAATGTCGAGGATGACGGCCCAAGGCTTCCGCCACGCTCGTCCCCTCGTTCACCTCCTTGCTCAGGGCCTCGACCAGAAGCCGCATGGCGGGCTTCTCGACTCCATGGGCGACAACCTCCAAGCCTTGCAGCACGGGAATGCCGGCACGAAGCAGGGTGGCCATCTGGCGTGCGAAAAGCGTGATGTCCCGGGCGCCGATACGCCCCGCCCCCGTACCGAAGCCTCGCTTGCGCTGGATACGACGCACGAGGATACGTTGTTCGACGAGTCGTTGTACGACGTCTTCGCGACGTGTGGCGATGGTCTCGCCGGTGACGCGTCGTCCATCGGCATCCTGTCCTGACCAGCGCCAACGTTGCGGCTTGGCATCATCGCCGCGATGGGCATGGGGCATCGTTACCTCCCATGTCGCCCTGTCTCAATGATGGCCGGCGACTCGACTCACTTCGGCGAGACTGGTCAAGCCCTGCATGGCTTTGTCGAGTCCATCGCTCCACAGACTCGGGTAGCCCTCGTGTCGGGCCTGTTCCTCCAGATCTGCCGCCTTGCCGCGACGCAGGATCCGCTCGCGCATCGCCGTGTCGATCGGCACCACCTCGTAGAGACCGATGCGTCCCCTGAAGCCCTGAGTGCAGTAGCCGCAACCCACGGGCTCGTGAAGATCGACGCGGCAGGTCGCTGGATCGTCGATGCCGAGGTCGAGGAGGACCTGCCGGTTCAATCGGGCAGGCTGCTTGCAGTGATCGCAGAGCCGACGCGCCAGGCGCTGGGCAATGATCAGGCTCACCGAGCCGGCGATATTGAAGGGAGCGATCCCCATGTCGACCAGGCGTGTCAGGGTCTGCGCTGCGGAGTTGGTATGTAGCGTGGAGAGCACCAGGTGACCGGTCTGGGCGGCCTTGATGGCGATTTCTGCGGTTTCCCGGTCGCGAATCTCGCCGACCATGACGACATCCGGGTCCTGACGCAGGAAGGCACGCAGGGTGCTGGCGAAATCCAGGCCGATGCGCGGCCGAACATTGACCTGGTTGATGCCTTCCAGCTTGATTTCCACCGGATCCTCGGCGGTACAGATATTGCGGCTGGCCTCGTTGAGTCGTCCGAGTCCGGTATATAGCGTCACCGTCTTGCCGCTACCGGTGGGGCCGGTGACCAGGATCATGCCCTGGGGCGCGGACAGGGCGGTTTCGTAGAGCTGCCGTTGTGCCGTGGAGAGGCCGAGCTGATCGATGTTCCAGTGTGCCGAGGTCGGGTCGAGCAAGCGCAGGACGACCTTTTCTCCATGCACGGTGGGCAGTGTGTTGATGCGAAAGTCGACGCCCGGGCCTCCGGGATGGCGCCACTTGATGGCGCCATCCTGGGGGAGACGACGTTCCGAGATATCCAGGTGCGCCATCACCTTGAGCCGGGCGGCAATACGGGAACGCATCGTGACGGGGGGATGTGCCACGTCATGCAGCATGCCGTCGATCCGCAGTCGGATGCGAAAGTGGGCCGCATAGGGTTCGAAGTGGATGTCCGAGGCGCTGTGCTGGATGGCATCATGAAGGATGCTGTCGATGAAGGCCACCAGCGGAGCGTCGTCATGCGTGGTATCGGATGCCGCGACGTCGTTCTCATGGCCCGCGCCCAGTGCCCCAGGCGACGACTCCATACGAGCCAGTGCCGCGAGAGTGCCGCTTCTGGGAGCGAGGTAACGGTCCAGCCAGGCAGCGAGTTGATCCCGGGGGGCGAGGACACCCTCGGGGGTGAGGCCGGTGGCGAAGCGTAGCTCATCGAGTTCGGCGAGCGTTGCGGGCTGGCTCACGGCGACGGTGAGACGCTGCCCATGACGGCGCAGGGGAAGCACGTCGAGCCGGCGGAGCAGGGCTTGCGGATAATCGGCGGCGGGAGGCAGTTCGTCGAAATCCAGGGTCTCCAGGTCGACGACAGGCAGCCCGTATTCCCTGGCGGCCACTTCGGCAGCTTGCCGCGCCGACACGGCTCCCGCATCGACGACGAGTGTCAGTAACGGGCACTCGGCCTGCCGGGCCTGCTGTTCCAGGTGCCGGGCATCCCCGGCGTCGAGCAGGCCCTCGTCGACCAGGCGCCGAGCCAGGCCATCCAGGCCCATGGCATGTCGCTCAGGGTTCTGCTCCATGTCGTCACCTGCTGGATATTCGCTCATGGCATCTTGCGGTCCCGGCTTGGGATATCGCCGAGTCTAGTCAGTCGAGGTTGGCGTGGCTCGACGTTTTTACGGTGGCATATCGACGAGTTTGCAGACTCCGCCATGCGAAATGACGACGCCGAGAAGTCAGAGAATCGTCCTTGTCGGTCCCTGGCTCGCTACCTACCGTCAAGGCAGGAGCGGTCAGCGTGGACGGAGACGAAGAGAAGGCGCGAGCGCCAAGTGTCCGGATAACGCTACCCGCGAAACCCTGCGGGGGTATCCGAAGCGTCGACCAGGGAGGTGGGCCATGGAAGGAAGGATGAGGGAAGACACGACGAGTGTGCCGGTGGATCAAGCCGGTTTTACCCTGATTGAATTGCTGATCGTGGTGGCGATCATCGGGATACTGGCGGGGATCGCGGTACCGCGTTATCAGGACTATACGGAGCGGGCCGAGCACAGTGCAGCGTTATCGGAACTGAGCGCGGCGAAATTGCGCGTCTCGGTGAATATTTCCGAGGGGCTGGACGACCCCTGTACGGACGTGGGCTGGAACTGTACCGCCAACGACGACGATTCCGGCACCATCGAAAACACGCCCGGCAACAGTGAGTTTGACGACGAGCATGCCAATACCCACCCCAATGCCGTGTTGACCTGGAATGCCAGTGATGAAGAGGGCATTACCTGGACGCCGAAGGCCTGGAACGACGAGTAAAAAGGCCTTGTATGGTGGTGTGCCGGGCCGCTCGGGCGGGGCTCGGGGCGCTCCGGCGAATTACTCGAGTGATCCGCCGGACCAGAGTTCGGCAATACGTCGTTCGGCCAGGTCCCGGTAGGTTTCGCCACGCAGCTTGTCGGCAGTCAAGGAGTCGCGAATGGCCGGCCAGTGGTCGCCGGCGCGTCGTGGCAGGGGGCGAACATGGGCATCGATCCAGGTCAGGCGTCCCTGATCGTCGACCAGCAGGTTGTTGAGATGCAGGTCGCGATGCACGTAGCCGGCGCGGGCGAGCTGCGCCACTTCCCGACAGAAGTCGTCGAGAAAGCGCCTGCGTCCCGTCTCGTCGAGATCATCGAAGACCTCGCCGCCCACACGGGCATCCCGTACCTGTTCCATCAGCAGCAGTGAGGGAGTCCGGTTGGCGGGGTTGAGGGATATTCCCCAACCGTGGAAACCCGGGACACGCAGGCCGGCCTGGCGCAGGATACGCAGGCTGAGGAATTCCTTGCGGGCATCTGACTGCATCAACCAGCGCTTCTCGAGATAGTCGCGGCACAACCATTTCAGAGGGTGTTGCCGCTTGCGGTACTTGTCCGGCACCACCTTGGCGAGGATGCGCTGGTCCTGCGATACATAGAAGCGACTGCTGCCCATGGCCTCGAATGCCGCCGTGGTGGTGGTGCTGGCCAGTCGCAGGCGATCCGGTAGGTCCCGCGAGTGAAGGACCAGATAACGTCGACGACGATCATCGAAGGGAATGTCGAGCAGTTTCACGAGTGGACTCTTTACGTGACCCGCAGCGGAGGGCGGGTCATAGGCAATCTCGGGATCGGCATGTCGAGAGCTCACGTTGAAGCTGATGCCGGGGTTAAAGCGCTAATCCTACCGTTTCGGCATCTGGCCGCCTAGCCAGGCCCCTTCCTGGTGACTGTCTTGCGCCTCACTCTCCATTGAGTGTGGCGATAAGTTGCCGTGGCCCACCATGGTCGCGATGCTCGCCGAACCAGACGCCCTGCCAGGTGCCGAGCGCCAGGCGGCCGTCGCGCACGGCCAGGGTCAGTTGCGTGCCGAGCAGGCTCGCGGCGACATGGGCGGGCATATCACGCATACGGCTGAGATGGACGTCGTATGGACGCCTGTACTTCCCATGGTTACTGGGAGAAGGGATTTCCTGGCTGTCCATATCGACTCCTTGGTGCATGGACACCTCACACACGATTTTGTCCATATCTCTGTCACTCCCCATGCGCAGTAATGACGATGCGCCGGCTGCCGCCATGGTTGCGGTGTTCACATAGATAGATACCTTGCCAGGTGCCCATGTTCATTCGGCCATCAGAAATAGGGATTTGAACACTAGGACCTAGGAGGCTGCTTTTTAAGTGTGCGGGAAGGTCGTCACTCCCTTCAAATATGTGTTGGTAATAAGGTTCACCTTCAGGGACTGCGCGATTAAAGAAGCTTTCGAAGTCGTTTCGCACAGTCGGATCGGCATTTTCGTTGATCGTCAATGAAGCTGAAGTATGCTTTATAAAAACACTCAGTAAGCCTATCTTTATATTCTTTATGTCGCCGATGGCCTGTGCAACATCATCGGTGATCAGGTGAAAGCCACGAGAACGGGGCTTCAAAGTAATTTCTTTCTGCATCCACATAATTCATCTCCTATTTTCGAAGTGGAACAACTTTCTTTAGGTTTTCAATCTCTTTCTCAAGCTGAGCAAGTCTTTCCATAAGCATCAGTTCACGGTTAAGAGTCTGGTGGTAGAGTTCCCGGTAGTTGTTCTTAGCGCTTTTCTCAGCTTTCAGCCGATTGTCAATCGATTGATATGAGTGATTGATGTTAGCAGTCGCATTGTCAATAGCTTCGATCAGCTCAGAAAAAGAAGCACGAGACTTCTTGATGGATCCTCGCTTGCGGCCAGCCTCGAGCGCAACAGTATCTTTGTTAATGGGGCTGCTCTTGGGAACCCTGACCGGCGTATTGGAACGCAGCCTACTTAACGCTTCCCAATAATCATTCAATGCACTCATTGTTCACCTGCCTTGCCCATGACGCGCTCTTTGTATTCGAGGAGATGGCGGAGTTCCTCCTTTTCTGTGCGAAACTCTACGCTATCAGGAGCGGTGTCTTCCAGCTCGTCGACGAACAATTTCTGCCTGGCTATGACACGATCAAGCTTGCTCTGTTTAATAACAGACCTAGAGCACGTTAGGCAGGAGGTCATCGAACGAAGCAGCTTCTGGTCACAGGGCGCAACCGTTGTGCAGGCACCCAATGGTGTTTGAGTATACGCGATTTCACCCTTTTTGAACTGTTTTATTAGCTCTTCTCTGCTATCCGCAAAGACCAATTGTTTGTTGCTGCTAGGTTTGTTCCGATCAATAAAGGTACCATGTGCCCCATACAGAGGCTCTCCGGAACTCAGAACATCACTAATGTAGGCAATGGCGTCTGCTTCTGGTTTTTCCCGTTTGATCAGCTGAGCAATGTGCTCTTGGCCAGTGGCATCATAGTTTTGGCTGCTGGATTGAGAGTAGTAGATGGTCATTTCTCGACTGACGTGCTTTAGCTGCCTTTTGAGCGAGGGGAGAGAAACTAGAGCCGATTGGGCGACATAGAAAGAAAGCGAACGTCTGAACTGGTGGATTGTAAATCGCCATATGCTGCCCACTGCAAAGGCTTTCTCACTTTCCCAGGCACGAAAAGGGTTTATTTTTTCAAGCTCATTGAGGTCGTCTTTAGTAACCCTGAATGCATCTTGATCCAGAAGGTTGTAGATTTCATGAGATTTGCTTGATGCATCACCTATGATTATGTTGATTCCATCATAGTCAACCCGGGTGAAAAGTGAAAGATACCCTGTTGATATGAATAGCGGGGTTTCGTGATACGATAGTTTGATCTTCTGTGAAACGAGCTTGGCAAGCATGCCGGCTATCTCGTAAGCTCTTTCTACTTCTTGGCTGGTGATCCAGCTAACCCCCTTTTTTTGACCCACAAACTTACTGGTTGTCCCTAAAAGCTTGTAAGTTCCATTAGATACTTTCAGCGAATTAGTTAGAAGGCTCAGCGATTCGGAGCTTCGCATTCCTGTGTAGATATGTAAAATAATACGAGCGCCATGCTGAATTCGCGTTAGGAAAGTTGACAGAGAAGGCATGTTTTTAACTTTGTACTTGACTAGGTACTCCCAGATGCCGTGTTCCTGTGCAGCTTCCTTGAAAAAAGGTTTGAAATCTTTTGTGCGATAGCCAATCTTTGTTTGTAAAGCTGAAGAGCGTGCATAACGGTCACAGGCAAGGATTGACTCAATGAACCTTTGCAGCTGGTCTTTGATCTCATGGAGATCTTGAAAGAAGTCATCCAGCTGCTGTATCAGTTCTGAGTAAATTCTGTTGGGGATCACCGGATGCTGGTTGTCTTCACCCAAGCTGTGTAGTCTTCTTTTTACCGTCTCGAACTTAAAATTGGATAATATTTTATACCCCGACGCTTCGCTTGGTAGCGTGATCAGGTGAGATAACACGGAAGATAGACCAGCAAGAAGACTTCTCGTTGTAATCTTGCCCACAAATTTGGTTAGTTCGTCTTCCGCCTGAAGCACTTCTTTGATAGTTAGTCCATGGTTCTCACAGTATTTGGCCAGACTTCTGACTGCTTTGAAATATGTCATCGTGGTGCTAATGCTGATACCCGATGCTCGCCCAGAATCTACCATAAATAATAAGAGGAACATCAGCCATTTGACTTCTTCTTTTGTGCTGTTGCTGAAGATCTTGAAATTGAATCTTGCATTACCAGTGTTGCCACTCAGGCGATAGGGTCTAAAATCCCATACGTCATCTGAATAGATAGATAGTGTTTTTCCCTCAAGAGTCTTTGATACAACAAAATCAGGAAGAGGGCGTTGGCCCACTTCATTTGGAGTAAATGGGGCAGGCGCACAGGCGATGTCCTGGGCCAGTGATGAAAAGTTTGGGTAGTAGGCCTGTGCTTTCATCATATTAACTCCAGGTCATCCATAAGTTTAAGCTTCTTGGTCCAGTATTTGGATAGCAACTCTTCGTCTTTTATTGAGCTTTGTATTTCTTGTGCATCAACTTTGGAGAGCTTGCCCGATGCCTCTATCTGTGAAGCTATGCTGTTGATGGCATCTACGACCGGTTGAAGCATTTCCTCGAAGTGATGGTCATTGAAAGCTAAATGCTTTGACTGCTCAAGTATGTATTTGAGGCTTAAGATTTTTCTGTAATCTATAGTGTCTGCGTGAACACGGAAGTTTTTGCAGAACAAACACCCTTCCGGTGTTTTACAGTCTGGCTGGATATGTGAGCTTGAAGAGGGGGTGGGTGAGTGAAGCTCTACACACTGCCCTGTGGCGATAGAGTTGGTAGGCTTTTCATTGGAGATTATGATATCGTTTTTAAAATTGGTGAAAAAGTCCGTCAGCTCCTTGCTGGCTTGCTGGTCAGAGCCTTCAGAATAATGCTTTATCATCGTCTCCGGTGTGTTCTGTAATAGCGTAGCGGTGGTGCTTAAGTCAGCTTTTTCAAGTAGCCAGTTGCTCTTGTGGGCTCGCCACATGCGTGTTGTGATTTTGGTTTTGAAGTCGAAGCATATTTCAAGCCTTCGATGGAAGTCCGTTGATAGGTTCATGGATAGAGGGTAGATATCTTTCCCGTTGAAGGAGAAGAAGAGATAATTAAAGCTTTCCCTTCCGGTTCCTTTGATTAAGTGGTCTCGCAACCTTAATGCTTTCCTGAAAAGGTTGAGAAACCTAGCCTCAATGTAGAATTCAACCGGTCTTCCGCCTGCCCTATACTTGATTGATCGAAATCCCTGCCGGTCGATGCCGACCTGGTAGTCGTCTGACCACTCTAAGGAGGCGAACTGCCCGAGGCTCATACCCGTGCTGGAAGAAAATAGCATCATGAAAGCCTGAAAGGCCATTGATGCGGCCCTCATCCTATGGATACTGTATTTATCATTATTGGCTTGATCGATTCTTGTTAATGCTCTATTTCGAGCAACCTTTGCATTTTGTGCTTGGGAGCGGTGCTGTGTCATTTTTCGTGCTATTTCTTCAACACTGAATATCGTTCCATTGATGTAGTCGTAGGCTTTATAGTTTTTTCCATTCTGAGTTTTTTTCTCTATATTCGAGGGGCCTGCGAATGGCATCTGGGTAGGAAAAAACCAATAGTAGCCATGTTCAAATTCTAGTCTCTTAGGGAAGCGCTCAAAGTCAATGACAAAGTCAGACAGTTGGTGGAATAATGATGTGTAGAACTTTAGTGCTGATCGTGCTCGTTTCTGTTCAGGTGTTTCAGTGATGTTAACCGCCCTAAATGAGCGACTGATTTTTCTAACACCTCTGAAAAGGTCACCATAACGGTCAGAGTAGATGTTTCTACCAGCAGTGAATAGCACTAGCTGAAGAGTGGCAGCGGTATTGATATTCATCTGACTCTTTCGCACAAGGTCAATTAAATATTCGGTGAATACTCCAACTGCATCGATATAATGCTGTTGGGAGTCCAGGCCTTGCACGTAGCTATCGTCACACCAATTAACAAAGCGTTGAAATTGACCGACTGATGTTTTGAGGCTGGCCGGTGATTTGCCTAGTCGTATATGCTGACTGAGATAGTCAAGGTAGTTTGTGATAAAAGTCCTTCGACACGTACGGTAACTTTCCGTATCCACTAGGTTGATAACGCTTTCCTCCCTTGTGTTATCGCCACTTTTGCGTCTGCGGACTGAATAACACCAGGAGCCAACGTCCATAGGGAATTTGTAACCGGGAATGTAGACACGAACCAAGTGCGGGGCAATCAGGGTAAGCTTGCCTTGCGTATCGAAGGGGAGGTCCGAAAGTTTATATACTGTAGTGTTGCGCTCCATCCAGGCCATAGAGTCACTCTTCCTTAACAATTTGTTCCAAGAAGGATTCAAACTCGCTTTGCAGGTGGCTAGCGATCTTGAATTTCTTCCGGTAATTCAAGTAGCCCTCAGTTGTGCTGAGTTGGCTATGCCCCATTCGCTCCCGCACGTACATCAATGCCTGGAAGAACTCGGGCCGCTGTTCTTCGGTAGCGTTTTTTTCGCTATGTTGATCAAGTAGGCTCTCCACAAGATTCATGCCGAAACTGGCACGGAGGTCGTGGAATCGAAATGTAAAATCATGTCCATGCTGATTCAGGTTTGGCATCAGTTGTTGATGAATGAACTGAGTCACAGCATTACCGCGTGGCGGAGAGCGATATAGAAACGCAAAAGGGTCGCTTGTGGCCATGTAGTAAGGCTGACCTGCTCGGGTCAGAAAGAGATACTGCTCCTCAACCTCCGGGTAGGTGTGCTGACTTTTCGCCACCCGTTGCAATCTGCGCGGCGACTGGCTGTAGATCTGGAGCCTAGTGTAGAGCCAGACTGGGACAAGCAGGGACATCTGCTTGCCATACTTGGTGTTGATCAATGTGCCATGCCCGACCTTGATTCGCTTCGATGTGGTGCCGTCACGGGGTGGTGAGGCCACATGCTTCGAGCGAAGCGTGAAGACGGTTTGTAGTCGGGCACCTGTCGTCAAGGCGAGCAGGAACGCCAGCGTCATCTCGGTATTGCCAATGCGCTGGAGTGCCTCGACTAAGGCTATCTGCTCGTCTTTCGGCAGTGGCCGCAGTTTGCCGCCGTCTTCCAGGTATTCGCTGAAATCGTGACTTTGTCGCGCTGTGCGGAACGATCGGGTCAAGTCAGTGCTCTTGACTTGCCTCTGGTGCTGGAGGCCTTTCGCATCCTTGAAGCTGAGGCGCGTGTCACTCTCGACCCATAGGGGGTGGGGGAAACGAACACCATCATGCTCCAGCCAGCGATAAAAATTCTGCACTGTACTCATGCGGCGTTTGGCCGTGCTGGCTTTGATGGTGTGAAAGCCCACGAGGTCATGCAGGAAAGCACAGTAGCGATAGGTCGGGCGAGCACGAGGGCGTCCGGGGACGTTGAGGAAATCGATATCGTCATCGAGCTGCCACTGGCGAAAGTGAGCGAGGTCGCCAGCGATAGACTCCAGGGTGCGATGGCTGATCGGCGAGATGTCAGCTAGCCGGCTTAAGAGGTAGCGGTTGGCTTCTTGCCAGGGGCTACCGTCTGGATCCAGCACCACCGGGTAGTGGTAGCAATTGTCCCGGAAATGGCTCTGAAGGCGCTCCGCCCAGAAGGGCCGTCCATCACGGGGGGAGCACCGCCATGCCTCTGGGCTGGGACTTTGGGAGACGGACGGCTGGTAACAGTCCAGCTTGCGCAGTACCTCAACGCGCACCTGTGTCGGTGAAGCCTTCACTACCATGCACCTTTTTATTGCATCAATGGCGATGAGACGAAAATAGCTTGACAGGAGTGAGAAGGCAAACCAGTATTCTGCATCATTGACGATGAAACGAGATCGATATGCAGCTGGGCGACCTAGCAAGTATCCAAGCGGGCTACCCGTTCCGGGGCAAGATTGCCGACTTGCCGGAAGGGGAGGCTCTGGTGGTGCAGATGCGAGACATCGCGGATGGCGGCATCGATTGGGCCTCTTGCACCCGCACTGCACTCACCGGCAAGCGAGCGCCGAATTGGCTCAAGCCGGGCGACGTGCTTGTGGCTGCGCGAGGCAGCCACTACTACGCAATCGAGGTGGACTCTCAGGCCGAGGATCACTGCGTGGCGGCGCCGCACTTCTACGTGGTGAAAGCCCAGATGGAGCGGATTCTCCCCCGATACCTTTGTTGGCTGATCAACCAGCGCCCTTGCCAGCGCTTCCTGGAGCAGAACGCCGAAGGCAGTCTGACCAAAAGCATCCGGCGTCGTGTACTGGAATCGCTGCCCATTACCGTTCCTCCGCTCAAGCGGCAGCACCAGTGGGTCGGGCTGATCGATACGCTGTCGCAGGAGCGCAGGCTGCTGCATGAACAACTGGCCGCTAATTCGGCATTGCAGTCGGCACTGGCCGCTGATCTGCTGGGCCATCAGGATGAACGCAACCCATGACAGGACATGACTCAATGAGCGAGCAAATCAACCAGGACAGTATCAACAAGGCCCTGTGGGCGGCCTGCGATACGTTTCGCGGCACCATCAGCGCGGACACCTATAAAGATTTCATCCTCACGATGCTGTTTCTGAAGTACATCTCGGATGTATGGCAGGACCACTACGATAGCTACCAAGCCGACTATGGTGATGAGCCGGAGCTGATCGAGGAGTTGATGAAGAACGAGCGTTTCGTCCTGCCACGTGATGCCAGTTTCTACACACTTTGGGAGCACCGACACGAGCCAGGCAATGGCGAGCGGATCGACCGCGCCCTGCACGCCATCGAGGAAGCGAATGGCACCAAGCTCAAGGACGCAAGCAAAAGCGTATTCCAGGATATCTCCTTCAATACCGACAAGCTTGGTGGAGAAAAGCAGAAGAATACGACTCTGCGCCATCTTCTTGAAGATTTTGCCAAACCCGAGCTCAATCTGAAGCCGAGCCGTGTTGGCTCTTTGGATGTGATCGGTAACGCTTATGAGTACCTGATCAAGAACTTCGCTGCCTACGGTGGCCAGAAGGCTGGTGAGTTCTATACGCCACCAGAAGTGTCGGATTTGATTGCTGAGCTATTGAACCCTCAACCGGGTGATACCATCTGTGACCCTGCTTGTGGCTCCGGTTCGCTGCTAATGAAATGTGGACGCAAGGTTGTAGAAAATTACGGAAGCCGTGAATATGCCCTTTACGGTCAAGAGTCGATTAACTCCACATGGGCGCTATGCAAGATGAACATGTTCTTGCATGGCGAAGACAACCACAAGGTTGAGTGGGGCGATACAATACAGAACCCACTTTTGCTAGATAATAATGGTGAGCTAAAGTTATTCGATATAGTTACTGCTAATCCTCCGTTTAGTCTCGATAAGTGGGGTCATGACGAGGCTGTTCACGACAAATTCAGCCGTTTCCGTCGTGGAGTTCCCCCAAAGACCAAGGGTGATTACGCATTCATCCAGCATATGATTGAGACATTGCAACCTGCCTCTGGTCGTATGGGAGTGGTAGTCCCCCATGGCGTACTTTTTCGTGGCTCAAGCGAAGGGAGGATCCGTAAGAAGTTAATCGAAGAGAATCTATTGTATGCCGTAATTGGCTTGCCAGAGAAATTGTTTTACGGCACAGGTATTCCAGCTGCGATTCTAATCTTTAAAAAGAATAAAAAAGATGATTCCGTTCTTTTTATTGATGCTAGTCGTGAGTTTAAACCCGGCAAGAATCAGAATGTTCTGACGAAAAGCAATATTCAGAAGATTGTTGCTACCTACCGTGAGCGAGTCAGCGTAGATACGTATGCGCATCTGGCAACCCACGAGGAGATCCAAGAAAATGACTACAATCTCAACATTCCGCGCTACGTAGATACCTTTGAGGAAGAGGAAGAAATTGACCTGATGGCCGTGCGTAACGAACGAAAGAAGCTACAGTCTCAGCTTACTGATCTTGAAGGTAGAATGGAGCAGTATTTAGAGGAGCTGGGCTATGGTGCCTGAGGGGTGGCATGTTAAAAGCGTTGGAGACATATGCACTTTCATCAATGGGCATGGGTTTAAATCCCAAGATTGGTCTGATTCTGGGCTGCCGATAATTCGCATTCAAAATTTAAACGGTTCCGAGAGTTTTAATTTTTATGATGGTGCCATAAAAAAGCAGTGGCTTGTGAATCCAGGTGATATACTTTTTGCTTGGGCTGGGACTAAAGGAGTTTCATTTGGCGCCAAGCTTTGGAAAGGGCCAAAAGGTGTCCTTAATCAACACATTTTTCGTGTTGAGCCTAAATTAAAAGTTGATCATACTTGGCTTTACTTTGCCATGCTATCAGTTACCAAGCGTGTTGAAGAGAAAGCACATGGTTTTAAGTCTACCCTTGTTCATGTGCAAAAAAGTGATGTGACCGAGCAGGTTGTTCTTGTTCCCCCGCTTGATGAGCAAAAGAAAATCGCTCAAGTCATCTACACATGGGATGAAGCTGTCCGTACTTGCGAAAGGCTTCTCTCTAATAGTCGCCAGCAGAAGAGGGGGTTACTACAACAGCTGCTTAACGGAAAGCGTAGATTTAATTCTGAGTCTGGAAGAGGGTTTCCGGCTTGGAAGGAAGAGAAAGTCGGTAATTTTTTGAGATTACATAAAGAATATGTGCCTGCTTCAACAAAATTGCCGATACTGACTTCTTCTAGGGACGGTCTCTATGAGCAAGAGCGCTCAGTTATAAATGAAGGGAAGTATGGTGTCATACCTTTTGGCTATTTTACATATAGGCATATGAGTGATGATTTAATTTTTAAGTTCAACTTGAATCGAGAGTGGGAAAGGGGGGCTATTAGCAAAGAGTATCCTGTCTTCTCCGCAAGTGGGGTTGATAAGGATTTTCTAGAAGCTCAATTAAATCATGGCGATGCCTTTAAAAGGTTTGCGATTCAGCAAAAGCAAGGCGGTACAAGAACTCGACTGTATTTTAGAAATTTATGTGAATTCAGGTTTGCGGTTCCTTGTCTTGAAGAACAGGAAAAAATTGCTACCGCGCTCTCTGTCGCCAATCAAGAGGTTGAAGTTGTCAAGAAAAAGGTTGAGTGCATCAAACATGAAAGAAATGCTTTAATGCAGCAGCTTTTGACAGGTAAGCGGAGGGTGGGTTCTGGTGATTTTCAATGTGAAAAAGTTGGCGAGGTGTGAATGTCAGTTTCTGATATGTTTAAAGATTTTTTAGACAATCTAAAGGTTGATAACGCCGAGCGGATTAGTAGTCGCTATGGTGAAATCACTGCTAGCCTAAATAAGAAGTTTAGAGACTCCGAGTCCAAAGAGGCAAACTCACTGAGAGTTGGTTCATATGGGCGTTATACCGGCATCAAAGGCATCTCAGATCTTGATATGCTTTATATAATGCCAAAAGGAGCGTGGGATACCTATAAGAATGGGCAGCAGACCCAGCTGTTGACTGATGTTAAGGATGCAATTAAAGCTAGGTATCCGAGTACAAATATTAGAGTTGATCGCTTGGTTGTTACAGTCACATATAAAAACTTCCACGTTGAGGTTCAGCCTGTCTTTGAGAATTTTGATGATGGAGGCAGCTTTTTCAAGTATCCAGACACTTACAATGGTGGAAGCTGGAAAATTACTAAGCCCCGACAGGAAATGCGGGAAATAAAAAAATTAAACGAGCAAAAAAATAGGAATTTGCGTTTATTGTGTAAGATGGGTCGTGCTTGGAAAAACAAGCATGGCGTAGCGATGGGAGGGCTTCTAATTGACACGCTTGCTTATAACTTTATGAAGTCAACGTCATTCTATGATAATAAAAGTTTTCTTTATTTTGACTATTTGAGTAGAGACTTTTTTAACTACTTGGCCGAGCAACCTTGTCAGGATATTTATAAGGCTCCAGGTAGTAATCAGAATGTAAAAGTAAAGAAAAAATTCCAGAAGAAAGCAAGGCAAGCCTACAACTTGTGCTTAAAAGCGATAGATGCAAGGGGAACTGAATCTGAAAATAATAAGTGGAAGAAAGTGTACGGAAGAAGCTTTCCTGCTAAGCAGGGCGTTCAAGAAGCTGTGGCCAAAGCAGGAAGGGGGTGGCGAAACACTGAAGAATTTATTGAGGATACGTATCCCGAAGACATTAAGTTTACTGTTTCTTTGGACTGTGACGTTTCTCAAAATGGCTTTAGAGAGAATTCGCTAATTAATATTATTATGAAAGGGCTGCCACTTCGGCGGCAGAAGAGACTTAACTTTAAAGTGGTTTCTCATGATGTCCCACACCCATTTTCATTAAAATGGAAGGTCTTGAATCGAGGTGAAGAAGCACAAAAAAGAGATTGCATCAGGGGGCAGATAGAAGATGACGACGGCTCTATGAAAAAAAGTGAATCTACTGATTTTAAAGGAGAGCATCTAGTCGAATGCTATGCTGTTAAAGACGGAGTGGTTGTTGCGAAATCAAAAATTGATGTGCCTATCCAGTAGGAGTTAATGGTGAAAAAAAACGATTTGTTAAGAAGCATTGCAGAAAAAGGTTATGATGTTGGTTTTGGGGCAAAAAAGCATTTTGCCACCTATGATATAGTCGAAAAGACGCCGGGGTTCATTAGTTTTATTTCGTTGGCCTTTGGTATTATTGCTCTTGCAATTGATGATATATCAAACAAGCTTGTTTCCTCTGTTTTTATAATTTTAGGCGTTGTGGGTCTCTATGTTTCTTTGAATGATAGTAAGAAGAAGGAGTATGCTGAAGCCGGAGTTGGTATAACTAAGCTTTACTATAGGTTAAAATCTCTCTATTTTAATGTCAAAGCCATGGATGAGTCAGAGGATGGTTCTGGTTATCAAAAGGAACTTTCTGAAATTGAAGAGGAGTTTTATTCGCTCAGTATAAGCAAGCAGATAATGTTTAGCAATTGGTACGCTCATTATAAGTTTTTCTGGGAGCTCCAGATTGACTGGGTTGCTGAGCAGAGAAGATTCCGTTTTTTTAGAGACAAAGTTCCGCTCTCATTCTTGCTATTTGTCTTGGTTGTTATTTTTTCATCTGGGATTTATTTCTCTGACCTTATAAGCTATGTTTGTCGTTAGCTTTTCTCGTGCGCTTGTTATAGCTTCCATTTTAAATAACTTTATATGCAGGGGTGGGGATGAAAATGGATTCTCCAAGGTTTCAAGAAGAGTTCAGCGCTAAACTCCCCGCGCTAACATTATTGTTACAGCAAGGGTGGGGCTTTCTTTCTCCCGAATTTGCCTTGGCTGCTCGCGGTGGCCAATATGATGAAGTCGTGTTGAAAAATATTTTGCGCGAAGAGCTTGGGAAACGTCGCTTTGTCTTTGGCGGTGCAACGCATGCTCTTTCCCAAAATTCGGTCGACAATTTGGTTGCTGAGGTGTGTACGCCCGCATTGAATGAGGGGCTTCTTTCCGCTAACGAGAAACTCTATAATCACCTGCTTTACGGTATCTCGGTAACCGAGTTCGTAGATGGCCGTAAGGCCAGCCCGACTGTAGCGCTAATTGACTGGGATAACCCAGAGAATAACATCTTTCACTTCACAGAGGAGTTCAGCGTTGCTCGCTCGGGAGGCGTGGATACGCGCCGGCCGGATATCGTCTGCTTCGTAAATGGTATCCCCCTGGCGGTGATTGAGGCCAAACGGCCCGACGGCCAGTCTCACAAGGGGCCAACTCTGCAGGAGGGCATTTCTCAGTGCTTACGTAACCAGCGCTATGACGAGATTCCCCAACTCTTCGCATACAGCCAGCTTCTGTTCTCGATCAATGGGCATGAGGGTCGCTATGGCGCCTGCCATACACCAGAGAAATTCTGGGCGACCTGGAGTGAGGAAGACATTTCGGAAGCCGAGATGCATGCGCTCAAGAATGCCCCGCTCTCGGCGCAGCAACTTGATGCGCTCTTCAGTCATCGTCCACCAGCAGACCGCGAATGGTACGAACAGCGCCTGCAGGGCGGCGAACTGGCCGTGACCGGCCAGGACAGGCTCCTCATCAGTCTGCTTTCACCGGGGCGTCTGCTGGAGATGACGCGCTTCTTCACCCTGTTCGATAAGAAGGCCGGGAAGATCGTTGCTCGCTATCAGCAGGTGTTTGGTATCAAGCGGCTGATCGAGCGAATCAACACCAGACGTCCGGATGGTGGACGAGAAGGTGGTGTCATCTGGCATACCACAGGCTCCGGCAAGTCCTTCACCATGGTGTTTCTCAGCAAGGCACTGATCCTGCACGAGTCGCTCAAGCAGTGCCGCTTGGTCATCGTCACCGACCGGATCGATCTTGAGAGCCAGTTGAGTGCCACCTTCACGTCCGGTGGCGAGCTGGCCACCAAGAAGGACAAGGCTGCGGCCATGGCAACCTCTGGCACACGCCTGGCCGAACAGATTGGTAAGGGCAACGAGCGCATCGTCTTCTCGCTGATCCAGAAGTTCAACTCCGCGACCAAGCTGCCGGAGTGCCACAACGAAAGCTCGGACATCATCGTCTTGATCGATGAGGGGCACCGTAGCCAAGGCGGCGAGAACCATATCCGCATGAAACAGGCGTTGCCCAATGCCGCCTTTGTGGCCTTTACGGGCACCCCCCTGCTGAAGGAGGACCGAACCACTAACAAATTCGGCCCCATCGTTCACGCCTACACCATGCAGCGTGCTGTAGAGGATAAGACGGTTTCCCCGTTGCTCTATGAGGAGCGTATTCCCGATCTGGATGTGAACGAGCGGGCCATCGATGCCTGGTTCGAGCGGATCACCGAAGGGCTGGAAGACGCTCAGAAGACCGACCTCAAACGCAAGCTGGCCAGGAAGGGGCAGATCTACAGCGCCGATGACCGTATTCGTCTGATTGCACTCGATATCGCCAACCACTTCGTCAAGCATGTGCCGGAGGGCCTCAAGGGCCAACTGGCATGCGACAGCAAGAGCTCAGCCATCAAGTACAAGAAGTACCTGGACGAAGCTGGATTGTTCGAGTCGGCGGTGGTGATGAGCCCACCGGACACCCGTGAAGGTAACACCGAGGTGGATGAAACCACCTTGCCGGAGGTGCAGCAGTGGTGGAAGGACAATGTCGGCAACCAGGAGGAACAGGTTTACACCCGCAGCCTGATAGAGCGCTTCAACAAGGATGATGACCTCAAGCTGCTGATCGTGGTTGATAAACTGCTGACCGGCTTCGATGAGCCCAAGAACGCGGTGCTCTATATCGACAAGCCGCTTAAGTCCCATAACCTGATTCAAGCTATTGCTCGCGTGAACCGCCTGCATGACAAGAAACGTTTTGGCTTCCTGATCGACTATCGCGGCATTCTGGCGGAGTTGGATACCACCATCGCCAAGTATCAGGACCTGGCTTCACGCACTCAGGGAGGCTTCGATATCAACGATATCGAGGGGCTTTATCACTCCATGGGTACGGAGTACAAGCGGCTGCCGCAGCTCTATACGCAGTTATGGGCGATCTTCGATGGCGTGAAGAACAAGCAGGACATCGAACAGCTACGCCAAGTACTGGTACCGCGCATGGAGACTCTGGAGTCGGCTTTGCCGGGCGCTAAGCCTGAGCTGGTCGATGTGCACCAGAAGGTGCGTGAAGACTTCTATGAGGCGCTGACGGCCTTTGCCAGCTGCCTGAAGGTCGCCCTGCAATCATCCACTTTCTTCGAGGATTCGAGTTTCACCGACGACGATCGTCGTCATTACAAGGACACTCTCAAGCAGTTCTCCAGCCTTCGCCAGCTGGTCAAGCAGGACGCAGGCGAGTCCGTGGACTACGACGACTACGTGGAGCAGGTCAAGAAGCTGCTGGATCGCCATGTGGTAGGTGTCGATATCCAGGAAGCGGACGGGGCCTACGAAGTTAGTCGTATGGGAGCACAGCAGGCGCCAGAAGAGTGGAGCGAGGACAAGACCCGCAACGAGACGGATATCATCAAGACTCGGGTCACCAAGATGATCGAGCAGGACCTCAAGGATGACCCTTACGCCCAGGAAGCCTTCTCGGCGCTTCTGCGCCAGGCCATCGAGGAGGCTGAGAAGCTGTTCGACCACCCCTTGAAACAATATCTTCTTTTCAAGGAGTTCGAGCAGCAAGTCAGCGAGCGCCGACTAGATGAACTGCCTGATGCTTTTCAGGGTAATCGGCATGCGCAGGCGGTGTATGGTGTCTTCAAGCAGGCGTTGCCTAAGGTGCTGTCCAGTGACGACCCCCAGGTTCAACAACTCTGGATCAATCTGGCATTCGAGGCCTGTGAGGTGGTCGACGACGCGGTAGCCGTCCACTCCATCAATCCGCAGAACATCGAAGCCGCGATACGCAAGCAATTGTTGCCGGTGGTCTTCAGGCAGTGCAAGTCCGTGGGCGCAGGTATGGATCAGGCTAAGCAGATCGTGGAGAACATCGTTCAGATCACCCGAGTAGGATTGGCAACATAATGAGCGTGATGATCGCTGATGCCGCTCCCTATGGTCGCGAGCTGGTGTTCCGTTATGGCGACGAATGTATCACCATCCGGCGCCTGGCCCGGTCCCAAGGCATCAATCGGGTACTGATCAAGGTCCATCCAGATACGCGTGTCGAAGCCCTGGCCCCACGAGAAGCCAGTGACGATGAGGTGCTCGATGCAGTCCGGCAGCGGGCGCGGTGGATCTATCAACAGCTGCGCCAGTTTCGCGCTCAGAATGAATACGTGATCCCGCGCCGCTATGTGAGTGGCGAAAGCCATTACTACCTGGGCAGGCAGCACCTTCTGAAAGTGATCGAGACGCTGACGGAGCGGCAAGGTGTCAAGCTGCTACGCGGTCGGCTGGAGGTGCGCATTCGCCATAAGCGGCCTGACAAGGTCAAACAGCTACTGGCACGCTGGTATCGGGAGCGTGCGGGTGAGGTGTTTGGGCGGCGGCTCGACGCCTTGCTGGAACAGGCGCTCTGGGTCTCTGAGCGGCCACCGATGCGGGTGCAGGCCATGCAAACGCGCTGGGGAAGCTGCTCGCCTCAAGGGCGTCTGACGCTGAATCCGCACCTGGTGAAGGCGCCGCGGGAATGCGTAGATTACGTCATCCTGCATGAGCTGTGTCACATCGCGGAGCATAACCATAGCGAGCGATTCTATCGCCTGATGGGGCAAGTGATGCCACAGTGGGAGGGCATCAAGGCCAGACTGGATGACATGGCAGGCAGGCTGATCGACTGAGGGAGGCTGGTATGGCGCACGGATCGGGTAAGCCGGAGGCCGGGGAACAGGGTCAGTTCCGGCGTCTCAACGCGCAGGAGCTTCAGGAGCTACGTGATGAGATGCGAGATGCTGGCCACTGGATGAAAGCGCAGCTCAGGAAGAAGCGACGAGGGCTCGTCAATCAGAAGAAGACACGCTAGGGGTTGCGGTGCGGGGGAAGAGGTCGGCGACCTCGATGCCGAGGGCTTCGCTGATCTGGTAGATCTTGGTCAGGGTGATGTTCTTCTCGCCGCGCTCGATGTGGCCCATATAACTTCGGTCCACCCCGGCCAGTGCAGCCATGGCCTCCTGAGATAACCCTCTGTTTTTGCGGAGCTCTCTGACCCTCTGGCCGAATGCCACCAGCTTCTCGTTCCGCATCTGTCCCGCTCCATCCAAAGGATGGAACTATCACGGCCCACTGCATACAATTCCACGGACTATGATTCCCATTTGGAGTAGCCTGGATGCAGTTGGAGATTCTCACTGATGATGAGCTGAACGCTCGCATCTGCGCGGACTACTGGCGACAGACTGAGGAAGGTGAGTTTGCGCTCAAGATACGCGAGATTGCGACCGCTCATGGGATGAAGCCCCATGTGGTCAGTAAGTTCGTCGAGCGGCACGCCTTCGTATGGCGGGAAGACATCTGCTGTGGGCGTTGCAAACAGCCGTACCGCTTTGGCACCCGCAGCCAGTATCAGGAGCGCCGCTGGTTTCAGAATCGGATCTGCAAAGCATGTATAGACGCTGAGCGCCAAGCCATCGCCGACGAGAAGAGGGGCTTGATCCTGAAAATGCGGCAGTCGGCGGAAAACAACACGCCAGACCCAGCAACGCTAGACCTGACCAGCAAAATCTATCTGTTAGCTGCGATTCAGGCGTTAGGCGACGAGCAATTCACTACCATTGAGCCGCTAGACGACTATCCTACCTGCACGTTGTCACCTGATTCTGTCTACGATCACAAGGTCCTTCGGCATTTGATTGACAACCACCTACTGTTAATCTGCCTGGGCACACGCCTTGAGGCGGTCGAGCTTCACGAGGATGATCGATTTAGTGTCGATCTCGGAGAGTGTGCGTTTAACCTTGCTTTGGACGCCGATCATGTTACGGCGCTGGTCAATGAGTTTTTCGATGAGGAAATCATACAAGGCGTCAGACAAGCACCGGAATTCGTCGCGCTATGCAAGGAAGTCCAACTGAATGAATGCCTCGGTTTTCTGAAGACTATTCTGGAGGATCATCAGCTGTACTTGTCGCCGGGGGAGAAGACTCGACAGGTTATAAGCCAGTGCTTAGAGAAATTCAGTGTGGCCCAGGTCTACAACTTCATTTGGCGAGCTACCAAGGACGCAGCCGCCTATTACATGCGAAGCTCTATCAGTAAAAGGCAAGCTGCCAACTCAGTCGTAGGGAATATCTCACGGAACATGGAGCGGGCTGTGGCCAACGATTGGGATGTAAAACCGTTCCATAGGAACTATAATCTTCCGCAGTCCTCTCTGAGTCGCATAATCTTCAACATGGTCTTGGGGACTGATGACGGTGGGTTTGAATGCCCATTACATGAGCTAATTAAGCAGGAAAATCCTTTATCAGTGTAGAGGCTCGGAGGAACCATCACCAACCAAATAGGAGAACGTTGGCAGCTATGGGCGATGACAGTAAAGATACGGAAAGGGATTGGGTAGATCCTGACGATGCGCCGGAGCTCGATGATCAGTGGCTTGAGGGAGCATATCACTACCATGGCAGACGACTACTGAAGCGGGGTTATGGTCGGGACCCTTTCAAAGGTCTCGAGAGAGAAGGTGATGAAAAGCAAGGCTAATGCCTTGCTTCGGGGAGCGGGAAGGTAAAGGGATGAGAATATGGTAAGGCCTTGACTTGCCAAGAGCTAATATGCGAAGCATATGCATATCATCAGGAATAAACCCGCCTTGCGGCGGGTTTGCATGCAGACTCCCGTTAAAGGCGGGCTTTTAATTTCACTATTTTTTGTAGAGCCAATCCCGTTCTTGAGCAACCTTTGTGATCTTCTTTGCTTTTTTAGAGATTTGGCCATTTGAAAGATCTGAATAATCAATCACAGCATGCTCTGGAAATGGCGCTGGATCTGAGTTGGCTGTAAGGTCTTGCTCTTTACACTCTTCGACAGTAACACCCATAACTCCGCTTGAGGAGCAGTCCAGCGAGTCTTCAAAGTGATGAAGAGAATCTTGAGGAGAAATCATGTCTCCATCATAGACTGATAGTAAATCTTCATCTTTGGGGGTGGGCTTGAAAGCTTGTGAGGTGACCCTGCCATCCCTAATGAAGTTTGGGTTGATTTGACGAAGAAGAATTGTCGAATCATTCATTTTTTTCCTGCCCTTCAGCCTCACGCAGCTTCGATGTCACAAAAGCCCACTTTTCCTCGTCATCAAGATCCAGTCTCTCTTCATAATCACTATCAGAGCTTATGTCAAGATAATGCCAATATCCTTGATGATTTTTGAGATCAATCTCTAAGCTTATTTCTTGTTCACCAATACTCCATTCCACTTGTACCCCTCCTTCGGGAGTGGGGTATACATAAGGTTGAGGAAGGTCGTCTTCATACAGGTTTGAAAAACAGCTTATGAGCCAATCTAAACCAGATTTACATGGGGCAAGCCCTTTTCCATCCAACCAGAAGTCCCTCAGGTTTTTGAGCTCTTCCAGCTGAACCTGGACTTCGGTAGAGGTTAAAATTGTGATCTGGTCTGTTTCAATAACCTCTTTAAGTTGGTCATTTCTATTAAACCTGCCAACCCCTTTGATAGAGACATACCCTCCATCCCGATAGGCATTATTGGCATGGAGAATATCATTCACATGGAATGAAGACATTCGCCCCATTATTTTCTGACCAGTAGTAAGCTGAATATCATAGGTCAGATTTATTTGATCAACACCGAAAACTTTTCCAAGTATAGATATGTTGTCTGTCAATCCATCAGACTTAGACAGCATTATCAACTTCTTTCTTGTCGAACGGTTGAGCGGGGCTTTTCTATCGAGGTTTTCAGGGGAGAACTCGATGCGCTCGTCATCAAGCAACATTCTTCCAAAGCGGTCAAAATACCCCAACAGGTGGCTAGGAAGATGATCTATGACATTCTCGTCATTGGCGGCTGCGTCAATGGCAGAGATAATTGAGTCCCGAGCTCTCATGAAATAATCTTCTGCCAGAGCTGGGACCAAGTCATGAGATGACTCATGAACATGCATGTCAATGATCGGCTGGGCACTTCCTTTTTCTATTTTAGTAATTTCTAAGTATATGTTATCAGTGAATTTTTTTGGCGCCCTCATGCGACTGGGATTGTCTTGAAGATAGAGCCACTTGGCTACATCAATGACAAATTCCTCAAAAACAGAAAAGTCTTTCAGGATCATCAAAGGAAGTGCATGATCATCATAACGCTTGCCTACCAGTCTTGGTTTAAGCAAGTTGACTCGCTTAAACATAGCGCCACCATTTCATTAATTTGTATTTTTGCTTAATCATCACGTCCCTACCATATCCTAATCTATTGGGTGCTATCTAATAAGACTAATAATGTTGAGAGCGTACGTGTAAAGTTTATACTCTTTGTATTATATGACACAAAAGGGGATCCTTCAATGCGTCGCGCGAAATTAGAAGTGCTGTGTGTTGTAGCGATCTTGAAATACAGGGATTAGGTCTTGATCTTGAGCAGTATGGAATAAGCTTCTATTCTCTAAAGGTTGCGAATTTTTTATGCTGTCACCTTGTCCTCGCAAAGTTTGAGATGGAGTCTTTTTAGAGTGAGTTAAGTAGTGAGGCTCTTACTCCTTTTCCTAAAGCTTTTATATAGTATTGCTTCGGAATGTGTCATTTTTTAATGATTTCATTACCTAGCGTCAGAGCATAGCTTTGGAAAGCCTCATTTTGGATCGCATGGTCATCTTACAGCGGCTAGGAATGAGGAGTAACTGCATAGGAGGTGTCCATATAAAACTATATGTCCATATCCGGCAAGGAGCCCTTATATAACCCGTACGTCCGGGCCCTCCAGGGTATGGCGGAAATAGGGCAGGTCACCCGGCACCCTGTCGCGCAGGAAGGCATCCATGTCGTGGCGGACATCGGGGTCGGCGTTCTCGTTGAGGGTCAGCGAGGCAGAGGTATGCAGGAGCTGCAGATGCAGCAGGCCAACCTTCAAGCTGGCCAGCCGGGGGACGGCCTCGGTGACCTCGTCAGTGATCAGGTGAAAGCCCCGCGAACGTGGCGCGAGGCGGATTTCTTGCTGGTCCCACATGGTCGCTTCCCCTTGCTTGCACGGATATCCGTCGCAGGATAGGGGATATCATACGATAGGGGATAGCCATACCCCACCTCTGGCCCGTCGAGAGCGGGCAATACCTGGCCACGTCAGCAGGAATTAAGAAAATGAACGGCATCCTCGATATGCTCGGGGCTTGTTTCATCGAGAATGATATTGATGTGCGGGCTAAGATGCTCAAGGACAACCTTGTAATTCATGAGCCCCTTTCCCACCGGAGCAGGGACTATACGACCATCTTCGATGGTGAAATCCTTGGCGTGGATGACAGCAATGCGGTCTCCCCACAATGAAAAGGCCTCAGACAAGATTTCATCCTGTCGTTCGTGATTATCGGCCGTCAACAGATTGACTGGGTCGAATATCACTTGCAAGTTGTTGGATCCCGTCTCGTCGAGCAAGCGTTTCATCGTCCTGGGGGAATGGATTGGATGGTTGACGCCCGGCTCGATACCTACGATGATGCCGAATTTTTCGGCCTCATCGACGAGTTCTCTGACACTGGACAACACTTCTTGAAAAGGTTCTTCATGAAAATTTTCTTCAGTGTATATGATATCGGGATTGACGTTGCCTGTTTCAGTGCCAACAATCCCGCATCCGAAATCCCTGGAATACCGAATATGCTCCTTGAACCTTGATAGCGCAGAGAAGCGTTCGTCGGGGTCTGGATGGATTATGTTGGCATAACAGCCAAGTACCGAAATTTGAATATCGCGACGTCTGAATGCCGTTCCGACAAGGTGCGCCATGCCCGGATTCAATGTTCCCGGCCTTGTGTCAAAATCGAACGACTTGTTCAGGGCCAATTGCACCGATCCAAGTCCTCGGTCGGCCACATTATTTACCAGGCTCTCCAGAGGCTGCTTGGGCAGGTCGTGTGCTCTGATGCCTATATTCAATGTTCTGTTCATGCTCTTCATGCTGATGTGTCGAGTGTTGAAAGAGATATTGCCAGGCGTGCTGGCAATATCTCGTCGGGAAGAATCAGTTGCTGACGGAATCTCTGATCTTCTGGTAAAGCGAATATTGCTCTGGATGACTTTCGAGGTCGTCGTACATCGGCTGCACGGCCTCCTGGAAGGGGGCGATATCAACTTCGTTGATCTCGACGTTGAATTCATCCTTGATACTGTTTCTCGCTTCCTCGACAGACTGAGACCACTTCTCCAGTTGGAATTCAGTCGATTCATCGATAGCCGACATGACGGCTTCTCGCTGAGAGTCCGTCAAGCTGGAAAGCGTATTGCTGTTGAACAGGATGATGTCGGGAATCCGCGTATGACCGTCAAGGGTATAGTAATCGACAACCTCACCATGGCGTGCAGTCGTAAGGGCAAATTCATTGTTTTCCGCGCCATCCAGAATACCCTGTTGTAGAGCGGTATATACTTCCTCCTGGGCCATCACGACAGGTGAAGCCCCAAGGAGCTCCATGGTATTGACGGACTTTTCACTTTGCATGACCCGAATCTTCTTGCCTTCCAGGTCAGACACACCATTGATTGGATCGTCCTTTGTATAAAAGTTGCGTTGGCCAGAGTCGTACCAGCCGACACCGACGAACCCCTGATCCTTCGTCGATTGGTATACGTCATCCATGATGTCGGGATTGTTCATCACGTTATGAAAATGTGTCTCTCCATCGAATAGGTAAGGCATGGAGAAAACGCTGTAGAGTGGTGAAAAACTTCCCATCAGGCCACCGGATACCTTGGTCATGTCGATCGCACCAGTCTGTAGAAGCTCGACGAGCTCGCTTTCTCCGCCCAACTGGCTATCCGGGAAGTAGGTGACACTGATAGATCCACCTGACTTTTCCTCGACAAGGGAGCCAAACTTGGCGAGGGCGTCCTTGACGGGTTGAGAGTTCTGGGCATAGGCCAGCTTGAGAGTGACGCTATTCTCGGCATATGCCGCTGATGTTCCCAATGTCAGGGTGGCGAGTGTTGCGGCGATCAGTGTCTTTTTGTGAGCTGGTATGGTCATGATGTCTCCTTTCTTTGGATTTGTTGGTGAGTTCATGGCCCAACAGGGCCAAGGGAATGCTACAAGTATGTCCTCAAGTATTCGGAGAGGCACAAGATTGCCATGGCCTGGCCATAGGGCATGGAGGTCAAAGGGATGGTTCGGTAATAGTCGAGGTCGTCTCCCATGGCGGTGCCGAAAGAGACTTGCGCCAACTCACCATCCGGGGTGATGTGCTGAATGACACTCTTGGTGGCTTTTTCGGCTACTTCGTAGTAGGAGGCATCGAGATAACGCATCCGGACCGCCTTGAGAATGCCATACGCAAAGCCGGCCGTTGCCGATGCCTCAAGGTAGGAGGATGGATCGTCAAGCAGCGTATGCCATAGACCGGATTCCGATTGCCACTGGGTCAGTATCTCGACCTGGGACTCCAGGACCTGGATGAGAAAACGTCGAATGGGGTCGTGAGGAGATAGGTCGAGGAGCTCAAGAAACTCGGGAATGACGATCGTCAACCAACTATTGCCACGCGCCCAGCGAGCCTTGGCGAAGTTATGATTGCCCTCGAACGTCCAGCCATGGAACCAGGCGCCCGTCTCCCGATCCATGAGATACTGGATGTGTACCAGAAACTGGTATTTCGCCTCTTCCACGTAGTCCTGTCTATCGAGGAGCCGTCCAATCTTGGCCAACGGCAGCACGCTCATCATCAAGGTGTCGTCCCACAGCTGCTGATGGTTCTCGCTGTTGTAGACGACGTGCTGTAGACCACCCTTGTCAGTGCGCGGCATATCGTGCATGACCCAATCCGCCCAGGCCTGCAGGTACGGCAACCACTCCTTGCGACCCGTTTCCTCGTAGCGATAGGCGAGGGTCAGGAAGGGACACACGGTATTGACATTCTTGGTGGCCAGTCGCTCGGCAAAGCGGTTGCGGAACCAAACATCGATGATGGCCAGTGCTTCGGTATCGTCGGTTTGCTCGTAGTACTTGTAGATACCGTACAGGCCGATACCGTGGGTCCATTCCCAACCAGCCCATCCTTTCGTGTCTATGGTTCGGCCATCATCAAGATGAAGCAGGAACTCGCCGGTCTCGTCCTGTATATTGACCAGGTTGTCGATGGTCTTCTTGATCAATTCCGTAACATCATCCCTGGAGATGAAGCGCTCTTCTTGCCTCAGGATCGGACTGTGCTTGACGCTAAATGTTTTCATATCGTTCTCTCATGTTTTGATTTTTAAATTAGAGGCCCATCATCATGGGAAGGAATAGCGTGATTTCCGGTATGAAGGTGATGAGTAGCAGGACTGCAAGGATGACCAGGTAAAAGGGCAGGAGAGGGATAAGCAGATTCTCGACTTTCTCCTTGGCGATGCCGGCACCAATGAACAGCCCAGTTCCAACAGGTGGCGTAATCGTTCCAATACAAAGATTGAATACCATGATGATCCCGAAATGTATCGGATCGATATTAATTGCAGATGTGATGGGTAGAAGAATCGGAGTGAAGATCAAGATGGCCGGGCCAATATCCATGAAGCACCCGATAACCAGCAGTAAAGCGGTGATGATCAACAATATGGCAGCAGGGTTGTCGGAAAAACCGAGAATGGCGGAGCTGATCGCTGTGGGCAACCCCGTGATGGACATGGCGAATGACATGGCTGAAGAGGCTGCAAGGAGGAACATGATAACGCCGGTCGTCTCGGTGGCCTTGATCAATGAGTCGATGAAAGCGCGTAGACCAATGGTCCGGTAGACGACGACGGTCAAGAATATCGTGTAAATGACGGCAATGGCAGATGCCTCAACAGCCGTGAAGATACCAAATACGATACCGCCAATGATGATGGCAATGAGCAGAAGGCTGGGGAGCGCCTGAAGGACGACAGTCTTGATCGAATTTTCACGCAGGTCCAGCCTCACCGTGTAGTTCCGATACTTTGCGATGACCAGGGCAACCAGGATGCAACCGGCACCCCATAGACAACCCGCTACGAGGCCACCGGCAAATAGGGCTGAAATTGAGGTACCGCCGCTGGCCAGTGCATAGAGAATAAAGGAGGTTGTCGGAGGAATCAGCATGCCCGTAGGTGCCGAGGCGATATTGGCGGATGCAGAGAATGGTCGGCTATAACCTTCCTTTTCACTCATGGGGACCATGACGCCCCCGATAGAGGTTGATGCGGCAATCGCGGATCCTGAAATCGCCCCAAACATCATATTGCCTACAATGTTGGTGTGCGCCAATGACCCAGGAATGCCTGCACTGAAGAGCTTGGCAAAATTTACCAGACGAAGGGCAATTCCTCCATTGTTCATGAGAACACCGGAGAGAATGAAGAAGGGCACAGCCAGCAGAGTAAAACTATCCAGACTCGATGCCATTTTCTGTGCCGTTGTGAAAATGGCAATATCTGCTGGTAACTCAAGAAGTATCGTTATTGCCGAAGAAGCTGCGATACAAATTCCAATTGGTACCCCAATGATGAGGAGCCCAATGAAAGACAAGATGAGAACGAGACCTGCATCCACCATCATGGTTACTGACTCCTGGAAATCTGTGAATTTTTGTATATTTTCAAGCAGTTAAGAAGGCAGTAAACAACGATGATAGATCCGGAAACGGGGAGTGAAAGGTAAATCAAGCCTTTCGGGATGTTGAGCATGGGATATATCTGGGACATCGTGTTGGATGCTGCTTGAAATCCACCATGTATCATCACAAAGGCTGCAAAGACAATGAACAGGATTTCTGTCAAAAGATTAGATGCAACTTTCCATGTTCCGGTCAGCCTGTCGGTAAACAGTGTCAAGCTTACGTGCTCTCGACGCCCCGCAACATAGGCGATAGCGAGCATCGACAGCCATATCAAGGAACAGCGAAGAAAGGCTTCCGAGATTGTGCTGGGGCTGTTGAGAACATAACGACTGATGACCTGCCAGCTGGCAGTTACCACCATCACCATGAACAGAAAGCAACAAACAGTCTGGAGGCTTCGATCAATTGCGGTTCGTACTTTTTGCATGCTTCCTCTCCTGGGCTTTAACTTTTCATGCCACTGTCAGGTTTTGTAGGTCATTTTGCTCTCTGGTTGAAGTCGATTGTGGCATGGGAAAAACATTCCCATGCCCAGGGTGACTAGAATTTGTGCTGATAGCCAATCAGCCAGGAGCTGTTGCGCTGCCCAGGATCCATCGACGCTTGGTCGCTATTCTTGTCCCGGCGAATATAGCCCCCGAAAAGCGTGTTTTTGGCATCGAGCGTATGGAATACAAGAAATTCCTGTTCGAGATAGTCACGATCCCCGGTGCCAAAATCGGGTGAATCATCTTCATGCTTGAAGTGGTAATGAGGGTTGTAAAGGAGCATCCAGTCATCGTTGATATCATAACTGGCATACAGGTCTATCCTGCCCGCCGTGCCTTCTTTAGCTGTTTCATGAGTCGTTTCCTGTTCGTAGCGGTAACGTCCGGAAAGACTCCAGCCATCGCCTTGATAACCTACTTTGATGGCAGCCAGGGCACGCGTTAGATTCGAGCGGAACTTTGCACCCAGCTGCGGTGTCAATGACCACCGGTTATCTGCGCCCAGATTATAGGAAGGAAAGGCGTAGTTGACGAAGCCTTCGTCGTGTTTTGGCCAGCCACTTTCATGTACACCTTCCTGCCAGTACCAGGATTTTTCAAGTGTCAGGGAGGAGGTGTCATCAAAGACACGGGTGACCGCCACCTTGGGGAGCGTCAGGGCATGACTATTGGTGGTATGTTCCAGTTTCATCGTCAGGATGTCGTCGGCAGCGAGAGACGGTCCTGCCAGAAACATCGTCATGCAGGCTGTGGCGGTACCGATGAACCATCTCGACGGGTATGTGGCTCGCATGTCAGCTCCATTGTTGGTTTTGTGTGAATTGTCCTGATCGGGCCGAAAGGGGGGGTGTCCTTGCCGGGTCCACGTGGCGGGAAATGTCGCTTTCCACGTTTCAATCCCTTGGGCCACTAAAAAAGTAACAATGTTCCTATAAAAATGAAATGGTGTTTCTTTTATACTTTGGTCGGTGCTATAGGCGTCCTGGACGGGTCGATGACACGAGACAGGTAGCGATGGGAAGCGTTTTGCGTTAAATTCAGACCATGATTCCAATTTTTGTGAAACGAGGGGTGGGGCTATGGCAGCGTCGCAAAAACCCGACAATGTAGCCGCCGTCATGAAGGTGTTCGGGATTCTCGAAGGGTTGGCCGAGCAAAGGGAAATTGGCCTGTCCGAGCTTTCCCAGCGTGCTGTCACATCGAAAAGCACCGCCTATCGCTTCCTGCAGACGATGAAAGAGCTGGGCTATGTCAGTCAGGAAGAAGAGTCGGAGAAGTATGCATTGACCCTGAAGCTCTTCGAGCTGGGGTCTTCTGCTCTGCAGCATGTCGATTTGACGCGCCTGGCCGACGTGGAAATGCGCAAGCTCTCCGAGGAGACCCACGAGGCGATCCATCTGGGGGTTCTGGATGATGATCCCCGGCAGATCATGTACATCCACAAGTACAGTTCTCAGTACAATCTGTGCATGCAGTCGCGTATCGGTCGTCGAAACCCGGTGTATTCAACGGCGATGGGGAAGACGCTTCTGGCCTGGATGGAGCAGGAGCGGGCAAGGGAAGTGCTCGAGTCCGTGGATTTCGAACCCCATACCGAACACACCCTGACCAGCGTGGAAGCGGTCATGGGCGAATTGCCCGAAATCAGAAAAGAGGGTGTGGCGGAGGATCGGGAAGAAGCCGAGCTTGGTGTGCGGTGCCTGTCGGTTCCGGTGTTCGACCGTTTCGGCCATGCGGTGGCCGCCTTGAGCCTGTCATTCCCCGTGGTGCGCTATGACACAAAGAAACGAGCCGAATACGTGCGCTTGTTGCATGAGGCCGGCAAGCGCATTTCCGAGGGGCAGGGGTGCCACGAGTATGCCTTCGAAGACCGCTCCCTGGCTGTCTGATGAACGCGCTCTCGGCCGGACGCAGCCGACAGGCTGCGTCCGGTCTATCGGATGGGGCGCTATCTGGCCAGCCACCCTCCATCTACTGCAAGAGTATGCCCGTTGACGTAGTTCGACGCGTCCGAGGCTAGAAATACCGCGGCTCCGGCGAGGTCTTCGGGAGCTCCCCAGCGTCCGGCGGGTATCCGGCCAAGGATCTCGCGACTGCGCTCGGGGTCGTTGCGCAATGCTTCTGTATTGTTGGTGGCCATATAGCCGGGAGCGATGGCATTGGTGTTGATGCCGTGAGAGGCCCATTCGTTTGCCATCAATCGGGTCACCCCCAGGACGCCGCTCTTCGAAGCCGTATAGGAAGGGACCCTGATGCCCCCCTGGAAGGACAGCATCGAGGCGATATTGATGATCTTGCCTCGCCGCTGTCCTTCGATGCAGGTCCGGGCGAAGGCCTGGGAAAGGAAGAACAGGTTCTTGATGTTGACGTCCATGACGTCGTCCCAGTCTTGTTCGGTGAACGTCAGAGCATCCGCGCGGCGGATGATGCCGGCATTGTTGACCAGGATATCGGCACCGCCGAAATGTTCCTCGGTCTGGGCGAGGATGTCGTCGATCGGCGTCGTGTCGGCCAGGTCGGCTTCCACGGACAAGAATGCCACGCCCATCGCCTCGACGTGTCGTCGGGTCTCTTCAGGTGGGCGACGGTTGACGGCCACGATGTTGCATCCTGCACCGGCCAGGCCCAGCGCCATGCCCTGGCCCAGGCCGGTGTTGCTGCCGGTGACGATGGCGGTCTTGCCGCTCAAATCGAAAAGCTGGCTCATCTGACTCATGGAGACCTCCTTTCAGCTCAGCGCAGTTCCGACATGGCAACGTGGTCCATGTCGGGGAAGGTCTGGTTCTCGCCGACCATGGCCCAGATGAAGGTGTAGCTGCCGGTGCCTACGCCGGAATGCAGCGACCAGCTTGGAGACAGAACCGCCTGGCGGTTGCGCACGACCAGGTGCCGGGTCTCCTGGGGCTCCCCCATCATGTGGAAGACCAGGCTGTCGTCGGCCATGTCAAAGTAGAAATAGGCCTCCATGCGTCGCTCATGAGTATGACAGGGCATGGTGTTCCACAGGCTGCCTTCCTCGAGGCGGGTCATCCCCATCAGAAGCTGGCAGGTGGGGAGCACATCCGGCACCAGGTACTTGTAGATGGTTCGGCGATTGCTGTTGGCTGTGTCGCCCAGAGTCTGGGGCGATGCATCCTCGAGGGTCACCTTGCGAGTCGGATATGCCTGGTGAGCAGGCGCGCAAGTCATGTAGAAAGCGGCCGGGCTATCGGCGTTCTGGCTTTCGAACTGGACATCACGGCTACCCTTGCCGATATAGAGACCTTCGTGGGTGCTGACCTCATGACGCGTGCCATCTACGACCACGGTTCCCGGGCCGCCAATGTTGATGGTGCCGAGCTCGCGGCGCTCGAGGAAGAAATCGGTTCCGGTCTGCTGGCCAAGAGATGCGGGGATGGTCACGGCTTCCCCAACCGGTTGGGCGCCTCCGATGATGATGCGATCGATGTGGCTGTATACCAGCTTGAGCTGATTGTCGACGAACAACTCTTCAATCAGGAACTGGTCACGAAGTCCCTGGGTGTCGAGGGTCTTGGCATGTTCGCTGTGGATCGCCTGACGAATCTCCATGCGTTCTCCGGAATCGGTGGTTCTATAAAATTGAAATGCAAGTTCAAAATAGCATCGTCGCCATGATGGATCAAGACGGCCATCGTCTGGCCGGCGGAGAGGATCATCGGAGTTCGGTAAGCGATGGCCGTCCCGCGGACTTGCGGCAGGCCGTCAGAGGGGCATGGGATATCGCGGGGTCATGTCGGAAACCGGCCGATCACGGGGAATCGCTATTCTCGCGCTCATCGAGCAGGGCATCCCGGAAGTAGTCGTTGATACGGGTATGGCTGCGGGCGTACCAGTCGTCATCCTTGGTGATGGCGCGTTCGGCATTCAGCGGATGGGTGGGGATGTGCAGGCGCATGTCGACGCCGCTGTCGGGGTGGGTGGTGACCTGCAGGGTCGCCGAGCGACGCGAGGGACCGTAGGGGATGAGCCGGGCCAGGGCGGCCTGGCGTTCGCTGGAGGTGGCGAAGCGGATGAATTCGCGGGCGGCATCCGGATGAGCGGCACCGCGGGGCAGGGCCCAGGTTTCGTGCTCCTGGACCTGTCCGTCCCAGAGAATCTCGATGGGCAGGTCACGGTTGATCATGGCGTCGAAGAAGCGCCCGTTGTAGCCCGAGGCCATCACCACCTCCCCCTCGGCGAGCAGACGCACCGGGGCGTCCCCGGCCTCCCACCAATGCAGGTTCTCGAGGCTGTCGATTCGCTTGAAGGCGAGCGACAGTCCGCGGCGTGTGCTGAGCAGCCGATAGATTTCCTCCCGGGGCACGCCGTAGGAGAGCAGTGCCCACTCCAGGTTGACCGCGGGCGTGCGTTGCAGGGCGCGGGGACCGGGGAAGCGTTCCTGGTCGAAGAGGTCGGCGATCTCGGTGGGCCGCCGGCCCGGGAAGGCATCGCGACGATAGGCGACGACGGTGGCGAAGACCGAGTGGGTGATGGAGCAGCGGTTCAGGGCACCATCGACGAAGTCGCGTGCGGCGGGAGTGCCGTCCGGCGCGGGAGCGAGCAGCTCGGGAGATAGCGGCTCGAGCAGGTTCTCCGCGCAGGCGGCCTTGGCCTGGCTGCGGGTCATGTCGATCAAATCCCAGGTCACGTCGCCTTCGGCCACGGCCTGGCGCAGCTCGACGATGCCGCCGTCGTACTGTTGAACCTCCACCGGAATGCCTGTGGCCTCGGTGAAGGGATCGAACAGGGCGCGCTGCTGGGCACGCTCATAGGCGCCGCCCCAGCTGAGCACGGTCAGCGGTTCCGCTGTCGCCTCATCGCCGTGGGTCGAGGGGGCCAGCATGATCGTCAAGCCGAGCAGGGCACCGGCGCAGGCGCGGCGCATGATGTGATCAACCCGTGCCATGTTCCTCCCGTCGCAGTTCTTCGCTGTACTGCAGGTAGGCGCGGGCGATACTCGCCTCGTAGACCACGCCGAGGAAGGCGTCGCCGGCCTTGTCGTCGACCACGGCGATCGCCTCGCCGGTGACATCCTGGAGCTGATGCATGGCATCCCACACCGAGGCTTCCGGTCCCAGCACCGGGCGTGGGGTACGCGGGCAGTCGCGTACCTGGCGTTGCCCCTGGTTGCGACCGCGCATCACCTCGAGGTCGGCCAGCGTCACGCTGCTTCGATAACGCCCCTTGTCATCGACCAGGTAAGCCTCGCCATGGCCGCCGTTGCCCAGGGCCGTCACGGCATCGTCCACGCTGTCGTGCGGATTCAGGGTCACGCAGTCCTGGCTCAGCAGATGCTTGAGCCTGGCATTCTGCAGCAGGGCTCGGCCGCGACCGGCCGAAAGATCCAGGCCGCGCCGGGCAAGCTGGATATCGAACAGCGAGCGGCCGAAGAGCTGGGCCGCGATGGGGCTGGCCAGGGTCACGCTGGCCAGGGCGGCGGTGGTCAATACATAGCTGCCGGTGAGTTCGAAGACGATCAGCAGGCTGGTCAGGGGAGCGCCGATCACCGGTGCGGTCACCGCGACCATGCCGCACACGGCATAGAAGACGAAGGTATCGCCGGCCAGGCCGGCATCGCCGATCAGGGTGCCGCACAGGGCACCGAACAGGGTGCCGATTACCAGCGCCGGGCTGAACACGCCGCCGCCGAAGCCCATGCCGATGCACAGCGCCGTGGCGGCGAGCTTGAGCACCATGACGATGATCAGTTCGAGGCCGCCGAAGGCTCCCTCGATGGTGGCGAAGCGCAGGGTCTCCTGGCCCATGCCGAGGATGTCCGGCACCCAGAGGGCGACGAGGCCTAGGGCCGCACCGGCCAGGGCGGGGCGCAACGAGGGCACCACGGGCAGGCGGCCGGCCCAGCGGCCGACGGCGAGGATCGCATGCATGTAGGCGCCGGCCACCAGGGCACCGAGACCGCCGATGACGATGAAGGCCGCGAACTCCCAGGGCCGCGGCACGGCGGTATCGGTCACGTGGAAGAGCGTGCCGCTCGACAGCACGTTGGTGGCGATGACATGACCGACGATGGCGGCGGCGGCCACCGGTGCGAAGGCCCGCAGGGCATAGTGGCGCAGCACCACTTCATGGGCGAAGACGATGCCGGCCAGGGGGGCATGAAAGGCCGTGGCGATGGCCGCCGCTACCCCGCAGGCAATGGCCACGTTATCGTCGGAGCGCCCCAGCCTGAGCAGCTTCGCGCCTATCGAGCCCAGGCTGGCGCCCAGGTGTACCAGGGGGCCGTACTGACCCACGGAAGCCCCGGCGCCGAGCGATACCAGGCCGGACAGTGCCGAGAGGACGCCGGCTCGGGCCGGAAGGCGACCGCGACGCGTCTGCACGGCGGCGATCACGTCGGCGGGCGTGTGGGGGCGACGCTCGCGGATGGCGCGGTGCAATTGTCCCACGACCAGGCCGCCGAGGGTGGGCACCAGCACGGTGGCGATGGCGAGCGCCTCGGGGTGGGCGAACATCATGCGCCCACGCGGCGAGATCAGCAGCACATCGTTGAGCCAGAGCACCGCACTCACAAAGCCCACGGCAGAGAGTGCCGCCAGGCCGCCGATCAACGCACCCAGTACCACCAGACCCAGAAAACGCACCATGCCCCGAGCGCCCTGGGTCGGGTGCTCGGGGTCGTTTGCCCGCGTTGTTTCCGGCTCGCCTGCCACGTCGATTCGTCCCTGTGCGTATGGCGTTGTACCGCCCGATGCGATGAGTCGCGGTGGGACAGGTCATGTCGCTCCATCCGGGAGTCGGGGCTGTCCAACCGCATGATTCTCAAGCCTAGCCCATATACCGGGGCAATCTCGACAATGGGGGAGCTGGCTCGATCGATACACGCGCGGCGAGTTCACGCCTCGGGCGCATCGCGTTGCGCGCTGGAGCGTTGTCATGACGGCGTTCCAGCGCTGGGCAGGTGTCGATCGGACGCCGTTGAATCAGGGTGAGCCGGCCCTTTGCGTCACATGGTGTGCCAGGGTGAGCGGGGCGGCTCCGACAGTGTCTCCAGGACGATCTCCAGGCCCCGGTCGAGCTCTTCCCGGGTCGCCGGTGGCCCCAGGCAGAGGCGCAGCGCCTGGGGAGCCGGTTCACTCCCCATGCAGAAGGGCTCCGGGGTGGCGATGTGGACCCCGCGTTGCGAGAGCATCTCCTGGGCCTGGCTGCTGCGTAGTCCGACCGGTAAGGGCAACCAGACCAGCGATGAGCCCTCGCGGCTCGACGGCCCGTAAGCCGCCAGGCGATCAAGTGCCAGGCGACGGCGGGCGGCGAGTTCGTCGACTTGCCAGCGAAGTAGTTCCAGGCTGCCGGCATCTTCCATCCAGCGACAGGCCGCCTCGACCATCAACGGCGGTACCATCCAGCTCTGAGAGCGCAAGGCGGAACACAAGCGTTCCTGCAATTGATCCGGGACCGTCAGGCTACCGATACGCAATCCGCCGGCCAGTACCTTGGAGGTGCTGAAAATGTGCAGGGTGCGTTCCGGTGCCAGTTCGATCAGCGGCGTGCCGCGCTCGCTCTCGGGGAGGTACTGAACGGCGTCCTCGATGAGCCAGAAATCGTGCTCGCGGGCCAGGGCCACCAGGCGTTCGCGGCGGTCCTCCGTGAGATGCGCGCCGGTAGGGTTGTTGAGATCCGGGGTGCTATAGAGCAGGCGCGGCGGTTGGCGTGCGCACAACCGGGCCAGGGCCTCCACATCCAGGCCATTGGCATCCATCGGCACGGCCAACGGACGCAGGTGAGCCTGCTGGGCGGCGCAGATGAAACCCGGGTAGGTGAGGGTGTCGGCGGCCACCAGGTCGCCCGGTTGGGCCAGGGTGCGTACCACTAGATGGATACCGTGCTGGCCGCCCTGGGTCACCAGCAGGCGAGTGGGATCGTCGGGCAGGCCAAGGCGGCCCTGCCAGGCGGCAATGCGAGCGCGCTGGGCCTCGTTGCCAGCCTCATGCTGATATTCGGTGGCCGCCTGCAGGGCCTCGGGAGTGGCGGTGATGCCTTCGAGCGCGCGCTGCAGCCCCTGGGCACGCTGGGGGTGAGGCGGCGGCAGGCTCATGCCCATGTCGATGACGCCGCTCGCCTGCGGGCGCGTCGCGCGGAACGTCGCCGTCGACTCGGCGTCCTTGTGCCGTACATAGGTGCCGCTACCAACCCGCGATTCGACCCAGCCCTGGCGCTGTGCCTCGGCATAGGCGCGGGTGATGGTGCCGATGGTCACGCCGAGCGTGTCGGCGAGGCGACGCTGGGGCGGCAAACGCTCTCCCGGCGCCAGTTCGCCCCGGGTGATGGCATCGGCCATGGCATCGGCGATGCGGCGGTAGCGGGGGCCGCCTTCGGTTAGCCGGGGTGTCCAGATTGTCATGGTGACAATAAAACCTTTGACGCCAATTTTGTCCCCATTATGCTCAATGAAACGGGGAATGAAAGCCCGTTTGTCCAATATTGTATGGGTGCAATTTTATGAGCTCGCTGGCATATCTGGGGCCCGTGACCCTGTTCATGATCTCGATGACCATCACGCCCGGCCCCAACAATGTGATGTTGACCGCCTCCGGCGCCAACTATGGCTTTCGGCGCACCATGCCGCATCTGCTGGGTATCCTCGGAGGGTGCTTCGTGCTCTTTGCGGCGATTGCCCTGGGGCTGGGTATCGTCTTCGAGCGTTATCCGCTGGTGCAGACGGCACTACGGGTGATCGGCAGCCTCTATCTGCTGTACCTGGCCTGGAAGATCGCCACCGCGCCGCCGCCCGAGTTCGGCAATGTCGAGGGGCGTCCCCTCGGTTTCTGGCAGGCGGCGGCCTTTCAGTTCGCCAACCCCAAGGCCTGGGTCATGGGGCTGACGCTGATGGCGAGCTTCCTGCCGGAAGGGGGCAATACCGTCGTCAATGCCCTGCTGTTGGCCGGCTTCGCCGAACTGGTGGGGCTGCCCTGCATCGCCCTCTGGGCAGGCTTCGGCATGGCCATCGGCCGCTGGCTCAAGGGGCCGCGCGCATGGCGGGTCTTCAACGGCACCATGGGCGCGCTCACTGCGGCCTGTGTATTCTTCATCCTCGGTTGACGGCGAGCCCGTCATTGTCCGCACGGCGTGCCACCAGGGTGATCTCGACGTGGGCGTCGTCCAGCAGGGCCGGTGACTGGGTGCAGGTGCGGGCGGGATAATGCGGCGACTCGAAGAAGTCGGCATAGGCCGCATCCAGCTCGTGAATCTTCTCGAGGTCGGTGAGATGGACATCGGCGCGCACCACATCGGCGAGCGTGCAGTCCACCGAATCGAGCAGGTGCTGCACGCGGCGCATGATCCAGCGGGTCTCCTCGCTCACATCACCGAGTATCGCCTCGCTGCCCTGGATATCCGCTGCCGTCATGCCGGATAGATACACATAGCCATCATCCAGCACCACATGGCTGCCGGGAAAGGTGGGCGTTGGCAGGGTGGCATCGTTATGGAAAGTCGGCATCTTGGCTCCTGTTCCATGGCATGGCCTTCATGACCTGCGACAGGTGCCTGCGCGGTGATGTTCCTCAGAGCCAACGGGGATCCGCGGTGAACGCCACGGTAAACCAGCGATGTTCGACGGGGATGCTCAACCCGCTGGCGATCGCCTCGCGGACCTCGTCGAGCTCGGCCACGCCGCGCTCGGCGGCGAACTCGGGCGTGGTGACGAGGTGGATCTCGATGAAATGGCCCCGACCGCTCTTGGCCACGTGGCTGCTGTACTCGAGCAGGCCTTCGCGCTGCATCACCGGCGCCATGGCGGCATGTACCTCGCGGTCAATGGCGCTCGGCGCCATCAGGAACACCTCCTTCATGGCCCGACGCACGATGCCGATGGGTACCGGCATGAAGGCCACCGTCAGGACGGTCAGCAACAGCGAATCGACATAGGGCGTGAGGTGCGAGTAGGGCGTGCGCTGCAGGATCAGGGCGACGACGAAGGCCACCAGCAGGGCACTGGTGATCAGCGCCGCCATCAGCCAGCTATGCATGTCGATGCGCACGAACTCCGAACCGACGCGACGATTGAGACGGCGCTGGTAGGCGGCCATGGTGAAGCAGACGATGGCCACCACCACGGCATAGACGCTCGCCAGGCCGAAGGCCAGGTCATGGCCGCCGGTCATCAGTCCCTGGACGGCATTGAGGAAGGCATAGAAACACAGCAACAGCAGGATGGCACCGTTGAGCGCCGCCACCAGTGGCTCCAGGTGCCAGTAACCATGCTGGAAACGCTGGCTGACCTCCCGGGCGATCAACCGCGTGACAACCAGCGCCAGGGCCGACATGGCCGCGTCGATGGTCGAGAAGACCCCATCGAAGAGAATCGACCGAGACCCCGCCAGCAGACCGAAGCTGACCCCCAGGCAGGAGACCAGCAGGGTCATGACGATGGAAACCTTGAGAGCACGTTGCTCGAGAGCGGATGACATGAAGCGTTCGCCTGATGACCGAAAAACGACAGTCTAGCCGAGGGATGATGGCGGGGCAGTACCCCCGATGATGTATATCGCTTCAGCGAACCATGTCGATTTGCTCGCTCCCGAAACGACTCATGAAGGAAACGACGGCAATGTCATGCCGTCGCGAGTCACTTCAATGCTGGATGGAGGAGCACAAGATGACATATGTCGATGGATTCGTGGCCGCCGTGCCCACCGCCAATCGCGAGCAATACCTGCAGCATGTTCGCGCCTGCGCGGCGGTCTTCAAGGAATACGGTGCCCTCAAGCTGGTGGAATGCTGGGGCGATGACGTGCCGGACGGTGAGGTCACCTCCTTTCCCATGGCCGTGAAGTGTCAGCCGGAGGAGACCGTCGTCTTCGGCTGGTTCCTCTGGCCTTCGCGTGAAGCGCGCGAACAGGCCATGCCAAAGCTCATGGAAGACCCGCGCCTGCAGCCCGACGTCAATCCCATGCCGTTCGACGGTAAGCGTCTACTCTATGGGGGGTTCGAGGTCATTTTCGACGAATAGGTCCCTGCCAGGAGGAGTTTTGTCATGCACCGTATCACGCCCTTCCTGTGGTTCGACGGTCAGGCCGAAGAAGCGGCTCGCTTCTATGTCTCGGTATTTCCCGACTCCCGCATCGAGCGGGTGGTGAAGGCGCCGACCGACACGCCGAACGTGCCGGCCGGCGAGGTGCTGCTTGTCGAGTTCGTCCTCGACGGCGCGCGCTATCTTGGCATGAACGGCGGGCCCGGCGTGCCCTTTACCGAGGCGATTTCGCTGCACATCGACTGCGCCGACCAGGCCGAGGTGGATTACTACTGGAACGCCCTGAGCAAGGGCGGCCGCCCCATCCAGTGCGGTTGGCTTGAGGATCGCTGGGGACTGCGCTGGCAGGTGGTACCCGTGCGCATGCACGAACTGATGCGCGACCCCGATCCCGCGCGCGCCCGGCGCGCCATGGAGGCGATGATGCAGATGGAAAAGTTCATCATCGCCGACCTGGAGCGTGCCGCGGACGGCGGCTGAGGGCGGTCTCGGGCCCGGTGAATGAGGACGTGTCGGGCCCGGTGCCCTGAAGATGCCGCCGGGCCTCGCGCTCATGGCCGGCAGACGAAGTAGTCGTTCTGGATGTCGTGCTCCAGCTGGTGGACGTGGATGTCGCGGAAGCCGGCCTCCTCCAGGTAGGCCAGGGCCCGCTCGCGTCCCCACATGGTACCCAGCCCCTCGCCGCCCTGGGCCAGCGAGACGGTCATGCAGTGGCTGAGCGATACTGCATAGAGGATGGCTCCCAGCGGGTGCTCGCGATCCTGGTGGTGGTGGCTCGAAGCGTGGATGTCCTGCACCAGGTAGATGCCGTCGTCGGTCAGGCTGCGATGGATTCCCGCAAGCAGGCGGCGTGGCCGGGCCTGGTCGTGGATGCCGTCGAAGGTGGTGACCAGTTCGAAGGCGCCGGGCTCGGCAGTGTCGTCGAAGTCGCTGAGGTCGCGTACCTCGAAGGTCAGGTTGGTCAGTCCGGCCCGACCGGCCTGCTCGCGCGCCCAGGCGATGGCCTCTTCGGAGAGGTCGTAGCCCGTGAAGCGGCTGGCGGGGAAGCGCTCGGCCATGGCCAGCAGAGCCCGGCCGCGTCCGCAGGCACAGTCCAGCACCCGGATGCCGGCCTCCAGGCGATCGGTGAGCCCCGGCGCGAGCGGCAGGATGGCGTCGAACAGCGCCGGCAGCACCGTCTGGCCACTGTCGCTGGCCATCACCTCCTGAAAGCGGGGGTAGCGATCATAGGGCACGCCGCCACCTTCGTGGAAGCAGCGCACCACGTCGTCCTCTACGCTACCCAACAAGGGCATGAACTGGGCATAGACGGCCAGGTTCGCCTCGCCCCGGTCGGTAAGCAGCGCGGCGCGTTCGTCCGGCAGCCAGTAGCGGGCGGTGCCGGGGTCGGTCTCGACCACCTCGGCCGCCACCATGCCGCCGAGCCACTCGCGCACATAGCGCTCCTGGAGGCCGCTGCGCTCGGCCAGGGCCTGGCTGGTGAGCGGCGATTGCCCGGCCAGGGCCTCCAGCAGCCCGGTGCGATAACCGATCGAGGTCAGCAGCAACAGGCCGCCGTGATTGAGGGCCTGGACCAGCCGGGTTTCGAAGTCGTCGGTCGTCGACTCGGTGGGGATGGGGATATCGCACATGATCAGGGTCCTCCGGTCGTTGTTGTATCGGCGATGAGCGTTGGGGATGAGGCCAGGGTCCACGATACGACCGGGAGCTCGTCGATACTCAGGCGCATCGCGCCGCAAACGAGGGATTTCTGCCATGGCTGAGCCCGAGATCCGAGACAAGGCGGTCATCGCGCTGCTGGCCGGTCCCGACGCGACGGCCTCGACGCTCTTCGGTATGTACGACATCTTCGGCTCGGCGGGCCGTGACTGGGAGCTCCTGATGCATGGGCGGCCGGGCGAGCCGCTGCTCAGGCCGTTGATCGTCTCGCGGGATGGCCGCGGTTTTCGCACCGCCAATGGCGCCTGGATCGCACCGGATGTCGCCCTGGCCGATTGCCCCGCGCCGCTGGCGGTGTGCGTACCGGATCTGATGATCGCCCCCGGTGCCAGCCTGGCGAGCTACGCGTCCGAGATGGCCTGGTTGCGTGCCTGTCAGGAGGCGGGAGCGCTGATGGCAGCGGCCTGCACTGGCGCCATGCTGTTCGCCGAGGCGGGGCTGCTCGACGATCAGGACGCCACCACCCACTGGGCCTACTGCGAGGTGTTGGCACAGCGCTTCCCCAGGGTAAGGGTGCATGCCCATCGCACCCTGGTGATCAGCGGCGAGGGGCAACGGCTGATCATGGCCGGTGGCGGCACCACCTGGCAGGACCTGGCACTGTTCCTGGTCGCACGGCTGGTGGGCGTGGACGAGGCCATGCACCTGGCGCGACTCAATCTGATCGGCTGGCACCTGGAGGGACAGCAGCCCTATGCCGCCCTGAGCAGCTCGCGCCAGGTAGAGGATGCCTGTATCGCCAACTGCCAGGTGTGGGTGGCCGAGCACTACGACACACCCTCGCCGGTGGCCGGCATGGTGGCAGTCAGCGGCCTGACGGAGCGCTCCTTCAAGCGGCGCTTCAAGGCCGCCACGGGCATGACGCCGATGGACTACGTTCACACCCTGCGCCTGGAGGAAGCCAAGCAGGCGCTGGAAAGCGGCGATGCGCCCATCGACGAGGTGGCCGAAGAGGTGGGTTACGCCGACCCGAGCTTCTTCCGCCGGCTGTTCGGTCGTCGGGTCGGCCTGACGCCCAGCCAGTACCGTCGTCGCTTCCGCAGCATGCGGCTGCGTCTGCAATAGCGCGACGGCAGGGAGCGGAGCCGGGGCACGCGTTCAGTCCTCACGTCCGGCCGGGCTCCCCTCTGGCGAGCGTTGGCGATAACAGGGATACTGGGGCGCTTCGCCGAGCCGGCTCGCGTCGGACCTTGGCATCGCCACGCATCGCTGACAGGATTTTTTCGCCATGGGTTCAGGCCTGCCTCTCGTCCGCATCCACGCTAACTCGTCTCATGTCGCCACCCTGGCTGGCTGGATCCATGCCGAATGGGGGCATCTGCATTCCGGCCGCGATCTCGCCGCCGCCGTCGGGCACTTTCGCGGCGACTGCGGCCTGGCCGGTGTGCCCTCGGTATTCGCCGCCATGGACGGTGAGCGGCCGGTGGGCACGGCGAGCCTGGTCGTCGACGACATGAGCGACCGTCGCGAGCTGACGCCCTGGTTGGCCTCGGTCTACGTATTGCCCGAGTGGCGCGGCCGCGGCATCGCCTCACGGCTGGTGCGCCGGGTCGAGGAGGAAGCCCGGGACCACGGCGTCGAGCGCTTCTACCTCTATACGCCGGATCAACAGGCGCTCTACCGGCGGCTGGGCTGGCAGGACGTCGAGGAGCGTGAATATCGCGGCGAGGCGGTAACCATCATGCAGCGCGACCTTCCGTCTCCGGCCTGAACCATGCACTGGCGAGCCCTGCGCTACTTCGACACCGTGGCTCGCAGCCACTCGCTGCGCGAGGCGGCGGCCCGACTGCATATCGCCCCGACGGCCATCAGCCGTCAGATCGACCTGCTGGAGCACCAGCTCGGGGCGCCCCTGATCGAGCGTGGGCCCGGCGGCATCCGGCTCACCGCCGCGGGAGAACTGCTGGCGGTGCAGGCGCGCCGCACCCTGCGCGATCTCGAGCGGGTGCAGGAGCACATCAGCGACCTCAAGGGCCTGCGTACCGGCAAGGTCAGCCTGCGAGTGGCCGAAGGCGTGGTCTCCGGGCTGCTCGTGCCGGTGCTCGGGGAACTCAGCCAACGTCACCCGCAGTTGCAGTTCGATATCCAGATCGCCAGCGCCGGCCAGGTGGTCGAGGCGCTGCGCAGTGGCGATGCCGACATCGGCCTGACCTTCTTCATGCCGCGCCACGACGACATCCAGCCGTTCGCCAGCAGTCGCCTGGAGCACCACGCGGTGATGGCGCCCGGCCATCCGCTGGCGGACAGAGCCGCGCTGCGGTTGGCCGAACTGGCCGACCATCCCCTGGCGCTGCCCGACGAGCATTACGGCGTGCGGCAGGCACTCGACGAGGCGGCACGACGCCAGGGCGTGACACTGAACCCCAGCTTTCATACGGCCTCTCTGGAAACCCAGAAGGCACTGGCCATGGCGGGCACCGGGCTGTTGATCCTGCCGCCCATGGCGGTGGCCCGGGAGTGCCGGGACGGCCAGCTGGTCAGCGTGCCCCTGGCTCGGGGCGAGCTCGAACACACCCGGCTGGACCTGTGCCTGCATCGGCATCGCCAGCGGAGCTTCGCCACCGAGGCTTGCCAGGGACTGCTGGCCTCGGCACTGCAGACCATGGGAGAGGGTGACGCAGAGGGGCAGGGACCGAACATCTGAGAGGTGCACACAAAAAGTGGACACCCCGGCATCAGGATTGTAATGGCGGTAGACACCGCGCGGCACCAAGCTGAAGGCATCGACAACAACGCCAAGAGTGAACGATGTCAGAACTCCACCTGATGACCGCCACCCAACTGCTGGATGCCTATCGCCGCAAGGCGCTGTCACCGCTGGATGTCGCCGAGGCCCTGGTCCAGCACATCGACCGCTGGGAAGGCCGCCTCAATGCCCTCTACGGCTACCGGGCAGAGACCTTCCTGGACGCGGCGCGGGCCTCGAGTGAACGCTGGACGCGCGGTGAGCCCAGCGGCCCGCTGGATGGCGTGCCGGTCACCCTCAAGGAACTGATCGCGACGCGTGGCATGCCGGTGCCGAATGGCACGGGCCTGGGCCCACAGACACCGGCCACCGAGGATGCACCGCCGGCGGCCCGGCTGGCCGAAGACGCGGCACTGCTGCTGGCCAAGACGACCTGCCCGGATTTCGGCATGCTCTCCTCGGGGCGTTCCTCCTTCCATGGTACAACCCGCAACCCCTGGCGACTCGACTGCAATCCCGGCGGCTCGAGCGCCGGGGCAGGGGCCGCGGCGGCGGCCGGCTATGGCCCCTTGCACGTGGGCACCGACATCGGCGGCTCGGTGCGCCTGCCCGCCGCCTGGTGCGGTGTGGTGGGGTTCAAGCCGACACAGGGGCGCATTCCCATCGACCCCTACTATGTGGGGCGTTGTGCCGGCCCCATGACCCGCAGCGTGGACGACGCCGCCCTGATGATGACGACCCTGGCGCGCACCGACCGCCGCGACGCCACGCGCCTGCCGCCGGAATCGATCGACTGGACGGACCTCGCGTGCGACGTCTCGGGGTGGCGCATCGGCGTGATGCTGGACGCCGGCTGCGGCCTGCCGCTGGACGACGAGATCGCCGCCGCCGTGGAGGCTTCCGCCGCGCGACTTGAGGCCGCCGGCGCCACCCTGGTGCCGCTGGCGCCGGTGCTGACCCGCGAGATGCTCGATGGCCTGGACCGCTTCTGGCGTACTCGCCAGTGGAGCGCCCTGGAGGAGCTGACGCCCGAACAGCGCGAGCGCGTGCTGCCGGCGATCCTCGCCTGGGCCGACGACGGCGGGCGGATCGGCGGCGTCGAGGCGGTGCGCGGCTTCGAGCAGACCCTGGCCATGCGGCGCGCGACGGAAGCCGTGTTCGACGATGTCGACGCCGTGATATCGCCCACCACGCCCAACGTCGCCTTTTCCGCCGACTGGGTCTCGCCCACCGATGACCCGCAGCAACCCTTCGAACACATCGCCTACACGGTGCCGTGGAACATGGGCGAGCAGCCGGCGCTATCGCTCAACGGCGGGTTCTCCCGTGACGGCATGCCGCTCGGCGTGCAGTTGATCGGTCCGCGCTTTGCCGACCATCGCGTGCTCAAGCTGGCCAAGGTTCTGGAGACGCGACTGGCGCTCGAACCGCGTTGGCCGACACCGCCCGTCGCGCAGTAAGCTTCTCGGTCAACTGTCTCGTCATCGTGGGAGATACGCATCATGTCTCGTCTCGTCGTCCTGCCCACCAGTCGCGCCGGCTGGGCGCTGCTGATCGCCTTCGTCGCCGTGGTGGCGGCCGGCATCTGGCCGGTCATCGGTTGGGTGAACCGCGCGGTGCTGGTGCTGGGTTTGCCGCTGCTGGTGGTGTGGAGCTATGTGGTGATCTTCGCCTGCTTCGCCGTCATGCTGATCGCCAATCGTGTCCTCGAGCGCAAGGAGGACCACCATGACTAGCCCCTGGCCGCTGCTCATCACCCTGACCTATGTCGCCATCGCCATGTTCATCGGCCTGCGTGCCCGGGGCGGGCGGCGCATGAACAGCCTCGAAGAATGGGGCGTGGCCGGGCGCAGCATGGGCCCGGTAACGCTCTACCTGCTGATCGCCGCCGGCAGCGTCAGCGCCTACACCTTCATGGGCGCGCCGGGCTGGGCCTACTCGAAGGGCGTGCCGGTGTTCTACGTGGCCGTCTATCTCGCCTACCTGGCACTGGTAGCCTGGTACGTCGGCCCCAAGGTGTGGCAATTCGGCGAACGCTTCGGCCACGTGACCCAGGCCAGCGCCATCGCCGACCGCTACCAGAGCCCGCTGCTGGGCGCCCTGGCATCGCTGGTGATGTCGATCGGCTCGATCGCCTACGCTGTGCTGCAGACCATCGGCTCCGCCTACATCCTCAACGTGATGAGCGGCGGGGCGATTCCGATATGGCTGGGCGTGCCGCTGGTGCTGGCCTGCATCGCCGTCTACCTGTTCGTCAGCGGCCAGCGGGCCATCGGCCGGACCAACGCCTTTCAGGGCGTGCTGATGCTGGTGGTGGCCTGGGCCGTGGGGCTCTGGGCATTGCACAGCGCCACCGGCGGGCTCGATGTCGGCGCGCTGTTCACGCGGCTCCAGGCCGAGCACGGCGAGTTCCTGACCCTGCCTGGCGCCGGCGGTGACATGAGCTTCAGCTTCTGGACGACTTCCGTCATCGTCTCGATGTTCTCCTTCATGCCGCCGGTGTGGACCCAATGGATGAGCGCCTCCTCGGCGCGGACCATTCGGCGCAGCGCCACCTGGCTGCCGACCTACTACGTGGTGATCCTGCCGATGGTGGTGGTGGGCTTCATCGGCATCTTCGCACTGCCCGACCTGGCCCGCGCCGACACCGTGGTGCTGGAGTACGCCATGCAGCACCTGCCGGTCGTGCTGGTCGGGTTGCTCGGCGCCGGCACCCTGGCCGCCTCGATGTCCTCCAGCGAACCCTTCATCCACTCGGTGGCGCTCTCCTGGAGCCGGGACGTGCTGCAGCCGCTGTTTGGCCTCTCCGACGCCTTCACCGGGAAGCTGGCGCGCTGGATGATCCTGCCGCTGATGGCCCTGGTGATCGCCCCGCTGGCCATCGCCGAGCCGGGCAGCCTGGTGATGATCCTGCTGGTCGGGCTGGGCTTTGCCACCCAGGTGATGCCGGCCTTCATCGGCATGTTCCTGTGGCCGCGCGCCTCCAAACTGGGCGTGCTGGCGGGCATCGTCGCCGGCTTCATGGTGACCGTGGCCTTCACCACCCTGTGGAAGCACCCGCTGGGCATCCACGCCGGCTTCTGGGGCCTGATGCTCAACCTGCCGGTGTTCGTCATCGTCTCGCTGATGACCGCGCCCACCCAGGCCGAGGTCGTGGAACGCTTCTTCCGCATCGCCGCCCCCCACGGCCTTACCCGACTCGGCGGTGGGCGCGCCGCCCAAGCTAGTGACTGCTTGCAGCAATAAAATGACAGTATCTTGAGCTTCAGGAGTAAGGCAGCGATATGATTCGCGCGTATCGGGAAGCGGATATCGATCAAGTCCTGGACATCTGGCTTTCAGCATCAATTAAGGCCCATGGGTTTGTCGATCCAGCATTCTGGCAGTCGAAAGTCGGTGAAATGCGCGACAGGTATATCCCCGCTTCGGAGACATTCGTCTATGAACGCAATGATCGAGTCGTCGGGTTCTATAGCCTGTTCGAGGACACCCTGGCGGCCATCTTCGTGGATCCCGACCTGCAGGGACAAGGGATCGGAACAACGTTGCTGGATGATGCTAAGGGCAGAAGAGAGGGGCTGCGCCTGACGGTCTACAGAGACAATGCGCCAAGCGTCAGGTTCTATGAGAATCATGGCTTTGTTTCGTTTGGCGAGCAGGTCGATGAAAACACCGGTCATGCCGAGATTGTCATGGGATATCGAGTTTAATCATGCGTAAACTGTGGGCTTTAACGTCGTTCGTCCTTGTGGTCCCGCGGAGAACCTATGGAACGCTTTTATAACGCGCCCGAGCGTGTCGTCGACGATATTCTTCATGTAGCGGCCGCTACCGCGGACCTGCGCATTGCCGAGCCGGAAAGCGGTCTGCGGATTCTGGTCAGGGGCGATTGGGACAGGCAGCGAGAGGGCAGCCGTCAGGTGGCCGTGCTATCCGGTGGCGGTGCCGGCCATGAGCCCGCCCATGCCGGCTTTATCGGCGATGGCATGCTGACCGGGGTCATTTCCGGCAATCTGTTTGCCTCGCCCAGCGTCGAACCGGTTCTGGCGGCCATCCGTGAAGTCTGTGGCGATGCTGGTTGCTTGCTGGTGGTCAAGAATTACACCGGCGATCGGCTGAATTTCGGCCTGGCGGCCGAATGTGCCCGCGGCGAAGGGCTCAATGTCGAAATGGTGATCGTCGCCGACGATGTCGCCATCGCCGAAGCACCGCAGCCACGCGGTATTGCCGGCACACTGCTGGTACACAAGCTGGCCGGCTATTTGGCAAGCCAGGGCGCGTCGCTGGCCGAGATTCAACAGCGCACCCGGGCACTCTGCGAGCGGATGGGCTCACTGGGCATGGCGATCAAACCCGCCGCACAGCCTGGTCGGCCGGCATCAACGCGTTCCCCCGAACTGGGGCTGGGCATTCATAACGAACCCGGCACCCGTGCGGTCGACCCTCAAAGTGCGGATGACGCGATGCGCCTGGTGCTGGAGCCGTTGCTCCAGGCAGTGTCGCCTGTGTCTGCCCCTGGTTCGTCATCCGACACCGCCTGGGTGGCCATGCTCAACAACCTGGGCAGTTGCTCGTCCCAGGAGATGGGCGTGCTGGCCGAGGGCCTGTTACGCCAGCTGGGCGAGGATCGGGTCAGTCATTTGATCGGCCCCGCGCCGCTGATGACCTCGCTCGACATGCACGGTTTTTCTGTCACCTTGGTGCCCGGCACGCCCGAATTGCTGGATGCCCTCACGGCACCAACGAACGCTCCTGCCTGGCCGGGCGTTCATGGCGTGCGCCAGGCGCCTACCTTCACACCCAACACGGCCCAGGGTCACGACGCTCTGGCTGACGATGCTCCGCAGAATAGCGAGACATCAGCGGTGCTGTGGCGGGTGATCGAGACATTGCGCGAGTCGCGCGAGGAACTGGACGCCCTGGATGCCAAGAGTGGTGACGGCGATGCCGGGGCCAGCATGCAGAGTGGCGCCGACAGCATCGCCAAGGCACTCGATGCTCAGCGCCTGGACACGACCTCCCTGTCGCCGCTGTTCACGGGTATCGGCCAGCTATTGGCTCGAGACATGGGCGGCTCCAGCGGCGTACTGCTCTCAATCCTGTTCACGGCGGCAGGCGGTGCACTGGGGCGCGGTGACAATCCAGGGGACGCGCTGGCGGCGGGTGTCAGGAAGGTACAGGAATACGGCGGAGCTCGACCCGGGGATCGCACCATGCTCGATGCCCTGATGCCGGCGATCGAGTCGCTGCAACACGGCAATACACTGGCGCAAGCCGCACAGACGGCGCGCACCGGTGCGCAAGCCACCGCCTCGCTGACTACGGCCAAGGCGGGGCGTTCGGCCTATGTGCCGGAGAGCGCGCTGGAAGGCATCGTCGACCCCGGTGCCGAAGCCGTGGCACGGGTGCTCGAGGCGTTGGCGAAAACATAATGTGATACGACCGCCGGGCATCTTTCCCGCCGAAGGCAGCGTTATACCGAACAGGAGACATCGTGATAGTCATCTATGGCATCAAGGAACATCTGAATCCCATCAAGGCCCAGCTCTCCGATGTTATCCATGGCTGCATGCAGTCGGTACTGGGAATGCCGGAAGACAAGAGGGCGCTTCGCTTCATTCCGATGGACGCCGAGGACTTCTACTACCCGGGTGGCCGAACGCCGGCCTATACAGCCATCGAGATCAATATGATGCAGGGACGCTCGGCGGAGACCCAGAAAGCCCTGATCAAGACGATCTTTCAGCGTCTGGAGGCTGAGGTAGGTCTCGCCCCCGTGGATGTGGAAGTGACGATCAAGGAGCAACCACCACACTGCTGGGGCTTCCGCGGCATGACGGGCGACGAGGCGCGAGACCTCAAATACTCGGTCAAGGTATAGCCATAGCACATTACTGGAATGACCTAATGGGCGAGGACGGCCTGCATCCCGCCCATCCCCGCTTTGCACTTATATGCCCGGTTGATTAGGCTCGAATAGAAGGTGACCGAGATCGCCGTGATAACGACACAATCAAGATACGCCAGGGACTACCGCGGGAAGATGGCCGGATTGTCATTGCATCGTGCAGGGTAGGTGGCGGTAGCGTGCCTGAAACTTTGTCCTCCTCACCCCAAGCGTCTCGGCGGTGAGATGGGCATGAGCGCTGTGCTTCACACCTGGGGCCAGAACTTGAGCCAGCATGTGCACCTGCACTGTCTGGTTCCCGGCGGTGCGCTGGGCGACGACGGCATCTGGCGCGAGGCGCGCAGCCACTACCTGTTTCCGGTCCGGGCCCTGTCGCGCCACTTTCGCGGGAACCTGGTGAGCGCTCTGCGCGAGGCCGCCACTTCAGGCGAACTCCACCGGGTTACCCGGCCGGGTGACGTCGATGACCAGCTCAACACGCTGATGGCCACCGAGTGGGTGGTCTACAGCAAGGACTGTCTCGAACACACCGACACGGTGGTGCGCTACCTGGCGCGTTACACGCGCCAGATCGCCATCAGCAATGCCCGTATCCTCGCCGTGGACGACCATCAGGTGACCCTACGCTACAAGGACTACCGCGACCGTGACCGGCGTAAACAGCTCGTCCTCGCTGGCGAGGAATTCGTGCGCCGCTTCCTGCTCCACGTTCTGCCCAAGGGACTGATGCGAGTTCGTCACTATGGCTTTTTGGCCAATCGCTGCCGACGACGACGTCTGGCAGAGATCCGCCGGGCGCTGGCGGTCGAGACGACACCGGAGGCCGATACTGCCGCCAATGACTCGGAGCCAACCTACACTTGCCGACACTGCGGGCAACCGACACTGAGAGTGATCGGGACCCTCATACCCCTGCGACCCAAACGTAGCCGCCCCCCCAGCCACAGGGAGCAACGCTATCGAGCATGAACTAACGTCCTACCCCCACAATGGACTCGGCGATCCGGCCCGCTTGCGGGTCGCGGCGGTGCTCGTCCCGATGATGGATTTTGACCGGCAAGCGCGCTACGTTGGGGCAAACTGGGCCCGGAAGGTACTGGAATCATGGCCAATATCACTGCCCGAATGCGTCACAACAGATCCGTCTGCGCGCGATCTGCCGTCACAGGCCGAACACTGGCCAATACAATACCCTATAGAAGCTGTGTAGCAACCTGATGGTCGGCTTAGTCCAACAGGCATTTATACGCCATGCTCCGCACAGCGAAGAAATGCTGAACAGTTAAGTTTACATCGGGATCGGTCATGGATGAGACAATACGAGCATCCTGGGAACGAACCCTTCACCCAGAAACCCTCAAAACCAACATCATCACAGCATCAATATTCTCGATGGCTTTCGAAATGCTGAAGAGCAGCATTGTAGAAAAGATCGAAGGTTTCTTTACGAACGGGTTTGATCAAAATGGACCGATTATCAGCCCAGAATACAAAGAAAAAGTCCTTTCCCTGAATAGAAGTCCCGTCTATGCGTCATTGAGGTGGCTGCAGGACATGGATGCCATCAATGATGAGGACATGGGGAAGTTTGAACACGTTAAAAAGTGCCGCAACACGCTGACACACGAAATGCTTTCTTTTGCGTCCAGTGGGGTAGATTTCGACGTTCCGGAAGCATTCGACGAAATGGTGGCGCTGTTACGAAAGATCGAAATGTGGTGGTTCGAGCATTTTGAAATGGCAATAGATCCGGAATCCTATCCAGACGATCTAGATCTGGATAAGGTGATTCCTGGGCCCGTCTGGAGTCTCCAAATGCTTATAGATTTTGCGTTGGGCCCAAAGGAAGAGGCTGAGAAGTATTATGATCTGTTTGTGGCAGCCGCAGACAAAACTTAACCAGTGGGTGAAGCCGACCGGTACTACGCTGCGCTCCGTCCCGGCGGCTTCCCCAAGGCGTTATGCAGTTATTATCTGAATTCAGGAAAAAACACCATAGATTTCGACCAAGGAGTTATCAGTGGCTGACCTAGGTTTTGTCTGAAAAGTCAGCACGCAGGCAACGGTCTATGCAAGCCAGACATACCATGGCGCTAAAGCTACTGGCGAGCTTATCGTATCGGGTGGCGATGCGCCGTAGTTCCTTAACCCAGCCGAAGCCACGTTCGATCACGTTTCGCTCCCGGTACTT
>NZ_JAJQTQ010000017.1 GCF_029081005.1 Halomonas elongata | reverse complement strand
CGATCCTGCTGGTGCTGGGCATGTTCCTCGACTGGATCGGCGTGGCCATGCTGACCCTGCCGATCTTCGTGCCGATCATCGAGCAACTGGGCTACAGCCCGATCTGGTTCGGCATCCTGTTCGCGGTGAACATGCAGGTTTCCTTCCTGTCGCCGCCGTTCGGACCGGCCGCCTTCTACCTGAAAGGGGTGGCGCCGCCGGAGGTCAGCCTCAAGGACATCTTCGTCGCCGTGTTGCCGTTCATCGCCCTGCAGCTGTGCGTGCTGTTCGCGCTGTTGTTCTGGCCGAACCTGGCCATGTGGCTGGTGGGGTAGCCAGGCGAAAGGCGCCGCCCGGCGAGAACGGGCAGCGCCTTTCGATCACTCGGGACACGATGATTCACCGAAGCCAAGAGGCATCCGTCCACCTTCCCGAAGCTGGCCAAGAACAAGGACGCCTCATGACTATCAACAACGCCAAGGAGGCAAGAACATGACGACACGGCGCCTGACCTATCTGGAGAAAGTGGGATTCGGCAGCGGGGATATGGCGATCAATATCGTGATCTCTTCGATGTTTCTGATCATCTCCTTCTTCTATACGGATATCTTTGGGTTGAAGCCGAGCCACATGGGGATTCTCTTTCTCGTGGCTCGCTTGGTGGATGCCATCACCGACCCCTTGATGGGTATCGTCACCGACAAGTTCAACAGCAAGCGTGGTCGATACCGCCCCTACTTTCTGATCTTTTCGGTGCCCTTCGGCATTTCCGTACTGCTGCTTTTCACCACGCCGGACTGGAGTTACAACGCCAAGCTGGTCTGGGCCTATTCCACTTACCTCTTCGTCACCCTGATGTTCACGGCCGTGACGATCCCCTATATTTCGCTGATCGGCGTCCTGACACCCGATCCTCAGGACAGGCTCTCCGCCAACGGCTATCGCCTCTTCTTTGCCAAGGTCGCAGCCTTTCTCGTCACCATCATCGTGCCCAAACTGGCCGAATACGTCGGCAGTGAAAGCCTTCAGTTCGGTTACCAGTTCTCCATGGGGCTGATGGGCGGGCTGGCCACCCTGCTCTTCCTGTTCTGCTATGCCACGACCACCGAACGCGTACAGCACACCATCGAGGACAAGCCACTGCGTTCGCAGCTCCGCATTCTCAAGAGGAACGATCAGTGGCTGGTTCTCTGCGCCGTGTGCTTCACCGGTACCCTAGGCTACGTCATGCGCAGCTCCGTGGCCGCCTACTATGCCAAGTATTACCTGGGGGCCGATGCCACCCTGCTGTCGGCTTTCCTTACCACAGGGGTCAGCGCGGCGATTCTCGCCATGGTCGCGTCGACCTGGCTGACCAAGCGCTACTGCAAGATCCAGTTGTTCCGCTGGAGCCAGCTGGCAGTCGGCGCCTTGAGCGTGCTGATGTTTGTCGCCGTCGGGCCCGGGGATATCGCCCTCGCTTTCGTGCTGTACTTTCTCATTTCCTTCATCGTCGACCTGCACGCTCCCGTCTTCTGGTCGGCGATCGCCGAATCCGTCGATTATGGCGAAGCCAAGACCGGGCAGCGCGTATCGGGACTCGCCTTCGGTGGTATCTCCTTCTGCCAGAAGGCCGGCATGGGCGCGGCGGGCTTTCTCGTCGGCCAGTTGCTGACCTATTTCAACTACGAGGCCAACGTCGAGCAGAGCGCCTTCACCTTGACCGGCATCGCGCTGATGCTCTCGGTCATTCCCGGGGTATTCCACACCCTGATGGGCAGCTTCATGTTCAAGTATCGCATCACCAACCGCTACTACGACGCCATGCAGGACGGCGAGCTGGACGATACGCCCCCATCGACCGTCGACACCAGGACATCATGACGCCAGCACGGCAACAGGAGAACGGAATGGACAAGCCACTTGCTCCCTTGATCGAACAGCGGGCGGATCCTTTCATCCACCGACACGATAACGGCTATTACTTCATCGCCTCCGTACCCGACTACGATCGGCTGGAGTTGCGCCACGCCACCACCATCGCCGGTCTCGCCGACGCCGAGCCCGTCACCATCTGGGAAAAGGAAGACAGCGGCCCGCTCAGCGAGCTGATCTGGGCACCGGAACTTCACTATCATCAGGGCAGTTGGATCGTCTATTTTGCCGCCGCGCCCAGCCGCGACACCCGGGACGGCCTCTTCCAGCACCGCATGTACTGCATCGCCACCAGCGCCGACGACCCCATCCAGGGCGTATGGAGCCATCCGCAGCGGATCGATACCGGCATCGACAGCTTCTGTCTCGATGGCACCGCCTTTCAACATGGCGGCGAGCTCTACTACGTCTGGGCGCAGAAGGAAGCCGGCATTCCCGGCAATACCAATCTCTACATCGCCCGCATGGCCACGCCGGATACCCTCGACAGCGCGCCGGTCCGGCTTTCCATTCCCGAGTTCGACTGGGAAACGCGTGGCTTCATGGTCAACGAGGGCCCGGCCGTGCTGATTCGACACGGTCGCGTCCTGCTGACCTACTCGGCCAGCGCCACCGACGAGAACTACTGCATGGGCCTGTTGTGGGCCGATCAATCCGCCGACCTGCTGGACCCGGCAAGCTGGGCGAAATCACCCTCCCCCGTCTTCACCAGCGACCCGCAACGCTCGGTCTTCGGGCCCGGCCACAACAGCTTCACCGTCGCCGAGGACGGCACGACCGATATGCTGGTGTATCACGCCCGGCCCTATACCGACATCGTCGGCGACCCCCTCTGGGATCCCAATCGCCATACTTACGTCAAGTCCATTGCCTGGGATCCGGATGGTTTTCCCCGCTTCGGTCAGCCATCGCTGGAAGAAGCTCCGGCAGACGACGAGGAGCGGATGACGCCATGACTATGTACAACATTTGGAATTGTTTATTGAACATGCCATCCTGTCCCGCATGCAGCAGCGGCGACACGCCGAGGAGGACGACCCCATGCGCCTGATCCAATGCCTGCACGAAGACCGCCTGTACGCCGCCCTGGTGGAGAACGAAACGACGGTACGGCTCGCCGACGCCGACACCTATCATCTCGCCCGCGATGCCATGGCATCGGGCCGGCCACTTGCCGACGTCGTCGAGGCGCGGTTGACCGATACCCGCCTGGACTATGCCGAACTCGTCGACGCGGGACGCCTGATGCCGCCGCTCACGCATCCGGATCCGGCGCATTGCCTGGTGACCGGTACCGGGCTGACCCATCTGGGCAGCGCCGATGCTCGCTCGGCGATGCATGCCAAGACCCAGGCCAGCGAGGAAGACCTCACCGATTCCATGCGCATGTTCAAGCTCGGCGTGGAGAACGGCAAACCCGCCGCCGGCGAAACGGGCGCCCAGCCCGAGTGGTTCTACAAGGGCGACGGCGACTGCGTGGTGCCGCCCGAAGCGCCTCTCCCGTCCCCTGCCTTCGCGCAGGACGGCGGCGAGGAGCCGGAACTGGCCGGCCTGTACCTCATCGACGACACGGGGCGTCCTCGGCGACTCGGCTTCGCCGTGGGCAACGAGTTTTCCGACCATGTCACCGAGCGCTTCAATTATCTGTGGCTGGCCCATTCCAAGTTGCGCGTCTGCAGTTTCGGGCCGGAACTGCTCATCGGTTCGCTGCCCGGCCACCTCGAGGGAGTCAGCCGCATCACCCGCGATGGCGAGACCCTCTGGCAGAAGCCTTTCCTCACCGGCGAGGACAACATGGCCCACAGCCTGGCCAACCTGGAGCATCACCATTTCAAGTACTCGGGCTTCCGCCGTCCCGGCGATATGCATGTGCACTTCTTCGGCACCGCGACCCTCAGCTTCGCCGACGGCATCCAGCCGCGCGAGGGCGACCGCTTCGAGATCGAGATCCCGGCATTCGGCCGCGCCCTGCGCAATCCGCTGACCCGGGAGACGGCCGACGATCGCGCGGACGTATCACCGCTGTAGGCGCAACCAGAGATCCAGACCGCTGCGGGCGCCCGGAATGCGCGCCCAACCGTTACCACGAAAGGAGTGACCATGACCCTAGAAGGCACGCAACTCATCGGACGTGAAGCCGTTCAGGCCACGGGCGACGCCTTTCACGCCATCGCCCCCGCCACCGGCGAGACCCTCCAGCCGGCCTTTCCCACTGGCGGCAAGGCCGAGGTCGAGCGCGCCAGTGAACTGGCCCGGGCGGCATTCGACCGCTACCGTGAAACGGGCCTCGAGGCCCGAGCCCGCTTTCTCGAGACCATCGCCGACAAGATCGAGGGCATCGGCGACGAACTGATCGAGCGCGCCATGGCCGAATCCGGCCTGCCCCGGGCCCGCCTCGAGGGAGAAAGGGGCCGGACATGCGGCCAGTTGCGTCTGTTCGCCAAGGTCGTGCGTGCCGGTGAGTGGCTCGATGTGCGCATCGATCCCGCACTGCCCGACCGCCAGCCCATGCCGCGCGTCGACCTCCGCCAGCGTCACGTGGCCCTGGGCCCGGTCGCGGTGTTCGGTGCCAGCAACTTCCCGTTGGCCTTCTCGGTCGCCGGCGGCGATACCGCCTCGGCTCTGGCCGCCGGCTGCCCGGTAGTGGTCAAGGGGCACCCCGCCCACCCCGGCACGTCGGAGCTGGTGGGGCGCGCCATTCAGTCGGCGGTGGCCGAGTGCCAGCTGCCCGAGGGCGTCTTCTCCCTGCTTCAGGGCGCCGGTAACGAGATCGGCCAGGCCCTGGTCACGGACCCGAACATCAAGGCCGTGGGCTTCACCGGCTCGCGCGGCGGCGGTACCGCTCTGGCACGCCTCGCGCAGAATCGCCCGGAACCGATCCCGGTCTACGCCGAGATGAGCAGCATCAACCCGGTCTTCCTGCTGCCCGAGGCCCTCGAGGCCCGTGGCAAGGAACTCGCTGAAGGCTTCGTCGGCTCGCTCAACATGGGCGCCGGCCAGTTCTGCACCAACCCGGGACTGGTGATCGGCATCCAGGGCGAATCGCTCGATCGTTTCCTGGCCACCGCCGCCGAGGCCGTCGAGGCCAGCGGCACCCAGACCATGCTGACACCGGGCATCCAGGACGCCTATGCCCGGGGCATGGCGGCCCTGGCTTCCAGCGGCAAGGCACGTGCAGTGGCGAAGGGGCAATCCAGCGAATCCCCCAACCAGTGCCAGACCGGCCTGTTCGTGGCCAGGGCCGAGGACTTCCTCGCCGACGAGACGCTGCAGCAAGAAGTGTTCGGCGCCACCTCCCTGGTCGTGGCGTGCGCCGATCAGGCCGAAGTCAAGCGAGTCGCCGAGCATCTCGAGGGCCAGCTTACCGCGACCCTGCAGATGGACGATGCCGACGTCGAGTTCGCCCGCGACCTGCTGCCGACCCTGGAGCGTCGCGCCGGCCGCGTGATGGTCAATGGCTGGCCCACCGGCGTCGAGGTGTGCCATGCCATGGTGCATGGCGGCCCCTACCCGGCGACCACCGACGCTCGCACCACCTCGGTGGGCAGCGCGGCGATCCATCGCTTCCTGCGCCCGGTGTGCTACCAGAACCTGCCCCAGGCGCTGTTGCCCGAGGCCCTGCGCGACGGTAACCCGAACGGCGTCAGCCGACTGGTCGACGGTCAGCGCGAAACCTGACCACACAGCAAGGTTGCAGCGCGATGATCGAGCCGGCGGCGCCAATATCGGTGTCGCCGGCCTTTTCGCGCCGTTCACGACAGGATGAGGATGCCCATGCCCCACGACAATCGACTCCCCGACGATCATCATCAGGCCCTGCTGGTCGGCCGGGTCTGGCGTGACTCGCCGGACGGTCCCGCACTGGTGGTCGTTCGCGACGGCCAGGTCATCGATATCTCCGACACGGTCGGAATCATGGCTGACCTGCTCGATCGCGACGACGCGGCGCAGCGGGTCGCCTCCGCCACGGGCCCCGTGCTGTGCGATGTCACGACCCTGCTCGACAACTCCACACGGACTCCCCAGGACGTCCCCCACCTGCTGGCCCCCTGTGACGTCCAGGCTATCAAGGCGTGCGGCGTCACCTTCGCCGTCAGTCTGCTGGAGCGCGTCATCGAGGAGCAGGCCGGTGGCGACCCGAAGCGGGCCGCCGAGCTACGCGACGAACTCCAGCGACTGATCGGCGGCGACCTGTCGCGGATCACCCCGGGCTCCGACGACGCCATGGCTCTGCGCGACGAACTCAAGGCCCGCGGCGCCTGGTCCCAGTACATGGAGGTCGGCATCGGACCCGACGCCGAAGTCTTCACCAAGGCACAGCCGCTTTCCTCGGTGGGATTCGGCGACGGGGTCGGTCTGCACCCGGCCTCGCGCTGGAACAATCCCGAGCCCGAGATCGTGCTGGCGGTGAACGCGGCGGGCCGCCCCGTCGGTGCCACCCTGGGCAACGACGTCAACCTGCGCGACATCGAGGGCCGCAGCGCTCTGCTGTTGGGCAAGGCCAAGGACAATAACGCATCCTGCGCCATCGGCCCCTTCATTCGCCTGTTCGACGAACATTTCTCCATGGACGATGTGCGCACTGCCATGGTCGACCTGCGCATCGAGGGGGAAGACGACGGGTTTCGGCTCGAAGACTCGAGCGACATGCGCGAGATCAGCCGCTCGCCGGAGGAACTGGTCAATCAGACCATCGGTGCCCATCACCAGTATCCGGATGGTTTCATGCTGTTTCTCGGTACCATGTTCTCGCCGATACAGGATCGGGACGGGCCGGGACAGGGTTTCACCCACCATCTGGGCGACACCGTGACCATTGCGACGCCACGTCTGGGAGCCCTGGTCAACCGCGTGGAACGCAGCGACCGCCTGCCGCCCTGGACCTACGGCATTCGCCGCTGGCTGACCGATCAACAACGTTTGGCCGACCGCCGAGCGTAACGCCGCCGACGAGGCTTTCGGTACATCCCTCGACAGGATGGCCTCTGCCCGTCCGGATTGCAGCTATGTTAAACATAAGCTAGGATCATCGCCATTTTCGCGGAGCTCGTCAGTGCCAGCAACTTCCCGCCCCTCGCGTTCACGCCCCTCCATCGCCGAGCACCTCGCCGAAGCCATTTTTGCCGGCCGTTATCGCCCCGGCGATTTCGTGCCCAAGGAAGTCGACCTGGCTCAGCGATTCGAGCTCAATCGTTCGGCGGTGCGCAGCGACCTGCGCATGCTGGTCGATGTCGGCATCATCGAACGCATTTCGGGCCACGGATCCAAGGTTCGCGACTACGAGGGCTGGAATATCCTCGACCCCCTGGTCACCGACTGGATGACGCGGTATGCCGCGCCCAATCCGCGGATCCAGCGCGAGATCCTGGCCTTCCGTCTCGATGTCGAGCCCTATGTGGCCATGACGGCGGCCCGGCGTGCCACCGCCCGGGACCTCGTCGCCATCGAAGAGGCCTTCGAGGGCATGGGCCAGCACCTGCGTGACGACACCGGCGCCGAGCAGCGACGCCTGCACACCGAACACGACGTCGCCTTTCACGTCGCCATCTTCAAGGCGACCCACAACATCGTCTGGGCCCAGCTATCCCACATACTGCGGCCATCGATTCATTTATTGATCGAGACGTCGAATATCAGTGCCACGGATCCCGAGGACAGTCTCGAACGGCACCGTCAGGTCATGGAAAGTATTCGCGCCCGGCGCCCCTCGGAGGCCTTCCACGCCGCCCAGGCTGTCCTGGCCGGCACGGCCTCGGCGCTGGGCATCGAGCCGGGAGAAAGCACGCTGGGCGGCCAGGCGATCCCGCCCGGCGATTGAAACGCCGCCTCGGGAACCGCTAGCGACAGTGAGCACGAGGGAGGCCGAGATGCTCGCAGAGCCCGGCACTTGCCGGTTCCGGCAACGCCGGCCTCATGGCCGTGTTGCCGGGACGTCATCATTGTTCATACGCTCGGCCACGAAAAAGCCGCCTGACGCATTGCGTCAGGCGGCTGATTCTTCAAAACTCTTGGTGGAGCCTAGCGGGATCGAACCGCTGACCTCAACACTGCCAGTGTTGCGCTCTCCCAGCTGAGCTAAGGCCCCACATGTGCTCGCCTTTGCGAGAACGAGGCGTATGTTATTCATCAAAATGCGACTCGTCAACCAGAGGAGCAGAAAAATGATAAAAAACGACGCCGAAACGGCATTGCCAATTCCACTTAACTGCATGTTATGTCAAGGTATGCGCGATTCAACGGAGGCCAGCCAGCCAGATTCGCGTCCGCCTCGACGCGGATCCTATTACCGTATTCCGTTCACTTCGTAGTAGGAGTTCCTTCTTGATCAGGGTTCTCGTCGCCGATGACCACCACCTGGTGAGGACCAGCATCGCCCATCTGCTGAATGACGAACCGGACATCAGCGTGATCGGTGAAGCTGCCGATGGCGAACAAGCCATCTCCCAGGCCCGTCAGCTCAAGCCGGATGTCATCCTGATGGACATCCGCATGCCCGGCATAGGCGGCCTGGAAGCCACCCGCAAGATCACTCGCCTCACCAGTGACATACGCATCCTGGTATTGACCGCCTTCATCGAGGAGGCCTTTGCCCAGCGCCTGCTGGAGGCCGGTGCTCACGGCTTCATCAGCAAGGGATCGCAGCATGACGAGATGGTCCAGGCGATCCGCAGCGTCTTCGGCGGGAAGCGCTATATCAGCCCGGATATCGCCCAACGCCTGGTGTTGTTTCGCATCGACTCCAACGACAACCCCTTCGATCAGCTTTCCCAGCGCGAACTCCAGGTGGCGATGATGATCGTCAACTGCCAGAAAGTTGCCGACATCGCCGACCGCATGTTCCTGAGCCCCAAGACCGTCAATACATACCGCTATCGGATCTTCGAGAAACTCGGCGTGCATTCCGACGTGGAGCTGACCCACCTGGGCCTTCGCCACGGGCTGGTGGACGGTTTCAGCGAGGTGGAATAACCCCGTCGGTGACGGGTCTGATAGGATGACGTTCGTTCTATCTCGTTATCGGCATCCCGATGAGTTTCGATTCTCGACAGTTCCTCGACACCGTCACCGAGTCCCCCGGGGTCTATCGCATGCTCGACGAGCAAGGCGATACGCTCTACGTCGGCAAGGCCCGACGCCTCAAGGCACGCCTGGCCAGCTATTTTCGCGGTGCGCTCAACACCAAGACCCAGGCACTGGTCTCGCGCATCGCCGACATTCAGGTCACGGTCACCAACAGCGAGACAGAAGCCCTGCTGCTCGAGCAGACCCTGATCAAGGAGCAACGTCCGCCGTATAACATCCTGCTGCGCGACGACAAGTCCTATCCTTTCGTCTTCGTTACCGACCGTCACCCGTTTCCGGCACTGGAATACAAGCGCGCCCGTACCCGTCATGACGACGGCCGCTACCTGGGCCCTTACCCCAGCAGCGGTGCAGTGCGCGAAAGCCTGTCGCTGATGCAGAAGATCTTTCGCATCCGTAACTGCGAGGACAGCGTTTTCGCCCACCGCAGCCGCCCCTGCCTGCAGTATCAGATCGGTCGCTGCAGCGCCCCTTGCGTGGGCTATATCGATGAGGCCGATTACCGCCGCGACCTGGAACACGCCGTGCAATGCCTGGAAGGCAGAAGCGAGGCGGTGACCCGGGAGCTCACCCGGGACATGGAAACCGCCAGCCAGGCACTCGACTTCGAGGAAGCGGCCCGCCTGAGGGATCAGATCCAGCAGCTCCGACAACTTCAGCAACGTCAGTTCGTCGACACCGGCAGCGGCGATGCCGACATTTTTGCCCTGGCGAGCCGCCCCGGCGCCTTGTGCATCTCGGTGCTGTCGATACGCGGCGGCCGACTGCTCGGCGCGCGTCATCATGCACCGAGCAACGGCCTGGACCTGACGCCCGACACACTGCTCGGGGACTTCATCAGCCAGTACTATCTCGGCCAGGCACGGGAGATTCCCGCCGAAGTCATTTCCAGCCATGCGCTGTCCGACACCGACCTGATCGCCCAGGCGCTGGAGACACGCGCCGGGAAGCGGGTGCGTCTCACCTCGCGGGTGCGCGGCCATCGCGCCCAGTGGCAGGAACTCGCGCGCACCAATGCCGAACAGCAACTCTCCACACAGCTGGCCAGCCAGACCCAACTGGCTCACCGTTTTGCGTCCCTGCGAGACGCCCTGGGTCTCGAGCAGGTACCGGCGCGTCTCGAGTGCTTCGATATCAGCCACAGCCACGGCGAGGCCACGGTGGCATCCTGCGTGGTCTTCGATGCCAACGGTCCGCGCAAGTCCGACTACCGGCGCTTCAACATCAAGAATATCGAAGCCGGCGACGACTATGCCGCCATGCGACAGGCCCTGACGCGACGCTTCAAACGGCTCAAGGACGGAGAGGGAGAGCCTCCCGACCTGCTGATCGTCGACGGCGGCAAGGGGCAGCTCAACATGGCCCGGGAAGTCTTCGCCGAGCTCGGCGTCGAAGGCGTGGGCCTCATCGGTGTGGCCAAGGGCACGACCCGCAAGGCAGGGCTCGAGACCCTGTTCATCGAGACCCCGGACCGAACCCTGGATCTCGACACCTCATCCCCCGCCCTGCACCTGTTACAGCACATCCGCGATGAGTCGCACCGTTTCGCCATCACCGGACACCGCACTCGGCGCGACAAGGCCCGACGCACCTCGACACTTCAGGACATTCCCGGAGTCGGTCCGCGTCGACGTCGTGAACTGTTGCGGTTCTTCGGCGGCTTGCAGGGCGTCAGGCAGGCCAGTCGCGAGGAACTATCACGAGTCCCTGGCATCAGCGCGACCCTCGCCGAGTCGATTCACCGCGCTCTGCATGGATGAGTACCGACAAGCCGGATAGAATAGACGGAATTTTCCGGCATCCCCCTTCAAGGCAAGGACCGCAGCTCCGATGAACATACCCAATCTCCTGACGTTGGCCAGAATCATCTTCATCCCGCTGCTGGTAGTGTTCTTCTACCTACCCTTCTCGTGGAGCATGCCAGTGGCGGCCGCCCTCTTTGCCCTGGCCTCGGTGACCGATTGGCTGGACGGCTTCCTTGCACGCCGCTGGGATCAGTCGACGCCTTTCGGCGCCTTTCTCGACCCGGTCGCCGACAAGTTGATGGTCGCGGTGGCCCTGGCACTGCTGATCGAACGCTATGACGCCATCTGGCTGACCCTGCCGGCACTGGTGATCATCGGTCGCGAAATCGTCATTTCGGCATTGCGCGAATGGATGGCCGAGATGGGCAAACGCGGCACGGTAGCGGTGTCCTGGATCGGCAAGTTCAAGACCACGCTCCAGATGGTCGCCCTGCTGTTATTGCTCGCTTTCGCGCCGGGGACCTCCATCGCCATCCTGGGCGTCGTCACGCTTTATGTCGCCGCGTTGCTGACACTCTGGTCGATGATCCAGTACCTGCGCGCCGCCTGGCCGCACTTGAGCCGCGCAATGTAACGTCGTCACGAAAAAGCGTTTGACAGTCACCAACTTATCCGTATAATACGTCCTCGAGTCAAGCGGGAATAGCTCAGTGGTAGAGCATCGCCTTGCCAAGGCGAGGGTCGCGAGTTCGAATCTCGTTTCCCGCTCCAGACTTGAACAAGCAACACCCTGAGTCGAGTTTCATTCTTCTCGAGAATGGCAGGACTCCCAGAGGCTGGATGGCAGAGTGGTTATGCAGCGGACTGCAACTCCGTGTACGCCGGTTCGATTCCGACTCCAGCCTCCACTCCCCCCGCATCAGTTACCCGATCGCATACCGCCCGGATGGCGAAATTGGTAGACGCAAGGGACTTAAAATCCCTCGGTGGCAACACCGTGTCGGTTCGAGTCCGACTCCGGGCACCAGCGTACGCCATGCCGAGCACCTCGATCTCCCGATTTGCCTCATCCTGACCCACTCTCGGGTCGCTTTCGGCGGCTCACACCCCGGACTCCGACTTTTCCCCAACGCTCTAGCGCGCTACGCTGCGTCAAGTCGCCCACCAGAGGCGACCCAGGCGCTGACGAAAAAAACGACGAACAGCGCCGACGCATACGGAACGTAGGGAGACAACATGAAGCAATGGATCGCTGGCGCACTCTGCCTGGCGCTGGGAACGAGTGTGCATGTCGATGGGCAGAGCAAGAACCAGGCCGGACAGTGCGAGCAGGTGTCCAATCTCGCCGAGCAGGTGATGCATGACCGTCAAATGGGCACCTCCCAGGACAGGCTGCTGGACCGTCTCGGTCGGAATCTCACCACTCGCCAACTGATCGAAACAGCCTTCGAGCAGCCTCGATATCACACACGAACGATGCAGGATCGCGCCCGACAGGAATTTTCCCTCTCCTATTACCGAGACTGCCTGCAACGCGCTGACTCATGACCGCAGCCACTCGCCTCGACGAGCGGATTCCCCGATCGCATCCATGTTAGAATGTCGCGCAACTCACCCAAGCAACATCGCACGCCAATGACCTTCAAGAGAATCGCATGACACGCGCCGCTTCGTTCTCCGTCGGGCCAGAGCATCGTCACACGGCCGCACGCCCTGACCCTGTCCGCACGTGCGCCCGACAACGTGACGGGGTGGCCTCGCCATGATCCTGGCGCGATTGCGCGACCCCTACTTCACGCACCGCCACCGCCGTACACTTCACGTCATGCGCGTCACTCTGGCGCTCTGCATCACCTTCGGCATCATCCAGTTCTTCACCATCCCCCACAGTGGCTGGGCCCTGGTCAGCACGGCGATGGTGATGGGCAACCTGCCTCACATCGGCGGCGTGCTCGACAAGGGGCGCCAGCGCCTGCTCGGCACCATCCTGGGCGCCTTGTGGGGGCTGCTGCTGATCCTGCTGCCCGAAAGCCTGTCCATGCTGATACCGCTCGGCAGCCTGCTCGGTATCGCCTTCGTCACCTGGCTCACCTTCGGCAAGCGTTACGGTTATGGCGGCCTGATGTTCGCCATCACGCTACTGCTGGTCGTCGGGGGTGGCAGCCATGACCTCACCGTCGCCTTGTGGCGCAGCTTCGATGTCCTGCTGGGCACCCTGATCGGCATCGTCGTCACCATCCTGGTGCTCCCCCACAAAGCCACCGACATGCTGCGCTTCATGCTTGCCGACAACCTGGACCGCATGGCTCGACTCTTTCATGCGCACACCTCGGCCACCTCGGCGCCGGATCTTGATACACGAGAGCTGCTCAAGCACTGCAGTGGTCTACTGGTCAAGCAACGCGGTCTGGTCGACGCCATCCATCGCGAACGTCGCCTGCGGCGCGGCGAACTCGATGACCTGATTTCCCTGCAACGCCGCATGCTGTCCACCATCGAGCTGTTGCTGGAGACCCACTGGAATACCCGAGCCGGCCATGAGCGCATCGATGCCATGCAGGGGCTTCGCGATCAGCAGCACACCCTGGCGCGCAACCTCGGCACCCTGGCCTTCCAGGTCCGCACCGGTCACCCGGTCGATGTCGACATTCCTCCTTTCGAGCTGCAACGCCACGCCGAACTGGCCGGCGATGCCCATGCAGAGGATGGACGCAAGCTGTTCAGTCCCAGCGGCTACTTGTGGCTCAATCGCGAGCTGGCTCGCCTGAGCGGCGAACTGATCGAACGACTCGGTGGCCTGGAACGCCTCCCCAGCCGCCGTCTACGCAAGCGCGCCCGACGCCATGGCCTGCAGGCCCTGCATCGGGACAGGGCTCGCACGCCCCATCAAGGAGAGTCGGATGACCGAGAGCCATCATGACGTGCTGATCATCGGCGGCGGTGCCGCTGGCCTGGCCCTGGCGCTGGAGATCGCCGATCGACGCACCGTGACCCTCTTGCAACCCAGCCCGGACGCCCGGGGCGCCAGCCGCTGGGCCCAGGGCGGCATCGCCGCCGTCCTGTCGCCCAGCGACGATGTCGACGCCCACGTCGCCGACACCCTGGTGGCCGGGGACGGGCTTTGCGACGAGGCCGCCGTGCGCTTCACCGTGGACCAGGGCCCCGCCGCCATCGAATGGCTGCTGTCCCTCGGTGTGCCCTTCACTCCCGATCCCGACCCGAATGCCGGCTATCCTTACCATCTCACCCGGGAAGGCGGCCACGGCGCACGCCGCATCATTCACGCCGACGACGCCACCGGCCGAGCGGTGATCGAGACGCTGGAGCGCCATGTCGGCGCGCACTCCGGCATCACGGTGCGCCACGACCTGAGCGCCATCGAACTGATCGCCGATACCGACGGCCATTGCCGGGGCGCTCGTTGTCTCGACACCGCCGACCGGCTTCATTCCCTGAGGGCCCGGGACACCGTGCTGGCCACCGGCGGCGCCAGTGGCCTGTATCGGCATACCACGAGCCCCCACCCCGCCAGTGGCGAAGGCATGATGATGGCCGCCGAACTCGGCGCGGTGTTGATGAACCTCGAATTTCAGCAGTTCCACCCCACCTGCCTCTACGATCCGCAGGGAGTTCCCTTCCTGATCAGCGAGGCAGTCCGTGGCGAAGGCGGCTACCTGCTCGGCGCCGGTGGCGAACGCTTCATGCCGAACATCGACCCTCGGGCCGAACTCGCCCCACGAGACATCGTGGCCCGGGCCATCGATACCGAAATGCAACGCAGCGGCCTGAACCATGTCTGGCTGGATGTTCGCCACCTTGGCGACGAGGCGATTCGACACCACTTCCCGACCATCCACGCCCACTGTGCCGCTCGAGGTTTCGATCTCGCCCACACGCCAATCCCGGTCGTACCGGCCGCTCACTACAGCTGCGGCGGCGTCGGTACCGACCTCGCGGGCGCCACCACGGTGCCCCGCCTCTACGCCATCGGCGAGGTCGCCTGCACGGGCCTGCATGGCGCCAACCGCATGGCCAGCAATTCCTTGCTGGAGTGCCTGGCCTTCGCCCGCGGCTGCGCACGCCGTCTTGCCGAGAGATCAACCGACAGCACCGCGCCCCTGGTCGAGCGCCCACGAGGGACAGAGCACCCCTCCCGCGAGATGATCGCCGAACTGCGTGATGCCATTCGCAGCGTGATGAGCACCAGGGTCGCTATCGTGCGCAGCGACGCCGGCCTGGAGGAAGCCGCCCACCTGCTGGCCGAACTCAGTGAACGCTACGCCTCACGCCTGGCCCGGTCGATCCCGGACGCCGACACCGCCAACCTCTGGCATGCACTTCGCCTGGCGAGACTGACCGTGGCCAGTGCACAGTCTCGCCGCGAATCACGCGGCTTGCACCACAACCCCGATTGCCCGCTGCACGCCGACGCCGACCCGATGCCATCACGCATTTACCTGGGTGCCCTGGAAGCAAGCTGAGGACTGTCGGGCAAGCATATAGCGGGGGAAGCGGGCTCAGCCAAGCGACAACAGGGCACGACGCAACTCGCGCAGCCTGGCCGGATCGGCGCTGTCCGGCCACAGCCAGAAGCGCCTACGATCACCACGCAGTCCAATCAGCCATGGGCCGAGGTAATCACAACGCAGGTCGATGTCACGCCAGTCATCATGACGGCCATCGCGCCAGCTCCAGGTCGGCGGCGCACTATCCCGCAGTGTCAGGCGCAGCTCACCGCGTGGCGCACAGCGCGCGGCACGTGCCAGCACGCCAATGACGACCAGGGCGCCCGAGGCGGCCAGCCAGGTCGGCGTCCACCACCCCAGCACCCCGATCACGCCGCTCCCCAGGCCGGCGTGGAGCCCCATCGACAGTTTAGAGACCGCGATGGGCAGTATTATCGGTGGTCTCGGCATGCTCGACGATCATCTTCACGATACGCCGACGCTCGGGTTCCTCGGGCCAGTCGCGACGCATCAGCCAGAAGAACAGATCCTGATCCTCCTCGCCGATCAAGGTGCGGAAAGCCGCTTGATCCCGTTCATCGAGGTCGTCATAGCGTTGTTCGAGAAAAGGCACCAGCAGCAGGTCGAGTTCCCACATGCCGCGCCGGGAGTGCCAGTAGAGACGTTTGCGCTGAGCGCTTGCGGCGGACGCATCATCGTTCAAGGTCGGCCTCGTTGCATCGAGTGAGTGTCTCGACAGTATACCCGAGGCTGGCCGACGCAAGCAGTACAGGAACGTCAGCCCGCCCGACCGTGGATTCGCGAAAGGCAAAAATCGACGACAAATCGTCAGGATGGACGATCCTGGCAGCTCGGCTGCTCGACTGGCCAAGGCCCCCGCTTGTAGCTAAGGTTGTAGTGCGTTGTTTTATCGAGAATTGCACAGTATGCTGGAGCAAACAATTCACTCGGCACAGGTCGACCCAGCCGGGCATCACGGAGAGAGCCGATGACCAAGTCCGAATTGATCGAACAGATCGCCATGCGACAGCCGGAGCTGTCGGTCAAGGATGTGGAAACCGCCGTTCGCATGATACTCGATGATATCACCGGCACCCTGGCCGATGGCGGTCGAGTGGAGATTCGCGGCTTCGGCAGCTTCTCGCTCCATTACCGTGAGCCTCGCATCGGTCGCAACCCCAAGACCGGCGACCCGGTCGCGCTGAACGGCAAGTTCGTGCCACACTTCAAGCCCGGCAAGGAGCTGCGCGAGCAGGTCGATGCCAGCCGGGCCCTCGGCTACTGAACATCGACCATTGCCCGGCTGACCACTCTCAACCATTTGATACGGGAACAAGCACATGCGTTGGCTCAAAGGCCTGATCATGGCCATTATCCTGCTGGCGGTGTTGCTGGTCGGCATCTTGTTTGCCGTCAACAACCAGCAGGCCCTGCCCCTCAACCTGGTCTGGGTCGAACTGCCCGCGGCCTCGTTGTCCGTCTGGTTGCTGGCTTCGCTGGCCATCGGCGTACTGCTTGGCATGCTGGCCATGAGCGGCGTCTACCTGCGCCTGCGTGCCCTGCTGACCCGCGCACAACGCCATAATCAGCAACAACGCAAGGAACTCGACCGGCTACGTATCCAGGAGATGAAGGAACTCCCCTGACATGCCCGACGTTCTGCTGCTAGCCCTGTTGTTGGCAGCGGTCGCCATCGGATGGTGGCTGGGCCGCCGTGAACGCCGAGGCACCAGTGCGACAGGAGCGTCGCCTACCCTGGCCCGGGATTACTTCGTGGGGCTCAACTACCTGCTCAATGATCAGCAGGATCGAGCCATCGAGACCTTCATCGGTGCCCTCGAGGTCAACAGCGACACCATCGAGACCCATATCGCGCTGGGCAACCTGTTCCGCAGCCGAGGCGAAGCCGACCGCGCCGTGAAGGTTCACCAGAACCTGCTCGCTCGCCCGACGCTGTCCGGCGACCAGGGGGATCGCGTCCAACTGGAACTTTCCCGCGACTTCCTCCACCTGGGTCTGCTGGATCGAGCCGAGCGCCTGCTGCAAGGCCTGATCAAGGATGCCCAGAGCGACGAGCTGCGCCAGTCGGCCAAACGCCTGCTGGTCGACCTTCTTGAACGCGAAGGGGAGTGGCAGGCCGCTCTGGACGTCGCCCTGCCCTCCCTGGTCCGGCAGCATGAGGATATTCGCCGCGCTGCCGCCCATTGGTTATGCGAACTGGCCGATACGGAGCGCCATTCGGCAAGCCCCGTGCTGGCCCGACGACACCTCAAGCAAGCCCTGTCCACCGATGGGCGCTGCGTGCGCGCCAACCTGCTGCTGGCCGAGATGGCCCTGGATACCGGCCAGTATCGACAGGCCATTCGCCTGCTGAATCGCCTACCGGAGCAGGACAAGGCCTTCGTCCCCACCATGCTGGAGCCCTTGAGCCGCGCCTATCGACTGCTGGACGACGAAACCGGCCTCATCCAGCATCTCGAGTCGCTGCTGGACAAGGCCCCCTACACCAGCGTCATCATTCTGCTGGCCGAAAGCCTGCGCCGCCATCATGGCGACGCCGACGCCGCTCTGGACCTGGTGGCTCGACAACTCAACCGCGAACCCAGCCTGGGCGCCGTCGACTATCTGATGCGGCTCTATCGCCAGGACACCGCCGCCCAGGATGAGCGCATCGACCTCCTGCAGCACCATACCGACACCCTGCTCAAGGCCTTGCCCCGCCATCGCTGCCGCCGCTGCGGCTTCAGCGGCGAGCAGCTCCACTGGCAATGCCCACGGTGTCGCAGCTGGGGCACCACCAAGCCGATTACCGGCATCGAGGGCGAATAGAGCTCATCAGCCGAGAGCGAGCTCACGCTCGATGGCCACCAGGGCGGCCATCGGATCGGTCGCCTGCGTGACCGGCCGCCCCACGACGAGATGCGTGCTCCCGGCCGACATGGCAGATGTCGGCGTCATGATACGACGCTGATCGTCGGCAGCGGCCGAGGCCGGCCGGATGCCCGGCGTCACCTTGAGAAAGTCAGGCCCGCATGACTCGCGCAACCTCTCGGCCTCCAGGGACGAGCAGACCACGCCATCCAGCCCACAATCCCTCGCCAGAGTCGCCAGCCGTGTCACCTGCTGTTCGGTCGAGGCAGTGACGCCCACTTCGGCCAGGTCCTGGTCTTCCATGCTGGTCAGCACGGTCACCGCAATCAGATGCGTCGACAGGGCATGCCGCTCGAGGCGCTCACGCGCGGCCTCCATCATTCGACGACCGCCGGCAGCATGCACATTGACCATCCACACGCCCTGCTCGGCTGCCGCCTGCACGGCACCCGCCACCGTGTTGGGAATGTCGTGAAACTTGAGGTCGAGAAATACTTCGAAACCACGCCCATGCAACGCTTCCAGCACATCGGGACCACTGCGGGTGAACAGTTCCTTGCCGACCTTGAGCCGGCAACGCGCCGGATCGAGCCGATCGGCCATGCACAGGGCGGCATCCAGCGAGGTGTAATCGAGCGCAATGATCAGAGGAGAATCGGTCGACACGTGTGAACTCCAGGGCAGCGGGATGAACCCGGGCAGTATATCAGCCATTCACCTCACCGCACTTGGCCGATCTCGCGCATCTCGCGTCCTCGATCTCCACGCCATCATCTCGGTTTTCACCTACTCAAGCGCCAGCCAGGCGGCGCTAGCTTGAAGCATGGGCATATCGCCTTCCACATGCCAACAACCCAACAAGGAGGCCGGCATGCATACCGATATCAAGGGATTGACCATCAGCCTGGGCCTGGCACTACTGCTGGGCATCACCCCCCTCGCCCTGGCCGAGGACGCCACCGACCCATCCGCAGCCGAATCCACGGCATCATCCGACAATGCCAGCCAGATCGCCCCCATCGACATCAATACCGCGGATGTCGCCCTGCTCACCGAACTGCCCGGCATCGGCGACGTCAAGGCCAACGCCATCGTCGCGGAACGCGACGCCAATGGCCCCTTCGAGAATGCCGACGATCTGGCCCGGGTCAAGGGCATCGGCACGGCGACCGTCGACGCCCTCGAGGATGATGTCACTTATTGACCCCAGCTTTCGGCTCTTGGGAAATACTGAATAAATCGCCGAGCATAGTGAAGCGCAAGGCGCACGGAGCACAGAAAGCGAGACATAACGAGGGGTTAGGCGAGCTTTCGAGCACCGCGCAACGACGCGATTTGCATGCGCAGGCATTTAAGCAGTGTTTCCCTTGCATGCGACGTCACCGGCCGGGCCGGTGGCGTCGACACGTCCTCTCTACAGACGCAGTCCTCCATCACACTCCACTATTCTCCCGCTGAAGTAGTCATTCTCGAAGATGAAGGCCACGCTTTCGGCGATGTCTTCCGGCTGTCCCAGGCGCTTCAAGGGGATCCCCGACGTGATGCGTTCCAGCATGTCCTCGCGGATCGACGCGGTCATCTCCGTCTCGATGAAACCCGGTGCGACACCGCCAACTCGAATGCCATGGCGCGCCAGCTCACCGGCCCAGGTCACCGTCAATGCGGCCACGCCGGCCTTGGCCGCTGAATAGTTGCTCTGTCCCCGGTTGCCCGCCCGAGAGATGCTGGAGATATTGACGATCACACCTTCCCGCCCCGCCTCGATCATGCGGGCCGCCGCTTCACGTCCGCACAGAAAGACTCCGGTCAGGTTCACATCGATGACGCTCTGCCATTGCGACAGCGACATGGTGGTCTCCACCCGACCATCTCGTGCCTTGACCAGCATGCCATCTCGCACGATGCCGGCATTGTTGACCAGGCCATCGACGTGGCCGAGTGAGGACTCGATGGCGGAAAAGGCCTCGCGCACCGAGTGTTCCTCGGTCACATCGGTCACGAACCCTTGTGCCTTGATACCGGCGTGCTCCAGGCTGCCAAGGGCTTCATCGAGTTGCTCTCCGTCCACGTCGAGCAATGCCAGGGTCGCGCCTCGGCGTCCCAACCGTTCGGCCATTGCCAGACCCAGTCCCTGGGCACCGCCGGTGATGGCGATGATCCTGTTGTCGAGTTGCATGCGTGCCCTCCAGTTGGATGAGTCAATATCGATGTCAGAGTCTACGTTGCCCTTCGAGCGACAACATCCTCCCTTGGCATTGACCGGTATCTTGATTTTTCGCCTCTCGCCCCCATGTCGTGGTCAATCGCCATTCTGGAGTCATCATGCCTTTTCTTGTCATCTTCACCGTTTTCGCGTTACTCGACTTCATCCTGCTGTTCTCGGTCGGCAGCCAGATCGGTCTGCTGACCACCCTGGCCCTGGTACTGGGCACCGGTTTCATCGGCCTGCACCTGATTCGCCGCGAGGGCGTGGCCACCTTTGCCCGGGCCCAGGAGCGCATGGCACGGGGCGAAGTCCCGTCCGGGGAACTGCTCACCGGTGCCGCGCTGATCTTCGGTGGTGCCCTGCTGATGGCCCCCGGCTTCCTGTCCGACACCCTGGGCTTCATGTGCCTGATCCCCGACGCTCGACGGCTGATGGGCAAGCTGCTCGGCAGGCTCGGCCTGCGCATGAGCGGCGTCCATGTCCAGGGCGCCACTTACCGACCCCGCGACGGCGCCGACGCCGACTGGCAACAGGCCAGCGCCCATCAGCGCGAGACGCAGGACACGAATTCCCGGGACACTTCCGACGCGCCACTGGAAGGCGAGTTCATCGAACGCGACGAGCATCATCAGCGTTGATAAATTTTTTTGCCGGCGGGGACTTGAAAGCCGTTCAGCAAGCCCCACCTATCCGACAGCAACGAGTTTCGATCCCGGTTCGCCGGGATCATTCACACGGAAGGCGCAGGCCGCCTTCATCCCGCGGGTCGAACCGCGGGTAGATGATGTCAACCGCCGTGGCAGCGACGCCCGGCACAGCAACCATCAGGAGAACGTGAGCAATGAACATCCGTCCCTTGCACGATCGCGTCGTCATCCGTCGCGTTGAAGAAGAGCAAAAGACCGCAGGCGGCATCGTGCTCCCGGGCAGTGCCCAGGAAAAGCCGACTCGGGGCGAAGTGCTCGCCGTCGGTAACGGCCGGATTCTGGAAAGCGGCGATGTCCGTCCGCTCGACGTCAAGGTCGGCGATACCGTGATCTTCAAGGAAGGCTTCGGCGTCGAGAAGCAGAAAGTCGACGGCGAAGAAGTCCTGATCATGAGCGAATCCGACATCCTGGCCGTCGTCGAAGGCTGAGCCGCGACGCCGTACACGCTCGAATTCTGACGTTCACGAACTCACAGGAAGCATACGAAAATGGCAGCGAAACAAGTCAAGTTCTCCAGTGATGCACGCACTCGCATGGCGAAGGGCGTCGATACCCTGGCCAATGCCGTCAAGGCTACCCTGGGTCCGAAAGGCCGCAACGTAGTGCTGGAAAAGTCCTTCGGCGCACCGACCGTGACCAAGGACGGCGTGTCTGTCGCCAAGGAAATCGAACTCAAGGACCGGTTCGAGAACATGGGCGCCCAGATGGTCAAGGAAGTCGCTTCCAAGACCTCTGATGTCGCAGGCGACGGCACCACCACCGCCACCGTGCTGGCCCAGTCCATCGTCACCGAAGGCCTGAAGGGCGTCATCGCCGGCATGAACCCGATGGACCTGAAGCGTGGTATCGACCAGGCCGTCGACGCCGCCGTCAAGGAAATCGGCGAGCTGTCCGTGCCGTGCACCGACTCCAGTGCCATCGCCCAGGTCGGCACCATCTCCGCCAACGGCGACAAGCGCATCGGCCAGATCATCGCCGACGCCATGGAGAAGGTCGGCAAGGAAGGTGTCATCACCGTCGATGAAGGCCGTGGATTCGATGACGAGCTGGATGTCGTGGAAGGCATGCAGTTCGACCGCGGCTACCTCTCGCCGTACTTCGTGACCAACCAGGACACCATGGCCGTGGAACTGGAAGACCCGTTCATCCTGCTGGTGGACAAGAAGGTCTCCAACATCCGCGAACTGCTGCCGACCCTGGAAGCCGTCGCCAAGGCGGGCAAGCCGCTGGTCATCATCGCCGAGGACATCGAGGGCGAAGCCCTGGCAACCCTGGTGGTGAACAACATGCGTGGCATCGTCAAGGTCGCCGCCGCCAAGGCGCCCGGCTTCGGCGATCGTCGCAAGGCCATGCTGCAGGACATCGCCATCCTCACCGGCGGCACCGTGATCTCCGAGGAAGTGGGCCTGGATCTCGAGCAGACCACCCTGGACCACCTGGGCACCGCCAAGCGCGTGACCATGTCCAAGGAGAACACCACCATCATCGATGGCGCCGGCAAGGACGGTGATATCGAGGCTCGCGTCAGCCAGATCCGCGCCCAGATCGAAGAGACGTCCTCCGACTACGATCGCGAGAAGCTTCAGGAGCGCGTCGCCAAGCTGGCCGGCGGTGTCGCCGTGATCCGCGTCGGTGCCGCTACCGAAGTGGAGATGAAGGAGAAGAAGGCTCGCGTCGAGGACGCCCTTCACTCCACTCGCGCCGCCGTCGAGGAAGGCGTGGTGCCCGGCGGTGGTACCGCCCTGATCCGTGTGCTGACCAAGATCGCCGGCCTCAAGGGCGAGAACGAGGACCAGACCCACGGCATCGCCATCGCCGTGCGCGCCATGGAATCCCCGCTGCGTCAGATCGTCGCCAACGCCGGCCAGGAAGCCTCCGTGATCCTGAACCGCGTCAAGGACGGTGAAGGCAACTTCGGCTACAACGCCCAGACCGGCGAGTTCGGCGACCTGTTCGAAATGGGCGTGCTGGACCCGGCCAAGGTCACTCGCAGCGCCGTGCAGTCCGCTGGCTCCATCGCCGGCCTGATGATCACCACCGAGTGCATGATCGCCGACGACCCGGACGAGCAGGACTCTGCCGGTGGCGGCGACATGGGTGGCATGGGCGGTATGGGAGGCATGGGCGGCATGATGTAAGCCGACCCTCCTTCCCGGGCCCAGCCCGAGACAGACCCCCGCCGGGAAACCGGTGGGGGTCTTTTTAGCTGTAAGCCTTAAGCTGGAAGCTGGAAGCTGGAAAATAGCTTACGAACGCCAGCACCGGTGCCAATAGCCTTTCTTCAAGCTTCTAGTGTCCTGTTTCGGAGGTTCGTTGAAGAGGTGGCGAGCACATTGGGTCGCCAGGCAAGGCGCCGCGACGAGGCATAGCAGCGCTATGGCGAGGAGTGGCAACGCGGCATGGCGGCTCAAGGGGCCGCCAGAATTCTACAGTCAACCTCTGATACAGGACACTAGCTTCCAGGCGCGTAGCGCTGCTCTTCAAGCTATCGGCAATTCGCACTACCTCCTGCCTGGTATACGACGCCCTCATCTCGCATAGAACCGACCCATGCTATCGAACATCCGCATCATTCTCGTCCAGACCTATCATCCCGGTAATATCGGCGCCTCGGCGCGGGCCATGAAGACCATGGGCCTCACCGACCTGGTACTGGTCAATCCCCGCTGTTTTCCCGACCCCGAAGCCTCCCGGCTCGCCGCCGGGGCCGAGGATGTCGTCGACGATGCTCGCGTCGTCGGCTCGCTGACCGAGGCGGTGGCCGACTGCGTGCAGGTGGTGGGCGCCAGCGCACGGCTGCGCAGCTACCCCCTGCCCCACTACGACGAGCCCTCGGAGATGGCCGCCAGTCTGGTCGACAACGCCAGGCATGCCCCGGTGGCACTCGTCTTCGGGCGCGAACGGTTCGGCCTGACCAACGACGAGATCCGCGACTGCAGCCACCAGGTCAGCATTCCTGCCAACCCGGAGTATGGCGTGCTCAACCTGTCCCAGGCCGTTCAGGTGCTGGCCTACGAGACCTTCGGAGCCTGGCGCCGTCGCCCCGACAGCGATTACCAGGCGCCCCGCCACGCCTCGGTCCCGCTCCCCACACGCCAGCAACTCGGCCACTTTCATGACCATCTCTCGCGGGTCATGCAGGCCAGCGGCTTCATCAATCAGCCCCATGCTCGCACCGAGGAACAGCTGCGCGCCCTGTTCGACCGCGCCCAGCCCACACGGCGCGACATCTCGCTGCTGCGCGGTCTCTTGCGTTCACTGGAGGAAGGCATCCACGACGAGTGAGGTGCCGTCAGCGAATCGTCATCGAGACGACACATCGATGTCATCTCGGTGCGCGATAGTGACTCTGCCCGAGGATGGGACTAGGCAAGGGACACTGCCACTGTTACGCCAGGGACGCTAAGGGGCAGGACGCCCCTCAGGGGAAACCGGCATCAGGACGATGCCCAGGGAGGATGAGGATGGCTCGCCACGGTGATCATCACCGTGGCGTTTTTCCGTCCAGGCGCCGTCTACGTCGTCACCGGCGTCAACCAGTCCATATAGCCTTTCAGATCATCACCCAGCTCGCCGCGCGTCACGCGTCGATACAGCGCTTGAAGACGAGCGGTAAGGGAGTGGCCATCAATCGGGTGCGACGGTGCCGGTGAGCCGACCAGGGCACCGATATGCCGACCATCCAGCTCCCGCAACGGCAGGATCTCGGCGGCGGTTCCCGTCACGAAGGCTTCGTCGGCGGTATAGATTTCGTCGCGGGTGATACGCCGCTCCTGCACCTCCAGCCCCAGTACCTCCCGGGACAATCGGATCACGCTGTCGCGGGTGATGCCCTGCAGACAAGAGGTGGTCTGCGGGGTATGCAGGACGCCGTCGCGCAGCAGGAAGATATTGGCCGCTGAGGCCTCGGCCACATAGCCCTCGGTATCGAGCATCAGCGTCTCGTCGAACCCCGCCTTCACGGCACTGTTCAGGGCCATGATCGAATTCACGTAGTTGCCGTTGGTCTTGGCGCGACAGGCGCTGACATTGACGTGATGCCGCGCCCAGGACGAGGTGATGGCCCGCAGACCGATGGCAGTCGCCTCGGGGGAGATATAGGCGCCGAGGTCCCAGGCCGCGACCATCACATGCGTCGTCAGCCCCTTGGCACGAAGCCCCAGGCCCTCGGCCCCCAGGAACACCGTGGGCTTCAGGTAGGCATCGCGCAGTTCATTGCGGACCAGGCACTGACGCTGGGCGTCGAGCAGTGTCTCGGTATCGAACGCCAGCGGAATGTCGAGGATATGGGCACTGTCGACCAACCGGCGTACATGCTCCTCGGCTCGGAAAAGGTTGGTGCCGGAGGGCCCCGCATAGGCACGCACGCCTTCGAAACAGCCCATGCCATAGTGCAGGCTGTGGGTCAGCAGATGAGTGGTAGCCTCTCGCCAGGGCAGCCACTCGCCATCCAGCCACAGCCAGCCGTCCCGGTCGTACAGTGGGGTCATGTCATCCTCTCCTCAGATCCCGCTGTCAGCCAACCAGCGGGCGCACCAATCATCGATCATGCCGCGCTGATGAGGCTGCAAGGCCTGATACCCCCAGGCGGCGATCTCGTCGTTCTGCGGATCGGGCACCGACGTCGCGCTGCCGCTCAACGCCTGTATCACCGCATGGCCACAGAACGGCACATAGCCTTCCGAATAGCCGCCCTCGTGGACCATCACCAGCCGCCCGTCACAGGTGCGTTTGGCCAGCCCCATGAGATCCCGGGTCATGTCGCCGAAGGCCCGACTGTTGAGCATCATCTTGCCCAGGGGGTCCTTGGCGCAGGCATCGTAGCCGCAGGCCACCACCACGAGATCCGGCGCGAAGGCCTCGATGGCCGGCAACACCAGCGAACGCATGGCGTATTCATAGGCACCGAGGCCGCACCCCGGCGGTAACGGCAGGTTGAGGTTGGTGCCAGCCCCCTCGCCTGTCCCCCGCTCCTCGAAGGCGCCGGTTTCCAGCGGATAATTGCCGTCCTGGTGCACCGACACGGTCAGCACCTCGGGGTCGGCATAGAAGGCGGCTTGCTGACCGTTGCCGTGATGCACATCCCAGTCGAGAACCGCCACCCGACGCACCAGGCCCAGCGCCCGGGCCCGCATGACCGCCACCGGGATATTGCCCAGCAGGCAGAAGCCGCGCCCGCGATCAGCTTCGGCATGATGACCCGGCGGACGGCACAGGGCATAGGCATTGCTCGACTGCCCCCGGGCCACCGCCTCGACGGCGGCAACGGCCAGGCCCGCGGACTGCCGAGCCGCCGCCAGGCTACCCGGCAGATAGGGGGCGCCCTCGCCGGCATCGCCACCTCGGGCACGGTCTCCCGCCTCGAGCCGGGCGAGATAGGCCTCGGTATGGAAGCGCCGCAGGTCGCTGTCCTCGGCCGGACTCGCCTTGTGGACCTCGAGTTCATCGATCAGCCCCGAGACTTCCAGCAGGTTCTTCAAGCGTCGTTTGCTTTCCGGACTCTCGGAAGCCGGCTGGGGCTGACGATAGTCGCCGGGCGAGGCGAAGACACCGATGGCCCCGGGATCATGCCAGAAGCAGCGCTCGTGCCAGAAAAACCCCGTATTCACTCGCCACCTCTCCGGCATTCCCAGACCTCGATGGCCGCCGCCAGGTCCTCCAGCGAGGCCCCGACCGACTTGAATACCGTGATTGCCTCGGGATCACTGCGCCCAGCCTTGCGACCCGCCAGCAACTCGGCAAGCTCGGCACGGATGTCATCGAACGCGAAGGCCCCCTCATCGACGGCCTGATGGATATCGCCCGCCTCGCCACGCGCGCCGGCGTAGGTATCCACGAAGACCTCGCCACGCCGCAGGCATTCGCCATCAGTCTCGCGCATGCTGGGCCGAAAGGCGCCGATCAGATCCAGATGGGTCCCCGGCGTCAACCACTCGCCACGCACCAGCGGCTCGGTGGACAGCGTCACGCAACTGATCAGGTCGGCCTCGCCGCACGCCGCTTGCAGGTCGGTGACCGCCTCGGTATCGAAGCGGTCGGCGTACGCCTCGGCCAACCGGCGCGCCTTGTCCGGCTGGCGCCCCCAGATGCGGACACGACGGATGGGCCGCACCGACGCATGCGCCTCGATGACCATCGGCGCCAGCTTGCCGGTACCCACCACCAGCAGGGTCTCGGCATCGTCACGGGCCAGCTCCCGGGCGGCCAGCGCCGAGGCGGCAGCGGTTCGCCGACGCGTCAGCTCGCTACCGTCGATACAGGCCAGCGGGCGCCCATGGTCCCCCTCGCTGAGCAGGTAGACCCCGGCGATCGCCGGCAGGCCATGCGCGGCATTCTGGGGAAAGACGTTGACCATCTTCACCCCGATGTAGCCGTCCTTTTCCCAGGCCGGCATCAACAGCAAGGTCGCCTCGCCGTCGTGACGGTGCATGGCATGGTGGTGGCGCGGAGGCGACTCCACGCCCTGGCGGAAGGTATCGGCCAGCCGCTCCACCAGGGCCGGCCAGGCCAGGCTGGATGCCACTTCCTCGGCGTCGATGATGCGCATATCACTCCTCCGGCAATGCCGCCACGACCATGATCTCGACCTTCCACTCGGGCTTGGCCAGTTGCGCCTCTACCGCCGCACGCACCGGCGGCCGGCCCGGGGTCACCCAGGCATCCCAGGCGGCGTTCATGTCGTCGAACTCCGCCATGTCGTTCACCCAGATCTGGGCCGACACCAGATACGCCCTGGAGGTACCGGCTCGCTCGAGGAGGTCGTCGATGCGCGTCAGGACCTGCTCGGTCTGGCCACGCATGTCGGCGCTGGCATCGCTGGGTACCTGCCCGGCCAGGTAGACGGTGCCGCCGTGAATGGCGATCTGGCTCATGCGGGCATTGCTGTCGTGATGGGTCAGGCTCATCTCGTTCCTCTCGCGATCATTGGTCGGCACCCTCTCGGGCACCGGTGAAGCCGGCCATGAAGGCGGCCAGATTATGACTCAGGTATTCGGTGGGATAGCCACCCTCCTGCACCAGCACCGTGGGCAGGTTGAGTGCAGCGAGCCGACGCCCCACCGCCGTGAAATCCTCGCTCTCCAGGGCCAGACCCGCCAGGGGATCGGCCTTGTGAGCATCCAGGCCGAGCGCCACCACCACGGCCTGGGGCGCGTAATCGTCGAGTCGCCCGAGTAACGTCTCCAGGCTGTCGAGAAAGGCCGCGCCGTCACTGCCCAGGGGCAGCGGCAGATTGACGTTGGCCCCTTCGCCCTCCCCTTCGCCGGTCTCGTCGGCCCCGCCCCAGAAGAAGGGATAGAAATCCGCCGGATCGGCATGCAGCGATCCGGTCCAGACATCATGGCGGGCATAGAAGATGTCCTGGGTACCATTGCCGTGGTGCAGGTCCACATCGACGATGGCCACGCGGGCGAAACTCTCGCGCAGTACCGTGGCCGCCAGGGCGGCGTTATTGAGAAAACAGAACCCTCCGGCTCGGTCCGGCCCTGCATGGTGCCCGGGAGGCCGGCACAGCGCATAGGCATGGTGCTCGCTGCCATTGACCGCCTCGGCCGCGGCCTGGGCCGTGGCTGCGCTGGCCAGGATGCCGGCGAAGCTGTCGGCGGTGATCGGGCAGGCCATGTCGTGCAGGTGCCAGCCCGCCTGGCCGACCGGATGACGCGGGTAATGATGGCCTCCGCCGCAGGGGTGCACATTGGGCGCGACGATCTCGGCGGCATCCGGCAACGCCTGCCAGCGGGCATGGATGGTCGCCAGGAAGTCGAGATAACGTGATGTATGAATCCGCGCCAGCCGCGCCCTCAGACGCTCGCTGTCGACGATGCCGGGGGCGGTCAGCGACATCCCGACGTCGGCCAGCCCTTCCGCCAGCAGTTCAGCGCGCACCGGTCCTTCCGGAGAAGGCGCCGGCTTCCCCCGCAGCAGGAAGCGCTCCGGGGCATGACGTTCCTGGTCGGGATGGTAGAAAAGCCTCATGCACTGCCTCCTCGCATCGTCCCTCAGCCAAGCAGCGAGGGGATCCAGGTGGAAAGGAACGGGAAGGCCGCCAGCAGGACCACCACGGCGATGAAGGCGCAGTAGAACGGCAACGAGGCCAGGATCGCCCGTTCATAAGGCACCTCGGCGATACGTGCCGCCGTCATCAAGGTCATGCCCACGGGGGGCGTGACATTGGCGATGTTCAAGGTGACGATCATGACGATGGCGAAATGCAGCGGATCGAAGCCGAGCGACACCATGGCCGGGACCACCACCGGACCGATCACCACCAGTGCCGGCAACACGTCCATCACCGTGCCGAGCACGATCAGCAGCAGGCATACCAGCATGATCTGCACGAAGGGCACGTCACTCAGCGTGGTGATGAGCGTCGCGGCCTCCCGGGCGATGCCGGAGCGTGTCACGAACCAGCCGAGTACCGCCGAGGTCGCCAGCAGGAAGAACACCACGCCGGAGAACTTCACCGTGGTCACCAGGGCATTCCAGATCTTCTTCAGGGTCAGGTTGCGGTAGAAGACCACGCCGATGAACATCGCGTAGACGGCGGCAAACCCGGACGCCTCGGTGATGGTGGTCATGCCCGTGAGGATGCCGCCGAGGATGATCAACGGCACCAGCATGGCCGGCAAGGCCGAGAAGAACGCCAGGATGGCCACCCGAACCGGTGTGCCGGCCTGCTTCGGATAGCCTCGCATCCACGCCAGCACGATGCTGGTCAACAGCAGCGCCAGTGTCATGAGCACGCCGGGCAGGATACCGCCGGCGAACAGGTCGATCACCGAGATGTCGCGCAGCAGGGTCGCATAGACCACCATCACCACGCTGGGAGGAATGATCGGGCCGATGATCGACGAGCAGGCCGTGATGGCGGCGGCATACTCGGCATCATATCCCTGCTTTTTCATCTCGGGGATCATGATCTTGCCGATCGCCACGGTGTCGGTGATGGCCGCCCCGGTCAGGCCGGCGAAGAACAGCGATACCGTGACGTTGACATGGGACAGGGCCCCGCGAATGCGTCCGAACAGGGCATTGTTGAAGGCAATCAGCTTCTGGGTCAGCCCGCCCTGGTTCATCAGCTCGGCGGTAAAGATGAAGTACGGCACGGCAATCAGCATGTAGCCGGAGACCCCGGAAAACATGCGGTCGGCGATGATGCCGACCAGGCGCTCGCCGCCCAGCGAATAGACGCCGGCGACACCGGAGATCGCCATGACCACGGCGACCGGCGCACCGATCAATAGAACGACGACAAAGGCGATGATGGCGGGCGTCATGAGCGGGATTCCTCGTCCTGGCCGTGGATCACCTCCTCGATCACCGCGGCCTCGTCGGTGAAATGCTCCAGCAGGCTGAAGCCATGTACCAGATGCAACAGGAAGATGACCCCGGCCAGCGGCACGGCAACGGCCGTCCACTTGCGCGAGATCTGGATGGCATCCGACACCATGTAGACCTGAGTGGCATTCTGGAAGAAGCCCCAGCCGTACCAGATCACCAGCAGCGCGAAGAACGCGATCACCCCCAGGGTGAGCACGGCGGCGACCTTGATCAGAGCCTCGGGCAATACCCGCATCAGCAATGTCATGGCCACATGCTCACCGGCATGCAGGGCGATGGTCGACGACAGCATGCCGATCCACGGCAGGAACAACCGGGCCAGCGAATAGGTCCAGCTGAGGGCGCCACCGGTGAACAAGGTATACAGAAAGCCCGTGAAGGAAATGGCCAGCATGCCGAGGATGCAGGCCACGCAGACCACAATGGCGGCCTGGTTGACGGCATCGCTGAGACGACGGGCCTGAGTCAATAGCGGCATGGTCGATACCCGGATGAACGAGCGAAGAAGGACGGCAACAATGGCGGAGTCCTGCCCCGCCACTGCTGCCGCACGGCATATCGCGCCTACTGGCCGTAACGCTGGAAGGCCTCATCCGGCAGGGAATCGCGAAGCGCTTCCACCTTGGCCAGCATGTCCTCGACCAGCTGCTCGTCGGCACCGAAGTCCTCGACAATCCATTCCTTCCAGGCCGGCCGGGCAATTTCGGCCATCCGCTGACGTTCCTCGATGGGCATGATGTAGCACTCCTCGAACAGCTCGCAGGACTCCTGCCAGCTGGCCGTGGCGAGCATCGCCGAAGCACCGTGACTCAGTGCTACCGCCTCCCGTGCCGCATCGGTGACGATGCGTTGATACTCTTCGGGCAGTTCCTGGAACCAGGCTTCGCTGACCACCCAGGAGGCGCTGTTGTAGACATGGCCGGTCAGGGTGGTGTAATCGGTCACCTCGTCCAGACCATAGGTGGTATTGATCACCGGCGCGTTGAACTGACCATCGGCCAGGCCGGTTTCCAGGGCGGTGATCAGCTCGCCCCAGGGCAAGGGTGTGGCCGAGGCACCCAGCGCCTTCATGGTCGCCACATGGGCTGGGTTTTCCTCGGTGCGAATGTTGAGCCCCTCGAGATCCTCGACGGTCTCGATCAGGCGCTCGTTGTTGGTGAAGGCCACGAAACCGCCACCGTCGTCGAAGGTGCCGAGATAGCGCATGTCGGCCGCCTCGATGGCGCCGGACATGAAGTCCGCGAACCACTCGCTGTCGAAGAAGGCCCAGGCCTGACGCCAGTTGTCGAACAGGAAGGGCGCCGTCACGATCTGGTAGTCCTCGTAGAAGGAGGACATCGCTCCGGAGGTGAGCACGCTCGATTGCAGGGCGCGTCCGCCGGCCTGCACCTGCGAGCCGGTTTCCACCTCGGAGCCCATCTGACCGCCGCCGAAGATATTGACCGCCAGGTCACCCTCGGTGCGCGACTCGACCAGTTCCTTGAAGTGCACCAGGGCCGGATAGATGCTGTTGTTCTCGAGATTCTCGGGGATCAGGGTGGCAATGGCCATCTCGTGGGACTGTGCCTGTGCCTGAACACTGGCCACGGCAAGCGGCAAGGCGGCAAGCGCCGCCAGGCGAGCAAGTGAATTCCTCTGCATCGTATCGTCCTCGCGTTTTTGCTGTTGTTCTCGTTCGTCGGGAGCCGACTCCCTGAACGAACGTCTATACAGCAATGTAGGAAGCGATACGTCTTCGCGCTTGCCTGTGAATGAGAAATCCTTGCCTCAGGCTCGCAAAGTCTCGGTTCACCCCCGCTCGCTCGACGGCGATGCCTCGAAGGCGCGTCGATAGGCACGCGAGAAGCTGCCCTGGTCGCGGAACCCTACCAGAGAGGCGATCTGCCCGAGACTCAGGCCACTATGATTGACCAGTGTCCGGGCGTGCTCGAGACGACGCTGCTGGACATAGGCCAGGGGCGTCATGCCGAGGCATTCACGGAAACGGGCATGGAAATGTCCGACGCTCAGCGCGCACTGGGCGGCCAGATGCTCGACGCGAATTTCCTCGGCCAGGTGACGGTCGATCCAGTCATCCAGGCGGCCCATGTCGAGCCGGCCATCGCGTCCCGACACGTACGCCGCCCCCTGCTCGGACAAGGGTTGCGACTCCAGGTGCAGATAGAGCGCCCGCAGCAAGAGAGCGGCAATCTCGCTGTGCAACGCCGGACACGACTCGAGCTGCTGCATCAGGCTGTCGGCCAGGCGATTCAGGCGTGGCGGTACACCGAAGAAGCGCGGGCGGTCGAACAGGCGCTCCATCTCGCTGGCATCACGCAACGCGGGCAGACTGGCGACGGGAATATCCAGCACGAAGGTACGGTTTTGCCCATCCCCCAGGTACTCATGGTGATGGTCACAGGGAATCAGGCAGCCTCGGCTGCCGGTGATCCGCTCGCCATTGCCCTCGATGGAGAGCTCGGTGGCGCCCCGGGTCGCCAGGATCAGCTGATGATGTCCATGCGCATGGGCCACATGTTCGCGTGCGAGATTGGTGGCGCGTAGATCGATCAGCGACATCGCGCGGACCTCGGCATGCTGGTGGTGAACACCCCCTCACCATGACGCCGTGCCGGTAGCAGTGCAAGCGGCTCTCGGCAACCCGCATCAACGCTTGGTGGCCGCTGTCATCGTGATCGCCACCCTCCCCAGACGCACCGAAAAAACGCCCCATCCAGAGCCCGCAAATCGGAAAAAAAACCCACTGGCCGACCTGCGGTTCTTTGCTATTGTCAGCGCTCTATACCACTCGCTTCACATCCCCCGAACCTCCACCCACTCATGACCCAATGCGAGGAGCACGCCGATGGGTTTCACCCCTCTGCCGGAGACCGTTCCCACCACCATGTCGGCCATGTTGCTGACCGGACACGGCGACATCGACAAGCTGGTCTATCACCGGGACGTGGCCACGCCGAGCCCCGCCACCGGTGAGGTCCTGGTCAAGGTGACCGCCACGGCCAAGAACAACACCGACCGCAAGGCGCGCGAAGGTCTCTACCCCACCAAGGACAAGGGTGAGGTAGCCTCCTTCGCCATGGGGGGCTCGCCGACCCTGACCTTTCCGCGCATCCAGGGCGCCGACATCGTCGGCCAGGTCGTGGCCGTGGGTGACGGCGTCGACGCATCGCGCCTCGGCGAGAGAGGCCTGCTGGACTTCAATCTCTATGCCGACGGACGCCGCAACATCAACCTGACACCGGACTACTACGGCCATGGCGCCGACGGCGGCTACGCCGAGTACGTCGCCGTACCGTCCGATCAGTTTCATCACGTGCCCAACCCCGAGCTGAGCGATGCCGAACTGGCCGCCATGGGCATGTGTTCCTACCAGACGGCCTACCACATGATGACCTCGGCGGGCATCAAGGCCGGCGAGCGCGTCCTGGTCACGGGCGCCAGTGGTGGCGTGGGTACCGCCCTCATCCAGCTCTGCCGGATCGTCGGCGCCGTGCCCTATGCCTTGAGCCAGCGCGACAAGGCCCAGCCTCTGCTGGATCTCGGCGCCGAAGCGGTGCTCGATCGCTCCGACATGAGCGATTTCACCGAACAGGTCAAGGCCGTGACAGGTGGCGCCCCCATCGACGCGGTAATGGACCTGGTCGGCGGCGAGATGACGGACCGCTTCATCGACACCATGATCTTCGACATGAAGGCCCGCGCCAGCTACCCTCGGCTTTCCATCGCCGGGGCCAGCGGCGGCAACGTCAGCGAGATCATGTGGACCCGCATCTATCTCTACCAGGTGCAGATCTTCGGCGTTTCCCACGGTACCCGCGAGGAAGCCGAACAACTGGTCGCCTGGATTCGCGATGGCCAGCTCAAGCCGGTACTGCATGCCGCCTTCAAACTCTCCGAGTTGCACGACGCCGAACGCTATTTCGTCAATCGCGGCAGCAACTATCTAGGCAAGATCGTCATCGTGCCGGACAGCGAATGGTCGCGGCACGGCGCACCCCACGCCCTCGAGGGACACCAATGAGTCAGACACCCAGGCCACAGGAACTCGGTATCCGCCTGATGGACACCCATGCCGGCGGCGATGTCAGCCGCATCGTGCTCGGCGGCATCACCCCCTTGCCCGGCGACACCGTGCGAGCGCAGATGGAATACCTGCGTGACGACGCCGACGGGCTGCGCAAGCTGCTCCTCGAAGAGCCCTATGGCATCCCCGAAATGTCCGTGGACCTGATCGTGCCGGCCAGCGACCCTCGGGCCGAAGCCGGCTACATCATCATGGAAGTGATGGGCTATCCCATCTACTCCGGCTCCAACACCATCTGTACCGCTACCGCGGTGCTCGAGGCCGGCCTGGTCCCCAAGCAGGAGGGCCGGCAGCGCTTCATGCTCGAGGCCCCCGCCGGGCTGGTGCAGATCGAGGCGCTGATCGAGAACGGCGTGGTCGAGGCCATCACCTGCGAGGGCCTGCCCAGCTATATCGACACCCACAAGGCCAGCATCCACGTGCCCTCGATCGGCGACGTGACCTACAGCGTGGCCTACAGCGGCGGCTTCTATGCCCTGGTCGATGCCACCGAGCTGGGCTTCATGCTGGTCGAGGAAGAAGAGCGTCGCCTCGCCGAATGCGCCCACAAGATCGTCGAGGCGATCCAGGCCGAACGCGGCTTCTCCCACTACACCCTGGGCGATGTCGGCCCCCTGCCCTTCCTGCACTTCATGGGGCCGGTGGAACAGGTCGCCGACGACTTCTATCGTTCGCGCTCGGCGACCTACGTCCACCCCGGCGTGATCTGCCGCAGCACCACCGGTACCGGCACCTCGGCCCGCCTGGCGCTGATGAACCATGAAGCCCGCATCCAGCCGGGCGACAAGCTCGAGACCGTCTCGCTGCGCGAGACCGGCTTCATCGGCGAATTCACCGGTACCCGCCAGGAAGGCACCCACCAGGTCGTGGAAAACACCATCACCGGCAAGGGCTACGTCCTGGCACGCTCCGACATCATCATCAACCCCGAGGACCCCATGATCAAAGACTGGAGCTTCCATCATATCCTCGACTCACACCACCACGACGCCACCTGAACCATCGGCACCGGCCGGCGCGTTCTTTCTCGCCCGGGTGGCCACACGGCCACCCGGCAACCATCAGGGGCCCGCATGCAAACGGTACTGATCCTGCTGGACGTCCAGAACCTCTACTACACCAGCCGCCAGGTCCATCGACGCAACGTCGACTACAACGCGCTCTGGGCCCGAGCCACCGAAGGGCGGCAGGTAAGCCGGGCCATTGCCTACGCCGTCGACCGTGGGGATGCCAAGCAGCGCCAGTTCCAGAACATCCTGCGTGCCATCGGCTTCGAGGTGAGGCTCAAGCCCTTCATCCAGCGCGCCGACGGCTCGGCCAAGGGCGACTGGGACGTCGGCATCACCCTGGATGCCATCGAGCATGCCGCCGAGGCAGACGTCGTCGTGCTGGCTTCCGGGGATGGCGACTTCGCGCTGCTGGTCGACAAATTGCGCCAGGATCACGGTGTCGAGGTGGATGTCTACGGTGTCCCCGCCCTCACCGCCGATGCCCTGATCCGCTCGGCCTCGCGCTTCATTCCCGTCGAGGGCGACCTGCTGCTGGGCCAGGCTTGATCGCTCGCCGACGATCCCCGTCGACATTTGATCAGGCGTTTGTCCTAGCCGCGCCGGTGGATGGCTGCTATACCGTGAGACAGGAAGGGGGCATCCGACGACTCATCGACTTGCCCCCTGACCATTGATTCGCTATTTCCTCAAAAGCGTCGCCAGGCGACGAAAGGACTTATGACCTCTCAGCTGACCGTCACACGTGGCCATATTGTGGCGATCGGCGGTGCCGAGGATAAGACATCCGATCTCGAAATTCTGAAGCAGGTATTCGCTCTCGCCCCCAGCGGCAGTGACGACGTCGCCGTCATCGCCACCGCCAGCAGCATCCCCGACCAGGTACTTCCCGACTACGAAGCTGTATTTACACGCCTGGGCGCCAGCCGAGTCCATGCACTCGACATCCAGAACCGCCAGCAAGCCGCCGACCCCGGCAATATCGAACTGATCGAGCAAAGCGGCGTGATCTTCTTTACCGGTGGCGACCAGTTGCGCCTGACCAATGTACTGGGCGGCTCGGCAACGCTGAATGCCATTCGCAAACGCCTGCTGGACGGTGCCGTCGTGGCCGGCACCAGTGCCGGTGCAGCGGCGATGTCAAGAACCATGATCTACGACGGCAACGCCGCAGACGCCCTGCAAAAAGGGGCCGTCAACATGACCTCCGGCCTCGGCTTCGTCGATGGGCTCATCATCGACAGCCATTTTCTCGAACGTGGGCGCTTCACGCGCCTGATGGCAATCGGGGCGAGCAACCCGGAGCACCTGGGCGTAGGACTCGGCGAGGATGCCGCCGTGATCATTCACCCGAACCGGATTCTCGAAGCCATCGGACCGGGGCATGTCATCCTCATCGACAGCCGCGACCTGGCCAGTTCGAATATCACCGAACTGTCGATAGGCGGGGCGGTGGCCATCGAGAACGTGATCCTTCATGCGATGGTCAGCGGCCATGGCTTCAACGTCGAGGAGCGACATTACCTGGTTCCCGACAAACTCAAGGCCTGCCTTGCGGAGCAAGCATGAAAATCCTCGAACATCGAGCCCTGCGTGGCCCCAATTATTACAGCCGCTACCCGGCCCTTCTCATGCGACTGGATATCGGCACGCTCGAGGAGCGGCCCAGCGACACCGTCCCGGGTATCGTTGAGCGCCTCACCGAACTCATCCCGACCCTGCAGGAACATCGCTGCTCGGTCGGCCGACCCGGCGGCTTCCTGGAACGACTGGCGCGCGGTACCTGGGCCGGGCACGTCGCGGAACACGTGGCGATCGAACTGCAGAACCTGATCGGCTTCTCGGTCGGTTACGGCAAGACCGTCGACAGCTACGAGACCGGCATCTACAACGTGGTCTATCGCTATCGGGACGAGGCCTGCGGCCTGGCGGCCGGGGTCGAGGCGGTCGATATCGTCGACCGGTTGTTCGACGGGGACGCGATCGACATGGCGGCGATCATCGCCCGCCTCAAGACGGTGCGCGATGCCCACATGCTGGGCCCCTCCACCGCGTCGATCGTCGATGCGGCCAAGCGCCGCAACATCCCTTTCACTCGCCTGAGTGAGGAGAGCAGCTACCTGCAGCTGGGGCATGGCCACCTCCAGCAACGCATCCAGGCGACGGTGACCTGTCGCACCAGCCTGCTCGGCCACGGCATCGCCGACGACAAGGACTGGACCAAGCAGATCCTCGCCGATGCCGGCATCCCGGTACCGCTCGGACAGATTTGCGGCTCGCTCGATGAGGCGCTCGAGGCCACGAGCAACATCGGTTATCCCGTGGTGGCGAAACCGCTGAGCGGCAACCATGGCCGCGGGGTGAGCACCGACCTCCAGAATGAGCAGGCGCTGCGCGATGCCTACGCGACCGCCTCCCGACAGCATCCGTCGGTGATCATCGAGCAGCACATCAAGGGCGAGGACCATCGCCTGCTGGTAATCGACGGCAAGCTGGTGGCCGCGGCCCGGCGGCGCCCGGCCCATGTGGTCGGCAACGGCGAATCCACGCTGCAGGAACTGGTTGACAAGGCCAACCAGGACCCCCGCCGCGGCATCGGCCACGAGAACCTGCTCACCCGGATTCACCTGGATGAGCAGTCGCTGCGGTTGATCGACCAGCAGAACCTGACCCTGCAGAGCGTGATCGCCCAGGACCAGATCGTCTATCTGAAGTCCACGGCGAACCTGAGCTCGGGAGGCACGGCCACGGACGTGACCGATGATGTCCACCCCGAGGTGCATTATGCGGCGGAACGGATCGCCCGGCTGATCGGGCTCGACATCATCGGTATCGACCTGCTCGCCGAGACCCTGACCCGACCGCTGGAAGAACAGGCGGCGGCGGTGGTCGAGGTCAATGCCGGGCCAGGGTTTCGCATGCACCTGTCCCCGACACACGGGCAGGGGCGAGATGTCGGCCAACATGTCGTCGACATGCTGTTCCCCGAGGGCGGCGACGGCCGCCTTCCCATCACCGCGGTGACCGGCACCAACGGCAAGACGACGACGGTGCGATTGCTCTCGCACCTGCTGCGCCACGCCGGGCGAAAGGTCGGCATGGCCTGTACCGGCGCCATCGAGATCGACAACCACGTGATCCTGCGTGGCGACTACAGCGGCCCGCAGGCAGCCGCCATCGTACTGCGCGAGCCCACCGTCGAACATGCCGTGCTCGAGGTGGCCCGGGGCGGCATCATGCGTCGCGGCTTGGGCTTCGACGAGTGCGACGTTGGCGTGTTGCTCAATATCGCCAGCGACCACCTGGGCGAGCACGACCTTCATACCCTCGACGACCTGGCACGCTGCAAGACGGTGGTCATCGACGCCGTGCGCGAGGGGGGGACCGCCGTGCTCAATGCCGACGACCCCTATGTGCTGGATGGCCAGCAATGGGCGCGCGGCAACATCATCTTCTTCACCCTGGATCCCGACTCGCGCGTCATCCGCCAGCACGTCCGCGAACATGGGGTAGCCTTCACCGTCCACCGCGAGCGCATCGTGATGCGCCAGGGTCGCGTCGAGGCCGAGATCATCCCCGTCGATGACGTCCCCATCACCTTCGAGGGACATGCCCGCTTCAACGTGGCCAACGCCCTGGCCGCCAGCGCCGCCGCCTACGCACTGGGGCTCGACATCGCCGCCATCCAGACCGGGCTACAGACCTTTCATCCCACCCCCGGCCAGAACCCCGGGCGCACCAATCTGGTGGCGGCCGATGGGGTACAGGTGCTCATCGACTACGGCCACAACGTGCCGGCCCTGGAGGCGCTCGACGAGCTCGTCGGCAGCCTCCCGGCACGCCGCCGTATCAGCGTGGCAAGCGCCCCCGGCAACCGCCGCGACGGGGATATTGTGGCCCTGGGCGCCCAGCTCGCCAGGATGCACGACGCCGTTTTCATCTGCGAAACCCATCCTCGCGGACGGGCCATTGGCGAGGCCGCCGGCTTGCTGCGCGATGGCGCGGCGGCGGCAGAAACCGCCTGCGAGCTCGAGATCATCCTCGACGAGCACATGGCGATCGAAAGAGCCTTCGATGAAGCCCGAGAGGGCGACTTGCTGGTCTTGCTGATCGATGACATCGACGGCGCCATCGAACGCCTTCGGGGACGCCGCTTCTCGCCTGCCACCCCAAGCGAATCGGGATGAGCGACGACGGCCACCGAGGAAGCCCACCATGACGCCTGGAAGCAACCGGAACAGACCACTGCTGACCCTGCTGCGGGTCGGCCGTCTCTACGCGCCGGAACCGCACGAGGAGACCGACCTGTTGATCGCCGACGGACGGATCGCGGCGCTGGGCCGCAACCTCGCCGTGCCGGAAGGTTGGCCCGTCAATCTCGTGGAGGCGCGCGAACTCACCGCCGTCCCCGCCTTCATCGATCAGCATGTGCATGTCACCGGTGGCGGCGGTGAAGGGGGCTTCGTCACCCGCTGCCCGGAGATCACCGCCACGGAGATCGCCGCCATGGGCATCGGCACGGTGGTCGGTGTACTCGGCACCGACAGTCTCAGTCGCTCTCCGGCGGACCTGCTGGCCAAGGTCCGCGGCCTGCGCGCCGAGGGCATCGCCGCCTACCTGTACACCGGTGCCTACCGCGTTCCGCCGCCGACCCTCACCGGCGATCTACAACGCGACCTGGCCTGGATTCCCGAGGTCATCGGCCTGGGCGAGCTGGCGATCTCGGATCACCGCTCCAGCCAGCCGCGCCAGGACGAGATCGAGCGACTGGTCAGCGACGTGCGCGTCGGCGCCCTGCTGGCCGGCAAACGCGGCATCTGCCACTTTCATGTCGGCGACGGCGACCGCGGTCTGGAACCGCTGCGCCGGCTGCTGTCCGAGACCGAGATCCCCGCCGACCAGGTGATCCCCACCCACGTCAATCGCCGCCGCGCCCTGCTCGACGAGGCGGCGGACTACGCACTCACCTTCGGCGCCAGCATCGACCTGACCGCCTTCGAGGAGCCCGGCGAGGAAGGCCTCTCCGCCTTCGACGCCGTGGTCCTGCTGCTCGGCCGCGGGGTGCCGAAGGAGCGCATCACCATCAGCTCCGACTGCAACGGCAGCCTGCCCGAGTTCGACGCCCAGGGCGGCTACATCGGCATGCGCGTGGCCCGCAACACCGCCCTGATCGCCGACTGGCAGCGCCTGGTACGCGAGGACATCCTGCCGCTCGAGCAGGCCCTGGACCTGATTGCCGGCAACGTCGCCCGAGTGCTCGGACTGCAGGCCCGCAAGGGGCGCCTGGCCGTGGGTTTCGATGCCGACGTGACGTTGCTCGACGGCGAACTCCAGCCCCGGAAGACCTTCGTGGCGGGCCGCTGCGTCCATGAGGGGTAAGACGGAGCTCGATGTCGCATCAGTCGCATGACATGACGCTACGAGAATGCCCTCCTTATGGCGAGGCCGCATCATGGTGCGCCACAAATTCAACACATTATGGTTCCTGCCATGGTCTACACCTCCGCCATCCTGCTGAGCCTGATTGGCTACTTCGTCATAGGCCATCTGGCCGGGCGACGGGTCAAGCATCTCGACGACTACCTGGTCGCCGGTCGCAACGCCCCGACCTTTCTGATCCTCGGCACCCTGGTCGCCAGCTACCTGAGCACCAGCGCCTTCCTCGGCGAGACCGGCTTCGCCTATCAGGGCTACCCCTTCGTGATGCTGATCTTCGCCGCCATCAGCACCTCCGGGTGCCTGCTGGGCGCGCTGGCCTTCGGCCGCTACCTGCGCCGCAGCGGTGCCCTGACCGTGCCCGAGTTCTTCGGCAAGCGCTTCGCCTCGAAACGCGTACAGCGGATCGCCGGCCTGACCACCGTGCTCGGCCTGGGCGCCTATCTGCTGGGCGTAATGCAGGGCGCCGGCATCATGTTCGAGGAGCTCACCGGCATGCCCTACTGGGTCGGCCTGGTGCTGGTGTGGCTGACCTATACCGGCTTCATCCTCTACTCCGGCTCGCCGGGCGTGATGCTGACCGACACGATCATGTTCGTGATCTTCTCCGTGGCGGCGCTGGGCGGCTCGATCTACATCATCCAGGACCTGGGCGGCTGGCACGGCGTGGTCGAGGGGCTCCTGACCCAGAGCGACAAGCCCGGCATCGCCCTGTGGCACGGCGTCCTCCAGGGTGACGACGCGGCCTTCTCCACGCCGGGCGAAGCCCTGACCTGGGGACTGACGCTGGGCCTGGTGTGGGCCGCCGTGCTGGCGGCGAGCCCCTGGCAGTCCAGCCGCTACCTGATGGCGCGCAACGAGCACGTGGTCATGCGCTCGGCGATGCTCACCGCGGTGTCGCTGGCGGTCTTCTACGCCCTGATGATGATGACCGGCGCGGCCATCAACCTCTACGACCCGACCCTGAACGGCGAACGCGCCATGGTATGGGCGGCCCTCAACGTCCTGCCGGCCTGGCTGGGCGTGGTAATCCTTACCGGCGTCTTCGCCGCCGGCCTGTCCTCCTGCTCGACCTTCCTGTCGATCATCGGCTTCAGCATCTCCAACGACATCATGCCGGCCAACCGCAATGAAGCCTCGGCCATGCGCGCCAGCCGCCTCGCGGTACTGGGCGCCGGCCTGGCCGCCCTGGTGCTGGCCCTGTTCCAGCCGCCCGCGGTGATGGCCGTGGTGTGGTTCGCGGCGACCCTGTTCGCCTCCTCCTGGGGCCCGGTGGCGCTGATGAGCATCTGGAGCCGCCGAATCACCGCCGCCGGCGCCGGCTGGGGCCTGACGGTAGGCTTCGTCGGCAACCTCATCCTGTCGCTGATGGTCCAGGCCGAGTGGATCGCACTGCCGACCTACCTGCATCCCGTGCTGCTCAGCACCCTGATGGCACTGGTGGCCATCGCCGTGGCCTCGTCGCTGACCCGGGTCAGCCAGGCCGAGCGTGACTATCGAGCCTTCCTGCATCGTACCGACGAGCACGAGCCCAGCGGCTGGACCGCCGGTTCCCGCGGCATCGCCGTCTTCACCATGCTGGCGGGTGTCGGCGTCGGCGCCTTCCTGTGGCGCCAGTACGCCGATACTCTGGCCGAACTGGCCAGCCGGTTCGGCATCCCCGAGTCTGCGGTCACCGGCGCCTACGCCCTGGCCGTGGGTTGCGGCGCCATGCTGGTGATCGCCGGCGCCGTGGGCTATCGCGTGGTGCGCAGCCGCCGCCAGGACGCCCGTCAGTCGAGTGCCGTCGGCGCCTGAACGCGCCGACCCTCCCCACCGAGCCCATCGCGCCCAACGGCCGATGGGCTCGTTCGTTTTGCACCCCGCCCTGCGCCGCCCGTCAGCCCCAACGGCAGTCAACGCCAAAGCCGACTACACTGCACCGCAGCATGACGACCGAGAGCGGAGACCACAGAGATGGCGAACGGCACCCCGACGGCAGCGCGCAAACGCATCGACCTGGCCCTGCAGGGCGGCGGTTCCCACGGAGCCCTGACCTGGGGCGTTCTGGACCGCCTGCTGGAAGACGAGCGCCTGGAGATCGATGGCATCAGTGGCACCAGCGCCGGCGCCATGAATGCGGCCGTACTGGCCGACGGTCTCCACCGGAATGGTCGAGACGGCGCCCGCGATGCCTTGCGCGCCTTCTGGGAGGCAGTGAGTGACGCCGCCCGGTTTTCCCCCATCCAGCGAAGCTTCTGGGACAGGCTGATGGGCAACGACAGCCTGGATCACTCACCGAGTTATCTATTCTTCGAAGGCCTGACCCGTCTGGTCTCGCCCTCGCACCTCAATCCCATGGGGCTCAACCCGCTGCGCGACCTCGTCGAGCGCCATATCGACTTCGAACGGGTCAATGCCTGCCGTCGAATCAAGGTCTTCGTCACCGCCACCAATGTCCGCACAGGACGCGCCACGATCTTTCGACAGCCCGGCCTTTCGACCGATACGCTGATGGCCTCGGCCTGCTTGCCTTCGCTTTTCCCCGCCGTGGAAATCGATGGCGAAGCCTATTGGGACGGCGGTTTCAGCGGCAATCCAGCGCTCTATCCGCTGGTCGACGACCAGGACTGCCGCGACCTGGTGGTGGTCCAGGTCAATCCCCTCGAGCGCCGACAACTTCCCGACTGCGCCCGGGAAGTCATCAACCGCATCAACGAGATCACTTTCAACTCCAGCCTGATCAAGGAACTGCGCAGCATCCAGCTATTGCAGCGACTGATCGAGGCGGAAGGCCTGGAGCTGGAAAATTATCGCGCCATGCGCCTGCACCTGATCCATACCGAGGAGGACATCGAGTCACTCGGCGCCTCCAGCAAGATGAACGCCGAGTGGCGCTTCATCTCGCGGCTCCATGAACTGGGCCGGCGCTGGGCCGATCAGTGGCTGAACGACAACTTCGACGCCATTGGCCAGCATTCCACCTTCGACCTGGACGCCATCTTCGACGATACCTTTCGTCCTCTCCGACACTCCGAAGGGGCCTTCCGGGATACCTCACCGCGCGACTGAAGCGCGCCGTCTTTTCCCTTGCCTTGCCATCCTTGCGAGTGTCGTATGTCGGGCACCTCGACGGCGTGACTCATTGACATTTGTTTATAGGATTTTCATCCACTTACCGCATTTTTCTCCTTATGATGTGCCGATCATGCAGGCCGGTTACCACGCCCTGGCCCGCTCTTGCTCAGGCGAACACGCAGGACGAAAGATGCAGTTCAGTCGCACCTCGGCATATCTGGCCGGGATATTCATCACCACCGCGTTGCTGTGCGGCTCCATTCATCACCTGGCGAGTACTTACATGGGGACCAGGAGCGTGTTCAACGAACCGCTTTTCCTGGTACCACTCGGCTGGTTTTCGGGAGCGTTCGCTTTCGTACTGTCCCTGGTTAGCAGGCTCGGCTGGATAGTCGAGCGCGTACGTGCCCATCGCCTCGACCAGGAGTGAACGCTTTCCCCATCGCGTCTCGCAACCAAACCTCAAGACGCTTTCAGGCCCAGTCGCCTGGCCAGCCGATGAAGATTGCCCGGGTCCATGCCCAATGCCCGGGCCGATGCCGCCCAATTGCCGTCATGATCACGCAGGCTTGCCTGGATGTGATGCCGCTGAAACGCCTCGGTCGCTTCCTTCATCGACAACGAAGGCCCGGGGGACGTGGCCGACTCGGCCGACACTTCATGGTGACGCATGGAGACCGCCACGCCCCTGTCATCGGGCAGGTCGAGGTGGTCAGGCATGATCAGTGCCACGGCCTGGCGCCGATCAGCGGTCGCCGGCGCCTCACGATCCCCCAGCGCCCGCAAGGCCGCCCTGGCCAGCGTATGTTCGAGTTCCCGCACATTACCCGGCCAGTGCCAGGCCAGCAGCGCCGTCTCGGCCTCCGCCTGCAACCGCAGGTTGTTGAGCCCCAGTCGTACCCTGTTGATCTCGAGGAAATGGCCGACCAGCAGCGGAATATCCTCGGGGCGATCCCGCAGGGGCGGCACATGCAGGGGAAAGGCACTCAGCCGATGATAGAGGTCCGCGCGGAACCGGCCGGCCTCGACTTCGGCCTCGAGATCGCGGTTGGTGACGGCAACGATCCGCACATCGACCTGGCGCGACGTCTCGCACCCCAGCGGTTGAATTTCGCCTTCCTGCAGCACGCGCAGCAGCTTGGGTTGTAGTGACAACGGCAGCTCGCCGATCTCGTCGAGCATCAGGGTGCCGCCATCCGCCATCGCGAAGTGGCCCCGTCGGTCCTCGGTCGCCCCGGAGAAGGCCCCGCGCCGATGGCCGAACAGCTCGCTCTCGATCAGGCTCTCCGGCAGCGCGGCGCAGTTGACCTGGACCAGCGGCCCCTGGTGGCGGCCCGAGCGCCGATGCAGGGCACGTACCGCCAGCTCCTTGCCCACCCCCGTTTCCCCATGCAGCAGCACGCTCATGTCGGTGGGCGCCACCAGCTCGATGGCATTGTCGAGCTGGCGCATGGCACGACTGCTCCACCGCCAGCCGACCTCGGAAGACGGCTCCTGGGTCAGGGCCTCGTTGAGACGGGTACGGGTCGTGCGCAGCCGCTCGGCCAGGCGCAGGCAGGTGCCCAATAGCCGCGCGATACTCAGCAGCTGAGCGTCATCGAGGCCGTCCAGACGCCCCGGCTCGAGCGCATCCAGCGTCAACAGGCCCGTCAGTCGCTCCTCATCGCGCAGCGCGACGCCGAGGCAGTCATGCACGTCGCTGAGGTCCTCGTCGATCAAACCATCGAAAGGGTCCGGCAGCGGACTGTCATGGGGAAATCGACATACCCCGGGATGGCTGGCGATCGCGGCAAGCCGGGGGTGGTCCTGCAACGCGAAGCGCCGCCCGCGCACCTCGTCGTTGAGCCCCATCAGCGCCACCGGTCGCAAGGCATCGCCATCCATCACCATCAGGGTGCTGGCATCGGCGGGAAAGTCGCCTACCAGAGCCCGGAGCAGGTGGCCCCAATGCGCCTCGGACGCCTCGTGCTCCGCGAGCTGGGCCAACAGAGTACGCAGCGCCTTGAGAAACTCCGTCATTCGTTCCCCTCCGTCATTCGCTCCCCCTCAGATAGACCGACAGGATAACGAGGATATGATAAAAAATTGTCATAATGACACCATTAATGTCATATCGACCAGTGTCATTAAAACAATGCCAGGCCGAAACCCTGGCATGCGCTCAATGAAAGATGTTTGGAAGCACCCTGAAATTCTATATACGACAGATAGTTACAGCCCATCATGTGGCGAAGTGTCGCAATGACAACGTAGTGGAACACGTCTTGCTCCCACAGGGTGTCATCTACCCACATCCTGAATCGAGGCTGACGCGAACCATGCTGACACGTGCACAGGAAGGCATCATCGAAGCCACCGCCCCCGTCGTTGCCGAGCACCTCACGACCATTACCCAACGCTTCTATCCATTGATGTTCGAGCGCTATCCCGAGGTCGAGCCGCTCTTCAACCAGGCCCACCAGGCCAACGGCGGGCAGCCGCGGGCCCTGGCCGGCGCGGTCCTGGCCTATGTCCAGCTGCGCAAGGAACCCGCCAGGGCCCGGCGCACCCTGGAAACCGTGGTCAACAAGCACGTCTCGCTGAACATCCAGCCCGACCAGTATCCGATCGTCGGCGAATGCCTGATGGCCGCCATCGGCGACGTCCTGGGCGAAGCCGTCACGGAAGAGGTCGCCGATGCCTGGGGGGCGCTGTATCAGGAACTGGCCGACCTGCTGATCGATCTCGAGAGCCAGCGTTACCGCGAATTCGCCGAATCCCCCGGCGGCTGGCGCGGTGTCAGGCCCTTCCGGATCGCCGACACTCGCCAGGAAAGCGCCGTCATCCGCTCCTTCATCCTGGAGCCGGAGGACGGTCGTCCCGTGGCCACCTTCCAGCCCGGCCAGTTCATCGGTGTCCGCCTCATGATCGACGGCAAGCCGGTCTATCGGCACTACAGTCTGTCGGCCTATCCCAATGGCCGCAGCTACCGCATTTCCATCAAGCGCGAAGCCGACGGGGTCGTCAGCCGCCACTTTCACGAGGCCCTCAGCGTCGGCGACCGTATCGAGCTGCTGCCGCCCGCCGGTGACCTGACCCTGCCCGAAGAAGGGCACGATCCGGTCATGCTGCTCAGCGGCGGCGTCGGCCAGACGCCCATGCTGTCGCTGCTGCGCCAGGCGCTGGAACAGGGACGACAGGTCGTCTACCTGCATGCGGCACTGGATGGCGATCATCACGCCTTCGGCGATGACGTCAACGCCCTGGCACGCGACTATCCCGACCACCTGCGCGTCATCACGGTCTACGAACAGGCCGACGATGCCGCCCGTGTCGATCATGTCGGACGCGTGAATCACGACCTGATCGCCCGCCACCTGCCCGCCGGCACACCGCACTGCTACTTCGTCGGGCCACAGGGCTTCATGGTTGCCGTCGATGGATACCTGCAAGCACTGGGCGTGCCTGAAGAGCGCCGCCACTTCGAGCATTTCGGTCCTTCCCGCGCTCTCGAAGCCGCCTGACGACAGGCCACGCGAGCCACGCCGGACAGTCGCCGCCCGGCGGCTGTCCGGCCAGGCCGCACGCCCCTCACGAAACCCGCAATGCTCGCTCTTCCTGGCGGTGCTGCAAGGGGGAGATGCCGAAGTAGCGCTTGTAGTCGCGGCTGAACTGCGAAACGCTGCGATACCCCACTGCCGAGGCCGCCTGATTCACGTTGCAGGTCTTCTGAGCCAGCAGCTGTTGCGCCTTGAGCAATCGCAGCCGCTTCAAATACTGCAGCGGCGATACCTGCACGATTTCCTTGAAATGCTGATGGAAGGTCGACGGGCTCATGTTCGCCTGACGGGCCAGCGTCTCCACCGACACCTCGTCCGCATAGCGGGCATGCAGCCGCGACAGCACCTGGACGATGCGCGAGTAGTGCCCCTGGTGCAGCACCAGAGCACGCAGTGCCGGCCCCTGTCGGCCCCTCAAGGCCTCGAACACCACGTCCCGCACTCGCGACACCCCCATGGCAGCCGTCTCGGCGGGATCGTGCAGGGTCCGCAACAGCCGCTCCACCGCTCCCTGCATGCCACCGGTCATCGATACCGACGCCATCGGCACCGGCGACGCTTCGACCTCGCTCGAAGGCTGGCCGCCCCCTTCACCGATCATCGTCACCAGTTCACCGAGCAGCGCCGGATCGAGGTGCACCGCCACCCCCAGCAAGGGCGCCTCGTCGGAAGCATGGGTCTCGCACTCGAAAGGCAGCGGCAGCGTCTGTACCAGATATTGCCCGGGGCCATAGTGGATCTCCCGATCCCCCAGGTAGCCGATCTTGTACCCCTGGGCCACGATGATCAGACTCGGTTCGTAGATCATCGGCGTGCGGCCGCTCGGCCGATGCATGGCCATCAAGGACACCCCGGGCAACTGGGTCGGCGTATAGCCGTCACCCTCGACCAGGGGCGCCAGCAGATCGACCAGCGAACCGGCGTGAGATTCTGTGATGTGCATCCTGAAGTCCTTCATCCATGCCCGGGGCCATCGAAGTTTCATCGGGCCGATCCTGCATGACGGGCAGAAGCGAGTTCGTAGAAAGTAGCAAAAATGCGAGAGAAACGCGGATTCACGGCAGGCTCGACCAGCGCCATGATGATTTCTTATCGTCTCGGGGCTACATGATGGCGGCATCAGCACTTCCATGGTACAGAAGGACACCACCTCTCGGAGGAACGGGCAAAAAATCCGGAGGAACGTCGGTCCTCAGCGCCCCTCGCCGCTTCCATAATGATCCCAGCCTCACCCCGAGGCATCACAGACCGACAGGAGAGCCATTCATGAGTCAGACTCGTGCCTATGCGGCCCATGCGGCCGACCAGCCCCTGGCCCCCTTCGCCTTCGAGCGCCGTCAGCCGCGCCCGGACGACGTCGCCATCGAAATCCTCTACTGCGGCGTCTGCCACAGTGACCTGCACTTCGCCCGCAACGACTGGGGCATGACACGCTTCCCCATCGTGCCCGGCCACGAGATCGTCGGTCGTGTCACCGCCGTGGGTGACGACGTCAGCCGCTTCCAGGTCGGCGACATGGTCGGCGTCGGCTGCATGGTCGATTCCTGCCGCCACTGTCAGCCCTGCCAGGACGGCGTCGAGCAGTTCTGCCTCGAAGGCTTCACCATGACCTATGGCAGCGATGACCGCCAGGACGGCACCATGACCCAGGGCGGCTACTCGGACAGCGTCGTCGTCAGCGAGCACTTCGTGCTGCGCATGCCCGAAGGCCTCGACCCGGCCGCCGCGGCCCCGATCCTCTGCGCCGGCATCACGACCTATTCGCCGCTCAGGCACTATGGCGTCAAGGCCGGCCACAAGGTCGGGGTGATCGGCATGGGCGGCCTCGGGCACATGGGCGTCAAGCTGGCCAAGGCGCTGGGGGCCGAGGTCACCGTCTTCACCCGCTCCGAGGTCAAGGTCGAGGAAGCCCGTCGTCACGGCGCCGACCATGTGGTCGTCTCCGGCGATGCCGCCCAGATGGAGGCCGTGGCCGAGACCTACGACTTCATGCTCGACACCGTTCCGGTACAGCACGACCTCAACCCCTATCTGGCGACCCTGAAGTACGACGGCACCCATATCCTGGTGGGCCTGCTCGATCCCATCGAACCGGCCATCGAAGGCTTCAACCTGGTCTTCAAGCGTCGTGTGCTGGCCGGCTCGCTGATCGGCGGCATCCCCGAGACCCAGGAACTGCTCGACTTCTGCGCCGAGCACGACATCACCTGCGACATCGAGACCATCGACATCCAGGACATCAACACCGCCTATGAGCGCATGGAGAAAGGCGACGTGCGCTACCGCTTCGTCATCGACATGGCGTCGCTGAAGAACGAAAGCACCGACTGACGCCTCGTGCCTGCCGGGGACTCCCCTCGGCAGGCCACCTCCTCATGCCTGACTGAAGGCAGAAACGACACCACGCTCTTCCCTTCCCGTCACTTCGTCATAGCGGCAAGCGCTCGACGATATCTCCCGCCTTCACGACGCGAGATGCACCGTGAACGGATTCTCGATGTTCCCTTCCCGACTGGCACGCTCATCGCGAACTGCCATACTGCATCGATGCGATTACTCCAAGATGCCACGAGCATCCTTTTTTCATCGAAGTGGCGCCACACCCGCCTCATCGCATACGGGAAGACATCGCATGATCAAGAGAATCTGGCACGGTTGGACAACGCCCGAGAATGCGGACGAGTACGAAGCACTCCTCAAGGGCGAGATATTCCCCGGGATTGCCGCCAAGGGCATCCCCGGATACCGAGACATCCAGCTCTTGCGACGACCACACGACGTCGAGATCGAATTCATCACGATCATGACGTTCGATTCATGGGACGCGGTAAGAGACTTCATTGGCGATGACCCCACCGTATCCTACGTTCCCGACAAGGCGAGAGCCGTTCTCTCGCGATGGGATGACCGGTCCCAGCACTATGACGTCAAGGAACACCTTTCATACTGATCCGGCAAATCGACCGACATACCCCGGAGACAAAAAGTGGAGGCATCACTCATGAAGTACGAAGGTAGCTGTCACTGTGGCCAGGTAACGTTCGAGGTGGAAGGCAACCTGGAGAAGGTCATGGAGTGCAACTGTTCGCACTGCAGTCGCAAGGGCTATCTGCTCTGGTTCGTGCCGCTCGCTGACTTCAACTTGAAGAGCCCCGAGTCGGTGTTGTCCACTTATACCTTCAACAAGCACGTCATCAAGCACCATTTCTGTCCCGAATGCGGCTGCGCGCCGTTCGGTTTCGGCGCCGACCGCTCGGGCGCTGAAACGGCAGCCATCAATGTGCGGTGTCTGGAGGGGGTAGAACTGTCGGACCTGGAAAGAGTGCCGGTCGATGGCCGCGCCTTGTAGGGCACCTGTTTTCCATCACGCCCGATCGACGCTTCTGGCGCTGCGCGCTTGCGGTGCGACTGGGCCCTGCCATTCACCGGCAGCGATTTCGGAGGGATAATGAAGGTCAAACGCATCGTCGCCAATACCGATACGCCGGCGCTCGACCAGGCAGCCGCCTTTTACCAGGATATCCTCGGCCTCGACCTGCTCATGGATCATGGGTGGTTCCGGACATACGGCTCGGACGAACGGATGATGGTCCAGGTCAACTTCGGCTCACAGGGCGGATCCGGCACACCGGTACCGGCGCTGTCGATCGAAGTCGACGACCTGGATGCCGCCCTGACGAGGTTCGAGAAGGCTGACATTCCCGTCGAATACGGCCCCGTCAGCGAGGAATGGGGCGTGCGCCGATTCTATGTCCGCGATCCCTTCGGGAAGCTGATCAATATCCTGCAGCATGAATGAGCGAGGTGGCCGCCCCTCTGGCCCGGCTTAGGGAAACGCTGAATAAATAGCCGAGCATAGTGAAGCGCAAGGCGCACGGAGCACAGAAAGCGAGACATAACGAGAGGTTAGGCGAGCTTTCGAGCACCGCGTAACGAAGCGATTTGCATGCGCAGGCATTTAAGCAGTGTTTGCTTAGGTTACCGAGCGCAGACGCGCCACCAGATCGGTCAAGGCCGTCTCGAGCGCCAGGTCGGGCAATGCGTCGCGCAGGGCGATATGACTCTCGGCCCGGAAATGCTGGGCATCACCGACGGCCGACTGGAAGTCGTTGACGACTTCGACCAGCGCCGACGGCGTCCCCTCGACCTGCATAGCGCCATGCACCAGCAACGCCATGTCACGGCTGCCCCTCACCCGACGCCAGCGCTGGGCCGTGCCGACCAGTTTGCGGCCGGCGATGCGCACGTTGAAGCGGCCATCGCAGTAGGCGCCCGGCACCGCGCCGAGATCCGCCGAGGCCACGCCCAGAGATGTCAGCCATTCACACCAGGGGTCGCCCAGGCGGTGATAGCCCCATTCGAGATGCGCCGCCGAACTGCGCACCTCGCAGCGCACCGCCAGGGCCAGGTTGACCACCATCGGCCCCTGGGGCACCGGCGTGCCGCCGGTGGCACGGAACAGCACCGGCCAGCTTCGCGCCTCCAGGCGCGACCGCGCCTCGGCGAAGCCCTCGAGGCGCGCGTGACGACGCGGCATCACCAGGGCATGGTCATGCGGCGACCAGACCAGGCACTCCAGGTGGCTCTCGCCCCGGCACACCCCTTCCAGCAACGCTTCCTCGGCGGCGAGCCCCTCTTCCACCGTGGGATGTCGAAGGATGCTGTCGTTCGTCATCATCTCGCTCGCTCCCGTCGTGAAGGCCCAAGCTTACGTCGTCACCCCCGACCGGCGCCATCGCACACCACCTTGGTCGAACCTCTCTCCCATGACCTTTACGTTAACGTAAACCTGTCTTAGTCTTGGCATCATCACCTCGAAGAATGATCGGACGCGCCCCGTGGCGCGTCACCAGACCAGCGGAGTTCGCCATGCACGCGCCCTACCAGCCCCTCGACTTCGGTCTCGACGATGAACTGAACATGCTGCGCGACCAGGTCAACGCCTTCGCTCGCGACGAGATCGCGCCGCGCGCCGCCGAGATCGACGAGAAGAACGAATTCCCCGACGATCTCTGGAAGAAGTTCGGCGACATGGGCCTGCTCGGCATCACCGTGCCGGACGAGGACGGCGGCAGCGGCATGGGCTATCTCGCCCATTGCATCGCCATGGAAGAGATCTCGCGGGCCAGCGCCTCGGTGGCGCTCTCCTACGGCGCCCATTCCAATCTCTGCGTGAACCAGATCAAGCTCAACGCCAATGCCGAGCAGAAGGCCAGATACCTGCCCGGCCTGATCAGCGGCGAGCATGTCGGGGCACTGGCCATGTCCGAGCCCGGCGCCGGCTCCGATGTGGTCTCCATGAAGCTCAAGGCCGAGAAGCGCGGCGAGCACTATGTGCTCAACGGCAACAAGATGTGGATCACCAACGGCCCCGACGCCGACGTCCTGGTGGTCTACGCCAAGACCGATCCGGAAGCGGGCTCGAAAGGAATTACCGCCTTTATCGTCGAGAAAGGCATGAAGGGGTTCTCCACCGCCCAGAAGCTCGACAAGCTGGGCATGCGCGGCTCCAACACCTGCGAGCTGGTCTTCGAAGACTGCGAGGTGCCCGAGGAGAACGTCCTCGGCGAGGTGAACAAGGGGGCGCGGGTGCTGATGAGCGGCCTCGATTTCGAGCGCACCGTGCTGGCCGCCGGCCCCATCGGCATCATGCAGGCCGCCATGGACGTGGTGGTGCCCTACCTCCACGAACGCAAGCAGTTCGGCCAGTCCATCGGCGAATTCCAGCTGGTGCAGGGCAAGGTGGCCGATATGTACACCACTCTGAACGCCTGCCGGGCCTACCTCTATGCCGTCGCCGGCGCCTGCGACCGCGGCCGGACCTCGCGCAAGGACGCCGCCGGCGTGATCCTCTACTGCGCCGAAAAGGCCACCCAGATGGCACTCGACGCCATTCAGCTGCTCGGCGGCAACGGCTACATCAACGAATACCCGACCGGCCGCCTGCTCCGCGACGCCAAGCTCTACGAGATCGGTGCCGGCACCAGCGAGATCCGCCGCATGCTGATCGGCCGCGAAATCTTTAATGAATCGGCGTAAACCCAGCTATAAGCTGGAAGCTTGAAGCTGGAAGATAGAGCAAACCCTTGGTTGAGGGGGGGGGTCTTCAAGCTTCCGGCTTCGAGCTTCGAGCTTTTATCCCGGAGGGATAAATGAGCGTTCTGACATCCCAGATCAACCCGCGCAGCGAGGGTTTCCAGGCTAACGAGGCGGCGATGCGCGCCGAGGTGGGCGGGTTGCGGTCGTTGACCGCGGCGATTCACCAGGGCGGTGGCGAGAAGGCGCGCGCCCGGCATGAGTCGCGCGGCAAGCTGTTCGTCCGCGACCGTATCGACCATCTGCTCGACGAGGGCTCGCCCTTCCTCGAGTTCTCGGCGCTGGCCGCTCACGAGGTCTACGACAGCCCAGTGCCCGCCGCCGGCGTGGTCACCGGCATCGGCCGCGTCTCCGGCGTGGAATGCGTGATCGTCGCCAACGACGCCACGGTCAAGGGCGGCACCTACTTCCCGCTGACCGTGAAGAAGCACCTGCGCGCCCAGGAGATCGCCCGCAAGCACCGCCTGCCCTGCCTCTACCTGGTGGATTCCGGCGGCGCCTACCTGCCGTGCCAGGACGAGGTCTTCCCCGACCGCGACCACTTCGGGCGCATCTTCTACAACCAGGCCACCCTCTCCGCCGAGGGCATTCCGCAGATCGCCGTGGTCATGGGTTCCTGCACCGCCGGCGGCGCCTATGTCCCGGCCATGGCCGACGAATCCATCATCGTCCGCGAACAGGGCACCATCTTCCTCGGCGGCCCACCGCTGGTGAAGGCGGCCACCGGCGAATCGATCAGCGCCGAAGACCTGGGCGGCGCCGACGTTCACGCCAAGATCAGCGGCGTGGCCGATCACTACGCCGAGAACGACGCCCACGCCCTGCAACTGGCGCGGCGCTGCGTGGCTCGGCTCAACTGGCAGAAGCGCGGCCAACTGGCCATGGCCGAGCCCAGGCCGCCACGCCTCGACCCCGAGGAGCTCTACGGCATCGTCGGCACCGACCTCAAGAAGCCCTTCGAGGTGCGCGAGGTGATCGCCCGCATCGTCGACGACTCCGCCTTCGACGAGTTCAAGCGTACCTATGGCGACACCCTGGTCACCGGCTTCGCGCATATCCACGGCCACCCGGTGGGCATCGTCGCCAACAACGGCGTGCTGTTCTCGGAGAGCGCCGTGAAGGGCGCGCATTTCATCGAGCTCTGCGCCCAAAGGAAAATCCCATTGATTTTCCTACAAAATATTACCGGCTTTATGGTCGGCTCCAAGTACGAGCACGAAGGCATCGCCAAGCACGGCGCCAAGCTGGTCACCGCCGTGGCCTGCGCCAAGGTGCCCAAGTTCACCGTGCTGATCGGCGGCAGCTTCGGCGCCGGCAACTACGGCATGTGCGGCCGCGCCTTTGAGCCCAACCTGCTGTTCATGTGGCCCAACGCCCGCATCTCGGTGATGGGCGGCGAACAGGCCGCCGGGGTGCTGGCCCAGGTCAAGCGCGAGCAGATCGAGCGCGAGGGACGCGAATGGTCCGACGCGGAGGAAGCCGACTTCAAGCAACCGACCCGCGACCAGTACGAGCACCAGGGCCATCCCTACTACGCCAGCGCGCGACTCTGGGACGACGGCGTCATCGACCCCGCCCAGACCCGCGACGTACTCGGCCTCTCGCTCGCCGCCGCCATGAACGCCGAGGTCGAAGACACCAAATTCGGCGTGTTCAGGATGTGACCCCTTGCTGCGCAAGGGAGCCGGAAGCTTGAAGCTATAAGCTGGAAGTCACTACCCCACGCCCCTGGAGGCAAGATATCGGGGTTTCTTCAAGCTTCCAGCTTCCGGCTTCAAGCTCTGTTAACGAGGTTCGAGATGTCACAGACAAGCTATTCAAGACTCGCAATCGATGCCCGAGGCGTTGCGTGGCTGACCCTGGATCGCCCGGAGGTCCTCAACGCCTTCGACGATGCCTTGATCGGCGAGCTCAACGGGCATCTTCAGCACGTGAGGGAGGCCGCCAAGCGTGGCGAGGTCCGCGCGCTGGTACTGGGTTCGCAGGGCAAGCATTTCTCCGCCGGGGCGGATCTGGGCTGGATGAAGCGCATGGTCGACTACGATCTCGAGGACAATCTGGCGGACTCCCGCCAGCTCTCGGCGCTGATGCACGGTCTGGACACCCTGCCCTGCCCCACGCTCTGCCGCGTTCAGGGCGCGGCCTTCGGCGGCGCCGTGGGCCTGGCCGCCTGCTGCGATATCGTCATCGCCTCGGAGAAGGCTCGCTTCTGCCTCTCCGAGGTCAAGATCGGCCTCTCGCCGGCGGTGATCAGCCCCTATGTGCAAGGCGCCATCGGCAGCCGGCAGATGCGCCGCTACGCGCTGACCGCCGAGGTCATGGACGCCGCCACCGCCGAGGCCCTGGGTCTGGTGCATCGCGTGGTCGAGCCGGACGCCCTGGACGAGGCGATCGACGCCATGGTCGAGACGCTGCTCGCCACCTCACCGCAGTCCAGCCGTGCCACCAAGGCGCTGCTCGCCGAGGTCGCCCGCGATCCCGACAGCGCCGCGACCCGCGAGCGCACCTGCCAGGTGATCGCCGAGCTGCGTGTCAGCGACGAGGGCCAGGAAGGCCTGGCCAGCTTCTTCGACAAGCGCCGCCCTGCCTGGGCCCCCGAACCTCCTTCCACGACGGAGCGCTCCTCATGAGCCATGCCTTCGATACCCTGCTGGTGGCCAATCGCGGCGAGATCGCCTGCCGCGTGATGCGCACCGCCCGCCGCATGGGCCTGCGCACCGTGGCCGTCTACTCCGATGCCGACGCCAGCGCTCGCCACGTGCGCGAAGCCGACGAGGCCGTGCGCCTCGGCCCGGCCGCCGCCCAGGCCAGCTATCTCGATATCCAGGCGGTGATCGACGCCGCCCGGCGCACCGGGGCCGGCGCCGTGCATCCCGGCTACGGCTTCCTCTCCGAGAACGGCGATTTCGTCGCCGCCCTGGCGGACGCCGGCATCACCTTCGTCGGCCCGCCCGCCTCGGCCATCGCCGCCATGGGCGACAAGTCCGCCGCCAAGGCCCGCATGTTTGATGCCGGCGTGCCCCTGGTGCCCGGCTACCACGGCGACGCCCAGGACGACGCCCTGCTCAAGGCCGAAGCCGACCGCATCGGCTATCCGGTACTGCTCAAGGCCAGCGCCGGCGGTGGCGGCAAGGGCATGCGCGTGGTGGAAAGCGGCGATCAGTTCCAGGCCGCGCTGGACGGCTGCCGCCGCGAATCCCGGGCCGCCTTCGGCGACGAGCGCATGCTGATCGAGAAGTACCTGACCCAGCCGCGCCACGTCGAAGTGCAGGTGTTCTGCGACACCCAGGGCCACGGCGTCTACCTCTTCGAGCGCGACTGCAGCGTGCAGCGTCGCCACCAGAAGGTGCTGGAGGAGGCCCCCGCCCCGGGCATGACCGAGGCCCTGCGCCGCGAGATGGGTGAAGCCGCCGTGCGCGCCGCCAAGGAGATCGGCTACGTGGGCGCCGGCACGGTCGAGTTCTTGCTGGATGCCGACGGGTCCTTCTACTTCATGGAGATGAACACCCGTCTCCAGGTGGAACATCCCGTCACCGAGATGATCACCGGCCAGGACCTGGTCGAGTGGCAACTGCGCGTCGCCATGGGCGAGCCTTTGCCGCTGAGCCAGAACGAACTGGCCATCACCGGCCACAGCTTCGAGGCACGCCTCTACGCCGAGGACCCGGCACAGGACTTCCTGCCCGCCACCGGCACCCTCAGCCGCTTCGAACTGGACCTCGCCGGCGCCGGCCTCGAGCCGACCCGGGTACGCCTGGACAGCGGCGTGGCCAGCGGCGACAGCGTCTCCATGCACTACGACCCGATGCTGGCCAAGCTGATCGTTCACGGCGACGACCGGGAACAGGCACTGGCCACCCTCAACCGCGCCCTCGCCGCCCTCGACGTCCAGGGCGTGACCACCAACCGCGATTTCCTGCAACGCCTGGCGACGCACCCCGCCTTTCGCGCCGCCGAGCTGGACACCCGCTTCATCGAGCACCACGAAGCAGAACTGTTCGCACCGCGGCACTATACGGCCGAGGAATACGCCAGCGCCGCCCTGGTCGGCCTCCATCAGCTCGGCCAGGAACGCGAGAGCGACTCCCCCTGGGATCGCCACGACGGCTTCCGGCTCAACGCCGAGCACACCATCCGCATCGCCCTCTGCGACCCCACCCGAATCGACGACGAGGACGCCGTGGTCACCGTCGAGGGCAAGCGAGCGGCCCCCGGCGCCCCCTGGCGCCTGCGCATCGGCGAACAGACCTTCGACGCCACCCTGCAACCGCTCGACGGCGACGCCGTGGCGGTAACCCTGGACGGCCACCGCCGCCGCCTGCAGACTCGACTGGTCGACAACAACCTGGTGGTGATGGTCGATCCACGGCGCGAAACCCGGCTGTTCTGGCGACGCATCGACGCCATCGACCACGGCCGCCAGGAAGCCGAATCCACCCTCACCGCCCCCATGCACGGCACCGTGGTGACCCTGCTGGTGCAACCCGGCGAACGCGTCGAGAAAGGCATGGCGCTGATGGTCATGGAAGCCATGAAGATGGAACACACCCTGACCGCCCCCGCCGACGGCCAGGTCGAAAGCTTCCACTTCCAGGCCGGCGACACCGTCGGACAAGGCGACGTGCTGCTGGAGTTCGCTGCAGACGAGTAACCACCGTGCCCCTGGCAAGTAGCGTCCAAGGTAAGCGGCGCCGGGGGCAGGCCGTAGCGAAGGTCATTCGCCATGGATGGCGAATGTAGCGTCCAGGGAGGGATTCACAGCGCCTTCGCCAAGGCCTGCCGCCGGATCAGCCGCTGCTCCGGATTCTCTCGAATGATTGGAGCTCTGCAATGGCATTCCCCAAACGCATCCGCCTGGTCGACGTCGCCCCCCGCGATGGGCTACAGAACGAACCCGAAGCCATCGGCACCGACACCAAGCTCGAACTGATCGACCGCCTCACCGACGCCGGCCTGCGTCATATCGAAGCGGCGAGCTTCGTCTCGCCCAAGTGGGTACCGCAGATGGCCGACCACCGCGAGGTGATGACCCGGCTCGAACGTCGCCCCGGCATCACCTACTCCGCCCTCACCCCCAACCTCAAGGGACTCGAGACCGCACTGGAATGCGGCGTCGAGGAAGTCGCAGTATTCGGCGCCGCCAGTGAGGCCTTCTCCCATAAGAACATCAACTGCACCATCGCCGAATCCCTGGAACGCTTCGCCCCGGTGCTCGAGCGCGCCAAGGAAACCAACGTTCGCGTACGCGGCTACGTCTCCTGCGTGCTCGGCTGCCCCTACGAAGGCGAGATCGCCCCCGCCAGGGTCGCCGAAGTCGCCAAGGCCCTGCACGACATGGGCTGCTTTGAAGTCTCGCTGGGCGACACCATCGGCACCGGCACCCCGCTCAAGGCCAAGCGCATGCTCGAGGCCGTCGCCCGCGACATCCCCATGGACAAGCTCGCCGCCCACTTCCACGACACCTACGGCCAGGCACTCGCCAACCTCTACGCGGTGCTCGAAGAAGGCGTGGCGGTGATCGACAGCTCCGTCGCCGGCCTGGGTGGCTGCCCCTATGCCAAGGGCGCCGCCGGCAACGTCGCCAGCGAAGACGTCGTCTACCTCCTCGACGGCCTGGGCATCGACAGCGGCGTCGATCTCGACAAACTCGCCGCCACCGGCGACTGGATCACCCAGGCCATCGGCCGGCCCAACCGTTCGAAGGCGAGCGTGGCGCTGGCCGCCAAGTAACGGCTTCCAAGGCATCACGGCCCAGGCTGAGCCCGATGGAGTGTCTATGGCGCCACAAAAACAAACAGTCCTGCTTGTTTTTTTATGAAGAGCTGACTAGTCTCCAAGTGCCGAACTTCATCAGGCACCTCGTAGAGCCCAACAACAATGCATGGCCGACCAACGGCCCGGGAGACAAGATGACCCTCAAACGAAGCCACCTGACTCTGGCGATCACCGCCGCCATGACGCTGCCCGCCCTGGCCACCAACGCCCAGGCCGAGACCTCGTTCATTGCCAATTCCTTCTACGATCAGCAGCATCCGCACTCGAAGTACGGCTACATCGAGTGGGCCGAGACCGTGCGCGAGCTGTCCCACGGCGAGCTCAACCCGGAAGTCTACACCGGCACCGTGCTGCTCGCCCCTCGCGCCAGTCTGCAGGGCATCCAGGACGGCATCGCCCAGGTAGCCCACCACGCCGCGGTCTACACGCCCTCGGAGATGCCGGTCGCCAATGCCGTGCAGGAGCTGGGCTTCAATTTCGATGACCCGTTGGTCGCCATCCTCGCGGTCACCGACTTCAGCACCCACAACCCCATCCAGCTCCAGGAGTGGCAGGACCTCAACATCGTCTACCTCGGCGCCTACACCACGCCGCCCTACGTACTGTTCTGCCGCGAACCAGTGCGCAACCTAGAGGAACTCCAGGGCAAGCGTATCCGCACCGCCGGCTCCACCGTCTCGTCCTGGGTCGAACAGGCCGGCGGCATCCCGGTCAACGTGCCTTCCAGCGAGATGTACACCGGCCTCGACCGCGGATCGCTCGACTGCGCCACCAACGCTGCCAACGACCTGATCGACCGCTCGCTGTGGGAAGTCGCCGACTACACCACCCTGCTACCCACCGGCATGTACTGGTCCGGCCCGCAGTGGGGCTTCAATGAGGACTTCTGGTCCAGCCTGACCGACGACCAGCGCGACGTCTTCAAGCAGGCCTCCGCCAAGGCCATGACGCGCATGATCGTGCAGTACCTGGCCACCGCCGACGCCGCCCTCGATGAGGCCCAGGACAAGGGCAACCAGGTGTTCATGCCCGAGCCGGAGCTGATGCAGTCGGTGGAGGATTTCCGCGAACAGGCCTTGGACGGCGTCTACGACGTCGCCCGAGACAAGTACGGTGTCGAGGACCCGAAAGCGCTGATCGACAACTTCCTGGCCACCTACCAGAAATGGCAGGAGCTGCTCGCCGACGTCGACCGCAGCGACGAGGATGCCCTGGCTGAGCTGGCCATGCGGGAGATCTACGACACCCTCCCGGCCGACTACGGCGTCTATTGACGCCAGGCTGACATTGCACATGGCCGCCCCGAGCGTTCGCGCTCTTGATTCAACCTGGGCGGCCTTTCCCCTTACGAGAGGCCCCAATGAGCCAACGCCAGACTCAGGAACAGCGCTCCCGCCAGACCCAGGCCAAGATCATGCAGGCCACGCTCGAATGCGTACTGAGCCAGGGCATCCGCGCCACCTCCACGGTCGACGTGGCCCGCGCCGCTGGCGTCTCCCGCGGCGCCCTGGTCCACCACTACCCGACCAAGGAAGCGCTGATGCAGGCCGCGCTCGAAGACCTCCTCGAGCGCGAAGTGATGAGCGTGCGCGACCTGGCCCAGCGCATGCGGGAAGGCGAGATGGGCGTGGACGGCCTGCTGCAGGCGCTGCACGAGCACTTCAAGGGCGATCTGTTCATGGTCACTCTGGAGTACCTCACCACCGCTCGCACCGATCCCGCCATCATGAGCGTGCTGGAACCGCTGGCGGCACGCTTCAATGCCTCGCTGGAACAGATCTGGGAACAGCTCGTCGCCAACAGCGCCCACACCACCGACGAGAATCGCGTCGCCCTGAACGCCACCCTGTGCATGATGCGCGGCATGGGCGCCCAGAGCATCTGGCGCGACGACCCGGCGCTCTATCGCGACATGCTGCTGTTCTGGAAGCGCATGCTACTCGAGACCGGCTACATCGGCCCTCCTCTCCTCCCGGGAGAAGCCACATGATCCGCACCCTCGGACACCATATCGAGACCCTCAGCGACTGGGTCAACCGTGCCACCCTGGTGCTGGCCACCCTGTTTCTGATCCTGATGGCGCTGCACGTGACCCTGGACGTCGCACTGCGCTACTTCGTCGGACAGTCCTTCCCCGGCACACTGGAGATCGTCTCCTTCTACTACATGGTGGCGCTGGTCTTCCTGCCGCTGGCCTACACCGAGCGCATGGGCGAGCACATCAGCGTCGACGTGCTGGTCGGCCGATTCCCGCCCGCCGTGCAGCTCGCGCTCTACCTGTTCGCCGGCGTCCTGGGGGTAATCTATTTCGCCATGCTCGGCTATCAGGGTTACCTGGACGCACTGTATGCCACCGCGTCCCGGGAGACCGCCATGGCCAACTTCACCTTCTACCTGTGGCCCAGCCGCTGGGCGCTGCCGCTCGGCTTCACCGCCGTCTGCCTTGCCATCGTCGCTAACATGCTGAAGGCCATTCGCCTTCGCCAGGCACTCTAGGAGCCCGCCATGAGTCACCTCGAGATCGGCGTGGCGGGCATCGCCGCCGCCCTCGCCCTGATCGCCCTGCGCGTGCCCATTGGCGTCGCCCTGGGGCTGGTCTCCATCATCGGCATCGGCCAGCTGGTCAACATGCATGTCGCCTGGGGCATGATTTCCGCCACCCCCTTCGACTTCGCCGGTACCTGGGAACTGACCGCCGCGCCCATGTTCCTGTTCATGGGCTACCTGTGCACCACCACTCGCATGACCGAGGGCCTGTTCCAGGCCATGCGCCTGTATCTCGCGCGGCTGCCCGGCGGGCTCGCGGTCGCAAGCGTCATGGCCTCGGCCTTCTTCGCCGCGGCCTCCGGCTCCAGCGTGGCAACCTCCGCGGCCATGTCGCGCATCGCCGTGCCTGAGATGCTCAAGCGAAACTACGACAAGGGCCTGGCCACCGGCACCGTGGCGGCCTCCGGCACGCTCGGCTCGCTGATTCCGCCCAGCGTGTTGCTGGTGCTCTACGGCGTCTATGCCCAGGTCTCGGTTGGCCAGCTGTTCATGGCCGGCTTCCTGCCCGGGCTGCTCTCGGCGCTGCTGTACATCCTGATGATCATGGCTCGGGTCAAGGCAAAGCCGGAGCTGGCCGGGCACGCCCAGGTGACCTCCAGTTGGGCCGAGAAGTGGCAGGCCTTCCGCCATATCTGGCCGCTGCCGCTGCTGATCACCGCGGTACTGGGCGGCATCTTTCTTGGTGTGTTCTCGCCCACCGAGGCCGGCGCGGTGGGCACCACCATCGCCGCGCTGATCGCCCTGACCCGCCGCACTCTGACTCTGACCGCCATCCGCGAGGCTCTGGTGCGCACCGCGGTCAGCACCGCCAGCATTTTCATCATCCTGATCGGCTCGCTGTTCTTCACCCGCTTCCTGGCCATGAGCGGCGTGCCCGCCGCCTTCTCGGAGCTGATCCTCGGCGTCAGCACCGAGACCTGGTGGATCATCCTTGCCGTGGCGGTGATCTACCTGGTGCTCGGCATGTTCATCGACTCCATCGGCCTGATGCTCCTTACGCTACCGCTGATCCTGCCGCTGGTGGAAGGCGCCGACCTCAACCTGGTGTGGTTCGGCATCATCGTGGTCAAGCTGCTGGAGGTCGGTCTGGTCACGCCGCCGATCGGACTCAACGTCTACGTCATCAAGGGCGCGCTGGGGAAGAGCGTGACCTTGCCCGAGGTTTTCAGGGGCGTGGCCTGGTTCATCGCCATGGACATCGTCGCTCTGCTGCTGATCGTGCTGATCCCGGCGCTTTCACTCTACCTCCCTCAACAGATGCTGTGACCCGACACAGAACGACAACAAACGCCTGAAGGAACCCAACCATGACCACCACCCGCTTCATCAATGCCAGCGTCATCGACACCCGCGCCGGGTGCGTGCTGCCCGGCCGTGAAGTACGCATCCAGGACGACTGCATCGTCGAAGTCAGCGACGCCCCGCTCGGCGGCGAGGACGACCGCATCATCGACGTGAAGGGCCACTATCTAATGCCCGGCCTGGTGGATGCCCACGTCCACGTCACCGCCATCACCCCCAACTTCGCGTTGCTGGAGACGCTCTCGCCCTTCTACGTGGGCGCCAAGTCCAGCGAGCTACTGGAAGCCATGCTGATGCGCGGCTTCACCACGGTGCGCGATGCCGGCGGCGCCGACTACGGCCTGGCCAACGCCGTCGACGAAGACAGCCTGATCGGCCCGCGGCTGCTCTACTGCGGTAACGCACTCTCCCAGACCGGCGGTCACGGCGACATGCGCGGCCCCGGTCAGCAGACCTTCGAGGGCTGCTTCTGCTGCGCCGGCCTCGGCCGGGTCTGTGACGGTATCAGCGAGGTGCGCCGCGCCGCCCGCGACGAGATCCGTAAGGGCGCCACCCAGATCAAGATCATGGCCTCCGGCGGCGTCTCCTCACCTACCGACCGCATCGACAGCACCCAGTTCTCGCTGGAGGAGATCGATGCCATCGTCGAAGAAGCCACTGCCGCCAACATCCACACCATGGCCCATGCCTACACCGCTCGCGCCATCAACCGGCTGATCCCGCGTGGCGTGAAGACCATCGAGCACGGCAACCTGATGGACGAAGAAAGCTGCCGCCTGTTCCTGGAGCACGACGCCTACCTGACGCCGACACTTTCCACCTACGACGCCCTGGCCAAGGAGGGCGTGGCAGCCGGCATGGCCGAGCACCTGCAGCGCAAGGTATTCGACGTGCTGGAAGCCGGCGGCAAGGCGCTGGAAATGGCCCAGAAGTACGGCGTGAAGATGCTTTACGGCTCCGACCTGCTCGGCCGCATGCAGCGCCACCAGCTCAACGAGTTCCACCTGCGCAAGGACGTGGTGCCCGCCGATGACCTGATCCGCGCCGCCACCTGCAACGCCGCCGACGCCTTCGGCTACGTCGGCGACTTCGGCGAGGTCATCCCCGGCTCCCGCGCCGACCTGCTGGTGGTGCGCGACAACCCACTGGAGGACATCACCGCCCTCACCGATCCGGAGGCGCAACTGCTGATGATCATGAAGGGCGGCAAGGTCTATCGCGAAGGTGGCGTGGCCCTCACCACCAAGTAACGGCGCCCGACGCGTCACGGCGCTCAAAACGCAAAAGCCCCGAGTCGGCGGACCGACTCGGGGCTTTCCATGCGGAGAGAACGAGCCTAAAAGTCGGCGCGCGCCGCCCCCACCATAGCCTCCATCTCGCTCTCATCGACGCCGAGCATCAGCAGGATGTTGCGCTGGGCGGCGTTGAGAATGTTCTGGCGCTCCTGCTCGCCGGGCAGGCTCTTGGCAATGGCCACGGCCCCCACCAAGGAGGCGAGAATGACGCGAGATTTATCGGCGATGATCTCGCGGTCAGGCTCGAAGGGCAGTTTCTTGAGGCGGCTCAGCGCAATAAGGCGGGTTTCCAGCATCTTCTTCATGCGCAGGTAAGAGGCCTCGAACAGCGTGCGAATCTCGGCGTTTTCGTTGCCGATTTCATTGAACAGCACCGATTCCGGGCCGGGGGCTCGCTTGCGCTCCAGCTCCTGCAGGTTCCAGTAGTTGGCCACCAGGTCCGTCAGGTGCTTCACCGACAGCGGCCCCTTCACCAACCTGGCCGCCCGGCTGCTCTCCAGAGTCTCCTGCACCGAGGCCTGATACAGCGCTTCCTTGGAGGCGAAGTGGGCATAGAAGGCCCCATGGGTCATCCTGGCCAGCTTCATGATCTGCCCGATGGAGACCTTTTCGAAACCTCGGCGACTGAACAGCTCGATGGCCGACTTGAGGATGCGCTCCCGCGATCTGGTCTTGTGGTTCGTCGAATACGGCATGGCGACTTCACCCTTCCACCCAGAATATTATCTTGATCATATCAAGCCCGGTGCTAGCGTGGCCCAACACACCCGCTATTCAGGACACCATCATGCAATCACCGCTCGTCATTACCGGCATGGGCATGGTCAGCCCGCTCGGATGCGGCGTCAAGGCAAGTTGGGAGCGCCTCCTCGCCGGCCGCTCGGGCATCGGCCCGATCACCCGATTCGATACCGACGAGCTGCCGATCAAGGTCGCCGGCGCGGTGCCGGACATCACCGACGACCCCGACGCCGGCCTCGATCCTGACCGGGTAGCGGATGCCAAGGAGCGTCGCAAGCTGGAGCGTTTCAGCCTCTATGCCATGGCCGCCGCCGACGAGGCCCTGGCTCAGGCCGACTGGTTCCCCTCGCGGCAGGCGGACCGCGACGGCACCGCCGTGATCGTGGGCTCCGGCATCGGCGGCTTCCCCACCATCACCCAGGCCCAGACCACCCTGACCACGCGTGGCCACCGGCGGCTCTCGCCCTTCACCGTGCCGGCCTTCCTGGCCAACCTGGCCGCCGGGCACGTATCGATTCGCCATGGCTTTCGCGGGCCGCTGGGATGCCCGGTCACCGCCTGCGCCGCCGGCCTCCAGGCCATCGGCGACGGCATGCGGCTGATACGCAGCGGCGAAGCCGAGGTCGCCATAGTGGGTGGCGCCGAAGCCTGCATCGACCCGCTCTCACTGGCCAGCTTCAATGCCATGAAGGCGCTGTCGACGGAGCAGGACGACCCGAGCCGGGCATCGCGCCCCTTCGACCGGGATCGCAACGGCTTCGTCATGGGCGAAGGCGCCGGAGTGATGGTGATCGAAACCCTGGCCCACGCCGAGGCACGCGGGGCCACGCCCCTGGCCGTGCTCAGCGGCTACGGCACCCGCGCCGATGCCTACCACATCACCGCCGGCCCGGAAGACGGCGCCGGGGCCGCGGCCGCCGTGCGGGCGGCCCTGAACATGGCCGGCCTGTCCCCGGAGGTGATCGACCATATCAATGCCCATGCCACCTCGACGCCGGTCGGCGACCGGGCCGAGATCGCCGCGCTGCGAGGCGTGTTCGGCGATGGCCTGACCGAGGTGCCGATCTCCGCCACCAAGTCGGCCACCGGCCACCTGCTTGGCGCCGCCGGCGGCGTGGAGGGCATCTTCTCCGCCATGGCGACGATGCAGGGCCGACTGCCCCCGAGCCTCAACCTCGACAGCGCCGACGAGGACATGCAAGGCCTGGATTTCGTGCCCCATGCATCGCGAGCGCACGCCATCCGACACACCCTGTGCAACGGTTTCGGCTTCGGCGGCGTGAATGCCGCCCTGATCGTCAGCCTGCTGTAGCAGCAGACGACATCGGCCGCCCTACTCTCTCACCACGCACCAAACGACAAGCCCCCGAGCCGGCGAACCGTCTCGGGGGCTTAGGGGTTGTACGAAAAGTCGGCGAGTGATGGCCCGATAAGGCAAAAATCGGTGACAAATCGTCAGGATGGACGATTTGGGCAGCTCCGCTGCTCGGAGAGCGAGTGACATGGATGTCACGAGTCAAAAAACGGAGTTTACGCAGTGTAAATGAGTACTTTGAGCCGATTTTTAACGCCGTATGGGCGAGCGCAGACAGTTTTCGTACAGAACCTAGTCATGCGGGGGAAAGCAAGGCGCACGTTGCCTTCGATCCCCCCGATTTCTCCCCGGACAAACCTGACCAACAGCGTGCGCTGAGAAACATGGCTACGCTGAGTACAGGGAACGGGAGAGCGGAGGCACCGGATGCGAAGCATACTGCGCATTGGGCTGCTCGGCGGGCTGTTGATAGGCATCAGCCTACCGCTCGCCGCACAACAACAAGTGCTGGTCAAAGGGGTAGAACAGGGCCAAGGAACTCTAAGGGCCCGCGGTGGCGAGTGTTTCGCCATCACGCCCCAGCATGTCGTCGGGTTGGGGATGGGGCTCAGCGTGATCAACGCGGAACGTATCCGGGCACCGGCTGAGCCGCTCACCGACTTCGGCGACGACATCGCAGTGATCCGTATCGCAGCCGAGGGGCGCATGCCCTGTGGTATGAGCTGGCCGCTCAACGAATCCCTCGACGACCTTCTACGACAAGCGGTCAACCGCGGTCGTGAGGGGGTTATCCTGCGGGTACGCGACACCGGTGGCCTGGAGTCGCATGCCGTGCGATTCAGCGCTCTGGACGACCGCTACATCGAGGTCACCCTGCTGACGCCGGATAACGAGGCCTTCAAGGGGATCAGCGGATCGAGACTCCTGCTCGATGGGCGCCCGGTCGGCATGGTACTCAACACCGAGATGGGCGCCATTCGCGCCTACCGACAAGACGCCCTCAACCAACGCATCGGTGCGTTCTTTGCCGTGGGTGGCTCACGTCTTCCATCCAGCACCCTCCCCCTCGAACCTCGCCGCGGTCAGGTCATGGCCACCGCACGTACCGCGGTGCGCGAGGAGCCCAGCCCGTGGTCACCGGTGGTGCACTGGCTGGAGGTCGGGCAAAGCGTAGAGCTCAGTGCCAAGGTCAAGAGTCGCCCCTGGTGGCAGGTCCCCGGGGGCTATGTGCGCGTTCGGGATACCACCGCCCCCTAGTGCCTCAGCACTCCCCCGAATCACAACCACAACAACCACAACAATCAGGAGAATCCCATGCCCCATAGACGACTTGCTGCCCTGGGACTGGCACTGGCGCTAAGCGCGACTCCCGCCATGGCCATGGATCAAAGCCGCGTCGAGGCGGCCCAGGAACGAGCTGCCATGCTCGACCAGGTGCGCAACCTGCTCGCCGACGAGAGTGCCTCGGTACGCCTGGCGGTCTTCGAAGAGGTAATGAAAGACGAAGATCCGGTACTGCGCAGCATGGCCATGGAGGCCGCCTTCAGCGGCGACGATGACCGCCTGAAGACCGCCGGCTTGCGCCAATTGATCGAAGAACGCGAATTCCTCGCCGTGGAACTGATCGAACCCATCGACCCGTCCCAGGCCCAGACCTACACCTACGGCGTCTGGCGCGAGCTGGTGCTCAAGGAGCTCAAGGTCGATACCGCCAGCGACGAGGTTTCCGGCAGATTCGATACCGCCGAGTTCCACAACAAAACCTTTATCGGACAGCTCAACCGAGGCGGCTGGCGACTGCAACTCGACTCGGGATACTTCCGCTGCCATCTGGCGCTGAGCGAGCTCAACGGCGTCGACCTGATGGGCTCGCTGGAGTGCGCCATCACCGGCCGAGGCACCGGTGACGACTACGCCGGCGGCAACCGCGCCACCCTGCCCTTCCAGATCCGCCTGTCATGAATGGCACTCCCCTTGCCGCTGCCCTGCTGGCCGGCCTGCTTACGTTTTCGGTCACCCAGGCCCAGACGCCCGAGCCCGCCGAGTTCGCCGAGTTCGCGCTCGAAGCACGTATCCTCAATGAAGGTTACGAACCCGCGGTCGACGTTTCCGGTCGTACCTTGATGGGAGTGATGGCCGAACCCAGCGGGCACCCCGACGGCGATAATCAAGCCCAGCGGCTATACCTCTGGCTGCCCGATGGGCTGGAAACCGGGGGACACCGCATCTGCATTTCGCTCAATTCCCGCGACGGCCACTACACCAGCCTGCTGGACGTATCGCTGGAGAGACTGGAGGCTCTGCGCTCCGGACTAGAGCAACGGGAGGCAGAGAATACCGAAACCCTGCCGGTGGATTTCGTGACCCGCAAGCCCGAGTACTATACGCAGTATGCCCAGACCCCGCCGCCCCACCGGCTGGCAGTGCTGGCTGAACTCAAGCGAGACTGCAGCCCCGCTACCAAGCGAGAGGCCGTGCTGGTAGCCGCCTGGCGCCCCTTCTCGGCGCCGCAGACGCTCAGCGTGATCGCCAACAGTAGCCGGCTGGAGACCCTGCTGGCAGTCCTGCTCGAGCTCCCCGAGGGCGAAAACCGTCAGCTCGGCGTAATGTGCCAACCCATCGAAGCCCCTCAGCGTATCGCCTACGATGCCGCCTGCCGACTGGATATCGCACGGCTCAGGCAAAGGGGCAATCCAGTGATCGAGGACACACAGCTTGTCCGTCGCCGCGGCTCCAGCCTGGCCAGCCAGGTGCCGGTGGAGCTTGAACTGTGAAGATAACCCACCCCTCCGGTGGCCATGCCGGGCGCGGCGTCCAGGCCGCCTGGCTGGGCGGCGGCATGGCAGAGCGCCCCGTCGGCCAGACCCTGCTCGCCCTGGTGGTGACCCTGGCCGCCATCCCGCTGATCCTGCATCTGATCACCCAATTGTTCGAGCGCCCCTACGCCTTCTATATCGACGCCAACAGCGAGGTCCTCGAGCTCTCGACCACCGAGCTCACCGGCACGAGATGGTATCTGGACCATGCTCGGCTGCTTTACCAGGTGGGGGCGGAACGCGAAGAGCGCCCCCCGGATGCGCTGATCCCCCTCGATCGCGGTGCGCCCGACATGAAGCCTCCTGACTTCCAGGGCTATCTGGAAATCGGCCCCAACGCCACCGTTACCCTCACCCGCCAGGGTGCCGGGCCTCTCGACATCAAGATCGAACCCGCCCGGTCCGGCTATCCTCGCGAGACATCGGCCCTTCCGGCCGTCCTGCTGGAGCCATTGGAGTGCACTGTCCAAGCGCCCCCACACGCCAGCGCATCACGTCATCCGAACTGTGGCGACGAAGAGGAAGCAACGCGAATCACCGAGGCCCTTGCACTGCGGGAAGCCACGCTGAGGGTCGACATCGGTGAGGCTCCCCTCAATGGCACCCTCAAGGGCCTGGGGCATATCGGAGGGGAGCCCTATCAACCCACGACCCCCGCCTCTCCACCGCTCATGCGCCACGGCGAGGTCGCGGTGGTCGGCCGGCGAATGGTCTCGGAGCAGATCTACACCCTGATGCAGGCCCCGCTGCATCTCGGCGACACCGTCAGCGTGCGAGGGGGAAACGACAGCCCGCCGGCCACAGCAGAGAAGGAGGACTCGGCGCTCTTCACCTGCCTGTTCTCGGTGGAAAGCAAGGCACTGGAAGGCAAGGGCATCGACCTGGCCTGTCACGCCAGCGGGCGGTCGCTGGCCATCGGCCGCTACGGTGACATAAGCCGCAACGACCTCGCTCCACGACCCTGGGACGTGCTCATCAATGAACCCAGCATGCAGGCCACCCTGCCACTGGCCATCACGGGACTTTTCATACTGGTGATGCGCCTGCTGGATGGGCTTTATCCACGACTCTGCCGAACGCTGAGGGCCGGCTTGACCCGCCTCCAGCAGCGACGTTCATGACATCCTCCACGGCAACGGAGGACACCACGCCGATCAGCCCAACCCTGCGCCATCGAACGGCCACCAGCATTTCGATATCCCCCTGCCCATGCCGCGTCAGCGATGCGGTGTGCGGCCGGCGATCGCGACGCTCTCGGGCGGGCGGATGCCGAAGCACTCCCGGTAGCGCTGGGGCGGCAGCCCCGCGTAGCGCTTGAACAAGCGCCGAAAGAAGGCCAGGTCGTCGTAGCCGACGGCACGGCTCACCTGCTGAACGGTCTGCTGCTCGTTCTCCAGCAGGTGACGGGCGGCATTGATTCGCAGGCGGTGGAGGTAGCCGGTGGGCGTTTCCCCGGTGGCCAGCTTGAAGCGGCGAGCGAAGTTCCGCGGGCTCATGCCCACCTGCCCGGCCAGGTCATCCAGTCTCACCGGCTCGGTGAAATGGTGGAACAACCACTCCTGGGCCCGTCGGATCTGCCCGTCCTCATGCGACATCTCCGGAGGTTCCGCCGCGTACCCGGCCTGCCACACACGCGGCGTCTCGAGCAGTAGTGCCCTGGCCGTCTCCATGGCAACTCGATGACCGCAGAATTTCTCGACCAGATAAAGGCTGAGATCGACGGAGGCATACACGCCGCCACTACACAGCACGTTGTCGCTCTCCGTCAGGAACCGCTCCGGCTGCCAGTGCACCTGCGGGTAGCGTCGCCGACACGTCTCTACCACCCCCCAGTGGGTCGTCGCGGGCCGGCCATCCAGGATACCGGCCTCGGCAAGCAGTCCCACGCCCGCGCAGATACCGGCCAGGGTGACGCCACGCGCGTGCCACGTGCGCAGCCACGGATAGAGTGCCGTGTTGGCCGAGCAGGCGGCCTCCAGGTCTGCACCCACGGCGGATACGATAATGAGATCGGTCTCCGCCACCGCCTCGATGGCACAGCTCGGTTCCAGGTTCAAATCCACGGCCGTGGACACCCGCCGGCCGCCCTGGGACGCCGTACGCACCCGGAAGTGTGGCTCCACCGCCTCCCCGCGCATGGTGTTCCACAGCACGCCGGCCGTGCTGAATACCTCCACCGGCGCCACCGCCGTCGAGGGCATTCCCCCCTCCACCAGCACCACGGTGACATCGATCATCTGATCACTCCGTTGGCCGGATCGCCCCTGCACTATGTCATTTCCGCCACTACGCGGCGGGAAGCTCCTGGAGAATACTGGCGAAACGCGTCCGAGACGCCTCGACGTACGAGATCCAGGCACGCAGAGGAGACACAGCATGAGCAACAACACTACCTACAAGGGAAGCTGCTTTTGTGGCGCCGTACAAGTGACCGTCAGCGGCGAGCCGGAGGCCATGGGCTACTGCCATTGCGATTCGTGCAGACAGTGGTCCGCGGCGCCAGTCAACGCCTTTACACTATGGAAGCCGGAGGCCGTCCACATCACCCAGGGCGAGGAGAACATCGGCACCTACCACAAGACCCCACAGAGCTACCGCAAATGGTGCAAGACCTGCGGCGGGCACATTCTCACCGAGCACCCGGAGCTCGGCCTGACGGATGTCTATGCCGCGATCCTGCCCGCACTCCCGTACAGCCCCGGCCTTCACGTGCACTACCAGGAAAGCGTGTTGCCGATTTCCGACGAGCTCGACAAGTTCAGGGATGTGCCCGAGGAAATAGGCGGTTCCGGTATTCGCGTGGCGGAATGACGTGCTGAGACGTATCACACCATGCATAACCCGAAGCGCCCCGGACCAATGCTGGACCGGGGCGCTTCAAGTGATACGAAAGGAAGCGTGCGGCTACGCCGCCACGTCTGCCCGCCTGGCTCGATGGGCATGCAGCTTCTTGTAGCTCTCGATCAGCCGCTGGTGACGCTCGAGGCCTTCCAGCCGCATGCTGGTCGGCTCGAGGCCGTGGAAGCGCACCTCGCCGTTCACCGAGCCGACCACGGCGGCCATGGTCGTTTCGCCGAACATGCGCTCGAAGTTATAGAGGTAGTCCTCCAGCTCGAGCTCGTCGTCCTGCACGATTTCCAGCACCGCGTTCACCGCCTGGTAGAAGAGCCCGCGCTCGACGGTGTTGTCATTGAACTGCAGGAACATCTCGACCCGCTCCAGGGCTTCCTCGTGCTGGCCGAGCGCCAGGTTGATCAGCAGCTTCAGTTCGAGGATGGTGAGCTGCCCCCAGACGGTGTTCTCGTCGAACTCGATGCCGATCAGGGTGATGATGTCCTCGTGATCATCGATCTGGGTCTCTTCCAGGCGCTCCAGCAGATCGCCCAGTTGCTCGTCGCTCAGCTCGTGGAGGTGCAGGATGTCCTCGCGGAACAGCAATGCCTTGTTGGTGTTGTCCCAGATCAGATCCTCCACCGGGTAAACCTCGGAATACCCCGGCACCAGGATGCGGCACACCGGCGCGCCCAGATCCTCGTGGACGGCCATGTAAGCTTCCAGCCCCAGTTCCGCGAGGATACCGAACAGGCGCTCGGCTTCCTCTTCGTTTGTGCCCGAGAAATCCCACTCGACGAACTCGACATCGGCCCGGGCACTGAAGAAACGCCAGGACACCAGCCCCGAGGAATCGATGAAGTGCTCGACGAAGTTGTTCGGCTCAGTGACGGCCAGCGAATTGAAGGTCGGCGGCATGAAGTCGTTCAGGCCCTCGAAGCTGCGGCCCTGCAGCAGCTCGGTCAGGCTGCGCTCCAGCGCCACCTCGAAACTCGGATGCGCGCCGAAGGACGCGAAGACACCGCCCGTGCGCGGGTTCATCAGGGTGACGCACATCACCGGATACTGCCCGCCCAGGGAGGCATCCTTGACCAGCACCGGGAAGCCCTGCTTCTCCAGCGCCTCGACGCCCTCGAGAATCTCGGGGTACTTCGCCAGCACCTCATGCGGCACGTCCGGCAGCGCGATCTCTTCCTCGATGATCTGCTTCTTCACCGCCCGCTCGAAGATCTCCGACAGGCACTGCACCTGGGCCTCGTGCAGGGTGTTGCCGGCACTCATGCCATTGCTGAGGTAGAGGTTCTCGATCAGGTTCGAGGGGAAGTAGATTACCTCGCCATCCGACTGGCGCACGAACGGCAACGAGACGATGCCGCGTTCCACCTTGCCGGAGTTGGTGTCGATCAGGTTGGAGCCGCGCAGTTCGCCATCCGGATCGTAGAACTCTCGGCAGTAGGCATCCAGGATGCCCTCTGGCAGCTCGTCGTTCGGCCCCGGCTGGAACCATTTTTCGTCGGGATAGTGGACGAACTCGCTGTTGGCGATCTCCTCGCCGAAGAACTGATCATTGTAGAAGAAGTTACAGCTCAAGCGCTCGATGAACTCGCCCAGCGCCGAGCACAGCGCGCTCTCCTTGGTCGACCCCTTGCCGTTGGTGAAGCACATGTTGGAGTGGGCATCGCGAATGTGCAGCGACCACACATGCGGCACGATGTTGCGCCAGGAGGCGATCTCGATCTGCATGCCCAGCGACTCGAGAATGCCCGTCATGTTGGCGATGGTCTGCTCCAGCGGCAGGTCCTTGCCCTCGATCCAGGTACTCGCGCCCTCCTCCGGCTCGGCCATCAGCAGCGCCTGGGCATCCTCATCCAGGTTCTCGACCGTCTCGATCTGGAACTCGGGCACGTTCTGCACCACCCGCTTGACCGAGCAACGCTCGATGGAACGCATGATGCCCTGGCGATCCTTGTCGGACAGATCCTCCGGCAGCTCGACCTGGATCTTGAAGATCTGCTTGTAGCGGTTCTCCGGGTCGACGATGTTGTTCTGCGACAGCCGGATGTTCTCGGTGGGAATATCGCGCGCGTTGCAGTAGACCTTGACGAAATACGCCGCACACATCGCCGACGACGCCAGGAAGTAGTCGAAGGGGCCAGGCGCCGAGCCATCGCCCTTGTAGCGAATCGGCTGGTCGGAGATGACCGTGAAGTCATCGAACTTGGCCTCCAGCCGGAGGTTGTCGAGATAATTGACCTTGATTTCCATTGACAAAGCACCGGATTCGTGGTTTCGGTCGGCCGTAGCGCGTAGCCCGCCATTATCCAGCTTTTGAGGCGCTTCGTCTTGGGCGGCTGGTCAAAAAATCGCCAGAGCGGGCGCGCCGAGGGCATGCCCCGCTCGGGCCCGAACGCCACCGGGCATTACGACGACGATTCTCAATACCGGTAGCGGAACTCGATCATGTGGAAATCCGCCCCCGTCGTGTCCGGGCCATTCACGCCGGCATCGGAATAGTGAAGAAACCGATAGCCCACGCCAGTGGCGCTGGGTGGTCAACGGCAAAAATTTTTCAGATGTTGTCTACGGCTTCCAGAATAAATGAAACGCGCTCACCGACATGGGTACGCGGCACTTCCAAGGTTTCATAGCCCCATTGCCGATACCACCTTTTCAGACCTTCGAACACCTCGACGGACTGTTCAAATGTCTGGTCGCGCTCGGCATCGGTGTCATAGATCTCTTTCCATGGAGGCAGAAGAAAAACGCGCCTGTTGTAGGGAAAATCGTGAACGTATCGAGCCGCTTGATCATATGTCAGTGCATTCTCCGCATCCAGCATCCACAACGCGTCCAGCACACCTCGATCAAAGAACCTGGGACCATCACTAATATCGACTTCTCGATACTTTTCGATATCCGCACTCAGGACCTCATGGGCAAACAAGGCGGGCTCCGGCCTTGGCGACACCCTCGCCATTAACCGCTCCTGGATTATCCTCCGGGCAGACTCTGGTGCGAAACCGTACCCACGCTCCGCCAGAGCGGCAAGAACTGTGGTTTTACCTCCGCCGGGCCCGCCGGTGACTACGAATCGATTGTTCATTAAACGTCTAAGGCCATCCATCACGATATCCAATCCAACGCCGCCCATCCGGATGCCGAAACATCCAATGGCCGTAAGACGCCGAAACCGGAAGCTCCAGCAACTCGGCCACCCATGTCTGGACGTCGTCGGGGTATTGCCCCCACGGCGTCTCGCGGCCCCCGACATCTCGTTCGAAAACGGTTGCCAGCCCCTCACTGACAACGCCTTCCATGAAGGAGGTGCGCTCCGGCCCGCCATACATCACCCAGCCTCGTGCCAGATGATGGAGCTCATGGAACAACGTGAAGCGCAACTGCGTGCGAGCGACACCGGCGATCCCTCTCGGTCGCGCCTGATTGACCGTCCAGCCCACACGATGTGATGTGATCGCAGCGCCCACCTCCCCCGTTTCCGGGATAACGAACTGCCCCGTTTGGCATGCCAGCTCGATATCATGGGGCAACAGCGCACCAAGGTGGGCACGTATCTCCATATCCGCAGCAGCACAGATCTCATCGACGGCTTGACGAGAATCGTCCGAGAAATGCCGACAGTCGGTGGTATCGAGGAAAAGCGGGACGATCATCGGCTGATATTCCTTTCGTCAAGACGGATGTTTGGCATAGCGCTTGAGCTCACTGGTTTTTACGGAGCGCAACGGAGTAGAAATGGTGTTCCCCCAAAAAAATGGACACGCGCCATCAGCTAATCCCTTCGAATTCTATCGGGCTCCGGTAACCAAGGCCACTGTGAAGACGATGGTTATTATAGAAGCCATCAATATAGTGCCTGATTTGGCTTCGTAGCTGGCACATCGCAGTGAAGCTAGTTGCGTGTAGCAACTCTCCCTTCAGGGTCTTAAAAAAGGATTCCACTTCCGCATTGTCAGTACATTGCCCAGGCCGATTCATGCTGTGTCGCACTTGATGTTGATTCAGAAGCCGCTGCATTTTGTGTGCCCTATACTCGATCCCACGATCCGTGTGGAGCAGTAAGCCTGGTGACGGATGACGCCGCTTGAAGGCCTCTCTGAGCGTCGATTTAGAGAAGTCAGCAGTTAGGCTCTTACCGAGTCGCCAATGGATGACTCGGCGAGAATAGAGGTCCAGCACAACGGCCAAGAACACATATTTTGTGCCTAATTTGATGTAGGTAACATCACTGCTCCACTGCTGGTTAACACCTGTTGGCGCTGGTGCAGCCAGCCGGTAATTGGGCAATGCCTTCAATTCATGACGTCTGCGTGCCAAACGCCGGTAGACTCGAGTGACACGTGCCTTCATGCCCCACTCCTGCATGATCCTCGCCACGCGGTTTTCGCCCACCTGAACGCCCTCACGGCGTAGCGCCTGATACACCCTAGGACTCCCATACCGCCCTCTGCTCTCGTCATAGACCTTCCGGATCCTGAAGACCAGATCTGCCCGTTCGACAGCCCTAGGGCTTGGCTTACGATTGACCCAGGCGTAATAGCCTGACCGGGAAACGCTCAAGTACTTGCACAGGAGCTTTACGTTGTATTCTCGTCTGTGCTTCCAGACGAACCGGAACGCTTCCGTCGTCCCTCGGCCTGAAAGCGTTGAAACTTTTTTAGGATGTCGTTCTCCTCCTGAAGCTCCGATACGCGGCGCTTCAGGCGAGCAACCTCATCCTGCTCCTGGACCTTCTGCTTGGCCTCAGCTGGTGCCTTCCTGACTCGTTTCATGGCGAATTTTCCTTCGCGATATTCCTTTCGCCAGCGTGACAGCATGAAGGGGTGGATATCCAGTGCTTCAGCCACCCCCTGGACGCTCCGGTGGGCCTGATAGCTCCACTCCACTGCTTTGACTTTGAACTCGGTGCTATAGCGCTGTGTTTTCTTCCCCGTGATCATCTCGGGCATCGGTTCTCTCCTGCTGGGGAGTTATCGATGCGTGTCCACTAGAGTGGGGGAAGTCCAAAATCCAGTGCAGCGATTTGTTAGCCCAACAGTTCATTCATTCGCACCTGGAAATAGCTTGGGTATTTCTCCATCAACGCACTAGCTCCATCCCTTTCTTGTTTCAGCGCCTTCACAAGATCTTCCTTTTGAGTCGCTGCCAAGTTCAAGGATGCCGCAAGGTCTTGAGCGATGACGCGGTCCGAAAAGCCAAGTTCATAAAGAGCAATCGTGGTTTCGGTGGGCAGACCATACTTCAGTCGCTTTTGAAAAAGCTGTAAACGACTGATCAGCTCTCCGATGCCATCTTGGTCGAGAGTTTCGATGAATTCAGACACAGCGCCTACAACAAGCGCTCCGTCGTATGCGAGCGTCCCTTCGCAGACGTCGACGACATGATCGATCTTGAACTCCCTTCGCCGATTGCCCCATATCATTTTGGCTTTACGCTGACGGATGATTCCCAGTAAGTCGCTGAAAGGCCGCCCACTGATCCATTCATGCGCGATTTCTTTAAGCACCTCCGGCTTATCGAACTTCGTGAATACGCCACCGTTGATATGCCGGGTGAGCAAAGGCCAGGCTAGGTCGAGAGCTTCTTTTTCATCAACAATCGAAAGCAGACTGGCAGTGTTGGATTGAACCCATCCCTCAATGGCTTGGGCATCCTGAATTCCGTAAAGCGTCCTGCCGTAGATTTTACGGCGAGCTGGATCTGTGATGTTTGCCGAGATATTGCCGGCGAGAAGCTGAAATAACTCGCGGATATGGTCCTGTTTTCGCTCATCGGCCAGGAAGAAAGCCAGCGTCCCTTCGGCCAGGTGGGACACATCGGCTTCCGAAAGACCATTCTCCGATTCATCCCAATGGGATAAGAGAAAGCTCTCCACGGCACAGATAAGGCTGATTCTCCAGGCGACTTGCCTCTCGACACCGCTTCGTGAGAATCCTTTGCCTCCATGTCGTTCGGCTATCCCGACAGCCAGTTTGGCAACTTCATCAGGATCGTTGATATAGGCCTTAGCGAAATCCAGAGCCTCCATGATGATTGTGTATTTCTCGTCATCACTCTTGATGGGGTCGAAGATCGATAGAAGATTGCTGATGCATGGCTCAGAATTGCGAGGCTCGAGAAGTTCTTTCACCTGATCCCAGCGCCATTTATCGTTACGGGCCTTCCGCTTGTCATAGATCACCGGGTCTGCAAACAGGATACTGCCTTCGGTATGCATCCCGGCTCGGCCCGCTCGGCCAATGAGATTGTGGAAATCGCGAACCTTGATGCGTTCCATGCCTTGGTAGACACTGGTCACGATGAGGTATCGAATGGGAAGGTTTACGCCCTGCGCTAAGGTGGATGTGCAAACAACGAATCGCACAAGGTCGTCACGCATGGCTTGCTCCACCGCCAACCGGATACCATGCGGCGTATTGCCATGATGAGAAAAAATTCCGTGTGCTGCGCTCTGAGACGCCGGAGCGTCAGCGCCGAGATTCTCTACATGCAGATGTGTCAGCCGCTCAACTTCCTGTGCGTCAGAAAAATCTGACGGCAGGGGCAGGGGTGCGCCTCGCTCTATAATATTGACGGCCTTTTCGCAGACGCTAGCCGCTGTCGACTTCCTTCCACAGAAAACAGCGATACTGCCATTTGGGACCAATTTCAGACCAAGATAAAGTGCGATAGCCTGTCCATCCGTCTTTTCAGGAAAAAAACGGTCCTTCCTTTCCCGCTTCTTCCTCCCGAGATTGAATCTCTCAATAACCCTCGGCACAAAAAACTCGTTTTGTTCAGCGTCACGGCTGTCGACGTACTCGACTCTTCCCAGTTGATCGAGCCAGCTGGCGAAACCGACCGACCTGAAAGTGGGAGTCAACGTTGTACCTTCGACGACATTAGGTTCGCCGTTCAGCCATTCGCCGACAGCCTCGGCATTACTGATGACCGCCGATATCAGCACCTTCTGCGTTTCTTCTGGAATCATGGAGCGCAGCGATGTTAGGAGAAGCTCGTATGTGATGCCTCGGGTGCCACTGTCGAACTGGTGGCCTTCATCAAAGACCAGCAGGCCAATGTGAGCTGCCAGCTCCGGAGAATGCCGAAGGACGTAGAGCAGCTTCTCCGGGGTTACGACCAGGATCTGTTGGTGCCCAAGAAGCTCGGCAATCTCGAAGTCGGTCTGTAGAGCATCAGATAATTCATCCACCATGGTGGGTTCATCGTGGAATGCCTCAACGAGGCTGTTCTTGATTTCATGACACAGCGCCCGGAAGGGGGCGATGATGATGGCCAATGACACTCGGCCTGCCAGAAAAGCGCTCCGTAGGATAAGTTCCGTTGCCTTTGTTTTTCCGGCACTGGTAGGCATTTGTACGATAGCAGACTTTCCTTTAAGGATACCTGCTCTGCCTAAAAGGTGTTGTGCTGGCCATAATTCTTTGATGAATGAACTCTTTCCGATCGCTGGTCGCCACTTATCTCTTGAAAGCCCGGAATAGAATGGAAGCGCATTCCAGCAAGAGTTAATAATTTTTTTCCTGATCAAAGCGGCCGCAATATCGCCAAGCAAAAGCTGTCTAGGCGTACCATACTCGTAAACAGAAACTCTGAGCTCTCTGATCAGGTCAAGGAGCTTGTCTTCACCGGTGCCATTACTGATAAACCGTACTAATGTGTCGAAAATAACGTCGATATAATTTCCGAGTTCTCCCTCCGCTCCACCAAAATCCGTAGATATGTCCCCTCGTAACATCCAAAAAATCAGATTTTCGAGTCCCATGGCATTTAGATCTGGAAAATCCGCGTCGGCATTCCAGGCCAGTACCGAGGCGCTTCCGGGTAAATCGCAAAGATAGTAAGAAGACGCTCCAACAAGTAAGAGGTATGGCTCTAGGTTCTCATTCAGCCTTGACTGTAAATAGGAGTCGAAAAAACGGGCAGAAAAAAGTAGATTGGATTTAAGCTCCGGGAGGGATTCTAAATCTGGCTCCCCCCGGTTGATTGCAGCGGCGAGGTCACCCAGCAGGCCAATCGAGAGTGTGAATAGCTTGGCCGGATCTTGATTGATTTTGATGTGATGCTCTTCCGGAACACCGTACTCGAGCATTTTGGCCTTTGACCTAGTTACACCAAGCAGGAGTTGGGATTTCTTTTCAGGCCTCATCCGTAGCCCTCCTGTAGAGCTCGTGGACAAGATCCATCATGCCGGGTCCCTTGATAACTAGTAGGACAAGATTGTCACTGTTGGGATGGGGAAAGAACTCGCTGGATTTTGCTGACTTGGGAATCTTGCTGCAGTCCACTGAAGCCAGTTCATTAGCGTCGAAATGCTCATTAGAGATAATAGCCGCAGCGCCGAAGGTTTCCTTGTAGGGAATATCTACTGGGCTTTGAAATCTTTCGATTCTCTGGGCTTGTTCGATTTCCTTTTTTTCAAAGAGCCTTTGTTTGATGAAGTTCAGAGATTCATCTATTCTAATATGATCCTTGGCAGAATCGTTGATAGCATCCTGCAATCGGTTGATCTTAGAGGCGGAGAACTTTGTTTTAGATTCAAATACAAATAATACATCCTTGGTGGAGGATTCGCCTTCTTCTTCGTGAAAACGGAATCCAATGACATCGCTGCCCTTGGGTGATTCATCTCGAACAACCTTCGATGACCACCGTACCCTAGGCACCCAATATCCGAGCAGCCATTGAAGATAGTCGGAAACCAGAATTTCCCCAAAATCACCCGCTCTAATCCCTGGACCAAGTTTGGATGTTTTGCATGGGAACTTGACATCGATCAGGTAGTCTGATCGCGGACGCTTGCCCCGGAGGAAATCAATCTCAGTATCTAAGCAATAGTGATTGCGGAAGTGTTTTGCCCAAGCGGAGAGCACTTCCTCGTCGTTGTCATGACGAAAATCCCAGACTTCCACCTCCTTGCCATCGGAAGTCGTCATTCGTTCGCCAGTGTCGACGAGCCATTTTATATGGTCTGAAGTCCAGGGCATTCCAGTTCCTGATGTTACTTAAGGGGCTAACGCCGCTAAGCACGCGCGGTTGCGGAATGGAGGCGAAGCCGCAATGCAGTAACCGTCGCCGTGACTTGCCTGGTTAGGCCGCTGTTAATCATCCGAAAAATCTTCACAGGCAACAAATAGCTTAGACTTTTCCTTATCTATAAATATAAAGTCAGCCTCATTGGTCATCCCTGCAAGATACTGATCTCTACCTCCCTTCATTTTTCCGTGGGGAGTATTAAAGGTGATTGCTTCGCCAATAGAGTATGTATATCTATCTAATTTAGAATCGTATAGGCCATCAGCGCCTTTTGGATACTGCTTAAACTTTACCGTATTGTAATTGGGCTTGAGCAAACTAACGAAAGCCTTCTCTGCGTCTGCAACAATTGCTTTGTGGTCATAACCGAATTCTAAGTCTATTTCGCTGCCTGCACCAAAAGTGGTTACAAAAAGCGGTTCGAGACGGAATAAAAATAAAAAGATCTCATCTGTGACTCGTGCACCAGGATATCGTTGTGGCTCATTAGCTAATATATCCAACCGAGCATGATGCCCGTTTTTAATGAGACGTTCGTAGCTATCACCTTCTTTTGCAATACCCACATACAAAAGGTCATAGCAAAAAAGCTCTTTGTAATTGTCGAGGCCAGTTAGACCTTTCAGACCTCTGGAACGGTGCCATAAAATGCTTTCAGTCGTGAACCTTTCTAGTAGAAGTGTATCTTCATCTTTTTCATAAAATACTTCTATCGCATCTTCGCTTCCGCCCACACCATATTTGCTTCCTTCAAAGTTTTGAACGACCTCCAAGCTGTCTACGTCAATAGATCCCTGACCTCGCAATTCACCCCCAATGAAAAGATCAAAAGATACTCTCATAGTGTCTTCACATGCAGATAGGTTAGCGAACTTCGATTTCGGTTTGCCACCTATCATGTAAAAGTCGCTTGCGCGCATAGCGTCAGCTGCTGGCTCATCCTTGAACCAGTAGGCCTCTTGATTAGAGATGGGAGGAAAGACTAGCTCCAGAAATGTGGTCAATCCTCTATTTGTTCCTGACATAGTGTTTCCTCTCAATCCATAAAATGCGCTAAAGCCAAGTCCAATTTGGGCCTAACGCATAGCTGAGGCGCGCGAGTGTGCGAGCGTCGTCTCAAGCGCCGTGTTATGCACGTTGTTGGTGAAGCGGACATAGGTACCGCCACCAACAGCCCTTCGGTAAACCCGTAGCCTAAAACCTTTTCGCGATTGATGCGATTTGCTGCGCAGTTTCTGCTTTTAGGGTGTCGTCACCACTCCTCAAAAATGTCTCCTCATCCACATAAGACATTTCACACTGCGGCGGGATGGTAATGGTTATAACACCTAGGCCGTAGAACTCATTATAGTCCATATTGGAAAGCACAGAATCCCGCACACTCCCAGAAAGACCCGAGTTCCGGATCGCCTCCTTCCAATGCGAATAATATTGCTCAATAGTGATACCCAGCACCTCCGCCTCTCGTTTTACTCCAACGACATATTTTCTGCCAACCCTTTTCCCTTCCACTCCGTCAATTTCACTTACCCGATTTTTGTCTGCCTCCTTGTCAGCAACCCCAATTATTATTTGTCCAGAGCAGCTTGGCCCATTATTCGCTATTGCACAAATCGTATTAATAACCTTGTCGACTACCTTTTCATCTTTCTGTCTGTCATCTGAGAGACTTAGAAGTCCTTGCTTTAATTCGTACCTAGAGTGCTCGGCTTCTGATCGCCTTAATGCGTTTTGGATATCTACGGTCGATTGCGACCCATAAATATGCTGTGTTCCATCAGCATCGATCAAGCAATCGTCCAACAAGGCTTTCGCAGTTGCTATATTCTTTCTTCGTTCACTTGGGGAGCCGGCTTTCCTACCAGATTCAATCCTAGAGACAAGATTGTATAGAGATTTTTTGGCGCACTCGTAGTCGGAGATCACTCTCTTGTCTTTGACAAAAATTTCGTGAAGTGCGATAAAAAGAACAGCAAAAACGGAAGGAAATGGGTTCGTTGTTCGTTTTTCAAAGATCAAATCTCTTAGCTTTTCCTCGCCCCCTTGGTTGCATATTTTTTGTATTTCTTCAACACAAAACTTGAACTCCTCTGATATGCGCTCGGGGCCGTATACATCAAGCAAGCTCAATATTCTTTTATTTTCCTCACTTCCGTCCGCGTACACGCTATCTAAGGCATCCTTAGACCTAGGAATTGGTTGACTCCCGACTATCGAAGCCACAATATCCGCTATGCACTGCTCGTCTTCGCTATCTCGCAGATCTGTGGATCGCAGGATACCCTGCTGAACCCAGAAAACTTCATCTGCGCGCACCTCATAGCCGTGCTTGGACATTGGCAAATCAACACTAACTGATGGCATCAAACTAAGTGTCAATACATCAGCAGAGTCATCCCCTCGTATTTCACAAGCTATATGACGAACGACCTCAGAGAATTCGTTTTTAACACCCGCCTGTCTTCTTTCTTGATCGCTTAACCGGTGACCATAGGTATTAATTCTGTCAAATACGTCATTTATTTCATCCTCTGTTGCATTGCGCATTACAGAAAGCGCCAACGTATAATCAAGGATCGTGGTCACCTGCTCCTGATCAAGAAGGCTCTCCGATTGAGCAGGGTCAAAACCACCAGAATCCGCACGACTTTTCGCGGTGGGGAAGTGTTCAAGGTTGAAGAATCGTCCATCTAAATCTGGAAATGATGTTTCTATAAATGAAACAATAGCATGAAGCCTTTGCAGGCCATCTATTATTTCATATGTTCCCGTCTCTTCTCGCTCGGCAACAAATATCGCGGGAATCGGGTATCTTTTTAATATTGACTCAATTAACCTTTGCTTCTCATCTTGAGTCCATACAAGTTTTCTTTGATACCGTCTATTGACGTATAGCTTATCTTCCTTGTACCAGCTGTATATGGATTGGATTGAGGTTGGTTGAGATGCTAGGTTTTGTCCGAAAAGTCGAATTTACTAATGTGCACCATGCCGCAGCTGCATAGGTGATGCATGGCAGGACGC
>NZ_JAJQTQ010000170.1 GCF_029081005.1 Halomonas elongata | reverse complement strand
GCCTGGACGGCGCCATTGGTGGTATCGACCTGGTAGGACCAGCTGCCGTCACCGTTATCGACAAAGCTGCCGTACTGGGCGGCGGTGTCGGTAAAGACCACATCGCTGGGCGTATCGGCGCTTTCGGTGTCGTTGTCCAGCACATTGCCGGTCGCCGGGGAGGTGGCGTCCTCGCCGATAGCCGCGCTGTCGTCGTCGGC
>NZ_JAJQTQ010000016.1 GCF_029081005.1 Halomonas elongata | reverse complement strand
GTCAGGTCGACGTCGCTGTGGTCCGGCTTGACCCGGATCTTGACGTTGTAGTCGATGACGCGTTTGACCGCGACGAGAATCTTCATCGTGCGTTTACTCCCTTGAGTTCAAATGGCCATGGCGGCTTTCAGACCATCATAGACCGCTTCCTCGGCAGTACGAGGGGCCAGGCAATCGCCGAGAAAGCTAACCGGCAGCGCCGCCCAGCGGTCCTCGTCCTCGGGCGAGACGTTTGGCATGCCGCCACAGGACAGCACCAGGTGATCGACGTCCTCGATCACCATCGGCTCGCCCCCAGCGGTGTGATAGAGGTAGATGCTGTCGTCGTCGATGCCGAATGCCCGGGCATAGGTCATCATTCGGATGCCCAGGTCGTGAAGCCGAGCCACGGTGGAGTCACGCACATAACTCTGCAACGCCTCGCCGGGATGCAGGCCGTTGATCGCCAGGGTCACCCGAGCGCCTTCCCGGGCCAGTAGCTCGGCTATCCCTAGCCCGACCCAGTCGCCCTGAGTGTCGTAGACCACCACATGCCCCCCGGGCAGCGACGCACCTCCGAGCAGCTCGACAGCCTGGCTCACCGGCAACTCGCCCAGACGCTCGAGGGGCGGGGTATAAGGCCGTGCCCCGGTAGCCACCAGCACCCGCTCGAAGCCTTCCTCGACCAGGACTTCCGGGGTCACTCGGCGTTGGGTCGACACCTCGACGTCGGTGCGTTTGAGCTCCTCGACCAGGTTGGTGACCAGCCCGCCGAACTCGCTTCGCCCCGGCAGCAGTTGGGCCTGGTTGGCCTGTCCGCCAAGGCGCCGCTCGGCCTCGAAAAGGGTGACGTCATGCCCCCGGGCGGCAGCCACCACGGCAGCCTTCATGCCTGCCGGCCCTCCACCGATCACGGCCACCCGCCGCGAAGTTTCGGCGCCACCGAGCGCGTCGTAGCTCAACTCACGACCCGATTCCGGATACTGGATGCAGGAGATCGGCAGACCGCGATGGAAGTGTCCGATGCAAGCCTGGTTGCAACCGATGCAGGCACGAATGCCATCAGCGTCGTTATGCAGGGCCTTGGTCGGCATCGCCGGATCACAGATCAGTGCCCGAGTCATGCCGCACAGGTCCGCTGCCCCGGAGCGAATCGCCTCCTCGGCCTCGTGAGGCTGGTTAATGCGGCCGGTGAGGATCAGCGGCAGGGACAGGCCGGCCCGTAAGGATCGCGCCTCGTCACGTAGATAGGCGCTTTCATAAGTCATCGGCGGCACGATATGCACCGAGCCACCAAGCGTGGCCGACGTTCCTGCCACGATGCTGGCATAGTCGAGACGTGCCTCGAGGTGCCGCAGAGTAGCAATGGCGACGTCTTCCCCGATCCCCTGCTCGTCTCGCTCGTCGCAGGAGATTCTCAGCCCCACCGCCAGGCCATCGCCAACCTCGTGCCGAATAGCAGCGATGACGTCTTCCAGGAAACGCACTCGGTTGGCGAAGCTGCCGCCGTACTCATCGTCCCGCTGGTTGACCAGGGGGTTGAGAAACTGCGCCGGCAAGTAGCCGTGGCTTGCAAGGATCTCCACACCCTGAATCCCGGCCTCATGCATGCGCCGGGCGGCGGCAGCGAAGCTCTCGACGATTTCCTGGATCCTGCCGCGTGACAGGCCTCGCGGCATCACGTGGAATCTCTCCTGAGGTACACCGGAGGCAGAGTAGGCGACCGGTTTTAGACCGTCCGCCGATTCCATGATTTCGCGGCCGGGATGGAACAACTGTGCGAACAGAACGCTGCCGTGCCGGCCACATGCCTCGGCCAGTCGCCGATAGCCGGGGATGCAGGCATCATCATTGGCCATCAGCAAGTGTGACGTATAGCGCGCACTGTCATGCACCCCGGAAACCTGCAACACGATCAGCCCAGTGCCATGGCGCGCGCGCTTCTCGAGATAGGCCACCAGGGCATCGTTGACCGTGCCATCCTCAGGCAGGCAGGTATCGTGTCCGGTGAAGACGATCCGGTTGGGAATCGTGCATCGTCCGATGCGAAACGGCGAGAAAAGGTTGGAAAAGAGCTCAGGGGCACTCATTGACGAGCCTCCGTGGCTTGTTGAGATGCTATCCGACGACGGGACGGACGGCCGTAGACGCGCTGCACCTGCCAGAAGGCCAGCAGCCCCACACAGAAGACCGAGAGGCCGTAGCCGATCGACAGCAGGCTCTCGCCACTGAATAGTGAAAAATCTCGCTCCAGCGCCTCGGCATAGGGCATCGCATAGAAGGCGACCAGCAACCCAGCGATAGCGAGGCCGGCAACCATGACCACCAAGGGCCAGGCCAGGGTCTTTTTCACCTCGACAGGGTCGAGCTCATGCTCCGGGGTTTGATGCAGCTCGTCGAAGAAACGCAGGGCGGCTGCCCGGGGCCGAGTAGCACGGGAAATCCCCACCAGACACACCAGGTTAATGACAAAGCCAAGGATGAAGGGATCCAGATAGACAGGCAGTGACACCATCCCGGCCTGGTCCAGCAGCTTGGCGCCAATGTTGACGACGAAGCCGACCAACATGCCGACGAAAGCCGCGGGCGCGGTGACCCGTCGGCTCCAGATACTCAGGAAGGCCACCGGGCCCCAGGACGAAGCGAACAGCGTCCCCGCGAAGTAGGTGATCCACATCACCGCCGGCGGCTGGAAATAGGCCAGCAGCAAGCTGATGGTGGCCGCCACGAACATGATGATCCGGCTGGTGCGAAGAGATCTGGTCTCGTCGTGACGGGAAGCGCTGAGAATGTCGTTGGACACGCTGAAGCCGATCAGCGATAGAAAGGTCGAGCAGGACGACAGGGCCGCAGCCATGATTCCCGAGATCAACAGAGTACCAAGCAAGGTAGGCATCATGTTCATTCCAGCCCACACCATGACCCGCTCGGAAGGTGTGATGTCCGGGTTGGCCAGGTTGATGGCCGCACCGCCGAACATCAGCACCACATACAGGGCAGCAAGCACCAGTCCAGAAATGCAGGCCGAGCGCACGACCACCTGCTCGCTTTTGGCCATCAGATAACGGCTGGTCTGCCATGGGCTGACCGCCAGCACCAGTGACCAGGACACGCCCAGTATTAACGCCCAGGTCAGTGCCTCTCGCCCTGAGTCCCAATAGGCTCCCTCTCCACTCAGGCCATGCCAGGCAACGATTCCTGGCTTGACTTCGTAAGTGGCGAGCGCATCCAGAGTCGACTGCCAACTTCCGCCTTCACCGAACAGGTAGGGCAGCGCGAGGATAGAGACCAGGGTGAATAGCAAGAACATGATGGTGTCCGTCAGTACGACGCCGCGAGAGCCGGAATAGAGTGTGAACACCATATAACCAAGCCACATCAGCAGCAGTGCTACGCCCGTGGGGATACCCGCCACGTCGGCGATCAGGATCGAGCCGCCTTGAGTGACGGCCAGCAAGTAGGCAGTCAGACCGATCACGGTGGTGATGCCAGCGAGTATCTGCATGGCACGGGAATCGAAGCGCCTCGCGAAGAACTCGGGAATGGTCAGGGCCCGGCTACGACGAACGAAACGCCCGAAGAACACCGCTCCGATCACGTACCCACTAGTATTGACGCCGACAAGAGCAAGCATCAGAAAGGCATAGCCATCGTAGGCAAAGCCCGTCTCGGCGAGAAAAGCGTTGGTACTCAAAAAGCTCGCGATCAAGGTCCCCACGATCAGCAAGGTCGGCGCACGCCGCCCGGCAACGAAGTAGTCGTCCAACCCCTGGACCTTGCGACCGGCGTAGTTGCCGACCAATAGATAGAGAGCGAGGCTGACCAGCAGCCCCCAGAAGTAGATATTCATCGGCTTGTCCTTGTCATGATGTCTAGCCTGAAGGGACAGATATCCCTCGGTGTGAAAATATAGCTATAAAATTTCACATATATAGATAAAACTTTAGTATTATTTCTCTATTGGCGACATCTGGAAGCGCGGTGTGCAACACTAAGGGAATTTCCCCAACAAGGCAGGAAGCGGCATGGTGAGCAACACTCGGCTTCAGGGGTCCAGGATTCGTAGCCTGCGCAAGCTCAAGGGCCTAACCCTGATGCAACTTTCCCAGCGTACCGGCCTCTCCCATGGCTACCTGAGCCAGATCGAGCGCGGCATCAGTCAACCCTCGGTCGCCTCGCTGGTAGAAGTCGCTCAGGCGCTCGGCGTCACCATGCAGTGGTTGTTCTCGGACCCCAAAGGTGAGGCACACGACGAAGCCCATCCTCACCATGAGCGCCTTGTCAGAAAAGAGCAGCGTATCGAGATTGAGTATCAGGACGGTATCGTCGATCAACTCCTGACCCCCCGCAGCAACAACAACCTGGAAGTGATCTATTCAACCTATCCGCCTGGCACCAGGAGCGAGCCTTATTCGCACAAGGGGCACGAAGCCGTCCTGGTACTCAAGGGCACCCTGGAAATCGAGGTCGCCGACGAGCGCTATATCCTGAATGGAGGGGACTGCCTGTCGTTCACCAGCAGCGAGCCACATGCACACCGGAATCTGAGTGACGACGAGACCACGGTTATCTGGTTTGTGACACCAGCGTCATTCTAAACGGATGAATCTCGAACCGATTTTCATGGGTCGACAGCCCCATTAGGCATGCCGCCTGTATCGGCTCGTCGTTTGGCCGCGACAAAGCGCCGTTGGGTTGACGTCAAGTGGATCGGATCATCCCGGAAACAGCGTCAATCCCAGACGCAGCATGTCCTTGTGCTGAATTCCCTGCTCATGGATCGGTTCGTCGTAGTGATCGAGAAAGTGCCCCCTGACCACCGCCTCGACCCGGAAACCGACACGCTGGTAGAAGGCCAATTGATGACCGAAGGTGCCGGTTCCGAGTTCGATGCGCTCATAGCCCTGCGCCCGAGCATCGGCAATGACATGTTCGAGTAGCGCCGTGCCAATGCCCTTTGCCTGTACCTCGGTCGCCACGGCGATGTTGAACAGCTCCAGCACTCCCGTGCGATTGATGCTGAGGACACAGGCTCCGACCGCCTGCCCATCATCCTTGGCCAGATAGCACAGGGCTCCCTCGAGGTAAGTGCCAATGTGATCCTCGGACGGATCCGCCAGCAGCAACAACGCCATGGGCACCGCATCCGGGGCAACACGGGAGAACGTCGACATATCGGATTCCATTCGAATCTGCGGAGAACCTGAAAAATCCGACAGTGCCAAGCACTTGCCACGCAGGCAAGTCGCGGGGCCGGATCAGGCGATGGGCGTGTCGATCTCCCCGCCACGCCGTCCTTCCTGAATCACCAGTACGCCTTGCAACACCGCCCCGAGTGCCGCGACGACCGCGGCCCCGGCGGCCAGCCCCCAGACCGGCCACTGCATGGCGAGCATCAACCCACCGGCGGCCGAGCCGATGGCACTGCCCAGGTACAGGGCCGACTCGTTCAACGCGATCGCCAGGTGGCCGTCGCCGGCCGTGCGTCGCGCCTTGAACAGCTCATCGTTCTGCGGCACTTGAAGCGCCCAGCCGACGGCGCCCCAGACGACAAGCGGCAGCATCGTCAGCGCCAGCCGATACGGCGCCAGCAACGGCAGCAGGAGCAGCGACAACGTCAGCAGCAGCATGATGCCAAGCGTGACCCTGGGCCCCCTCATTCGATCCACGACGGTACCGACCAGGAAGCTGCCGGCTACCCCTCCGATGCCCCAGACCCAGAGATAGGGAGTGATCGAGGTCGTTCCCCCCTCGGCATAGGCCGCGACGAAGGGGGCAATGAAGGTGTACATCCCCAGACTCGCGATGGCGGCGAGCAGCGAAACGCTCAATATGGCGACGACACGCCTCTCCGCCATGACCGCCAGCTTGCTTCGCATGGAGATTGCCGGTGTCTCGGGCAGCGGCGGCAGGCGCCACAACATACCAAGCAGGGTCAGCCCACCGAGCATGGCGATCAGCCAGAAAGCGGCCTGCCAGCCCAGGCGCTCCGCCAACAGCAGGCTCACCGGCACCCCCAGCACGGTCCCACTGGCCATGCCCCCCATGACGATGGCGATGGCCTGCCCCCGCCGCTGTTCTCCAACCAGACTCGCCGACGCCGCAATGCCCAGGGCCAGATAGACACCGGCGCCAACGCCGGCCACGGCCCGCAACGCGACCAGGGTAACGATTCCTCCCGCCAGCGCACTGGCGACATTGGCGATCACGAATACCGCCAACGCGCCCAGCAGCCCGGCGCGTTGCCGATGGGCCGGCAGGACCGCCACCAGGAGCGGCGACCCCAGCCCGTAGGCCAGGGTGAAGGCCGTCACCAGTTGGGCCGCCAACGACACGGAAACCGATAATTCGGTCGCGATCATGGGAAGCAAGCCCGCCGTGGCGTAGGACGCCATCCCCTGGGCAAAGGCGCCGACGGCAACCAGCACGGCCGTCGATAGTTCTCGGTGCAGCATGTGTCACTCCTCCTTGGTTCCGAGGCCCTTGGCCTCATGGGAGGAGCTATGGTCCGAGCTTGTTTATAGGGTTACAATTTAACCAATTATTCTATTACTTCGAGTACCCGAATGGGCGCATCACGCAGCTTGGCACGCACCCGCCCCGAACTGTCGGACTTCCTGAAGAGTCGCCGGGAACGCCTGTCGCCGGAAACACTGGGGCTGCCTCGCGGCAACCGCCGTCGCACTCCAGGCCTGAGACGGGAAGAAGTCGCCGCGTTGGCCGGCGTCGGGGTAACCTGGTACACCTGGCTGGAACAAGGGCGAGACATCGGCGTTTCCACGGGTTTTCTGGACCGCCTCGCCCGAGTATTGCGACTGGATGCCGCCGAGCGCCGCCACCTCTATCTACTCGTTCACCGGCGTCCACCGACCGAGAGCAAGCGGACCTGGTGCACCATGCCCGACCTGGCCCAACGGCTGCTCGACGATCTGTCGCACCGTCCCGCCTATGTGCTCAATCTTCGGTGGGATGTACTGGCCTGGAACGCTGCCGCCGATCGTGTCTTCGCCTTCTCGGCACAACCGCCGGAACGACGCAACTTGCTATGGATGCTGTTCGTCGACGACGCCACTCGCCGACTCTTCGATGCCTGGGAGCAGCAAGCCCCACGCCTGGTGTCCAGCTTTCGTCAGGACTACGCCAGTGCCCCCGAGGACAGCGAGATCGAGCAACTGGTCCAGGAACTGGAAGGCGTCGCACCGGACTTCAAGACATGGTGGCGACAGCAGGATATCCACGGCCCTTGTCTCGGCCGACGTTCACTGTTCATCCCGGACATCGGCACGCTCGATTTCGAACACATGACCCTCACCCTGGATGAGGATCGCCATCTGCGCCTGGTCTACTACGCGGCCTGCGCGTCGCACCCCAGGCACGAGATGTTCGATGCGTGGCTGGAAGCATCGCCGGCCATGGAGGAGAATTGATATTTCGCGAATCGGCGACACTCGGTGCAGCGATGATGAACAGTTGAAAAACACTGTTCACAAAGTGCGCCACATGGTCTTTAATTAACAGTGAGCACAAGCTGACCCCAAGAGGACAACGTGTTCGCTTTCCAACATCCCCAACGAGGCTCGGTGACAATGCGCCCTCTCTGCCTGCTCTTCGATTGCGATGGCACCCTGGTCGACAGCGAACCGCTGCTGGCCGACGAGATGGCGACCAGCCTCAATGCCGTGGGCCTGCCCTTTGAGGCCAGCGACTACATCGGCGAGTTTCGCGGCGCACGCTTCCGACACATCGTCGCCGAGCTAGAGCGTCGCCACGGCGCCGTGGACGCGCACCGCCTGGAGCCGCTCGAACGGGAAATGCGTGCCAACCTCAACCGACGCCTGGCCACCGACCTCACATCGATCGACGGCGCCACCGAAGCCCTGGCGGCACTTTCGGGCATTCCCATGGGCGTGGTCTCCAACGGGCCGGAGAACAAGATCCGCACCTCCCTGAAAGCCACCGGGCTGGATCTGCTCTTCGGCGACCACCTGTTCAGCGCCTACGATGCCCAATGCTGGAAGCCCGACCCCTGCCTCTACCTCCACGCCGCCAGCCTGATGGGCTTCGCCGCGGCGGATTGCGTGGCCATCGACGACTCCATCGTCGGCGTGAAGGCGGCACTGGCCGCCGGCATGACGGTAGTCCACCTCAATCGTTTCCCCGACGCCGAGGAAACGCCCGAGGGTGCCATCGCCATCACCAGCATGTTCCAGTTGCCCACCGTCATCTCACGCCTGACCCAGTCGCAGGCCATGGCGAACTGACCGGCCCGGGACCAGACCACCGAAGATAGCCCGCATCGCACCACGCCAGCTCGCTGGAGGCACCATATTTCCTCCTCGATCAGCGGGTTGGTTCGTCTTTCGACCTTTGTCTAGACCCGATAACCTTGCGGTTCACGAAGCGTGCTGCCTACGATGGGAACGTTCCCATTCGATACGGAAGCGCCATGCCCGTGACGTCTCGCCCCGCCACCATTCTGGAAGTCGCCCGCGACGCCGGCGTCTCGAAGACCAGCGTCTCCCGCTACTACAGCGGTGAGCGCGAGCGTCTCTCCGCCAGCATGCAGCAGCGGATCGTCCAGGCCGCCGAGCGCCTCGGCTACCAGCCCAACCCTATGGCCCGAGGCCTCAAGGGCGGCCCTTCGGGCCTGGTCGGCATGCTGGTCGCCGATATCCGCAATCCCTTTTCGGTGGCAGTGATGCACGGTGTCGAGCAGGCCTGTCGGCGACAGGGGCTGTCATTGATGGTCTGCAACACCGACAACGACCCGACGCTGGAGCACCGAAACCTGTCGCTGCTGACGTCCTACCGGATCGAGGGGCTGATCGTGAACGCCGCCGGCCGCCACGGCGATGCCCTCGCCGAACTCGCCGGCGACGGCCTGCCCCTGGTGCTGCTCGACCGCTCCCTGGAAGGCATCGATGCCGACGAGGTCGGGCTCGACAACGACCGGGCCATCGACATGGCCCTCGACCACCTGACCGAGCAGGGCTACCGCCGGGTATTGTTCGTCACCGAACCCCCGGCCAGGGCCAGTTCACGCCAGGCGCGGATGGCACGCTTCGAGGCGAACCACGCATCGCACGGACTCGAGGGCGAGGTCCTGAGTCTCGAGCTCGGCGACACGGCCGGCCTCGATCATGGGTTGAGCGCCTTCCTCGATACCTCGGACGGGCATCCCGCCGCCATTTTGTGCGGCAACGGCCAGGTCACCCTGGCGGTGACCCGTGCTCTCCAGGCTCGCCGGATACCGCTCGGCGACACCGGCCTGATGGGAATCGACGAGCTCGACTGGTGCCAGCTGGTCACCCCAGGCATCACCACACTGGCCCAGCCGACCGACGCCATCGGCCAGGCGGCCGTCGATCGACTGCGCGCCCGTCAGGCCGAACGGGCCACGCCCGAGCCACGCCACGAGCGCTTCACACCGACCCTGATTCCTCGAGCCTCGACCTGCCGCTCCGGCACCGAAGACCTCGATACCACTCCCGACGAGACACGACCATGACCACAGCACCCTCCCCAGCGCTTCTCTCCTTCGGCGAGGCCATGACCCTCTTCGTGGCCGAGACGACCGGTGACCTGGCCGAGGTGGAGCGATTTCGGCGACGCATCGCCGGCGCCGACACCAACGTCGCCATCGGTCTGGCCCGCCTGGGCTTTCATGTCGGCTGGCTGAGCCGCGTCGGCGACGACAGCTTCGGTCGTTATCTGCGAGCCACCCTCGAGCACGAGGGGCTTGACTGCCGCCATCTGTTCACCGACACCAACCACGCCACCGGCCTGGTCTTCAAGGAACGCGCGCAGGATGGCGCCGATCCGCGCGTCGAATATCGTCGACTGGGCAGCGCTGCCAGCCAGCTTTCTCCGGCCGATGCCGACGATGTCGACTTCTCGGCCTTGCAACACCTGCACGCCACCGGCATCCCGCCGGCGCTCTCGACGAGCTGCCGCGAGCTCTCCCGGCACCTGCTCGGCGAGGCACGCCGACATGGCGCCAGCCTGTCCTTCGATCCCAATCTGCGCCCCAGCCTCTGGTCCAGCGAACGCGCGATGCGCGAGACCCTCAACGACCTGGCCGCCCACACCAACTGGGTCATGCCGGGGCTCGCCGAGGGCCAGTTGCTGACGGGCCAGGAAACGCCCCACGACATCGCCGGTTTCTATCTTGACCGGGGCGCCGAGGCGGTCTTCCTCAAGCTCGGCCCGGAAGGCGGCTACTATCGCGGCCGCCTCGGCGGCGAGGAGCAGGCCTTCAGCGTGCCCGGTGTCCCGGTGGCCGAGGTGGTCGATACCGTCGGCGCCGGCGACGGCTTCGCGGTCGGCGTGATCAGCGCCCTGCTGGATGGCGGCTCGCCGTACCGAGCCCTGCAGCGCGGCTGCCTGATCGGTGCCGAGGCCGTACAGGTCTCCGGCGACATGGAAGGCCTGCCCCATCGCGACCGTCTCGCACGTCTCGAAGCCGCCCTCGACGACACCGCCCGGAGGAATTCCCCATGACCAAGCGCATCCTGGTATACCGCTCCCTCGACGAGGGTCAGCTCGAACGGCTGGAGCGCGACTTCCATGTCGACTACCTGCCGGAGGTCGAAGGCACCGAGGATCCCGCCTTCCTCGACGCCCTGGGCAAGGCGCACGGCCTGGTCGGCGCCAGCCTGCCGATCACCCCGGCGCTGCTCGACCGGGCGCCGCACCTCGAGGCCATCGCCAGCATCTCGGTAGGCTATGACAACTACCCGGTGGACGAACTGACCCGGCGCGGCATCCTGCTGTGCAATACCCCCGACGTGCTGACCGAGACCACCGCCGACACCGGCTTTCTGCTGATCATGGCCACGGCGCGCCGGGCCGTGGAGCTGGCCGGGATGGTCCAGCGCGGCGAGTGGCGCGAGAGCATCGGCAAGGAATGGTTTGGCACCGACGTGCACGGCAAGACACTCGGCATGGTCGGCTTCGGCCGCATCGGCGCCGCCATCGCGCGACGCGGCGCCCTGGGCTTCGGCATGCCCATTCTCTACTCCAACGCTTCGCCCAAGCCCGAGCTCGAGACCGAACTCGGCGCCCGGCGCCGCGACCTCGATGAGCTGCTCGCCGAGGCCGACATCGTCTGCGTCACCGTGCCCCTCAACGCCGACACACAGCACCTGTTCGGCGCCCGCGAGTTCGCGCTGATGAAACCCTCGGCGATCTTCGTCAACGTCGCCCGCGGCAAGGTGGTCGATGAAACGGCACTGATCGAGGCGCTCCGCACGGGCACACCGCACGCCGCCGGCCTCGATGTCTTCGAGCAGGAACCGCTGCCGACGGACTCGCCACTGCCTCACATGGCCAACGTCGTGGCCCTGCCCCACATCGGCTCGGCGACCCACGAGACGCGCACCGCCATGGCCGACCGCGCGGTCGCCAATATCCTCGCCGCCCTGAACGGTGAGCGGCCGCCCAGTCCGGTCAATGCAAGCGGCTTGAAGGTCTCATGACCTCGACCGACGACGCCCTGGCCGAGCCGGGCACCAGGGCCGCACCCATCCCACTTCGCCCCGGCGATACCCCATAACAATCAAGAGGTAGCGACATGCTCACGACACGCACACAAGCAAGGCACTTGATCAAGCACCTCATCACCGGCGCCACCCTGCTCGCCACACTCGGCACGGCGGGCCTCGCCCAGGCAGTCGAGTTGCGCTTCGGCCACGGCGGCACCGAGGACACCGCCTACCACCTCGGTGCGACCCGCTTCCAGGAGCTGGTCGAGGACAAGAGCGACGGCGATATCGGCGTCCAGATCATGGGCAACTCGGTGCTCGGCCATGAAACCGAAATGTTCGAGCAGCAGATGGCCGGCGCACTGGACCTGTCGATCATCAACCCCGGCTTGATCACCGACTTCTCGTCCACCGCCAATGTCTTCTCCATCCCCTTCCTGTATCGCGACCAGGACCATTGGCAGGCCGTGCTCGATGGCGACGTGGGCCGCGAGATCGCCGATCGCATCACGGACGAGACCGGCGTCAAGGTGCTGGCCTTCTTCGGCGGCGGCAAGCGGCAGATCGTCAGCAGCCGCCCGCTCGAGAGCCTCGACGACCTGGAAGGCATGAAACTGCGCACCAACCCGACCGAGCCCTTGATCGCCGCCTGGTCGGCACTGGGTACCGAACCCACGGTCATGGCCTGGAAGGAGATCTACACGGGCCTGCAGCTCGGCGCCATCGACGGGCTGCTCAACGAGGCCGAGTGGATCCACCGCATGCGGTTCCATGAAGTCGCCCCGCACATCGGCCTTTCCGAACACGATATCACCGTACGGCTGCTGACCATGTCGCAGATGTCTTGGGACCGCCTCGACGAGAGCCAGCAGCAGTCCGTGATGGAAGCCGCCCGCGAGGCCGCGAGCTATGCACGCCAGATCCAGCTTGAACAGGATGCCGAGGCCCTGGACCTGCTCGTCGAGGAAGGCGCCACCCTGCATGAGCTGGACCGGCAACGCATGCAGGAGATCGTCCGCGAACCGCTCGCCGAGGTCGTCGAGGAGATGGGGCTGACCGAACTGCGCCAGAAGATCGCCGACGTTCAGTGACCCCTTGCCGGCCGGGGCGCGTGGCGCCCCGGCCTCCGGATCTCGCCTTCGGGAGGACGCCACCATGAGACGCCTGTTGCAAGGCCTGACTCACCTCAATCGCGGGCTGGAGCGCTGCCTTCACTGGCTCTTGCTGGCCCTGCTGTTCGGCTTCATCGCCCTGATCGTCTACCAGATCGTCAGCCGCAACCTGCCCCTGATGCCCCGCCTGTACTGGACCGAGGAATTCAGCCGTTTCGCCTTTCAATGGATGATCATGCTGGGCACCGCCATCGGCGTGCTACATGCCGACCACTTCGTCCTCGAGGCATTCCCCCGCGGCTCGCGAGCCAGCCTGGTGACACGCTGGATCCGCGATCTTGCCTGTCTGGCCGTCGGCCTGCTCTTCGTCGTCCACGGCAAGGACTTCGCCCTGTCCGGCCTGCGACGCGAGGCCACCGCGTCGGGACTGTCGATGATCTACGTCTATTCGGCCTTCAGCGTCAGCGGCCTGCTCATCATCCTGTTCAGCGCTCAGCGGCTGCTGCACGCCCTGCTCGACGGCATGTCCCGCATGGAAGCCGACCTCGACACGCCCGACGCCGTGGAGGAGGCCCTCGACGCGCACGGCGAACACGGCAGCGAACTGGACCCCTCTCTCACCTCGTCCGACGGGAGAACGCCATGATGCCCATGGACGCCGTCTTCATCCTGCCCTGGCTGCTGTTCGGCCTGCTCGGTGTGCTGATCATCGCCGGGGTACCGATCGCCATGGCCCTGGTGCTGACCGCCGCGAGCATGATCCTGCTCGACCCTCGCCTGACCTACTGGGTCATGTTCCAGCGCATGTACAACGGTATGGACTCGTTCGTGCTGCTTGCCGTGCCCTTGTTCCTGCTGGCCGGCAACCTGATGAACGCCGCCCGTATCACCGACCGACTGATTACCCTGTGCATGCGCCTGGTGGGCCACTTCAAGGGCGCCCTGGCGCACGTCAACGTGATGGTCAGCATGCTGTTCGCCGGCGTCTCCGGTTCTTCGACGGCCGACAGCGCCGGGGTCGGTACCGTGCTGATACCGGCCATGCAGCGCGAGGGGTACCCGAGCCATTTCTCGGTGGCCGTGACCGCCGCCTCGTCGGTCATGGGCATCATCATCCCCCCCTCCATCAACATGATCGTCTGGGGGGCCCTGACCAACACCTCCATTGCCGGCCTGTTTCTCGGCGGCATCCTGCCCGGTGTGATGATCGGCGTGGCTCAGTTGGCCCTCAACGTCGGCTATGTGCGGCGCTACCAGGTGCCGGTCCGGCGTCGCGCCTCGCTGGCCGAACTGGCGCACTCGAGCAAGGATGGCCTGCTGGCCGCCGGCATCCCGGTGGTCATCATCGGTGGCATCACCCTGGGGCTGGTCACCCCCACCGAGGCGGCCGTGATCGCCGTCCTCTATGCCCTGGCACTGGGCACCCTCGTCTATCGGGAGCTCAGTCCCTCCAAGATACTCGATGCCTCCACCGACACCGTACGCCTCTGCTCCCTGTCGCTGTTCAGCCTGGTTGGCGCGGCGATCTTCGGGTATTTGATCAGCTTCTATCAGATCCCGCCCAAGCTGATGGCCGGCGTCGATATCAGCGATCCCGTGATGCTCCTGCTGATCATGACCGTCGTCATGCTGGTCATCGGCACCTTTATGGACTCCCTGCCGGCCATGGCCATCATGGCACCCATCTTCCAGCCCCTGGCCATGCAGGCCGGGGTCCATCCGGTGCAATTCGGCGTCATCGGCGTCATGGCACTGGGCCTGGGGCTGATCACGCCCCCCTATGGGCTCTGCCTGATGATCTCGGCGAAGATCGGCGGGATTCCGCTGCTCCAGGCGCTCGGCACCACGCTGCTGTACCTGGCCGTCATGCTCGGCGTGATTCTGCTGCTGATTCTCTATCCGGACCTGATCCTGATGCTGCCCCGACTGATCGCCCCCGATTTCGTGTGAGCCTGCATCGCGCCGCCCGGCCGGGTAGACTAGGCGGCGGCGCTCCATCCACGACCGACCCACGAGGCTTTCATGTCCGCGTCCTCGCCTTCCGCCCTGCCGGCTTCGGCTCCCTCCTCTTCGGCTCCCCTCTGCCTGCTGTTCGACTCCGACGGTACCCTGGTCGACAGCGAGATCCTGCTGGCCGAGGTCATGGGCGACGTCCTGCCCGAGCATGGGCTCCCCTTCACCGCCCGCCAGTACATGGAGGCCTTCCGGGGCGTTCGCTTCCACGATATCGTCGCCACCCAGCAGCGTCGCTACGGCCGCCTCAGCGAGGACAGCCTCGCACGCCTGGAGGCCTGCATGCGCACCCGCATGCAGGCACGCATGAGCGAGGAACTCATCGCCATCGACGGCATCCCCGAGGCCCTCGACGCCCTGGCCGACTACCCCAGGGCCGTCGTCTCCAACGGGCCCGACAGCAAGATCCGCTGCGCCATGGCCAGCACCGGTCTGGCACATCACTTCGGCGAGCACCTGTTCAGCGCCTATACCCTGGGAGTCTGGAAACCCGACCCCGGCCTCTACCTCAAGGCGGCCAAGGCCATGGGGTATCCACCCGAACGCTGCGTGGTGATCGACGATGCCGCGGTAGGCGTGGAAGCCGGGCTAGCCGCCGGCATGCAGGTCATTCACCTCAACCACTTCCCCGACGAGGAAACCACGCCCGAGGGCGCCATCGCGCTCCACCACGCCAGCGAATTGCCCGAGGTCATCGCGCGGCTGGCGAGTGCTCGGCAGGCATTCTGAGCCGGCGTCAAGAAGTCGCGACCGGCTCCGCCAGTCCCGCTACCTGTGCCGGCATACGAAGCAGGCTACCGGCAGCAGGCCAACGCTTTCGCTCCTCGTCGTTCAGGTGTTGAGTGGCGGTGGTGATGTAAAGCGTCCGCAGATCGGGGCCTCCGAAGGCCACCATGGTGGGGTGCGGGCAAGGTAGCTCGAAGCTCGCCTCCAGCCTTCCCTCAGGAGAGAAACGCACGATACGCCCTCCCCCATAAAGAGCGCTCCAATAGCAGCCCTCGCTATCCACGGCGGCACCATCTGGCACCCCCGGCAAGCCCAGGGCATCCAGATCCGCCCAGACCCGAGGCTCGCCGGTGCGGCCACTCTCCACATCAAAGGGATAACGCAGGATCCGTCGGGTCAACGAGTCCGTGTGATAAAGCCAGCGTCGGTCGGGGCTGAAGGCCAGTCCATTGGCAATGCCGAGGCCAGACCACCGCTGCACCAGTTCTCTCCCCTCGAAGCAATAGAGAGCCGCGGAAGGCGTAACCTCGTCGGCGGCAATCGTACCCGCCCAGAAACGCCCGGCCGCGTCGCAGCGGCCATCGTTGAAGCGATTCCCCTTCTCGTCGTGCCACTCGGGGTTGTCCGCCAGGCGCTCGGTCCGGCCGTCGAACGGCAATCGCAGCCTGATGATGCCCGAGGCCGTGGCGGCGAGCAGTCCCTCCTCGCACAACGCAATGCAGCCGACCTTTTCATCCAGCTCAATGCACGAGGGCGCTGCGTGCCAATCCGGCTGCCAGGCATGGATCACGCCATGATTGATATCCACCCAGTGGAGCGTCTGCCGCGCCACCGACCATAACGGGCTCTCGCCCAGGCTCATGTCGAGCTCGACCGCCACCTGCACTCGTGTATCCGTCATCATGGATTACCTGCCCCTTCCTCGGTCGTTAAACTTGGGCGGGCCCTGACACGCCACGTCACCGACAGTGGCGACGCCAGAGCGGTCGGCCAGCTTCCCGTTGACCGCTTCACTCATACGCCATTTCCTCGAGCTCCTTGCCTCGCGTTTCCTGGACCCAGCGCAGCACAAAGAAGGCCGACAGCACGGCACACAAGGCATAGAAGCCATAGGCACCCGCCAGGCCGATGGATGCCAGCATGATCGGGAAGGTCATGGTGATGCCGAAGTTGGCCAGCCACTGGAACAGCCCGGCGATGGCGAGTCCCGAACCACGCATCTGATTGGGGAACATCTCGCCCAGCATCACCCACATCACCGGTCCCCAGGAGACGTTGAAGCTGAATACGTAGATATTGGCGGCCAGCAGGGCAAACACGCCCATGTCGTCGCTGAGCTGCAGATTCCCGTCGACCAGGGTTGCCGTAGAGAAGGCGAAGACTAGACAGGCCAGGGTAATGGCCATTCCCACCGAGCCGACCCACAGCAGGGGTTTGCGGCCGATCTTGTCGATCAAAGCGATTGCCAGCAGGCAGGCGCCGATGCTCACGGCCCCGGAGATCACGTTGATCAGCAGAGCATCGCCCTCCGAGAAACCTACCGATTGCCACAGCACTGCGCCGTAATAGAACACCACATTGATGCCTACCAGCTGCTGGAACACCGCCAGACCGATACCGACCCAGACAATGCCATGCACCTTGCCGGTCGCGCGGTTGACCACATCGCTCAACCGCGGCTTGTGATCACGATCCAGGGTGGTGTGGATCTCATCGAGCTTGTCGCCAACCTCTTGCTCCGGCATCACCAAGCCCAGCACCCGGCGAGCTTCCGACTGTCGACCACTGCTGATCAAGTATCGCGGGCTCTCGGGGATGAACAACAGCGCCACCAGGAATACCGCCGCGGGCAGCAGTTCGATCCAGAACATCCAGCGCCAGGTGGCAAAGCCGAACCACAGCTCGGCGACCGCCGAACTCGAGACATAGGCCAGCACGTAGTTGCTCAGAAAGGCCATGAACAAGCCGCCGATGATGGCCACCTGCTGGATGGTAGCCAGGCGACCGCGATACCTCGAGGGCGCCACTTCACTGATATAGGCCGGCGTCATCACGCTGGCGGCCCCCACTGCCATGCCACCGAGGACGCGATAAACCACGAATTCCATCGAATCACCGGCGATTCCCGACCCCCAGGCACTCACCAGGAAGAAAATCGCCGAAACGATCAATACCGTACGGCGGCCAAAGCGGTCCGCCAGGCGACCGGCAAAGAAGGCACCGACGGCACAGCCCAGCAACATGGATGCCACGTTGAAACCGGTACCGACACTGTCGGAATTGAAAGAGGACTGGAGACCATCGACCGTGCCGTTGATGACGCCACTATCGAAGCCGAAGAGAAAGCCACCGATGGCAGCAATACAGCATATAATGAGTATATAAGCAGAGCGACTGAGCGGTTTGCGATCCGTCATGTTCAATCTCCAGAAAAAAGGGCGCCCGAGCCCGGGCACCAATATCGAAGCAACAGCAAGCAGGTCACGGGACCATCACCACCAGACATCCATCTGTACGCCGACGGTCAGGCCATCGTTGTCATCGATGTCAATCGCGCCACCGGCATCGCCGGCCGAAATTGCAGCGCTGCCTCCCTCTTCCTGAAGGGGATCGCCATCCCAGTTGGCATAGGTAGCAAAGACTCGAATGACCGGTCGCGCATAACCGCCTACACCCGCCGCCCATTGCTGGGCCAGTGTGAACTTGGTGAGGCTCCGGCTACCGATCCCGTCATCGGCCTCGGGGTCGATGTAGTCATGACCGAGCTCCAGGGCGGTACTCATGTTTTCCGTCCAGTAGTAGGTAGGGCGAATACCGGCGGAAATCCAGGTACGTCCAGAGTCGTCATCAAAGCTCTGATCTTCATAGACGGCGGCATACATCAGATCCAGCTTGTCCGGCGACAGCCACACATTGCCGTGATTGATGACACGCCACATATCGCCACCCGGCGCATCTCGATGCGTCGTGCTTCCCGCCATGCGCCCCTTGGTATCACCGGCATTGATGATGCCGTCAGTGGCGTATTGGAGTGCCAGCTTATTGGTTCCGCCAAACCAGTTTTTCTGGGTATGCTGGACGGTGAACATATGCCCTTTGTCGGCTTGGCTTCCGTCGTAATAATCTTCCTGCTCTTCGGTAAGCTGAGCGCGGCCATAGTCGTAACCCAGGACCAGGGACCCATCGGGATTGGTCGGGATATCCGACCAACGGATATCCAGGGTATCGTTGGAGATACGGTTGTTTGCATCGGGATACGCCGTGTCAGCCTCGTTCGTGGCACGTAGCCAGGCCAGGCTCAGCTTGCCGGTACCAACATCGATATTTTCAATACCAGCACCGGGACCGGACACATCCCAGTAGAAGAAGTCATTGATGTGGATGTCATGGCGCCGATAGAACCGCTTGCCGGCCCATAGCGTGGCGCCTGGCAAGGCTTCAATGATGTTGTCGGCCTGAACGTTCATCTGACGCACCGACACCTTGGTCTCGTCGCTTTCACTTCCTTCATAGTCATTCAGCTGATCCGTTGAATAACCGATCATGCTCTGGAAGTAGAATTTCTTGTCTTCTTTCTCGTAAAGCGTGGCTCCAAGCCCTAATTCAGCGTAAGTATCGCACTCGTTACCGAGACGATACTTGGCCGAGGCCCCATTGGCCTTGAAGCAGGCCTGATCGCCACCACCGACCATGTTTCCGACACCTGACCGAGCATAGCCGGTAAAGTCCACATTGGATGCCAGGCCTTCCGCCATCGTCAGTGTCGAAGCGGCACATCCCGTACCGAACAATAAAGCGCGCATGAAATAACGGCTAGCGTGATGATAGCTTCCCATCACTTCCTCCTGAAAAAATCGTCATTTGTACTTGTTTGAATAATTAGTAATTTTTCTAAACTAAGTTTCCGAATTATTGTTCGCTTATAGACGAGCTCCTTCTATCGCATGGTGAATGGATTCGAAGTATCAGGACGCCAGTACCCGGCCGGAGCAATGGCAGCGACAACGGTCGGTAGCCGGCCTACCATGGCCCGGTTCCGGATCGACAACCGAGCCTAGCCACCTCTCGGTCATCATCACGGCTCGCCCTATGTTCAGGAGTCAGGCAATGGCCCTGGCGTTTTCGACGACATCGTCAGGCAGTCGCATCCCCTGCTGATCGAAAGGATGCAGCAGCTCGTGGCGAGGCGTCAGCTCGAGAATGTCGCCACTGCGTGTATCGACATCGCCAGGCAAGCGCACCGTCAAGGCGCCGACCTCTTCGCTATCGACATAGGCAAAGGCGTCGGAACCGAGCTTCTCGACCACTCGGACACGGCCCCGCCACTCACCGCGATCATGGCCGACCTCGATATGCTCCGGACGAATGCCCAGAGTCGTTGCTCCATAAGCCTTGGCAACACCACCTGTGATCAGGTTCATCTTCGGCGAGCCGATGAAGCCGGCAACGAACAAGGTCTCGGGACACTGGTAGAGTTCCATTGGTGCCCCGACCTGCTCGATTTTCCCCGCATTGAGGACGACGATGCGATCAGCCAGGGTCATGGCTTCGATCTGATCATGGGTGACATACACCATGGTGGCGTCGAGGCGTTGGTGCAGCTCGGCAAGCTCGACACGCATACGGTTACGCAGGGCCGCATCGAGGTTGGAGAGCGGTTCATCGAACAGGAACACGCCGGGATTGCGTACGATGGCGCGGCCAATGGCCACACGCTGCCGCTGTCCACCCGACAGTTCTGCCGGCTTGCGTTCGAGCAGGTCTTCCAGGTTGAGAAGCTTGGCCGCTTCGTTGACCTTTGCCTGGCGTTCTTGTGCGGGGACCTTGGCCAGGCGCATTCCGAAATCGATATTGCGGGCCACCGTCATGTGTGGATATAGCGCATAGGACTGGAAAACCATGGCGATATCACGATCACTGGGTTCGGCAGTGGTCACGTCATGCCCACCGATGCTGATCGCACCACGCGTCACGGTTTCCAGCCCGGCGACCATGCGCAACAAGGTCGACTTGCCGCAGCCGGATGGCCCCACCAGCACGGTGAAAGAGCCATCCTCGATCTCCAGGTCGAGGTTGGAAATTACCGTGGTCTTGCCACGAAAGGTCTTTTCGATTTCGACCAGTGATACTTCAGCCATGGGAGCGTCTCGTCTTTGCGTCGATTTGTGATTATCCGGTGCGTGCCATTCAGCGGTTTTCACGGCAGTAGCGAAATCCAGAGAAATCCGCCGGAATACCGCGGCCGCTGATGTCATGGGTCGCCATGCCCAGGAAGTTGCCGGTGAAATAGCCATGGGCACGGCCGCTTCCCTCGTCGGAGAGCAGGCTGGCATCGAGCACCGGGCCGACCAGCTGCCAGGCAGCGTCGCCCTGGGCGTATCGGAACTGCAGCTCACCCTCGCGGATGTCGAGACCCAGGCGCACCGGTAGCACAGGGTCGAGCGCCACGTCATCGGTATCGACGATCTCCAGGGTTCCGCTCGGCCATGCATCACGGCAGCTCATCACGCTGAGCACCTTGTCGCCGTCATCCCCTCGGGTCACCGCCAGGTAATGGAACTTGAAACGGTTGTAGTAGGCGATCAGGCCAGCGAACTGTTGCAGGTCCTCCGGCTCGAACTCCAGCGTGGTTTCGGCGCTGCAGGGAATGCTGTCCTGGCGGCGCGCCACCAGGGCCTGCTCGAACCAGGAACCCACCGACTCGCGCCCGAACAAGCGCAGGTAACCGGGACGTTCGCTCAACGAAAACAGCCGCTCGGGCTGAGGCGTGCGTAACCACTGAAAAGCCCCGGGCAAGGCGCCGGATGTAAAGTCATGGACCTCCTCGGCGGCCGGTGCCAGCTGCTCGACCCCGGGCATCGGCACCTCCAGAACCGGCGTATTGCCGCCGTGAGCCAGTCGCAGCCAGCCATCGGCGCCCCACTCGACCTTCTGGAGAGACGTCTCGCGCCCCCTCGGCGAGCGACGCGTGCCGGGCAGTGGCCGTCCACACAGGTGCACCATCCAGGTCTCGCCACTTGGCGTGTCGACCAGATCCGCATGGCCGGCCCGCTGCAGCGGATTGTCCGAGTCCTGGCGCGAAGTCAGCACCGGGTTGTCGGGGTGCACTTCATAGGGGCCGGCAACCTCCCTCGAGCGAGCCATGGTCACGGCATGCCCGTAGCCGGTGCCGCCCTCGGCCACCAGCAGGTGGTACCAGCCATCGCGACGATAGAGGTGCGGCCCCTCGGTGAGTTTCATCGCGGTGCCGGCGAAGATATTGCGGATAGGGCCCACGAGTCGTTGCTGCTCGACGTCATACTCCTGGAGCAGGATGCCGCCGAAGCGGTCGCCCCCCTCACGCTGGCGATAATCCCACTGCAGGTTGAGCAGCCACTTGCGGCCATCCTCGTCGTGGAACAGCGAGGGATCGAAGCCACTGGAATTCAGATAGACCGGATCGCTCCAGGGCCCTTCGATGGAGGGTGCGGTGACCAGATAATTGTGGCCATCCTTGAAGTTGCCCTCGTAGCGCTTCATGTCGGTGTAGATCAGCCAGAACAGGCCATCGGCATAGCTCAGGCACGGCGCCCAGATTCCGCAGGAGTCGGGGTTGCCACGCATGTCGAGCTGGCTGGTTCGTTCGAGTGGCCGACTGGCCAATTCCCAGTTGGCCAGGTCACGCGAGTGATGAATCTGTACGCCCGGATACCACTCGAAGGTGGAAGTGGCGATGTAGTAATCCCCGCCAACCCGACAGATGGAGGGATCCGGGTTGAAGCCGGGTAGAATCGGATTGCGAACCTTGTCTTTCATTATCGGTATCCCTTATCCCTTGACGGAACCACCGGTGAGGCCGGCGACGATGTATTTCTGAGCCGCGAGGAAAAAGATCACGGCCGGCATGATCGTCAGGCTCACGAAAGCCAGAATCATGTTCCACTGGGTCAGGTACTCGCCCTGGAACTGCATCATGCCGAGCGACCAGGTATAGAGAGAACGATCATTGAGCACCACCAACGGCAGCAGGAAGTTGTTCCAGCTCTGAACGAAAACGAACACTCCCACGGTGGCCAGAATCGGCGTCGACAATGGCAGGGTGAAAGACCAGAAAAAGCGCAGGTAGCTGCAACCATCCACGTAGGCCGCCTCGAACAGTTCACGGGGTAGCTGATCGAAGAATGCCTTGAACAGCAGGATCGCCAACGACAACCCGAAAGCTGTCTGCGGCAGGATGACTGCCCAGTAACTGTCGAGCAGTCCCAGGTCACGCACCTTGATGAACAGTGGCAGGATCGCCGCCGCGAAGGGAAACATCAGCCCCAGCAGCAGGTAGGAAAGGATCATTTTCGAGCCGAGAAAGCGAATCTGCGCAAACACATAGGCGGCCGCCGCCCCCACGACCAGCGTCAGCAGCACCGTCATCGAGGAAATGAAGAAAGAGTTGCCCAGATAGCGCCAGAAACTTCCATCGAGCAAGATGCTGATGTAATTCTCCGGATTCCAGCTATCCGGCAACCAGAGTGGATTGGTTCGCAGCTCGGCGTTGGTCTTGAAACCACCGAAAAAGGAAGCCAGCAATGGGCCGACAACCAGGCCGACCACCAGGATCAGAAGAATCACGCGCAGGGTATTGCGCGTCGTCGTCGCCCGATTCATGCCTGCCCCTCCTTGTTGTCGGTAGTACGCTGATAGAAGAAGGCGATACCGATGGCCAGCACGAACAACACCACGGCGGCGGCGCTACCGAAACCGATATTCAGCCGCGACAAACCGAAGGTGTAGAGATAGGTCACGATGGTGTGGGTTGTATTCGAGGGCCCGCCGTTGGTCAGCGGAATGATGATGTCGAAGATCTGCAGCGAACCGATAATGGCGAAGAAGCCACTCACCACCAGGGCGTGCTTGATCATCGGAATCTGCACATGGCGAGCTATCTGGCGTGGCTTGGCCCCTTCCAGCTTGGCCGCCTCGATCAGATCCTCGGGTACGCTCTGTAGCGCTGCAATGTAGATCATCATGTGAAAGCCGAAATACTTCCAGACGATGACCGTCATGATTGCCGGGAAGGCCCATTGCCGGTCGGCCAGCACATAGACAGACTCCTGATCCAGCGACTGTAGAATGGACGCGGTAATGCCATAGTCGCCGTCGAAGACAAAACTCCAGATCAGGCCAGCCGCCACTTCGGCCAGGATATAGGGGAGAAAGAACACCAGCCGGAACAAGGTATTGGTCGGTGTCTTTCGGTATACCAGCAGCGCCAGGCCCAGAGCGAGCGGCATCTGGATGACCAGAGAGACGATTATCAGCTTGGCGGTATTCCACAACGCCGTATGGAACACGGAATGATCGAGCAGCCGCTGGTAGTTCTGGGTACCGACGAAGTCGGAAGGCGACCCATAGCCGTTCCACGAAAAGCCGCTATAAAAGGCCGCATCAATCAACGGCAAAATGACAAACAGAGAGAAGAGAATCAACGCCGGTGGCAGCAGAATAAGAACGGCCGAGAGCTTGCCGCTGACCACATTCTTCTTGATGCGATCCGCCGTGCCCCGTTTACGCACGGCGGGGGGATTTATCGTTGTCATGCTGAACATCCATCCCGAAGCGGGGGTAGCGAAGGAGAATAGCGTGCCGATGACTTGTCACCGGTCACGCGAACAAGCTTCGATTACCGGAACTGCCAGGCCTCGGCGACCCGATCGACCGCCTCCTCCGGCGTGATCACTCCCTGGGCCAGATCGGTACTGATATTGTTGACGGTCGCGCCAACGGAGGTCCCCAGAGCCTGGTCGAGAAATACCTGGTGAAACGTCGAGTCTGCGAGAATTTCAGCCACCTTGCGGGCATAAGGTGTTGCAAGCGCTTCTTCAGAACCTTTGGCCACTGGCACGAAAATGCCGCGCTTCGCCGCCTTGCGCTGATTTTCCTTATTGAGCAGGAAGCGCAGGAAGTCGACCGCTTCGTCGGAGGCTCCCTCGGTAACGGCAAAGCCATTCATGCCACCGAAGCTATGATCATTCCCGACGCCTCCCTCGACATCCGGGAAACGGATGAACGCCAGCTCCTCATCCGGCACGCCCTCGCCGCTCATCGAGCGTTCCTTCGATGGGATGTAGTCCCAGTCTCCCATCAGGTGCAGGGCCGCTTCCCCATCTCCGAACATGGCACTGGCACGCTCGTAGGTGGTCGACATGAAGCCCGATTGGAAGGGTTCGAGTTCCGTGAACTCCTGGAGCATTTCGCCGGTACGGACAAAACTCTCATTGGTAAAACCACCATCGTCGCCGGCCTTGGCAGCCTGGATACCGTCACCACCCGCCAGCCGGGTCGCCAAGTATCCCCAGTAGAAATGCATCGGCCAACCGTCCTTGGCACCGACCACCGCCGGCGTGATGCCCTGCTCACGCAATGCCACCACGGCCGACTCGAGGTCCTGCCAGGTCTCGATCTCATCAACGTCGACACCCGCCTTCCCGGTCAGGGCCGTATTGGCCCAGAAACCCACCACCGTGGCGTAGAGAGGCGCGCCGTAAATACGCCCATCCAGTGTGAAGGTGCTCACCGCCGATTCTGGATAGAGCTCCTTCCAGCCGTCCTTCATGGGTTCGGTCAGATCACGCACGAAGCCAGCTTCCACCTTGTCACGCAGCCCCTCGCCGCCCCAGCTGTAGAAGATATCGGGACGCTGCTCGGACTGTAATAACGTCGGCAGGCGCGTCTTGTAGGCCTCGTTGGCGATATAGTCGAACTCGACGTTGACCTCCGGGTGCTGTGCTTCGTACTCGGCCACGACTTCGTCGTAGTACTGCTTCTCGGCATCGCTCACCTCGACCCGCAGCACCTTGACCGTGGTATCGGCGGCGGCCGCGATGGAGCCCAGTGCCGAAACAGCGGCGATCGCCGCCACCAGACAACGGCGACGGGAATGTCCTCCTGTGAACTGACGCAATGCATTCATGACGTTCTCCTTTGTTGTGTTATCGGAGTATTGGTACATGGGAGATCACCCCCATCCCCCATCGACGGCAAGCTCCTGGCCGGAAATCGCCTGGCTGTCGGTACTGGCCAGAAACAGCACGGCCGGTGCGACATGATGGGCTTCCAGCCGGAATTTCAAGGATTGACGCGCCTGGATCGAGGCCTCTTCTTCGGGACCGATCCACTTCTCCAGTTGCCGTTCGGTGATGATTGAGCCGGGCACCAGGGTATTGACGCGAATATCGTGAGGGCCCAGATCGCGAGCCAGGCTGCGAGTCAGGCCGTGTACCGCCGCCTTGGCGGTCATGTAGCAGGAGAGATCCCCCAGCGCCATACGCACGCTGATCGAGCCGAAATTGATGACCGAGCCGCCACCCGCCTCAATCATCTGATGGGCCGCCGCTTGAGCAGCGAAGAACATCGGCCGCAAGTTGAGCGACATCCGTTCGTCCCAGTAATCGATATCGATGTCGTTCCAGGAATGTCGATCATCGTTGGCGGCATTGTTCACCAATGTCCGGATCGCTCCGAGCGTCTGGCCCACCTCGGCGATGACCGCCTGCAAGGCTGCAACGTCGCGGATATCACAGTGGTAATAGTGCGGCGCCCTACCGGTTTCCGCCTTCAACTCCTCGACCAGCGCCTGGCTGGCGGCATCATCGATATCGACAAAGGCAACCACAGCACCTTGGCCATGAAAGGCTCGGGTCAGTCCCGCACCAATGCCACTACCGCCACCGGTGATGAACACCACTCGCTGCTCCAGGCTGGGGTAACGCCCCGCGTCCTCACTCATCTTCGCTCCACTTAGTTTTATCTATTTACTAACTAGGCAGAATGGTCACCTGCAACGCGAGACTCAATGAGACTTTGGTAGACGTGCAGCAAGACCCGGCCAAACCCGATACAATCGATAGCCAACACATCATTCGGCAACGGCGTTGCTGCATCGACTGACGGAGCCATTCGTTCACCTTGATTACCAAGGTCATTCGTCAAGCTCGAGCTTGAAGTCCCACGGCACTGACCACCGAGTTGCCAGGACGACTCACGCAACGCCGGCAAACCATGGAAAGCGCCCATGCCCACCAGTTTTCAGCCGCACCGGTCAGGCGATCTCCACTTCCTTAAACGGCTCAATCGCAGCGCCATTCTGGAGCTGGTTCGCCGCTCTCCGGGCCTGACACGCGCCGACATCGCGACCCAGGCCCAATTGACGAAAGCGACAGTGGGTAGCGGCGTGCAGTCACTCCTCAAGCAGGGGTGGCTATGCGAGGGGGAACTGCAGAAGAGCAGCGGGGGGCGCCCCGGCCGCGCCCTGCATCTCGATGAGCGATGTCTTGCCATTCTCGGAGCCGAGGTCGGCGTACACGGCCTGCGCCTGGTGGCCTGCACGCTCTCGGGGCAGATACTGGCCAGCCACCACGAGCGGCTGTCGCCTTCGTCGCCCGAGGTGACGGCTGAGTTGCTCGCCGGCCTGCTGAAAACGCTGCAGCAATCCCCGGCACTCGACGGCTACCACCTCCTCGGCCTCGGCATCGCCCTGCCCGGCCCCGTCGCGCCCCACGCCCCCTTGCTACGCGTGGCACCGAACCTGGGGTGGAAGGACATCCGCTTTCTCGATCTGCTGCGCTCTCACCTGCCTAAGTTGGAAGGCGCCTGGTTGATGGACAATGAGGCCAAGTCGGCGGCCTTCGGGGAATTCTATTTCCGGACTGGCCAGGTACCCGATTCCCTGATTTACGTCAGCGCCGGCACCGGCATCGGCAGCGGCATGATCGAGGGCAACCAGCCGCTGCTCTCCCGAGGCTTCCAGGGGCTGGCCGGCGAAATCGGTCATACCATCCTGCAGCCCGGCGGCCTCTACTGCCACTGTGGCAATCGCGGCTGCGCGGAGACGCTGGTCAGCGGCTGGTCGATCCGCGCCGCCCTGGGTGTCGCCGAGGACGAGGACCTTCTCGAGGTCCTGCGGCCCCGGTTGCACGAGGAAGCCGTCCAGCTCACGCTGCGGCGTGCAGGTGAGGCAATGGGAACCCTGTTGCTCAACCTCCACCATACCCAGAACCCTTCCGAGCTTGTGCTGGGGGGATCGCTGGTCCAGTTGGGCGCATCCTTCCTCGATCCGGCCCTGTCATATTTCAAGACCCACCAGAACCGACTCCTGGGCTCCTCCCAGCAAGTCCCCCTCCGCGTGATCGACGATTCCACCTTCATCGCCGCCCGCGGTGCCGCCGCTCAAGTGCTGGCCCACGTCATCCATGGTCCCAGCGATCTCATCTGAGGAACCGACATCCACGAAAGTCTCACTCGACGAGCCAGTAAACGGCTTGAACTTTCCCGCCCCGCCAATCAACATAGTAAAGAGACTAAACTAACAAGCGTCATATCATGGCCAGCGAGGTAACTCCGTGAGCGTCTCTTCCTATCTCCCCGATGATGACCAACAGGCCCTGCTCGTCGGCCGGGCCTGGCATGACGACGCACGAGGACCTGTCCTGGTGGTCGTCCGCCACGGCCAGGTCTTCGATATCTCCGATCACTGTACCTGCATGGCCGACCTGCTCGACCGCAACGATGCGGCGACATTCGTATCCGAGGTCGAGGGCGAGTTCCTCGGCTCGGCCGAGGAGTTGTTCGACAACTCCCGGCACGCATCGCCACGGGCGCCCTACCTGCTTGCCCCTTGCGACGTCCAGGCCATCAAGGCCTGTGGCGTGACCTTCGCCGTCAGCCTGCTGGAGCGCGTGATCGAGGAACAGGCCAGCGGCGATCCCGCCCGGGCCAGCGAGCTGCGTAGCGAGTTGCAGGCGCTGATCGGTGGCGATCTCTCCCGGATCGTGCCCGGCTCGGAGGAGGCCATGGCACTCAAGACGGAGTTGCAGGCCCGCGGTGCCTGGTCGCAGTACATGGAGGTGGGCATCGGTCACGACGCCGAGGTGTTCACCAAGTCCCAGCCCTTGTCAGCGGTCGGCTTCGGCAGCCGGGTCGGCCTGCACCCGGCATCCCGGTGGAACAATCCCGAGCCGGAAATCGTGCTGGCGGTCGACGCCCGGGGCACCGCGAAGGGCGCCACCCTCGGCAACGACGTCAACTTGCGTGACATCGAGGGACGCAGCGCCCTGCTGCTGGGCAAGGCCAAGGACAACAACGCCTCCTGCGCCATCGGCCCGTTCATTCGCCTGTTCGATGACACCTTTACGCTCGATACCGTGCGACAGGCCCGTGTCTCGCTGCACATCAAGGGCCAGGATGATGATTTCGAGCTCCACGACAGCAGCGACATGCGCCAGATCAGTCGCGACCCGCTGGAGCTGGTCCAGCAGACCACCGGCGCTCACCACCAGTATCCAGACGGATTCCTGCTGTTCCTCGGCACCATGTTCTCGCCGATTCAGGACCGCGACGGCGCAGGCCAGGGATTCACTCACCACATCGGGGACAGCGTCACCATCGCGACTCCCTCCTTGGGCGCTTTGGCCAACGACGTCGACCGCTCGGACCGGCTCCCCCCCTGGACCTATGGTATCCGCGCCTGGCTGTCACACCAGCAACGCCGCTGATGGACCCAGAAAGATTCAGGCGGTCAACCGGCGCACTGCCCGCTCCACGCCGCGCAGCTCGGCCAGTCCCTTGAGACGACCATAGAGCGGGTACCCCGGTGCGGTGTCGCGGTACTGGTCGTCGAGGATGTGGTGGCCGTGGTCGGGACGCAGCGGCAGCCGCGGACCACCTTCGCGCTCGCGGCGGCGCTCCTCGGCGACCAGCGCCTGGACGACACCGACCATGTCCACATCACCGTCCAGGTGATGGGCCTCGTGGAAGGTGCGCGGGTCCGAGGCCTCGCGCCGGGTCGAACGCAGATGGGCGAAGTGGATGTGCGGGGCGAAGCGTTCGGCCATCGCCACCAGATCGATATCGGTGCTGACACCGTAGGAACCGGTGCACAGGGTCAGGCCGTTGGCCGGGCTGGGCACGGCATCGAGCAGCCACCGGGCATCCTCGGGGCCGGACACCACCCGCGGCAGGCCAAGCAGCGGACGGGGCGGGTCGTCGGGATGGATCGCCAGGCGCACGCCCACCTCCTCGGCCACCGGGACGATGGCGGCCAGGAAATCCCCCAGGTGCTCGCGCAGCCGCTCGGCGTCGATCTCGGCATAGCCGGCGATCACCTCGCGGAAACGCGCCAGGGTGTAGTGTTCCTCGGCACCGGGCAGTCCGGCGATGACGGTGTCGATCAGCCGCTCGCGACCGGCTTCGTCGAGGCCATCGAGATAGTCCCTGGCCTTGGCCTTCTCGGCGTCGCTGTACTCGGCCTCGGCACCGGGGCGCGCCAGCAGGTAGAGGTCGAAGGCGGCGAAGGCGGTCTGATCGAAGCGCAGCGCCAGGCCACCGTCCGGCAGGTGCCAGGCCAGGTCGGTGCGCGTCCAGTCGAGCACCGGCATGAAGTTGTAGCAGACGGTGTCGATGCCGCAGGCCGCCAGGTGACGCAGCGTCTGCTGGTAGGCGTCGATATACCGCTCGCGCTCCGGCAGGCCCTTCTTGATCGCCTCGTGCACCGGCACGCTCTCCACCACCGACCACCGCAGACCGGCCGCCTCGATCATGCGCTGGCGCTCGGCGATGGCCTCGATCGGCCAGACCTCGCCATTGGGGATCTCGTGCAGCGCGGTGACGATGCCGGTGGCCCCGGTCTGACGGATCTCGTCGAGGGTGATGGGATCGGCGGGGCCGAACCAGCGCCAGGTGTGTTCCATGGTGAGTGTCCTCTCGATCAGACTCGCCCGAGGGTAGCCAGCGCCCCGGCAAGCCCCTGTCGTGTCAGGGTGGTATAGGCGGCGATGACCGCCTCGGCGAAACGCGGTTCGGCCGCCAGCGCCGGCGGGAAGACATCCTCGACGGCCAGGAAAACCCGCACCAGGACCTCGGCCTCGTCGCCGTGCCGGACATGCAGGGCCGCCAGGCGCTCGGCCAGTGGATCGTCCACCGGATGGGATCGGCCGGCCAGGTCGTCGCCGGCCGTGTAGCGAATCCAGGCCGCCACGCCGAGCGCCGTGCAAGGCACCTCGCCACCGGCCGCCAGGCGCGCCTGGGCGCCGTGAAGCCAGCGCTGGGGCAATTTCTGGGAACCATCCATGGCGATCTGCTGCAGTCGATGGCGCAGGCTGTCGTTGGCGAAGCGCTCGAGCAACTGCTCGGCATAGGCGGTGAGATCGGTACCCTCGGGCATGGCCAGGGTCGGAGCGGCCTCCTCGAGCATGTAGCGGCGCAACAGGGCCACCAGGTCATCGCGGCTGACCGCCTCGAACACCGTCTCGATGCCGTCCAGGGCCCCCAGGTAGGCAAGCAGCGAGTGGCTGCCGTTAAGCATGCGCAGTTTCATGGTCTCGAAGGGCGCCACGTCGGCGACCATCTCCACGCCCTCCGCCTCCCAGGCCGGCCGTCCCTGGGGGAAGTCGTCCTCGACCACCCACTGGCTGAAGGCCTCACCGACCACGGCGTTGGCGTCCTCGATGCCGAGCTCGGCCAGGCGCGCGAAGTCGGCTTCGGCCATGGCCGGCACGATGCGATCGACCATGCTGCACGGGAAAGCCACCTCTTGCTCGATCCAGGTCGCCAGCGCGGCGTCGCGTCGCTCGGCCAACTGAATCACGGCATTGCGGGTGCGCTTGCCGTTGTCGGGCATGTTGTCGCAACTCAGCACCGTGAACGGCGGCACACCGGCATGGCGGCGCCGGTACAGCGCCTCTACCAGCAAGCCCGGCGCGGTGCACGGCGCCTCGGGATCGGCGATATCCGCGGCGATCAGCGGATCGTCGACAAGCAGCTCCCCACTGGCCGGGCTCAGGAAGTAGCCCTTCTCGGTCACCGTCAGGGTCACGATGCGCGTCTCGGGCGAGGCGAGACGCGCAAGCAGCGTCTCGCGGTCGCGTCCCCAGGAGCCCTGGCCGTCGCGGTCGCCGACCTGTTCCTTGCCGGTGAACAACGTCTCCTCGATCACGCCGATCTCGCGGACGGTGACATGCTCGCTGTCCGCGTACTCGGCCACATGGTAGCGATGGCCCGCCTCGTGCAGGGCATCCACCAACGCCACATTGGCACGCAGATTGGCGCTGCTCACGCCCCAGCCGGTGTCACCCGTGCGCTGACGATAACGCTCCAGGTAGACCGCCTGGTGGGCGCGGTGGAAGGCACCGAGGCCCAGATGAACGATGCCGATTCGGTCGCTGCCGGCGCTGGCCGGCAGCCGTGTGACGTCCTGCATCACGTTCTCCATATCGGTGGGTGTCGCGGGCTCACTGGCCGAGTATCAGGTCGGGCAGCCATAGCGATACCGCCGGCACATAGGACACCAGCAACAGCACGGCGAGGTTGCAGACCAGGAAGGGCAGGATGGCCCGCGCCACGGTCAGCACGGGCAGCTTGCCGATGCCCGAGACCACGAACAGGCAGACGCCCACTGGCGGGGTGGTCAAGCCGATCATCAGATTGAGCACCGCCATGACGGCGAAGTGCACCGGATCCATGCCCACGCCGGTGGCCACGCCGAGCAGCGCCGGGAAGAGGATTATCAGCGCGGCGATGGTCTCCATGAAGGCGCCGACGAACAGCAGGATCAGGTTGAGGATCAGGATGACGACGATCGGGTTCTCGCTGATGGTCAGGATCAGGCCGGCGATCATCTGGGGAATCTGTTCGCTGGTCAGGATCCAGCCGAAGAGGTTGGCCAGCCCCACCATCAGCAGCAGCGCCGCGGAGGTGAAGACGGTATCGGTGAGGATCGCCGGCAGCTTGCGCCAGGTGAGGCCCTTGTAGACATACATGCCCACCACCAGGGCGTAGAGGCTGGCGACGATAGAGGCCTCGGTGGGCGTGAAGAAGCCACCGATGATGCCGTAGAGGATGATCGCCGTCATCAGCAGTGCCCAGAAGGCGGTCCTGGCCTCGCGCAGCAGCTGCAGGAAAGGCACGCGGGCCTCCTTGGGATAGCCACGCCGCACGGCAAGGATATACACCGTGACCATCATCGCCACGCCCAGCAGCAGGCCGGGGACGGCGCCGGCGAGGAACATGCGGCCCACCGAGACCCCGGAGAGCGAGCCGGCGATGATCATCGGCACGCTGGGCGGAATGATCGGCCCCACGGTGGAGGAGGCGGCGGTGACCGCCGCGGCGAACGGCTTGTCGTAGCCGGACCTGGCCATGCCGGGGATCATCACCGAGCCGATGCTGGCCGAGTCGGCCACGGCGGTGCCGGAGATGCCGCCGAAGATCATCGAGCCGCCGACATTGGCCAGGCCCAGCCCGCCACGGATATGGCCGAGCAGGGCGTTGGAGAAGCGCACGATGTTCTCGGTGATATTGCCGACGTTCATCAGGTTGCCGGCCAGCACGAAGCCGGGAATGCACAGCAGCACGAAGGTGTCGATGCCCGCGTACAGGCGCTGCGGCACGACGGTCAGCGAGATGCCTTCCAGCAGCAGGTAGGCCAGCGAGGCGATGCCCAGGGAGAAGGCGATGGGCATGCCGATCAGCAACAGGACCAGGAAGGCGCTGAACAGGATGATGACTTCCATCACGGCTGCTCCGATGCGGGGCGCTCAGGCGAGCGAAAGATGGCCATGAGGCCCTCGAGGAAGCCGATGGCGCCGTAGACCAGCAACAGCGCGAACATCACCACCGTGGAGAAGAAGATGTAGAGCATGGGAACCTTCAGTGTCGGCGAGGTCTGCCAGGCGCCGTTCATGGCGTACTGCCAGGCGTAGGGCAGCACGATCAGGGCGAAGCCGGTGATCAGCAGGCAGATCAGTGTCTGAAGGGCGGCCCTGGCGCGAAGCCCCAGGGTGTGGTGGAAGAGCTCCACGCTGACGTTGCGGTGCTGGCGCAGCACCACCCCCGCCGACAGGGCCACCATGTAGATGAACAGGTAGCGCGACAGCTCCTCGGTCCAGGAGACGCTGAACGGCAGGAAGAGCCGTGCCGCGATCTGCAGCAGCACCGTGCCGGCGATGGCCACCAGGGCCGTGACGGCCAGCACGGTGAACAGGGTGTCGATCCCCCCGATCAGCCGCCCCAGGGCGCCCTGAAAGGTGGGAACCGAGGCGAGAGGGTCCAACTGCTCGAGCGCCTCCTGCTCGGCCGCCTTATGGTTGGGGTCCATAGGTCCTCCTCAAGATGCCTGGGCGGCACTCATCGACGAGCGGGCGAACCCCGGCGGGGCTCGCCCGGCGGCGGCATCACAGTGCCTGAATGGCCTCGAACAGCTTGCGCTGCTCTTCATTGAGGGAATCGAGCACCGCGGGGCGGGCTTTCTCGGCGAAGGCGTCGGCATCCACGTCGACGAACTCCATGCCACGCTCCTCGAGATCCTGACGCAGGCGCTTCTCGTCCTCGGCGAAGAGGTCGGCCTCATGGGCCTGCATGGTGTCTGCCGCCTCGAAGACCACCTGCTGCAGGTCCTCCGGCATGCTGTCGAGCTTGTCCTTGCCGATCACCACGTAGATCCAGCTGCGCACGTGGCCGGTGAGGTTCACGTAGTCCTGGACCTCATCGAAGCTGGCGCTCTCGATCAGGCTCAGCGGGTTCTCCTGCCCCTCGATGGTGTTCTGCTGCAGGGAGGTGAAGACCTCGCTGAAGGCCATGGGCGTGGGGCGGGCTCCAAGCGCCTCCCAGGTATCCACGAACAGCGGCACGTTGGGCACGCGCAGACGAAGGCCGTCGAGATCCTCGGGCTTCTCGATCGGACGGTTGGACGTCAGGTGCCGCGGACCGCGCTCGAACCAGGCCAGGGGCACCAGGTTGGCACGCTCGGTGATCTGGGCCTCGATCTCATCACCGATCTCGCCCTCGACGGCCTGCTCCAGGTGTGCGGAGTCGCGGAAGGCATAGGGCACCGCCATCATCGCCGCCTTGGGTGCCCAGTTCTGCAGGCTCTCGCCGGTGATGGTCATGTCCGCGGTGCCCAGCTGGATGCTGTTGATGACATCCATCTCGGCCCCGAGCTGCTCGTTGGGATAGAGCTGCACCTCGATGCGACCGTCGGAATTGGCTTCCACTTCTTCCTTGAACGTCACGGCGGCCTGGTGCCAGATGTTCTCTTCGTTGGCCAGGTGGCCGAATTTCAGCGTGAAGTCGGCGGCCAGGCCGGCCTGGCTGCCGAGAATGGCGGCGCCCAGAACGGCGCTGGTCACAAGTCGTTTGATCATGGCGTTGTCTCCTGGCACTTGCGTTGTGTGTTGTTGGCTTGCTTGCGTGCACGTCCGTCAGGCACCGATCTGGATCAGTACCTTGCGGGCCTTTTCGGGATGATGATCGATCATCTGGATGGCATCGGGCATGTCGTCGAAGGGCAGGCGATGGCTGACCAGCGCCAGCGGATCGAGACGCCCGGATGCCATCAGATCGATCACCTCCGGAAACTTGCGGTTGTTGAGACGCGAGCCGACCAGGGTCAGCTCCTTCTTGATCACCTCCAGCTGCGCCAGGTCGCTGGGGGTAGGAGTGAAGCCGAGCAGCCCGATGCGCCCCGCCGGCGACGCCATGCGCAGCATCTGCGGCAGCAGGGCCGGCACACAGGCGGCATCGGCGATCAACGGCATGCCCTCGCCACCGGTCAGCGCCGCGACCTCGGCCTCGACGTCCTGCTCCGCCCCGTTGAGCGTGCGGGTGGCCCCCAGCTCCCGGGCAGTGTCCAGACGGGTATCGATGACGTCGCTGACGGTGATGTCCTCGATGCCCTGGGCACGAGCCATCTGCAGGATGGTCAGGCCGATCACCCCGGCGCCGAGGATCAACAGGCGATCCCCGGGATGGGGCTGCATGCGGTCGAGGACATTGCAGGCAATGGTGTAGGGCTCGACCAGCGCCGCGGCGTCCAGCCCCAGATTCTCGGGCAGGCGATGGACGTTGCCGGCCGGCACATTGACCCGCTCCTCGAAGCCGCCATTGCGGTGCACGCCGATCACCTCAAGTGCCGTGCAGACGTTGGGGCGGCCGATGCGGCAGGGATAGCAGCGGCCACGGTTGATCACCGGGTCGATGCAGACCTGATCGCCGACGCTCACCTCCTCGACGCCCTCGCCCACGGCCTCGACCAGGCCGGCAAACTCGTGGCCGGTAATGCGGGGAAAGCGAACGAAGGCGTTGTCGCCATGGATGATGTGCATGTCGGAGCCACAGATCCCGGCGAAGGCCACTTTCACCAGCACCTCGCCCGGCGCGACGTCGGGAGCCACGGTGTCGACCAGGCGATAGTCCTGGGGCGCATTTACCTGAAAGGCTTTCATCGGCTTACCTCGTTACCAGTGCCACAGGGTGCCGTCCTCGAGCCGGTTGACCGGCAGGCTGGCACGACGATAGGGATACCTGGCGGCCACCTGCTCGTCGATGTCGACGCCGTGCCCCGGCGTCTCGCCGACCAGGAAGTGGCCATCCTCGAAGCGGTAGTCGTGGGGGAAGACCTCATTGGTGACGTCTTCGTGGGGCATGTACTCCTGGATGCCGAAATTGGGCACCCAGGTATCGAAGTGGATCGCCGCCCCCAGGCACACCGGCGACAGGTCGGTGGGACCATGAAAACCGGTGCGCACGTGATAGAGCCCGGCCAGGTCGGCCAACCGCCGCATGTGGGTGATGCCGCCGGCATGAGTGAGGGTCGCGCGGATGTAGTCGATCCACTGGTTCTCGATCAACGTCTTGGCGTCGTAGAGGCTGTTGAAGACCTCGCCCACCGCCAGCGGCGTGGTGGTGTGCTGGCGGATCAGCCGGAAGCTCTCCTGATTCTCCGCCGGCACGCAGTCTTCCAGCCAGAACAGGTGGAAGGGCTCGACCTCCTTGCCCAGCCGCGCCGCCTCGATGGGCGTCAACCGGTGGTGGACATCGTGCAGCACATGCAGGTCGTCGCCGAAGCGCTCGCGCACGGCGGCGAACAGCTTGGGCGCATGGTTGAGGTACTTGGCGGTGTTCCAGACGTGCTCGGCCGGCAGGTCGGCATCGGCGGGCTCGTAGCGCTCGCCGGGCTTCTTGGCCACGCCGTAGATGCTGGCAATGCCCGGCACCCCGGCCTGCACCCGCACCGCGCGGTAGCCTTCCTCGACATGCCGGGCCACCTCGTCGAGGCAAGCCTCGATATCCTTGCCGGTGGCATGGCCATAGACCATGACTCGCTCCCGGCTCTTGCCACCCAGCAACTGGTACAGCGGCATGCCCGCCGCCTTGGCCTTGATGTCCCACAGTGCCATGTCCACAGCGCCGATGGCGCTCATGGTCACCGGTCCCCGCCGCCAGTAGGCACCGCGATAGAGGTAGTGCCAGATGTCCTCGATACGCTGAGGATCGCGGCCGATCAGAGCAGGAATCACGTGTTCCTCGAGATAGGCGACCACCGCCTGCTCGCGACCGTTGAGGGTGGCATCGCCGATGCCGTAGACGCCTTCGTCGGTCACGATCTTGAGGGTGACGAAGTTGCGTCCCGGCGCGGTGACAATCGTATAGGCCCGTTCGATCTTCATGCCTGGGTCTCCTCGGCGAGCGCTGGTGTCTGGGCGGACTGGAACATCTCGGGGAAGCGGCGCACCAGATCGGGCAGCGACTCCAGAATCTCGCTCTGGTGAACACGCATCGCCTCGGCCGCGGCTTCGCTATCCTGCCGTTCGATGGCATCGACGATGGCCTCGTGCTGAGCGATCAGCTTGTCGAGGGGCGTACTCTCGGGAACGCTCAGATAGCGCACACGATCGAGCTGCGCCTTGACCTCTTCGGTCACCTTCCAGGCGGCCTGCTGGCCGATACCCAGCGACAAGGCACGATGGAAATCCTCGTCGAGCAGGAAGAAGCGGTCATGATCGTCCGGCTCGATGCAGCGCCGCTGGCGCTCGATCAAGTCGTGCAGCTCGGCGAGCACCGGCCGGTCCAGTCCGCGAGTCGCGGCCTCGCGCGCCACGGCCACCTCCACCGCTTCACGCACGAAGCGCGCCTCGAGCACCGCCTGCTGCGAGATCTTGACCACGAAGGTACCCCGCTGCGGACGTACCTCGACCAGCCCCGCCTCGGACAGCCGGATGAAGGCCTCGCGGACCGGCTGGCGGCTCACCGAGAAGGTGTCGGCGAGCTCCTTCTCCGACAGCGCCTGCCCCGGCGCCAGCACCATGCGAATGATCGACTGGCGAAGCACTTCATGGAGGCGTCGACGCACCGAGTCACGATCACGAGTTTCCTGCCATAGCGCCTGTAATGTCGTCGTCATGTGTTTCACCCCGATATGTCGCCGCGGTCCTGGCCGCCGCCTTTCTGATATGACTAGTATGGTAGTATGGCAAGAAAACAGGAAGCACTCTCGCCCTAGACTTTAGTGCCACGCTCACCATCTGGGAGATCACTGTGAAACGCCGCCCCTATACCGGCACCGACTACCAACGAGCGCTCAATATCGCCGACCTGGAACGGATCGCCCGGCGACGGTTGCCCAACTTCGTGTTCGAGTACCTCCAGGGCGGCGCCGATGACGAACGCACCCTCCGGCGCAATCGCGAGGTATTTGACGACTACCTGTTCGAACCCCGGACCCTGACCCGGGTCGGCCCCCGGGAGCTCTCGACTACGCTGCTGGGCCAGCGCCATGCCCTGCCCCTGGTGATCGGCCCCACCGGTTACAACGGCATGCTGACGCGTCACGGCGACATCAAGCTGGCGACGGCGGCATCCGGCGCGAACATTCCCTTCGTGCTCAGTAACGTGGCCACGACCTCGCTGGAGGACATCGCCGCCGTCGAGGGGCTCAATGCCTGGATGCAGATCTACTTCTATCGCGATCGCGATTATGTCAGGAAACTGGTGGACCGCTGCCAGACAGCCGGCTACGAGACGCTCGTCGTCACCACCGACAGCGCCATCTATGGCAATCGGGAGTGGGACCTGCGCAACTTCCGCAAGCCCATGCAGCCGACCCTGCGTAACCTCGCCCACCTGTTGACGCGTCCGCGCTGGATCGCCGACGTGCTGATTCCCGACGGCATGCCGGCCTTCAAGAACCTCGGCGACCTGCTGCCGCCCGGCAAGCAGAGCGTGCAGGGTGCCTCGGCGGTCATCGGCCAGCAGCTGGATCCGACCCTGAACTGGGACGACATCGCCTGGTTGCGCGACCGCTGGCCGGGCAAGCTGATCGTCAAGGGCATCCTGTCACCCGACGAGGCGGCACAGGCCGCCACACTCGGTGTCGACGCAGTCGTGCTGTCCAACCACGGCGGCCGACAGCTCGATCATGCACGCTCACCGTTCGAGGTCCTGCCCGAGGCCAAGGCACGTGTCGGCCAACGCTGCCAGCTCTTCATCGACAGCGGCTTCCGACGAGGGACGGAGGTCGTCAAGGCACTGGCCCTCGGCGCGGATGCAGTCTGGCTGGGGCGTACCACCCTGTACGGGCTGGCCGCGGGCGGGCAGGCAGGCGTCGAACACGCCCTGGAGATCCTGCAGGGGGAAATCGACCGAACCATCGGCCTGTTGGGGGTCGACCGGATCGCCGACCTGGACGCGAGCGCTCTGGTGAACTCTCGCCGCGGATAGCGGGCTGGGCCTGCCGCAGGCGATAAGGCATGGGCCCACCCCTGGCGGGATGGGCCCGTGCGTTCATGGCGGCGAGACTCGTCTCGAGTCGCCTCAGCCCGGCACTGCCGGTTCCGCGACGGGCCGACGGCGACGCTTCTGCCGCCGGCCGAGGCCGATCATGACCTCGCCGATCGCCAGGGCCAGCACCACGCCGGCGAGGATCTTGCCCGCGTAGTCCCAGTCCATCGGCTCGCCAGGGGTCACCACGAAGAACACGATGCCGGCGACCACGTGCAACCCGACCACGGCGGCCCACAGGCAGGCCAGGCGATTGCCCAGCGGCAGGCGGAAGGGCCGCGGCGCGTCGCTGCTCAGCCGCAGCTTGATGAAGGCCAGGCACATCAGCACATAGGGCATCATGAAGATCATCGCGAAGATCGACAGCAGGGTCCAGAACAGGCCCTCGGCGGTGTCGGCCACCAAGCCGTAGACCAGCATCACCAGGATGCTCACCGTGGAGGCGAGCAGCGCCGAGCCCACCGGGGTGTCGTGGCGTGGATGCACGATGCCGAACACCCGGGGGAACTCGCCGGCGTGGGCAGCCTCTACCGCGGCGCGGTTGGTGCCCATGCTCCAGGTCACCATGTTGGTGAAGAAGGTGAAGAGCACGAAGCCGCCCACCAGGTTGGCCAACAGGCCGCCCCAGCCATCGTGGCCGTACATGTTGAACAGCGACTCGGCGAAGATGGTGGTCACGTCGGTCTGGTCAGTGGGCACCGCGGCCAGCACCCCGATGGTGCCCAGCACGTTGAAGGCGGCGATCAGTAGCCCCGAGGCCAGCACCGCCCGGGGGATGTCGCGACGCGGCGCGACCATCTCGGCGGCACTGCAGCAGGCCAGCTCGGTGCCCATGATGCCGTACACCATCACCCCCAGGGCGGCGATGGACGCCGGCGCGGACGGCACGATCCCCTCCAGGGTGAAGGGATTGGCGAAGCCCTCGTTGAAGCCGTAGCGCAGGCCGCCCACCACCAGTACCAGCACCGAGATCAGCTTCAGTACCGCGCCCAGGTTAGGCAGCCACTTGCCGAAGCGCAGGCTCGCGCTGGTGCACAGCGAGGTCACCAATGCCAGGCTGCAGCCGATGAAGATCTGCAGCCACAGGCTCATGTCGGGGAAATAGAAGGCGCTGAGCATGCTGGCGAACAGGATGTAGACCGAGGGCATCCACAGGGCGTTGTTGACCCAGTACATCCAGGACACCCGGGCGCCCCAGCGAAAGCCGAAGGCCAGGCGCACCCAGTGATAGACGCCGCCGTTGCTCGGATAGGCGGTCCCGAGCTCCGAGGTCATCATGGCCATGGGCAGAAACAGCAGCACCAGCACGTAGGCCCACCAGAACAGGCTTGTCGAGCCCAGCGAGGCGGCCAGGGCGATCTGGTCCATGAACAGCATCGCCGAGACGGTGTACAGGGTGACGTCGCGGCACCGCAGTACCTTGTTCTTGTTGACTTCCATGAGAAAGACTCCAGCCAGGAGGAAATGCAGCGTGACGCGCGCATCGGCCGCCGAACGCCCGATACGCGAAGCGGGAATGAACGAGGGGCCCGCGCGGTGGTCATGCCGCGCGGGCGGGCCTCACCAGTGCCCGGCGGCGCGCAGGTCCTCGACGGTCTCGAGGATGCTGTCGCGCAGCACGTCGACGATGAAATCGACTTCCTGGTGGGTCAGGGTCACGGCGGGGGACATGACGTTGAGGTGCACGATCGGCCGCACCAGCAGACCGCGCCGTTCGGCGCGCAGGTGCACCCATTCGCCGATATTGAGCTCCTCGGGGAACAGCTCGCGGGTGGTCTTGTCGGCAACGAACTCCACGCAGGCCATGAAGCGCTTGGCGCGCACCTCGCCGACGATCGGCAGCTCGGCCAGGGTGGCCAGGCGCTCCTCGAAGTAGCGCCCCACCTCGCGGGCCCGCGGCAGCAGCGCCTCGCGCTCGATGATCTCGATGTTCTTCAGCGCCGCGGCACAAGCCACCGGGTGGCCGGAATAGGTGAAGCCGTGGCTGAAGCAGCGCCCCGTACCGGGCTCGGCGATCACCTCCCACAGCCGCTCCGAGAAGATGCAGGCGCCCAACGGCTGATAGCCAGAGGTCAGGCCCTTGGCGGTGGTGATGATATCCGGCACCACGCCGAACTCGTCCTCGGAAGCGAAGAAATGGCCCAGGCGGCCGAAGGAGGTCACCACCTCGTCGGAGATATAGAGGATATCGTGGCGCTGGCAGACCTCCCACATGCGGCGATGATAGCCCTCGGGAGGAATGATCACGCCGCCGGAGCCCATGATCGGCTCGGCCAGAAAGGCGCCGATCCGTTCCGCGCCGACCTCGGCGATCCTGGCCTCGAACTCCGCGACCAGGGCGTCGAGGAACTCGGCCTCGCTGCGTCCCCGGGCCTCGCGATAGGGGTAGGGGCAGCTCAGATGGTGAATGCCCTCGGAGAGGAAATCGAACTCCGGCGGGCGATCGGCCTGCTTGCCGCCCAGCGACATGGTCAGGTAGGTCGAGCCGTGATAGGCATTGATGCGGGTGATGACCTGCTTCTTCTCGGGCTTGCCGCGGCAGTTCTGGTAGAAGTGCACCAGGCGGATGGCGGTGTCGACCGCAGTGGAGCCGCCGGTGGTCAGGAAGACGCGGTTCAGGTCACCTGGCGCCAGCTCGGCCAGCTTCTCGCTGAGCTCGATGGCGCGGTCGTTGGCCATGTCGGCGAAGGAGTTGGAGTAGGCGAGACGGCGGGTCTGGTCGGCGATGGCCTCGACCATCTCCTCGCGGCCCAGGCCGATGTTGGTGCACCACATGCCACCCACGGCATCCAGATAGCGCTGGCCCTCGGCGTCCTGGATATGGGCGCCGTCACCGTCGACGATGGTCAGCGAGCCCTGCTCGCGATGGTCGTCGAAGACGTGGTAGCCGTGCATGTAGTGCGCCTTGTCGGCGTCGATGAGGCGGTCCTTGTCGAAATTGGAAAAACGTTTCGATTCGGTGATATTAGTCATACGCATCCTGTCGGCGGCAAAGAGTGGCGGCAGTATAGGCAGCCTCTCGACGCCGCCCCCATACCCCAATTGGGTGGGGCGAGGGCGCCCCGCGCCCCTGCTCCGCCCCGGAGGCCGACCATCGCGACGCCATCACCCCGCACGTCCGACACGTCCTCGCCAGCCCTCTCGCTCGCCGCCCTCGAAGGCTGGCACCGCGCCCTGGCCGAGGCCCATGCCCGGTGCCGCCAGCCAGGCTTTACCGAAGCCCTGATCGCGGCCATCGACCGTCTGGTACCCACCGAATCGACCCTGGTGATCCTCGAGGACGCCCGCCAGGCGCCCCGGCTGCTGTACCAGCGAGGCATTCCGCCCGAGGGTCGCGACCGGATCCTCGGGCGCTACTTCTCCCGCGGCTATCTGCTCGACCCCTTCTGCCTGGCCGTCGACCAGGGCCTCGGCGAGGGCTTCCACCATCTGGCCGAGATCGCCCCGGACGACTTCTTCCGCAGCGAATACTATCGGGTCTACTACCTGGAGGCGGGCTCGGTGGAGGACTGCTACTTCCTGCTCGACCTGGCGCCCGGGCAGCGCATCTCCATCTGCCTCTACCATGGCCTGAGCGCCGCACCCTTCACCCAGCCGGAACTGGACACCCTGCGCGCCCTGGCGCCCATGGTCCTGGCCTTGGGGCATCACCACTGGCAGACCGCCGACACGCCGCCGGCCGATGCCTCGCCGAATCCGCTCACCGACCGCCTGCGCGGCGCCTTCCAGCGCTTCGGCGCCGAGCGGCTTACCGAACGCGAGCAGCAGGTGTGCCGGCTGCTGCTGCGCGGCCACTCGGCCAAGTCCAGCGCCCGGGAACTCGATATCTCCCCGGAGACGGTACGCATGCACCGCAAGAACCTCTACGCCAAGTTCGCGGTGAGCTCTCAGGCCGAGCTCTTTTCGATCTTCATCGACTGGATCGACCGCTGAGGCTCCCCGCTTTATCATCGGCGATACATCCGCATCGTCCAGGAGGCCCCATGGCATCCCTGCAGGACCAGCTGCGCGGCCTGGTCTACTCCACCGAACACGGCGACACCTGCCCCGACTGTCGCCAGCCGATCGATGACTGCCGCTGCGCAGAGGCCGCCGAGGAGGCTCGCCTGGCGGATCTGGACGGTATTGTCCGGCTGCGTCGCGAGACCAAGGGTCGCAAGGGCAAGGGCGTGACCCTGGTCGAAGGCGTGCCGCTCAAGACCGCAGATCTCAAGGCACTGGCCAAGGAGCTCAAGAAGCGCTGCGGCACCGGCGGGGCGCTCAAGGAAGGCGTGATCGAGATTCAGGGCGACCAGCGCGACGTGCTCAAGGGTGAGCTGGAAAAACGGGGGTATAAGGTCAAGCTGGCCGGCGGCTAGGGCCGAAAAGTGCCTGCGCTTCCCAGGAGTCGAAAACGTGTCGGGCTCGTCGACTTTTCGGATCAGGCCTGGTCGGCTGGACGCAGTGCCATGACCTCCAGCGACTCGACCAACGCGGCCAGCCCGTTCTCGGCGCTGGCCGCCACCTTGAGTGTATAGAGGTCGTCGGCCCGGGTGCGGCCCAGGTTGAGGCAGGCTAGCGGCTTGCCGTCCCTTGCCGCCCGCCGGGCGAAACGAAACCCCGAATAGACCATCAGCGACGAGCCCACGACCAGTAGCCCGCTGGCCTCCTCCAGCAGGGCGAAGGCATCGTCCACCCTCCCCCGCGGCACGCTGTCGCCGAAGAACACGACATCCGGCTTCCAGATCCCATCACCGCATCGCTCGCACGAAGGAATCCGGAAGTCGGCGAAGTCGCGCTCCAGGTCGGCATCTCCATCCGGACCGACACTGGCCCCCAGCTCGAGCCAGTCGGGATTGAGGTCGCCCAGTTCGTCGTGCAGATCGTGGCGCATGCGACGCGCCCCACACCCCATGCAGCGCACCACGTCGGCCCGACCATGCAGATCGAGCACTCGTCGGGAACCGGCCCGCTGGTGCAGGCCATCGACGTTCTGGGTGATCACCCCCGCCACATGCCCCGTCGTCTCGAGCTCGGCCAGGGCCCTGTGTGCCGGGTTGGGGCGCGCCTCGCGCAGGGCACGAAAACCGACCAGGGCCCGCGCCCAGTAGCGTTGGCGGGCGGCATGACTGTCCATGAACACCTGGTGCTGCATGGGCGGCGAACGCTTCCAGTCGCCCGCATCGTCACGGTAGTCGGGAATGCCGCTGGCCGTACTGACACCGGCGCCGGTCAGCACCGCCAGCCCCGGCGTGCGCGCCACGAACGCCGCCAGTGTCTCAATGTCGCTCATCTCGACTCCTCACTCCTCACACGAACCGAGCATGGCCCCCGGGGCACAAGGTTGTCTAGAATGGGCAGGATCTCCCACGGGCAAGGACTCCCGATGGCCTGGCTGGAATACCTGCTTCCGCTGATCTTTCTGTTCCCCCTGGCGGCGACCGCGGTGATCGTGGTGGCCCTGCGCAACCTGCACGACGCCCGGGTCAGCTCCCCCTTCGACGCCCATCGCCTGCGCGAACCGGGCCAGTCACTGCGTGATCGGCTCGACCGTGCCTTCGCCGGCCTGTTCCTCAACGGCGCCCTGGGCCCCATCATCACCCTGACGCCGCTGGTCTACGGCATGGGACGCATGCTCTTCGCCAGCCAGCAGAACTGGCTGGAATGGGGGCTGTACGGGGCACTCTCCACCCTGCTGGTACTGGTCTTCTGCCTGCGCCTGATTCGCGATTTCCAGCGTATCCGACGCCTCAAGCTGGGCCTGGCCTGCGAGCTGGCCGTGGGCCAGGAACTCTCGCGCCTGATCCGTCCCGAGGCGCATCCCTACTACGTCTTTCATGACGTGCCGGGAGCCGGCGATACCCTGGATCACGTGGCGGTGACACCCCACGGTGTCTTCGCCATCGAGACGCGCGCCCGCACGCCGGCCGTGTTGCCTTCGGGCGAGGAACACAATGTCGTCGTCGTGGAGAGCGAGCGACTGCGCTTTCCCGGCTGGAAGGAGCGACGCCCCCTGCGCGAGACCCGGCGCGCCGTGCGCTGGCTGGCGACCTGGCTGGAAAAGGAAGTGGGCCGGACGGTTCCGGTACAAGGCGTGTTGGTCCTGCCGGGCTGGCGCATCGAGGACGCCGCCGCGACCAGCGACCTGCTGGTGGTCAGCGGCGACGGCCTGGCGGATCACCTGCCGCTGCAACATCCCGGCGAGCTCGACACCGCCACCCACGATGCCGTGATTCGCGCCCTTCGCCAGCGCGTCGCCGGGGCGGCGCTCAATCGAACGCCGCTATCCTGACACGGGTGGCGCAATCGCCTCGACCCAGTCTCGCCAGACTGTCCGACGCGGGGAAATCCGTCAGTGACCGGGCATCGATGCCGATCCGAGCCTCGGTCAGCAGCCGGTTGCCGCGCCCGCTGCACTCCAGCCTCAGGGCCCGCCCCGTACCCTCCCCGAACGCCGCCTCGAAGGCCTCGATCAAGGCGTTGCGCGCCACCTCGCCGCCGCGATGGATCACCAGGAAATCGGTGAAGGCACTGGCATTGACGACGTCCACCAGGGCCACCGAGGTGTCGAACAGATCTTCCGCCGTCACATTCAGACAGGCCGCATGCTTGGCGTACTGATAACGCCCCAGGCAACTGGCCCGGCCCGGCATGACGCCATCCAGCTCCCCCGCCAGGTCATCGGGTAGCCCGAGGGCAGGGTGGCGACAGAAACCGCCGTCTGGACGCTCACGCTCGATGAAGCACCCCTGACGCCACCATCGACGGCGCTCGACACCGCGCTCGCTCAGCCGGTGTGGCAACGAGGGCCAGATCCCGTGCAGCACGAAGCCCTCCTCCGTGCCACGCCTCAGCTCCGGCTCGCGACATTCCCGGGGCGGCCGGGAGCGACTGGCGCAGAAGCCGGGGTGCCAGGTCAGCGCCAGGGTGTAGTGATCGAAACCGCTCGCCTCGATCGACGGCACCTCGGCCCTGGCCGGCGAGACGCCGAACAGCACCATCCCCAGCAGCAGTATCGACAGTAGCGCTTGCCAGCCCCGGACCGGCGGCGTTGCGGTTCGCGTCGCCAAACATCTGGACATCGCAATCTCCCTGCCTCATCAGTCTGCTCAATCGCCCTTGAGACGCCCGCCCATCTCCTGCGCCAGATCGACGGCGAAGTGATCGGTCATGCCGCCGATGAAGTCGAGCATGCGCCGATAGCTGTCGTAGAGCGACCATGACGGCAGGGGGGTGTTCTCGCCGATCAACGCCAGCACCCGCTGGTGCTTGAAGTTGGAATGGCCGGTATGGTGCAGCTCATGAGCGGCACCGATGAAGGCCTCGAGCAGGATCCCTAGGGTCGTGTAGGCGCCGATCTCCAGCTTGGCCTTGCGCTCGTTGCGGAAGATGCGCTTGCGCGCCAGATCCTTGGCCGACTTGACGCCCCAGTCCAGGTCCGGGTGGCAGAGTTCCAGCAGGTCATGACGCAGGGTGCCGCTCAGCAACTCGCCCTCGTGCTGAACGAAGACCTTGGCCACCTCGTTGACTGCCTGTTCCATGGCGGCGCCACGCAGGGCGGCGATGCGCCGACGCTGGGAAACCCCTTCGCTCTGCATCGTGGCATAGTCCGGAGGTTCGCCGCCGGCAATCTGGGTCAGCACCTCGGCGACCTCCTCGAAGCGCAGGATGCCCATCTCCAGGCCATCCTCGAGATCGAGCAGGGCATAACAGATGTCGTCGGCGGCCTCCACCAGCCAGGCCAGCGGATGCCGGCACCAGCGGTTCTCGCCATGAGGCAGCAGCCCCAGACGCTCGGCCACCTGATTCAACAGCGGCAACTCGCTCTGATAGCAGCCGAACTTGCCCGCGGTCCCGCCGTGGGCCACCGTCCAGGGATACTTGAGCAGCGTGCCCAGGGTCGCGCCGGTCAGCCGCATGCCGCCGCGAAACTGGTTGTATTCGATCTGGGTGACGATGCGAAAGCCCTGGGCGTTGCCCTCGTAGGTCAGCAGGTCTTCGCGTTCCATGTCCGAGAGGCCATCGAGCAAGCCGCTGCCATCGGCCTCGGCGCGCTTGAACCAGTCGCGGATGGCATATTCGCCGGCATGCCCGAAGGGCGGGTTGCCGATATCGTGCCCCAGGCAGGCGGCCTGGACGATCACGCCCAGATCCGCCGGGGTGATGTCCGACGGCAGGCGATGACGCAGTTCCTCGCCGACGCTCATGCCGAGCGAACGGCCCACGCAGCCGACTTCCAGGGAATGCGTCAGGCGGGTGTGGATATGGTCGTTGTCGGTCAGGGGATGCACCTGGGTCTTGCGGCCCAGGCGGCGGAATGAACCGGCGAAGACAATGCGATCATGGTCCTTGTGAAACGGGCTGCGTCCGATCTCGCCCCGTGCCGCACCGCGCTCATCGTGCAGCCGGGCAGGGTCGAGCAGGCGCTCCCAGGTCATCTGCGTCATGGGCGACCTCCTTGAGGCTCCCATTCTGGCACCGGGACCCCGGCTCGCCCAGCCACACGAGGCGGTTTTTCGCTTATTCCAGCCGTTTCTTGATCATCAGCGCATAAACCAGCCCGGCGAGCAGCAGGGCAATGGCGAGCAGGTAGATGCCGATCGAGATGCCGCTGCTCCACAGGATGCTCCAGTCGCCGCCGGAGATGGACATGGCACGTCGCAGGTTGAATTCCATCTGACCGCCCAGCAGCAGGCCGAGCACCACCGGCACCGTGGGTATCTCGAGCTTGCGCAGCACATAGCCGAGTACCCCGAAGGCCAGCATCATGTAGAGATCGAAGGGGCTGTTGTTGAGCGAGTAGATCCCGACGAAGGCCACCAGCGTCACCATCGGCATCAGGAACCAGGACGGCGCCTGCAGCACCTTGGCGAAGAAGCCCACCAGCGGGATGTTCAGCACCAGCAGCATGACGTTGCCGATGAACAGCGCCGCCACCAGCCCCCAGACCATGTCCGGCTGCTGCTCGAAGAGCAGCGGGCCCGGCGTGATGTTCATCGACAGCAACAGCGCCAGCAGGATCGCCGTGGTGCCGCTGCCGGGGATGCCCAGCGAGAGCATGGGGATCAGTGCGCCCCCGGCGGCGGCGTTGTTGCCCGCCTCCGGCGCCGCCACACCCCGAGGGTCTCCCTCGCCGAACTTGCCCCTGGCGCCCCACCAGCGCTTCTCCAGCACGTAGGAGAGAAAGCTGCCGAGCGAGGCCCCGGCACCGGGCAGCACGCCGGAGATGAAGCCGATCACCGAACCCCGCCCGATGGTCGAGGCGCAGTCGAGCGACCGTCGCATGCCCGGAATGGCCGAGCCGATCCGCATCGCGGCGGTCGCCTTGTCGCGGTCGCGCTCGAGAAACAGCAGGCACTCGGAAACCGCGAACAGCCCGACCAGGGCGACGATATAGTCGATGCCGTCGTACAGCTCGTACCAGCCGAAGGTATAGCGCGCCACGCTGGAGACCGGATCGATCCCCACGGTGCCCAGCAGCAGCCCCAGGCAGGCGGCGATGAAACTCTTGGTGAAACTGCCGCTGGTCACCCCGCCGATGGTGGCGAAGGCCAGCACGAACAGGGCGAAGTATTCGGCGGGGCCGAAACGGATCGCCACCTTCACCAGCAGGGGCGCGAACAGCGTCAGACCGATGGTGGCAACGGTCGCGCCGACGAAGGACGCCACGGCAGAGAGCCCAAGCGCCTCGCCGCCACGGCCGGCGCGGGCCATCGGATAGCCGTCCAGGGTCGTCATCATCGCCGGCTCGTCGCCGGGAATATTGAGCACGATGGAACTGATCCGCCCACCGTACATGCAGCCATAGTAGACGCTGACCAGCAGGATCAGCGCCGCGGTGGGCGCCAGGCCGAAGTTGAAGGCCAGGGGAATCAGCAAGGCCACGCCGTTGACCGGGCCGAGCCCCGGCAGGGCACCGATCAGGGTGCCGATGGTGCAGCCGATCAGCGCCAGCAGCAGATGATCCGGCTGCAGCGCCACCGCGAAACCATGGGCGAGAAAATCGAGAATTTCCATAGAGAAAGGCTACACACTCAGGCCGGGCATGTCGGGCAAGGGAATGCCCAGGGCGAACTCGAACAGCACGTAGAGCGCCAGCCCCAGCAGCACGCCGTACGGCAGGGCCTGGCGCCAGTTCGCCCCGAACAGGCGCATCAGCACGACGGTGGCCACCAGGGTCGAGGGCACGAAGCCCCAGGGTTCGAGGAAGGCGGCATAGGCCCCCAGCAACAGCAACACGCCGAGCTGGCGGCAGAGTGCCGCCGCACCCGGCCAGCGATGGTTGAGGCCGGGGCGAACGATCAGATAGAGCGCCAGAAGCCCCAGCGGCACGCTGACCAGCCGGGGGAAGACCCCCGGCCCTACCGGCTGCATGAAGCCGGTGACGAAGGTCTGGGCATGCCACCAGGCACCCAGTGCCAGCAAGGCGAGTACCGCCCCGGCGATGCGGTCGCCGAGGACGGCGCGGTCGGACGCCCCCTCGTCACTCACTGGATGACTCCGATCTCCCGGGAAATGGCCTCGACGTCATCGATCGACTCGCGCACGAAGTCATTGAACGCTTCGCCGCCCCGCCACAGCGGTACCAGGCCGTTTTGTGCGGCGACCTCCTTCCACTCGTCGCTCTCGTAGAGCGTCTCGAGGGTATCGACCATGGCGGCATAATCATCGTCCGACACCTCGCCGCCGGTATAGAAGCCGCGCCAGTTGTAGCCGGTCACGTCATAGCCCTGAGACACGGCCGTCGGCAGTTCCTCGAAGGGCTCGGGCAGCGGCTCTTCAGCCAGCACCGCCAGAGCGCGGACATCGCCGGACTCGATGAAGCCGGCGATCTCGCCCAGGTCGGTGGACACCGCGTCCACGTGCCCTCCCATCATCTGGGTCACGGCAGGACCGCCGCCATCGAACTGCACCCAGCGCAGGGCACCGATCTGGTCACCGGGCAGCCCCGCCGCCTTGGCCAGTCGCAGGGCGCGAATGTGGTCCCAGCCGCCGGCGCCGCTGGAGCCGGCCATGGCCACCGAGGTCGGATCCTCGACGATGGCCTCGAGCAGCTGGTCGAGGGTCTCGTAAGGGCTGTCGTCATCGACCAGGATGACGCCCACGTCGGTGCCCAGCATGGCCAGCCAGCGCATGGTGTCGGCACCGCCCGGATAACGCCCCTGGGCGATCTGGGTCATGCCCACGGTACTGGTGGCGACCATCAGGTTGCTGTCGTCGGCCCGCTTGCCGGCCACGTTGGAAAACGCCACGGCGCCGACGCCGCCCGGCATGTTGGTGACCTGGACATTGCCGTCCACCAGGTCCAGCTCCCTCATCAGCTTGCCCACCGAACGGCAGGTGAAGTCCCAGCCGCCCCCCGGATCGGCGGGCGCGATGCATTCGTCGATGGGCAGTGCCTGGCTCGGCAGGCTGACCGCCAGGCCAAGGCCCAGCAGGGCGGAGGCGCCCAGGCGCGGGATGATCTTCGTGGTAGTGATCGGCATATCGTCGCTCCTTCTTGTTGTACCTTGTCGTATCGATCGCGGCTCCCGGGGCGGGCCTGTCCGGCGCCCATTGTCACCGCGAGGGTGGAGAGTCTCTCTCAGATGACGCCTTTTCCCCGTAACGCTCTACGTTCTGCGTCGCTCACCCCCAGCTCGGCGAGGATGACCTCGGTGTGCTCGCCGAGCCCCGGCACCGGGTGATGCACCGCCGCGGGCGCCTCGCTCATCTTCACCGGGAAGCCGGTGGTGGGCACCTTGCCATGCTCGCCCTGATCGAGCTCCAGGGTCATCTGCTGGGCCTGGACCTGAGGATCGTCGAAGGTCTCGCGCAGGTCATGGACGCGCCCGCAGGGCACGCCGGCCTCGTTGAGGTGCTCGATCCATTCCGCCACGCTGCGCCGCTCGGTCACCCGGGTCAGGATCTCGCGCAGCGCCTCGCGGTTGGCCATGCGCCGCTGGTTGTCGGCAAAGCGCTCGTCTTCCAGCAACGAGCGCATGTCCAGGGCATCGAGGAAACGCTCGACCATGATGTCGTTGCTGGGCGCGATGGCTACCTCGCCGTCGCTGGCCTGGAACAGGCCGTAGGGATAGAGCATGGGATGATCGTTGCCGGTACGCCTGGGCACCTCCCCGGTGGCGAAGTACTCCGCCGCCAGGTAGCCCATCATGCTGATCAGGCCATTGGTCAGGGCGGTCTCGACGATATCGCCCTCGCCGGTACGCTCGCGTCGGACCAACGCCGCGCTGATGCCGAAGGCCAGGTTCTGGCTGGCCACCATGTCGCTGATCGGCGGTGCGGCGCGCATGGGCTCGCCGTCGGCAGGGCCGTTGACGCCCATGAAGCCGCTCATCGCCTGGGCGATGAAGTCGTAGGCGGGTCGGTCCCGATAGGGGCCGGTGGAGCCGAAACCATTGATGCGCCCGACCACCAGGTGAGGAAAGCGCTCGCGCAGGGAGGCATCATCGAGCCCCATCTTGCCCATGACACCGGGGCGGAAGTTCTCCACCAGCACGTCAGCGTCCTCCAGCAGCCGGCACAGGATCGCCTTGCCCTCCTCCTGGCGCAGGTCCAGGGTCAGGGAGCGCTTGTTGCGATTGAACTGGGCAAAGTACCAGCTGAAGCCGTTCACCATGTTGCCCTGGGAACGCACGATATCGCCGCGCCCGGGCGGCTCGATCTTGATCACCTCGGCACCATGATCGCCGAGGATCTGGGTGCAGAACGGTCCGGAGATCACTCGGGTCAGGTCGATGACGCGAATGCCTCGCAGGGCACCCTCGGCGTGGGGCGGCGTATCCGACATCTTCATCCTCTCGCGGTGGGAACGGCGGAACAGTCACTGAGCGCCAGGCGCGGCCCGGCCCTGGACACCTGGGCCGGCAAGGGGCGCCCCATCAGGCGCGTGGCGACCCTGGCGGCCGCGATCATGCCTTCGAGATCCAGGCCGGTTTCGATGCCCATCTCGTCGAGCAGATAGACCAGATCCTCGCTGGCGATATTGCCCGAAGCGCCGGGCGCGAAGGGGCAGCCACCCAGTCCACCGATGGCGCTTTCGTAACGATCCACGCCCAGGGCGAGCCCCTGCATGACATTGGCCAGTCCGATGCCTCGAGTATTGTGGAAATGCAGGGTCGGCACGATCTCCGGCGCGACGTCGCGAAGGTGACGCACGCGCTCGGTAACCAGCGGCGGCGTGGCCATGCCGGTGGTGTCGCCGAGCGAGACATGGCGGATGCCGAGCGAGGCGAAGCGTCGAGCGATGCGCCCGACATCGCGCACCGCCACATCCCCCTCGAAAGGACAACCGAAGCTGGTGGCAATCGCCCCGCGCAGCTCGATGCCGCTGCCTTCCAGTGTCCTGGCCACCGCCTCGAAGCCTTCCAGTGACGCATCCACCGAGCGATTGACGTTCTTGGCGTTATGCGTCTCCGAAGCCGAGACGAACAGCACGACGGCATCGACGCCGGCCGCCAGCGCTCGCTCGGCACCACGCGGATTGGGCACCAGGGCCGAGAGATGTGCTCCCCGGCGATCACGCAGCGCGACCGTCAGCTCGTCGGCATCGGCCAGCGCCGGCACTGCCCTGGGGCTGACGAAGGAGGTCAGCTCGAAGGCCTTCACGCCGGCATCCAGCAGGGCATGGATCAGTTCGAGTTTCTCGGCGGTGCTCAAGGTCACCGGCTCGTTCTGCAACCCATCGCGGGGACCCACTTCGGTGACCTGAACGCGTCGTGGCAGACGCTCGGCGCTGGCGGGCATGGAGTGCTCCTGTCGACGAATGCCCTCGGGGGGCGCACCAACCCACTATAGGCACCAGGTCGACCGGCTCACATTCGCCTTTTGTTGGTGAACCGGCAGAGCCCGCCCGACTTTGGGCCTCCTTGGAGGGTGTTTACAAATTACAGGATCGCGTCACCTTCACCACCCGAGCATTTCGCTCGCTAAGCATCTGCCATAGAATCCCCTGCCAAAGGCGGTATCGACAGAACAAATCATCAATATCGTGCGCCTAACGACGTTTCCTTATCTAAGCGAACGCTGTTCTTTGCCATGAGCGGCTCGCATATCATCACAAGGCACGGTTTCATGCATTCGACATCCCCGACGCCGGACAGCGCGTCCCGACGCGACAACGGCTTCTTCGGTCATCCCGGGGCCCTGGGATCGCTCTTCTTCACCGAGATGTGGGAGCGCTTCTCCTACTACGGCATCCGCCCGCTCCTGGTACTGTTCATGGCGGCCAGCCTCTACGACGGCGGCCTGGGCTTCAGTCGCGCGGATGCTGCCGCCATCGTCGGCATCTACGCCGGGGCGATCTATCTGTCGGCGCTGCCCGGTGGCTGGCTCGCCGACAACTGGCTCGGCCAACGGCGCGCCGTCTGGTACGGCTCCATCCTGATTGCCCTGGGCCATCTGGCCATCGCGCTCTCCGCCCTCTGGGGCGCCACCCTGTTCTTCATCGGCCTGCTGTTGATCGTGCTCGGCTCGGGGCTGTTCAAGACCTGCATCACCGTGATGGTGGGCAGCCTCTACGACGAGGGCGATGCCCGCCGCGACGGCGGTTTCGCGATCTTCTACATGGGCATCAACATCGGTGGACTCCTCGCGCCGCTGCTCACCGGCCTGCTGATGCGCGAACACGGCTGGCACTGGGGCTTCGGCCTCGGCGGGCTCGGCATGCTGGCCGCCTTGCTGATCTTCCGGTTATGGGCGATCCCCGCCATGCGCCGTTCCGACAGCCTGCGAGGCCGTGCCTCCAGCTGGGATGCACCGGCCGTTCGCCGCCGCGGCGTGGGCCTGACCGTGTCCGCCCTGTCCGCCCTGACGGCACTGTTCGTGGCGCTGGTCGCCACCGGCGTGATCGCGCTGGATCCGGTCGCCATCGCCGAGGGCATGACCAGCGTGATCATCGTCTGTGCGCTGGCCTTCTTCATCTACCTGCTGTGTTTCGCCGGTCTCGACAATCGCGAGCGAGCCCGTGTGGTCGTGGCCTTCCTGCTGATCGTGGCCTCGGCCTTCTTCTGGGCCTCCTTCGAACAGCAGCCGACGTCCTACAACCTGTTCGCCCACGACTATACCGACCGTGCGTTGTTCGGCTGGGAGATCCCCACCGTCTGGTTCCAGTCGCTCAACTCGATCTTCATCGTCCTGCTCGGCCCGTTGTTCGGCTGGCTGTGGCCGGCACTGGGGCGTCGTGGCCTCGAGCCCAGCAGTGCCACCAAGTTCACCCTCGGCCTGCTGTTCGCCGCCGCCGGCTTCGGCCTGATGATGCTGGCCGCCCAGCAGGTGATCGGCAGCGACACCCGGGTCTCGCCGTTATGGATCACCAGCAGCTTCCTGCTGCTGACGCTCGGCGAGATGTGCCTGAGTCCGGTGGGCCTCTCGACCATGAGCGAGCTGGCACCGATGCGCCTGCGCGGCCAGTTGATGGGCCTGTGGTTCACCTCGCTGGCGCTCGGCAACCTGGTGGCCGGCCTGATCGGCGGACATGTCAACGGCGAGGAACTCCAGCAGTTGCCCGACCTGTTCGGCCGCTCGGCCATCGCCCTGGTGCTGTGTGCCATCGTCCTGGCGCTGCTGACACCGCTCATCAAGCGTATGCTCAAGGGCGAAGCGAACGCCGAGCCGGCGCCGTCCACTCATTCAACCGGAGCCTGATCCATGTCCAGTGAAGCCCCCAACACCCCGGCGGAACGCCTGGCGGCCTTGCGCAACGCCATGCACGAGCACGGCATCGACGCCTGGTGGCTGCCGTCCTCCGATCCGCACAATTCCGAGTATCTGCCGGAACACTGGGCCGGCCGGGCCTGGCTGTCCGGTTTCGACGGCTCGGTGGGCACCCTGGTGGTCACCCGGCACGCCGCCGGTGTCTGGGTCGACAGCCGCTACTGGGTGCAGGCCGAGGCGCAACTGGCCGGCACCGGCATCGAGCTGATGAAACTGCATCCCGGCCAGAGCGATGCCCCCATGCAGTGGCTGGCCGAACAGCTCGACTCCGGTGCCACCCTGGGCTTCGACGCCGATGTCGTCGCTCTGGCCAGCGCTCGGCGCCTGGAAGAGGCGCTGTCGCCGTCCGGCATTCGCCTGCGCGGCGACCTGGACCTGCTCGACACCATCTGGCCCAACCGCCCATCGCTGCCCGAGGCGCCGATCTACGCCCATGACAGGGCCTACCTGGACGAGAGCCGCGGCGAGCGGCTGGCCCGGATACGCGAGACCATGGCCGAGCACGAGGCCGACTGGCACCCGATCTCGACCCTCGACGACATCGCCTGGCTGACCCAACTGCGCGGCGACGATGTCGACTTCAATCCGGTCTTCCTCGCCCACCTGCTGATCGGCCGCCAGACGGCCACGTTGTTCGTCGCCCCCGGCAAGCTCGACGACGAACTCACGGCGGCGCTGGCCGACGACGGCATCGCGGTGGCGGACTACGCCGACTGGCATCACCGCCTCGGCGAGCTGACCACCGAGTCCAGGATACTGCTCGACCCGGCCAAGCTGACCCTGGGCACTCGGGAGGCCCTGCCGGACGGCGCCACCCTGGTCGAGGCCTTCCAGCCCAGCACCCTGGCCAAGGGCCGCAAGAGCGACGCCGACCTGGCCCAGGTGCGTCATGCCATGGAGGAGGACGGCGCGGCGCTGTGCAACTTCTTCGCCTGGCTGGAAGCGGCACTCGAGCGCGGCGAGACGGTCACCGAGCTGACCGTCGACGAGGAACTTACTGCCGCCCGCGCCCGTCGCCCCGGTTTCGTCAGCCGCAGTTTCTCCACCATCGCCGCCTTCAACGCCAACGGCGCCCTGCCGCACTACCACGCCACGCCGGAGGCCCACGCCACCATCGAAGGCGACGGTCTACTGCTGATCGACTCCGGCGGCCAGTACCCGGGCGGCACCACCGACATCACCCGGGTGGTCCCGGTGGGCCGCATCAGCGATGCCCACCGCAAGGACTACACCCTGGTGCTCAAGGGCACCATTGCGCTGTCCCGTGCTCACTTCCCGCGCGGCATTCCCTCGGCGCAGCTCGATCCCATCGCCCGCGCGCCCCTGTGGACCAGCGGACGCGACTACGGCCACGGCACCGGCCATGGCGTAGGTTACTTCCTCAATGTTCACGAAGGGCCGCAGGTGATCGCCTGGCACGCCCCGGTGGCGCCGCATACCGCCATGCAGCCCGGCATGATCACTTCCATCGAGCCCGGCGTTTACCGCCCGGGCCAGTGGGGCATCCGCATCGAGAACCTGGTCGCCAACCGTCCCGCCGCCGAGAGCGAGTTCGGTGACTTCCTGCGGTTCGAGACCCTGACGCTGTGCCCCATCGACACCCGCTGCATCGAGCCCTCCCTGCTCGACGACAGCGAAATCGACTGGCTCGACGCCTACCACGCCGAGGTCCGCGAACGACTCGCGCCCAAGCTCGAGGGCGACGCCCTGGCCTGGCTCGAGAAGCGCACCCAGCCGCTCGAACGCGGCTAGGAAAGCTTCTGCCCTACCATCGAGCTGTCCCGCAACAACGAGGGGCGCCGGCATGACCGGCGCCCCTCGCTCGTAGCTCGAAACCCAACGCATACGAGCAGCGAGATGCGAGATCCGAACCCCGACAACCGCCTCCAGAGCTGAAGCTTCCTGCTCGTAGCCCGTGGCTCGTGGCTCGTGGCTCGTGGCTCGTGGCTCGTGGCTCGTGGCTCAATCCTCCGCCATCTCCGGCATCAGCGTCTTGAGCTTGCGGGTCAGGGTGTTGCGCCCCCACCCCAGCAGCTCGGCGGCTTCGCCCTTGCGACCGCCGGTGTGCTTGAGCGCGGTCTCGATGAGGATCTTCTCGAAATCCGGGACCGCCTCTTCCAGCAGGTGGGTATGGCCGGCGGCCAGGGCGCGATCCGCCCAGTCGCGAAAGGCCAGGCGCCAATCGCCGGAGGCGCCGCCATCCTCACCGTCGCGCAATTCGGGAGGCAGATCCTCCACCAGCACTTCGCGCCCGGAGGCCATCACCGTCAACCAGCGGCAGGTATTCTCGAGCTGACGCACGTTGCCCGGCCAGGCCAGGCGGGTCAGGTGCTCCTCGGCCTCCTCGGTCAGCACCTTGACGTCGGTGGACAGCTCCTTGGCGGCCTCGGCGAGGAAGTGACGCGCCAGACGCGGGATATCCTCGCGCCGATCGGCGAGTTTCGGCAGATGGACACGAATCACGTTGAGGCGATGAAAGAGATCCTCGCGAAAGCGTCCGTCATTCACCAGCTCCTCGAGATGCTGGTGAGTGGCGGCGATGATGCGGACATCGACCTTGACCGACGTATGGCCACCGACCCGGTAGAACTCGCCATCGGCCAGCACCCGCAGCAGCCGGGTCTGGGTCTCGGCGGGCATGTCGCCGATCTCGTCGAGGAACAGGGTGCCGCCGTCGGCCTGTTCGAAACGCCCCTGGCGCTGGGCCGTGGCGCCGGTGAAGGCGCCCTTTTCATGGCCGAACAGCTCGGATTCGATCAGGTCACGGGGAATCGCCGCCATGTTCAAGGCGATAAAGGGCCCGCCGCCCCGGGGGCTATGCTGGTGCAGCGCCTGGGCCACTCGCTCCTTGCCGGTTCCCGACTCGCCGTTGATCAGCACCGTGATGTGCGACTGGGCAAGCCGGCCGATGGCACGAAACACTTCCTGCATGGCCGGTGCCTCGCCGATGATCTCGGTCTCGAGACCCTCCGGGGGCGTGATCGGGCGCTGGCGCTCCCGGGCATGGGCCACGGCACGGCGCACCAGGGCCAGCGCCTCGTCGACGTCGAAGGGCTTGGGCAGGTATTCGAAGGCTCCGCCCTGATAGGAGGCCACCGCGCTGTCGAGGTCCGAGTGTGCGGTCATCACGATGACCGGCAGGTCGGGATGCGCCTCCCGCACCCGGGCCATCAGGTCCAGGCCGTCGATCCCCGGCATGCGGATATCGGTGACCAGCACATCGGGCGGCTCCTCAAGCAGCCGCGGCAGCACTCGATCGGCGCGCTCGACGCATTCGACCTCCAGGTCGGGCTGGGCCAGGGCTCGCTCCAGCACCCAGCGGATGGCGCGATCATCGTCGACGATCATGACGCGAGCGGCTTCACTCATGGGATCTCTCCAGCGGTATCAGCAGGCGGAATTCGGTGTGGCCGGGCGCGGAATCGCATTCGATCAGCCCCTGGTGCTGATGAAGGATCGACTGGGCGATGGACAGCCCCAGTCCACTGCCCTCGGCACGCCCCGAGACCATCGGGTAGAACAGGGTTTCGCGCAGTCGCTCGGGAATGCCCGGGCCGTTGTCGATGATCGACACCTCGCAGACCAGCCGATGCCGCTCGGCCCCCAGGGTGAACTGGCGTCGGGCGCGCGTCCGCAGCATCAGGCTGGGAGCCGGCACATCGGCCTCGGTCATGGCTTCGACGGCATTGCGCGCCACATTGAGCATGGCCTGGATCATCTGCGACTCGTCGCCGACGAGGTCCGGCAGGCTCGGGTCGTAATCCCGAATGATCGTCACGCTCGGATGCTCGACGGACAGCAGCGAGCGCACCCGCTCCAGCACCTTGTGGATGTTCAGCGGCTCATGACGCTCGACCTGGTTCGGCCCGAGCATCGCATCCACCATGTCGCGCAGGCGATCGACCTCTTCGACGATGATTCGGGTGAATTCGGTGAGCTGCGGGCTGTCGAGATCGCGCTCCAGCAACTGGGCCGCGCCACGAATGCCCCCGAGAGGATTCTTGACTTCATGGGCCAGACCTCGCGCCAGCACCTTGATGGTTTCCTGGCGCGTCTGCAGGGCCTCCTCCCGGGAAATGCGCAGCAGTCGGTCGCGAGGCTCCACTTCCAGCAAGAGCTCGTCCCGGGTCAGGGGCGTGACGGTGTAGTCCACGGTCAGCACATCCCCGGTGACCAGGGTCAGGCGCGCCTCGCGCTGGGTGAAGGGATGAAACTCGTCCCTCGCCTTGGCCAGCAGCTCGCCGATGTCCTCCTCGCCGACGACCAGCTCAGGCAGAGACTGGCCCGTCACCCGCGAGCGGCTGAGCGCCAACAGCGCCTCGGCCGCCGGGTTCATCCATTGCAGCCGCAGCCGGCCGTCCAGCAGGAGGACGGCGGTGGTGAGGTGTTCCATCAAACGTTGATACATGGACGATCCCGCGATGCACGAAGAAGTTTCCAACTGGAGAAGTCCGGTGCAAGAAGCGCGCCACTTCGGTACGGCCGACATGCGGGCGCTGGTGGGCAGCGAGCACCAGGACTGTGCACCATCCTAGTGCACTATTATGGTGCATGCACGATCCTGGGCAGCCGGCGTCCTCTCAATGATCGGCCTGGCCGCGGGAATCGGGGGGTTGGGGATTCTGAGGCAGATTCACGCTGGCCCGTTGCACATGAAGTGTCACCGCGGGGGTGCGCCGCAGCACCTGGCCGCGGCCGTCGAGCAGTTCCGCCCGCAACCGGTGCTCGCCACGCGCCAGATTGGTGAGCTCGATGAGCGGCTCGCGCGAGGCGGGCCGCGCGATCTCCCCATCGAGCAGCAGACGCAACCGGTGCCCTTCCCGCAATGCCGGCCGGAGTTCGAGGTGTACCCGTACATCGCCGGCGGCCCCGGTGGGCAGAGTGGTTTCGTCTCCGGGCGAGGCAATCGCGAAAGCCTCATACGTCGGGGGAGGTGTGCCGTCGCGGTCCGGGGCGGCACGCGTCAATGTTGGCGATGGCGGCAGCGACGGCACCACGCTGATCGGCGCAAACTCGACCGGCTCGCCGCCCCGCGAGGGATCATCGGTGAAGAACACATGGCCCCGTGCATCGATGGTGCGGTAGAGGGTTTCGGCAGAAGCCGACGAGCTCACCAGCAGCGCCACCCACAACCCGATGAACCGCACCAGACGCGCCCTCTTCATGGATTCCCTGCTCATGATCTCCCGGTCATCGAAGGGTCGGGAAACGCTCGGGAAGGCGGCTCCTTGAACACATCCGTCGGCACCCCGAAGCGATCGGACAGTGCGCATATCTGACGCCAGTTCAAGGAGCGCTTGCCGGAAAGGATGGCCGAAACCACCGGCTGTGCGCCGACCTCGGGAAGCTCACTCTGCGTCACCTCATGCGCTTGCATGAGATACCTCAGCACGTCGGTTCCGGATGCCTGAGGCATGGGCCGGTGTTTCTCATCGTAGGCTTCGATAAGATCCCCCAGACGAGCGGCAAGACCGGCCAGTGGATGCTCCTCGTCATCGCCCACCATGTCGACGAGGTCGTCCAGTGCCTCTACCTTGGCGGCATACTCCGCATCGTTCTCGGGCTCGGTGAGCAGAGGCGCAATGTATGCCCAGTGCATGGCCGCTTGATCGAGGGTAGCGTTCATGACGACTCCTTCCATTTGCCCTTGTCATACCCGCGATGGTCGAGAATAGCGCGGATATACACGCGCTTTGCACGATAATGCACAACGGCGATCAGCCTGACCTTGTTGCCACCGATATCGAAGACGTGATGGCATCCCACCTTGTCGGTTGCCGGGAAAATGCGCTTCATAGCCGCAAAGTCTCCAGGCTCACTGGCCTTCATGACCCGATACCATGCCTCCAGGGCAGTGGCGGTCTGCGACCATTGTTCCATGGCCTCCCAGATACGCTTCTGCGTGATGATGTGCATGCGCGCGTCCCTGTGTCGTCATGGGCAAGAATATATCAAAATGCTATACATGGCAATTTGATATAAAAGCTCTCAAAAGAGCATGCACTTGAAAACAACATGATGAAAAAAAGAGGCGCGCCCGGTGGGGCGCGCCTCTTGCTGTCGCGGTAGCGCGGCGCCGAAGCGCCGACGATCAGCAGCTGTAGTACATGTCGAACTCGATCGGGTGAGTCGTCATGCGCAGACGCTCGATATCCTCGGACTTGAGCTCGATGTAGGCATCGATCGTCTCGTCGGTGAAGACACCACCCTCAGTGAGGAAGCTGCGATCCGCGTCCAGGGCTTCCAGCGCCTGATCGAGGCTCTCGGCCACGGTCGGGACGGACTTGCCCTCTTCCGGCGGCAGATCATAGAGGTTCTTGTCCATGGCATCGCCGGGATGGATCTTGTTCTTGATGCCATCGATACCGGCCATCAGCATCGCCGCGAAGCACAGGTAGGGGTTGGCAGTCGGGTCCGGGAAGCGGGCCTCGACACGCTTGCCCTTCGGGCTGGCGGTGTAGGGGATACGGATTGACGCAGAGCGGTTGCGCGCGCTGTAAGCCAGCATCACCGGCGCCTCGAAGCCCGGCACCAGACGCTTGTAGGAGTTGGTAGAGGCGTTGGTGAAGGCGTTGAGGGCACGAGCGTGCTTGATGATGCCACCGATGTAGTACAGGGCCATCTCGGAAAGACCGGCGTACTCGTCACCGGCGAACTGGTTCTGGCCATCCTTCCAGAAAGACTGGTGGACGTGCATCCCGGAACCGTTGTCGCCGACCACCGGCTTGGGCATGAAGGTCGCGGTCTTGCCGAAGGCGTGGGCCACGTTGTGCACCACGTACTTCATTTCCTGCAGCTCGTCGGCCTTCTTCACCAGGGTGTTGAACTTGACGCCGATTTCGTTCTGGCCGGCGTTGGACACCTCGTGGTGATGCACTTCGACGCTCTGGCCGATGGCCTCCAGGGTGTTGCACATCGCGCCACGGATATCGTGGAAGCTGTCCACCGGCGGCACCGGGAAGTAGCCGCCCTTGACCCGCGGACGGTGGCCCATGTTGCCGCCCTCGACTTGACGGTCGGTGGCCCAGGCCCCCTCTTCGGAGCTGATCTTGTACATGGCACCTTCGGCGTCGGCCTTCCAGTGCACCTCGTCGAAGACGAAGAACTCGGGCTCCGGCCCGAAGAAAGCGGTATCGCCCAGGCCGGAAGACTCCAGATACGCCTCGGCGCGCTTGGCGATGGAACGCGGATCGCGCTCATAGCCCTGCATGGTGGCCGGCTCGATGATGTCGCAGCGCAGTACCAGGGTGGCGTCTTCGGTGAACGGGTCGAGGAAGCCGGTGCCATCCTCCGGGCGCAGGATCATGTCCGACTCGTTGATCCCCTTCCAGCCATTGATGGAGGAGCCATCGAACATCTGGCCGTTCTCGAAGAACTCTTCATCCACATCGCGAGCCGGGATGGTGACGTGTTGTTCCTTGCCTTTGGTGTCGGTGAAGCGCAGATCGACCCACTTCACATCATGTTCTTCAATCAGGGCGAGTGTCTTGTCAGACATGAGGTCCTCCACAATGAGCTTGGCTCGTTGACTCTGAAGCGAATTCAAAGCGTCTTGACCGCTGGTCGGGTAGCGAATGTTGTAGCATGCCGTAAGCTGGCTGCCCACAACCGCCGTGGCGACCATGGCGTTTGCGATGAAGAAGCATAAAGCGTGCCAAAATGGCGCATTCGAACCAGATATCTGCATAGCACACTGATCTTGAAGAGGAAAAATTCCGGAGACGCATTTTTCGTGCCACGCTCGTTCACCGACCGCCCTATATCGATGCGGCACAGGCGCTCCGCCATGAACCAAAATGGAGCGCAAAAAACCGCAAAAGCACCAAAACCGTGCACAAAAAGGTATCCCGCCTCACCATGACTGCCCCTCGACCGAATCGACCGAATCGACCGGGTCGATACGGCCGACGGCGGGCGCCAAGCGTGACGGGATATTCGGGATGGATCCGGGAACGCGCTCCGCGTTATGAATCGGCGTCGCCCAGCCACTCTTCGATGAGTGCCGGATGGTCGTCGACCCAGCGACGCACCCCTTCTTCCGGGCTGCCGACATCCTCGATGGTCAGCATCAGGTCCGAGAGCTGCGCATGGCTCATGTGCCAGCCATTGAGGATATCCGTCACCTCGGGGTGTTCGTCGGCGAACCCGGCCTTGGACATCCACTTGATATCGTCACCGCCGCCATAGGCTTCTTTGGGATCCTCGATGGCCTTGAGGTCATACTCGGCATAGGCCCAGTGCGGCTGCCAGAGGGTGACCGCGATGGGCGCCTCCTTGCGATACGCCTCCTCGAGCGAGGCCAGCATGGCGGGTGACGAGCTGTTCAACTGGCGGAACGGCAGGTCATAGCGCTCGATGGCGGTTTCCGTTTCCCCCGCGATGGCAGAGCCCGACTCGATGCCCATGATCGTCGGCTCCCCCTGATACTCGAATCGCGAGGCATTGGCCTTCAGGTCCGCCATGGTATCGATGTCGGAGAGATAGGCCGGCACCACCAGCTCGTCCTGGGCGCCGTTGTACCAGGCGTCATGGACGTCGATACGATCCTGATAGGGCTCCAGGTACTGGGCATCACCATTGGGCAGCCAGACTTCCAGCGATATGTCGATATCGCGCTGGGCCAGCGCGCTGAAGATGATGCTCTTGCCCGTCGTGGTCAGGGCAACGCGATATCCGCGTTCCTCCAGCAACTGTTGCCACAGGTGCGATACGGCGATGTTCTCCGACCAGTTGTTGGTGCCGATGGTCAGTTTCTCGTCGGCCGATGCCGTGCCGGCAATCCCCAGGGCGCCGAGGGCAACGAAGAGGGAAGTGATCGATTTCATGAGTCTCCTTGCGTTTACGGTCATGATGCTGGCGAGCCCAGCAGTGTCTCGTCATAGCCATAGGTCGAGAGGCGGTCGATGCCCCGTTCGGTAATCAATACCTGCTCCTCGAGCTTGACCCCTTCACTGCCATCGCGGTGCCCGATATAGGCTTCCACGCACAGGGTCATGCCCGGCTCGATGTGGCCGTCGTAGCCGACGTCGTCCCAGTCCATGTCATGGGCGATCAGGGGCCACTCACCGGTCATCCCGCAGCCATGCACGATGTCCAGATAACGGTTCTCGCGATACCCCTGGGGAATCGGCCAGGCACGGCGCGAATACTCGCGAAAGCTCATGCCGGGATCGAGCAGGGCAATATTGCTTTCCAGTTGATCGGCCGCCATACGATAGAGCCGCTGCTGTTCCTGGGTGGGCCCACCACGTCCGGGCACATGGAAGGTCCGCGAAAAATCGGTGTAATAGCCGAAACAGCCGACGATGTCGGTGTCGAAGGCCACCAGCTCGCCCGGCGCAATGACCTTGTCGGAACATTCCTGGAACCACGGGTTGGTGCGTGCCCCCGAGGCCAGCAGCCGAGTCTCGGCGTATTCGCCCCCCGTGGCCAGCACGTGCTGGTTGAAAATGGACCACAGCTCATTTTCGGACATGCCCGGCCTCAAGGCGGCTTCCATGCGCGCCATGGCGGATTCGGTCAGTGTCACCGAGCGATGGATCAGGCTCAGTTCATCGATGCTCTTGATGGACTTGGCCCCTTCCACGGCAACGGCGGCATCGACCAGCTCGAATCCCGCCTCGCCGAGGGCGGACACGGCGGCGGTGGGCGCCGACTCGATACCCAGCCGCTTGCCCCGGGTGACCGAGCGCGCGAACAGGGACTGCATATCGTCGACGAAAGCGGCCGTGTGCTGCGGGCAGCGCGGCCCGCTATATTGCGGCATGACCGCCCGCGCCGGACGGACCTCGTCCAGCAACTGAAGCCCGTTGGCCAGGTGCAGGCAGGCACTGAACTCGAAGAGCACGATCGGGCCGTCCAGGGCCACATAGAGGTAACGTGCGGGGTTGCGCTGCGAGTAGACCTGCATGTTGCGCGAACCGCAGGCATATCGAATGTTGATCGGGTCGAACAGGATGACCGCATCCATCTCGTGGTGGCGCATCTGCTGACGCAGGCGGCCGAGACGATAGCGCTCGACCCGCGACAACAGCTCGGCATCGATGGATTGGCGGCGAAAGTCACCGTCAGCGTATGACCGACCGTCTCGAGGAGCGTCGGCGAGGGCCACGATCTGGCTCATGGGAAAAACTCTCGTTGGTTCGCGGGCAAATTACCTTTAGGCGCCAAGGAGCGCCTATGGAAGTGCTGAATAAATTGCCGAGCATAGTGAAGCGCGAGGCGCCCGGAGCACAGAAAGCGAGACATAACGAAGGGTTAGGCGAGCTTTCGAGCACCGCGTACAAATTCGCCGGGAGCGAATTTGAACCGCCTTTAGGCGGGCCCGCAGGGTAGCCGCCAGGGATGGCGGCTATAGCGAAGCGATTTGCATGCACAGGCATTTATGCAGTACTTCCCTAGCCCATGAGATTGTCATGACGACGCTGATTGTGCGCATCGATGTGAGCCTGGGTCACGCGACCATAGATCTTTTCGGTGTGCTCCAGACTGCCCATCATGTTGGGCGTCTTGGCGTAGCCCAGTAGGGTGCAAAGGCGCTGCCCCTGGGCGGCGGCCACGCGGTGCATCGAATAGCGACCCTTGAAGAGTTGCAGGTCACCGGTATCGAGCGTCAGCGATTCGACCTCGGAGTGGTCACCTTCGAGAATGCGCTGCACACCGGCGAAGTTCTCCTCGCCGGGCCGCCGGATGCCGGGCGCATACTGGAACTCCCCGCCGCTGTGGGGCCGCCGCGTCATCAGGCTGACGATGAATTCATTGGTGTCGAAGTGCCAGGGCAGCTCGGTATCGTCGGGCATGACATTGATCACCAGCCCGGCGATGGGATCGGCGAATTCGTGGATCACCGGCTCCTCGAGGCAGTCGGCGATGAACCGCTGAAACGACGGATCGCGATAGAGCGACTTGACGATGGCGTCCTCGGGAATGAGGTCCTTGGCCACGAAGCCATTGGTGTAGTGCTGGAAGCAACGCACCGGGTGATCCTCGGGCAGGCTGGGATCGTCCTGGGTGACATACGGATTGACGTTGTTGTCGGAGTAGTAGGCCAGGGGCGCCAGGGCTTCGCTTTCCCGGCGCAGCGCCTCGACGACATCGTCACGAATGAACCGGGACAACAGGGCGCAGCCGTCCTGCCTCAGCTGGGCGCGCACCCGCTCCACGGCATGGCGATAGGCATCGCTTTCCTGCCGGTCGATCGGGTACTGCGCCAGGTCGACCAACCGTGCCAGAGAGGCCTCGGCGGGCGCCTCGGTGGTCGGCGAGCGTTCTTCGCGGAGGGTAGAAGGTGTCATCGACTCGTCTCCTCTTGGGTGGGGGAGGTGAACACTGCGCCATAGGCTAGGCAGCCCCTCTCAGCAACTCCAATCAGAATTCCGTCGCCGATGTCATGACTTTTTTATCAATCGATTCAGTCAGTTGAAAATGACTCTCAAGACGCTTGCCGATATAGCTTGCGCATCAGCGACGCCAGTGGACTGGCGACCTCCGCGACGCGCGGCTCATCGGCAAAGGCCAGGTACCAGGGAATGCGAGGCAGCTCACCGGCCAGCGGACGCATGACCACCCGGCCCGAACGGGCGGCATCACGCACCGCCCAGCGAGACAGGATGCTCACCCCCTTGCCGGCCGCCACCAGGTCGAGAATCAGGCTCACGGACTCGACCTGCACCATGTGCGAGGGATAGATACCGGCGGGCTGGAAGAAGTGCTCGAACTCATGCCCCGCTTCCGGCGCCACGCTGTAGGTGAAGTGGCGATCCCGATCGAACACCTCGGGCGGCACCGACTCGCGGTCGGCATAGGGATGAGATGGCGGCAGCACCGCCATCAGCGGTTCCTCGAACAGCTCGCGATAGTCGAGGCCCCGCTGAACGGGTACCTCGATCATGGGAATCATGTCGACCCGCCTGGCCAGCAAGGCGCCCGTCATCTCGGGCATCGGCAGGCTCACCAGGTCGATGTCGCCATACGGCTGATCGTAGAGATGGGGCACCACCCGGGACAACGTATCGTAGGGACCAATGCCCAGGCGTATGGGCGGCTCGCCATGACGCGCCAGCTGCCAGGCCTCGATTTCCGCACTACGCAGCCTCGGCAGGGTATCCCGGGCGGCAGCCACCAGACGCTCGCCGGATGCCGTCAACACCAGACGCCGCCCCTCCCGCAGGAACAGGGATACCCCCAGCCGTCGCTCCATCTCGCGAATGCGATGCGTCGCCGCCGGTTGTGTCACGCCGATCGCCGCGGCCGCCTCATGGACAGTACCGTGCGTCGCGATGGCATCGATCAGCACATAGAACTTGATATCCAGCATGGCGTTGCTCGCCCGGTCGACAGGATCAACCATCTTACCCAAGACATGGATCGCCGACGACCGGCGCGGTCAGGCCTTTTCTTCACCGTATCGAAGCGGATTCCACGACGTTCGGGAACGGATTTCCAACCACAAGGCTGGTAGCGTCACGGCCCTGACCCTATAATGCGGCCCCACTTTTCCCAGCAGGATCCCGTCGTGATCGAGAATCTTCGCAACATCGCCATCATCGCTCACGTCGACCACGGCAAGACCACCCTGGTCGACAAGCTCCTCCAGCAGTCCGGCACCCTGGACCGCAAGGCTGAGGGCCAGGAACGCATCATGGACTCCAACGATCAGGAAAAGGAGCGCGGCATCACCATCCTGGCCAAGAACACGGCGATTCGTTGGCATAGTCCGGAAGACCGCGACTACCACATCAACATCGTCGACACGCCGGGACACGCCGATTTCGGCGGCGAAGTCGAGCGCGTGATGTCGATGGTCGACTCGGTACTGCTGATGGTCGACGCCGTCGATGGCCCGATGCCGCAGACTCGCTTCGTCACCCAGAAGGCCTTCGACCAGGGCCTCAAGCCGATCGTCGTGGTCAACAAGATCGATCGCCCGGGTGCACGCCCTGACTGGGTCATCGACCAGATCTTCGACCTGTTCGACAACCTCGGCGCCAGCGACGAACAGCTCGACTTCCCGATCATCTACTGCTCGGCCCTCAATGGCGTGGCCGGTGAAGAGCCGGAGCAGCTCACCGACGACATGACGCCGATGTTCCGCGCCATCGTCGACATCGTCGAGCCGCCCAAGGTCGAGCTCAACGGCTCGCTGCAAATGCAGATCTCGGCGCTGGACTACAACAGCTACGTCGGCGTCATCGGCCTGGGCCGCATCACGCGTGGCGCCCTGCGCCCCGGCCAGCAGGTCACCGTGGTCACCAAGGAAGGCAAGGAACGGCGTGGCAAGATCGGCCAGGTGATGACTCACCTCGGCCTTGAACGCGTGCAGACCGACGAAGCCACCGCCGGCGACATCGTCTGCATCACCGGCATCGAGAACCTGGCGATCTCCGACACCATCTGTGATCCGAGCAACGTCGAAGCCCTGCCCGCCCTGACCGTCGATGAGCCGACCGTCTCCATGACCTTCCAGGTCAACGACTCGCCCTTCGCCGGCAAGGATGGCAAGTTCGTCACCAGCCGCAACATCAAGGACCGCCTCGACCAGGAACTGATCCACAACGTGGCGCTGCGCGTCGAGCAAGGCGACAGCCCCGAGAAGTTCAAGGTCTCCGGTCGTGGCGAGCTGCACCTCTCCGTGCTGATCGAGAGCATGCGCCGCGAAGGCTTCGAGCTGGCCGTCGGCCGCCCCGAAGTGATCATCCGCGAGATCGGCGGCGTGTCTCAGGAGCCCTACGAAGAAGTCATCATCGACTGCGAGGAGGAGCACCAAGGCGCCATCATGGAAGAGCTCGGCTACCGCAAGGGCGAGCTCAAGAACATGAACCCCGACGGCAAGGGCCGAGTGCGCCTGGACTTCATCATCCCCGCGCGCGGGCTGATCGGCTTCCGCGGCCAGTTCCTGACCCTGACATCCGGCACCGGCATCCTGACCAGCCGCTTCGATCAGTATGGCCCCCTCAAGCCCGACGCCTCCGTCGAGCGGCGCAACGGCGTGCTGGTGTCCATGGTCAGCGGCAAGGCCCTGGCCTACGCGCTCTTTGCCCTGCAGGACCGCGGCAAGCTGATCGTCGAGCACGGCACCGAAGTCTACGAAGGCATGCTGATCGGCATCAACAACCGTGCCGAAGACATGGTCGTGAACCCGACCAAGGCCAAGAAGCTCGACAACATGCGCTCCTCCGGCAGTGACGAGGCCCTGATTCTGACACCGCCGGTACGCTTCTCACTGGAGCAAGCCGTCGAATTTCTCGACGACGACGAACTGGTGGAGGTCACCCCCAACCACATTCGCCTGCGCAAGAAACTGCTCACCGAAAACGAGCGCAAGCGCGCCAAGAAGAAGTGACGCGGCCCTGAGCCACGTCCAGGCACCAGGCAGAATCGAAGCCCACCTACACGGTGGGCTTTTCATTGGCCGGGCCTCGAGGGCGGGTCACCCAGGCCCCTCCCTGAGGCAACGCCCTTTTGTCCCTTGCCCGACAGCGACTAGTCTAGAGGGACACTCCCGCAGCGCGAGATACCACCATGCACAAGCACATCGACTGGGACGACCCCGGCGCCGACAGCGTGATGCAATACTTCGCCAAGCACCCCCATCATCACGCCGATCCCGGCCCCGGCGATATCCTCTCGGCACGCCACCAGGGCACGATTGTCCGGATCAAGGTAGAGGCCTACGTGGACGGCACCAGCATTGGTGACGTCGTGGCGCTGATCGCCGCCGACAATGGCCGCCGCCTCAAGTCCCACGGCAAGCTCGAGCTGGGCGATACCGTACGCCTCGCCGACACCGACCGCGCCATGGAGCCGAACCACCCCCACGAGGACGATGCGGAAGAAGAGGACTGATTCCGTGCGCGGTTACCATCCACCGCCGCCAACGACGCCTAAACGCTCGCCCACTAGCCAAGCACCGCCCCTGTGTCGCAAAGTTGACGGCGATTCGGCTGGCCCCCCGGCGCGGACATCTTCCAGCCCTGGGCAATCGTGGGACCTCCATGAGTACGAACAACATCTGGACGCACAAGGGCACCTTCCTGCTGGCCGCCGTCGGCTCGGCGGTGGGGCTCGGCAATCTCTGGCGTTTCCCCTACCTGGCGGGCGAGAACGGCGGCGGTGCCTTCCTGCTGATCTACATCGCGACACTCTTCGCGGTCGGCGTCCCCATCCTGATCGCCGAGATCCTGCTCGGCCGCAGCAGCCGTCGCAGCCCGATCATGGGCATGCGCTTCCTGAGCCGCACTCATGACACCTCGCGAGCCTGGGAATCGATCGGCTGGGTGGGTGCCGCCTCGGCCTTCATCATTCTCAGCTTCTACTCGGTGATCGCCGGCTGGGCCCTGCACTACATCTGGCGCATGCTCACCGGCTCGCTGGCCGGTGCCGATGCCGCCACCATCGCCAGCGGCTTCGATACCCTGCTCGCCTCGCCGGCCCTGCTGACGCTCTACCACACCCTGTTCATCGCCGCCTCGGGCCTGATCGTCGGGCTCGGTATCCACCGTGGCATCGAGAACGGCCTGCGCGTCCTGATGCCGGCGCTGCTCGCGATCCTGCTGGTCATCCTGGCCTACAGCGCCATGAACGGCGACATGGGCACGGCATCACGCTTCCTGTTCACCTTCCAGCTCAGCGACCTCAGTCTCGAAGGCTGGCTGGCCGCCATGGGCCAGTCCTTCTTCACCCTGAGTCTCGGCATGGGCGCGATCATGGCCTACGGCGCCTATATGCCCGGAGAAGCCTCGCTGAGCCGTACCGCCCTGGCCATCGTCGTGATCGATACCGCCGTGGCGCTGATCGCGGGGCTGGCGATCTTCGCGCTGGTATTCGGCGCCGGCCTCGATCCGGATGAAGGCCCGGGACTGATGTTCATCACCCTGCCGCTGGCCTTCGCCGAGATGCCCGGTGGCTCACTGGTGGGCGCCATCTTCTTCATCCTGGTGCTCGGCGCGTCCATCAGCTCGGCGATCTCGATGATCGAACCGGTCGCCGCCTTCCTGGTGGAACGCTTCGATCTCAATCGTGCCCAGGCGGTGGCCGTGATGGCCATCGCCAGTTGGGCACTGGGCCTGCTCACCGTGTTCAGCTTCAATGTCTGGGCCGAAAACAGCCCCTTCCACGACATCCTGGGGATCAGCGCCTTCAGCCTGCTGGAACTATTGACCCATATACTCATGCCCCTGGGCGGGTTGATGATTGCCCTCTTCGCCGGCTGGGCACTGACCCACGGCGAGGTCATGAAGGAGCTGCGCACCAGCGAAGGCTGGCTTCACACCTGGCGCTTCCTGGTACGCTTCGTTTCCCCGGCGGCGGTGGCCTTCGTGTTCCTGAGAGCCATCCCGCAGGTGGAAGGCTACCTGCTGCCCATGATCGGCGCCGTGGTGATCGTGGGAGCCTTCGCCGCCAGCCGCACCTTCCTGGCGGAGCACCATCAGAGTCCCTGAAGATGCCAACGTGACGAGCGGCAACCAGTTCCCCCTCGGGATACAACAACGAACAAACAGAGACGGAATCACCATGTCTGCCATCATCGACGTACAGCACGTCAACAAGGCCTTTGGTGGCCTGCAGGTTATCGACGACTGCTCGATCCAGGTCGAGCAGGGCTCGGTCACCGGCCTGATAGGGCCCAACGGCGCCGGCAAGTCGACCCTGTTCAACATCATCGCCGGCGCCCTGCCGCTGGACAGCGGTCAGGTATGGCTCGACGGCGAGGACATCACCAACCGCTCCGCCAACGACCTGTTCCACAAGGGGCTGCTGCGCACCTTCCAGATCGCCCACGAGTTCGCCAACCTGACGGCACTGGAAAACCTGATGATGGTCCCGCCCCGTCAGGCCGGCGAGCACCTGTTCAGCACCTGGTTCAAGCCCGGTGCCGTGGGTCGCGAAGAGGCCGAAGTGTGCCGCCGGGCCCTGGAAGTCATCGACTTCATCGGCCTGCACCATGTCCGCAACGAGCTGGCCGGCAACCTCTCCGGCGGCCAGAAGAAACTCCTCGAGCTGGGTCGCACCATGATGACCGACGCCCGGGTCGTGCTGCTCGACGAGATCGCCGCCGGCGTCAACCGCACCCTGCTCGGTGATCTCATGCACAACATCGAACGGCTCAACCGCGAGGTCGGCTACACCTTCCTGGTCATCGAACACGACATGGACATGATCGCGCGCCTCTGCGACCCGGTGATCGTGCTCGCCCAGGGCAGCGTGATGGTCGAAGGCAGCATCGAGGAAATACGCAACGACCAGCGGGTGATCGAGGCTTACTTCGGGGCCAACGTGGCCTGAGGGCGACGCACACGCCCCCTGGAACATCGCGGATAACAACAGCAGAGGGCGACGCCGAGGCGCGCCCGACACAACGCAGAGACCCTTTATATGCCTCTACTCGACGCACGCAACGTGCACGGCGGCTATGGCGGCATGAACATCCTCAACGGGGTGGACATGGCGATCGAGGCCAACGAGGTCGGCGTCATCGTCGGCCCCAACGGCGCCGGCAAGTCGACCATGCTCAAGGCCATCTTCGGCCTGCTCAATGTCAGCCAGGGCGAGATCCTGTTGAACGGCGACCCCATCCAGAACCAGCCGCCCAACAAGCTGGTGCGGCGCGGCATGGGCTTCGTGCCTCAGGAGCACAATATCTTCCCGAGCCTCACGGTGAAGGAAAACCTGCAGATGGGCGCCTATCTCAAGCCCGACAACGTCAAGCGCATGCTCGCGCGCATCTACGAGTTCTTCCCGCCCCTGCACGACAAGCGCCACCAGCCCGCCGGCGAACTGTCCGGCGGACAACGACAGATGGTCGCCATGGGGCGTGCCCTGATGGCCGAACCCGACCTGTTGCTGCTCGACGAGCCGACCGCCGGGCTGTCACCACGCTACATGAACGAGATATTCGCCCGGGTAAAGGAGATCAACGCCGCCGGCGTCGGCATCCTGATGGTCGAGCAGAACGCCAAGCAGGCGCTCGGCATCGCCGACAAGGGCTTCGTGCTGGCCGCCGGCCAGAACCGTTTCACCGACACCGGCGCGGCCCTGCTGGCCGACCCGGACGTCGCCAAGAGCTTTCTGGGCGGCTGAGCCTCGCTCGACGTCGACGAAACCATCTGGAGGCTGTGCCTTGAACGAACTCGTCTTTTTCATCAACAACGTGGTGATCGCCGGCAGCGTCTCCGGCTCGATCTATGCCATGGGCGCCGTGGGCGTGACGCTGATCTTCAGCATCATGCGCTTCGCCCACTTCGCCCATGGCGACATGATGACCTTCGGCGCCTTCATGGTGCTGTTGCTCACGACGCTATTTCCGGGCGCAGGGAGCGCCATCGGCGTGCCCACGCCGATCCTCATGATGCCCCTGGCCATGGTGCTGACCGCGGGGCTGGCGGTCGGCATCGACCGCACCTTCTACAAGCCGCTGCGCGCCCACGGCGTCAAGCCCATCGTCATGGTGATCGCCTCGCTGGGCGTGACCCTGATGCTGCAGGGACTGATCCGGGTGTTCGCCGGCACCGGCGGCTCCAGCCTCTATGTGGATGATCGCAAGGAAATCTTCCGCCTGCCCATCCCCATCGAGGGCGTGCGGGTACCGGTGGTGATCACCGAACCCCAGCTCTACCTGTTCGCGCTGACGATCATCTGCGTGATTGCCCTGCACTTTTTCCTCAGCCGTTCGCGGCTGGGCAAGGCCATGCGCGCCATGTCCGACAACCCCGACCTGGCCCAGGCCTCGGGCATCAACACCAATACCATCGTGGCGGTGACCTGGGTACTCGCCGGCGGACTGGCCGCCATCGCCGGCACCCTGTTGTCGCTGGACGTGACCTTCAAGCCCGATCTCAGCTTCTTCCTGTTGCTGCCGATCTTCGCCGCGGCCATCGTCGGCGGCGTGGGCCACCCCTTCGGCGCCATCGCCGGCGGTTTCGTGGTCGGCTTCGCCGAGTCCCTGGCCGTCTTCAACTGGGGCCTGCTGCTACGGCCCTTCCGCGACAGCCTGCCCGCATGGCTGGAATTGCCGCACAACCTGGCCTTCGTCGGCACCGAATACAAGATCGTGGTGCCCTTCTTCATCCTCGTTGCCATCCTGGTGTGGCGCCCCACGGGCATCTTCAAGGGCAAGGTGATCACATGACAGAACAACAACGCTCCGATACCGTCGCCGCGCCACGTCGTTTTCCGCTGCGCGAGCTGATCCTCTTCCTGGGGCTGCTGGCCGTGGTGCTGGTGGTCTACACCGCCATGGGCCCCGCCTACGGCACCCGCATGCTGGTGGAGTCGGCCTGCTACGCCATCCTGGCCCTGGGGCTGACCATCCAGTGGGGGTATGCCGGACAGTTCAACGCCGGTGTCATGGGCTTCGTCGCCCTCGGCGGCTTCTGCGCCATGTTCTTCAGCATTCCGGTCAACGACGCCTTCTGGAACAGCGAACTGCCCGGCGAGCTGGGGCGCGTACTGCTCTACATGGTCGCCGCCATCGTCCTGGTCGTCGCCGCCACCCGCCTCGACCGGATCGGCGTCCCCAGGGTGCTGCGCACCGCCATTGCCGTGGCTCTCGGTGTGGTGCTCTACCTGGTGGTGATCACCCACTTCCGCGAGGTCGCCGGCCAGATCGAATCACAGGCCGGCTTCATCGGCGGCATGGCCCTCCCCGTATGGTTCGGCTGGATCATCGGCGGCGCGCTGGCCGGCGGGGTCGGTTATTTCATCGGCCATGTCTGCCTGGGACTGCGCAGCGACTACCTGGCCATCGCCACCATCGGCATCGCCGAGATCATCAAGGCCTTCCTCAAGAACGCCGACTGGCTGACCCGAGGTACCGCCACGGTCTCCCCCTTGCCCTGGCCGGTTCCCGGGCCCTCCGAGGTGGGCTTCACCCTGGCACGGGCCCTGTACCTGTCGGTCACCGCAGTGATCATCGCGGCGATCTTCTTCCTGCTGCATCGCGCCTACAACGCCCCCTGGGGGCGCATGATCCGCGCCATTCGCGACAACGAGGTCTCCGCCGCCGCCATGGGCAAGGACATCAACAAGCGCCGCCTGGAGATCTTCGTGCTGGGCTGCATCCTGATGGGCATCGGCGGCGCCGTGATGGCCAGCTTCAACAGCATCTTCGACCCCCAGGGCTACCTGCCCCTGAACCACACCTTCCTGGTGCTGGTGATGGTGATCCTCGGCGGGCCGGGCAACAACCTGGGCACCATCTTCGGCGCCGTGGCGGTCTACGTCATCTGGATCATGTCGGGGCCACTGGCCCTGTCGGTGATGGAGTGGGCGGCCCATGCCGGCGCCGACACCTTCGGCTGGGAGGTTCCCACCAACCTCGACAGCCGCGCCCTGCAGGCCAGGGTCTTCGTGATCGGCCTGCTGATCAGCCTGGTGCTACGCTTCGCCCCCAAGGGCATGCTGCCCGAGACGGTGCGTCATCACGGCTGACCTCGGCCGAGACGGCGCACGAAAAAGGGCCCCGGTCGCATGACCGGGGCCCTCGTCGTGTCGGGGCGGAGGATGGGCTCGATCGTGAGCCCATCGCATCGCGTCAGGAACCGCTGTCCTCTCCGCCCTCGCTGTCTTCGTTGACGTACCCCTGGCTGGTGAAGGCTCCGTCCTCGACCACCATCTCCAGCACCACGCCCGGCACGTCACCGTTCTCGTCGAACTCGTGGGTGCCCGAGGCGCCCTCGTAGTTGATCTCGGTGCCGGCGGCGATCAGCTCCTTAGCCTTCTCCCACTCACCCGGCAGGATGACCTCGCCCGGCGCCGAGGCAACGCTGCGCAGCGCCTCGGAAAGCCCCTCGCGCTCGGCATTACCGTTCTGCTCGATGGCCAGCCCCAGCAGGAAGGCCGCGTCATAGGCCTGGGCGGCGAACACCGCGCTGGGGTCGATCTCGGCGGCCTTGGCGTCCTCGTTGAAGATCTCGGTACCGGGCAACTCGGGACTACCCGGCCGCGTGGCGATCATGCCGTCGAGCACATCGGCGCCGATGGCCTCGATCAGGCTGTCGCCGACCATGCCGTCGGCCCCGATATACTGGGTGAACATGCCGCTCTCGTAGGCCTGACGCAGTACCGTCTGGCCCGAGGTGTCGGCATAGGCCAGAACCACCAGGTTGGGCACCCCGGCAGAAGAGAGTCGGCCCAGTTCGGCACGGTAGTCGGCACGGTTGTCCTCGTGAGGCAGATTCTCCGCCACCGTGCCGCCGCCTTCCTTGAAGGCCGTCGTGAAGGCCTCGTCCAGGCCACTGCCATAGTCATTGTTGACGTAGGTGACCACGACCTCCTCGATGCCCTTGTCCAGCAACAGCTTGGCCAGCATCTTACCCTGGAAGGCATCCGAGGGCACCGTGCGGAAGACGAGGTCGTTGTCGTCGATATCGGTCACCGCCGGCGCCGTGGAAGCCGGCGATACCATGGTCACGCCGCCAGGTACCGCCGCGTTGTTGGCTGCAGCGACGGTGGCACCGGTACACAGGGCCCCGACGATGGCCGTGACCTCCTCGGTGTTGACCATGCGATCGGCCGCGTTGGATGCCGCCGAGGCATCGGAACAGGTCGTGTCCCCGGTGGGCATGGCGATGTCCTCGCCGTCCAGCAGTCCACCCTGCTCGTTGATCTGCTTCACCGCCAGCTGGGCGCCGTCATAGATCGGCGGCGTCAGGCTCTCGATGCCCCCGGTGAAGCCACCGAGGAAACCAATCTTCACCTCGGCCTGGGCCAGGCCGGAAAATGCCACGGAGGACGCTGCCACCGCCATCGCAAGAATGCGCTTGTTCATGATTGTTGGTCTCGCTTCTGGTTACACAGGATCACACTTCCACAATCTGGAAGGGGAGACGGCAAAACACAAGCCGGGTCTGCCAACGCTCGGCACCACGCGGGGATGTCGTCCTATACTGAGGTGCCACTCCCCCCGCCGGGAGCCACGATTTCCGTTCATTGCCTGACCACCGCGTGCTGATGTCAGGACCTGGCCACCAAGCCCTGGCCATCGAGTGTTGATCACCACGACATACGGGAGCCCTACCATGAGACGCATCGCAATGCCGCCGCTTCGAGGCCTGCTGCTCGGCAGTCTGCTGCTCTCCGGATTCACCGGCACCGCCCTGGCCGATGCCCCCGATGGCCACAGCATCGACTACCAGGTGGGCGACGAGGCCTTCACCGGCTATCTCGCCAGCGCCCCGGACGAAGCCCGAGGCACCGTGCTGATCATCCACGACTGGGACGGCCTGACCGACTACGAGCGCCAGCGCGCCGATATGCTCGCCGCCCGGGGCTACGACGCCTTCGCCATCGACCTCTACGGCAAGGGCAATCGCCCCGTGGAAACCGACGCCAGGAAAGCCGAGACCGCACGGCTCTACGACGACCGCGAACGCATGCGCCGCCTGACCCTGGCCGGCCTGGAAGAAGCACGCCAACAGGGTGTCGCGCAACCGACCGTGGTCATGGGCTACTGCTTCGGCGGCGCCGTGGTGCTGGAACTGGCCCGTTCCGGACAGGCCGAGGACGTGCACGGCTACGCCACCTTCCACGGCGGTCTCGGCACACCGGAAGGACAATCGTATTCCGCCGACACCCCGCCCATCCTGGTCGCCCATGGCGGTGCCGACACCTCCATCACCATGTCCGACGTCGCCACTCTCGCCGAAGAGCTGGAAGCCGCCGGCGTCACCTACGAGATCGAGGTCTACTCCGGCGCGCCCCATGCCTTCACCGTCATCGGCGGCGACCGCTACCAGGCCCGCGCCGACGAGAAATCCTGGGCGGCTTTCCATTCCCTGCTCGACGAAGCCCTGTAGCCAACGCAGTCCACAAGGACGCATTCCTGCAAGTTTCACAAGACTCCTTTCTGTAGAATCCTGCGCTCACCATTAAAATTCACTACCCAAGAGCGCCGACACAGAAAGGAGTCACCCCTTGTCCAATCACGAACCGGCCGCCAGCCCCAATCTCTGGCAGCGCATCCCCCTGTGGCAGAAGATCCTCGCCGGCCTGGTGCTCGGCGTGCTGGCCGGCGCCCTGATGGGCGAACAGGCCAGCCTCTTCAAGCCCCTCGGCGATATCTTCATCAACGCCATCAAGATGCTGATCGTGCCGCTGGTCTTCTCGACCCTGGTGGTCGGCATCACCGCCATGCGCGACCCGCAGAAGATGGGGCGCATCGGCCTGCGCACCATCGCCCTTTACCTGCTGACCACCGCCTTCGCCATCGCCATCGGCCTGCTCGCGTCCTGGATCTTCCAGCCCGGCGTGGGGCTGGACATGACCTTCGAGTCCGGCGTCGAACCCAAGGAAGCCCCCACCCTGGTGGAGATCCTGGTCGGCCTGGTGCCCCAGAATCCCATCGACGCCCTGGCCAACGGCAACATCCTGCAGATCATCGTCTTCGCCATCGGGCTCGGCATCTCGCTGACCTTGATCGGCGAGAAGGGCGAGCCCGTGGTGAAGGTGTTCGAAAGCTTCGCTGAAGCGATGGTCAAGCTGACCAATATCGTCATGAGTTTCGCGCCTTTCGGCGTCTTCGGGCTGATCGCCCATGTGGCGGGAAGCTACGGCCTCGAGGTGCTGCTGCCGCTGGCCAAGGTGATCGGCGTGGCCTACCTGGCCAGCGCGCTGCATATTCTGCTGGTCTACTCCGGCCTGCTGGCCTTGCTGGGCCGCCTCAACCCGCTGCGTTACCTGCAAGGCATCCTCGACGCCCTGGTGGTGGCCTACTCCTCGGCGTCCTCCTCCGGCACCCTGCCGGTCTCGCTGCGGTGCGCCCGTAACAATCTCGGCGTCTCGGAAGGTGTCGCCGGCTTCGTGCTGCCGGTGGGCGCCACCATCAACATGGACGGCACCGCCATCTATCAGGGCGTGGTCGCGGTGTTCATCGCCCAGTTGCTGGGCGTCGACCTGAGCATGACCGACTACGGCATGATCATCGTCACCGGCACCCTGGCCTCGATCGGCACCGCCGGCGTACCGGGCGCGGGCCTGGTGATGCTATCCATCGTCATGGCCCAGATTGGCCTGCCGCTGGAGGCCATCGCCGTCATCGCCGGCATCGACCGCATCCTCGACATGGCCCGCACCAGCGTCAACGTGGCCGGTGACCTGATGGTCACCACCCTGGTCGGCAAGAGCGAAGGCGAACTGGACGAGAGCGTCTACAACGCCAGAACCCAGCGCTGATCCCTTCCCCGCCCGCCGGAAGCAGAAAGGCCGCCACCAGGAAACTGACGTGGCGGCCCTGGCCATTGCGGCCCCGCAACCGGATGCTCACTCCGCACCAGGCCGAGGCGCCCGGCGCCAGGCCCCCAGCCGAGGCATTGGCTCAAGCTCGCCCTTGAGATACTGCTCGGTGGTCAACAGAAACAGGCGCCGAAAGAGATCATGGATGGCCTCCTCCCGGCGCATCGCCAGCAGCTCCGGATCCTCGTCACGCTCCAGGTCGTCCTTCGGATACTCCCAGGCCATGCGCACCGAGCCCGAGCTGACATCGCAGATCTGCAGGATAGGGTTCGTGCCGCGAAACGCCGTCTTGATGTGATAGGCCATGCCACTCTCCCTCGCGTTGCTCGCTCTCCAGGCCGATCCCGATCGACCCTATAAATGATAACAATTATCATTTTTAAGCTTGGCCAGGGTATGACAATCTGTCAAGACGATCACTCCCCGAGAGCGGCCTCCACGATTCCCCTCGCCTCCTCGCTCATCGGCAGCCCCAGGGCCAGCTCACGCGCCTGCGGCGACATCTTTCCCCACGTCTTGCGCACGATGCGGATCAAGTGCTCGCGTTCCACCTGACGCGAGAAATCCGCGAAATAACTCTCCAGGAACACCAGACAGGCACAATCCTCCACCGCCTGGGTACCGGCATCGCGCCCCAGCCCCTGCTTGCGGATCATCCTCGCCACACGCTCGGCATCCTCATCATCGAAGCCCGCCTCGCGCATCAGCTTCGCCGTGGTCTCGCCGGCCCGCTGCCCCTGATCGCGCCGCCAGGTGAGATACCCCACGCGGCCCTCGGGATACGCATCGCGCGGCACCTCCCAGCGCTGCAGATGCTGGCCACGCACCGCCAGGCGCACGAGCTCATCGGGCGATGCCTCGAGACGCTCCAGCCAGGCGCTCATGCGCCCGGCGTGCCACAATTCCTTGGGCAAGGACTGCCCTTCGACCTCTACCCGGCGCGGATCCTCCGCGTGCAGGGCATCCAGAGCGTCGAGTGCCCGCTGATAGGCAGACGATGATGTCATGATGATCTCCAACTCAAGGCCTTATAGAAACGGTCGCCCCCCATGTAAACACGCCGCGCCTGCCAGGGCACCGATTTGCAGGAAGCCCCATAGGGCAGTTAGGTTATTGCACGACCATTCAACAAAAGGATGCCTATGTTTTCCCATCGCCCCGCCCTGTCGTCCACGCTCGTCCTGCTGGGCAGCGCCACCCTCATGGCACCGCTCGCCGCCCAGGCCGACGCGCTCGAACAGCAGCGCCAGGACCTCGAAGGCTTTCAGGTCATCGCCCATCGTGGTGCCAGCGGCCACGCGCCCGAACATACCTGGCCCGCCTACGACAAGGCACTGGCCATGGGCGCCGACTACCTCGAGCTGGACGTGCACATGAGCGCCGATGGACGACTGGTCGCCATTCACGACACCACCCTGGACCGCACCACGGACGCTCAGGGGCCGGTGAAGGAACGCAGCCTCGACGAACTCAAGGCGCTGGACGCCGGCAGCTGGTTCAACGAGGCCCACCCCGAACGCGCCGACGATGCCTACGCCGGCGCCGAGATCCTCACCCTGGACGAGGTCATCGACCGCTACGGCCAGGACGTGCGCTACTACATCGAGACCAAATCCCCCGAGGACTACCCCGAGCTGCAGGACGCCCTGGTCAGCAAGGTCGAAGCCGAAGGCCTGGTGCAATCGGGCTCGGTGGTCATCCAGTCCTTCAGCCAGGCCAGCCTGAAGGAAGTGCACGATCTCAACCCCGACATCCCGCTGGTCCAGCTGCTCTGGTACTCCCCCGGCGAAGACGGCGAGACGCTCGAGGAATGGACCGGCGTCACCCCCAGCCCGGAGAACATCACCGACGCCGACTTCCAGGCCATCGCCGACTACGCCACAGGCGTCGGCCCCAACTACCTCTACGACGGCCAGCCGGTGATCGACGCCGACTTCATCGACCAGGCCCACGCCAACGACCTGCTGGTGCACATCTACACCATCAACGAGAAAGACCAGATGCGCCAACTGCTCGGCTGGGGCGTCGACGGCCTCTTCACCAACTTCCCCGACCGGTTGAAGGACGTCAGGGGAGAGTGAGCTGCCTGGACAGCAACGCACCCTCCAAGCCGCCCGCGAGGCGGCTTTTTCTTTTCTTGAATTGCCTGAGCGGAAGCGAACGAGCGTCGCGAAGCATGCCTGTCAACGCTGTGTTTCTGAACTGCCTGGGCGGCAGCAAACGCCGATGCTATCCCTCTGGGCCAGCCGCTCCTTTTCTTAGCTGCCTGGGCGGCAGCGAACCCAACTGTTGTTGGAGAGGATCTCGGCCTCGATTTCTGAGCTGCCTGGGCGGCAGCGAACAACGATGCCACGCACCATAACGCTATCCGCCATTTCTGAGCTGCCTGGGCGGCAGCGAACTCGCTCACTCGCTCAGGTATTTGCAGTCACTCCGGTTGTATTTCTTAGCTGCCTGGGCGGCAGCGAACACGACCCGAGCGCCGTCATCAGCAACATTTCTTTTCTGAGCTGCCTGGGCAGCAGCGAACGTGGTGTGCCCTGGGGCATCGTGGCCACCGATTTTCTGAGCTGCCTGGGCGGCAGCGAACGTGCGGCGTATTCGCACCTTCCGGCAGCACCTTTTCTGAGCTGCCTGGGCGGCAGCGAACCTGGTGATCCGGTCAACGGTATCACCGACGCTTTTCTGAGCTGCCTGGGCGGCAGCGAACTGGGGGGTCCTGCTGCTGGTGGCGTTACGGCTTTTCTGAGCTGCCTGGGCGGCAGCGAACTCGATATTGGTAGAGCCTGTGGACTCTCCACCTTTCTGAGCTGCCTGGGCGGCAGCGAACTCTCGGTTTCGGGCAGGCGCAGCCATTCAGCCTTTCTGAGCTGCCTGGGCGGCAGCGAACTAATCGGCAACCCGAACCCCCCGTTGTCGACTTTTCTGAGCTGCCTGGGCGGCAGCGAACTCGCCGCCCTCGATAGAGCTCCACTCGCCATCTTTCTGAGCTGCCTGGGCGGCAGCGAACGCGAAACGGCTGGCGTGGATAGTGACGTGATTTTTCTGAGCTGCCTGGGCGGCAGCGAACGCGCCGCCGATGCCCCAGGACGTGATCGTCGATTTCTGAGCTGCCTGGGCGGCAGCGAACAGTTGGCACCGGTGCCGATCGCGCTGTCGTCCTTTCTGAGCTGCCTGGGCGGCAGCGAACTCATTGATTCGTCCTCTTGCCCGGGCGCTCACTTTCTGAGCTGCCTGGGCGGCAGCGAACTACAGCGGTCGTGGCGTTTTCGGCTCGTTCGATTTCTGAGCTGCCTGGGCGGCAGCGAACGCTCTGACCTCTACACCGCCGAGATTCCCGATTTTCTGAGCTGCCTGGGCGGCAGCGAACCGTCAGCAGTGCCGAGCCGGGCGACAGCGTGATTTCTGAGCTGCCTGGGCGGCAGCGAACATCAGAGCACGCGCACCATGGCCGAGGCTTATTTTCTGAGCTGCCTGGGCGGCAGCGAACCACTGGGACGTACCGCTCTCGCGATAGCGAATTTTCTGAGCTGCCTGGGCGGCAGCGAACGAAGAAGTATCAGAGCACGCGCACCATGGCCGATTTCTGAGCTGCCTGGGCGGCAGCGAACTTCCAGCTCCTCAAGCGTCTCAATAGTATGCTTTTCTGAGCTGCCTGGGCGGCAGCGAACCTTGAGCAAGTCACTCAGCGACTGATGAGCGTTTTCTGAGCTGCCTGGGCGGCAGCGAACGCGTTCGACACCAACCGCTACAACACCGCCGATTTCTGAGCTGCCTGGGCGGCAGCGAACATGCCGACCGAAGAACAGGCAGAGGCCGTGGTTTTCTGAGCTGCCTGGGCGGCAGCGAACCCCGACCGCGACGCCGCCGCGGCCCATTACTTTTTCTGAGCTGCCTGGGCGGCAGCGAACCAAACGCCTCATGCAGCGCGTCACCGGCGAGTTTTCTGAGCTGCCTGGGCGGCAGCGAACGTCGGGGGGCCGTGGGCCGCGCCATGACTGTTTTTCTGAGCTGCCTGGGCGGCAGCGAACGATCGCCAAAGAGCTGGAGGTGCGTACGGAATTTTCTGAGCTGCCTGGGCGGCAGCGAACTTGGCGCCCCGCAGGTTGGCGTCCTCCAGGTTTTTCTGAGCTGCCTGGGCGGCAGCGAACCTTCTCAAATTGGAGAAGTGGGCGTTCTTTCTTTTCTGAGCTGCCTGGGCGGCAGCGAACACGCCACAGAGCAATGTCATCCGGTCGCCAATTTTCTGAGCTGCCTGGGCGGCAGCGAACCCGCGTAATGAAGCTGATGGCGCACGAACTCATTTCTGAGCTGCCTGGGCGGCAGCGAACGGATTGGACGGCTCAGTGGGCTGTGCGGGCTCTTTCTGAGCTGCCTGGGCGGCAGCGAACGACATCGACCGATGGTTCGAGCAGCGCCGGCTTTTCTGAGCTGCCTGGGCGGCAGCGAACCTGGCGGCTGATACCGGCATACCGCGCAACAATTTCTGAGCTGCCTGGGCGGCAGCGAACTGAGCGTTGTTCACCACCTCGTACAGCTCATTTTTCTGAGCTGCCTGGGCGGCAGCGAACATGTTCTCGTCGCCGGTCTTCTCCTCGACGGTTTTCTGAGCTGCCTGGGCGGCAGCGAACTAGAGCTTATCACAGCTAACCAACTGATTGTTAAAGAGCATTCCTGAAAAGAAAGCGCCACACCCTTTTCCAGGAAGTGGCGCTAACTTATTGATTTATTAGGCCTCAACAGAGGCCTCTCGGAAAAGGGTCAAAACCAGGGCACGGTCGCTTCACGGCTCAGTCCGTAATGATTGAAGCGCCCTGCCACCGGTATCTCCTGTGGCTGCCCGTGCTCAATAAACAACGCAAAACGTTGCCCGCTTGAGCGGCTGTTCACCTGCACGAAGGGCAGTGAGATCTTGCGTTCAGCGGGTGCCGACATGCATTGGCGCGCCTCTTCTTCGCTGATGTCGTGGCGGCGCGCGTAACGCTTAACCCGGCTGAGGCCGCCTGTATTGAACTGACGTCGTAACACACGACAGTGGCGCGCTTCCGCCGGAACCGGCGCAATGTCCGCCAACTCTACGTGGTCACGCATACCCGCCAACCAGGAGAGAGCCATGAGTTCTTCGAGCCGACTCCGCTGAGCGTGCAGTCGTAACCGGCCCCCCGGTGTGCGTGCTCGCACGCCGGTCTTGTGATCGGGCAGGCTAACGCCGATGTCATCGGCCTGCAGATCGTAAAGCGCCCGGTGGAGCTTGCTGTAGAGTGCATTCATCAGCATCGCCGCGGGAAACTCCGGGTCAGGGCGTAGCCGAATATCGAGATAATGGTCCATGGCTTACCCCGCTTCGCCGAAGACACCACCGCGGATCAAGGTCGCCATCACGAAGTGTTGCTGTTCCGTACTCGGCACTTGATCCTTGATCATCCAGTTGTCCAAAAGCGAGTAAAAGTCCACCTTCTGCTTGGGCTGACGGTAGGCCGTGCCTTGAGTCGTCACGGAGCCATAAGGTTCGACGGCGATGGGGCCGAGGTCGCTGCCATCTTCCGGCGTTGGGTACCAGGTATCGATGGTGCGAATGGCATTGCCCAGCTTTTGGGAGTGGATTCCTGCCACGCCATCCACTTGATAAAGTGTCTTGCTCTTGTCACCGCGCCCGCGCTCGAGAATCAGTTCTTGTGACGGAAAGACTTCTTGTCCCATGCCGACATGAGCAAACGCGATAACCTCAAGAATCAGATGACGTTCACCCGCCAAGGCATCGGCAATATCTTGCGCAAGTGCCTGGGTCTGCTCGTCATCATCAAAACCTCGCAGCGATAGACTCAGTGCATCGAATGTCCACTCTTTCGCAACCTTGCCGTACTCCATGCGTCGAATGCGTACTTCGACTTGCTCGGCACCGACACGGTTACGCCACAGGAAACGGCCATTCGCCAGATTGTGGGCATAACGGCGTGCCAACTCGTTAAACCCTTGCGTTTGCACATACTCCGCAACGGCCTGTTGCAGCTTGGCTTGATAGTCGGCGTTATTGCACGCCGATGGTGTACCGGCGCCACCAAGCACCCGCAACGTAAAACGTGCCATCAAGGTGTCGGCCTTATGGGGCAAGGTAGCGACATCGACGGTCTGGAGGTTGGGATCCTCGATTTTTGCATCAACTTTTGCCGGATCCTGCTCCTTGGCCTTGAGGCGATTGGAGATCGTACCGCGTACCGACTTTTCACGAACCGTGACCGGCTGCCAGTCGTCCAGCGCGTCGCGCTGTGACCACTGCCCGGCGTATAACAGCGCATCGGAAGGGTCGAGCTTGCGCTCGAAAGCGAGAACGGAAGCGGTCTTGAGTGCATCGTCTTTCTTAGCCATCTTTCAGCTCCTTGTCATTAAGTGCTATGTGCACGCTGGGTATAGTCATTATTGAGTCGATACAAGCCGGCATCGAGATCGTTATCGACATACCAGAGCAAGTCCTCAGGGGACGTCAAACGATGAGGGCTAACCCACTCGCCAATGGAGTAAATGCTTTCCACGAAACGAAACGGGATCTGCATATCTCGCACATTTGCCACGCTGCCCGGCTCGAAGTGCTCAGAGATCGCGCTATAGCCCACCGGAACCGGAACTAGCCAACCCGGGTAAGGGCGCCGTATTTCCCAACGCACCTCTTCACCTTCGGAAGCGACATGGCACTGATGGTTGAGGCGCGAAAGGTCGAGCCAGGCATCCAGCGCTGTCGCGTCAACGTCTTTGGCTTGTAGAGTCCCGGTGTGCTCGGCAAGACGATCATCGCGTAATACCAGGGCGAAGCCTGGCAACCAGCGGCGTTTCAGGCGCTTGAACTGTTTTTCACGTTCACTGGAATCGTCATCCAGCGCAATCCACATGGGGCGTTGCCGGTCAGGGGAAACACGAGGGTTGGGCATTACGCTGCCACCCGCGATGCGCATTCCGGCAACGGTATCCCCCGCCTGTTGCGCGATATGCCGGCGCTGTTCGTCCGAAGCCGCGGCATCGATAGCGAATATCAGGGTGATATCCAGATGGATACGCCCTTCTTCGACAATCGCGGCCGTAGCGCCGGTTTTATCGACGGGGTTGCGCGTGAGATGAAAGGCTCGGGTATAACCGCCCTCGGTCGCTTGCGGCTCGACGTCATGACATACCACCCCAATACGATTCAGCGATACGTTGATATCCGCTGCAGCCAACTTGCGCTCCAACGCATACATCATGCCCACAAAAGCACTCATGGCCGGGAATCCCCACGTCATCGGACTCGAAATCGCATTAGCGTTTTGTACACGGAGACGCGGCAGTACCAGAAGATTATTAACCCTGCTCATCACCTTCCTCCTGCCAATCGTCGATACTTTCCAGGTCGTCCATCAAGGCTTCCATCCAACGGCGGTCGCTATCCAACAAGTGTTGCTGATTGGCATCCCGGGAAAGTTCCTTGTGCCAGTGGCGAAATTCCACATCGCCCAAGGGCAACTTTCCGCCAAGCGCCTTATTGAGCCAATTGGCGAATCGTCGCCGAACCTCGCCAGGCCAGTCGGTATTATTACGCGCTTCACGAAAGTCGCTATCATCCTGTGCGCGGCCAGGGTCAAGCCAGAAAGCTTCTTCCATCGACAGGCGACAGTTTTCGTCAGCACTCCAGCCCGGCGAGAGTTCATGCATCTGCATCGTAAACAACGCGAGCTCATCCAGGATCATCGCAGTGTAGTCATCGCGCAGATCACGGGTATGCATATCCGTTTTGGGGGCGGCTTCAAGAAAGTGCTTCAAGTCACCGACCAACGACCTCACTTCCTTTCGCCGACCAAATATCCCGGGTTCGTCTAGTACCGAATCCACCTTTAGCGGCGGACGGATATCGCGTACATTCCAGCGGGGTGGCAACGAGGCCAGCAAGTAATTATTTCCGCCCCTCTCGCTATTCAATTGCGAAATATTCTGTGGCTTTGTACCGCCCATTTTTTGTGCGGCTATATTGGGGTAATCATGAACTTCTTGTTCGCCAGCACGACCCTCGCGCTTTGCCTTGCGAGCCTCCTTGGCCATATCGCTGAAACGATCATGATTGATTGTCTGAAAGACTCGGTGCGCCAGCGAGGTCGCATAGAGCGGCGCCAGTAGGTGGAAGTCGTCATTATCGACCGCATCTTCGCCTGTCAGCCAATACACCTGCTTGGCACGGGTATGAGAAGCATGCTCACCGCGAGGCTCGGTAATGGCAAAAAAGGACTGCATCCAGACTTGTGACTGCTCAGGAGTATCGCTCAAGGCACGCGCCAGCTCAGCGTCGTCCTCAAGCACCCGCTCCAGCAATGATTTGCCGTCGTACTCGAGCTTCAGGAACTTATACACATCGAGAGCCGCGGCATTGCCCACGACATCGCCGTCGAAGTCTATTGACAACACATGACTTCCCACCGCGGAATGCTTATCAAGAGACTCAGGGGGTGCATATAGGTTAGAGCCCTTGGCATCCGGATGAATGGGTTTTAGGGAATGGGTCACGACTTGCAGCTGACTGACACGCCGAGCGGCATCATCAAGCCAGGTATCACGCTGAAACTGTTCAACTAGTTCTTGGTACTTGGGATCATCGGGGGCTAATTTTTCCGCTTTGGTATCGAAACGTTCCTTTATGAATCGATCGATGACCTCACGTATCCCTGCTGCTTGTTGTGTCATTGCCATAGATCACCTTAATCGGCACACTCATTGAATGAATAACATTTTACTGTTCACATTACCTTGCTTTATTTTCCACTTCACTCACCTTCTGTTCACAAACCCCAGCACAGGGTGATAACGCCACCCACGCGTATTCTCGGGTGCGCTGACGATGCCAAACGTCCGCGCAGCTCTATCAAGCGGGATCTCCAGATCCTCGGCGAGGTCGGCAAGCGCCGTCAGATAGTCGTCGTCTCCCCAGGGCTGAATCCTGTCGCCTTGCTCTGTCGCCAGGTCGATTCGCGTCAACAGGCTCTCTTCCACTTCCACATAGAGCGTTTCGCCATGCTTGGTGCCGTCCTCAACCCGGTGCAGCGTCCAGGTTTCACCGCCCTCGTCGGGCAACAGGGCCAAGGCCACATCCGTCTGTGTTTGCTGACGGAATGGCTGACGCTGGGTGAGCACGCCGGTCAAATGCATGCGCGGCACGACATACCAGCTATAAGCCCCTAGCGGTGGTAGTGACGGCGCCTTGCCTAACCGGCGCTCTTTTTTGGTCAACGGTGGGGCGGATTGTTCGATCATCTGCGTTGTCAGACGTTGATGCTCCAGATCCACCAGGCTGTCACGCGGCTGCAAGGCCTCATGCGCCAGCACACGCGGCCGAGCATCGATGACCTGATAGTCTTCCGGCGCAAGCAATGCTTTCAGCGAATGGCTATTGAGTCGCCAGGATTCGTCCGTCTCGAACCCCGGGCGCTGGAAGGCGAGGTGCCCGGGGTCTTCCAGATGTTTGAGGTTGGACTCCAGGAGTTGGACATTCGTCGTGTCGCAGCGCTTGTCGCGATGACGCCATACCCGCCCGGCCAGCTGAATGATCGAACGCATGGAAGAGGGCTCGACAATGGCCCAATCGTAATCGTGGTCCCGCCCAACCTCAGTGACCGGGCTGCCAAGCACGATAAACAAATGATCTTCTTCCTCACTGTCATCGAGTAAACGCCGAATATCGGCCTGCTCGAACACTCTGTCCGGCTCAGCACGTTGCAACGTCTGGTCCAGGCGTCGTTCGATCGCCGAGCGCATAACGAGCGGATGTCGGGAGTGATAGACACAAAGATGAATCCGCTGGCTATCGAGGGCGCCCAACTGGAACAGTTCAGTGGCGACATCCACCAGAGGGTCGATATTGGCCATGCGTATCAGGCCAAAGCTCACGCGTTTGCCCGTTATCGGGTCGCAAGAATGGTGACGCTCGTGCAGCTGGCCAGCTTGGTCACGTAGCAATCCGGCCAGGCCAGCGCGAATCTCTTCCGGTCGTTTTCCCAGAGACGGCATGGGGATGAGCTCCCCTCGCCGCCGCACAGGGCTATCGGCCAAGCGCTTGAGTCGACGCTCAGCAAAAGCGGCATGCGCGGCGCTGAATGCATCACCATCGGCACTGTCGTGATGCTGGCGATCATTCTCATCGAACCATGCGCAGCAGATATCGACTGGCAAGCCAAGCTCGCCGCGATGGCGCTGGTAGGCTTCGCGCCCACTGCGGTAGGCATCGTACAAGCCTCGCACCAGAGCGGGAGGCAAGGTGGCCGATGACAGCAACACGCGCGAGCCCAGCAGCCCCGCCCAATGGACCAAGCGTGTTAGCGCGGGCAGATCGTTGATATCGAAGTCGTCGATTTCATCAAGCACCAGGTCGCTGCTCATCAGGCGCAACATGGGGACAATCTGCTGGCCCCCTCGCGTGCTTTCGGTCGCCGGCACCAAGTGATCCACTGTGCATACCAGAATGGGGGCAGCAACCAGTGAGCGTGTTCCCGGCTCATCTCCCAGACGTTTAAGCAGCGGGTGACCCTCGAAATTGCCCTCGAACACGACGTGGGCATCCTCATCGATCAGTCCCTGACGAGAGGCGGAACCGCTGGCCTCGGCTTCACGTTCGTAGTGATCGAAAAGCGCTTTGTTGGCACTGCCACCGACCCTCACCGCGAGTTCGTCTTCTCCCAGGTTGAGGCGTTCACGCAAGGCTTGACCGGTTTGCAAGGTGAGCGTGCGGAGTCCCAGCGCGATACAAAAGCGTGCACCCTGCTCCGGGTCGGCCAGCGCATACAGGATACGTCCGTTGGCCAGCGTCTTACCGCAGCCCGTGGAGGCCATATTGACTCCGAAAAAGCCTTGGCGCTGGCTGCGTTCACGCAGCGATTGGGCAAGATCGAACGCCTTGTCCTGCCAGCGAAAATGCACATGGTTACTACGTTTGCGAAAGCCTTTATGTCGAGCCAGGCGAGGCAGGTGACTATCAACACTGGGGAGCGCTCGCGCCACCACTGCCGCATGTTTCTCGACACCCAGAATGTGCTCATCCAGCAATTGATTCGGTTGCCCCGTCTTGCGCACGGTATTGGCTACCAGCGGATACTGAGGCTCACCGGGCACACGGTGCATAGGGTCTTCGAGGCTCGAATAGTGATGATCGGCAAGCATCAAGCACAAGCGGGAAAGGTGCATGACATAAGGACTATCGAGCCAGCAGGTGTCGCCGAAAAGACGTGTCAAAAGGCGCTTCGCTTGCTTGGCCGCCCGCTCCTGCCAACGCCGTGTCTCCACCGGCAAGCCATGCTTGAATTGCCAATAGGGCGTGATGCGTGCCGACTCTTGCGTCGAGGGAATTTCATTCCACTGCGCGTCGATGAGTCCTAGCAGATCATCCAACTGCTCCATTTGTAGCGTGACATTGCGGCTCCCCCAGCGGGTCGCCGTGTCCGAAGTGTCATCGGGAGGTTTGAGAGGTAAACGATGGTGGCTAATGACCAACCAGCCAAGCGCAGCCGCTAACGGCGGCAATCGGCGGAATACTGCGGAGGGGTTGGCATCGAGCCCGTCGCGCTCCAACTTCTTTAGCCAGTCTTGCGTTTGATAGTGGCCTTTGGCGAGCCGCGTTAACCAGGTTACGTCATCGTCATCACCGACGAAGGCCTGGAAAAGACGCAGCGACACCCACTCATGGCGGTACAAGTTGCGCCCTTCCAACTTGCCTTGCAGGCGTTGCTGGAAGGCTACGGACGCTTTCCCCAAGTCGTGCAACAGTGCCGCCATGGACGCCAGCAGCCGTATATCCTCGCCACTATGCCAGTCGTTTTCGTCTTCACGACGAAGGATATCCCGCGACGTCGTATTGGTGGGCACCGCTCCTTGCAGGTTGAAGCGCTTGGCATCGCCTACCACCCACACCAGTTCACTGTGGTCGTGACCACGAATCCAGTGACACGCCACGGCGGTATTTTTGCGGGCCGTCTTGCGCAGCAACTTGCGTAACGTTTCGAGTCCCTCGAGCGTAATCGGGGTCTGCCAGGTGCGTTCACCACGACGCTCAGCGAACTGATCCAGAATACGCCGGGTTTCCTTGAGGGCATTCTTGTGACATTGAGAGACCAACAGCACATTCATGCGTCCGGCCCTCCGAGGTCGAGGGCCACGGCTTTTAGCGTATCGATCATGAAATCGAGAGACTCGGTACGCGTTAACCGCTCGATACAGGCCTGGCGGAACTCTTGCTCCTCGTCGCCCCGCATGGCTGACAAAAATGCTTGCGGGAGAATGATGGCATCCTTGACCAGGTCAGCGACATCGAAGACCAGACCACCCCGGCGGGTCTTGCCATGCAGCACCGCCAAGCCGTGGGGAATCCCCAATACCCATGTCGCGGTTGCCGCTAACCCATAGGCCAGGTAATTGCCATGGTCGAGAAACCGATTGGCGGGGTCGGTTCCACTGCCACGTTTGGCACGCGTGAATTCGCCGTAACCCACCGCTTGCGTCGCCACTTTGAAGAGCGTCTTGGTCAAACGCGCTTCGAGGGTCAGCAATTCGACCGTATCGGCGGCATTGCCAATCGCGCTTCTATGCTGTGCCAGTACATCACCCAGGTGCTGTGCGGATATTTCAAAGCCCGCTTCCTTGAGAGGTCGACTTTTCCATAGCGTCTCGATACGCGATAACCGCGCCATCTGGAAGGTGCGGGCGGCCTCTAGACGCTTTTCGTCGTCAAACCAGAAGCGCACCCAGTACTGCAGATATTCAGTCGGGCGATATTCGCTCTGCGGTGTTAACCAGGCAACATCGACATCCACTTCGTTGGCTGCGAAAAGTGGCGTTCCGCCACCTCCGCAGAAACCGACCAGCACCCCTGCCTTGGCCAGCTCGCGCATCGCGGCCTGGGTAATCGAGGTTCCCGTGCCCAGTAATAATGAAGTGGTATTGGCAATGGGAATGTTCCAGTAACGCGACTCCTTGCCCTCGTCGGTCACATACTCGACACGGCCACCATTCACCAACACGCGACAATGCTGGAGGTAGTACAGGTTTGCACGCTTCGAGTGCAGAATCGTTTTGAGATCCGATGGAGAAAGATCATCCATGCTGTTGCCCTTACTGCCCTGTCGTCTCCCCCATCCAAGCACGCGCTCCCTATCCCCGCCACCCATGGACATCCATCCACGATACTCTTCAACCCGGCTACACTTCGGGGCATGATCGTCGGGTTGAACATGGCAACCAAGGATGGAGGCCGTCATGAGTGCGCACACGCCCCTTGCCTGGGACACCCTGGCACGCTATCGGCTGATCGAGATTCTGGCGCTGTGGGAAGGCCGGGTCGTGGCCGGTCAGATCGGTGAGGCGTTCGGTATCGGACGCCAGCAGGCGCAGAAGGTGCTGCGTCGCTACCGGGAGCTGGCCCCGGAGAATCTGGGGTACGACGATACGCGCCACGGTTTCCTGCCGAGCCCCGATTTCCTGCCTCGCTTCACCCAGGGCCGGGTCGATGAGTATCTACACCTGCTGAATGCTCACGACACCCTGGGGTCGCCCTTCGCCGGGCTCGGCGTGGGGGCGGCGAACACCGAGTCGTTGCCGATGCCGAGCCGGACGATATCCCCGAATGTAGTGCGTGAGGTGGTCAAGGCGGCCCGGGAGGGACGCCGGCTGGAGGTGACGTATGCGTCCTTCTCGAGTCCGGAGGGCGAGGATCGTATTCTCGTGCCGCACACCCTGGTGTTCGCCGCCGGGCGCTGGCATGTCAGGGCCTACTGCGAGAAACACCGCAATTATCGGGATTTCGTGCTCAGCCGCTTTCGCGGCGTGCCGGAGGATGCAGGCCCCATGCTCGGTGAGCATGGGGTCGAGCACGATGAGCGCTGGCAGACCCGCGTGGCGGTACGCCTGATTCCCGACCGACGCCTGCCTCAGGCCGAGCGTGATCTGCTGGCACTGGATTACGGCATGCAAGATGGCGAGCTGGAGCTGCACTGCCGTGGCCCCCTGGCGCGCTACGCCCTGCGCGAGCTGGGCATCAACCCGCACCATGCGGAGGCCAACCCCCGCGCTCAGCAGATCGAGATCGCCAACCGCGAGTCCCTGGCCTCCTGGATCCTCTGGTCCTGACCCCTGGCCCCGTGCCGGGCCAGGGTTAAAAGGTGTAGACCACGCCGGCCGTCACCATGTCCAGGTCACCGATCTCGTCGGTATCGAGGCGCTCGAGTTCCAGACGCCCGGTCAACCCAAGCAGGCCGAACCGCGCGCCCACGCCGTAGACGGGGTCGGTACCGGAGAGATCGCCGCCGACGCCATGGCCGCGCCGTTCGGCATCCCAGTCGGCCATGCCGGCCTTGGCATAGAGGCCCAGCGGCCCGAGGCTCCAGCCCAGTACGCCGGTGGCCTGGACACTATCGACATCGAGACTGGCCGACTGACCGTTCGCCTGGCCATCGAGGGTACCGGCGTTGACGTAGGCAAGCTCCGCGCCCACATCGAGGAAGGGCAGCCAGCCAACGTTGTAGCCGCCCACCAGCTTCCAGTGCTCGGCTTCGTCGTCGAAATTGCCGTCGCCATGGGTCTGGCCGACGCCGCCCCCGAGGTAGAGGCCGGTATCGCCGGTGGCAAAGGCATTGGGGGCCGCCAGGGCCAGCAGGCCGGCCACGCCCAGGGCGCCGAGCGTCGGCAATGCGCGTTCGAGAGACATCGCGTCATCCTTGCAGCAAGAGTGAGTGCACAGTTTACCAGTCAGCCCCGCCGACGGGGGCTATGGAAAACGCCGCCGGCCCCTGAAGGGACCGGCGGCGTATCGGCGAGAGCCTGAGTCTGATCAGGCCGGTGGCTGCTCGGGGCTGTCCGGCATGTTGATATGGCCGGGCTCCAACCGGTTGAGGTGCAGGAACTGCATGTGCCGTTCGTACTGATCGAGCACATCCTCGATGACCTGCTCCTGGCTGTACCCCATCAGATCGTATCCCTGGCTACCTTCCATCAGGTAGACCTCGACCCGGTAGTAGCGCTTGTCGGCCTGGGGCGTATGCATGGCGAAGCCTGGCGTGGGGAAGCCCTGACTCCACACCTGATAGGTGAAGTTCTGCTCGTCCTGCAGGTCGACGTTCAGGGACATGTAGTCATAGCCGTTCTGCACGCCCTGATTGACCTCCACCTCGACACCCTGCTCGCCCAGGGAGTCACGCACGGCCTCCAGCGCCGGCAGGCAGGTGTCATCCATGAACCGCTTGGCCTGCTTCTCGTTGGGGAAGCTCATGGATCGCTTGAGGCGGTGCTGCCAATTATCGCGTCGGCCACGTTCGCCGCCGGTGCGGCCCGAGAGTTGGCCCGACAGGCTGAGCAGACGGCTGTCCTCCTTGAAGGCCTCCATCTTCAGTGCCTTGTGCAACCCGGCGATCATGAAGAACAGCACGATCGAGAAGGGCAGGCCGGTAATGACCACGGCGCTCTGCAGGGCGCCCAGCCCCCCGGCGAGCAGCAGGGAGAGCGTCAACACCCCGATCACCATGGACCAGAGGATGCGCATCCAGATCGGCGCATCGGAATTGACGTTCTTCAGGATCGAGGTGAAGTTCGACAGCACCAGGGCACCGGAATCCCCCGAGGTGACGAAGAACACGATGGCCAGGATGCTGACCGCCATGGTGGTGACAATGGGGGCCGGATACTCCTCGAGGAACAGATAGATCCCCGCCGGCGGATTGGCCATGATGCTCTCGCCGAAGTCGGTGGCGCCGTGCATGGCCATGTCGATGGCACTGTTACCCAGCAGGGACATCCACAGGATCATGAAGATGATCGGCAGTGTCAGCGTGCCCAGCACAAAGGTACGGATGGTGCGCCCCCGCGAGATACGCGCCAGGAAGAGGCCGACGAAGGGCCCCCAGGCAATCCACCAGGCCCAGAAGAACAGCGTCCAGGCGTTGAGCCAGTCGGCGGGAGGATCGAAGGCATAGGTGTTGAACGACATGCTGACAAAACCGGAGAGGTAATCGCCGATGTTCATCACCAACGCATTGAGCAGGAAGATGGTCTTGCCGGCGAACAGCACGAACAACAGCAGCAACACGGCCAGCAGAATGTTGAACTCGGAGAGCCGTCGAATGCCGCGCTCCACCCCCGTGACCGCCGAAATGGTGGCGAACAGCACGATGCCCAGCACCAGCACGACCTGGGTCCAGGTGCTTTCGGGGATGCCGAACATGTAATCCAGCCCGAAGTTGAGCTGAATGACGCCGATCCCCAGGCTGGCGGCGATACCGAATACCGTGCCGAGTACGGCCGCCGTGTCGACGGCATGGCCGATGAACCCGTAGATACGCTGTCCGAAGATCGGATACAGGGCACTACGAATGGTCAGCGGCAGGTTATGGCGATAGCTGAAGAACGCCAGCGACATGCCTACCAGAGTATAGATGCCCCAGCCGGACAGGCCCCAGTGCAGGAAGGTCAACTGCATGGCGTGGCGTGCCGCGGCAACCTGTCCGTCGGGGGCTTCCGGCGCGTTGTAGAACTGGGTCACCGGCTCGGCCAGGGCGAAGAAGATGACCCCGATGCCGATACCCGCCGAAAACAGCATGGCGGACCAGGAGAACAGATTGAAGTCGGGTCGCGAGTGCTCAGGGCCGAGGCGAATCTTGCCGTAGCGGGAAAAGCCCAGATAAATCACGAAGCCCAGATAGATCACGACGGTCAGGAAGTAGTACCAGCCGAAGGTCCGGGATATCCAGCCCAGTATGGCGCCGATCACGCCATTGGCCTGCTCGGTGGCCAGCATCGTCCACAGGGAAAAGACGACGATACCGACAACGGAGCTGTAGAAGACGACCGGGTTGAGACGATCGCGCTCCTCGACCTCCTTGTGCGTATCCGTGGTCATGGAATGAACTCGTTTGGTGGAAAGAAGGGTAGTGGCATGCGGGTAATGATAGCCGCATAGCCAGACTCTACCCGGCCAAGGGCGCTGCATCGCAACAATTCTTCCCGATGATGTCAACGCAACGCCCTCGGCACACACTGCGGCTGCGGGCATCGGCTGCTCGTCAGGCCCGGCGTCTTTCAACCTCGAACACCTTTTGCCTCGACAGGGCAACAGATCCGTTTGGCCTCGCCTGTTATGTTATGTTATAACCTTTGCGCCTTACCGGAGGTTCATCACCATGGCGCATCGCACCCACCGCCACCGCCCCGAGGGGCCATGTCACTTTTCCCTGATGTCGCTGTCCGCGACGCGACGCCTGTTGCTCGCCGCGGCACCGCTGGTCCTGTTATGGCTGGCGGTGGCCTGGGCACTCGGAGGGGCGGGCTGATGGCGCGCCTGCAGCTTCATGACCTGCAGCTGGCCCGAGGCGGACAGACCGTCCTCGAGCATCTGGACGGCCGCTTTCAGGATGGGGCGATCACCGCCCTGATCGGCGCCAATGGCGCCGGCAAGAGCACCCTGATCTCGGCGCTCATGGGGATGCTGCCGCCGGTGGCCGGCCGTGTGGCATGCAGCGTCTCGCGGGAACGTTGCGCCTGGCTGCCCCAGCAGCTCGCCCTGGACCTGACCTTCCCGATGAGCGTCGAGGAACTGATCATGACCGGCACCTGGCCGAGTCATGGTGCCCTGAAGGGATACTGCGCCGCGCATTATCGCCGGGGACGGGAGATCATGGCGCGGCTGGGCATCTCTCACCTGGCTCACCGTCAACTGGGCGAGCTCTCCGGCGGCCAGCGCCAGCGCGCCCTGATCGGCCGCACCCTGATGCAGGAGGCCGAACTGCTGCTGCTCGACGAGCCCTTCGCCAACGTCGACGGCGAGACCGTCGAGGTGCTGATGGAGGTCCTGCGCGACATGGCCGCCGCCGGTGCCACCATCCTGGTGGTGCTGCACGACATGGAACAGTTGTCGCGCCTGGCCGACGACGTGCTGCTGCTGGCCGGCGGCCATGGCCGCTGGGTCGGCCCCGAGGCCCTGCTCGACCATCACACGGGCCAGCCCGCTCGCGCGCCTCGCCTGCCCATCGACTTTTCGGATCTTCCTCATGCTGGCACTGCTTGACGCCTGGCTGATCGCCCCCTTCGAGTACGGTTTCATGAGCCGCGCCGTGGTTGCCGGCCTGGCCCTGTCGCTGGCCGCCCCGCCCCTGGGGGTCTTTCTGATGCTGCGCGGCATGAGCCTGATCGGCGACGCCATGTCCCACGCTATCCTGCCCGGCATCGCCCTGGGTTTTCTGTTCGCCGGTTTCTCGCTGCCGATCATGAGCCTGGGCGGCATCCTGTCGGGCATCCTGGTGGCGATACTGGCCGGCAGCGTCTCGCAGATGACCGGCCATCGCGAGGATTCGGCCATGGCCAGCTTCTTCCTGATCTCGCTGGCCGCCGGCGTCATGATGGTCTCGCTGGGCGGCAGCAGCGTGGACCTGACCCATGTGCTGTTCGGCTCGATACTGGCCGTGGATACCACCGCCCTGCTGTTGATCGCCGGCATCGCCTCGCTGATCGTGCTGGCCCTGGCGGTGCTTTTCCGCGCCCTGGTGGTCGAGTGTCTCGATCCATTGTTCCTGCGCGGGCAGGGCGTGCGCGGCGGCCTGGTGCATGGGGTCTTCCTGGGCCTGGTGGTGCTCAACCTGACCGCCGGCTTCCAGACCCTGGGCACCCTGATGGCGGTGGGTCTGATGATGCTGCCGGCCACCACCGCACGCTTCTGGAGCCAACGACTGGAAGGCCTGATCGCCATTGCCATCGTCATCGCCCTGGTCGCCAATCTGGGTGGCCTGCTGCTGTCGTACCACTTCAGCCTGCCCTCCGGCCCGGCGATCATCCTGCTGGCCGGCCTGGCATACATCGTCTCGGCGCTGTGCGGCCGTCATCACAGCCTCTTCGCTCGTCACCGGCGCCGCGCCGCGCCGCTGGGTTCACCCACTCCTCACTGACTCTCCGGGAGATCCTCCGATGTCATCCATCACTTCCTTGAAGCACTACAGCGTGCTGGCCGCCGGTCTCTCCGCCCTGCTGGCCATGCCCGGCGCCCTGGCCGAGGATCGCGTGCAGGTCATCGCCAGCTTCAGCATCCTCGCCGACATGGTCGAGCGGGTCGGCGGCGAACATGTCGAGGTCGACGCCCTGGTCGGCCCGGACGGCGATGCCCATGTCTATTCGCCACGTCCCATCGACGCGCGCAACCTGGCCGAGGCCGACCTGGTCGTGTTCAACGGTATGCACTTCGAAGGCTGGATGGAGCGCCTGCTCGGCGCTGGCGACTACGAGGGGCCAACGGTGGTCGCTACCGAAGGCATCGCGGATCAGGACGGCGCGGCTGCAGGCGACGACCATGGTGAGCACGACCACGCTGACCATGAACACGCCAGCCATGATCATGACGAGCACGACCATGCCAAGCATGATCACGGCGGAGACGACCCGCACGCCTGGCTGGACCCGCGCCTCGGCAAGACGTATGTGACCAACATCCGCGACGGCCTGATCGCCGCCGACCCGGCCCATGAGGCCGACTATCGCGAGCGCGCCCAGGGCTACCTCGCCGATCTCGACGCCCTGGATGCCGAGATCCGCGAACAGATGGCGGCACTGCCCGAGTCCACCAGCGTCATCACCGGCCACGACTCCTTCGGCTACTTCTCCCGCGCCTACGGCGTCAGCTTCCTGTCGCCGGCCGGACTGTCCACCGAGGCCGGCCCCAGCGCGGCTCGCATGGCCGAACTGATCGAGGTGATCCGTGCCAACGATGTCCGTGCGCTGTTCCACGAGAACATGACCAGCTCGGCGCTCATCGACCAGTTGGCCGAGGAAACCCGCCGCCCGGTGGCCGGCACCCTCTACTCCGGCGCCCTGGCTCCCGAGGGCGAAGCCAGCACCTATATCGGCATGATGCGTCACAATGCCCGCGTGCTGCACGACGCCCTGGCAGGGGGCGACTCCGAGACGCAGCACGATCACGAGCACTGACCACCGAGGGGCTCATGAACCAGCTGGATGCCATGACGGCCTTCGTACGAGTCGCCGAACTGGGCAGTTACACCCGGGCGGCCGAAGCACTCGACTTGTCGCGCACTCGAGTGTCGCGACTGATCATGGAACTGGAAGAGCATCTACAGGCGCGCCTGCTGCAACGTACCACGCGGCGCCTGCACCTGACCGAGGCCGGTGAACGCTATCTCGCCCGAGCCCAGAGCATCCTGCAGGCACTGGAGGATGCCCGGACCGACGTTAGTGCCGACGTCACCGAAATGCATGGGCACCTGCGCCTCAATGGGCCGATGAGTTTCGGTATTCGTCACCTGTCGCCATTGGTGGCTGACTTCATGGTCCAGCACCCCGAATTGCGAGTACGCCTGGACCTCAATGATCGTCGCGTCGATTTGCTGGAGGAAGGCTACGATCTGGCCATTCGTATTGGCAATCTGCCCGACTCCACCCTGGTGGCTCGCCGCCTGACCCGTTGCCGGATGGTGCTATGCGCTTCTCCCGATTACCTGGCGACCCATGGCGAACCACGTCGCCCGGAGGAGCTCGCCGGGCATCGCTGCCTGCGCTATCTGGGCGCCTTCAGCAGCGATTGGCAATGGGATGGACAGCGCCGTGACACGTCGGGGCCACTGGAAAGCAATAATGGGGATGTTCTCACCCCGGCCGCGGAGGCCGGGCTCGGCATCGTCCACCAGCCCAGTTTCCTGGTGGCCGACAGTATCCGCAGCGGCCGCCTGGTGCCGCTTTGCACCGACATGCCCCCCCAGGTACTGGGTGTGCACGGTATCTATCCGGCCAGACGCCACCTTCCTGCCAAGGTAACGCGCTTCCTGGATTTCCTCGCCGACGCCTGGGGCGACCCGCCGGCATGGGAGCATGACCTCGAATTGTCGCCTATAACGCAACAGTGATGTGTAAAAATCACTGATTATCCCAACAATGTCCCGGTATAGAGTGTGGCCATCGACCAACACACGCTCTATCGGAGGACATCATGCAAGCCTACGCCATTACGCTGTTACGCCTCTCCCTCGGCACTCTCGCCCTGGCCCATGGCCTGCTCAAGGTCTTCGTCTTTACCGTGCCCGGCACCGTCGGTTACTTCGAGTCGCTGGGCCTGCCAGGATTGCTCGCCTACCCGACCATTCTCGCGGAAGTGGGCGGTGGCCTGGCTCTGATCCTCGGCATATATACCCGCTGGATCAGCCTCGCACTGGTCCCGCTTCTGCTCGGCGCCACCTGGGTTCACGCGGGCAATGGATGGCTATTCTCCAATGAAGGCGGGGGCTGGGAGTTCCCGGTCTTCTGGATGCTGGCTCTGCTCGTGCAGGCAGGTCTCGGTGGAGGACGCCTGGTCCTGAACCAGCGCATCGCCTGAACCCGAATTCCATGAAGGTCACGCGTCATGACGCCTGGCCAGGAGGTACTCACCATGCTACCCAGCCTCTTCATTTCCCACGGCTCACCGATGCTGGCCCTGACCCGCACACCGGCTCACGATTTTCTGCGCCAGCTGGGCCGGACCCTTCGCCCTGCCGCGGTGGTGGTCATCTCGGCTCACTGGGCCAGCCGACAACTGATGGTCAGCACCAGCGAGCGCCCCGAGACCATTCACGACTTCGGCGGCTTCCCCCGCGAACTCTTCGAGTGCCAGTATCCAGCGCCGGGCGAGCCCGAGCTGGCCAACCGACTGGCCCGCGAGCTCGATGCCATGCCGGTGGAGCGCGGCCTGGACCACGGTGCCTGGGTGCCGCTGTCACTGATGTACCCGGCAGCCGATGTCCCGGTGGTATCGCTGTCACTGCCCACGGGCTGGTCCAATGCCGAACTGGCCACGCTCGGCGAACGACTCGCCGTGCTGCGCGAGGAGAACATCCTGGTGGTCGGCTCGGGCAGCCTGACCCACGACCTGCGCTCCATTGACGCCATCGAGGCACCGGTACCCGATTGGGTCAGCACCTTCGCCGACTGGGTGCACGAGCGTCTGATCAGCGACGACCGCGACGCCCTGCTCGACTGGCAGAAAGCGCCACAGGCGCTCGCCAACCACCCCACCCCGGAACATTTCCAGCCATTGCTGGTGGCCATGGGGGCCGGCGGGCGCGCCGAGCGACGACACCACAGCGTGGAACACGGCGTGCTGACCATGGATCTCTACGCCTTCACTTGATCCTCACCACGCCCAGACACCGAATCAGCACACGATGACAGAGGCCGCCCCAAGGGAGCGGCCCATGGGCAAGCCGGCGCCAGGTGTCGGCGATATCCGGCAGAGTGCTAGACTTCTCATGAGTCATTCTTTTCCGGAGCATTCTCGTGCGCCTTAGCCACCAGCAACGTCATCGTATCCTCGACATTGCCAGACATCTGGTGGGTAGTGACGTGGATATTCGACTCTTTGGTTCCCGCCTCGATGAGACTCGGCGAGGTGGCGACCTGGACCTGCTGCTGGTTTCCAGCACGCCCATCCCGCTTCTGGCACGTGCCGAACTGAAGCAGGCCCTGGAGGCCAGCCTGCAACTCCCTGTGGATATTCTGACTTATACACAAGGGGATGAGCCGACGCCCTTTCAAGCCATCACCCTGTACCAGGCCCGATCGATCAAGCTCGAGGATGCCGCATGAGCCAGGATATTCTCGATAGGCAACAACACCATCTGGCACAGCTCCTGGAAGCCATTCAGCGTTGTGCCTGGTTCCTGCACCAATCCGAGGCCCGGGTAGCCTGGCCCCTCGAAGCCGCATGGCTCGAAGCACACAAGAAGGATATTGATCTCTTCGAGACACTCGCCGCCATCAACGAGCGATTCGCCAAATTACAGGATTCCCTGGCCTCCGCCATGCGACATAGCGCTCTTCTTGTGGGATAGCCAAGTGATAACTTCTTAAAAGTACTCGCCTTTTTCGAAAAACAAGGGGTCATCGACTCCACGGCCGACTGGCAACGCTGTCACGCCATCCGCAACATGGCCGCGCATGAGTATGCCACCAACTACTCAGAGATTGCCGAGCATTTCAACTTGCTGCATGAGCTATCCCATATACTCTTTCATACAGCCCGACGTCTCCTTGCCTTGAGCATCGATTGGCTCCAGATATCTCCCTCCAGCCAGGATTTCTCGGAAGAGTTCGAGCGCATCTTCGATTGATCGCCCAGACACCGAATCAACACACACCGAATCAGCACACGATGACAGAGGCCGCCCCAAGGGGGCGGCCTCTACGCTTTGTGTCGGGGGCTTGTCTCGTAGCTCGTAGCTCGTAGCTCGTAGCTCGACACTGGCGACGCTAGTCGCCCTTGTCGGCCATCCGCGCGGCCTCGACCACTTCGATCCAGTAGCCGTCCACGTCCTTGACGAAGACCACATCCGGCATCTTGCCCTGGGCGGCACGCTTGATGAACTCGACCTCATTGGCATCGAACCAGGCCTCGGCGGCGTCCAGGTCCGGCACCGAGAAGCAGATGTGCCCGAAACCCTGGGGCTCGGCGTTGCCGTCGTGATAGGCGAAGTCCGCCTTTTCCTCGGTCCCCCAGTTGTGGGTCAGCTCCAGCAGCCCCTTCTGGCTGAAGGTCCAGACGCTGCGTTGCGCCTTGTCCTCCGGCACCTCATCGCCTTTTTCGAGCTTGGCCAGGAAGTACAGAGAAAACTGCATCTCTTCGAAATCCAGCCTGCGCAGTACCCGCATGCCGAAGACACGCGAATAGAAGTCCAGCGCCGTCTGCGGATCCTTGATCCGCAACATGGTGTGATTCAGGCGGAAGCCATCGGTCTCGGCGGCCGGTGCCTTCACGCCGGGATACTGCTCACCCTCAAAGCTCATGGCCCTCTCCTTTTCGCGTCGTGTGGGGTAGTGCTGCCTGAATGGGGGCGAAGCACCGGAATTTCCACCCCGCCGGCGGGATGGCGACGACCCCGGCGGGATTCTACATTGAGAGACGACACCACCACGCGAAGGGGGCTCATCATGGCCGCCACCGACCTTTCTCCAGGTGATCGCATCACCTACAAGCAGCTCTCCCACGCCCTGGCCCACGGGTTCTCGCCCATCGTCGAGGTCGAGTCCCAGGATGGCATCTACACGGTGCGCTTCCATCATGCCAACGGCGTATCCACCCTGACCGACAAGGCCGGGCATACCTGCACCTACCTGGGTACCGGCGAGCTCCGCGAGCGCCTCGGTGAACTGGGGCTGACCCACGGTGTACTGACCTGGGATGACCAGTGCGGCGACGAGATGATCGGCGTTCCGGGACACGCCATCACGCCCGAGGAACGCTTGACCCATGGCACGCGCATCGCCTTTCGCTGATGCTCGCCAGCGTCGACATCAGCGCCTAGGCTATGCGAGGGAGACGGAACCTCACAGCCATGGAGCCCCGCGCATGCCATCACACGCCATCCGCCACCTTGCGATCTTCTTGCCGAGATGGCTGCTGGCAGTGCTGTGGCTCTCGTGGCTGGCGGGTTGCGCCGGCCCCGACCTGGCCACCCGCGATGGCGGCAACCTCTCCATGAACCGCGCCATGATCCTCGCCGAGGCGCGTCAGGCGCTCGGCACGCCCTACCGCTTCGGCGGCGATACCCCGAGCGGGCTGGACTGTTCGGGTCTGGTACAACTTGCCTACGCCCGGGCGGGCATCAAGGTGCCACGCACCTCACGTCAACAGTTCGAGGCCCTGCCGCCGATCGACGAGGCACGCCCGGGAGACCTGCTGTTCTTCGACACCGCCGGAGGCGGCGATGCCAGCCATGTGGGGATCTACCTGGGTCATGACCAGATGATCCATGCTCCCGGCCGAGGGCGGCGCGTCACCACCACGACGCTGGGGCTGGACTACTGGCAGGAGCGGTTTCTCGGTGCCGCCGCCCCAGCCCCTTAGGGGCTACTCGAAGCTCGAAGCTCGAAGCTCGAAGCTCGAAGCTCGAAGCTCGAAGCTCGAAGCTCGAAGCTCGAAGCTCGAAG
>NZ_JAJQTQ010000169.1 GCF_029081005.1 Halomonas elongata | reverse complement strand
ATCAAGATCGTCGATGATGCGCCGACGGCCGAGGACGACGCCAATAGCGTCACCGAAGGCGACGACACCGCCAGCACCGTCGAGACCAGCGGCAATGTGCTGGGTGACAGTGGTGCGTCCGATGGCGATGTCGCCGATACCGAGGGCGCCGATGGTGCCACGGTCACCGCGGTGGAAAGTGTCAATACGCCGGACAACGA
>NZ_JAJQTQ010000168.1 GCF_029081005.1 Halomonas elongata | reverse complement strand
ACGCCGTCGTCGCTGCCATCGATGGTGATGGTCAGGGTGGCGTCATCGGCATCGCTATCGCCATCGGTCAGCGTATAAGTGAACGCTTCCTCCAGCGTGTCGCCCTCGCTCAGTCCCTGAACCTCCAGGTTGGTATTGTCCAGCGCGTAGGTATAGCTGCCATCGGCATTAAGCGTCAGGGTGCCGTACTCGCCCTCGATCACCAG
>NZ_JAJQTQ010000167.1 GCF_029081005.1 Halomonas elongata | reverse complement strand
GGCCGCGGGTTCCGTATCCTCGATACGGATATCCAGGCTATCCGTGGTGGATTCGCCGGCCAGGTCGGTCACGCCCAACGTGAACTGGTCGAGGATCTCGCCACCGCTATGGTCCTCGGCGTCGCCATCTTCGGTGTAGTCGTAGGTGATCTCACCCGTGGCGGCATCATAGCCGGTGATGGTCAGCGTGCCTTCGTCACCCTGCAG
>NZ_JAJQTQ010000166.1 GCF_029081005.1 Halomonas elongata | reverse complement strand
GTCGGCGGGCCATCGGTGGCGCCATTGATGGTCACCGTCAGCGTCGCCGTGCTGGTATCACCATCGGCATCGGTCAGGGTGTACTCGAAGGTTTCCGTCAGGAACTCGCCATCATCCAGCGCCTGGACGGTGCCGTTGGTGGTATCGACCTGGTAGGACCAGCTGCCGTCGCCGTTATCGACAAAGCTGCCGTAGCTCGCGCTGGTGT
>NZ_JAJQTQ010000165.1 GCF_029081005.1 Halomonas elongata | reverse complement strand
CCCTGCAGGGTCACCGGATTGTTGCTGGCATCGGTGATGTCCTGACCATTGACGGTCACGCTGTCGATACCCGCCTCAGCGCTCACCGTGGCGCTGCCGCTGATGGTATTGCCGGTGGCCTCGACCACGCTGTGATCGGCACCTTCGGCGTTCGGCGCGTTATCGTCGATATCCACCGTCGGCGGACCGTCGGTGGCGCCATTGATGGTCACCGTCAGCGT
>NZ_JAJQTQ010000164.1 GCF_029081005.1 Halomonas elongata | reverse complement strand
CGGCACCCGTATCCTGCAGGCCATCCAGGGCCTTGAGGGTAAAGCTGGACGCAACTCGGATGTCGTCGGCGTTCGGGGTGGAACCGTCCGCCAGGCCGCTCTCGAACACCACCTGGTCATTGATGTTGCCATCCGGCTCGGTGCTGCCATGCTCGTTCGGCACATCGACGGTCACGCCGTCGTCGCTGCCATCGATGGTGATGGTCAGGGTGGCGTCATCGGCATCGCT
>NZ_JAJQTQ010000163.1 GCF_029081005.1 Halomonas elongata | reverse complement strand
ACCGATGCTGACGACGCCACCCTGACCATCACCATCGACGGCAGCGACGATGGCGTGACCGTCGATGTGCCCAACGACCATGACAGCACCACCCCCGACAGCAATATCGGCGACCAAGTCGTGTTCGAAAGTGGTCTGGCGGACGGTTCCAACCCGAACGCCGACGACATCCGAGTTGCGTCCAGCTTTACCCTCAAGGCCCTGGATGGCCTGCAGGATACGGGTGCCG
>NZ_JAJQTQ010000162.1 GCF_029081005.1 Halomonas elongata | reverse complement strand
AGCTCATAGCTGTAGTCGAGGGTGATGGTGCCGTCATCGGCCTGGCTGTAGCCGTTGAGGGTCAGCTCGCCGTACTGCGTAGAGAGGGTTTGCGAATCGCTGCCCAGCGCTTCCACCTCGGCCTTGCTCAGCTCGAGCGTGGCCGGATCACCGTTCTCGTCGGTGTAATCCAGGGTCACGGCACCCGTATCCTGCAGGCCATCCAGGGCCTTGAGGGTAAAGCTGGACGC
>NZ_JAJQTQ010000161.1 GCF_029081005.1 Halomonas elongata | reverse complement strand
TCGACAAAGCTGCCGTAGCTCGCGCCGGTATCGGTAAAGACCACACCGCTGGGCGTATCGGCACTCTCGGTGTCGTTGTCCAGCACATTGCCGGTCGCCGGGGAGGTGGCGTCCTCGCCGATAGCCGCGCTGTCGTCGTCGGCGCTCGGCTCGGTGTCCTCGATACGGATATCCAGCGTGTCTTCGCTGGACTCGCCGGCCACATCGGTGACCTCGAGATCGAAGCGGTCGAG
>NZ_JAJQTQ010000160.1 GCF_029081005.1 Halomonas elongata | reverse complement strand
AGGGCGGCGAGCATCTGACCGGTCTGGTTGTTGTCGCTGTCGATGGCCTGCTTGCCGAGGATCACCAGGCCCGGCTGCTCTTCCTCGACCACCCTGGCCAGCACCTTGGCCGCCCCCAGCGACTCGACGCGCTCGTCGGTCTGCACGTGAACGGCCCGGTCGGCGCCCAGCGCCAGGGCCGTGCGCAACTGCTCCTGGGCGGCCTTGGGACCGACGGTGACCGCGACCACTTCGGTCGC
>NZ_JAJQTQ010000015.1 GCF_029081005.1 Halomonas elongata | reverse complement strand
ACCGGAGCCTATGGGGTATAGGTGAGGATTCCGAGCACCGCGCACAAATTCGCCGGGAGCGAATTTGAACCGTCTTTCGACGGGCCCGCAGGGTAGCCGCCATGGATGGCGGCTATAGCGCAGCGATTTGCCCGCGCAGGCATTTGTGCAGTGTTTTCTTAGGGGCAAGACGGCACCCAGACGGCAAATCGACTTCCGGCACCCTGCTCGCTCACCGCATCGATCCAGCCCCCGGCGCGGGCCATGAGCGTCTGACTGATCGAGAGCCCGAGCCCCGTGCCCTGGGAGCGCTTGGTGGTGAAGAAGGGATCGAAGATCCGCTTGAGCACCTCGGGCGCCATCCCGCGCCCGGTATCCATGACGATGATCGCGACCCCCGGCACCCCCTCGACGACGCGATCCTCAGTCTCCAGGGACAGGGTCCCGCCCTCGGGCATGGCATGAATGGCGTTCACCACCAGGTTGATGATGACCTGCTGCAGCTCGGTTCGCTCCACCAGGATGGCCGCCGTGCTGCGGTCATCCCGTTCGACGGTGATTTCGGCCTTGCTCGACAGGTGGCGAGTCAGTACCAGGCAGTCATCGATCACTTCGGCGGGAATCAGGCGATTGGCCGAGCCCGAAAACTCGCCGGGACGGGCGAACTGCAACAGCTTGGCGATAATCGCCGAAATGCGGTGCACCTGATCGTCGATCAGGTCGAACTCGGTGGTGACCTCATCGGCCCGCGCGCCAAGCGTCTGGCGGGCGACATCCAGATTGCCCTGGATGACCGCCACGGGGTTGTTGATCTCGTGGGCGACGCCGGCGGTAATTTCGCCGACCGCGGCAAGTTTCTCCGACATCACCAGCTGCTCGGTGGTGCGTTCCAGGCGTCGATTGGCCTCCTGGAGATCACGGGTGCGCTCCTCGACCTTGGCGTTCAGTTCACTCGCCCAGCCACGCAGGCGACGATCCCGCTCCTGGACCTGGTCGAGCAGGTCATCGAGGTGGCGGGCCACCCGGCTGATCTCGCCACGACCGCCGCCCGACCCGATGCGTGCCCCGAGGTCTCCCGCCTCGACGCGCCCGATCGTCTCGTTCATGCGCTCCAGCGGCCGAAAGATGCGCCGTGCCCAACGCAGGAAGATCGGCACCGAAATGGCGGTGATCGCCAGGAAGATCACCGCGATGAGAATGATGCTGGTGATCCGCGCCTCGCGAAACGGCGCCTCGAGGAAACCGACATAGAGCATGCCGACCCGCTCGCCGCGACTGTCGACGATGGGCTCGTAGGCGGAGATGTACCAGTCGTTGACCACGAAGGCGCGATCGAGCCAGACCTCGCCTCGCTCCAGCACCTGCGACCGGACCTCGGCCGAGACCCGAGTGCCCAGCGCGCGCTCGCCCTCGAACAGGCGCACATTGGTCGACACCCGGACATCATCGAGAAACAGGGTGGCCGTGCCCTGACTGCCCTCGGGCAGGCTGCGATCGCGATAGACCAGGTCGTTGATGGTATCGATAAAGTCGAGATTGCGGTTGAGCAGGCGCCCGCCGACCAGGGCCGCACGTTGACCGCTCGGCAGCCTGACCGGCGCCGCCGCGTGCAGCATCATGCCGTTCTTTACCACGCGACGGGAGGTAGGCACCGCCGCCCGGGTCGGGACGATCGGCACCCTCGCCCGCTCGGCCAGGGATGGCGACAGCCCCGTCAGTTGCTCATGGTTGAAGACATCGACCGCGCTGCGCGTGGTACCCTCAAGCGCCGCCCGCACCACCGGCCAGTCACGAGCCGCATAACCCGACATGGAAGGCGTATCGGATGAAATGATGCGCCCGCGACGCGTGACCACGTACAGGAAGTCGAGCCCGAGCGCGCGGCGGCGGCGCTCGAGGAAATCCGACGCCGCGCCGGATTGCGCCATGCCCTCGGCAAAGGCAACGGACGCGCCCAGCGCCTCGATGCGGTCCCCCGAATCCTCGCGGAGGCGTGCCATGTACTGGTGGGCAATGGTCAGGTCACCATTGACCTTCACCGTCAGCAGGTCATCCACCTTGCCGGACCAGCGCAACACGGCCATGCCCAGCAGCAGCGGCAACAGCACCAGCATCGGCAGCAGAGCGATGACCAGCAGGCGCACCCGCACCGACCGCGCCCAGGACGGCATCACACGCTTCATGTCAGAGGCCCCAGGCGGCACACTTGCGATCCACGGTCTTGCGCGACACCCCCAGCCGCCGGGCGGCCTCGGCGCGGTTGCCATGGGTCGCCTCCAGGGCATCGAGAATCTGGCGCCGTTCGACGACCTCCAGCGTCTCGATCTCGGTCTCGGGCAATGGCGCCAGCGTCTCGAGCGGAAAATGACCGAAGATCAGCGAGCGCTCGATGAAGTTCAGTAGTTCGCGGATATTGCCCGGCCAGCGATGACGCAGGATGGCCGCCCGGGTGGTAGTATCGATTTCCAGCCGCGCCAACCCCAGATGACGGGCGATCTCGGACATGAAAAGCTCGGCCAGCGCCAGGGTATCCGCGCCACGGCGCCGCAACGGCGGCATCTTGATCTCGATGACATTGACCCGAAAGTAGAGGTCTTCCCGGAAGCGTCCCGCGGCGACCTCACGGGCCAGATCCTTGGAAGTCGCACACACGAAGCGCAGGTCCAGCGGCACCTCCTGCTCGCCTCCCACCGGCCGCACGGTGCGATCCTCAAGCACCCGCGTCAGCGCCAGCTGCGCGGCGGCCGATAGCTCCCCGATCTCGTCGAGAAAGACCGTGCCGCCTTGGGCAGAAACCAGCAGGCCCTCGCGATGCCCCTCGACACCGGCGAAGGCGTTGCGCGTATGGCCGAACAGCTCGATCTCCAGCATATCGGCGGGGATCGCCGCGCAGTTCACCGCCACGAAGGGATACGACGCACGTTCCGAGGCAGCATGCAGGTGTCGCGCGGCCACCTCCTTGCCGGTGCCGGACTCGCCGCAGACCAGGATCGGCGTCGGCATGTTGACCACTCGTCCCAGGGTTCGGCGCACCTCCTCGATTTCCTCGGAATCGCCGATGAGCTCGCTGCGACGCCGCCGCCAGATATCCGTGCTCTGCAACTCGTGGCGCAGCAAGGTGTTCTCCCGCTTGAGCTGGCCCAGCTCGATGCAGCGACGCACGGCATTCAACACCTGATTAGAACGCACCGGCTTGAGGATGAAGTCACGGGCACCGGCACGCATTGCCTCGATGGCGGTATCCAGGTCGGCATAGGCCGTGACCACGATGGTGTCGGCGATGGCACCCTGACGGTGCCGCTCGGCAAGCCACTCGATACCGTTGCGCCCGGGCATGACGTTGTCGAGCAGCACCACATCGAAGCTCGCCTGGTGCATCCGGGCCTCGGCCTGGTCGACATCCTCGGCCTCGACGACCTCGCGGCAATACAGACGCAGCGTCTTCACCAGGAAGTTGCGCATGCCCGGCTCGTCGTCGATCACCAGCACGGCGGCCCGTGCCAGCAACCCGGTCAGCTCGTCCTCTCGATGTTCTTGATCTTGTTCTGGCATCGCCACTCTCCCCCGATAACGACGCGAACGCTCGATGATACGTCAACCGAAAGGCCTGGCGAGTGCGTCTACCACCAAAGATGAGTCTGGAAACCATTTCCGAAAGCAAGACAGAACGACAACGACACGGTATGCTGACGACTCAGGAAACGCTGAATAAATAGCCGAGCATAGTGAAGCGCAAGGCGCGCGGAGCACAGAAAGCGAGACATAACGAGGGGTTAGGCGAGCTTTCGAGCACCGTGCAACAAAGCGATTTGCATGCGCAGGCATTTAAGTAGTGTTTCCCTCAACAACAGCAGTGACGCGGGAGACGAGAGGTGAGCGAAGGCAGGCGTAGAACAGCGGGACGGCCGGCAACCGGCAAGAGCAGCGGCGGGCATAGCCAGTCGCTGGTGCGCGGGCTCAGTCTGCTCGAACGTCTGGCAGGCAGCCCCGGCGGCCTGGCCCTGTCCGAGATCGCCGAGCAGTCGGAACTCGCCCCCTCGACGACCCACCGGCTGCTGCAGGCTCTCCAGAGCCAGGGCTATGTCACTCAGGACAACGAGCTCGGGGTATGGAAGATCGACGTCAAGACCTTCCGCATCGGCAACAGCTTCCTCGAGGCAAGGGACTTCGTCGGCACCAGCCGGCCCTTCCTCCGCCGACTGACCACCCAGACCGGCGAAACCGCCAACCTCGGTGTACGTGATGGCAGCACGGCGGTCTTTCTCGCCCAGAGCGAGTCACCGCAGATGATGCGCATGATCACGCGACTCGGGTCCCGCGCGCCCCTGCACGCCTCCGGTGTCGGCAAGGCGTTGATGGCCTGGCTGCCGGACGACGAGTTCGAGCGCATTCTCGACGAACGCGGGCTGGCACGGGTCACCAACAACACCCTGCACGACCCGGTCGCCCTGCGCGAGAGCATGGCCGAAATCCGCGAGCGAGGCTATGCCTGCGATCGCGAGGAGCATGCCGTCGGCCTGCACTGCGTGGCCGCCTGCATCCATGACGAGCACGGCACCCCGCTGGCCGCCATCTCCGTTTCCGGCCCGGTCGCCCGCATTCCCGAGCCCCGGTTGCTGGAACTCGGCGAGCTGGTCCGCGACGCCGCCAGCGACATCACCGCCCGACTCGGCGGCCGCGTGCCCGCCCCGGACGAAGTGCCGGCCTGACCGCCCTCTCTCGGAGCGCCGGCTACTCGCCCTCCTGAAGCCGTCGCTCGAGCCTTCCCATCATGTCGAGCAGCCGGCGGTATTCGTCCGTCGTCAACGGCGCCACCAGCTCCGCTTCCCACGCCCTGACCTGCGGGACCAGCTCGACCATCAGTGCCTGTCCGGCCTCGGTCAGTCGCAGTTCGTGCAAGCGCTGATCCCGAGGCGACGGGCGGCGAACGATCAGATCACGCCCTTCGAGCACCTGAACGGCCCGTGACACCCGAGCCTTGTCCATGCGGGTCGACGCACAGATCTGCTTGGCGGTCAGCTCGTGCCGGTGATGCAACCAGGCCAACACCCGCCATTGCGCCACATTCAGGTCGTAATGGGCTTCATAGAGGTGGGCCAGGGCCTCGCTGACGCGATCCGCCAGGCGGTCCAGCCGATAGGGCAGGAAGTGGTCGAGATCGAAATCCGTCGGCGGCGTTTCGGCAGTCATGAGTCACCCGGGCGCGTTGTTCAGGCAGATGTTCGGATAGCGCGTGCTGAATAGTTGCACATGAAACCATACAGGGCTAGCATTCACTATATAGTTTCATTTGAAACCATATGCCGAGAGGTCGCCCAGAATGACAACATCGCTCGACTATCAGCGTGGCTTTCGCAATCACTTCGCCACCGAGGCCCTCCCGGGCGCGCTGCCCGAAGGGCAGAACTCACCACAGCGCTGCCCCTACGGCCTCTATGCCGAGCAGCTCTCCGGCTCGGCGTTCACCGCACCGCGCTCTCACAATCTGCGCAGTTGGCTATATCGCATCCGCCCCTCGGTGGTACAGAGTGCCTACGAGCCCTTGAACGTGGAGAAGGTGGCGACCTCACCGCTGGACGACCCCGCCGCCGACCCCAATCAGATGCGCTGGGACCCCGCCCCGCTGCCCGAGGCCCCCACCGACTTCATCGATGGGCTGCTGAGCGTGGCCGTCAACGGCAACGCCGATGCCCAGACCGGCTGTGGCGTGCATGTCTACGCCTTCAACCGCGACATGACCGAGCGCTTCTTCTACGACGCCGACGGCGAACTCCTGATCGTCCCGCAGCATGGCGGCCTGCGGCTGCGGACCGAGATGGGCGAACTCGACGTCACCGGCGGCGAGATCGCCGTGATTCCCCGTGGCATCAAGTTCCAGGTCCGCCTCGCCGACGGCAGCGACGCCGCTCGCGGCTATATCTGCGAGAACTACGGCATGCCCCTGGAACTTCCGGGCCTGGGCCCCATCGGCGCCAACGGCCTGGCCAACCCGCGGGACTTCGAAAGCCCCGTGGCCGCCTATGAGGATATCGAGGGCGACATCGAGCTGGTCGCCAAGTTTTCCGGTCGCTTCTGGGTCACCCGCCTGGATCACTCCCCCCTGGACGTGGTGGCCTGGCACGGCAACTACGCGCCCTGCAAGTACGACCTGTCGTGTTTCAATACCATCAACACGGTGAGCTTCGACCACCCCGACCCCTCGATCTTCACGGTGCTGACCTCGCCATCGGACACCCCGGGGATGGCCAATATCGATTTCGTCATCTTCCCGCCACGCTGGATGGTCGCCGAGCATACCTTCCGGCCACCCTGGTTCCACCGCAACCTGATGAGCGAATTCATGGGGCTGATCCATGGCACCTACGACGCCAAGGCCGAAGGCTTCCGGCCCGGTGGCGCCAGCCTGCACAACTGCATGTCGCCCCATGGCCCGGATGCCGACACCTTCGAGAAGGCCTCGACGGCAGAATTGACACCGCAATACCTCGGGAACACCTTGGCGTTCATGTTCGAGAGCCGTTACGTCTTCCACCCCACCGAGGCCGCGCTGGCCGCCGACTTCCGCCAACGCGACTACGTGGATGTGTGGTCGACGCTGCGACGCCACTTCGACTCGACATCTCGTTGAGCGGACATCTCTCCATGACGGCGTTTATTCAGAGATCGTTGAAGCCGCGGCCGAGGTGCTCATATGAGACGCTCTTCACCGTCAGAGTGTCCGGCGGCAAGCCTCCGCGAGGGCGCTGTAAACCCATCCATGGGCGCTACTTTTGCCCTGCGGCGCTAAAGCATCCTGCGCCGCTTGCAGGGCCTGGGTTGGCCATCCGTGGCCAACCCGCTCGGCGGGAAACGCATCCACTGGATGTGCTTCTCCTTCCGCCTCGCCCATGGCAAAAGACCCTCGCTTCGCCTTGCCCCCGGCACTTCCACTTACCGAACGTTTTGTCAGCGGCTCTATAGTCCGCCGCAACGCTTAATACCCAATCCCATTCACCTCCAACACCAAACAGGACGCCAAACATGAAACTCGCTTCTCTCAACCAGGGCCGCGACGGCGAACTGATCGTGGTCTCGCGCGACCTGACCCGCGCCGTACGTGCCACCGATATCGCGCCGACCCTGCAGGCGGTCATCGAGAACTGGAACAAGCTGGCGCCTCGCCTCGAGCAGCGCTATGCCCAGCTCAACGACGGCCAGGCCGAAGGCGCCTTCGATCTCGATCAGACCGCCCTGCATTCTCCCTTGCCGCGCACCTACCACTGGGCCGATGGCTCGGCCTATCTCAACCACGTCCAGTTGGTGCGCCAGGCACGGGGCGCCGAAATGCCGGAAACCTTCTGGACCGATCCCCTGATGTACCAGGGCGGCGGCGACAGTTTCATCGCCCCCACCGAGGACATCGAGGCCGTCAGCGAGGAGCACGGCATCGATTTCGAGGGCGAGATCGCGGTCATCACCGATGACGTTCCCATGGGCGTCGACACCGAGGCCGCCGCCGACCACATCAAGCTCGTGATGCTGGTCAACGACGTCAGCCTGCGCGGCCTGATTCCCGGCGAGCTGGCCAAGGGCTTCGGCTTCTTCCAGGCCAAGCCGGCCTCCAGCTTCTCGCCGATCTGCGTGACACCGGACGAACTGGGCGACGCCTGGCGGGACGGCCGCGTCCACTTGCCGCTCACCGTGCACCTCAACGGCGACAAGTTCGGTGAGCCCGAAGCCGGCCCCGACATGATCTTCGGCTTTCCCGAACTGGTCGCCCATGCCGCCCGCACCCGCTACCTGGGCGCCGGCGCGGTGATCGGTTCGGGCACCGTCTCCAACCCGGACGCCGATGGCGGCCCCGGCAAGCCAGTCACGGACGGCGGAGTGGGCTACAGTTGTCTGGCCGAGGTTCGCATGGTCGAGAAGATCCTCCACGGCGACAGCAAGACCCCCTTCATGCGCTTCGGCGACCGGGTGCGCATCGAGATGTTCGACCGCGACGGCCAGAGCATCTTCGGCGCCATCGACCAACAGGTCGTGAAATATCAGCCACACTGAATCTCGAGGAGGCAGGCAAATGACGACACTCTACGGCTATTTCCGTTCGTCGGCCGCCTACCGGGTACGCATCGCGCTGAACCTGAAGAACCTGGCCTATGACCAGGCCCCGATCAACCTGGTCAAGGGCGAGCAGCGAGACGACGCCTTTCTCGCCCATAATCCCCAGGGCCTGGTACCGGTGCTGGAGACCGACGACGGGCTGCGACTGACCCAGTCGCTGGCGATCTGCGAGTATCTGGAAGAACGCCACCCCGAGCCGGCGCTGCTGCCCGAGCATCCCGCCGATCGAGCCCGGGTCCGGGCGCTGTCCCAGGTAGTGGCCTGCGAGATCCATCCGCTGGACAACCTGCGAGTGCTCAAGTATCTGGTGAATGAGCTCGGGGTCGATGACGACGCCAAGCAGACCTGGTACCGCCACTGGATCCACCAGGGCTTCTCCGCCCTGGAGGCCATGCTCAGCCGGGAGGCCGGCAGCGGCGACTTCTGCCACGGCGACGCGCCGACCCTGGCCGACGTCTGCCTGGTGCCTCAGGTCTTCAACGCCGAGCGCTTCGAATGCGACCTCTCGGCCTACCCGCGAATCCGACGCATCACCGAGAACGCCCGCACGCTGGACGCCTTCCGGCTCGCCGCCCCCGGCGAGCAGCCAGATGCAAACTGAGTTATAATGAGCGGTCTAAATAATCTCGTCGCCACCGCCATGCCCAGGCGATCACGCTGACGAGTCTGGAACAGCTCGATCCATCAGGCGCCGCAGACAACAGGCGGGCACGGCACAGACCGTGCCCGCCTGTCGCGTCCCTGACGACCCTCACTCATCCATGGAGCAGCACGTGCTGAGGCTGACCTCGACCGCGACCGTAGTGCTACTGGCCACCTTGACCGCCCTTGGCCCCCTGGCCACCGACATGTACCTGCCCGCCATGCCCAGCATGGCCGCATCGCTGTCGACCGGACCCGACGAGATCCAGCTGACCCTGAGCCTCTACATGGCCGGCTTCGCCCTGGCCCAGCTGTTCTGCGGTCCCATCTCCGACCGTTTCGGGCGTCGGCCGGTGATGATCGCGGGGTTCGGCCTGTTCCTGTGCGCCAGCCTGCTTTGCATGCTGGCCAGCAATGTGGAAACGCTGCTCGTCGGCCGTTTCCTGCAGGCTTTTGGCGGCGCCGCCGGGCCGGTACTGGCCCGCGCCGCGGTACGCGACATCTTCGGTCCTGTCGAGGCCGGGCGGGTGCTCTCCTACATGGCCAGTACCATGGCGCTGGCACCGGCACTGGCGCCGGTCATCGGCGCCGGCCTGCTGTTGTTCTTCGGCTGGCAGGCCATCTTCACGCTGTTGGCCCTTTACGCCGTGGCGATGCTGCTGTTGCTGACATTCGCGATGCCCGAGCCGCTGCCCGTCGAGCGACGCCAGTCGATACAGCCCAGTGTGATTCTGGCCAATTTCCGCATGCTGCTGACCCAGCGCACCTTCCTCGGCTATACCCTGACCAATGCCACCGGCTTTGCCGGCCTGTTCGCCTTTCTCTCCGGCTCGTCCTTCGTGCTGATCGACTTCATGGGATTGACGCCCTTCGAGTACGGCATCGGTTTCATGCTGATCGTCGCGGGGTTCTTCGTCGGTTCATTGCTCAGCGGCCGCTACAGTCATCGACTGGGGCGCGACCGGCTGCTGCAATACGCCACCCTGCTGTGCGCCCTGGCCGGCACGACCATGGCCGGCCTGGCGTTCGCCGGCGTCTACGCCGCCTGGGCGGTCATCGGCCCGCACATCCTGTTCCTCGTCGGCTTCGGCATCCTGATGCCCCAGAGCATGGCGGGAGCCCTCGCGCCCAACCCGCAATGCGCCGGGTCGGCCTCCTCGCTGTTCGGTTTCCTGCAGATGACCGTGGCGGCGCTGATCGGCACCCTGGTCGGCCAGTTCCATGACGGCACCTCCCATGCCATGGCCCTGACTATCGGCCTGGCCGGCATCCTCTCGATGACCAGCTTCTGGTGCCTGGCCCGGCCTGCCTCGCGGCAGGCCGATGCCCGTCTCTCGCCGGCGAGATGAGGGTAACGCCGACTCAGGAAGCGCTGAACAAATCGACGAGCGGAGCGAATCGCAAGGCGCACGGAGCACAGGAACCGGAGCCTATGGGGTATAGGTGAGGATTCCGAGCACCGCGCAACGCAGTGATTTGCCCGCGCAGGCATTTGTGCAGTGTTTCCCTCAGTCCCGGGGGTAAAAGGCGCCTTCACCGACGAGACAGGCCTGACCGGCGACCTCGACCCGTACCTGGTCGCCGTCGCGCCGGGCCCGGGCGATGATCTCGCTGGGGCGCCCCATGTCCACTCCCTGGCGAATGCGCCACTGGCGATCGTCGAGCCGATCCCGGGTCCCCAGGTAGCCGGCCAGCGCCGATGCCGCGCTGCCGGTGGCAGGGTCCTCGCGTAACCCCGTGAACTCACGACTGAAGGTACGGGTCGACAGCGACTCGCCGTTCTCCACATACAGGTAGACCTGGTCGACCCCGCTGGGCGAGACATGCAGCGTCCATTGCCCGACGTCCGGCGCCACCTTCGCCAGCGAGGCTTCGCTATCCAGGGGAATGAGGTGGAACGGCAGCCCGCAGGAGGCCTGGACCGGGTCGCCGACGATCTCCGAGGGCTCGAGGCCGAGCAGTGTGGCCGCGGCAGTGCGCCCCAGTGAGCTCGTGCCGACCTCGACCGGCACAGCGGTAGTGAAACGCGCTTCCTCTCCCTCGAAGCGGACGTCCAGCGGCCCCACCGGGGCCCTCAGCGTCAGCGGTCGCGTTGCGTCCACCAGCCCCTGGGCGGCCAGCAGGTGCGCCGTACCGATGGTCGGGTGGCCGGCGAACGGCAGTTCGCGGCTCGGCGTGAAGATGCGCACCGGGAAATCGTTCTCTGCCTGTCGCGCCCCCACGAAGACCGTTTCCGCCAGATTGAGCTCGTTGGCGATCGCCTGCATGTGCGACGCCTCCATGCCCTCGGCATCGAGGAACACGGCCAGCGGATTGCCCGCCAGCGGCGTATCGGTGAACACGTCCAGCAGGTAGTAGCGTGAGAGTGGACTGGGCATGGAACCTCCTGTATCGAATTGTCGTGTTTCCCTCAGGCCACGACCTCGGCCCGGACTTTCCAGCATAGAGGCCATGGCCTGACACTGCCGATGCTCAACGTCGCCAGAACGGCTTGCGAGCTTCACGTTCGGCTCGAGCCGCACTGATCCCGACATCGTCGAGCAGCCGTGCATCGAGATCACGCAGCCGACGGCGAGTATGATGGCGCTGCCGCTGGCGACGCCAGACCAGTCTCCAGTTAACCCAATGATCACGCATCATGGCCGGCCTCCTGTCGCAGTCCTTCGGGAAGGTTCCGACAGGTTAGGCTCGACGCCGCGACCGATACAGATTCAGTATCATCGTTTATATAGGGTACAGTTTTACTGTCAGCCTGACTGTACCGAGCGCCTTGCGCTCATCTGTACCGCTTCGGATGAGTACCACGATGACAGCCCCGACACGCTACGACGACATTGCCGACCTTCTCGCCCGGCGCATCGCCCAGGGTATCTATCCGGTCGGCGACCGGCTCCCCTCGATTCGCGCGCTATGCCGTGAACAGGGCATCAGTGTCACTACCGCGCAGAGTGCCTATGCACGTCTGGAGGAGGCGGGCCTCGCTGCCGCACGCCCTCGCTCCGGCCATTATGTATTGCCGCGCCCTCGGCCCCGGGACTTGCCGACGATGTCCCGCCCCTCCCAGCGACCGCTCGAGGTCGCCCAGTGGGACCAGGTGCTGGCCATGGTCGGATCGGGCCCGGGCGACGATCAGCCGCGACGCCTGGGCGCCGGAACACCGGCCCTGGATGCCCCGACCCTCAAGCCGCTCGGTCGCCTGCTTTCCGGCCTGCACCGTGATCCGGACCCTCGCGACCTCGGTTACGATGGCCTGGCCGGTCATCCACCGCTACGCCAGCAGGTGGCACGCCTGGCCACGACATCCGGCTGCCTGCTGCATCCCGACGACGTGGTCATCACCACCGGCTGCCAGGAAGCCCTGGCCATCGCCCTGCGCATGCTCGCCGCCCCCGGCGACGTGGTCGCCGTGGATTCCCCCAGCTTCTACGGCGCCATGCAGATTCTCGAGGCCCATGGCCTCAAGGTGATGGAGATTCCCACCGACCCGCGTCGCGGCATCAGCCTCGAGGCGCTGGAGCTGGCGCTGGACCAGTGGCCGATTCGGGCCATCCAGGTCACGCCAACCTGCAACAACCCGCTCGGCTATACCATGCCCGAGTCGCGCAAGCGCGAGCTGCTCGAGCTGGCCCGGCGCTACGACGTGGCGATCATCGAGGACGATATCTATGGCGACCTGGCCTTCGACACGCCCCGGCCCAGGGCCATCAAGGCCTTCGACGACGAGGGGCGGGTATTGCTGTGCAGCGGGGTGTCGAAGAGCCTGATGCCCGGCCTGAGGGTCGGCTGGATAGCGCCGGGGCGCTACCGTGACCGCGCCCTGCACGAGAAGTACGTCTCCACCGGCGCCTCGGCGACTCAGCCCCAGCGTGCCGTAGCCGCCTTCATCGAAAAAGGCCATTACCAGCGCCACCTGCGCGAGATCACCCGCCGTTACCAGCGCCAGCGAGACCTCATGATCGACTGGGTCGGCGAATACTTCCCCGCCGGCACCCGCATCAGCCAGCCCCGGGGCGGCTTCCTGCTATGGGTGGAACTGCCCGAGACCATCGATACGACCCGACTCAATGAACGACTCGCCGCCGAACGCCTGCACGTGGCACCGGGGCCCATGTTCTCCGCCTCGGGCAAGTATCGCCACTGTCTGCGCCTCAATTACGCCGAGCGTCCCACCGCCTCGCGCGAGGCCGCCATTCGTCGCGTCGGCGAACTCGCCGGGGAAATGCTGGAATACCAAGACAGTGAAGCGCCCCTGCCATGACGTTACACTAGGCCCGCCATCTCCACCGCCAGCCGAGGCCCACGCATGAGTTCCCATCTTCTCTCCATCGATTCCCTGTCCCGCGACGATGTCGATCACCTGATGCGCGTGGCGGCACGCATGGAGCCGGTCGCCCAGCGCCGCAAGGTCACCCGGGTCCTGGAGGGCGCAGTGCTCGGCAACCTCTTCTTCGAAGCCAGCACCCGCACCCGGGTCAGTTTTCATGCGGCCTTCTGCCGGCTGGGCGGCAGCGTCTGTGATACCACCGGCTTCACCTTCTCCTCCATGGCCAAGGGCGAATCGCTCTACGACACCAGCCGGGTGATGAGCGGCTACTGCGACGCCATCGTGATGCGTCACCCGGAGCAAGGCTCGGTGGCCGAATTCGCCAGCGCGACCAACGTGCCGGTGATCAACGGCGGCGACGGCCCCGGCGAGCACCCCAGCCAGGCGCTGCTCGACATCTACACCATCGACAAGGAGTTCGCCCGGCGCGGCAAGCGCCTGGCCGGCGCCCATGTCCTGCTCACCGGCGACCTGAAGTTCGGCCGCACCGTGCACTCGCTGATCAAGCTGCTGTCACTCTACGAGCCGATGCGGATCACCCTGGTCTCGCCCCCCGGCCTGGAGATGCCGCAGCACCTGATCGAGCTGGTCGCCTCTCGCGGCCACCGGGTCGAGACCCGCGAAAGCCTGGCCGCCGACTACTCGGACGTGGACATGGTCTACACCACGCGAATCCAGAAGGAGCGCTTCACCGCCGAGATGAGCGAGGGCTTCAGCCTGTCCCGGGACTACACCGTGGACAAGGCCTTCATGGACCAGCGCGTCAATGACCACGCCATCGTCATGCACCCGCTGCCCCGCGACAGCCGTCCCGACGCCAACGACCTGGACGTGGACCTCAACGGCGACCCGCGCCTGGCGATCTTCCGCCAGACCGACAACGGCATCCCGGTGCGCATGGCGATCTTCGCCACCCTGCTGCAGGTGGAAGACCTGGTCGAGAAGGACCAGCGCGACGTGCCCTGGTTCGTGCCGAAGACCGTCGGTGTTGACGACGCCGAACGTTGACCGTCGACGAGGGGAGGAGCAATCGGCGAGTTTCACCTAAGCTGGCAGGGAGGCCGTCGATGGCCATCAGGGGCGGCGCCCCGCAAAGATGCAACCGACAACCTGTGACGAGGAGAGGCGAGCCGATGAATCTGCAACGTGCCTATACCCTGCTGGCGATCTTCTATACCGCGCTGCTGGCGGTCGGCGTCCTTGCCGTCGTGATGGGTGGCGGCACGCCACTCTCGCTGGTTCAACTGGCCATCGGCACCGTGACCGTCGTCGGGCTCTGGGGCTATTTCCTCGGCCGCCAGGTCATGAGCTGGCGGACCTGGCGGCCCTTCGCCGGGCTTCTCGCCGTCGCCATTGCGGCAAACATCTGGCTGATGTTCACGACCTCCCCCTCGAGCGCCGAACTCACCTGGCTGCTGGCCAACATCATCTTCACCGCGATACCGACGCTGCTGCTGTTCCGTTACGGCAATCGCGACCAGGACCTCTGGGCCTCGCCGGACGAGATCGAGGGCGGCCGCACATTGCGTGAGCTGCTCGAGCGACAAGGCGAGCTGGTGGTGGAAAAACGCGACGCCGCGCGCCCTGCCACCGTCAATGTCCGCCGGGAGGGCGAGCGCTACCGTGCCAGCGTGGTGCGTGGACAAGGCAACGAGTCGGAGCGTTTCGAGGAGCGCTTTCAACGCCCCTCGACCCTCGCCTTCTTCATCGAGAGATTCACCTGCGTCGAGGTGGGGGATTTCGTGGAGAAGTATCGCGGCGAGGAAGAAAGGGCCCAGGAGAGCTAAAAGCCCGCTTCAGCGGGGAAGGCCTTCCTGGTCGGCCAGCCAGCCTTCGAGAATCAGCACCGCGGCCAGGCCGTCGACGCCGTCGTCGCGGTAGTTGCCGCGATGCCCGGCGTCACGGGCGATGGCCTTGGCCTCGCGGGTCGAGCCACGCTCGTCGGCCATCTCGCAGGGGATGCCGAAGCGGCCGAACAGCCGCTTGCCGAACTTGCGAGCACGGGTGCTCATCACGCTCTCGGTGCCGTCCATGTTGAGTGGCAGGCCGACCACGAACAGGTCCGGCCGCCACTCGTCGACCAGCCGCGCCACCCGTTCCCAGTCGGGGATGCCGTCGCGAGCCGGCAGCGGCTCCTGGGGGCGGGCACTGGCGGTGAGCTCGTTGCCCACCGCCACGCCGATGCGCCGGGTGCCGAAGTCGAAGCCCAGGATCAGGCGTTGGCCCTTGCCACTCATCGGCACCGCCCCCCGGGGTGGCGCCCGGCTGGCGAACGTGCCGGACGAGCACAGGCCATTCCCGTCATATCAGGAGTGCCCCGCCTCGCGGGTCATCAGGTTCAAGTCGACGCCGAGAACGCCGGCACTGGCGCCGAGACGCTGCTCGGGCTCCACCTCGAAGAGGATATCGGCCCGACCCTCGACGGTGAGCCAGGCATTGTCCTTGAGCTCGGACTCGAGCTGACCGGACTCCCAGCCTGCACAGCCGAGACATACCAGAAAGCGTTCGGGACCACGACCGGCGGCCAGGGCCTCCAGAATGTCCATGGACGTGGTCAGGGCGATGTCATCGGCCACCTGAAGACTCGAATCCCAGTCTTCGCTGCCCCCTTCGTGCAGGATGAAGCCACGATCCTTGTGGGTCGGCCCACCATAGTAGACGGGCACGTTACGATGCGGGCTGTCGCCGCCCTCGAGCTCGAGCTGCTCGAACAGCGCATCGAGGGTCAGCTCCAGCGGCCGATTGACGATCACCCCCATGGTGCCCTTTTCGTCGTAATCGCACAGATAGCTCAGGGTGCCGGCGAAATTGGGATCTTCCAGGTGCGGCATCGCCATCAGGAAGTGGTTTTTCAAGCTTTGCATGGGACTCCCCGGCGGACCTTGTGAACGCCGTAATGTTTGCCTTCGCCGAATCGCCAGACGCGCGTGATGAACAGGTCCTCTCCTTGCCCATGCCCGCATCGAGGGGCCGACAGGGCACGACATCGAGAACGGTGTCCGGCACGGCCTGGTCGAGTTCGGTATTTCCCGAGGATTGTACCACCTCTACCCGGCGAGACGCCGAGAGATAGCGTCCATCAGCGAGCCAGCAATATCGGTGCCGCGCTGATCGTCGATCTCGCGCACGCAGGTCGGGCTGGTCACATTGATTTCGGTGATGTAGTCGCCGATGACGTCGAGGCCGACGAACATCAGCCCCTTGTCGCGAATCATCGGCTGCACCTGCTCGACCAGCCAGAGGTCCCGGTCGGTGAGCTCGCGGCTGACGCCCCGGCCGCCGGCTGCCAGGTTGCCCCGCGTCTCGCCGGCCTTTGGCACCCTGGCCAGGCCATAGGGCACCGGTTCACCCTCCACCAGGAGGATGCGGGTGTCACCGTCCTTGATCTCCGGGAGATAGCGCTGGGCCATGGCCTGCCGATGGCCTCGCTCGGTCAGCGTCTCGATCACCGCGCCGAGATTGCGTCCCTCTGGGCCGACATGGAAGATCCCGCTGCCGCCCATGCCGTCCAGGGGCTTGAGGATGACGTCGCCATGCTCGGCATGGAAGGCACGGATCTCAGTGTCGCGACTGGACACCAGGGTCGGCGCACAGCACTGCGGAAACTGCTGGGCGAACAGTTTTTCGTTGCATTCCAGCAGGGCGCGGGTCGGGTTGACCACCAGCACGCCTTCACGCTCGGCGAAGCCGAGCAGATGCACGGCATCGAGGAAGCGGCCGTCCACCGGCGGATCCTTGCGCATCAGCACCACATCCAGCTCGGCGAGCGGCGCGACTCGGGACTCGCCCAGCGCATACCAGTGTTCGGGGTCGCGATACACCTCGAGGTCACGCCAGCGGGCATGGGCCCGGCCATCGCGCAGGAACAGATCCTCCTGTTCCATGTAGTGCAACAACCAGCCGCGATCCCGGGCGGCCCACAGCATCGCCAGGCTGGTGTCCTTCTTGTAGCTGAGGTCGGCGATGGGGTCCATCACCACGCCGACCTTGAGGGGACGATCGTTCATCGAATCGGATTCCGGAGTGAAGGGTCAATGCGGCCAGTATGCCGTATGGCCGGCAAGGGCACCAAGGCGCTCGGGCTCAAGTCGTACCGCAAAGCGCTGATCCGTCGGCAGGCCTTCAAGGAGGCGCTGTAAACCCATCCCTGGGCGCTACCGACGCCGTCACTGGCGTCGGACCTCCTTTACGGCCTGCCCCCGGCGCGCTTCGCTACGGGGCTCCGTGAGAATCCTGATCCCTGCCAGGCACCAGGCGGATACCCGTCGGCTCCAGGGTGACGATCCCCTGCTTGTAGAGCCGGCCGATGGCCTGCTTGAAGGCATTCTTGCTGACGCCCAGTCGCGCCTTGATCTCGTCGGCCGAGCTCTTGTCGCCAAGCGGCAGGTACCCGCCGCTCTCGCGCAGCGCCTTGAGCACCGCCTCGCCCACCACATCGAGCCGCGCCGAGCCGGTCGGCAACAGCGACAGATCCAGGCGGCCGTCTTCGCGGACCCGCTTCACGTGACCCTCCAGGCGCTGGCCACGACGCAGCGGCCGGGTCACGTCATCGCGATACAGCAGTCCCCAGAAACGGCCGTCCACCACCGCCTTGTAACCCAGGTCGGTCTGATCGGCGATGACCAGCGCCACGGCATCGCCTGCCGCCAGGCCCTCGGCATGATCGGACAAGTAGCGGTCGAGACGCTGGGAGGCGAAAGGTCGACCGCGTGCGTCCTCGAGGATCATCACCAGCACGCGACGGCCCACCGTGGGACGAAAACGCTGCTCACCAAAGGGCAGCAGGAGATCGCGGGCATGTCCCCAGTCGAGGAAGGCCCCGGTCTCGTTGACCGTCACCACCGGCAGGTAGGCGGCCTCGCCGATGTTCACCCGGGGCTCGCGGGCACGGCGCATGGGCTCGCGGCGGGAATGGCCAGCGCGACGCTCTCGATAATCGGACATGCGAGTCTTCCGGAAGGATGTACGGTCATTATGGGGGCGAGGCCGACCAGTGGCTACAGGTCCCCGAAGCGATCCTGCAGCAGGCTCAGGGCGACCACCGGGGCGGTCTCGGTACGCAGGATGCGCGGACCGAGAGTCAAGGAGGCGAAACCAGCATCGGCGGCGGCATCCACCTCGGCAGAGGACAGCCCCCCCTCGGGGCCGATCAGCAACGCCGCACGGGCGGGAGCGTCGCGCCGGTCGAGCACACCGGGCGTGCCGGGATGCAGCACCAGGCGAAGGGGTTCGCCACGCTCGGCCAGCCACTCGGCCACGCTGCGGGGTGGATGCACCGGCGGCAGGGTAGCACGACCGCACTGTTCGCAGGCACTGGCCGCAACTGCCTGCCAGTGGGCCAGTTTCCTGGCCTCGCGCTCGCCCTTGAGACGCACGTCACCATGCTCGGTATAGAGCGGCGTGATCTCGGCGACGCCCAGCTCCACGGCCTTCTGAATGGCATAGTCCATGCGGTCGCCCTTGGAGATGGCCTGCCCCAGGTGCACGGCCAGAGGCGACTCGCCGCGCCCGGCGACAACGCGCTCGACCCGTGCCACCACGCGCTTCCGGCCGGTCTCGGACAGGACCGCCTCGGCCTCGTTGCCTCGACCGTCGAACACGGTGACCGACGCACCGGGCCCTAGACGCAGCACCCTCGCCACGTGACGCGCCGCCCCCTCGGGCAGCACGATATCGCCGCCGGCCGCCAGCTCGGTAGCGACGTGGATGCGAGGGGCTTTCATCGCCATAGGCTGTGCATGCTCTTGCTGATGGCCACCTTCGCGGGCGTTACTGCGTCGCCTGCTCGCCCTGCTGCTGCTGGGCCTCGCGCTGCTTGCGCTGGGCGTAGATCGCCTCGAAGTTCACCGGCGCCAGCATCAACGGCGGGAAGCCACCGCGGTTGACCAGGTTATCGACGCACTCGCGGGCATAGGGGAACAGCACGTTGGGGCAGAACGCGCCCAGGGTATGATCCAGTTGATCGCCCTCCAGGCCGCCGATGCGGAACATGCCGGCCTGCTCGACCTCGGCCAGGAAGGAGGTCGTGCCTTCCTCGCTGTGCGTCACCTGGGCGGTCACCTTGACGACCACTTCGTAGAGGTCCTCGCCGATCTTCTGGTGGGTCGTGTCCAGGTCCAGGCCAACCTTGGGCTTGAACGGCTGCTGGAACACGGCCGGAGAGTTCGGGGCCTCGAAGGAGAGATCCTTGATGTAGATACGCTGCAGGGCGAACTGTACCTGCGGCTTGTCCTGCTGGCCGGCGGCCTGGCCGTTGGCGCCGCTGCCCTGATTGTTGTCTTCCGCCATGGAAATGCGTCCTTTACGTTAAGTAGAGAATAGGAGAAACCGGCGTGTCACTTCTTGACCAGCGGCAGGCCATCGGTCTGCCACTGGGTCATGCCGCCCTTGAGCTTGAGCGCACGCTCGAAGCCGGCCTTGGCCAGCTTGCCCTGAACGGCACCGGAACTCTGGCCGTGCTTGCAGACCACGATGACCGGCTTGTCCTTGAACTTGTCGAGCTCGGCGAGGCGGTCATCGACCCGGCTCTGGGGAATATTGCGCGCGCCGGCGATATGGCCTGCCTTGAAGTCCTTGGCCTCGCGGATGTCGAGCACCACGGCGTCCTCACGATTGACCAGCTGGGTGGCCTCGCTGGTGGTCACGCCGTTGGCGCCGCTATTGCGGACCTCGTAGAGGACCCAGGCGAGCAACACCAGCAGGAAGGCGCCCACCAGCAGCGGATGGTTCTGCACGAATTCGAACAGCTGATCGATCATGGCTTGGAGTAACTCTTCTTCGGGTGCACGGTGAACGGGCCGGCAACCGCCGGCGGCGCCCAGTATACATGATGCAGGCCCCGACCGAGGACGGCCAAAATGACGCCCGGTGGACCCGTGCGATATGATGCCGTATGCAGTGGCAAGTCGCGACCCCACCAAGGCAACACGGTTGAAAAGCCGGTGCGAGTGAAGCGCTGCGCCATGTGTGGCTCGGAAGCTCGATGAATACTCCGTCATGTCGTGCTCTCCGTGCGCTCGGCGATATCTGCAGCGTTTCCCCGATGGCCTGCAAGGTGTCGCCCCCATCGCTTCTTCACTACGAGGCCTCTCCATGACCGATACTTCGACCCCCACGCCACGCCCGGTGGCACTGATCATCCTCGACGGCTACGGCCATAACCCGGATGCCGCCCACAATGCGGTCCAGGCCGCGCGTACCCCGGTAATGGACCGCCTCTGGAAAGAACGGCCCCATGCCCTGCTGCATACCGATGGACGCTTCGTGGGCCTGCCGGATGGCCAGATGGGCAACTCGGAGGTCGGCCACATGAACCTCGGGGCCGGACGTATCGTCTATCAGGACTTCACGCGCATCACCAAGGCCATCGAGGACGACGAGCTGGCCGACAATGCCATCCTGACCGACGCCATCGACGCTGCCGTGAGCGCCGGCAAGGCGGTTCACCTGCTGGGCCTGCTGTCACCGGGCGGTGTGCACAGTCACGAGGACCACATCCTGGCCATGGCCGAACTGGCCGCCCAGCGTGGCGCCAGGCGCATCTACCTGCACGGCTTCCTCGATGGCCGCGACACCGCTCCGAAAAGCGCCCTGGCCTCCATCGAGCGCGCCAACGCCAAGCTGGCCGACCTGGTCGGCGCCGACAATGGCTTCGTCGCCTCGCTGATCGGCCGCTATTTCGCCATGGATCGCGATAACCGCTGGTCGCGTGTCGAACAGGCCTACCGCCTGGTCACCGAAGGGCACGGCGACTATCGGGCAGCCAGCGCCGAGGCCGGCCTGCAGGCCGCCTACGAGCGTGACGAGACCGACGAGTTCGTCACATCCACCGCCATTGCCCCCGACGGCATGCCGGTCACCATGGACGACGGCGACGCCGCACTGTTCATGAACTTCCGCGCCGACCGAGCCAGAGAACTGACCCGCGCCTTCGTCGAGGACGATTTCGAGGGTTTCGAGCGCCAGGCCCGGCCCCGGCTGGCCAATGGCAGCCTGGTGACCATGACCCAGTATGCCGCCGACATTCCGGCACCAGCCGCCTTCCCGCCGGCCGATCTGCCCAACACCCTGGGCGAAGTGATGGAGCAGCGCGACCTCACCCAGCTGCGGATCGCCGAGACCGAAAAGTATGCTCACGTCACCTTCTTCTTCTCCGGCGGTCGCGAAGCCGAATTCAAGGGCGAAACCCGGATCCTGGTACCTTCGCCCCAGGACGTGAAGACCTATGACGAGAAGCCCGAGATGAGTGCCGTGGAGGTCACCGACCGCCTGGTCGGCGCCATCGAATCCGACGATTTCGACCTGATCGTGTGCAACTATGCCAACGGCGACATGGTCGGTCATACCGGTGACTTCGATGCCGCCGTGGCCGCCATCGAGGCCGTGGATGCCTGTGTCGGGCGGGTGGTCGAGGCCATGGAGAAGGCCGGCGGTGCCTGCCTGATCACCGCCGACCACGGCAACGCCGAGCAGATGGTGCACCCCGAGACCGGTGCGCCGCAGACCGCCCACACCACCTTCCAGGTGCCGCTGGTCCATGTCGGCGAGCGTCCCCTTCGGCTCCTCGACGATGGCAGCCTGTGCGACCTCGCGCCGACGCTGTTGGCAATGATGGACCAGCCGGTACCCGACGAGATGACCGGCCGGATTCTGATCGCCCCCCAGTGAGACGGGCATTCTCACGGCGACATAGCGCGCGCCACCTGCTGCCCCTGACGCTATGGCTGGCCATGTCGCCGGCCATGGCCGTCACCGATGAGCACGAAGCACGGCAACGGCTCGATGCCATCGGCGAGCGCATTCAGGACGTCTCAAGCGAGCTCGAGACCACCGGTCAGGCCCGGGACGAGGCCAGCGAGGCGCTGCGCGAGATCGAGACGACGCTGGCCGAGACCCACCGTCGACTCGACGACATCCAGTCGCAGCGTCGCGCGCTGCGTGACGAGGTCATCGAACTGGAAGAGGAGCGCGAACGCCTGGAGGCCGAGCGTCAGGAGCAGATCGCTGCCCTGGAGCAACAGGTCGAGGCCCTCTACCGCCTCGGTCTGACGCCACAGCTCAAGCTGCTGCTCAACCAGGACGACCCGAGTCGGCTGGACCGCCTGCAGACCTACCTCAACCATATCGCCGACGCCCGCAACGCCCGGCTGGAAGAACTCGACAGGCTGGACACGGCACTGGACGATAACCAGCAGGCCCTGGACGAGCGCGGGCAACGGCTGGAACAACTGGCCGCCGATCTGGAAAAACGCAGCGCCGAGCTGGCGAGTCAGGTGGACGAACGCGAGGCCCTGGTGGCCAAGCTCGACGAGCGCTACGCCACCAAGGAGGAGCGCCTTTCCGCCCTCGATCAGGAACAGGCCCATGCCGAGCAGGTGCTGCAGCAGGTTCAGGAGCGACTGGCTCGCCTGGAGCGTCCGCCTCCTTCCACCGCCATCGGCGAAACACGAGGCGACCTCCCCTGGCCAGTCCAGGGACAGGTGACATCGGCATTCCACCAGGGACGCGGCGTGCACCGCAATGGCATGCTGATCCGCACCGCGGCTGGCACGCCGGTCGAGGCGGTACATGCCGGCCGAGTGGTGTTCGCCGACTGGATGCGAGGCTTCGGCAATCTACTGATCATCGATCACGGCGATGGCGTGATGACGCTGCATGCCCACTTGCAGCACTTCAGCGTCGGGGTCGGCACGGCCGTCGAGACGGGACAGACCATCGGCGTGGTGGGGGCTTCCGGCGGGCAGTCCTCTCCGGGACTCTATTTCGAGGTACGTCGTGCCGGCGACCCGATCGACCCCCAGGGCTGGGTAGCCCAGCGATAAGCCCCGCGAAGATGTCCGGAACGACAGCCCCTTGCGACAGTGTTTTCTTGGCCGCCATGCCCACGCTATGCTGGGCCTACTCCACTGGAACCGCGAGAGACCGCATGTCCCTTAGTCCCACCCTTCGGCGCCGCCTGGGAGCGATACTGCTGCCCATCGCCGTGCTCGCCGCTCCGCTGCCCGCCGTTGCCGCTCCCGAGACGGAAGACGACCTGCCAGTGGCCGAGATCCAGGCCTTCGCCGAGGTGTTCGAGCGCATCAAGCGCGCCTATGTCGAGGAGGTCGATGACGCCACCCTGCTGCGCAATGCCATGCGCGGCATGTTGAGCGAACTGGACCCGCACTCCACCTACCTCGACGCCGAGGACTACGAGAGTCTGCGCGAATCCACCCAGGGCGAATTCGGCGGCGTGGGTATCGAGGTCGGCAAGCGCGACGGTCAGCTCACCGTGATCACCCCCATCGATGACACGCCCGCCTCGCAAGCCGGCCTCCAGGCCCAGGACACCATCCTGCGCATCGACGACACCCCGACCGAGGGCCTGTCGCTGCAGGAGGCGGTCGAGCTGATGCGCGGCGACCCGGGGACCGAGATCCGCCTGACCATCATGCGCCAGGGCGAGGATACGCCGCGCAACGTCACCCTGGAGCGCGAGATCATTCGTACCCAGAGCGTGAAAAGCGACACCCTGGCCCCGGGCTACGGCTACCTGCGGGTCAGCCAGTTCCAGACCCGCACCGGCGAGCAGGTCATCGACGCCCTGAACGAATTGAACGAGGACGGCCCGCTGCAGGGGCTGGTACTGGATCTGCGCAACAACCCCGGCGGCGTGCTCCAGGCTGCCGTCGACGTGGCCGATGCCTTCCTCGACGATGGCCGCATCGTCTACACCGAAGGCCGGCTGGCCGACAGCGAGTTGAGCTTCTATGCCAACCGCAAGACCACCGCGCCCGATGTGCCGCTGGTGGTGCTGATCAATGGTGGCAGCGCCTCGGCGGCGGAGATCGTCGCCGGCGCCCTGCAGGATCAGCGACGCGGCGTGGTGATGGGCACCGATAGTTTCGGCAAGGGGTCGGTGCAGCAGATCATGCCACTGGGTGAGGACGAAGCGCTCAAGCTGACCACCGCACGCTATTTCACGCCGAGTGGTCGCTCCATCCAGGCCCAGGGAGTCGAGCCCGATGTCGAGGTGGTACGCGGTCGCCTCGAGGTAGCCCAGGACAATGGCCTGCAGGTCCGCGAAGCCGACCTGGAAGGCCATCTGGTCGGCAACGGCGACGGCGCGGAAGACGGTGAACTCAATGCCCGCCTGCGCGACGACTACCAGCTCGGCGAAGCCCTGAACCTGCTCAAGGCCCTGAATGTGCTGGAGGAACGCAAGCGCTGACGAGGCGGGATCAGCGGCAGGCGGCGGGCAGGCGCCCTCGCTGCCCCGCCGCCTGCTGCATCAGCAGCCGCTTGACGGGGCCCAGCCGGTCGACGCCGGCAAGCCCCAGATTACGCGCCAGCGTCAGGGCCGGATGGCGCGCCCCGAAGAGCAGCCGGAACGCATCCATCAGGCATAGCATGGCGGCATTGTCGCCGCGCCGACGACGCGCATAGCGTGCCAGCCAGGCCTCATCGCCCGGGGCGATGCCGCGGCGCCGCGCCTCGAGCAATTCCTCGGCCAGCACCGCCACGTCCATCATCCCCAGGTTGGCCCCCTGACCCGCCAGGGGATGGATACTGTGCGCGGCATCACCCACCAGCGCCAGCCCCGGCAGCGTATAGCGTTCAGCATGACGCTGGGCCAGCGGCAGGCACACCGCGCGATCAGTCGGTGTCACCCGGCCCAGGCAGGCGCCGATGCCGGCCTCCAGCTCCGCCCCCAGCGATGCCGGCGACAGCGCCGCCAACCGCTCGGTTTTGGTCGGCGACGTCGACCAGACGATGGAGCAATGCCGCTCATCGCCGTCCAGCGTCAGCGGCAGAAACGCCAGGGGGCCATCGGCCAGGAAGGCCTGCCGCGCCACGCCTCCATGGGGGCGCTCGGTACGCACCGACGTCACCAGCGCCACCTGGCCGGTGTCATCTGATCGGGTCTCGATCCCGGCCATCTCCCTCAGTGGCGAACGCGCCCCATCGGCGGCCACCACCAGCGGCGCCCTCAGCCTTTCTCCACTTTCCAGGCACAACACCGGATCGTCATCGGACCTCTCGAGTCCGGCGACCCGAGCGGCGAAACGCCGCCGTACCGTCGGCAGCTCCGCCAGACGCGCGTCCAGGGCCGCCACCACGACATCATTCTCGACGATATGGCCGAGGACCGGCAGGCCCGCCTGGTCGGCGGAGAAGCTCACCTCGCCGGTGCCTTCGCCGTCCCAGACCCGCATGCGCCCGTAGGGCGTGACACGACGCTCACGCATCGACGGCCAGACACCCAGGCCATCCAGCAGGCGCTGGGAAACCGGCGTGAGCGCACTGACCCGCAGGTCTGCCGGGCCACACCCCGCCGTCTCGGCGTTCACGGACGACGGGGCGGCATCCAGCAGCATCACCGGCACGCCGGCCTGTCCCAGCAGGCAAGCCAGGGTCGCACCGACCATGCCGCCGCCGACGATGATCACGTCGTGATCCGCCATGTCACCCACCATATGTCATCCCTTCTCCACGCTCGTCTGGTGTCATCACCGCTCCACTCCCATGGCCCGCCTGGCCAGCGTGCGGCGCAGCGGCCCCAACAGGTTGAGCCCCACCAGGCCGGCGGCCCGGGCTCGCGACAACAGCGGATGATCGAAACCGAACAACCGCACCAGGCCATCGCTGAAGCGGATCACATTATCCCGATCCCCGCTGCGGCGCGCCTCGAAATCATTCAAGGTGGCCGCCTCGCCCGGCGCATCGCCTCGCACCACGCCCGCCTCGATGGCGGCCACCAGGTCCATCACGCCCCGCAGGGCCAGGTTGAATCCCTGCCCGGCCACGGGGTGCAGGGCATGGGCCGCATTCCCCATCACCGCCAGCCCCGGACGTACCGTCTCGCTGGCGGTGACCAGCGAGAGGGGATAGGCGTGGCGCTTGCCGACGCGGCGAAAGCGTCCTGCCCGGTCTCCGAAGGTGGCTTGCAGGCGAGCCAGGAAATCGGCGTCGGACAGCGACAGGGCGTCTCGCTCGCGACCGGCCGCAAAGGTCCAGATCAATGCCATGTGCTGCCCGGCCATGGGCAGCAAGGCGATGGGACCGGAATCCGTGAAACGCTCGTAGGCGATGCCATCGTGCGGGCGGTCGAGGGCTACGGTGGCGATCACGGCAACCTGCTCATAGGGGCGCTCCCGGCTCTCGATGCCGAGGCGCTCCTTGAGCCCCGAGCGACCGCCATCGGCCAGCACCGTCAGGCCGGCCTCGAGGCAGGCGCCATCGGAGAGGGCCAGTCGATGCCCCCCGGCCCGAGGCTGGATGCCTTCCACACGGGCCGGGCAGTGCCAGGCCAGGGGCAACTCGGTGAGTCGGCGATGCAGGACACGCCCCACCCAGGCATTGGGAATCACGTGACCCATGGCGTCTTCGCCGAATTCCTCGGCACGCAGCCGGGTCGTGCCCAGCCGGCCCTGCTCGCTGACATGGATACAGCGAATCGGAGAGGCCCGCTCGGCCATCTTCGACCATACGCCCAGGTTATCGAAATGGTTCGCCGTGCCCCGGGAAATGGCGCTCGCCCGAGCATCGAAGCTCGGTTGCCAGGGGGCATCCAGGCCATCGGGCAAGGGAGCCGCCTCGATCACCGCCACGGACAGCCCCCGGTCACGCATCAGCGGCGCCAGCGCCGCCCCCAGGCTGGCGCCGACCAGACCACCACCGACGATCGCGATATCCACGCGCTGTGGCGTATCAGACGAGGGCGATTCGCTCATGCGAGACTCTCCAGTATTTCATAACGTACATTACATAAAAGATGATTCGAGAACTTGCGAAGCGATCACTTTTCATCCATCAAGGCCTCGATATCAGCCACCCGTTTCGGTACCGCTCGTGTCAGCACCTCATGCCCCTCGGGCGTCACGACCACATCGTCCTCGATACGAATGCCGATGCCGCGAAATACCACCGGCAGATCGTCGTCGTCCGGCAGATAGAGTCCGGGTTCAATGGTGAGCACCATGCCCGGCCTCAGGGCTCGCGGCTCATCATTCGGGCGATAGCTGCCCACATCGTGAACATCGAGCCCCAACCAGTGAGAGGTGGCGTGAGGATAGAAGCGGCGTGCGACGATCGCCTCGGGCGTTTCCTCGCCATCCTCGGCCAGGATCCCCAGGGCCACGAGGCCGGCGGCGAGATCCCTCACCACGCCTCGGTGGATCGCCGCGAGGGTAGTACCGGGGTGCACGGCCTCGATGGCCCGCTCCTGGGCCGCCAGCACCACCTCGTACAGTGCCCGCTGCGCCGGCGTGAAGCGCCCGTTGACCGGAAAGGTCCGCGTGATATCACCGGCATAGAGATCGAATTCGACACCGGCGTCGACCAACACCAGCTCCCCGTCACGCAAGGGGTCTCGATTATCAATGTAGTGCAGCACACCGGCGTTGCGACCGCCAGCGACGATACTGGCGTAGGCCGGCCCGCTACCTCCATGCCAGCGAAACTCATGCTCCAGCTCGGCCTGTAGCTGGTATTCGGCGAGACCCGCACGGCAGGCTCGCATTGCCCGTCGATGGGCATGGGCAGAAATGTCGCCGGCATGGCGAAGCAGCGCGACCTCGTTGTCGCTCTTGGCGAGGCGCTGCTCATGCAGCATCGGCGCCACATCGGCAAGGCCAGGCAGGGCCTGCCCGCCCTGACGGGACCAAGCCCCCAGCGCCTCATGCAGCCGCTCCGCCAGATGCAGCGCCGAGGCGTCGCCCAGGGGTAGATAGAGCGTGACTCGCCCCGCCAGCAACTCGACCAGCCGAGCATCACGTTCGGCATTCTCGAAGGCCTGGTCGACACCATGAGCACGAACGGCCCCTTCGGCACCGAGACGATACCCCGTCCATGCCTCCATCGACGGATCACGGTCCTGGCAGAACAGCACGCATTCTCCTTCGGTGCGACCGGGCAGCAACAGCAGCAGGGCATCCGGTTCGGGAAAGCCGGTCAGGTAGTGAAAGTCGCTGTCCTGGCGAAACGGGAACTCGCTGTCACGGGAACGTGTGACCAGGGAGGCGCCGAGCAGCAGCACGGCGGCATCCGCCGGCAGGTTATCCATGAGGCGACGGCGTCGCCTCCGATACTCGTCCAGGCTGATGGCAGGCGGGCGGCACTCGGCTTCGGTCGACATGGCGACTCCTGGGTCAAGCGTGAAGGGGGGGAGACGAGGGGCATCAGACTCGGGCAACCGCAAGCGGATTCGAGCCGTCCCTGGCCGGGCCCACAAGGCAGCCGCCAGGGATGACGGCTACAACATGGCGGTGCACTCGCGCAGAACGTGAAACGGCATGTCCTCAGTGGGCCGGCCCCGGCTCCTCGACCTGCTCCACCTGCGGCTTGCCCGGATGCTGCTCGGTATAGAGCAGCATGGCAGCCATCCTCGCATGCTCGGTCAGCGCAAACAGGTCGTTCTCGTTCTCGGCGCTATCGTCGAGGTCGGTCTCGATGTCAGCCAGACCGCCCAGGTCGTCGATGGCCTCCCTGAGCGACTCCGACCAGCCCTTGCGTGGCCCGTCGCCGGCATCCTGAACCACCTCGAGGAATCCCAGGGTCCATTCCTGGAGGCCCTGGGCACGTTCCGCCAGCGAGAACAGCTCATCGGGCAGAAGAGGCTCATAGTTCATCTCCGCGGCGGACAAGGCCTCCAGCGTCTGGCGTCGCCAACCCAGCAGGCGCTCGGCGGATGGCTCGTCCCTGGGCTGCTCGACACCCAGATTGAGGCAGACCATCTCCAGCCAGCCTTCGGCATCGAGATCGTGCAGTGCCAGCGAGGCGCACAGGCGGCCGTCCAGGAAGGCCGGGGACTGCATGCTGCCATGCAGCAGGAAGGTATCGGCGATGGTGGAAAAGTCCTGGCGTTCGTTGATCAATGACATGACGCGATCCATGGTGGGGCCGCGCGCGTTGACCGCGCTTGAACGGCTCTCTTATAGTGACTGAAACTTCGTATTCCCCTCGATGTTAACGCATCGACCCCCCGAGGCGCGCCCTCGGCCCTCCGGAGCACCCATGAGCGACTCTTCACGGCCCACCATCGAGATCACCCTGCTGGAACGGCAGTACGTCATCGCCTGTCCACCGGACGAGGAAGACAAGCTCGAGCGCGCGGCACGTTATCTGGACCGCGCCATGCAGGGCATCCACGCCCAGGGCAAGGTGGTCGACCGCGAGAGGGTCGCCATCATGGCGGCCCTGAACATTGCCAACGAGCTGCTCGAGACCCAGGACGAACAGCGCGCCGGCGAGCAGAGCCTGAGCGAACTCAGCCAGCGCCTGGAGAAGGCGCTGGCCGATGCTCCCGGTCGTCAAGGGGCCTGAGGGGGATTCTTCCCTTTGGCCAGGCCGACGGCTCTGCTAGGATAGAAAGCGTTCCCTGGGGTGTCCGCCAGTCGTTATCGTCCCTCGAGCCTATGCGCATTACCCAGGGGGCCAACAGCTAGTCGGACCCGTGTGCATGTCCGTGAGACGGAAAGCCTGACGGTTCGACTGCGGCCACCCACCTTGAACCAATGGGTTCAAGGGCCAGAACGACAGCGGCACTCTGGGGAACTTCCTTCATCATGAGCGTCATGCAGGATACCGCCGCACCACAGGCACGACGCGAACTACGGCGAGAACTTCGGCGCCGTCGTCGTGAACTCGACCGGCGCGAGCAGGAGGCCGCCGCCATGCGGCTGTGCCGCTCCCTGCGACGATTGCCGGAGATCTTCAGCGCCCGGCGCGTGGCACTTTACCTGCCCAACGACGGCGAGATCGACCCGACCCCCCTGCTACCCTGGCTCGCGAAACGCGGGGCCCGTGCCTATCTCCCGGTACTGCGCCCCCTGGCACCCAATACCCTGTGGTTCGTCCACTACCATGGCGACACGCCCATGGTGACCAATCGCTTCGGCATCTCCGAACCCGATACTCGATACGGCGCGCATCGCGCCCGACGCCAGGCGGCCTGGACCCTGGATGCCATCCTCATGCCGCTGGTCGGCTTCGACGATGATGGCCAGCGTATCGGCATGGGAGGCGGCTTCTACGATCGCACCCTCGCTTTCACCCGTCGCCCCGGCCCCCGACCTCGACTGATCGGCCTGGCCCACGACTGCCAGCGCGTCGAACGGCTCCCGGTAGCCCCCTGGGATGTCCCCCTGGACGCCATCGTCAGTGATCGCCGAATCCTGCGCCCCTGAATCAAGCCGCTTCCAACGAAGAAGGCGGCCGATGCATTACGCGTCGGCCGCCTCGGCATTCATCTCATGGGAGCAGGTGGACAAAATCGCGATCAGTTGCCCGCCAGCGCCTGCGCATAGCCGGTCGCCACGACCGCGATGCTGAACAGCAGCACCAGTACCATGATCAGATCGGGCTTGCGCTTCATCGTCGACTCCCTGTTCGTCCAGCAGTTTCTGCCGTTATCATGTTCAAAACGACCTCGTTTCTCCGGCGACGCTGTCGCCATCTCCGGGAAACATTATCGGGACGACGACAGCGTTCCTTCGGGCTGTGAGAGTAGCCGAAGGCCCCGGACATGACAACCGCCATCCCCGGGAAAGTCGTGAAATAAGTTGATCTGACAGGCGTCTTGAAGTGAGTCAGCGCTCACTTTTCATGCATCACGCCATGAACAGCCGATATGCCGGGTTCTCGCTTTCCTTCCAGTAGCGATACCCGATGTCATCGAAGTACCCCTCGACATGACGATGATCGCCATTGGGCACCTGCATGCCCACCAGCACGCGTCCATAGGCGGCACCATGATTGCGATAGTGGAACAGCGAAATGTTCCAGTCCTGGGGCAGGTGGGTCAGGAAATTCATCAGGGCGCCGGGACGCTCGGGGAATTCGAAACGATACACTTCCTCCTCGAAGTGCTCCTGCGGACGTCCTCCTCCCAGATGACGAATATGCAGCTTGGCCAGCTCGTTGTCGGTGAGATCTTCCACCGGGTAGCCGGCACCTCGCAGCTTGTCGATCACTGCCTGGCGATCCTCGCCGCCCGGCTTGACCTGAACGCCGACGAAGATATGCGCCTGCTCGGGGTCGGCATAGCGATAGTTGAACTCGGTGACCATGCGCTTGCCGACGGTCCGGCAGAACTTCTTGAAACTGCCGGGGCGCTCGGGAATGGTGACCGCCAGGATCGCCTCGCGCTGCTCGCCCAGCTCGGTACGCTCGGCGATGTGCTGCAGGCGATCGAAGTTGGTGTTGGCACCCGAGTTGATGCACACCAGCGTCTCCCCGGTGGCTCCGGTCGACTGGATGTACTTCTTGAGGCCCGCCAGCGACAGTGCCCCGGAGGTCTCGGACACCGCCCGGGTCTCCTCGAAGATGTCCTTCACCGCGGCGCACATCTCGTCGGTGTTGACGGTGATGACATCATCCACCAGGTCACGCATGATCGCGAAGGGCGCCTCGCCGATCTGCGCCACGGCCACGCCCTCGGCGAAGACGCCGACCTGGTCGAGCGTCACGCGTTCGCCGCTTTCCAGCGCGGCCTTGAGACAGGCGCTGTCCTCCGACTCCACGCCGATCACCTTGATCTCCGGGCGCAGGTACTTGACGTAGGCGGCCACGCCGGCAATCAGCCCCCCGCCTCCCACCGGGACGAAGATCGCATCCAGGCGCCCGGCCTGCTGCCGCAGGATCTCCATGGCAACGGTCCCCTGACCGGCGATGACATCGGTATTGTCGAAGGGCGGGATATAGGTATAGCCGTGCTCCTCGATCAACTCCTGGGCGTGGGCGGCGGCAGCGGCGAAGGCATCGCCCTTGAGCACGACCCTGGCCCCCCAGGCACGCACCGCCTGGACCTTGATTTCCGGCGTGATGCGCGGCATCACGATCACGGCCTTGACGCCCATCTGCTTGGCGGCCATCGCCAGCCCCTGGGCGTGATTGCCCGCCGAAGCGGCGATCACGCCCTTGGCTTTCTGCTCGTCGGTCAGTTGGGCCATGCAGTTGTAGGCGCCGCGAATCTTGAAGGAGTGAACCGGTTGCAGGTCCTCGCGCTTGATCAGGATCTGGTTGTTGAATCGGCGGGAGAGGAAGGGGGCCGGCGAAATCGGCGTTTCCCGGGCGGCTTCATAGACCCGGGCCTGGAGGATTTTCTTGACGGTGGCTTCGAGCATCCTGATATCCCAATGGGGTAGCGCGTGAGAACCGCGGGAGTCACGGGCACCACGGACATGTGCCCGACGCGTCCCAATGCGGCTGAAGGGAACCCTTATTGGTAGCATTCTGCCTGCCACGGCGTCCAGCACGAGGCGACGACATGGCCTATAATGGCGCCGCATTCGCCACCTACCGGACAGCGAGCAGGACATGACCCAGGACGAACTCAAGGACGCCGTGGCCACCGCCGCCCTCGACGAGATCCGCCCGTTACTCGGGCGAAATACCGTCATTGGCGTCGGCACCGGCTCCACCGCCAATCGCTTCATCGACAAGCTGGCCACGCTGCGCGGCGATTTTCGCGGCGCAGTGGCCAGTTCGGAGGCTACCGCCGAGCGCCTGCGTGGCCACGGGATCGATGTCTTCGAGCTCAACGAGACCGGCACGCTTCCCGTCTATGTCGACGGCGCCGACGAAGTGAACGCTCACCTTCACATGATCAAGGGCGGCGGCGCGGCCCTCACTCGGGAGAAGATCGTCGCCGCCTGCTCGGAACGCTTCGTGTGCATCGCCGATGCCTCCAAGCGTGTCGAGCGCCTGGGCGACTTCCCCCTGCCCCTGGAGGTGATTCCCATGGCGCGTTCCTATGTGGCACGGGAGCTGGTCAAGCTGGGAGCGGACCCGGTCTACCGCGACGGGGTGGTGACCGACAACGGCAACCAGATCCTCGACTGCTATGAATTCATGATCGACGACCCGGAGGCTATGGAGGCCCGGCTCAACGCCATCGTCGGCGTGGTGACCAACGGCCTGTTCGCCGCCCGGGGCGCCGATGTGCTCCTGCTCGGTACCGACCGGGGAGTCGAGCGCCTGACGCCTGCAGGGTAAGCGAGCAACAACCTACCTCGCCAGGAGCGTTTCCAGGCCTTCCATGGTACGGGCCAGGGCCCCTCGGTTGGTCTCGACCACCGCTCGACCGGCCTCGGCGAGCCGCTGCCTTTCCGCCGGCTCGCCGAACAATCTCAGCAGGGCCGACGCCAGGGCATCGCCATCGGCCACTTCCACCAGGGCTCCGTGCTCGCGCAGCGCCTCGGCCACGTCCTCGAAGTTGGCCAACTCAGGACCGGTCAGGACCGGCACCCCCATGGCAGCCGGTTCGAGCAGATTGTGACCTCCCACCGGCACGAGGCTACCGCCGACGAAAGCCAGGTCCGCCGCCCCATAGAGGCTATTCAATTCGCCCATGGTATCGCCCAGATAAACGGCCGTCCCGGCGCCCGGTATCTCGCCTCTCGAACGCCGGGCCAGGACCAGCCCACGAGCCGCGCAAAGCTCGGCCACCGCCTCGAAGCGCCGGGGATGACGCGGCACCAGAATCAGCAACGCCTCGGGCAGCGCTTCACGCACCCTGGCATGGGCCGCCAGCAACGCCTCGTCCTCGCCGGGATGCGTGGACCCCGCGACCCAGACCGGCCGCTCGCCCAACGACCAACGCAAGCGCTCACTTACCTTGAAAATACCGTCCTCAAGGGAGATATCGAACTTCAACGAGCCGGTTACCGAGATGGCCTGCTCCGCCATGCCGAGCTCCCCGAAGCGTTCGGCATCCTGTCGTGACTTGGCGCCCAGCCAGTCGACATGGGAAAGCGCCTCGCGCATCAAGCGACGCAGGCGCCGGTATGTCCGCAGTGAGCGCGCCGACAGGCGGCCGTTCACCACGGCCACGGGCACGTCACACCGTCCGCAGGAGGCCAGCAGATTGGGCCAGAGTTCGGTTTCGAAGAAGATCGCCAGCGCCGGCTGGAGACGAGCGACGAAACGCCGGGCGGCGCAGGGGAAGTCCAGGGGCAGGAAGTAATGGCTCACTTCGCCGCCTCCCTCGCCGCTGTCGGCGTCGGCGTCGGCGTCGGCGTCGGCGTCGGCGTCGGCGTCGGCCAGCGCCATGGCACGCTCGGCACCGGTGGCCGTCATGGTGGTGATCACCAGACGACGCTGCGGATGGCGCCTGCGCAGGGCCTCGATCAGCGGCCGAGCGGCCTGGACCTCGCCGACCGAGGCGCAATGCAGCCACACGGGGCGATCGGCGGCCGACGAGGCGGGGATCCAGCCGAACCGCTCGCCCCGGGAGCAGCCGGCACGATGCTCACGCCACACACGCCACCAGAGCAACGGCGCCAGCGTCAGCAGGACGGCGGAATAGAGCCGACGCGTCCAGGGGTGGCCACCGGCCATCAGCGTTCCCGATCGAGAATGGTGGAAATCATGGCCGTGGTGGAAACGCCGTCCTCGAAGCCCAGCACCGTCACCTCGCCCCCGGCGGCGCGCACCGCCTCGCCACCGGCGATCTGTTCGGGGCGATAGTCGCCACCCTTGACCAGCACGTCGGGCAACACCGCCTCGATCAGCCGCTGCGGAGTGTCCTCGGCGAACGGCACCACCCAGTCGACGGCGCCCAGCCCGGCCAGCACCTGCATGCGCCGCGCCAGGGGGTTGATCGGCCGCGAGGCACCCTTCAGGCGCCCGATGGAGGCATCGTCGTTGACCGCCACGATCAGCCGATCGCCGAGCTGGCGGGCGTGTTCGAGGTAGGCGACGTGGCCGGCATGCAGAATGTCGAAACAGCCGTTGGTCATCACCACTCGCTCACCCCGAGCCTGGGCGGCACGCACCGCTTCACACAACGGGGCCTCCTCGATGGCACCGAACTCGGCCAGCTTGTCGCCGTGCAGCGCGGTGTAGAGCTCGGCGATGGACAAGGTCGCGGTACCGGGCTTGGCCACCACCAGGCCGGCGGCCAGGTTGGCGAGTGTCATGGCCTCGGGGAAGCCGTGGCCGGCCGCCAGCGCCAGCCCCAGCACGCCGATCACGGTATCCCCGGCGCCGGTCACGTCGAAGACCTCCCGGGCCCGCGTCGGCAGGTGCAGAGGGTCGGCCCCCTCGCGAATCAGGGTCATGCCCTTCTCGCTACGGGTGATCAGCAGTGCCTCGAGTTCCAGCTCGGCGCGTAGCGCCTCACCGCGAGCCGCCAGGGTGGCGTCATCGGGACAAGGGCCCATCACCGCCTCGAACTCGGTCAGGTTGGGGGTGATCACGCTGGCACCGCGGTACTTGCTGAAATCGCTGCCCTTGGGGTCGACCAGCACCCGTTTGCCGGTGTCGCGCACGCGGGCGATCAGGGTGGCGACATCGGTCAGGGTTCCCTTGCCGTAATCGGAGAGGATCACCAGGTCGGCGTCGGGTAACGCTTGCTCCACCTGTACCGACAACCCGTGGGTATCGACCTTGCCCAGCCCTTCCTCGAAATCGAGTCGGATCAGTTGCTGGTTGCGGCTCATCACTCGCAGCTTGGTGATGGTCGGTATCTCGGGGCTGCGAGAGAAGTGAGTGCTTACACCGGAGTCTTCCAGACGATGCATCAGCCGATCGGCGTTGTCGTCATCGCCGACCAGGCCAGCCAGGGCGGCTCGAGCCCCGAGCGAGGCGATATTGAGCGCCACGTTGGCCGCGCCACCCGGACGGTCTTCATCCTCCTCGACCCTGACCACGGGAACAGGGGCCTCGGGAGAGATGCGCGAGGTGCCGCCATGCAAGTAGCGATCGAGCATGACATCGCCCACCACCAGCAGGCGTGAGTGCTCCAGGGCGGTCAGATCAAGTTTCATCGGGGAACTCCGTTGGCTTGCGGGGCGAGGACGTGGCCAGCAATGCTTCAAGTCGATCGATCACGTCATCGGCACGAATCAGCGACATGGCGTCGGGATGACGCACACGCTGCCCCCAGGGCAGGGTGTCGGGGTCCTTGTGCAAATAGCGGCGTACCGCCTCGGGATAGCGGTTGACCACGAAATCCCGCCAGCGATAGGGGCCGGCACGCTCCGGGTTGGTGGTGGCAAACAGGCCGACGGTCGGCGTGCCCATGGCATTGGCCATGTGCACCGGCCCCGAATCCGGCGCGATCACCGTCCGCGCCTCGTCGATCAATGCCAGCAGTCCCTTGAGCGAGGATTCGCCGATCGCATCGATGACCGCGCCGGACTGGGCCTGGGCCGCGATGCGTTGGCCCATCTCGCGCTCCTGAGTACTGCCCCCGCCCGTCAGCACCGTCTTCAGGCCATGTTGCACCCAGGCGTGTTCGACCACCGCCGCGTAGCCTTCGGCGGACCAGTTGCGAAAATTGCGCAGGCGCGGGTTGGCACAGGGGCTCATCAGGATGTAAGGGCTTCCCGACGTGAAGCCGGCGGCCTCCTGGCGGGCGGCCTCGGGCACCGGCAATGACCAGTCCAGCGAGAGGTCCTCGACGCCCATCAGACGGGCAAAATCGAGAAAGGATTCCAGCACATGGGCCCGTGGGTGCGGATTCAGCTGGCGATGAGTGAACCAGTGCTGGGCATCCTTGGCTCGCGCCTTGTCGTAGCCGATGCGCAGGTCCGCCTTGAGCCCCAGCGACAGCACGCTGGCCCGCAGTGCCTGTTGCATGTGCAACAGCACATCGAAACGGGTATCGCCGAGGCGCCGCCAGAGCTCGCGCATGCCCGCCAGTCCGGTGGACTTGTCATAGACGATGAACTCGACCCCGGAAAGCCCGGCCAGTAGACTGTGCTCGCCCTTGCCGATGATCCAGGTGATGCGTGCCTCGGGCCATTGGCGTTGCAACGCGCGAACCGTCGGTACCAGATTGCAGACATCGCCCAGGGCAGAGAGACGCAGCACACCAATGTGCTCGGGTCGGTCGGGCAGAGGATGCTTCATGCGATTGGCAACGTATCGAAAGGGAAAGACTTGCATTCTATATGATGCGGATAGTTTATGTGACGCCGACGGGGCGCCACAAATCGGCCCGCATCACCTCGATCCCGAGCACTGGCGCCGAACAGGCAAGGTCGTCGGCGAAGCCCCCGGACGCGGCGCCAGTCTGTTTCTCCAGGCGGGGCACGAGCAATGGGTGCTGCGCCCCTACCGCCGCGGCGGTCTCGTCGCCCGAATCAGCGCCGATCGCTACCTGTGGTGCGGAGTGGAGCGCAGCCGCGCCTTTCGCGAAATGCGCCTGACCGCCCACCTCCATGCCCTCGACCTGCCCGTACCTCGCCCGGTGGCCGCCGGCGTGACGCGCGCCGGTCTCACCTACGAGGCCAGCCTGATCACCGTTCGCCTGCCCGGTTCGCGCGCCCTGGCCGAGTGTCTTCCCGAGGCCGACACGCCCTTGCTGCACCGAGTCGGCGATACCATACGACGTTTCCACGATGCCGGCCTCGACCACGTGGACCTCAACGCCCGCAACCTGCTGATCGCCCCCTCGGGTTCGGTCTGGCTGATCGATCTCGACCGGTGTCGCCTTCGCCGTCCAGGCCGATGGCAGCAGGCCAATCTCGAGCGCCTGGAACGCTCGTTGCAGAAGTTCCTGGCACCCAGCGAAGCGTCACGGGTAGCTCGGGTGATCACCCGCGGTTATGAAGGCTGACCGGTCTGCATGGCCGCAAAATGCGGCTCAACGAATTTGGCGATGAACTTTGCCCACTTGCGCCGTATCTTTCGCCCCCCCAGCCAAGGCAGGTACTCAGGCAGCGGAATCAGCTCCGAGGCACCCAGGCCATCTATTAACATGACGGTCGTGGCATCCGGCCTCTCGATCACCAGCAGATTGCTCATCACCAGGTCGCAGGGCACCACGTTATACGTCAACAAATACGCCTTGAGCGCATCAAGCCCCTCCCAGAAGCGGCTGATTTGCCGGGGTGTCAGCGGCACACTCAAGTATTGGGCGACATTGGGCGGTAGCTTGCCTTGATCATCAACGACCAGTTGCTGCTCGAAACCGATCAGGGCTTCATCTTCCACTATCCCGAAAAACTCTGGAATGTGTGTAAAAGGAATACCCCGGCGCCTCAAGGTCTGAAAATAGCGTAGTTCGCGACGGGTCTGCTTGGCCTTGTCTTTGCGACTGAGCTTGATGCAGCGTGACGGATCGTCTGGATGGAGATAGCAGTTGCGCTCATCCCCCCGCCCAATGATGTCCCAATGGTCGACCGTCAGCATCGGGTTGCCTGCTTCTGCCGATAGACGTCCAGGATGCAGCGGTAGTTCTCATCCATGACTTCTTTGACATCAAGCTTCAATGCCGTGTCTCGGCATTGTTCTCGCAATGACGCATCACCTTTGCGAGACGCCCAATAAGCCATGGCGGACGTCAAGCTGGCTATATTATCGGCCCGATCGATTACCGAGGCCACCTCGGATGATACTACCTCTTTTGCCCCGCAGTTTTCCGTGGTGATGACGGGTGTACCGCAGGCAAGCGCTTCGAGCATGGTAAAACCGAAAGGCTCATAATATGCCGGCAGCACATAACAGTCAGCGAGAGAAAAGTACCGTTCCGGAGACGACTGTTCGCCCAGAAAAAGGCATTTTTCGGCTATGCCAAGTTGTCGTGCCAACTCTTCAAACTTCGCCTGTCGGGAGTCGCGTCCCACTACCAGGAGATGTGCGTCGATGTCGAGTCGAGAGAACGCCTCAAGGGTCGAGGCCAATCCCTTACGCTGATAGCCGGTACCGAGAAACAGGAAGACCGGCCAGGATGCATTCAGCTCCAGCTCTCGAGCAAGATCAGGTACACTGTCACCCAGGCGTTCTCGGTCGAAACGTCGCGTATCGACAAAGTTGTGAATCACCGAGCGCTTTTCGACAGGAACCTCGTAGGCTTCAGCGATCTCCCTATCGCTCTGCCAAGAATTGGATACAACATGATAGTAGGCCCCGAGTGTCATGGCCCGAGCCTCGATTCGCGCCGCAACCCTGTCCTTCCAACGCCACTGACGCTTCGGTTTGGAGATCAGATGACGATGGACAGTACCTCCACCGATTCGCAACAAGTCGTGGGTCCAGGTTTTTCCCAAGCCATAGACAAGATCATAGTCCTCAGCTTCCACGTGACGCTCTACTGCCTGGGCAAAACGCCACATGCGCTGGGCCTTTCCAATACTGAATGGACGCAAGCGAACAAAACGAATGGCTGGATGAGGTGGGGCTGAATGAGAGCGGCATATGATCGTTACCTTTTCTCCACGTTCAGCCAAGTAACGCGACAATTCATTGAGAAATCTTTCGGTACCTCCGGATGCCGCATGACGCATGTGCACTAACGCTATTTTCATGAGCACTCCTTAGTGCCCACATGGACACTGGCGATGTTTACCAGCAAACCGAAGTTACAATATCTCGACAGCCGTTTTCTTTTAGACATCATCAAGGTACCATCATTGATCCCGAACACGGCGTTTCATGTATTTCCAGAAAACACCATTGGCATTTGACACCGCGATGACCAGCCCACGCCACCCGTCAAGAAAGCCTCTCTGCAAAAAGAAGGTACGAAAGAAGGCAAAGGCAGACTTAACCATAATGATCCATACAGGGTATACACGAAGGGTATCGGAGCTCGCACGAATCCCGGAGTAACGATTGACCTTTTCCAGAAACTGCCCAAGCTCGGTCACGGCTAGGTGCTCAATATGGCCATCCAGGCGAACCACCTGAGTGGTGTCGGTAACGGCAATGGATTCATGGACCATGGCATCATTGAAGTCATGGTGCTGGCGATTGAAGACCCGAATCAGCCAGTCACGGCCCCAACCGGAATGCTGGACGGGCTTCCCCAGCAGCCAGTTTTCTCGCCTCACCTCGACGACCTCCCGCGTGTCGGCATGGGTCAGCCAGCCGCCCAACGACTCGAGCCAGCGAGCTGTAGGCGCTTCATCGGCATCCAGCGAAAGAATCCAGTCCTGGCGGGCAAGAGATACGGCATGGCGCTTGGTCGGACCAAAGCCGAGAAAAGCGCCCGTATGCAGCGATACATTGTGATAACGACGGGCAATCTCGAGGGTCTCGTCAGTGGAGCCATTGTCATAGATGACCACCTCCCCGATGGGGTCGAGCGCGTTGAGCGTACGAGCCAGCGTGCCCGCCGCGTTGCGTGTAATAATAACGACACTTAACTCAGCGAGCATACAGAGGGCCATCCTGTCTGGATAGAAGATGAATGCTACTATAGCCGCCATTATCCCTACAAATCTTTCCGCGAGGCTGACTTTGCATATCATCCACGCCAATCTGGCCAAAGGGTTTCGTGGCGGTGAGCGACAAACCGTGTTGCTGATCAAGGCGTTGGCTGGCAAGCCCGGGGTCTCCTCCCAGACACTGGTGTGCCAACCTGACTCTCCTCTGCGGTCGGAACTGTCCACCACGCCGGGAGTGCGTTTTGTCAGCGCTCGCCATCAGCTGGCCGGACATCGGCAGGCCGGACGCACCGATTTGGTCCATGCCCATGATGCCAAAGCCGTTCATTGGGCCTGGCTGCATCGCCGATTCTTGGCCACGCCCTACCTCATTACTCGCCGGGTGGATACGCCGGTCAAGCGCAGATTCAGCAATCGCCTATTTTATCGCAATGCACAGCGCTGCGTCGCACTATCCAGTGTCATCGCCGATAATATTCAGCCCCTCAGCCCGTATCCGGTGGTAAAGATCCCCAGCGCCTTCACCTCGTTCACAACATCCCCTAAGGTGGCTCAGGATTTCCGTGCACGCTACCCTGATCGTTTCCTCGTGGGCCATGCCGGCGCGCTGGTGGATCGACACAAGGGTCAACGAGTGCTGATTGACGCCGCTCGCCGGCTACAGCGCTCGCAGCCGGACATGCTGTTCGTATTTTTTGGCCGGGGAGAAGATGAGACCACCCTGAAACAGGAAAGTGCCGATTTGGACAATGTGGTCTGGGCTGGCTTCAAGCCGGACCTGGGTCATTATCTTGCGGCGCTGGACGTTTTTGCCTTTCCTTCACGCAATGAAGGACTGGGATCGGTACTTCTGGATGCCATGAAAGCCGAAGTACCTATCGTCGCCAGTCAGACCGGCGGCATCCCGGATATTATCCACCATGGAAAGACGGGGTTATTGTTTCCCTCGGGTGACGCTGAAACATTGTCCCGCCACCTGGTCAGCCTGCGCGACAAGGCATTGCGTCTAACGCTTGCTCAAAATGCCACTCAACAACTCAGTCAATACACTCCCGAGGCCATGGCCAATTCTTACATGGATTTGTACTTGTCTATTGCCCAACATCCCAATCACTAGATCCTGCTCTCCATGATGAACGGCAAGAATGCTTATCGCGCGCACAAGATGATATTTTATTTCTCAGGTCTTCTGAGGTCACTTCCTCCAAGGCCTTTTTTTCAACGCCGTTGCCAGGCACTTCTCTCATCATTCGATGCCCTGCCCAGCGCTGAGCAGGAGGCCATCAACGCGCGTATCGATTACTACAACAAGCTTGATGCCACCCACGTTTTATCGGACACGGCAACCCGAAACCGCGACCTATCCCTGAGTTTCAAAAAGTCGACTTATCACCTTGACTTTTATCAAACAGCAAAATACTTTCCCGACGACGTTGCATACCATTATCGGTTTGGGGACAAAGTCTATGTGCCCGACGCCCCGACTTTCGTCAAAAGTCGGCCCATCCATGGTGAAAACCGAAACTCTGTACTCCTCAAACTCAACAGTGTACGTCATTTCTATACGGTAAAAGATCATTATCGTTACGACGACAAGAGAAACTCCTTGGTGTGGCGTGGAGCAGCCCACCAACCTCATCGTCGCCATTTCTTGGACCAATGCTATAATCTGCCATGCTGTGATATTGGTGCTACCGATGACAAGGAGAAAACCGCAGCTTACCGGAAACCCTTCATGCCTATCGAAAAACAGCTTGAGTACAAATTCATTTTAAGCATTGAAGGAAACGATGTTGCCACCAACCTGAAGTGGATCATGGCTTCCAACTCGCTCTGTTTCATGAAGCGCCCCATTTATGAAACTTGGCTCATGGAAGGCACGCTGATTCCCGGCTACCACTACGTAGAGGTGCGCGACGATTTTTCTGACTTGGAAGAAAAAATTGACTACTATTTAGCACACCCAGAAGAAGCCCAGGCCATCATTCGAAACGCAAATCGATACATTGCCGATTTCTTTAACTCGCAACGCGAAATGCTTGTCGCGATGAAGGTCTTTGAGCGCTACCTGTCGAAAACAAATAAAACCATATAAAGATCTATGCGCTAGTTCATGAAATGGCAACCTAAAGTTGATTGACACCGGCCGCCCGGGGTGCTTCTTTCCAGCGAGCGTCGCTTGGTGTGCCCTGCAAACACTCCTTGGGATATTCGTCATCGCCAACGCTCGCGCCAATGGCGTATTCTAACTGCATCTGAAGGCCCACTATCACGCCTCATGCAGTGCAGACTTTTATGACGCTTCGCTCTCGCTCAGACTGGCTAAAACATCCCCGCTGGTGGGCCTTGCTCACTCTCGGGCTCGCTCTTGGTTATGCCTTGGTCACGGCCCTCCAGCTCTCGCACTGGGGCCAGCTGCCCATCACGGCGGCCTGGCTGTTGACGGCTCGTGCCCTGCGCTGGGGCGTACCATCCCGTCATGCACCGGCGAAAGGCTGGCCCTGGTCGCTCGTGCCGCTCATCTTCTGGGGTGTCTACGTCTATCTCGCCGACAGCTTCGGCATTGTCGATCTCGGTGCGGTGCTCTTCCACCTGCAGGCCGGTATCAGCGAGCATGGCGGAGGCGAACGCACCATCGTCGCCATCCTCTACACCCTGGCCATGCTTCCGGTCCTGGCGGCCTTCACCTGGCTGGTCCGCCATGATCGTCGTTGGCGGCTGCTGGAGCGACTGCTGGCGTTGGTATTGCTGGCCACCAACCCTTTGCTCTACGGCATCGGCCAACGCAGTGCGGCCATCGTCGCCGAGGAAGGCGCCTGGCTGGACCAGCGTTACGTTGCCCCGGTGATCCTCGAGGCACCCGCCTCCCCACCCAACCTGCTGGTCATCTATCTGGAGAGCCTCGAGCGTACCTACGCCGACCGCGAGCGTTTCGGCGACGTCTATGCACCTCTCGGCGCCCTGGGCGACCAGGGCGTGGTGTTCGAGGGCGTACGACAGGTCGACAATACCGGCTGGACCATGGCCGGCATGATCGCCAGCCAGTGCGGGGTCCCATTGATGCCGGCAGGACTACTCCACGACAGCCAGCTGGAGCCGCTCGAACAGGTCGTCCCCGGCGTCTCCTGTCTGGGCGATCTGCTCGCCGGCCAGGGCTATTCACTGACCTACATGGGAGGGGCCAGCAAGCGCTTCGCCGGCAAGGGCAAGTTCTACGCGGGACATGGCTTCTCGCGGATCCTGGGTCGCGATGACCTGGCGCCCAGGCTGACGACTCCGGATGAGCTGAACAGCTGGGGCCTCTACGACGACGACCTCTATGCCTTGACCGTCGAGGAGATTCGACGCCTGGAAGCGAAGGATCGCCCCTGGGGACTGGTCAACCTGAGCCTGGCCACGCACCCGCCCTACGGCTATCCCCCCGAGAAGTGCCGTCAATACCAGGGGGCGTTCGATGGCACGGACATTCTCTACAGTGTCGAGTGTTCCGCCCGCATGGCGCATGACCTGGTGAAACGCCTGGCCGGCGACGGGCTGCTGAAGAATACCCTGGTGGTCCTCGCCAGCGATCATCTGTCGATGCGCGTCTCGGCCTGGGAGCAGCTGACCGCCAGCCCGCGCCACAACACCTTCATGCTGCTCGGCAACGACCTCGCACCGCGACGCATCAAGGTCGAGGCCTCGACCATGGACGTCCTGCCCACGGTGCTCGAAGCCATGGGGTTCGTCATCGACTGGCATCGCGCCGGACTGGGCGTGTCACTGCTCTCGAACGAGCCGACCCTGATCGAGCAGCACGGCCTGCAGACCCTCAACGATCAGCTCAAGCGGGAAACCGCGCTCCACGAACGTCTCTGGCAGGGCTTCGACATTGGCGGCATGGCTCCGGACGATGCGTCACGAACGCCATGGCTGCCCCCCGAAACGCCACCGGCCAAAGCGGCGGAGTGATCCATCGTCGGCCCCCTGGCGGCGCTATTCGAAGCGCCGCACCAGGGTGGCCAGGACCACCAGGAAGAAGGCATAGACCATCGCACCACTGTTGTGTTCGAAGAAGGACTGGGACAGGCCGAAATCGATGAAGCATATCGGCAACAAGGCGCCGCACAGGCTCATCGAGCGCCGAGTCAGGTCGTTGCTCTCGATCCCCGGCAGGAAGCGCCACAAGGCCGCCCCGTAGAGCAGCAGCAGTCCGAACAGGCCGATGATCCCCTCGAAGAGCAGGGTATTGAGTATCTCATTGTGCGGGTGCCCGAAATTCGCGATCGCCGGGGCCACGTCTCCGCGCTCGATGAGATCGGCCTCGAAGGCCATGTAGTCTTCCCTGTCCCAGCCAAGCACAGGATGCCGGGGAATGGCCTGCGCCGCCGCCGACCACATGTCGAAGCGCAGTCCCACCGAGGTGTTGGCATTGCCCTCGACCAGGTATTGCTCGACATTGCTGACGGCCTGGCCGACACGCTGGGCAACGCCGGTCTGCGGAATGGCCAGTATCAGGGCCAGCATGATCGTGCCGCCCCCGACGATAAGTGCCTGAAGGCGCCGACTCACATAGGGCGCATAGGCCCGGTAGAAGGCCAGGGCCACCAGGGGTAGCCCGACCCAGCCGCCTCGGCTCCCGGACATCAATGAACCCAGCATGCCCAGCAGGCCGCCCAGGATCAGCGCGCCCATCCAGACACGGGCATGCTGTGATCGCATGGCCGCCCAGCCCAGCCCCGCCAGGCATAGCAGTCCCATCAGCATGCTGATGTTGCCGAACTGAATGACATGGGTATATCCCATGGCCCGCGGGACGCCCTCGATCAACTTCTGCCACAGTCCCCAGAGCCCGGTCATCGACGCGCCCGCGACCAGCCCTGCCATGAAGTGCTCGACACGAGGCGGGAAGCGCAGCATCAGGAGAAAGGCCGGTATCGCCAGCAGGAAACGGCTCGGTCGGTCGAAGTCACTCCATGACAGGTCATGCACCACCTGCGCCACGAGATGCACCAGGACATAGCCCAGCAAGGCGACAAGGATCCAGGCCTCGCGGCGCCCGATGCGTTGCGTCGCCCCCCGCCAGCCGAACATCAGGCCCCCCAGCAGCAGCACTGCCGACCCGAGCGAGTAGCCGCTATCGATGATCAGGGACAACGCTGGCAGCAACAGCACGCCAGTGGCGACCAGCCCCTGGCCAAGCAGTGCCGGAAAACGGTGAGAATCGGTCTGACTGGTGGTCATATCGCCCATGCTTGATCAACAGTAGGTGTCATATCGGGAAAACGGCCTTCTAGCCACGAATGGCACTCAGCAAGCGCTCCGGCGGCAGGTGATTGAGGCAGTTGGTGTGTCCCAGCGGGCAGGTACGCTCGAAGCAGGGCGAGCACTCCAGCGCCAGGTAATGGATCTCGGCATTGTCGGTAAGCGGTGGTGTGTAGTCGGGCGAAGAGGAGCCGTAGATCGCCTGGACGCGAGTGCCGGCCGCCGCGGCCACATGCATGAGACCGGAGTCGTTGGTCACCGCCTGCCGACAATCGGCGAGCAGGTCCACGGCATCCCCCAGGCGGGTTCGTCCGCAGAGGTTATGCGCGTCGGCAAGCCCCGTCGCAATCGTGTCACCGGCCGCGGCATCCTTGGGTCCGCCCATCACGCGAACCTCATGGCCTTCGGCCACCAGTGCCTCGGCCAGTTCACGGAAATAGGACAGGGGCCACTGCTTGGCCGGCCCGTACTCGGCACCCGGCATCATGGCAATAGCCGGACGCGTGCTCAGCCCAAGCGCTTCACGCAGTCGTTCCAGATTGGCCGAGTCCCGACGCAGCTCCGGCCTGGGCAACGCGAAATCGCCCCGTTCGGCCTCGTCGACCGACAGGCCGAGTGCCACGAAGCGCTTGACGGTCTGATCGAGGATCGCCTTGTCGAGACGACGTCGATCAGTGAGCAGACCGTAGCGTTGCTCGCCGGTAAACCCTGTACGGCGGGGAATTCGCGCCAGAAACGGTACCAACGCCGATTTCCACGAGCGAGGCAGGACCAGGGCCCGGTCGAAACGCCCGCGCAGCTCCGCGGCCAACCGGCGCCGTGTCGCCCAGCCGAACTCGCCGTGTCCGACCTCCAGGGGCGCCACCTCGTCGACCTCCGCCATGCGCTCGAGGATCGGACGCGACCAGGCCGGCGCCACGACGCCGATATAGGCATCCGGCCGTTGTGCCTTAAGGGTCTTGAACAGGCTTTGCGCCATGACCATATCGCCGACCCAGGATGGGCCGACGATCAGGATACGCTCGCCGGGAGCGGCCTCAGCCATTCAGCCACTCCATATAGGCGCGTACGCCCTCGGCAACGGTGCGGAACTCGCGGTCATAGCCGGCTTCGCGCAGCTTCTCGATATCGGCGCGCGTATAACTCTGGTAACGCCCCTTGAGGTTCTCGGGGAAATCGATGTACTCGATCCGGCCACGCCCATGGTAGTCGATCACGGCCTCGCCGATGGCCTTGAAGGGCTCGGCACGCCCGGTCCCCAGGTTGAAGATGCCCGAAGCCTCAGGGTTGTCGAGGAACCACAGGTTGACGTCCACCACGTCGCCCACATAGATGAAATCGCGGCTCTGCATGCCCGCCTCGTATCCTTCCCAGGCACCGAACAGCTTGAGATTTTCGCCGCCACTGATCTGTGTATGGTGGTGATAGGCCACGCTGGCCATCTTGCCCTTGTGCTGTTCCCGGGGACCATAGACGTTGAAGTAGCGAAAGCCCACCACCTGGCTCTCGAACTCGTGATGCCGGGCTCGGACATACTGATCGAACAGCAACTTGGAATATCCGTAGACGTTCAGCGGCTTCTCGTGCTCGGGTTCCTCCCGGAATACCTCGCTGCCGCCATAGGTCGCGGCGGAGGATGCATACAGGAAAGGAATCCCCTTGAGCTGGCAGAAATGCAGGAGTTCCTTGGAATACTCGAAGTTGTTCTCGAGCATGAAACGACCATCCCACTCGGTGGTGTCGGAACAGGCCCCCTCGTGGAAGATGGCCTCGATGGTCGGCAGGTGCGTCTGTTCGCCTCGCAGGGCGGCTCTGACTCGCGACAGAAACGTGTCCTTGTCGAGATAGTCGCCGAGGGTACAGTCGGCGAGATTGATGAACTTGGTGCCGTCGCGTAGATCGTCGACCACCAGGATGTCGTCATGGCCTCGCTCGTTGAGTGCCTTGACCAGATTCGAGCCGATGAAGCCGGCCCCGCCTGTCACTACGATCATGGGATTCCTCTTGCTCCGGGCCTGCGCCTATAACCGATCTGCCTGTGATTGTATACTTGACGGCTCGTGAATTCATGGCCAACGGTGCTTTCGCAATGACACAGTCGACGCCAGACGTGACAACCTTCCAGGGCCTGATCCTGGCCCTGCAGCAGTACTGGGCCGAACAGGGCTGCGTGGTCCTCCAGCCCCTGGACATGGAGGTCGGGGCCGGGACCTTCCACACGGCTACCTTCCTGCGCTCCATCGGTCCCGAGACCTGGAATGCCGCCTATGTGCAGCCCTCCCGTCGTCCCACCGATGGCCGCTATGGCGAAAACCCCAACCGCCTGCAGCACTACTACCAGTTCCAGGTGGTGATGAAACCTTCCCCGGCGGACCTGCAGGAACGTTATCTCGGCTCGCTGAAGTGTCTCGGCATTGATCCGCTGGTCCATGACATCCGTTTCGTCGAGGACAACTGGGAATCCCCGACCCTGGGCGCCTGGGGGCTCGGCTGGGAGGTCTGGCTCAACGGCATGGAAGTGACCCAGTTCACGTACTTCCAGCAGGCCGGCGGCCTGGAATGCTATCCCGTCACCGGCGAGCTGACCTATGGTCTCGAGCGAATCGCCATGTACGTACAGGACGTCGACAGTGTCTACGACCTGGTATGGACGGTGGCCCCGGACGGCACCAGGGTCACCTATGGGGACGTCTTCCTGCAGAACGAGCGCGAGCAGTCCGCCTACAACTTCGAGCATGCCGATGTCCCGGCACTCTTCGAGGCCTTCGATCATCAGGAGCGCGAGTGCAACAAGCTGCTCGATGCCAGCCTGCCGCTACCGGCCTACGAACAGGTCCTGAAAGCCTCGCACACCTTCAACCTGCTCGATGCCCGTCACGCCATCTCCGTGACCGAGCGGCAGCGCTACATCCTGCGCGTACGCACCATGGCCCGCGACGTGGCCCATGCCTACTATGAATCCCGCAAGGCCGCCGGCTTCCCGCTGGCCTCCGAGGCCCTGCGCCAAGAACTGCTGGCGAATGAGTCGCCTGCCGAACAGGGAGACGCTTGAAGATGGCCGCCGATACCTTTCTGCTCGAACTGGGCGTCGAAGAACTGCCGCCGAGCGCGATCGACACCCTGTCCGACGCCCTCGCCGATGGCATCCGCCAGGGGCTGGACGACGCCGATATCGAACACGGTGATATTCGCGCCTACGCCAGTCCGCGCCGCCTGGCCGTGCAGGTCGCCACCCTGGCCGACAAGCAGCCGGATCGCGAAGTCGAACGCCGAGGCCCCTCCCTGAACGCCGCCTTCAAGGATGGCGAACCGACCAGGGCCGCCGAAGGTTTCGCCCGCTCCTGTGGCGTCAGTGTCGATGCGCTGATCCACCTCGAAACGGACAAGGGAACCTGGCTGGGCTACCGTGAACAGCAGCCCGGAGAGGCCACCACCACCCTGCTCCCGGGCATCGTCGAGAAGTCCATCGCCGCCCTGCCGGTCCCCAAGAACATGCGTTGGGGCGCCTCTCGGGTGGAGTTCTCGCGGCCCGCTCACTGGCTGGTGATGCTCTATGGAGAACGTGTCGTCGAGGCATCCGCCCTGGGACTCCAGGCAGGCCGAACCACCCGCGGTCACCGCTTCCACGCTCCAGAACCTGTCGATCTCGGTCATGCCGACGACTACCTGGATACCATGGAGAACGCCTGGGTCCTGGCGGATCGCGAGCAGCGTCGTGAGCGCATTCGCGAGCAGGTGCTCGCCGAAGCCGAAGTCCAGTCCGCCACCGCAGTGATCGACGAGGAATTGTTGACCGAGGTCAGCGGCCTGGTCGAATGGCCTGTCGCCCTGACCGGCAGCTTCGACGAGCGTTTCCTCGAGGTTCCGGCCGAATGTCTGGTGTCCTCCATGAAGGCCAACCAGAAGTACTTCCACCTGCTGGATGACGACGGACGGCTCCGCCCCCAGTTCATCACCATCGCCAATATCGACAGCCAAGCGCCCGAACAGGTGATCCAGGGTAACGAGAAGGTCATTCGCCCTCGCCTGGCCGATGCCGCCTTCTTCTATGACACCGACCGGCAGCAACCGCTTGCCGAACGCGTCAAGGGGCTCTCCAGCGTCGTCTTCCAGCAGCAGCTCGGCACCCTGGCCGACAAGGCGCATCGTAGTGCCGCCGTGGCTGCCTTTATCGCCGGTCGCATCGAGGGTGATGTGGGTCATGCCCGGCGTGCCAGCGAGCTGGCCAAGTGCGACCTGGTCACCGAAATGGTCCAGGAGTTCCCTGAACTCCAGGGCACCATGGGGCGCTACTACGCCACTCACGACGGCGAGGACGCCGAAGTGGCCCATGCTCTGGAAGAGCAATACCTGCCACGCTTCGCCGGCGACGAGGTACCGAGCACCCGAACCGGCCTGGCTCTGGCCCTGGCGGACCGCCTCGACACCCTGACCGGCATCTTCGGTATCGGCCAGCGCCCCAGCGGCACCAAGGACCCCTTCGCCCTGCGCCGCGCTTCCATCGGTGTACTCAATATCCTGATCAAGGGCGAGCTCGATCTGGATCTGCGCGAGCTGCTCGAACTGGCCGCATCCCAGCACCAGAGCCTGCCCAATGCCGAAGGACTGGTGGATGAGGTCCTGGCCTATATGCTCGACCGCTTCCGTGCCTGGGCACGCGACGAGGGCATCGAGGCCGAGGTCTACCTTGCCGTGCGCGCCCGTCCGGTAACCAAGCCACTCGACTTCGCTCGTCGCCTGCAGGCAGTGCACGCCTTCGCCAGCCGCGAGGAGGCTGGCGCCCTGGCCGCCGCCAACAAGCGGGTTTCCAATATCCTCGCCAAGCAGGACGGCAAGGTATCCTCCGAGGTCGAGTCCGGCCTGCTTGGCGAGGACGCGGAGCGTGATCTCGCCGAGGCACTGGCCCATTGCCGCGAGAAAGTCGCGCCTCTGTTCGCGGAAGCCCGCTACAGCGATGCGCTGGACGTCCTCGCCGGCCTGCGCAAGCCGGTGGATCGCTTCTTCGATCAGGTGATGGTCATGGCCGACGACGATGCAGTGAAGCGCAATCGTCTGGCGCTACTGGCCAGCCTCCAGGCCCTGTTCCTGGAGGTTGCGGATATCGCCGAACTCCAGCACTGACCCGACGGACTCGCCCGGAGAAAGTTCGGGGCAAGATCAGGGGCCTGTTTCACGTGAAACAGGCCCCTTTTCGTTCCGGGCTCTCTCGCCCTGTATTCACCGAACCGACACCCCGCGATGTTTCACGTGAAACACGGGTCATGTTCCATGGCTCCAGAATGGCGCTTGTCCAGAATGCCAAGGGCACTAGTGTCCTGTTTCGGAAGTTCGTTGAAGAGGTGGCGAGCGCATTGGACCGTCAGGCAAGATGCTGTCGCGTGGCTAGCCAAGCCCAAGGGTCGGCAGAACGCTACCGCCTACCTTTGAAACAGACACTAGGGCATCAGAATGACGTTCTTTCCCAAGGATGGAGAAGACGTTAGCGCCTCCCTCAATGCTCCCGGCGCATATCGACCTCCGATCAGTGGACGCACCCCCTTTCGGACCATGAATGCCAGGAGATCCTCGAAATGCTGGCGACTGCCGACGCTGATGCCGACCAGATGCAGTAATTTTGCAAGCATGGGACCGACCAGTTCGCCCTCGACCCGGTCATTCCCGAGAAAGCCGATCACGGCGACCCTTCCAAGGGTGGCCATGACCGGCAGCACCAACTCCGTCAGCATATGGCCACCGACGACCTCCATGGCTACGTCGATGCCATGCCAACCGCTTGCCTCGAGGATAGCCTTGCGTCGATCGGCATCCTTCCCGGGGCCAATCACAGCTTCGGCGCCCAATTCCAGCAGTTTCCGCCGACTGTCTTCATCATTTCGCGAAGTCAGTACCAGGGGATGAGCCCCCGCGGCGGCTGCCAGCTGCAGTGCCTGCAGGGAAACATTACCGCTTCCCTCGAGCAGCACCCACTTCCCCGGCAGGGCTTCGATATCTCCCAACGCATGCCAGGCTGTAACCCCGGAGACAGCCAATGCGGCGGCTTCTTCGAAGCGCCACCCGACCGGTACAGGCAACAACGCAGAGGCCGGCAGGATGATTTCCTCAGCCAGCCAACCATCCACAGGACCTCCAACCTTGCTGGCATGGTATTCCTGCTGGAAAGGTCCTTCCAGCCAGCTACTGGTATAGTGTCCCAACACCCTCTGGCCCGGGGACAGGGTCCTTACGCCCTCCCCAACCTCTATCACATCGCCGGCCCCTTCCGAGAGAGGTACATAGGGTCTTGGCATATCCGGCAGGTAGTCTCCCTGCAACAAGACCAAGTCACGGTAATTGGTGGCGGCTGCACGTACTCGTACTCGAACCTCCTGGGTGCCCAGCGCCCGCCTTGGCCTCTCCACTCGCTTCAGAGCATCCCACCCAATCTCCTGCACCTCATAAGCCCACATGGCACTCACTCCTTCTATCCTCGAAACATGCTTCAAGGATGTGATGCCAAGGTACTCACTTCCAGCGCAGCGCTTGCTAAGCTGACTTGCGTGCCATGCAAGAATCCGCGACGTATGCCTTTCACCTCATCCGCTGGACACCTCTATGACACGACATCATGGCGTGACTCTCGACGAAATTGCCGCCTTCATCGAGGTGGCTAGGCGCGGTTCTCTGCAGGCTGCCGCCGAGAGACTCTTGATCGGCAGTGGCTCGGTCGGCCGATGTCTCGATGCCCTGGAGCAACGTCTCGGTACGAGGTTGTTGAACCGCTCTACCCGTGCCCTGACCCTGACCGAGGATGGAGAGGACTATCTCGCCCGAGTAGAGCCGGCACTAGGGAGCATCACTCAGGCCGGTGACCGCCTGAGAGATCGCCAGGAGGGCCCTCAGGGCGAACTACGCGTCTCCCTGCCAGTCAACTACGGCCGCCTGCATATAGCGCCTCATCTGGCTGATTTTCTTCGCCTTCATCCCTCGGTCAGCGTCGATGCCTGCTTCGATGACCACTTCGTCGATATCATCGGTGAGGGCTTTGATCTCGCCATTCGCATTGGTCAACTCGGCGACTCCCGACTGGTGGCTAAACGCATCGCTCGGGATCGCCGCCTGATCGTGGCCTCACCCGACTATCTTGCGCATCATGGCGAACCTCGCCATCCCTGTGATCTTCGTGAGCATCATTGTCTCCACTTCACACGCTTTCAAGGTCCTGCCCAGTGGGCAATGCAACGCGATGATGAGCGTCATGTCATCCCCGTGTCCGGCCGACTCAAGTCCAATTACGGCCTTCCCTTGACGCTTGCCGCCGAACAGGGGCTCGGCCTCGTTCAGACCTCGGAGTCCATTGTCGCTGAAGCCTTGGCAAATGGTCGTCTGTGCGAGGTGCTGAGTGACTGGAAACTGCCTGACATCGCCGTCCATGCTGTCATGCCCGCACGTCAACATACCCCACTCAAGGTCTCGGCCTGCATCGACTTTCTGGCCAAGCGTCTGCCACTATCGGACTAGGTCGATGCCATGGACTTCGGCAATAGAAGCGTGTTGTTTCACGTGAAACACCCTACCCTTACCAAACAGCGCGTAAAGCATCGCCCAATCGGGCGGTGATACAAGCGCGCATCGCGAAGTGGTGCTGAATTGATATTGCCTCGATCCCCTGATATTTTTCCAGTATGATAAAACGTGCCTACAAGGAACGGTTCTACCCCACTCCCGAGCAGGCGGCACTGCTGGTGCAGTCGTTCGGGTGTGTCCGTTTTGTCTGGAACAATACGCTGGCTTATCGCACCGAGGCGTATCAACAGCGCGGCGAGACGGTGTCGCACACCGCCGCAGAAAAGCGCCTGGCCGCACTCAAGGCCGAATACCCATGGTTGAAGGATGTCTCCAGCGTGATCCTGCAGCAGACGCTGCGGGATCAGAAAGCCGCCTTCGATAACTTCTTCAACTCCACGCTCAATGCGCGCTATCCACGCTTCAAGCGCAAGAATAGCCGGCAATCGATCCGGCTAACCAAGGCGGCGTTTCGCTATCGCGATGGCGAGATCACCATCGCCAAGACGACGACGCCGTTGCCAATCCGCTGGAGCCGCCCACTGCCCAGCGAACCGTCCAGCATCACGATCTCGCGGGACCGTGCCGGCCGCTATTTCATCAGCTGTCTATGCGAGTTCACGCCGGACGTGCTGCCGGTCACGCCCAGGATGACGGGGATCGATCTGGGATTGTCCGACCTGTTCGTCACCAGCGAGGGGATGAAGTCGGGCAATCCGCGCCACCTGAAACGCTACGAAGCCAAGCTGGCGTACCTGCAACGCCGGTTGGCAAAAAAGCAGAAAGGCTCGAAGAATCGGGCCAAGGCACGCAACAAGGTGGCACGGCTTCATGCCAAGGTCGCGGACTGTCGCCGCGATGCCATCCACAAAGCGACCCGCACGCTCGTCAACGAAAACCAAGTATTGTGTGTCGAGTCGCTGAACATCGCCGGCATGGTCAAGAACCGTTCACTGGCCAAGGCCATCAGCGATGCCGGCTGGGGCGAGTTTATGCGCCAGCTTGAGTACAAGGCCGATTGGGCGGGCAGGCAGTTGGTCAAGGTCGGCCAGTGGTTCCCCAGTAGCAAGCGGTGCCACGGCTGCGGGCACAAGGTCGAGAAGCTGCCTCTCTCACGGCGTCACTGGCACTGTGAGTGTTGTGGCCTCGCGATCGACCGCGATATCAACGCGGCCAGAAATATCAGAACCGCCGGGCTGGCGGGGATAGCCTGTGGAGCGATTGGAGCGGGGGCCGTGGCCTAGCCACGGCCCAGTGAAGGCGTGTCGAAGCAGGAAGGTTCTCGGGGTGACCTTGGAACCCTCGACCTAAGCGCGAAGCGCGGCGGACGGAGAGTGTCAGAGGAGTGTCCTGTTTCCAGGGTTGTCTGTAGAATTCCGCGGTCGGATCCTCGAACCTCCATTGCTTTCCTCTGCCCTTATAGCCACTACGGAACTGTGCCATGACCACCAGACTTGTCATTCTCGATCGGGATGGCGTCATCAACCAGGACTCCGATGATTACATCAAATCGCTCGATGAGTGGATTCCCTACCCCAGTGCCATCGAGGCAATAGCGAGGCTCCACCATGCAGGCTGGCGGGTTGCCATCGCCACCAACCAGTCCGGCATCGCACGCGGCTATTATAACGAAGCTGTGCTTTCCGATATGCACCGTCACATGCAGTCACTGGTGCATGCCGCTGGTGGTGAGCTGGATTATATCGCTTACTGCCCACATGGCCCGAACGATGGCTGTCATTGCCGCAAGCCTCTACCGGGAATGCTTCACGAAATTCGTCAGGCCTTGAGCCTTCCTTCTCTCAAGGGAAGCTGGATGGTCGGCGACAGTCTGAGAGACATCCAGGCGGGCGAAGCAGCGGGCTGTCGACGGGCCCTTGTACTGACAGGCAAGGGGCAACGCACACTGGACAAACACCCCGAACTCACGTCATCGAACGTAACCATCTTCCGGGACCTGGCTGGCTTTACCAATTGGTTGCTCGACGATTCTTCGGTTTGAGAGAGCGACCTCCCCCTCCCTCGTCACTCAATCACGATGTTTCACGTGAAACATCGTACTGACGATGCTGGGCTTCGAGCGACAAGGTACTCGACAGGGTGCGAGAAAGACTCCCATTATGCATGGCCTCTCATACAATCTCTTGAAGAGTGATTAACCCATCCTGCCTTGTCGTGTCGGTCGTATGCACGTCCTCGATAGCATGTCCAGGTGATGTAAGGTCACCCGTGCACTTCGCCGAAAACGCCTCTGTCGTGCCCGCTGTCCTCAGTAGCGTGCCTGGCGCGTAACTATTAACCTGGCAATCAAATGGATCGTCCTGAGCTATTTGATCGTCGTCCGCACCACGCTGGCGCAGATGCGTGGATCCTCTGGGGTGTGGCGCGGGCTCGCGCCGGCCTGACGGCCGGCGGCGACACTTCCCTGTGCCGCGATTAACCCGACATAAAAGCTTGCCGGGTTACTAAAGGGGCCGCATCGCCAATTCGATGCGGCCCCTTGCCTCACGACCTCACCGGAGATGTTTCACGTGAAACATCTCCGGTCTGTGCAACCGACTAGATGTCCAGATTGGCCACCAGAGCATTGCGCTCGATGAAGTAGCGGCGAGGCTCCACCTCATCCCCCATCAGGGTGTTGAACATCATGTCGGCCGCCACCGCATCCTCGATGGATACCCGCAGCATGCGACGGGTATTCGGGTCCATGGTCGTTTCCCACAGCTGATCCGGATTCATCTCCCCGAGGCCCTTGTAGCGCTGGATAGAGAGGCCACGCTGGGCTTCGTTCATCAGCCACTCTAGGGCATCGTAGAAGCTGCCAACCGACTTCTTCCGCTCGCCACGGGCCACGTAGGCGCCCTCCTCGAGCAGATCATCCAGTGTCTCGCCGAGCCCGGTGATCGCCCGATAATCCGCACTAGTGAAGAAATCCACGCCCCAGACATAATCCGAGGTGACGCCATGTGCGGCCAGGGTCACGGCAGGTAGATAGAAGCCTCGCTCACTGTCTTCCTCGAGACGGAAGGTATAGCGGGGACCGCCCTCGTAAGAGACGATGGCGTCCATCTCGGTTTGCAGGTATTCGATCCAGTTCTGCATGGTCACGCGGTCGCGCAGGCTTTCCTCGCCTTCCAGCCTGGCGGCATGCACGATCTTGCGCAGCACCATGTCGGGATAGACGCGTGACAGGCGATCGATCCGGTGCATGACGTCCCGGTACTGTTTGACCAGCCCCTCGAGCCTCTCTCCCTCGATCCCCGGTGCATCGGCGTTGACGTGCAGGCGCGCACCGTCAAGTGCCGTGGTGGTCAGGTAATCGGTCAGCGCCTGCTCGTCCTTGAGATAGCTTTCCTGCTTGCCACGCTTGATCTTGTACAGAGGCGGTTGTGCGATAAAGACGTGCCCACGCTCGATCAGTTGCGACATCTGCCGGAAAAAGAACGTCAGCAGCAGTGTACGGATGTGCGAACCATCGACATCCGCATCGGTCATGATGATGATCGAATGGTAGCGCAACTTGTCGGGGTCGAACTCTTCCCGGCCGATACCACAACCCAGGGCGGTGATCAGGGTGCCGACCTCGGCGGAAGACAGCATCTTGTCGAAACGCGCCTTCTCCACATTGAGGATCTTGCCCTTGAGCGGCAGGATTGCCTGGGTACGACGATCACGCCCCTGCTTGGCACTGCCACCGGCCGAGTCACCCTCGACCAGATAAAGCTCCGACAGGCTGGGATCCTTTTCCTGACAATCGGCCAGTTTGCCGGGCAGTCCGGCGATATCCAGCGCCCCCTTGCGGCGCGTCATGTCACGTGCCTTGCGCGCCGCTTCACGCGCCCGGGCCGCATCCAGCATCTTGTTGACGATGGCCTTGGCCTCGTTCGGCCGCTCGACCAGATATTCCGAGAACTGGCGCCCCATCTCCTGCTCCACCGCGGTCTTCACCTCGGAGGACACCAGCTTGTCCTTGGTCTGCGACGAAAACTTGGGATCCGGCACCTTGACCGAGATGATGGCCGTGAGACCTTCCCTGGCATCATCGCCCGAGGTGTTGACCTTGGCCTTCTTCAGCAAGCCCTCGGCCTCGATGTAATGATTGAGCGTCCGCGTCAGCGACGCCCGGAACCCGGCCAGGTGTGTTCCACCATCGCCCTGAGGGATATTGTTGGTATAGCAGAAGATGTTCTCGGCAAAGGTATCGTTCCACTGCATCGCCACTTCGACACCGACGCCATCCTCGCGCTCGACATTGAAGTGGAATACCGGATTGAGCACCGTCTTGTTGGTGTTCAGATGGTCGACGAAGGCGCGAAGTCCACCCTCATAGTGAAAGAGTTCTTCCTTGCCGGTACGTTCGTCGGTCAAGCGAATCGCCACACCGGAATTCAGGAACGACAGCTCTCGCAGGCGCTTGGCGAGGACATCATAGTGAAACTCGATGTTATGAAAGGTCTCGGTCGAAGGCCGGAAGTGCACCCGACTACCGGTCTGCTCGGTGGTGCCGACCACTGACAACGGCGCCTCGGCCTCACCGTGCCGATAGATCTGCTCATGCACCTTCCCTTGCCGCCAGATAGTCAGCTTCAGCTCCTCGGAGAGCGCATTGACCACCGAAACCCCGACGCCATGCAGGCCACCGGAGACCTTGTAGGAATTATCATCGAACTTGCCGCCGGCGTGGAGCACCGTCATGATCACCTCGGCGGCCGAAACGCCCTCTCCCTCATGGATCTCGGTAGGAATTCCGCGCCCATTGTCGCTGACGGTGATCGACTCGTCCGGGTGAATCAGCACACGAATTTCACTACAGTGTCCGGCCAGGGCTTCATCGATGGAGTTGTCCACCAGCTCGAACACCATGTGGTGCAGGCCTGTACCGTCATCGGTGTCGCCGATGTACATGCCGGGCCGCTTGCGTACCGCATCCAGGCCCTTGAGGACCTTGATGCTTGATGAGTCGTAAGCTTGTTCGCTCATTGACTACTCCATCATGAAGTCTGTCTGTCCATTGGCAGCAGCTGCCCCTGCCCCGCCTCGGTATGTTTCACGTGAAACATCGACACCGGTGTGTCCACATTCCACGAATCAGTCAAGGCATTCGGATCGACACTGGTAATAAACGCCTGACAGTGCATGTGCGCCAACCACTCGCAGAAGACACGCCGGCGGTCGCCATCCAGCTCGGCCGGCAGATCATCGATCAGATAGACGCAAGAGCGGCCGGTAAGGCGCTCCAGCAACCGACCTTGTGCCAGCTTCAACGCACTGACCACCAGCTTCTGCTGGCCTCTCGACAGGGTCTCGATCGCCGGCCGACGCCCCAGACGGATCCCGAGGTCAGCTCGCTGCGGGCCCTGCTGGGTAAATCCCATCTGTTGATCGGTTTCCCTGCTTTGCTCGAGCACATCGGCAAGCTGTCGCTTGCGATCCCACCCCCGGGCATAACGCAACTGGAGTTCGGGCAAGGAGATCAGCCCTTCCAGGGTCTCCTGGAAGACAGGTAGAAACGCATCGATCCAGGCTCGACGCCATTCATCCAGCCGAGTGCCCCAATGCGCCAGTTCCCGCTCCCAGGCGCCCATTGACGCATCCGTCATTCTACCATGCCTGAGGAGAGCATTCCGATGCTTCAACGCCCTTCGGAAACGCTTCCAGGCATCGAGAAAATCATGTTTCACGTGAAACACTCCCCAGTCGAGAAACTCGCGGCGTCCCGCCGGGGAGCCCTCAAGAAGGCGAAAGGCATCGGGGTTGATGAGCTGCAACGGCAGGGTTTCCACCAGCTGCGACACTCGGCTCACCCTTTCCCCTGCCAGGCGCATTTCCAGTTCATCACTGTCCCGGCGGCGGCGCACCCCTATCGGCAAGGGTGGCTCACCCGACAGGCGGCCATGCAGGGTCACGCCATCCTCCTCATGGGCGATGGCATGACGCAACTGTCTCGTGCGGAAGGAGCGCCCCATGCCCAGAACATGAATCCCCTCCAGCAAGCTGGTCTTGCCGGTGCCGTTGTCACCGATGAAGAGATTGATTCGAGGGCCTGGGGACAGCTCCAGGGCCTGGAGGTTACGCAGGCCCTGAAAAGCGAGGCGATCGAGAGGCATCGAGAGAAAGGGTCCTATTGCCGATGCCTGCTGGAAGAGGGCCATCGGCACGGGAAGTCGAGGGTCGTCTCAAAGGCGCATCGGCATGACGACATAAAGCGCATCGCCACCGCCTGGCTCCTCGAGCAAGGCACTGCTGTTGGGATCCGCCAGGGTCAGTTGCACGCGATCCTCGTCCAGCACACCGAGAACATCGACCAGATAACCGACATTGAAGCCGATCTCCATGGCCGGCCCGGCGTATTCGACGCCGACATTCTCCTCGGCCTCCTCCTGCTCGGGGTTGTTGGCCATGACGCGCAAGTTGCCTTCCTCCAGGTTGAGGCGCACGCCGCGATATTTCTCATTGGACAGGATCGCGGTGCGCGACAGCACCTGGCGCAGCTCTGTTCGCTCGGCGATGAGAACCTTGTCCCCGCCCTTTGGCACCACGCGCTCGTAGTCGGGGAACTTGCCGTCCACCAACTTGGACGTAAAGGTGAAATCCCCCGTGTGGGCACGAATATGCGTCGAACCCAGTGTCAGGCTAACGGGATCATCACCGTCATCAAGCAGACGAACCAGCTCCATGATCCCCTTGCGCGGCACGATCAGCTTCTGAGCAGGTTCGACCTGGATCTCGGCAGAACGCGACGCCACCGCCAGCCGATGGCCATCGGTGGCCACGGTCCGTACCAGATTGGTGCCGAACTCCAGCAGCATGCCATTGAGATAATAGCGAACATCCTGCTGCGCCATGGCAAAGGATGTCGCATCGATAAGGCGCTTCAACGTGCCTCGCGGCAAGCTCAACTCGACGCTGCTCTGGCCATCCTCGATATTGGGGAACTCCGCCACCGGCAGGGTCGACAGCGTGAAGCGGGACCGTCCGCTGCGCAGCACCGCCCGATTTTCCTCCAGACCGATTTGAATCTCGGCCTGGTCCGGCAGTGACTTGCAGATATCCATCAGCTTGCGCGCCGGCACGGTGGCAGAACCCGCCTCATCCACCTGGCTGGCCACGGTGCGACCGATCAGCTCGACTTCCAGATCGGTGCCGGTCAACGACACTTGATCCTGTTCGACCTGGATCAAGACGTTCGACAGCACCGGCAGGGTCTGACGCCGCTCCACCACGCCGGCGACCAGAGTCAGCGGGCGCAACAGCGCTTCTCGGGAAATGGAAAATTTCATGTCGACTCCACTTCTTGTCCTGGAGGGGTTGTGAGGCCGGCGAGCCGACCGGTCGATCGAGTCATATGGCAAACTCAGCTCGTCAATAGACGTAGCAGGTTCTTGTAATCCTCGCGAATATCCGCGTTTTCATCCTGAAGGGCCTGCACCTTGCGGCACGCATGCAACACCGTGGTGTGGTCTCGACCTCCAAACGCATCGCCGATTTCGGGGAGACTATGGTTGGTCAGTTCCTTGGCCAGCGCCATGGCAACCTGGCGAGGTCGCGCCACGGAACGCGAACGGCGCTTCGACAAGAGATCCGCCAGCTTGATCTTATAGTACTCGGCGACCGTACGCTGGATGTTGTCCACGCCGACCTGCTTGTCCTGCAAGGCCAGCAGATCCTTGAGCGACTCGCGGATGAAGTCCTGGGTGATCGTCTTGCCCATGAAGTGGGAATCGGCGATGACCTTCTTCAAGGCCCCCTCGAGTTCACGCACGTTGGAGCGGATCTTCTGGGCGATGAAGAAGGCGGCATCGTGCGGCAGATTGACCTTGGCCTGATCGGCCTTCTTCATGAGGATAGCCACCCGGGTCTCGAGCTCCGGAGGCTCGATCGCCACCGTCAGCCCCCAACCGAAGCGCGACTTGAGACGCTCCTCTACCCCACTGATTTCCTTGGGGTAGCGATCCGAGGTGAGGATCATCTGTTGGCCACCTTCAAGCAAGGCGTTGAAGGTATGGAAGAACTCTTCCTGGGAACGCTCCTTGCCGGCGAAGAACTGGATATCGTCGATCAGCAAGGCATCGACACTGCGATAGAAGCGCTTGAAGTCGTTGATGGCATTGAGCTGCAACGCCTTGACCATGTCGGCGACGAAGCGCTCGGAATGCAGATACACCACCCGGGCATTCTCGCGGCGTACGTCCAGGGCGTTACCGACGGCATGCATCAGGTGGGTCTTGCCCAGGCCGACCCCGCCATAGAGAAACAACGGATTATAAGCGCCGCCGGGGTTCTCCGAGACCTGTCGCGAAGCGGCCCGGGCCAATTGGTTGGACTTGCCCTCGACGAAGGTTTCGAAGGTGAAATTCTGGTTCAGCCCGCTGTTATGCTTGAGGCTGCCCTCGACCTGTACCTGCCGTTCGCCCGAGGGGCGACGCGGCGCCTCCCCTTCTTCTCGCAACCGATCGATTTCGGATTCGTCCGCCACATCGCCTCGTGGAGGGGTATGCACGGCAGGCGATCGAGGCGCCGCGGATACCGGATCACCGAGTTCACGCGGCTGGGGGGCGGGTGCCGCCCGACGACTGCCCACGGCCAGCACCACCTTGGGTGGCTTGGCCGGGGCCAGCTCGCGCATCAGCTCGCTGATGCGCTTGGCATACTTGTCACTGACCCAATCGCGCACGAACCGGTTGGGAGCCAACAGGCGCAACTGGTTGGACTCCCCCTCCTCTTCCGCCTGCAATGGGCGAATCCAGGTGTTGAACTGCTGAGAGCTCAATTCATCCTGCAGGGTAGCCAGACACTGTTGCCAGAGAGCGAGCGACACGCAACCTCACCATCAAAGATTCAAGAACGACCGCACATTGTATCGTCCAGCCCTCGGGTTATCCACATGAAGCGGCATTCCGATGAACTTTGTGGAAAACCCTGTCCCGAAGACCGGGATATGGCCGGGAGCGAGATGGGGACCGGTCGGCGCTGTGGACAGCCTCCGTTTCCATGCACCGGATACCCACCATGGGTACACCATCACCCCCAAGGATGTCCACATCAAAAAGAACAAAATAACAACATGATTTTTATGGATAATATTCGGTTATCCACAAAAAGGCTCCCCAGTTATAATAACAGCTTCATCAATTTACATACGTAATTAGTGATAATTGAGCACGTCCAGTGCGGCGGGCTCACGGCATGACGACGGGCAAGGAGGAATTGCGCCGGGGCCATGAAATCACTACAATTCCCGGTCTTGATCCGAATCTCCCCCGGTTTCCAGTCGAAACCGGGTGCCTCCGAAGTTATCGATCCGTTCCAAAAACCACGTGGGAATAATCAGTTATGAAACGCACCTTTCAACCCAGCGTTCTCAAGCGCAAGCGCGCACATGGCTTCCGCGCTCGCATGGCCACCAAGAATGGTCGTGCCGTCCTGGCGCGTCGTCGCGCCAAGGGCCGCAAGCGTCTGAGCGCCTGATCGCAAACGCGTGTCCTATCAGGGCTTCCCTCGGCGGCTGCGCCTGCTGACCGCCGAGGATTATCGACGTGTCTTCGATACGGCAGCTTTCAAGCTTCACGGCAAGGGGTTGATGGCCCTGGCCTCGCCCAACGCATTGGGTCACCCTCGTCTAGGTCTCATCTTCAGCAAGAAGAACGTCCGTCGGGCCGTTGATCGCAATCGCCTCAAGCGAATCACGCGCGAATCCATTCGGCTTCGCCAGCATCGACTCCCCGCCGTGGACATCGTGTTGCTCGCCCGGCGAGGCGTACAGGAGCTGGACAATGAGGTTGTCCATCGCCAACTACATGGCATGTGGCGACGCCTTGAACGCGAAGCGCAAAAGACGTCGAGCCGCGCCTCGACAGACCGCTGATGGCCGATCCGGCGTACCGCCGCTGTCATTCTTCGGAGCTCGCATGAGCCTGTTCTCGCCTCTCGCCGCGAAGCTTGACGCCGCCCCTTCGAAAGCGGACGCTCCGCTGACGGAAGCCAGCCTGCCACCGGCAGGCTTTCGTGTATGTCGGGTGTGCGACTCACGCTGCGCCATCGGAATGTTCACCACCCATCGGGCAGACCCCTCATGGACGTAAAACGACTACTCCTGTTGATTCCCCTGGCGATACTCGCCTACCTGATCGTCGTGCAGTGGAATCAGGATTATGGCCAGGTAGCCCAGGCGCCGGAGGCCCCGGCCATCACCGGCGATGCATCGGCTCCATCCCAGGATACCGGAGACACTGACGGCGGCGACCTGTCGGTTCCGTCCAGCGGCACCACCGACGCTGACATGGGCAACGAGATGCCCGGCAACGAATCGGCGTCCAGCAGCCGTGACCTGGTAGCGGTTTCCACCGATGTGCTCGATGTGCGTATCGATCCGCAAGGCGGCGACATCGTGTATGCCGCCCTGCCTCAGCACAAGTATGCCGAGAACTCCGAGCAACCCTTCGTGCTGCTTTCCGATAACGGCACACGCAGCTATGTAGCCCGCTCGGGACTCCAGCTGGAGGGGCATCAGGGCCGTATCGCCTTTACTCCCCAACAGACCGAATATCGATTGAGCGAAGACGATGACCAGGTCCAGGTGGATCTTGGTGCCACCGTCAATGGCGTGGACGTCATCAAGCGCTTCACCTTCGATCGCGACAGTTACGCCGTTCAGGTTGCCTACCTGCTGGATAACCCCAGCGAGACGCCGGTTACCGCGCGTTTCGTCGGCCAGTTGGTGCGCGATAACACCAGCGACCCGTCGAGCGGTCCGAAGATGGGCATGCGTTCCTTCCTCGGCGCCGCCTTTTCCACGCCGGAAGATCGGTACCTGAAGGTCGATTTCGAGGATATCCGCAACGGCGAGTTCGAGAATCGCGACGTCGAGGGGGGCTGGGTCGCCATGATCCAGCACTACTTCACGTCTGCCTGGGCACCGCCCCAGGATCAGCAGAACCTCTTCTACGCCGCGACCGACTCCCAGAATCGCAACGTGGCAGCCTTCGCCGGCCCGACCCGCACCCTGGGTGCCCAGAGCGAAACCACGCTGCAGGCCACGCTCTATGTGGGCCCGAAGATCCAGGATCGCCTGGAAGCGATCGCACCGCATCTGGAACTGACCGTCGACTTCGGCTGGCTGTGGTTCATCGCCAACCCGCTGTTCTGGCTGCTCGATCACATCCATGACCTGATCGGCAACTGGGGCTGGTCCATCGTCATTCTGACGCTGCTGGTCAAGACCGCTCTCTGGCCTCTCTCCGCCAAGGCCTACAAGTCCATGGCGCGCATGCGCAAGCTGGGTCCCGAGATGCAGCGCCTCAAGGAACAGTACGGCGATGATCGCCAGAAGATGTCCCAGGAGATGATGAAGTTCTACCAGAAGGAGAAGATCAACCCTCTGGGGGGCTGTCTGCCTATCCTGGTGCAGATGCCGGTCTTCATCGCCCTTTACTGGATGCTGCTCGAATCGGTGGAGTTGCGCCACGCGCCCTTCATGCTCTGGATCACTGACCTCTCGGTGAAGGATCCCTTCTTCATCCTGCCGATCCTGATGGGCGCGTCGATGTTCGTGCAGCAACTGCTCAACCCGACACCGCCGGACCCGACCCAGGCGAAGATCATGAAGCTGCTGCCGGTGGTCTTCACCTTCTTCTTCCTGTGGTTCCCGGCCGGCCTGGTGATTTACTGGGTGGTGAACAACATCACCTCCATCGCCCAGCAGTACTTCATCACCCGCAAGATCGAGGCCGACCCCAACGTCGGCAAGGGCATGAAGACCAAGTAGGCTTCCCTGCTCGCCCGTTTCACCAGACCCCCGCCCCTTGCGGGGGTCTGGCGTTTCTGCCCTCCGACATCGACAATGTCGTCGATCCACTCGAGGAAATCACCGATGGCCGAACGCCTCTACTCACAGGACACCATTACCGCCCTGGCGACACCGCCCGGACAAGGCGGCGTCGGCATCATCCGCGTATCAGGCCCTGCCTGCCGTTCGATCGCCGACAGTGTGCTGGGACACTGCCCGGCCCCTCGACAAGCGTTCTATGGCCCTTTCCGGGGCGAGAACGGCATGCTCGACGAAGGCATCGCGCTGTTCTTCGAGGGGCCCAGCTCCTTCACCGGAGAGGATGTGCTCGAACTCCAGGGACACGGCGGCACGGTGATCATGGACTTGCTGCTGGAGCGCTGCGTGCAGCTGGGAGCGCGACTGGCCAGACCCGGCGAGTTCTCCGAACGCGCCTTCCTCAACGACAAGCTGGATCTGGCCCAGGCCGAGGCCATCGCCGACCTGATCGAGGCAAGCTCCAGAGGTGCCGCCGAGAACGCCTTGCGCTCGCTGCAGGGAGAGTTCTCGAGACGCGTCGAGGCACTGGTCCAGGAACTCATCGAACTGCGCATGTACGTCGAGGCGGCCATCGACTTCCCCGAGGAAGAAATCGACTTTCTCGCCGATGGCCACGTCGCCGGCAAGCTCGAATCGATTCGCACGAAGCTGGCCGATGTCCGGGATAGCGCCGGTCAGGGCGCCTTGATGCGCGAGGGCATGAATGTGGTCATCGCCGGCCGGCCCAATGCCGGCAAGTCGAGCCTGCTCAATGCCCTCACCGAACAGGACACCGCCATCGTCACCGAAATCGAAGGGACGACACGGGACGTGCTGCGCGAGCACATTCACCTGGACGGTATGCCATTGCACGTGATCGATACGGCCGGATTGCGCGATACACCGGACGCGGTGGAAAAGATCGGCGTGGCCAGGGCCTGGTCGGAAATCGAAAAGGCCGATCGCGTACTGCTGATGGTGGATGCCACGACCACCGATACCGTGGACCCCATGACCATCTGGCCCGAGTTCGTCCAGCGGCTCGCCGACCCGAGCCGCCTCACTCTGGTGCGCAACAAGGTCGATACCAGCCAGGAACCGCCGGGGCTCGACTTATCCACACCCACTCCTATCGTGCGTCTCTCGGCGAAGACCGGACAGGGTGTGGATAACTTGAAGGAGCACTTGAAGGCGGTCATGGGCTTCTCGACGACGACCGAGGGACGCTTCTCGGCGCGCCGCCGCCACCTGGATGCCCTGGACCGCGCCGCCACGGCCCTGCAGAGCGGCGACGCCCAGCTTTCCGGCCATGGAGCCGGCGAGCTGCTCGCCGAAGACCTGAGAGATGCACAGCAGTCACTGGGGGAAATTACCGGCGAATTCAGCGCCGATGACCTCCTGGGCGAGATCTTCGGCAGCTTCTGCATCGGCAAGTAACAGCTTGCCTGCCAATGCCAGCGCTCGCCCATGCCGAGCCGGGACTCGGCGCGCAGGTGACTTCGATCAACGCGTTCGTTGACGGGTCGGGACGATTGCCGGGTTGATCGTTCATTCCGGAACCCACCAGTCATCCCGGTAGTGGCAGGCGTCTCCCAGCACGGGCGCCAGTTGTGCCATGGCATCTGCCAGACGCCGGTCCAGTCCCCAGGGGGGATTGATCACCAGCATGCCGCTGCCATACATGCCGTGCTCCTGTCGGGGCGAAGCAATCTTCAGTTCGCTGCGCCAGATCTTGCGCAGCCCATCCGCCTTTAGCGCGTCGAGAAGCGCCTCGTGGCGACCCGCGGGCAACAGCGGATACCAGACCAGCACCACCGCGTGTCGCGCCTTGCGCATGGCCTTGAGCAGCGTATCGGCAACGTCGCCATACTCCGCCTTGCGCTCGTAGCTCGGATCGACCAGTACGCACAACCGTGGCGTTGCCACCGGCAAGGCCTCCACCAGTCCCGACAGGCCATCGCCATGTACGCGCCGTGTCCTGTCGGGCAAGCGCTGTCTGTTCAGGTGATCGTGCTCTCCGGGATGCAGCTCAAACAGCTGCAACGCATCCTGCTCACGTAGTCGCTGGGCCAACCACCAGGGAGAGCCTGGATAGTGATCGAGAATCTTCGGGTTCCGTTTGTTCTGGGCGCTCGCCACCCCCTCGAGCCAATCCGCCAGCAACGGGTCCTCGGCAAGGCGACGTCGTGCTTTCCAGAGCTTCTCCGCACCATCACGGTACTCCCCTAGCCGACGCGTCTCCTCGGCGTCCAGTGGGTAACGACCACGACCGGCATGAGTATCGATATACGTAACAGAAGAGGATTTACGTAATAGATGATCAATGACGGCATAAAGCGTCAAATGCTTGTGAACGTCGGCGAAATTGCCCGCATGATAGGCGTGCTGATAGGAAAGCATGGTCCTGAATCCCGGGATGGGCAAGAGTGGGCAAGTAAAGGCCCGCCTCCCCGAAGGAAGGCGGGCCTATGCGTGGGAACAAAAGCTCGATCAGCTCTGCGTCATGGGCGTCAGGGTCATCTCGACGCGCCGATTCTGGGCACGGCCGGATTCGGTATCGTTGCTGGCGACCGGTTGATTCTCGCCATGACCCTGCATGTTGAGTCGATTGGCCGATACCCCCGACTGGCTCAGGTACTGCCCCACCGACTGTGCACGACGCTCGGAAAGGCGCTGATTGTAGGCAGCATCGCCGGTACTGTCGGTGTGGCCGGCAATGTTGATCAAGGTCTCCGAGTACTCGGTCAGTACCTGGGAAACATCCTGCAAGGCGCTGGTGGCCTCCGATGTCAGGTCACTGGAGTCGAAACCGAAGGTGACACTGCTCGGCATGTTGAGGACGATGTCGTTCCCCTGACGCTCCACTCCGATACCGGTACCTTCCATGCTGCGACGCAGTTGCTCTTCCTGGCGATCCATGTAGGCGCCGACCCCGCCACCGGCGGCGGCCCCCACAGCGGCACCGATCAGGGCACGGTCGCGTCGACTGGTGCTGCCATCGCCGCTCAAGGCACCGGCAGCAGCCCCGACCACCGCGCCAATGGCGGCGCCGGTTCCCGTCTGGTTGCGCTGGGTCTGCCCGCTGTTCGGGTTCGTGGTGGTACAGCCCACCAGCAGAATGGCGGCCGCCAGCGGGGCCAGCGGACGAAGAGATGTCATCATGGGTAACTCCTTGTGAAAGGGATGGCGTCCTTTACGCGTCGGCTTCACTGATGAGAGCCAACAGCTCATTCAAGAATAATAGACCGCGGGGCGATGCTTGAAGCTTCCCGGCATCTTCCACCAAAAGTCCTTTTTCCCGTGCCTCTACCAGACGCGATGACATGACCGCCGGCGTATACCCAGTGTGTGCGCGCCACGTCGCCATCGAGACACCATCGACGAGGCGCAACGCGTTCATGGCGAATTCCAGGGGCAGCTCATCGGCATCCACCGGGGCACGACCGGCAACGAATCCTCGAGGATCCCGGCGACGCCTCAGATAGGCCTCCGGCTGACGCGCCTTCCAGCGTCGCTCGATCGCCAATCCATCGCCTCCCCGTGCACTCAACTTGCCATGGGCGCCGGCCCCGATTCCCAGATAGTCGCCGAAGCGCCAGTAATTGAGGTTATGGCGTGCGCGCTGGCCGGGGCGCGCATAGGCGGATATCTCGTAACGTTCGAGACCCGCGGCTTCCAGGCGGTCGTGGCCGATATCCTGGATATCCCAGAGCACTTCTTCTTCCGGCAGCGTCGGCGGTCGAGAGTGGAATTCGGTATTGGGTTCGAGGGTCAGTTGATACCAGGAAATATGCTCGGGCGAAAACGCCAGGGCCCTGTCCAGGTCGGCCAGCGCCAATTCGACCGTCTGGCCGGGGAGGCCATGCATGAGATCGATATTGAGATTATCGAAACCGGCATGCCGGGCCTCCATGATGGCCGCCTCGGCGTCGGCACCACCATGGATGCGTCCCAGGACGGCGAGTTGATCGTCCTGGAAACTCTGGACGCCGAGCGAGAGTCGATTGATGCCGGCCTCGCGATACCCCGCGAAACGCCCGCGCTCCAGCGTGCCGGGGTTGGCCTCGAGGGTAATCTCGATATCCGGGGCCAACGGCAGACGAGCCTTCAGTGCCTCGAGCAATCGACGATAGAAGGAGGGTGCCATCAGGCTCGGCGTCCCCCCTCCGATAAAGACGCTGACAATCTCGCGACCAGCGGCCAACGGTAGATCGGCATCCAGATCGTCGATCAGCGCCGCCAGATATTCCTCTTCCGGCAACTCGGCGCCACGACCCACACCATGGGAGTTGAAGTCACAATACGGGCACTTGCGCACACACCAGGGAACGTGCACATAGAGCGCCAGAGGCGGCAGATGGTCGATCATGGTGACCACGCGGCATCGGACAAGGCGTCCACCAGGGCGTGAAGGGCGCGGCCACGATGGCTCAGGCGATTCTTCTCCGAGGCCGACAGCTCGGCTGCCGACATCCCCTGATCCGGCACCCAGAACAGGGGATCGTAGCCGAAGCCTCCTTCGCCACGGGGATGCGCCAGGATCTCGCCGTCCCAGTGTTGCTGGACGATCAAGGGGACCGGATCCTCGGCGTGGCGCAACAGCACCAGCACGCACCAGTAGCGGGCATGACGATGCCCTTCCGGGATATCGCTCAACGCCTCGAGGAGATGGCGGTTATTGCGTTCGTCATCCCGGGGTTCCCCGGCGAAGCGAGCGGAATAGATACCGGGTCGACCCTGCAGCGCCTCGACGGCGAGGCCGGAATCATCCGCCAGGGCCGGTGCGCCACTGACACGACTGGCCTCGCGGGCCTTGAGCAGGGCATTCTCGATGAAGGTCAACCCGGTCTCTTCGACCTCGTCGACGGCAAATGCCGACTGAGGACTGACGTCGAAACCCAACGGGGCGAGAAGCTGATGGAACTCGCGTAGCTTGCCGGCGTTACCGCTGGCCAGTACCAGATGCTTGGACATGTCGTGCGCTCATTGCAAATGAAAGGCGAAAAATGGGAGTCGACGACGCATTCTACGAGCCATGGAGAGGAGAGGGAACGCTTCGATATCGGTCACGGATAGCCATGAATTAGCGGATTTAACATTAACAAACAATCACATATGCCTTTTTGTGACACATTATTTAACTTTCCCGGACGAGCGATTACATTCATGATAGAGATAAGCTATTACGCCCATGGCAAGGAACTATGGTATGGATCAACGAGCGCCCCCACCACAAGGCAGCATGCTGGAGAGACCATGATAGCCCGAAGCGGCGAAGAACCGCAGGTCTAGCGTCGACCGGAGCATTGGGCAGTATATGAGGTTGACGTACCGGCACCGCGCAGAGAAACCGCGATAACGCCGAGAATGACCCACGCGGGCATTCATTCCGCGCTTCCCCGACGGGCCTCACGCCACAACAATGCTTTCGTCACGCCAAGGACGCTCCCCATGGAAAAGGACCACCGCTCCCTGCTACTCGTCACCGAACCCAGCCCGCAATCCCAGCTGTTCGTGGACTATCTGCATCGGCAGCTCGATTGCCCCGTCGCCATCGCTCTTCCCCGGTCAGAGCCGGCAGAGAACACGGCGTTCCCCACGGTGGTGATGCTGGACATCGACCACATGGACACGGCGGCGATACAAGCCTGGTATGACCATTCCGCCGATCAGCCCGGCGTGTCACTGGCCGTCTTCAATCTCACCGACGAAGACAAGGCCGCCGAGCTGCTGGCTGCCATGCATCTGCAGGGCGTATTCTATCGTCAGGATGACCTGTCACTGATCTGCAAGGGCTTGAATACGCTCATGGATGGGCTCCCCTGGATGTCCAGGTCGCTGATGGCAAGACTGCTGGAATACCTGCGCCAGCAGCAACTGAATGCCTATCGTCCGGCATGCGGACTCACTCAGCGGGAACGGGAAATCATCGGACTGCTGGGTTCCGGCTCCTCCAATCTGGAAATCGCCGAAGTCCTGGAGATCAGCGAGCACACCGTCAAGTCGCACCTCTACAACACCTTCAAGAAGATCGGCGTCAACACTCGGAAGCAGGCGGTGAATTGGGCTCGCCAGCATCTCGGTACGCCACCGACCCGTGGCGAACGCTGAGTCGCCCTTGTCTCAGCGTACATGCTCCTGAATCAACCCGGCCAGTATCTCGGCGGCATTATCAGCGGTGGTATCAAGCCTGACCAGCAGCAGACGTTCCTCGTCGCTGAAGTCCTCGAAGGCTTCACGTTGTCGGGCCAGAATGGCGAGGCTCTCTTCGGCGAGCACGTCCTGACGGGCGGCCCGCTTGGTGATACGCCGTTCGAGAGTTGCCTCATCGGCTTCGAAACTGATCAACAGCACGGGCAAGCCACGGCCTTCGGCCTGATGGCGCAAGAGGTCACGTTGTTCACGCTTGAGGCAGGTGCCATCGATACAGACGGGCAAGCCGGCATCCAGCAAGGCGCCGGCACACTTCGCCAGGCGATGGTAAGTCTTTTCCGTGGCCGCATCGAAAAAGATATCCACAGGCACATCCCCCTTCTTCTCCTGTGGATGAATTCCATGCAACCGACGTCGCTCCACATCCGAGCATAACCGGATCGCGCCCAACCGGCTCACCAGGGTGCGTGTAAAACGACTCTTGCCGCTCCCGGCCACACCGACACCGATGACCAGAGGAGGGAATCGGAATTCGGTATGGTACTCGGCGAGATCGAGATATCGTCGACAGGCACTCATGGTTTCCGCCAGCAGCGCCGGCTGCTCGTCGTCGCCAGCCTCCTCGCGACGCCGCAAGGCCCGGCGTGCACCGGACAGGCACTCGATGACTCGGAAAACCGGCAACAGACGGGGCAATTCGTAATCACCGGAAATACGCAAGTAACCATCAAGGGCTTGATGAGAGAGCCGGCCCTCATCGCGAATCTCGAGCCCCACCAACAGCGATGCCACATCGCTGGCCGGATCGAGGGGCCCGTCGACGCCAGCGCCGTCGAGATCCCGATCGATGGCATTGGCCACCAGGACACGTCCTTCATCGAGCAACCGGCTGCGGGGATTGGCGTGTGCCCAGCTTTCAGGCAACAACATCGTGTTGCGTGCGCGCAACAATGGCTCGAGGCGAGTGATGTTCTCCTCGAGCCAGCGAGCCAGATCGGACAACCGCAGGCGATCCTCGTCACCGCTCATCAGCGACTCCAGGGCCTGTATCTCGATATTCATCCGCTCCCGGACCGCCCGGGGGGAGCGCGATGCATCATCCGTGTCATGCCCATGTTCACCATGCCAGGCGCAGAGGGACGGAAGCAGTGATACAAGATCGAAGTCACCTTCCCGAGGCAGGGTATCGTGGGGCTGTCGCTGGCTCATCGCCTATCTCCTAGCTGGAACGTCGTCTCAAGCCTGGCGCATCGACGCGAAAGCCGATTCAGCGGCATCGAGGGTCGCCTGAATATCCTCGGGTGCATGGGCGCTGGACATGAAGCCGGCCTCGAAGGCCGACGGCGCCATGTAGATGCCATGCTCCAGCATGGCAGAGAAGAAGCGCCGGAAGGCATCCGCATCGCAGGCCGTGGCCTGAGCGAAATTATCCACACGGCTCTGTCCCGTGAAGAAGATGCCGAACATGCCCCCGGCCTGCTGGGCAATCATGTCGATGCCGGCCTCCTCGGCCCTGGCCCGAAGCCCGTTGCACAGCGTCTCGACGCGCTGGGTCAGGGCGTCGTGGAACCCCGGCTCACGAACCTTGTTGAGCAGGGCAATGCCCGCTGCCATGGCCAAGGGATTTCCGGCCAGGGTGCCGGCCTGATAGATCGGACCGAGCGGCGAGATGTTTTCCATGATCGAACGGCGCCCGCCGAAGGCGCCCACCGGCATCCCGCCACCGACGATCTTGCCCAGACAGGTCAGATCGGGCGTGACGCCATAGTGGGCCTGGGCACCTCCCATGGCGACCCGAAAGCCGGTCATCACCTCATCGAAGATCAAGACGCTCTCGTGACGATCACAGACCCGACGCAGTGTCTCGAGAAATCCCGGCTGAGGCGGAATGCAGTTCATGTTGCCAGCCACCGGCTCGACGATGATGCAGGCGATCTGGTCACCGATTTCCTCGAAACAGGCTTCCACGGCATCGGCATCGTTATAGGACAGGGTCACGGTGTGTTCGGCCAGGGAAGCCGGTACGCCCGGGGAACTCGGTTCACCATGAGTGAGAGCGCCGGAACCGGCCTTGACCAGCAGGGAGTCGGTATGGCCATGGTAGTTGCCTTCGAACTTGACGATCTTGTCGCGTCCGGTATAGCCACGGGCCAGGCGCACCGCCGACATGGTGGCCTCGGTACCGGAATTGACCATGCGCACCATCTCGATGCTGGGCATCATCTCGCAGATCAGATCGGCCATCTGGGTCTCGATGGCGGTGGGCGTGCCGAAAGAGAGGCCGGCATCGAGTCGCTCGCGAACCGCCCCCAATACATCGGGATCGGCATGGCCAGTGATCATCGGCCCCCAGGAACCGACATAATCGATATAACGCTTGCCTTCCACATCGAACAGATAAGCGCCCTGGGCACGCTCCATGAAGACCGGAGGACGTTCCAGCCCCTTGAAGGCACGCACCGGCGAATTGACACCGCCGGGGATGTGTCGACAGGCCCGTTCGAAGAGCTGTGCAGATGTGGTCATGTCAACCTCTTGTCCTGTTGAAGGATAACCTTGTGATCACCTGGAAGCGTGATACCTGCGGCCTCCAGGCTGTGGATAAATCTCTGGATAAGCTTTTGGCGAACGGTGACTTGACGGTGAACATCGCCGAAATACACTGACTGGGTCGGCCAATCATCGTGTTTCCCCATTCTCGACGCAGACGCCGGCAAAGACCAGCCCGGTGGCCACGGATCGCCTTACTTCATATCAACCGGTAACCGCCAGAGTCGCCTCGGCAGACACTGATCCTGGCCGGGACGCCAGCCATTCGCCAGGGCCTCCCAGGTAAAGGCCTGGGCCCGCTCGCTGGCACCGGCCAACGATTCGCCCAGCGCCAGCCGGGCCGCCAGGGATGACGCCAGGGTGCACCCCGAGCCGTGGAAGACACCGTCCAGACGCGGCCACTCCCATTGCCGATCACCATCCGGCGTGTGCAGGGTATGCACCACGCTTTCGGCCGACTCACGGGCCTCGGGGGCCTCGGTCCCCGTGACCAGTACCGCCTGACACCCCAGACGCATCAGGCTCACCGCCTGTTGGGTCTCGTCATGACAATGCCCTTCGGCCAGCCTCGACAGCTCCAGATGATTCGGCGTCAGAATATCCACAAGCGGCAGCAATCGCGACCGATAGGCGCTGACCAACGCCTCGGTGGATAACTCGCGACCACCGCCGGCCTTGAGCACCGGATCCGCTACCACCGGCACGCCGGGGCGTTGCCGCACGATCTCCACCACGGCATCCAGCGTCGCCATATCGGCCAGCAGGCCGATCTTGATGGCGGCAATCTCGATATCCACAAGCTCGGCTGCCATCTCGACAACGAGACCAGCCTCCACCGGATGAACGGCACTGACATCCCGGCAATTCTGGACCGTCATGGCGGTAGGAATCGTCAGCGCCCATCCACCGCAGGCGGCAATGGCCTCGGCATCGGCCACCAGGCCGGCACCGCCGGTGGGATCATGTCCCCCCAGCACCAGTACCACCGGCAAGTGGGGATTGGTTGTTCGGGAGGTCGACATCAGAACGGCTTCAGCACGGCGAGAATGACGATTACCAGCAAGGCAACCACGGGCAACTCATTGAAGATACGAAAATAACGCGGAGAGCGCTGGCATCGCTCGGCGGCGAACTGCTTGAGATAGATCAGGCAGACATGGTGGTAGGCCACCAGCAATGCCACCAGGGTGAGCTTGATATGCATCCATCCCTGTCCGAGCCAGGCCGGTGCCTGATAGAGCAGTATCCCGCCGAACACCAGAACGGCGATCATCGAGGGGGTCATGATGCCGCGATAGAGCTTGCGCTCCATGGTGGCGAAATACGCCATGGCTTGCTGCTCGTCCCGATCACGCGCCGTGGCGTGATAGACGTAGAGTCGCGGCAGATAGAACATGGCGGCAAACCAGGTCACCACGGCCACGAGGTGAAGGGCCTTGATCCAGGGATACATGTCGACTCCTCAAGTGTCGCTGAAGCGATAATAACGTTCGATGGCATCACGGGTGATGATACCGGAAATGCGCTTCTTCCCGGGACGATGCCCATGCTCCACGTAGAGGGCATCCACGTGCTTGGTGTTGAGCCGATCGAAGGCCTCGGAGAGGGTCGCCTGCAGGTGGATTGGCGCCAAGTCCAGGCGCTGACCGGGGATTTCCAGCAGATCAAGCCGCCCATCCTTGCCGATCTTGTCATCCTCGTCATGTTCCAGCATCCAGCGCGCCAGGGCTGCGGCCTTGAGCGCCAGCGTCGGCTTGTCATCCCGGGAACGCTCGATGATCACCCATTCCGGCTTGCCATCCAGCAGGGCGCTGGCCTCGCCCCGTGTCACACGACGCGGGGTACGCACCAGGGCACGTTCCATGACCGCCGGAACCGATACGCGAGAGAGGGCCTGCATCAGCGGCTGTTGCAAGGGATGCAGGCCATGGCGCGTGACACTGATGAAGAAACCATCACAGCCGCACAACTGCCGCGACGTCAATCCCGCCACGACAACGGCCAGCATGCCCGGCAGGATCAGGCCGGGATTGTGGGTCAGCTCCAGCAGTGCCATCAATGCCGCCAGAGGTGCTTGCAACACGGCTCCCATCATCGCCGCCATGCCCAGCATGGCGTATACCTCGGGACCGGCGGCGATTTCGGGCAGCAGCCAACCGCCGAACATCCCGCACAGAGCGCCGGCGGCACCGCCGGCCACCAGTATCGGGCCGATGATGCTCACCGGAATGCCACAGGCCACGGCGATCGCCGTCAGCAACAGCTTGCCGATGGCCAGCGCCAGCAGCATATCGATCGGCTGTGTACCGTTCAGGATCGCGCCCAGGCTGTCGTACCCCATCCCCTGTACCTGGGGATACCACCAGGCCACACCTCCCACCAGCAGCCCGACCATCGCCAGGCGTACCGAAAAGGGCAGGCGCTTCATGACGTTTCCGGTACGCGCCACCCTCACGAAGAGACCGGCCATCAGGCCGATCAACAGGGCACTGAGCACGATCCAGGGCAGATTGAAGAGCGATTCCAGCTCCACACCGCTCATCTGGAAGGGACGTTCGCCCCCATAGACCACCCTTGCCACCAGCGCACCGATCGTCGATGCCAGGATGACCGGCATGAAGCCAGTGATGGTGTATTCCATCATCACCACTTCCATGGCGAAGATGACCCCGGCGATCGGCGTATTGAACGAGGCCGATATACCGGCGGCGGTGCCGCAGGCCACCAGAACGCGCAGGCTGTTGTGAGGCAAGCGCAACCGCTGGCCGAGTCCACTGGAGGCCGCGGCGCCGAGATGGATGGCCGGTCCCTCACGCCCGGCGGACAGCCCTCCAAGCACCGATACCAGACCGACCCACCACTGCGTGAACCAGTTGCGCATCGGGAAGCGTCCCTGATGATAGGTCAATCGCTCGATGACATGGGCCACGCCAATCTGGCGTCCGGCAGGCGGCTGGCGCCATAGCCACAGGCCGATCAGGGTCACCGCCAGCAATGGCAGCAGGGCCCTGATCGCGGGAGGCAGGCCCTCGAACGCCTCGGGATCGGCATCGGGCATGAAGGCCATGGCCCCGACTTCCAGCAACAGGCGGAAGCCGACCATCAGCCCCCCGGTGATCAATCCCGAGAAGATACCCAGTACGCACAATTGAGGTAGGGCATCGACACTGGCCAACCGACGGCGGAAGCCATCCAGGGTGAAATCGAGTAGCGGGCGTCGCGACAAGGTGACCTTCCTCTGGACCCGAGCATGATGGAAACGCTGGATGGCCACCACTGGGTAGGCCATGCTTCTCTTGTGTATCATATCCGGAGACAGAGGTCCCAGCGTCCACCAATGAGGAGTCCATCGTGATCAAGGTCGGAATCGTCGGCGGCACCGGCTATACCGGGGTCGAACTGCTCAGACTGTTGGCTCGCCACCCGCAGGTGCATGTCGAGGCCATCACCTCGCGCAGCGAAACCGGCCTGGCAGTCAGCGAGCTGTATCCCAACCTGCGCGGTCATTACGACGATCTGCGTTTCAGCGACCCCGACCCCGCACGACTGGCGGCCTGCGACGCCGTGTTCTTCGCCACGCCTCATGGCGTGGCTCATGCCCTGGCCGGCGAGCTTCTTGCCGGGGGAACCCGGGTCATCGACCTGTCGGCGGATTTCCGCCTGCGTGACGCCGAGGAATGGACTCAATGGTACGGGCAGCCGCACGGCGCTCCGGAACTCCTCGATGAAGCGGTCTACGGTCTGCCCGAGACCAACCGCGAGCGTATTCGCGATGCCCGGCTGGTTGCCGTGCCCGGCTGTTATCCCACCGCCGTTCAGCTCGGCCTGCTGCCGCTGCTCGAGAGCGAATCGATCGATCCGGGCCGGATCATCGCCGACTGCAAGTCCGGCGTCACCGGCGCCGGGCGAGGGGCCAAGGTTCCCTCGCTGCTGGCCGAGGCCAGCGAATCGATGAAATCCTATGGCGCCTCGGGCCATCGCCATCTGCCGGAAATCCGCCAGGGGCTCGGCGACGCGGCCAAGGGCCCGGTGAACCTGACCTTCGTGCCGCACCTGACCCCGATGATCCGCGGCATCCACGCCACCTTGTATGGCCAGCTCCACGATGATGCCGACGACCTCCAGGCCCTGTTCGAGCGTCGCTTCGCCGATGAGCCCTTCGTCGACGTGATGCCGGCGGGCAGTCATCCCGAGACCCGCAGCGTCAAGGGCGCCAACATCTGCCGCCTGGCGGTGCATCGTCCCGGCGACGGCGACACCGTGGTCGTGCTCTCGGTGATCGACAACCTGGTCAAGGGCGCCTCCGGCCAGGCGGTGCACAACCTCAACCTGATGTTTGGCCTCGACGAGACCGCCGGCCTCGACGCCCCGGCCATGATGCCTTGAGCCCACTCACCCCAAGGACAATCTCGCCGACGGGCCGACAAAAGTTGACCCTTTTACTGGGTGGTGTGGATAATCGTGGCATGAACCACACCCACCGATCACGAGGAGGTCACCGATGAGCGGTGTCGCATCCTTCGTTCCTACACCGCTGTTGCTGTCCGACAGCGCCAAGGCGCGCATCAAAAGCCTGGTCGAGGAAGAAGGTAACCAGGACCTCAAGCTGCGGGTCTACGTGACCGGCGGCGGCTGTTCGGGTTTCCAGTACGGTTTCGATTTCGCCGAGGCCGTCGCCGACGACGATACGCTGGTGAAATTCGACGACGTGTCCCTGGTGGTCGATCCCCTGTCCTACCAGTATCTGGTCGGCTCCACGGTGGATTTCGAGGAAGGCCTGGCCGGAGCACGCTTCATGATCCAGAACCCCAATGCCACCACCACCTGCGGTTGTGGCGCCTCCTTCATGGTCTGAACGGAACCGTTGACCCGGCGCTGGATAGCGCCGCCGGCCCGGACTTGACGCTTTCACGACAACTCGCCATGGTGGAGTCGTATTCCACAATAATTGCTTCCATGGGGAAACGTATGAAACGTCAACTGAAGGCGGTCTCGCTGGCATCCTGCATCGGTCTCGGCCTGGGTATCTCCGGCCTCGCCGTCGCCCAGGACCAGACTCTCGACGTGGCCACCGATCCGAGCTTCGTACCCTTCGAGATGATGGACCAGGAAACCGGCGAGATGGTCGGTTTCGACATGGACATCATCCAGGAAGTCTCCGAACGGGCCGGGTTCGACTACGATCTCCGGACCATGGACTTCAACGGCATCATCCCCGCCGTCCAGACCGGTAACATCGATATCGCCATCGCCGGTATCACCATTACCGACGAACGCGCCGAAATCGTCGACTTCTCCGATCCCTACTACGACAGCGGCCTGAAGCTGCTGGTCAACGCCGACGACGACAGCATCCAGACCGTCGAAGACCTGGAAGGCAAGAAGGTCGGTACCAAGGTCGGTTCCACCAGCTACGACTATCTCGAGGAAAACCTCGGCGACAGTGCCGATATCACCCCCTATCCAGGCTCCAGCGACATGTACATGGCGCTGCTCGGCGGCAGTGTCGATGCGGTCTTCTACGATGCGCCCAACGTCGGCTACTTCTCCCAGACCAAGGGCGAGGGCCGCGTGAAGACGGTCGGTCCGCTCTACGAGGGCCAGCAATACGGTCTTGCCATCGCCAAGGGCAGCGAATGGGTCGACCCCATCAACGAGGCGCTGGCCGCGATGAAGGAAGACGGCACCTACGATGACATCCACGCCAAGTGGTTCGGTTCTTCCTCGAACGAGGAATGATTCGTCTGCCTTGCTGAACACGGGGTCGGGTCCCAGGACCCGACCCCGTTGCGTTGTGCCTGTACCCAAGAACTCAGGAAACGCTGAATAAATCGCCGAGCATCGTAAAGGCTAGCCCCGTTCCCGACGGGCCTTCGCATTGCCCACATCCTTGTGGGTCACGCAAGGGCACGGAGCGCAGAAAGCGTGACATAACGGGTAGTTAGGCGAACTTTCGACCGGGCTGGTTCACCAGCACCGCGGAACGACGCGATTTGCATGCACAGGCATTTAGGCAGTGTTTCTCTCACCCAGGAAGCGCTGACGGGAGACCCCAAGTGGACTTTCAATTCGACTGGCAGGCGGCCTTCGCCTCCATCCCGCATCTTGCACCGGGTATCCCCTACACCCTGCTCATTTCCTTCGGTGGCCTGGCCATCGGCTTCATCATCGGCATCATCTTCGGCCTGCTGCGCATCAGCCCGACCATCTGGCTGCGGATTCCCGCCGCGACCTATATCGAGATCTTCCGCGGGACCCCGGTACTGGTGCAGGTCCTGTTCATCTTCTATGGCCTGCCCCAGCTTCTCGGTGGACCGATCAATGCCCTGGTCGCCGGTATCGCGGCCATCGCCGTCAACTCCGGCGCCTACATTTCGGAAATCGTGCGCGGCGGCGTCCAGTCCATCGAGCGCGGCCAGCGCGAGGCCGGATTGTCGCTGGGTCTCTCGAGGGTCCAGACCTTCCGCTACATCATCTGGCCCCAGGCCCTCCGGCGCATGATCCCGCCACTCGGCAACCAGGGCATCATCAGCATCAAGGACACCTCGTTGTTCTCGGTCATCGGCGTCGGCGAACTGGTCCGCCAGGGACAGATCTACATCGCCACCACCTTCACGGCCCTGGAGGTATACCTGATGGTCGCCATGCTCTATCTGGCGATCACCCTGACGCTATCGCTTGCGCTACGCCTGCTCGAGCGCAAGGGCCTGGTCGGACAATAAAGGAACGCACGACATGAATCACGAGAAGTCCACGTCCGGCGCCGAGCCCATCGTGCGCCTGAACAAGCTCAACAAGCACTTCGGCAGCCTTCACGTCCTCCAGGATATCGACCTGGCGGTGACGCCCGGCGAGGTGGTGGTCATCATCGGCGCCAGCGGCTCCGGCAAGTCGACGCTGATCCGCTGCGTCAACGGCCTGGAAGAATTCCAGCAGGGCGAGCTGGACGTCGATGGCAACCCGCTCTTGCCCGACGGCAAGGCCACTCAGGCATTGCAGAAGATCCGTACCGAAGTCGGCATGGTCTTCCAGCAGTTCAATCTCTTTCCGCATCTGAGCGTGCTCGACAACGTGATCCTGGCACCGATGAAGGTCCGGGGGTTGGACCGATCCACTGCCGTCGAGACCGGCGAACGTCTGCTGGCCCGGGTCGGCATCAGCGATCAGGCGAACAAGTATCCGACCCAACTGTCCGGCGGCCAACAGCAGCGGGTCGCGCTGGCACGAGCCCTGGCCATGGAACCACGCCTGATGCTCTTCGATGAGCCTACCTCGGCACTGGACCCCGAGATGATCGGCGAGGTGCTCGATGCCATGCGTGAGCTGGCCAACGACGGCATGACCATGATGATCGTGACCCACGAGATGGGCTTCGCCCGTGAGGTCGCCGACCGGGTCATCTTCATCGACAAGGGCCGAATCGTCGAGGAGGGTCCTCCCGAGACGATCTTCGATACTCCTACGGAAGCACCGACACAAAGCTTCCTGTCTCGAGTGCTCAAGCACTGACACCGCCTTTTCTACCCTGCTTTTCCACCCTGTCCGCAGGCCCTGTCGTTATCGACAGGGCCTTTTTTTTGCCTGTGGAAAACCTGAACGGCTCAAGCACCTGAATCACGCCACGATCCCCGGCATTGAAGGGATGTGGAAAAACAGGCCGGGTTGTTCACAGTCGCGGTGACAAGCCAGGTAGTGATCGGTGGACAAGCCGTGTCCGCATCGATCTGTGGGCAACTCAGTCTTTCATCCACAGGCCCCGAACACCTCGTCCGCAGGTCGCCCGCGCTTTCTCCTACTTTCGATCAACATCGCAAAATATTGATATTCAATAGATAAAACGCGTTATCCACGGAAAACGTCCACACCAGTAGTAACTACAACAACAGAACTTCTTATACTTATATTGTTTATGTAATAGCCAATGAGACGAGGATCCGCCGATGATGAAAATCCGGGTGTGGAAAACCCTGACGATTACCCACAGGAGGTTTATACTGGCTGGCTGATTTCATCCCCGATCCGCAATATCGGCGCCGTAGCGCCGAACGAGGTGAACCTTGGAGTACCCCGACCGTTTCGACGTCATCGTCATCGGTGGTGGTCATGCGGGCACCGAAGCCGCCCTGGCCTCGGCCCGCACGGGCTGCCGGACGCTGCTCTTGACCCACAACATAGAGACCCTGGGCCAGATGTCGTGCAATCCCGCCATTGGCGGGATCGGCAAGAGCCATCTGGTCAAGGAGATCGATGCCCTCGGTGGCGCCATGGGACTGGCCACCGACATGGGGGGGATCCAGTTTCGCGTGCTCAATGCCCGCAAGGGACCCGCCGTACGAGCCACACGTGCCCAGGCGGATCGCGTTCGCTACAAGGCCGCCATCCGCGGCATGCTCGAAAACCAGCCCAACCTGACGCTTTTCCAGCAGGCGGCCGGCGATCTCATCGTCGAGGGGGACCAGGTACGCGGTGTCCTCACCGAGACCGGGATCCGTTTCATGGGCGAGACCGTGGTGTTGTGCACAGGTACCTTCCTCGGCGGCGTTATCCACATCGGTCTGGACAACAGCCGTGGAGGACGCGCCGGCGATCCGCCTTCCAACGCCCTGGCCGAACGGCTACGCGCCCTGCCGTTTCGCGTCGATCGTCTGAAGACCGGGACGCCACCGCGTCTCGATGCCAAGAGCGTGGACTTTTCGATGCTCGATGAGCAGCCCGGTGATGATCCGACGCCGATCATGTCCTATCTCGGCGAGCGCCGCCTGCATCCCCGTCAGGTCAGTTGCCATATCGCTCACACCAATGAGCGGACCCACGAAATCATCCATGCCAACCTGGAGCGCTCACCGATGTTCTCCGGGGTCATCGAAGGCGTGGGGCCTCGTTATTGCCCCTCCATCGAGGACAAGGTGCATCGTTTCGCCGACAAGGCGAGCCACCAGATATTCATCGAGCCGGAGGGACTGGATACCCACGAGCTGTATCCCAATGGCATTTCCACCTCACTGCCATTCGATGTCCAGTTACAGGTCGTCCGCTCGATCCGGGGAATGGAGAACGCTCATATCACGCGTCCCGGTTACGCCATCGAGTATGACTTCTTCGATCCCCGTGATCTCAAGCACTCCCTCGAGACGAAATTTGTCCACAACCTGTATTTCGCCGGACAGATCAACGGCACCACCGGTTACGAAGAAGCGGGAGCCCAGGGGCTCCTGGCCGGTCTCAATGCCGCACGTCGGGCACGTGGCCTCGATGCCTGGTGGCCACGCCGTGACGAGGCCTATCTGGGGGTACTGGTCGATGACCTGATCACCCTGGGTACCCGGGAGCCTTACCGAATGTTCACGTCTCGAGCGGAGTATCGCCTCTTGCTGCGTGAGGACAACGCCGACATGCGTCTTACCGAGACCGGTCGAGAACTGGGGCTCGTCGATGATCGACGCTGGGCCGACTTCAGTGCCAAGCGCGAGGCCGTGGAACGCGAAACCTCGCGTCTGAAGTCCCACTGGGTCCAGCCCGGCAGTGATGCCGCCAAGCGTGTCGCCGAGACAACCGGTCAGCCCTTGAAGCGTGAATACAGCCTGCTCGACCTGCTCAGGCGTCCCGAACTCGGCTACCGGGACGTGGCAGGATTGGTCGGAGAGCCGGTCGACGATGATCGGGTGGCCGACCAGGTCCAGATTCAGGCCAAGTATCAGGGCTACATCGATCGCCAGCAGGACGAGATCGACAAGCTCAAGCGACATGAGGCCACGCCTCTGCCCGATGATCTGGACTACGAGCAGGTCGAGGGACTGTCCAACGAGATTCGTCAGAAGCTCGTCGAGGCCAGGCCGGAAACCCTGGCACAGGCATCGCGTATTTCCGGTGTGACCCCGGCGGCGGTGTCGATCCTGTTGATTCACTTGAAGAAGCGACGCCTGCTCGACGATAGCCGGGTGGCCAACGGATGACCCGTGACGATCATCAGCTGCGCGAGCGCCTCGAACGAGGCCTGAACGATCTCGGTATCGAAGCCTTCCCGGCACGCCGGGAAGGCTTGTTGACGCTGCTGGCGCTGTTGCACAAGTGGAACCGCGCCTATAACCTCACCGCGGTACGTGCTCCCGAAGAGATGGTTTCCCGCCATCTGCTCGACAGCGCGGCCGTGGCACCCTTCGTGACGGGATCGACTCTGCTCGACGTCGGCGCCGGTCCCGGTTTGCCGGGCCTCGTACTGGCGATTCTGGAACCCGAGCGCCGAGTGACCCTGCTCGACAGCAATGGCAAGAAGGTGCGTTTCCAGCGCCAGGCGGTGATGGAACTGGGCCTGACCAATGTCACGCCTGTCCAGGCCCGGGTCGAGGCCTTCGAAGGCCCGCAGGAAGGGTATTGCGAGGTGATTTCCCGAGCCTTCGCCAGCCTCGGGGATTTCGTCTCGCTGAGTGCCGATCTGGTGGCCAATGGCGGGCGGTGGCTGGCCATGAAGGGTCCCACCGTGGATGATGAACTGAGCGGATTGCCCGAGAATGTGGCACCGGTTGCCCGCCATGAGCTGAGAGTGCCCTTCGAGTCTGGCCAGCGTCGGCTCGTGATTCTCGAGCGTACCGATTCCACCCAGGGTCGCCCCTGAGGCGTCCGTCACTCGCAAGGAATGTCGCCGTGACCAAGATCATCGCCTTGACCAACCAGAAGGGCGGCGTGGGCAAGACCACCACCGCCGTCAACCTGGCCGCCAGCCTGGCGGCCCTGGATCGACGCGTGCTGCTGGTCGACCTGGACCCGCAGGGGCATGCCACCATGGGCAGCGGTATCGACAAGCATGAGCTCGATGGCAGCGTACTCGATGTGGTGCTAGGTGATCGCAAGCCCAGCGAGGTGATCCTCGATTGCCCCGAGGCCGGCTTTGCCCTGTTGCCCGGCAATGGTGACCTGACCGCCGCCGAGGTGGAACTGCTGGAGCGCGATGAGGGGCGCGAACGTTGTCTGGTCAGGGCGCTGGAAGACGTAGCCGCCGAGTACGACGTGGTACTGATCGACTGCCCGCCGTCGCTGAACATGCTCACCGTCAATGCCTTGACCGCCGCCGATGGCGTGCTCATCCCCCTGCAGTGCGAGTTCTATGCGCTCGAGGGGCTCTCGGCCTTGCTCGATACCGTCGAGCAGATCAAGGATAGCGTGAATCCGCCCCTGGAGATCTTCGGCATCCTGCGAACCATGTTCGATAGCCGCAATAGTCTGACCCGTGACGTCAGCAAGCAGTTGCGCGACTATTTCGGCGATGCGCTGCTCAAGGCCACCATCCCGCGTAACGTGCGGGTCGCCGAGGCACCGAGCCATGGCCTGCCGGTGACCAAGTACGCTCGTTTTTCGCGAGGCAGTCAGGCCCATCGGGTGTTGGCCAAGGAACTGATCCGTCGCCTGTCGTTGTAACCGTATAGCCCCGGAAATGAGGGAAACTCGATGACGCGCAAACAACGCGCCCTGGGACGTGGCCTGGATGCCTTGATCGGCGCCAATGCTCGACGCCGTGACAGCCTGGATCTGCCCGAGGTCGATACGTCACTGGAGGAGGCCGAGCTGGATGGTGCCACCAAGGTGCTGCCGGGAGCCGAGGAACGGCTCGAACGCCTGCCGCTCGGTCAACTGACACGAGGCCGCTATCAGCCTCGTCGCGATATTCAGCCCGAGGCCCTGGAGGAACTGGCCGACTCGATTCGTGCCCAGGGCGTCATGCAGCCGATCGTGGTGCGTCCGATCGACGAGGAGCGCTACGAGATCGTTGCCGGCGAGCGGCGCTGGCGAGCGGCGCAACTGGCCGAGCTCGATGTCATTCCGGCGGTGATACGCGAGGTCTCCGACGAAGTGGCGCTGGCACTGGCGCTGATCGAGAACATTCAGCGCGAGAGCCTCAATCCGGTTGAGGAAGCCATGGCCATGAAGCGTCTTCTCGATGAGTTCGAGTTGACGCAACAGCAGGCAGCGGACGCCGTGGGGCGTTCTCGGGCTCAGGTGGCGAACCTGCTGCGACTGCTGTCGCTGGATCCCGAGGTACAGACGCTGCTCGAGCGGGGCGATCTCGATATGGGACATGCTCGAGCCCTGCTGGCGTTGTCTGGCGCCAAGCAGCGCAAGGCCGCCCATGAAGTGGTCAACAAGGATCTGACCGTGCGCGCCACCGAGGCCCTCGTGAAACAGCTGGCTGCCGGTGGAAGCAAGAAAGCCGCCAGGGCCGAGCCGAGTCCGGATGTGGCCAGGCTGGAATCCCGCCTGGGCGAGCTGCTCGGAGCGCCGGTGAAGATCCAGCACGGTCAGAGCGGCAAGGGGCGGGTGACGATCCGCTATGCCAGTCTCGAAGAACTGGATGGCATTCTCGAGCATATCCGTTGAGGTACTGACCCATTTAGCAGGCTAAAGAAGTTCGCGTTTTTTCCTCGACTTTTAGTCGTAAGCTGGCGCGATATCGCGCATATTCGCCCGTCATCCGGTTGAAGCCATCGAGCCGCTTCCCTATAATCGCGCCGGACCGCCGACGTTGGCAGACGCGGTGGTCATCGAGGCGGCCTGGGTGCCACGACAAGGTTGAGAAACGGAGACCTCATGGCAGCCAGGATCAAGCGCCCCGGCATTCGGCGACTGTTACTTGCACAATTGGTGGTGATAGTCTTGATGACGGGGGTTGGCGCCTTGTCGGGAGGGAGTCCCGGTGCTTACTCAGCTTTCGTGGGCGGAGTTGTGGCCTTCCTGCCCAATGCCTTTTTTGCCTGGCGAGCCTTCCGCTATCGGGGAGGACGTCACGCCAAGAACATCGTGAGTGGCTTCTATCGAGCGGAAGCCGGCAAGTTTGGTTTGACGGTGGCTCTTTTGACCGTGGTGTTCGTCGCAGTGCCCCCCTCAAATCATGCTTTCTTCTTTGGCGCTTATGTGGTGATGCTGTTCGTCCACTGTCTGGCCGCCTGGCTGGGCACGCGACCATCACCCAACTGAAATCGAGGCAGCTCATGGCAGGCAACAACCCGACTCCTACGGAGTATATTCAGCACCACCTGCAGAATCTGACATACGGCTACCACCCCGAGAACGGTTGGTCCATCGCGCATTCCGGCACCGAGGCCCAGGAGATGGGGTTCTGGGCCATTCACCTGGATACCATGGGCTGGTCGCTGGCCATGGGGGTGTTGTTCATCTGGCTGTTTCGCAAGGTGGGCAAGGCCGCTACCACGGGTGTGCCGGGCAAGCTGCAGAACGCCATCGAAATGGTCTTCGAGTTCATCGAAGGTACCGTGCGTGGCGCCTTCCACGGCAAGAACTCTCTGATTGGCCCGCTGGCGTTGACGCTGTTCGTCTGGATCTTCCTGATGAACCTGCTCAAGCTCGTGCCGGTCGACCTGGCCCCCGAGCTGTTCGCCCGCCTCGGGGTCGAATACATGAAGCTGGTGCCTACCACCGATCCTAATGCCACCCTGGGCATGGCGTTGGGCGTGTTCTGCCTGATCATCTACTACAGCATCAAGGTCAAGGGGCTCGGCGGCTTTGCCAAGGAGCTTTCACTGACGCCCTTCAACCATTGGTTATTGATCCCCTTCAACCTGGTGATGGAAATCATCAGCTTGCTCGTCAAGCCGCTCAGCCTGGGTCTGCGACTCTTCGGCAACATGTTCGCTGGCGAGGTGATATTCATCCTGATTGCCCTGCTGCCGTTCTGGGTTACCTGGACGCTCAACGTTCCCTGGGCCATCTTCCATATCCTGGTCATCACCCTGCAGGCATTCATCTTCACCGTCCTGACGGTGGTCTACCTGAATGCGGCCCATGAGCATCACTGAATCGCGCAACATCTGATAAACCCTTGAACCTTAACCTCAACTCGATAGGAGTATCACCATGGAACTCGTCTACATCGCCGCCTCTCTCATGATCGGTCTGGGCGCCCTGGGCACTGGTATCGGCTTCGCCCTGCTGGGTGGCAAGCTGCTCGAGACGACTGCCCGTCAGCCGGAGCTGGCTAACCAGCTGCAGACCAAGACCTTCCTGATGGCTGGCCTGCTGGACGCCGTACCGATGATCGGTGTGGGCATCGCGATGTACCTGATCTTCGTTGTCGCCGGCTAACGAATCGCACACCGAGCGCGTTGCGCTCGGTTTGCTTGTTTCCGGTCGCCACGAATCTGTCAGAGGTACGTCCTTGTGAATATCAACATGACGCTTATCGGACAAATGATCGCCTTCGCGATCTTTGTCTGGTTTTGCATAAAGTACGTGTGGCCGCCGATCAACAATGCGCTTCACGAGCGCCAGAAAAAGATCGCCGATGGCCTGGACGCTGCCAGCCGTGCTTCACGCGACCTCGAATTGGCCGAACAACAGGCCGAAGAGACGCTGCGTGAGAGCAAGGAGCAGGCGGCTGAGATCCTGGAAAAAGCCCATAAGCGGTCCAACCAGATGATCGACGAGGCACGTGAGCAGGCCCGCCAGGAAGGCGAGCGCATGGTCGCCAATGCCAAGACCGAGATAGATCAGGAAGTCAACCGCGCGAAGGAAGAGCTGCGTGGACAGGTATCGCGGCTCGCTATCGTGGGGGCAGAGCGCATTCTGGAATCCTCCATTGACGAGAAGCAGCACGCGAAGCTCGTCGACAAACTCGCTGAAGAGCTTTGAGGAGGTGACCCATGGCGCAACTGTCAACTGTCGCTCGCCCCTATGCCAAGGCAGCCTTCGAGTACGCCTCTGCACATCAGGCGCTCGAGGACTGGGCCGGCATGCTCGACAGCGTGGCGCAGGCCGTCGGCAACGATGACCTGCGTCGGCAGGTGCTCGGCAATCCGCGGCTGACCAGCGCGCAGAAGGTGGACCTGCTCGTCGAAATCTGCGGCGATGCCGTGAACGACGAGCTGCGCAACTTCCTTTTCCAGGTCGGTCAGAAGGGCCGCCTGGCGGCTCTGCCGGCCATCGCCGAGCAGTTCGCACTGCTCAAGGCCCAGCAGGAAAAGCGTATGGACGTGGACATCGTCTCCGCTTACCCGCTGGACGACGCGCAGCAACAAACGCTCGCGAGTGCGCTGGCCAAGCGTCTGAACCGCGAAATCTCCATTACCACTCAGGTGGATAGCAGCCTTCTGGGCGGCGTTGTCCTGCGTGCCGGCGATACCGTCATCGACGGATCGGTGCGTGGTCGACTGAATCGCCTCCACGAGGCCCTTTCCGCCTGAGTCTGAGGGACATGGCATGCAGCAACTGAATCCTTCCGAGATCAGCGACATCATCAAGCAGCGTATCGAGAAGCTGGATGTCGCATCCGAAGCCCGAAATCAGGGCACCATCGTCAGCGTGTCTGACGGTATCGTGCAGATCCACGGCCTCGCCGACGCGATGTTCGGCGAGATGATCGAGTTCCCCGGCGGCATCTATGGTATGACGCTGAACCTCGAGCGTGACAATGTCGGCGCCGTGGTACTGGGTGACTATCTGCAGCTCGAAGAGGGCATGACCGCCCAGTGCACCGGCCGCATCCTCGAAGTCCCGGTGGGACCGGAACTGCGTGGCCGCGTGGTCGATGCCCTGGGCAACCCGATCGATGGCAAGGGCGAGCTGGGCACCGACAAGACCGATGCGGTCGAGAAGGTGGCACCGGGCGTCATTACCCGTCAGTCCGTCGACGAGCCGATCCAGACCGGCTTCAAGTCGATCGATTCCATGGTGCCGATCGGTCGCGGTCAGCGTGAGCTGATCATCGGCGACCGCCAGATCGGCAAGTCCGCCATCGCCATCGATGCCATCATCAACCAGAAGGGCAAGGACGTCACCTGCGTCTACGTGGCCATCGGTCAGAAGCAGTCGACGATTGCCAACGTGGTGCGCAAGCTCGAAGAGCATGACGCCATGGAGCACACCATCGTGGTCGCCGCCGGCGCCGCCGACCCGGCCCCGATGCAGTTCCTCGCCGCCTATTCCGGCTGCACCATGGGCGAATACTTCCGCGATCGCGGTGAAGATGCCCTGATCGTCTATGACGACCTGTCCAAGCAGGCTGTGGCCTATCGCCAGGTCTCCCTGCTGCTGCGTCGTCCGCCGGGCCGCGAAGCCTTCCCGGGCGATGTCTTCTACCTCCACTCGCGTCTGCTCGAGCGCGCCGCGCGCGTCAATGCCGACTACGTCGAGAAGTTCACCGACGGTGAAGTGAAGGGCAAGACCGGTTCTCTGACCGCATTGCCGATCATCGAGACCCAGGGCGGCGACGTTTCCGCGTTCGTTCCGACCAACGTGATCTCCATCACCGACGGTCAGATCTTTCTCGAGACCGACCTGTTCAACTCGGGCGTCCGCCCGGCGATCAACGCCGGCCTGTCGGTGTCCCGTGTGGGTGGCTCGGCCCAGACCAAGATCATCAAGAAGCTCGGTGGTACCGTTCGTCTGGCCCTGGCCCAGTATCGCGAGCTGGCAGCCTTCGCCCAGTTCGCCTCCGACCTGGACGAGGCCACCCGCAAGCAGCTGGAGCACGGCCAGCGCGTTACCGAACTGATGAAACAGCATCAGTACGCGCCGATGTCCGTGGCTGAAATGGCCGTCACCCTGTATGCCGCCAACGAAGGCTATCTGGAAGATGTCGAGGTCAACAGGGTGCTGGACTTCGAGCGTGCCCTGCAGGACTTCATGAAGTCCGAGTACGCCGAGCTGCTCGACAAGATCAACCAGAGCGGCGACTACAGCGACGAGATCAAGAACGGCTTGAAGGAAGGTCTCGACAAGTTCAAGGCGACTCAGAGCTGGTAATCCGCCGGCCCGCTCTCCGGAGCGGGCCATGGAGCTTTCTGAGGCCACGAACAAGGGTAGATCGCTATGGCAGCCGCAAAAGAGATTCGCTCCCAGATCGGGAGCATCAAGAACACGCAGAAGATCACCAGCGCCATGGAAATGGTGGCTGCGTCGAAGATGCGCAAGGCCCAGGACCGCATGCGGGCCAGCCAGCCCTACGCCAAGCAGATTCGCAAGGTCGTGGGCCATCTCGCCGATGCCAACCCGGAATACAAGCATCCGTGGATGGAAGAGCGCGACGTCAAGCGTGTCGGTTTCATCGTGGTATCCAGTGACCGGGGGTTGTGCGGTGGCTTGAACGTCAACTTGTTCAAGTCCGTCGTCAAGGAAGCCAAGGCCTGGCATGAGCAGGGGGCGGAGCTCGATTTCTGCACCCTGGGCAGCAAGGCGGGCACTTTCTTCCGCAAGTATGGCGGCAACCTGGTGGCGGCCAAGGGCGGACTGGGCGAGGCGCCCAGGGCCGATGAATTGGTCGGCAGCGTGAAGGTAATGCTGGATGCCTATGACGAGGGCAAGCTGGACCGCCTCTACGTGGTGTTCAACGAATTCGTCAACACCATGACCCAGAAGCCGGTGGTCCGCCAACTGTTGCCGCTGTCTTCCGACATGGGAGCCGAGGCGCAGGACGACGAGGAATTCGAGCGTCCCGGTAGTTGGGACTACCTGTATGAACCGGATGCCCAGGCGCTGCTGGATAGCCTGCTCGTGCGCTTCGTCGAGGCTCAGGTCTATCAGGCGGTGGTCGAGAACGTGGCCTGTGAGCAGGCTGCACGCATGATTGCGATGAAGAGTGCCACCGATAACGCCGGCAACCTGATCGACGACCTGGAACTGGTGTACAACAAGGCCCGACAAGCGGCCATTACCCAGGAAATCTCCGAGATCGTCGGTGGCGCCGCCGCCGTATAGCGCCAGGCATACAGGTTTCATTTGCAGGTACTTTGAGAGGAACCAAGATGAGCGGACGTATCGTACAAATCATCGGCGCGGTGATTGACGTAGAGTTTCCGCGGGACGAAGTGCCCAAGGTCTACGACGCGCTGACGGTCTCGAACAGCGAGACCATCCTTGAGGTCCAGCAGCAGCTGGGTGACGGCGTGGTGCGTACCATCGCCATGGGCTCCACCGAAGGGCTCAAGCGCGGTCTCGAGATCGCCAGCACCGGTGCCGCCATTTCCGTGCCGGTGGGTGAAGAGACCCTGGGCCGGATCATGAACGTCCTGGGCCAGCCGATCGACGAGGCTGGCGAGATCGGTGAGCAGGAGCGCATGCCGATCCACCGCAAGGCCCCCGGTTATGCGGATCAGGCGGCGGCCGACGAGCTGCTGGAGACGGGCATCAAGGTCATCGACCTGGTCTGTCCCTTCGCCAAGGGCGGCAAGGTTGGCCTGTTCGGCGGTGCCGGTGTCGGCAAGACCGTCAACATGATGGAGCTGATCCGTAACATCGCCACCGAGCACAGCGGTTACTCCGTGTTCGCCGGTGTCGGCGAGCGGACTCGCGAGGGCAACGACTTCTATCACGAGATGCAGGAGTCCAACGTCCTCGACAAGGTCTCCCTGGTCTACGGTCAGATGAACGAGCCGCCCGGCAACCGCCTGCGCGTGGCCCTGACCGGCCTGACCATCGCCGAGAAGTTCCGCGATGAAGGCCGCGACGTGCTGCTGTTCGTCGACAACATCTACCGCTATACCCTGGCCGGTACCGAGGTATCCGCACTGCTCGGCCGCATGCCGTCCGCGGTGGGTTACCAGCCGACCCTGGCCGAGGAGATGGGCGTCCTGCAGGAGCGCATCACCTCCACGAAGACGGGTTCCATCACCTCCGTTCAGGCGGTCTACGTCCCCGCGGACGACCTGACCGACCCGTCACCGGCGACCACCTTCTCGCATCTGGATGCGACCGTGGTTCTGGCGCGTTCCATCGCCGAGCTGGGTATCTATCCGGCCATCGACCCGCTGGATTCCACCTCTCGTCAGCTGGATCCGCTGGTCATCGGTGAGGAGCACTACAAGGTCGCGCGTGGTGTACAGGGCGTGCTGCAGCGCTACAAGGAGCTCAAGGATATCATTGCCATCCTGGGCATGGACGAGCTGTCCGACGAAGACAAGCTGTCCGTGGCCCGGGCGCGCAAGATCCAGCGCTTCCTGTCGCAGCCGTTCTTCGTCGCCGAGGTATTCACTGGTGCGCCGGGCAAGTATGTCTCCCTCAAGGAGACCATCCGCGGGTTCCAGGGCATCCTCGAAGGCGAGTACGACGAGTTGCCGGAGCAGGCCTTCTACATGGTCGGCACCATCGACGAGGCCGTCGAGAAAGCCAACCAGATGAAGTAATCCCTCTACCTGGGAGACGTCATCATGACGAAAAGCATCAAATGCGAGGTCGTCAGCGCCGAGGCGTCGATCTACTCCGGCGAAGCCGAGCAGGTCGTGGCGGCCGGGAGTATGGGGGATCTCGGTATCCTCGCCGGCCACACGCCGCTGCTGACCGAGCTGGCGCCCGGTCCGGTGCGTATCGTCCGGGGTGGAGGTGAGGAAGATCACTTCTATGTCTCGGGGGGCTTCCTCGAGGTGCAGCCCGATGTGGTCACCGTGCTGGCCGATACCGCCGTGCGTGCCGATGACCTGGACGAGGCGGCCGCCGAGCAGGCTCGCCAAGAGGCGCTTCAAGCCATGAGCGACAAGTCCGCGGAGCTGGATTATACCCGCGCCGCGGCCGAGTTGGCCGAAGCCATGGCCCAGCTGCGTACCATCCAGCAGCTGCGTCGCAAGGCCGGTCGCGGCTGACGCCAGCGCCGCGCCGAGCGTGATTGACGAGGGTGCCTCCCGGATCTATTTCGGGAGGCGTTTTCGTGTTCGTATCGGGTGATCGAGCCGTTCTGACGGTGGGAGAGGATGTCCATGTCACTCAACGAGTCTCTCGAGCAACACAAGGCAGACCTGCTCCGTGCCCTGGAAGACGATGACCGGGAACGGTTGAATGCCCAGCTGCCCGAGCTGCGCTCGGCCGATATCGCCGAGATCCTGCATGATCTGCTCGAGAACGACGATGAGCTGCGGGGTCGAGCCTTGCTGGACAGCCTCCCCCTGGAGCGTCAGGCCAGCGTTCTCGGCCATCTGCATGGCGAGGAGCAGCTCACCTTCACGGCTGTCATGCGCAACGACAAGCTGCAGGCGGTGCTCGAGGAAATGGGCGCCGACGAGCGGACCGACTTGTTCAAGGTGCTCGGCGAGGATCGTCGCGAGGTACTGCTGCGGCGCATGGCGCATCGGGAGCGTGAGGAACTCATGCGCCTGGCCAGCTACGAGGAGGGAACGGCCGGTGCCTTGATGACCTCCGACTATGTGGCGATCCCGATGGGCATGACCGTTTCGCGGGCGATGATGCGGGTACGCCAGACCGCACCGGACGCCGAGACGGTCTATCAGCTCTATGTGCTCGATGCCGATGGACGTCCGGCCGGTACCATGTCGTTGCGGCAACTGATGGTGGCCCGTCCCGGGGCTCGGGTCGACGAGCTGATGATCCGTGATGTGATTCACGCCACCGTGGATACGCCTCAGGAGGAGGTGGCCCGAATCGTGGCACGCTATGACCTGCTGGCGGTACCGGTGGTGGACGAGGAACACCGGCTGGTCGGTATCGTCACCCACGATGACGCGCTGGACGTGGTCGAGTCCGAGGCCACTGAAGATATCCACAAGGGGATGTCCATCGGTCAGCTCGAGGATGGCGTCAGCCGAGTGCCGCTGCTCAGCCTCTATCGAAAGCGGGTGACCTGGCTGGTACTGCTGGTATTCGGCAACCTGCTGTCCGGCGCCGGCATTGCACACTTCGAGGAGACCATCGCCGCCCAGGTGGCCCTGGTGTTCTTCCTGCCGCTGTTGATCGGCAGTGGCGGCAATGCCGGTGCCCAGGCCGCGACTCTGATGGTGCGTGGCATGGCCACCGGGGATGTCGGCGTTCGCGATTGGGGCAAATTGCTGGGACGCGAGCTGCTGGTGGCCGGGTCGCTGGGGCTGACCATGGCGCTGGCGGTGGCCCCGATCGGTGTGATGCGTGGCGGTGAGGCGGTGGCCCTGGTGGTGGCGGTGAGCATGATCGCGATCGTACTGTTCGGGAGCCTGCTCGGGATGTGCCTGCCCTTCGTGCTCGATCGTTTCGGTTGGGATCCGGCGACCGCCTCGGCTCCGCTGGTGACGACCTTGATCGATGCGTCCGGTGTGTTGATCTATTTCAGCTTCGCGACCTTGATCCTGTCCGGCGGCTGAGTCGAGCGGACAGCGGGGCGCGGGATGTGTATCCTCGTGAGCCGGTTGCCTGCGGGCGCCGTTTCCCAGCCTGACACAGAGTGCTCCATGGATTGGCTACAGATCATTCTGCTTTCCATTGTCCAGGGATTGACCGAGTTCCTGCCGGTTTCCAGCTCCGCCCACCTGATCCTGGTGCCGGTACTGACCGACTGGCCGGATCAGGGCCTGGCCTTCGATGTGGCGCTGCACCTTGGCAGCTTGATGGCGGTAGTGCTTTATTTTCGCGATGAGCTTGCGGCCATGACGACCAGCTGGTGTTGCAGCCTGGCAGGGCGCGGTACCGATGAAGATGCACGTCTGGCCTGGTGGGTCTTGTTGGCGACGATCCCGGTCTGTGTGGTCGGCCTGGCGTTCAAGGATGTCATCGAGGGCGTGATGCGCTCCCCGCTGGTGCTGGCCGGAGGATTGATCGTCTTCGGTCTATTGCTCGGCTATGTCGACTGGCGCCACCGTGGTCGGCGCGACGAGTACCGGATGAGCTGGCGTGATGCCTTGTGGATCGGTCTGGCCCAGGCGCTGGCCTTGATACCCGGCACCTCGCGTTCCGGCATCACCATGACGGCTGCCTTGATGCTGGGGTTGACCCGGGAAGCCGCGGCGCGCTTCTCCTTCCTGCTATCGATTCCGGTGATCGTGCTGGCCGGTGGGCTGGAGTCGCTGGAGTTGATCCGTTCCCCGTTGCCGGTGGACTGGACGGCGCTGGTGGTGGGGGCGGTGCTGTCGGGCATCAGTGCCTATCTGTGCATCCACTTCTTCTTGGCCTTCATCAAGCGGATCGGCATGCAGCCCTTCGTTGTCTACCGTCTCATTCTGGGCATTGCGCTGATCTGGTTGTTTGGCTGAAGTACTTCATCGAGCCGGAGGGAGGATGAGCTGTTCCGTCGACAAGCTTTCGCGAGGGCGCTGTAAACCCTTCCATGGGCGCTACCTTTGCCATCCATGGCAAAGGACCCTCGCTTCACCTTGTCCCCGGCGCTCATCCTGTCTGCTGGCTGACTTCTTTCTGGAGTTTCGTCATGCCACTTTGGAACTACCGCCTTGTTTTTCCAGCCCTGCTGATGGTCGTCCTGCTGGCCGGATGTTCGGAGCGTACGCTGGAGTCACCCGTCACCCTGAAGGGCGATATCTTCGGTACTTTCTATCAGGTGACCATCGCCGATCCCCTCACGCCGTCCGAGGCCGAGGCGCTGGAAGACGGCTTTCTCGAGGAACTGGAGGCGGTGGACGCCTCGATGTCGACCTATCGCGATGACGCTGAACTGGTGGCCTTCAACGACGAGCCGGTCGGTGAATGGCAGACGCTCTCCGCCCCGCTGATCCATGTGCTGGATATCGCCCGATCGGTGGGCGACGCCAGTGGCGGCGCCTTCGATGTCACCGTGGGCGACCTGGTCAACCTGTGGAGCTTCGGCCCCGAGGCGCGTCCCGAGGAAGTGCCCGCCGATTCCCTCATCGAGCAGCGTCTCGCCGAGGTCGGCATGGAGACTCTGGAGCTGAAGGTCGACGATAATCGAGCCAGGCGGCTGAAGGATGTCTTCGTCGACCTCTCCGGCGTGGCCAAGGGCTATGCTACCGATCGAGTCGCCGCCTATCTGGCCGACCAGGGCGTGGAGAACTTCCTGGTCAACCTGGGCGGTGAGGTCAAGGTGGATGGCCATCGCGATGGCGAAGCCGAGCCCTGGCGAATCGGCGTCGAAGTGCCACGCAACGGTCGCCCCCAGGCGGAGCATGTCCTGCCCCTGGAAGACACCTCGGTGGCCACGTCGGGAGACTATCGCCATTACTTCGAGGCGGATGGTCGTCGCTACTCGCACACCATCGATCCCCGTACCGGGCGACCGATCCAGCACCGTCTCGCCTCGGTGACGATCATCGATTCGTCCAACGCCCGGGCCGATGCCTGGGCCACGGCCATGACGGTGCTCGGCGAGCGAGAAGGCATGGCCCTTGCTCAACGTCATGACCTGGCGGTGTTGATGCTGGTACGCCAGGGAGATGGCTGGCAGAGCCTGGCGAGTCCGGCTTTCGCGGCACATTTCGGACGTGATGTGGTCGACAGGCTGGGGATCGAGGTGGCGGAAGCCGGCGACAGCGAGAGCCCCGTCGCCGATGAAGGAAGCGATGAAGCGAACCGAGATGGCCAGTGATGCGGCCGACAGCCTAGAATGAACCGGATCTGATGAGTGGACAAGGAGTCATGATGACCCTCGACGTGGTGATACTCGCAGCGGGCAAGGGAACGCGCATGCGCTCTTCGCTGCCCAAGGTGCTGCATCCGCTGGCCGGCAAGCCGATGGTGCGCCATATACTCGATACCACCTCGGGGCTCGAGGCCGAACGGACCCATGTGGTCGTGGGTCATGGTGCCGAACGGTTGCACGAGGCACTGGCCGAGTACCCGGTGCATTTCGTTCTTCAGGCCGAGCAGAAGGGCACCGGCCATGCCGTGGCCCAGTCCCTGGAAGAGCTCGGCGACGGCAAGGTGCTGGTGCTCTACGGCGATGTGCCCTTGATCCGGCGCGACACCCTGAGGGCGCTGCTGGCCCCCGTCGATGAGCAGCACATGGGGCTGTTGACGGTAACGCTGGAGGATCCCGCCGGCTATGGCCGTATCCTGCGTGACGAAGCCGGCGAGGCAGTGGCCATCGTCGAGCAGAAGGATGCCGATGAGGCCCAGCGGGCAGTGCGCGAGTGCAACACCGGCATCATGGCCATGACCGCCACCCAGTTGCGTCGCTGGTTGCCCCGCCTGTCGGCCGATAATGCCCAGGGCGAGTACTATCTCACCGATGTCATCGCCATGGCCGCCGCCGAAGGCGTGAAGGTCACCACCGCCCAGCCCTCGCGCCCGGTCGAGGTGGAGGGGGTCAACGATCGCCGCCAGATGGCTCGACTGGAACGCACCCTGCAGGGCGATATCGCCGAGTCGTTGATGGCGCAAGGGGTCGCCCTGCGTGACCCGTCTCGTCTGGATGTACGAGGTCGCCTCACGTGCGGTCATGATGTCGAGATCGATGTCGGTTGTGTCTTTGAAGGGGATGTCGAACTGGGAGAAGGGGTGCGCGTTGGCGCCCACTGTGTGATCCGCGACAGTCATATCGGTGCCGAGACGGTCATCGAACCCCACAGCGTCATCGAGGGGGCCGTGGTGGCCGGCCACAATCAGCTCGGCCCCTTCGCGCGCCTGCGTCCGGGGACCCGACTGGCGGTCGGCGCCAAGGTCGGCAATTTCGTCGAGACCAAGAATGCCGAGGTCGGCGAAGGCTCCAAGATCAACCACCTGAGCTATGTCGGCGACGCCCGACTAGGACGGGGCGTCAACGTGGGGGCGGGGACCATTACCTGCAACTATGACGGCGCGAACAAGCATCGCACCGAGATCGGCGATGACGCTTTCATCGGCTCCAACACGGCCCTGGTGGCGCCGGTCAGCGTGGGCAAGGGGGCTACCGTGGGGGCTGGATCCACCATCGATCGTGATGTTGCCGACCATGCCCTGGCGGTCGAGCGGTCGCGGGTGATCAGCAAGGATGACTGGAAGCGCCCTACCAAGCTTGGGAATGACTAAGGAGATTCGGCATGTGTGGCATCGTCGGCGCCGTGGCGCAACGCAACGTACAGGGAATCCTGCGTGAAGGGCTCTTGCGCCTGGAATATCGCGGTTATGATTCGGCAGGCATGGTGGTGCGGGATACCGACGGGTGCCTGCAACGTCGCCGGGCCCTGGGCAAGGTGGCGGCTCTCGAGGAAAAGCTGGAAGCGTCGCCGCTCACCGGTCATAGCGGCATCGCCCACACTCGCTGGGCGACCCATGGGCGTCCCAGCGAGGAGAATGCCCATCCCCACCAGTCCGGTGAACGCCTGGCGGTAGTACACAATGGGATCATCGAGAACCATGAGTCCCTGCGGGTCGAGCTGGAGAGTGCCGGTTACGACTTCGCCTCCCAGACCGACACCGAGGTCATCGCGCATCTGATCGAGCGTGAAGCACGCACCACGGACCTGCTGTCGGCGGTGCAGGGAGTGATCGCGCGGCTCGATGGTGCCTACGCCCTGGGCGTGATCCATGCCGACGAGCCGGATGTGGTGATCGGTGCGCGCAAGGGCAGCCCCCTGGTGGTAGGGGTCGGGATCGAGGAGGCCTTTATTGCCTCGGACCCGCTGGCCCTGCTGCAGGTCACCGATCGCTTCATCTATCTCGAGGAAGGCGACGTGGTGCGGCTCTCCGCCGGCGGCAGCATCGAGGTATTCGATGCCTCGGGTCAGGCCGTCGAGCGCGAGGTCCAGACCTTCGAGCATGGCGATGGCAGCGCCAGCAAGGGCGAATATCGTCACTTCATGCTCAAGGAGATCCATGAGCAGCCGGCGGTCATCGCCGAGACCCTGGAAGGGCGGCTCGGTGATCGCTCGGTACCGGTGGGGAGTTTCGGTCCCGGTGCCGAGGCGTTGTTCTCGCGGGTATCCCAGATCCACCTGGTGGCCTGCGGAACCAGCTATCATGCCGGTCTCGTGGCCCGCTACTGGCTCGAGCGTTATGCCGGCATACCGGTACAGGTGGAGGTCGCTTCCGAGTACCGTTATCGCCGGGTGGTGGTGCCCGAGAACACGCTGTTCGTGACGCTCTCCCAGTCCGGCGAGACCGCCGATACCCTGGCGGCGCTGCGGTTCGCCAAGGACAGCGGTTACCTGGGCAGCCTGGCGATCTGCAACGTGCCGGGCAGTTCCCTGGCACGCGAGTCCGACCTGACGCTGATGACCCGGGCCGGTCCGGAGATCGGTGTGGCTTCGACCAAGGCCTTCACCACTCAGTTGACCGCCCTGATGCTGCTGACCCTGGCGCTCGGCCGCGTGCGTGGCCAGGATGCGCAGGAACAGGCCACTCTGGTCGAGGCCCTGCGCGGGCTGCCCGCCCGGGTCGAGCGGGTTCTGGCGCTGGATGGGGAGATCGAGGCGTTGTCCACGGCCTTCGCCGAGAAGCATCATGCCCTCTTCCTCGGCCGTGGCGCCCACTTCCCGGTCGCACTGGAGGGGGCGCTGAAGCTCAAGGAAATTTCCTACATCCATGCCGAGGCCTATCCGGCGGGAGAGCTCAAGCACGGCCCGCTGGCACTGGTCGACAGCGACATGCCGGTGGTCTCGGTGGCGCCCAATGACGAGCTGCTCGACAAACTGAAGTCGAACCTCCAGGAAGTCAGGGCGCGCGGGGGAGAGCTCTTTGTCTTTGCCGATGAAGGCGTGGGTCTGTCCAGCGACGATGGCATCCGGGTACTGCACCTGCCGCCTGTCGAGGACGCGCTGGCGCCGATCCTCTATACCCTGCCGCTGCAGCTGTTGTCCTACCATGTTGCGGTGCTCAAGGGCACCGATGTGGATCAACCCCGCAACCTGGCCAAGTCCGTGACGGTCGAATAGCGGTCACCACGGCCCATCGGGCATATCTGAAAGAGCGACGCCGGGGTAGAAACCCCGGCGTTATCGTCTTGATAAGGAAAACCTTCCCTCGCCGTGAGGGCGTTAAAAGGCCCAGTCCTCATCCTCCGTCCGCTCGGTGCGCCCGATGACATAGGAGGAGCCCGAGCCCGAGAAGAAGTCGTGGTTCTCTTCGGCACCCGGCGAGAGCGCGGCCAGGATGGCCGGGTCGACGGCTTCGGTGGCGTTCGGGAACAGCGCCTCGAACCCCAGGTTCATCAACGCCTTGTTGGCGTTGTAGTGCAGGAACGCCTTGACGTCTTCGGTCAGGCCGACGTCGTCGTACAGCGATTCGGTGTACTGGACCTCATTGTCGTAGAGGTCGAGCAGCAGGTCGTAGGTGGTGTCCTTGATCTCTTTCTGGCGCTCCGGCGTTTCCTGCTCCAGGGCAAGCTGGAACTTGTAGCCGATGTAATAGCCGTGCACCGCCTCGTCACGGATGATCAGGCGAATCAGGTCGGCGGTATTGGTCAACTTGCCGCGGCTCGACCAGTACATCGGCAGGTAGAACCCCGAATAGAACAGGAAGGACTCGAGGAACACGCTGGCGACCTTGCGCATCAGCGGATCGTCGGTGCGGTAGCGCTCGAGGATCAGTTCCGCCTTGTTCTGCAGGTGCGGGTTTTCCTCGCTCCAGCGGTAGGCGTCATCGACATCCCGGGTGGCGCACAGCGTCGAGAAGATCGAGCTGTAGGAGCGTGCATGCACCGATTCCATGAAGCTGATGTTGGTGAACACGGCTTCCTCGTGGGGTGTCACCGCATCCTCGATCAGTACCGGCGCACCGATCGTGCCCTGAATGGTGTCGAGCAGCGTCAGGCCGGTGAACACCCGGATGGTCAGTTGCTGCTCGCGTTCGCTGAGGGTGTTCCACGATGGTACATCATTGGACAGCGGGATCTTTTCCGGCAGCCAGAAGTTGCTGGTGAGCCGGTTCCAGACCTCGAGGTCCTTGTCGTCCTGGAGGCGGTTCCAGTTGATGGCATCGACGCGGGTCAGTCGAGCGGTCATGGTAGTCATCTCATCCGGTGGTCATGCGGGGCGCACCTGGCGCCCCGAGAGAAGGAATAACGCTTTAGGGAAGCGCTGAACAAATCGACGAGCGGAGCGAAGGCTAGGCCCGTTCCCGACGGGCCATCGCATTTCCCACATCCATGTGGGTCACACAAAGCGCACGGAGCACAGGAACCGGCGCCTATGGGGTATAGGTGAGGATTCCGAGCACCGCGCAACGCGGTGATTTGCCCGCGCAGGCATTTGTGCAGTGTTTCCTTAGAGAGTGCAGGACACACAGCCTTCCACTTCCGTTCCCTCCAGCGCCGCCTGACGCAGCCGCACGTAGTAGATCGTCTTGATGCCCTTGCGCCAGGCATAGATCTGCGCGCGGTTGATATCCCGCGTGGTGGCCGTGTCGCGGAAGAACAGCGTCAGCGACAGGCCCTGATCGACGTGTTGCGTGGCCTCGGCATAGGTATCGATGATCTTTTCGGGGCCGATCTCGTAGGCGTCGCGATAATAGTCCTGGTTGTCATCGTTGAGGTAGGGCGCCGGATAGTAGACGCGTCCCAGCTTGCCTTCCTTGCGGATCTCGATCTTCGACACCACCGGGTGAATGCTCGAGGTGGCGTGATTGATGTAGGAAATCGAGCCGGTCGGCGGCACCGCCTGCAGGTTGCGGTTGAACAGGCCATGGCGCATGACCGAGGCCTTGAGCTCGCGCCAGTCCTCGCGCGTGGGAATCTGGATGCCGGCTTCGTCGAACAGCTCGCGGACGCGTCGTGTCCTGGGTTGCCATTCGCTGTCGGTGTACTTGTCGAAATAGCTGCCGCTGGCGTAGGCGGAATCCTCGAAGCCGGCGAAGGATTCGCCACGCTCGATGGCCAGGCGGTTCGAGGCGCGCACGGCGTGATAGGTGATGGTGTAGAAGTAGAGGTTGGTGAAATCCAGCCCCTCTTCGGAACCGTAATGGATGTGCTCGCGAGCCAGATAACCGTGCAGGTTCATCTGCCCCAGGCCGATGGCGTGGGAGCGGGCATTGGCCTCGGCGATCGAGGGTACCGAGCGGATGTCGCTCATCTCGGATACCGCGCTCAGCGCACGCACGGCGGTCTCGACACTGGCACCGAAATCCGGAGAGTCCATCACCCGGGCGATGTTGAGCGAGCCCAGGTTGCAGGAGATATCCTCGCCGGTATGGCGATAATCCAGGTCGTCGTCGTACTCGCTGGGCGAGTTGACCTGCAGGATTTCCGAGCAGAGATTGCTCATGTTGATACGCCCGGCGATGGGGTTGTCGCGGTTGGCGGTATCCTCGAACAGCACGTAAGGGTAGCCGGATTCGAACTGCAGTTCGGCGAGCGTCTGGAAGAGTTCCCGAGCGTCGGTCTTGGTCTTGCGGATGCGCGCATCGTCGACCATTTCCTGATACTTCTCGGTCACGCTGATATCGCCGAAGGGCACGCCGTAGACGCGTTCGACATCATAGGGCGAGAACAGGTACATCGTTTCGTTGCGCTTGGCCAGCTCGAAGGTGATGTCGGGAATCACCACACCCAGCGACAGGGTCTTGATGCGAATCTTCTCGTCGGCGTTCTCGCGCTTGGTATCGAGAAAGCGCAGGATATCGGGATGGTGCGCATTGAGATAGACCGCCCCGGCACCCTGGCGCGCGCCCAACTGGTTGGCGTACGAGAAGGCGTCTTCCAGCAGCTTCATGATCGGAATGACGCCCGACGACTGGTTGGCGATACGCTTGATCGGCGCGCCGGCCTCGCGGACGTTGCTGAGCGAAAAGGCCACACCGCCACCGCGCTTGGACAACTGCAGCGCGGAGTTGATGGCGCGACCGATCGATTCCATGTTGTCCTCGATGCGCAGCAAAAAGCACGAGACCAGCTCACCGCGCTGTTGCTTGCCGCAGTTGAGGAAGGTCGGCGTGGCGGGCTGGAAGCGGCCATGGAGAATCTCGTCGACCAGGGTCCGGGCCAGCGCTTCGTCGCCGCGAGCCAGGGTCAGGGCGACCATGCAGACGCGATCCTCGAAGCGTTCCAGGTAGCGCTGGCCATCGAAGGTCTTGAGGGTGTAGCTGGTGTAGTACTTGAAGGCGCCGAGGAAGCTCTGGAAGCGAAACTTCAGCGCATAGGCCTGATCGAACAGGGCCTTGACGAAGCTCGCATCGTACTGCGCGAGGATCTCGCCTTCGTAGTAGCCTTCCTCGACCAGGTAATCCAGCTTCTCTTCCAGCGTGTGGAAGAACACCGTGTTCTGGTTGACGTGCTGAAGGAAATACTGACGCGCCGCTTCCTTGTCGGCATCCAGTTGCAGGCGACCGTCGGCGTCATAGAGGTTGAGCATGGCATTGAGTGCATGAAAGTCCAGCACCTTCGGCGCCGCATGATTGGCGGTAGCCATCGCCGTTTCCTCTGTGTCGTCGGGGTGGGTCAGGGTGTCATCCAGCATTGTCGATCTCCGTGGCCAGGCATTCGCGTACCTTGGCGACATCCTCGGGGGTGCCCATCAGCTCGAAGCGATAGAGCAACGGGACCTGGCACTTGTGGGCAATGACGCGGCCCGCCAGGCCGTAAGCGCTGCCGAAGTTGGTGTTGCCGCCCGCCACCACACCCCGGATCAGGGCGCGATTGTGCGCATCGTTGAGAAAGCGGATCACCGGAGCGGGCACCGCCGTGCCGGGATTGCCATCGCCATAGGTGGGAACCACCAGCACGAAGGGGCGGTGTACGCGCAGTGCTTGTTCATCGCGGCTCAACGGTATCCGCTGGGCGGGCAGGCCGAGCTTTTCCACGAAACGGCGCGTGTTGCCCGATCGCGTCGAGAAATAGACCAGTTCGCTCACGCTCGTCTCCGCCGTCAGCTGGCCAGCTGACGAATGCGTTCCGGGCGGAAGCCGGACCAGTGCTCATCCGCGGCGACCACCACGGGCAGTTGGCGATAGCCGAGTTCCCGAACGGTGTTGGCCGCCTCGGGCTCTTCGCTGATGTCCACCACGGTGTAGTCGAGACCCTGCTTGTCGAGGGCACGGTAGGTGGCGTGGCACTGCATGCAGTCGGGTGAGCTATAAATCTTAATAAACATGATATAGATTCTCAGTTAAAACAGTCTCAACACAACCCATCGGGTCGAAATCCTGGACGAGGCCACCTTGGCAGCGACACCGCTATTATACAAGATATGGTGTCTATACGTCATTCTAGACAAACATATGGTGTTGTCGACTCATTCATCGATGGTTGCGGAGAACCGGAAAGGGCCTCGCGACGGCAGAGGCGGCGGCCTGGTGGAGAAGGGTGATCGAGAGCCGGGAGGCCGGGTATAGTGTGGCACTCGATACATGTGCCGATGACGGTCGGTACCCATAGGGCGTCGAGGGTGGGGATACCGCAATGAACGGACGATTGCATCTGGGGTTGCCGATGTGGGCCAACGATGCCTGGCGAGGCAGCCTTTACCCACCTCATGGAGGGGCGGAAGACCGTCTCGGTGATTACGCGAGGGTATTTTCTGCCGTCGAGGGGAATACCACCTTTTATAGTGGGGCACCGAGGGCGGAGACGGTGGCGACCTGGGCTCGCCAGGTGCCGGCCGACTTCCGGTTCTGCTTCAAGTTGCCGTCGAGTCTGACGCATGAGCGACGACTGGAAGGTGTCGAGGCGTCCTTTGACGCCTTCCTCGAAGCGCTCGATCCCCTGCGCGGAAGGCTCGGTCCCCTGATGGTCCAGCTACCGCGGGATTTCGGGGCCGAGGAACTGCCCAGGCTGCGGGCCTTGCTGGCGCGCTGGCCGAGCGACATTCCCTGTGGCGTCGAGGTTCGTCACAGTGAATTTTTCCACAAGGGGGCGGTCGAGACAGAACTCAACAGGTTGTTGATAAGTCATGCCGCCAATCGTGTCATGCTCGATGTCCGTCCACTGTTTTCCACCTCGACCCAGGGCCACCCCGGCATGATCAAGGCCCAGGATGAAAAGCCCAAGCGCCCGCTACATGTGATTTCCACAGGAAATTTTCCTGTGGTGCGTTTCATCGGCCATGTCGATGCCGATATCAATGACCGTTATTTCCAACCCTGGGTCGACAGGCTGGCGCTGTGGATAAAACAGGGGATAAGCCCTTTCCTTTTTGTGCATACTGCCGATAATCGCCACTCCCCTCGGATGGCGCGTCGGCTCTACGATGCCCTCGCCGGGCACATCGAATTGCCACCCTTGCCCGAGTTCGCCGGAGAACGGCAGGCCGAGCTGTTCTGACCCTTTCGACAAGCGGTCCGGCATGTCGATGGCTGGCCATCAAGCGTATGATCAGATATTTTTACGGCTTGATCGTCACTTGCCATGGGGTATTGCGGGCATTCACGCTTATCCGGCGTGATTTTGTCTTCGAACCCCTCGAGGTTCCCGTTACATTGTACGAACGGTGACGGGACGCCGCCCTGGCAGCGATCCTGCTCGGCACCTGTCATGCCCTTGAAAGCGGTCCGTCGTGATCCGACGTACCGCGGACGTGACGACTACAAGCACAACGCCGTCATTGCATCCGATCGATCGATGACGACACGCACTCTCAAGGTGAAACATGTCGAAACTCTCCCATGCACAATGGTCATCCCGGCTGACCTTCATCCTCGCGGCAACCGGTTCCGCGGTCGGTCTGGGCAATATCTGGAAATTTCCCTACATGGTGGGCGATAGCGGTGGCGCCGCCTTCGTTGCGGTCTACCTGCTGTGTATCGCCCTGGTGGGGCTGCCGATCCTGGTGGCGGAATGGTTGATCGGCCGTCGTGGCCAGAACAACCCGGCCAATGCCATGAGCGACCTGGCCAAGGGTGCTGGACAGCCCCGCATCTGGATGCTGGTCGGGGTCAGCGGAATTCTCGGGGCCTTCCTGATCCTGTCGTTCTACAGCGTGATCGGTGGTTGGTCGCTGTACTACACCCTGAGTTCGGTGACCGGAGCCTTCAGCGGCCAGGATGCCGATGGCATCAATGCGCTGTTCACGGGCATGCTGGGCAATCCCGGCCTGCTGCTGATCGGTCATTCGATCTTCATGCTGTTGGTGATCGGTATCGTCGCTCGTGGCGTGACCAAGGGGCTGGAGGGAGCCGTGCGCACCCTCATGCCCGCGCTTGGCGTGCTGTTGCTGGTACTGGTGGGTTACGGCATGACCACCGGCCACTTCGGCGAGGCGGTCGGATTCATGTTCAATCTCGATTTCGGCAAGCTCGATGGTGGCGTGGTCCTGGCGGCCATGGGCCAGGCCTTCTTCACGCTGTCACTGGGCATGGGCATCATGATGGCCTATGGCTCCTACCTGGGGCAGGAAGTCAATCTGCTCAAGACCGCTCGGACCGTCATCATCCTCGATACCCTGGTGGCCCTGGTCGCCGGCCTGGCGATCTTCCCCATTGTCTTCGCCAATGGCCTCGACCTGAGCTCCGGCCCCGGATTGATCTTCGTCACCCTGCCGCTGGCCTTCGGCAACATGGGAGGCGGCATCATCCTTGGATTGATGTTCTTCCTGCTGCTGACCTTCGCCGCCCTGACGTCGGCGATTTCCCTGCTGGAGCCGGTGGTGGAGTTCGTCGAAGAGCGCACCCCGCTGTCGCGTGTCGGCGCAACCCTGGTTGCGGGCGTAGCGACCTGGGCATTGGGGATCTCGGCGTTGCTCGCGTTCAACGTGTGGAGTGACGTGCTGATTTTCGGCTTCAACGTGTTCGACTTCCTCGACACCCTGACCAGCAAGTATCTGTTGCCGTTGACGGGTCTGATGGCGATCGTCTTCGTCGCCTGGGTGCTGGATCGTGATAGCGTGCGTCGCGAGCTGGGTTTCGGTGACACCGGCGCCATGATCTGGACGATCGTGTCACGCTTTGTCGCTCCGATAGGGGTGATTGCGGTGTTCGTGTCCAGCCTCTGAGAAGCCGGCGATGCGGCGTCACACAGAGTGACACTCCCATGAGCCCCGCTTCGGCGGGGCTCTGCATTGGCGTCGGGCGCTGAATGAAGAGTCTGGTGATCAGTGCATATCGTCGTTCGGTTCGTCCTCGGGAAGTTCGGCGATATCCTGGCTCAGGCGCTTGAACTCTTCATGCAGTTCGATACCGCGCCGAGCGCGCAGGTTGCGTTGGGCCGCGGTGCGGGAACGCTGCTCGTGCTCGCTGACTTCCATGCTCATGAAGATGTCGAGAAGTTCGCTCTTGACGGAGGTTAACCGTTCGGCTTTTCGCATGATCGACTCTCCTGTCTGCAGTGAATGTGCCGGCATCCAATGACGCTGCCCGACACTGCACTTCTTACTATACCCCACTTGACAGAATGATGACGTCACGTCAACCAACGCCAGTGATTCTGGCTTGGTGAGAACCTGGGTGCGCATTGCCGTACGGCTTGGGGCATACTGTGTACATCGAGATCCTCAATACATGCGCGGGACGCCGAGATGATGCCCGCGAGCCGCAACAAGGAGTGCCGCGTGAGCCTTGGCCTGTTCGATGAAATGAGACGTCGCATGGAGCACTTTCGCCGCTCCGAGCAGAAAGTGGCGCGTTTCGTGCTGCGCAATCCCGAAGAAGTGATCCACATGCGCATCGTCGATCTGGCCACCGAAGCCAAGGTCAGCGAACCCACGGTGGTTCGCTTCTGCCGGGCATTGGGCTGCAACGGTTTTCAGGACTTCAAGCTCAAGCTGGCTCAGATGCTGGCCACGGGCAGCCAGTTCGCTCAGTTCTCCATGAACGACAGCGACTCGGTGGCGGAATTCTCGCAGAGCATTTTCGATTCCACCGTCGGCACCCTGCTGTCGGTCCGCGATCGGCTGGACAACGAATCGCTCAGCCAGGCGATCAATGCCCTGGCCATGGCCAATCGTGTGGAGTTCTACGGGTTCGGCGCTTCCGGAGCGGTGGCCTTCGACGCCCAGCACAAGTTCTTCCGCCTGCAGATTTCCACGGCCGCCTATACCGATCCGCACATGCAGAACATGTCGGCGGCGACCCTCAAGGAGGGGGACGTGGTCGTGGCGATCTCCCAGACCGGCCGTACCAAGGCGCTGGTGGCCAGCGTGCGGATGGCGCGTGACGCCGGCGCCACGGTGATTGGCCTGTGCCCGAGCGATACGCCCCTGGCCGGTGAAGTGAGCCTGCCGCTATACATCGACGTGCACGAGGACACCGAGATCTACACGCCGATGAGCTCGCGCATCGCCCACCTGGTACTGGTCGACGTACTGGCGGTGGGCGTGGCCAAGACACGAGGGCCCAAGCTCGCCGAACAGCTCAAGGCGGTGAAGCGAAGCCTCAACCCGCTGCGTTTCCCTGAAGAGGACGAGTCCTGAGCCGGCTCAGGAGCTGTAAGCCATAAGCTTGAAGCTGGAAGTCCCCGGCTTCGCCGGGAGCTTGAAGCCATAAGCTTGAAGCTGGAAGTCCCCGGCTTCGCCGGGAGCTTGAAGTCGTAAGCTTGAAGCTGGAAGTCCCCGGCTCCGCCGGGAGCTTGAAGTCGTAAGCTTGAAGCTGGAAGAAAAAACCTTGACCCCATGCTGTCGGGGTTCATGCTGTCTTCCAGCGTCCAGCGTCCAGCGTCCAGCGTCCAGCGTCCAGCGTCCAGCGTCCAGCGTCCAGCGTCCAGCGTCCAGCGTCCAGCG
>NZ_JAJQTQ010000159.1 GCF_029081005.1 Halomonas elongata | reverse complement strand
AGGAAGGTCGCGGCATAGGGCACGAAGCCGCCATGCAGGGCGATGCCGTTGGCGATGGCGGCCATGCCGAACTCGCGTACGCCATAGTGCAGGTAGTTGCCGTCGGGGGCGCCTTCCTGCGAGCCCTCGGGGCCGATCACCCGGGCGCCGTTCCAGACGGTCAGGTTGGAGGGTGCCAGGTCGGCGCTGCCGCCGAGCAGCTCGGGCAACTGTGGACCGAGTTCATTGAGGCAGGCCAGCGAGGCCTTGCG
>NZ_JAJQTQ010000158.1 GCF_029081005.1 Halomonas elongata | reverse complement strand
CGTCCCATAGGGGGTTCGAACCCCTGTTACCGCCGTGAAAGGGCGGTGTCCTGGACCACTAGACGAATGGGACGCATGGAGCGGGAAACGAGATTCGAACTCGCGACCCTCGCCTTGGCAAGGCGATGCTCTACCACTGAGCTATTCCCGCGCTTCGCATTGTCGAATCACCGGAAGGTGGCGTCCCATAGGGGGTTCGAACCCCTGTTACCGCCGTGAAAGGGCGGTGTCCTGGACCACTAGACGAATGGG
>NZ_JAJQTQ010000157.1 GCF_029081005.1 Halomonas elongata | reverse complement strand
GCCAGTGATGACAGCGCGGCCATCGGCGAGGACGCCACCTCTCCGGTCACCGGTAATGTGCTGGGTAACGACACCGAGAGTGCTGATACCCCGAGTGCCATCAGCTTCGACGCCGATGATGTGGCCACCGCCCAGTACGGCAGCTTTGTCGATAACGGCGACGGCAACTGGTCCTACCAGGTCGATACCACCAATGGCGCCGTCCAGGCGTTGGATGACGGTGACACACTTACCGAGACCTTCACCTATACGCTGACCGATGCCGATGG
>NZ_JAJQTQ010000156.1 GCF_029081005.1 Halomonas elongata | reverse complement strand
AAAGCGTAATAGCTCACTAGTCGAGTCGGCCTGCGCGGAAGATGTAACGGGGCTCAAACCAGGTACCGAAGCTACGGACTTGTCTGCATCACTTAAGGCTATTCGATTGGCATCGCGACGCGATGTCCAAGCGCCTCCCGAACGTTGAGTCAGGTAGGCGGATCAACAGAGTAGGCTTAAGGATGCAGACAAGTGGTAGAGGAGCGTCGTGTACGCCGACGAAGGTGAGTCGAAAGGCTTGCTGGAGGTATCACGAGTGCGAATGCTGACA
>NZ_JAJQTQ010000155.1 GCF_029081005.1 Halomonas elongata | reverse complement strand
CGTCCCATAGGGGGTTCGAACCCCTGTTACCGCCGTGAAAGGGCGGTGTCCTGGACCACTAGACGAATGGGACGCATTGGATTCCATCAACGTTCAGGAGATGGAGCGGGAAACGAGATTCGAACTCGCGACCCTCGCCTTGGCAAGGCGATGCTCTACCACTGAGCTATTCCCGCACTCCGGTACCTTGATGAGTCGAGGTGGCGTCCCATAGGGGGTTCGAACCCCTGTTACCGCCGTGAAAGGGCGGTGTCCTGGACCACTAGACGAATG
>NZ_JAJQTQ010000154.1 GCF_029081005.1 Halomonas elongata | reverse complement strand
GTCTGGGTGCGCAGCACGGTGCGCGTCTTGTGCTCGGGCAGCGAGTACGGCGGGGTGTTCACCGCGTGGTGGGTGCGTCCGGTGACGATCGGTTGATCCGGGTCACCCTCCAGGAAGGAGACGATCACCTCGTGGCCGATCCGGGGGATGGCCTGGAAGCCGTAGCCACCCCCGGCCCAGCCCTGGCTGACGCGCAGCCAGGCGCTGGCGGTCTCGTTGGGCTCGGCGTAGCGGTCCCAGGGGAACTGCACCTTGACCCGGCCGTGCGCGTCGCAATAGATCTCTTCGCCCTCGGG
>NZ_JAJQTQ010000153.1 GCF_029081005.1 Halomonas elongata | reverse complement strand
AGATCTGGCTGCACGCCCAGAAGGACCTGGAGCTGCTGACCGAGAACGACCGCACCGAGGAGATCCGCCGCGACAGCCACCTCAAGATCAAGCGTGACCGCATCGCTGAGCTCGACCGCGACGACCACCACACCGTGCACGGCGAGCGGCGCACTCAGATCGACGGCGACGACCACCTCAGCGTGGGCCAGACCCGCCACGAGAAGATCGGCCGCGCCCAGCTCGTCGAGGTTGGCAGCGAGGTGCACCACAAGGCCGGCATGAAAGTGGTGATCGAGGCCGGCGCCGAGATCACCCT
>NZ_JAJQTQ010000152.1 GCF_029081005.1 Halomonas elongata | reverse complement strand
GCGTCCAGCTTTACCCTCAAGGCCCTGGATGGCCTGCAGGATACGGGTGCCGTGACCCTGGATTACACCGACGAGAATGGCGAGTCGGCCACGCTCGCGCTGAGCAAGGCCGAGGTGGAAGCGCTGGGCAGCGATTCACAAACCCTCTCTACGCAGTACGGCGAGCTGACCCTTGACGGCTATAGCCAGGCCGATGACGGCACCATCACCCTCGACTATGACTACCTCCTGACTAACGCGCCGGAGGAAGACGTCGATAACCTGATGGACAGCTTTACCGTCACGGCCACCGATGAGGATGGCTCGACCGA
>NZ_JAJQTQ010000151.1 GCF_029081005.1 Halomonas elongata | reverse complement strand
ACCCGCAAGTGGACCGATCAATCCGGTCAGGACAAATACACCACCGAAGTGGTGGTGAACGTGGGCGGCACCATGCAGATGCTGGGCGGCCGTCAGGGCGGCGGCGCACCGGCAGGCGGCGGCCAGCAGCAGGGCGGTTGGGGTCAGCCGCAGCAGCCGCAGGGCGGCAACCAGTTCAGCGGCGGCGCGCAGTCCCGTCCGCAGCAGCAGGCCCCGGCAGCGCCTTCCAACGAACCGCCGATGGACTTCGACGACGACATCCCGTTCTAAGGCTTGCCTTAGGCGCACTGTCTGCGCAGTCGAAAACAGAAAGCCCCGGTTTCGCCGGGGCTTTTTCTTTGTTATTCCTG
>NZ_JAJQTQ010000150.1 GCF_029081005.1 Halomonas elongata | reverse complement strand
GTTCACCCCAGTCACATAGTTATCTATGCTCCAGGGGATTCACCCGCTTGCTGCCTTGATGCAACTTGAATGATATTGCGTATGTTTATTAGCACCCCGTTGAGAACGGCCTTAGTGTAATGATTTTGTCAGATGACGGAAAGCGCTTACGGCTCCGGCGGCGCAAACCATGCGGATTTAAAATCGAACCAGCCGAGGGTATTCATCCTCACGCCGCGCATACTGCGCTGACCCTGAATCATCAGCCAGTGGTGGATCAGCGGCACGATATGTTGCCCGGCCAGCAGCCGCTGGCTCCAGGTGGCCGGATTAAACTCTCCTGCTCGCCAGCGGCAGGCGTCTGCCTGCCA
>NZ_JAJQTQ010000014.1 GCF_029081005.1 Halomonas elongata | reverse complement strand
GCAGTGAAACCGCTCAGCGCCGATGGTAGTGTGGGAGTTCCCATGCGAGAGTAGGTCATCGTCAGGCACTTACATCAGCGAAAGCCCCCAGCTCCGAAGGAGTTGGGGGCTTTTGTTTATGTCTGTACGGTGGCCTTTCCTGGCAGGCGAGAGTAGGGTGAGAGCCGCTCGGACAAGGCATCGCCTTGTCAGGCTCGAACGGGCGAGGTGGAAAGCCGCGCAGCGGCGTCCCGAGCCCAGGCTCAAGGCCACGAAGTGGCCGCCGAGGCGTCAGGCATTTACATCAAAAAAATCCCTCGGGCCTTCCCGGGGGATTTTTTTATGCCTGAATGGAGGAACTGCGTCCTTGCCATGTGCTCCGTGCGTCGGGCGCCAACGGGAACCGCTCTGGCGGGCCCGAGCTCGAGGCCACGCAGGGGCCGTAGAGGCGTCAGGCACTGGCACCGAAAATCTTCCGGGCCCTGAAAGCTAGGGGTTTTTATGTTCAAGCGCAGCGTCATGGTACAGGTAGCGATAAGGCGAATTTCCGGCGCTGGACCTGTTCCGATAGAATATGGGTTTTCCTTGGTTGGGGCTTGTGCATGACCATCGGAGACCTGATCCGCTTGCTGAGCGATGGTGAGTTCCATTCTGGCGAACAGCTTGGGGAACGGTTGGGTGTTTCTCGAGCGGCGGTGTGGAAACAGTTGCGTAAACTCGAGTCGCTGGGCATTTCCATGGAAGCGGTGAAGGGGCAGGGGTATCGCCTGGCCGAACCCCTGGAGCTGCTCGACGGTAGTGCCATCGTGGCGGGGTTGCCGCGAGAGGCCAGGCGTCGCGTTACGCGGCTGTTCGTCGAAGAGGTGCTGCCCTCGAGCAATCAGTTCCTTCGGGATCGTTTCGGACAGGGGGCCGGCCATGGCGAGGTTTGCCTGGTCGAGCAGCAGAGTGCCGGCAAGGGGCGCCGTGGGCGGACCTGGGTGACCCCCTGGGGGCGTACCCTCATGCTGTCGGTGGGATGGCGCTTCGAGTCCGGTATCGCTGCCCTGGAGGGGTTGAGCCTGGCTGTCGGCGTCGCGTTGTCCCGAGTGCTGGAGTCGCATGGTGTGGCACCACGGCTCAAGTGGCCCAATGATGTGCTGCTGGAGACGTCGGAGGGTGCTCTCGGCAAGCTGGCCGGCATCCTGGTGGAGATGAGCGGTGATGCTGCTGGACCTTGTGAGGTCGTGATAGGTATCGGTATCAATGTCGACCTGTCTGCTGCGTTCCGGGAGGGTATCGAGCAGCCGGTGTCAGCGGTCCGCGACCAGGCTCCGGATCTTGCGCGTAACCAATTGGCGATCGAGCTGCTCGCTCAGTTGATGCCGCTGTTGGCCGATTTCGAGCATCAGGGTTTTGCGGCCTGGCAGAGCGCATGGAATGCCCGTCATGCATTTGCCGAGCGGGAGGTGGAGGTCATCCTGGGGGAGCGACGTGAAATCGCTGTCGCAGAGCAAGTGGATGCGTCGGGCAATCTATGGGTCAGGCAGTCTTCCGAGCGGTGGAAGCTCTCCGGGGGTGAGATCAGCGTGCGGGGCCGTGTATGATTCTCGATCTGGATATCGGGAATACGCTCTCGAAGTGGCGGCTCAAGGATGCCGACAGTAGCGAGATACGCTCTCGCGGTGCGGTCTGGACCCGTGAAGAATGGCGCCCGGGGGCAGATATCCCGGACCTGGACGTGGTCGAGTCGGTTCGCATCTCCAGCGTGGCCCGCCAGGCTGTGCTTGCTCGCACGGTGACCCTGCTGAGGCACCGGGTGGGGGGCGTTCATGTGGCCCGCTCCACGCCGGAGGCGCTAGGAGTGACCAATGGTTATGAGGATCCCGCGCGACTGGGGGTCGATCGCTGGATGGGAGTGCTGGCGGGCTATCAACTGGCGGGTGGGTGCTGCTCGGTGGATTGCGGCAGTGCCATCACCATGGATTTCGTGCTGCCCGGCGGCCGGCACCTCGGCGGCTATATCCTGCCCGGGTTGCGCTTGATGAAAGAGAGTCTCCAGCTCGGTACCCGTAACGTGGCCATTGACCCGGACAGTGAGGCCGATGAGCTTCTGGAGCCGGGGGTGCGTACCGTGGAGGCCGTCAATCATGGTATCTACATGGCGGCGGTGAGCGCGGTGAATCGCATCTATAGCGAGGTTTGCGATCAGCAGGGCGTCGCATTGCCGCTTCTGGTGACCGGGGGGGATGCGCGAGTGGTGTCCCGGGGCATTCAGGCTCCGCATGCGGTATGGCCTGACATGGTCTATGGCGGCCTCGAGGCTTGCTTTCCCTTGACCGCGGCCGAGCGTGCCGGGCGAATGTCGGGGGCGCCGGGAGTGCCGCAGCCAGTCGCGCTGGAAAAGATTCGCGCTGGCCTTGCATTCTCCATGCTGCTTTGACAGAATACGTCGCGTTCCGGAGAGGCAATCCCGTATGGTTTGGAGCGCCTCGTCAGGATGATTGAGAAAACAATCACTTGACACGGAAAGCTGGAGCTGTAAAATGCTCCGCCAGTTGGAGGGGTTCCCGAGTGGCCAAAGGGAGCAGACTGTAAATCTGCCGCGAAAGCTTCGGAGGTTCGAATCCTCCTCCCTCCACCAGGTTTCTGCCGTGCTCGCCTGGCGAGAATGGCGCAAGAGTGGGCAGGCGGGCATAGTTCAATGGTAGAACCTCAGCCTTCCAAGCTGATGATGCGGGTTCGATCCCCGCTGCCCGCTCCAATATTTGGCATCCTGGTGCCGATTGTCAGTGCTCATGTAGCTCAGGGGTAGAGCACACCCTTGGTAAGGGTGAGGTCGACGGTTCAAATCCGTCCATGAGCTCCATTGCGAAAAGGCGAGCGAGCAGCTCGCCTTTTCTTTTTCTCTCGGAGGTGAGCGTGCCGAGAGGGGTTGCCAGGCGAGAAGGCTTTCGCTATCATGGCGCCCGCTGTCGCTCGGGGTCGCTGCAAAGGCGAGCCTTGAAGGCATACAGGCCAGTAGCTCAATTGGCAGAGCAGCGGTCTCCAAAACCGCAGGTTGGGGGTTCGAGTCCCTCCTGGCCTGCCAGTCTTCCCCAGGCTGGCAATATCCCGTATACTGTCTTGTTTTCGATTGCTGCCCCTGAGGAGTCTCGTGGTCATGAAACATAACGCCGAGGTGCAGGAGTCGCGCCACGACGGGCTCAAGTGGGCGGTTGTCGTTATTCTGTTGGTTCTGGCCGTGGTCGGCAATACGTACTTTGCCGACATGGCACTACTTTATCGTGTGCTCGGTGTCGTCGCGCTCAGCGTGGTGGCGGCGCTGGTGGCATTGACCACCACGAAGGGGCGCGAGCTGCTCGAGCTGGCCCGCAACGCGAAGAAAGAGATTCAGCGCGTTGTCTGGCCGACTCGTCCCGAGACCATTCAGACGACCGCCATCGTGCTGGTCGCCGTGCTGGTGGTGGGGCTGATGCTGTGGCTCATCGACACGCTTCTTGGCTGGGCGATGTCCGGCGTCATTGGTTAGGAGTCCGCATGTCCAAGCGTTGGTACGTCGTACACGCCTATTCCGGCTTCGAGAAGCATGTCATGCGCTCGCTCAACGAGCGCGTGAAGCTGTATGGCATGGAGGACCGCTTCGGCGAGATTCTGGTGCCGACCGAAGAAGTCGTTGAAGTGCGTGACGGCAAGCGCCGCAAGAGCGAGCGCAAGTTCTATCCCGGCTACGTCCTGGTCGAGATGGAAATGGCCGATGATACTTGGCATCTGGTCAATGAAACCCCGCGTGTCATGGGGTTCATCGGTGGTACCAAGGAAAAGCCGGCGCCCATCACGCAGCGTGAGGCAGACGCCATCCTCAGTCGCGTCAAGGATGGTACCGAGCAGCCGCGGCCGAAGACCATGTTCGAGCCGGGGCAGTCTGTGCGTGTCATCGACGGGCCTTTCGCCGATTTCAATGGCGTGGTCGAGGAAGTCAACTACGACAAGAGTCGCCTGCAGGTCAGCGTGCTCATCTTCGGTCGTTCCACGCCCGTCGAGCTGGAATTCGCTCAGGTCGAGAAAGAGTGACCCGAGCATGAACGTGGCGGTCGCCGAGGTGGCCGCTTAACCCGGGGAGCCGCAAGGCGCTATTACCCATCTGGAGTCCATCATGGCCAAGAAAGTACAGGCTTACATCAAGCTGCAGGTCGCAGCTGGTAAAGCCAATCCGAGTCCCCCCGTGGGCCCCGCGCTGGGTCAGCACGGCGTCAATATCATGGAATTCTGCAAGGCCTTCAACGCCGAAACGCAGAATCTCGAACCGGGGCTGCCGACACCGGTCGTCATCACCGTGTATTCCGACCGCAGCTTCACCTTCGTCACCAAGACCCCGCCCGCGGCGGTCCTGCTGAAGAAGGCGGCTGGCATCAAGTCCGGCTCCGGCGAGCCGAACAAGAGCAAGGTCGGCACCGTGACCCGTGAGCAACTCGAAGAGATCGCCCAGGCCAAGGAACCGGATCTGACGGCCGCCGATCTCGACGCCGCGGTGCGCACCATTGCTGGTAGCGCCCGTAGCATGGGCCTGAACGTGGAGGGTCTCTGATCATGGCTAAGCTGACCAAGCGTGCAAAGCTGTTCCGCGAAAAGGTCGACCCGAGCAAGGCGTACAGCCTGGACGAGGCCGTCGAGCTGCTTTCTGAACTCTCCGCGGTGAAGTTCAAGGAATCCGTCGACGTCGCCATCAATCTGGGTGTCGATCCGCGGAAATCCGACCAGGTCGTGCGTGGCGCTACCGTCATGCCCAACGGCACTGGCAAGGACGTGCGTGTCGCCGTCTTTACCCAGGGTGCCAACGCCGATGCGGCCAAAGAGGCGGGGGCCGACATCATCGGCATGGACGACCTCGCCGAGCAGGTCAAGAAAGGCCAGCTCGATTTCGACGTGGTCATCGCCTCGCCGGATGCCATGCGTGTCGTCGGCCAGCTGGGCCAGATTCTCGGTCCGCGTGGCCTGATGCCGAACCCGAAGGTCGGTACCGTGACGCCTGACGTCGCCACTGCGGTCAAGAATGCCAAGGCCGGTCAGGTCCGCTTCCGTACCGACAAGAACGGCATCATCCACACCACGCTGGGCAAGGTCGACTTCGACGCAGCCGCCATTCGGGGCAACCTGGAGGCGCTGATCGCCGACCTGAAGAAGCTCAAGCCGAGCACGTCCAAGGGTGTGTATTTCAAGAAGGTCTCCCTGTCCACCACCATGGGCCCGGGTGTGACCGTCGACCATTCCGCGCTGGTCTGAATCGCGGAACAGTAAGAGGCAAGAAACTTTGCGGTCCCCGTGTGCTGTTTCGACAGGAGCCGGCGGGGCACCGTCAAAGACCGCAGGTGCCGCCTTACGCGAGGCGGCTTAATCATCCTCAGTGAGGCCTGCGCAGATGGTGTGGCCGCCAGTCAGCTGGTGAGCACCATCACCCAGGACCCTCGCCGCTTGCGGCGGGGGAGATGGTAACCACCGGAACGCTCTTGTGAGGTTCCGGCACGAAGGAGTGATCACTGTGCCACTAGCACTCGAAGGCAAGAAAGCGATTGTTGCCGAGGTCAGTGAAGCGGCCAAGGATGCTCTCTCCGTCGTTGTTGCCGATTCTCGTGGTGTCTCGGTCGGCAAGATGACCGACCTGCGCAAGCAGGCTCGCGAGAATGGCGTGCAGATCCGTGTTGTGCGCAACACCCTGGCACGCCGCGCCCTGGAGGGCACTCAGTGGGAGTGCCTGAATGAAAGCTTCGTGGGTCCGACCCTGCTGGCCTTCTCCACCGATCATCCGGGCGCCGCCGCTCGTTTGTTCAAGGAGTTCGGCAAGGCAGAGAAGAACTTCGAAGTCAAGGCGCTGGCCTACGAAGGCGAGTTCATCCCGGCAAGCGACCTCGATCGCCTGGCAACCCTGCCGACCCATGACGAGGCCATCGCCAAGCTGATGTCCGTCATGAAGGAAGCGTCCGCCGGCAAGCTGGTTCGTACCCTTGCCGCGCTGCGTGACCAGAAGCAGGAAGAGGCCGCCTGAGCCAGGAGCTCGGGCGCGTCATGCGAATCGAACATTGAATCACCGAGTCGTCGAACCATCGAGACTCCCGCAAAGTTAGGAACGTGAAAATGGCACTGACCCAAGAAGACATCATCAACGCCGTCGCCGACATGTCCGTGATGGAAGTCGCCGAGCTGATCGAAGCGATGGAAGAGAAGTTCGGCGTGTCCGCCGCAGCCGCTGTCGTGGCCGGCCCGGGTGGTGGCGAAGCCGCCGCCGAGGAAGAGCAGACCGAGTTCGACCTGGTGCTGACTGGCGCCGGCGAGAAGAAGGTCAACGTCATCAAGGCCGTCCGCGAGATCACCGGCCTTGGCCTGAAGGAAGCCAAGGGCGCCGTCGACGGCGTGCCGGCGACCCTGAAGGAAGGCATGTCCAAGGAAGATGCCGAAGAAGCCAAGACCAAGCTGGAAGAAGCCGGCGCTTCCGTGGAGCTCAAGTAACCCTTGGGCCTACGGCTTCACGCGCGGCGTAAGCTTGTACGGCTGGTGGCGGTACACCCGCTGCCGGCCTTTTTCTGTTGTCGCTAGCCGGTGCTCCTTAGGAGTGCCGGTTGGCCGAATTCCGATGGCGAGCCTCTTCCGGGGGCTCGCCGTCAGCGCCTGACGGAGCCGACCCCGTCGGGTGGCGCCGACACGCATCGGTCACCCATGGTGAACAAGCTGGGGAATACAGATGGCTTACTCATACACTGAGAAAAAACGCATCCGCAAGGATTTCGGCAAACTGCCCCAAGTGATGGATGTGCCTTACCTGCTGGCCATCCAGCTTGATTCCTATTACGACTTTCTCCAGCAGGATCGCTCACCCGAAGAACGTCTTGACGTCGGCCTGCATGCCGCCTTTCGCTCGGTGTTCCCGATCGAGAGCTTTTCCGGCAACGCCGCCCTGGAATACGTCAGCTACCGTTTCGGCACGCCGGCGTTCGACGTCAAGGAATGTCAACTGCGTGGCGTCACCTATTCGGCTCCCTTGCGCGTCAAGGTTCGCCTGATCATCTACGACAAGGATTCGTCGAACAAGGCGATCAAGGACATCAAGGAGCAGGAAGTCTACATGGGGGAAATCCCCCTGATGACCGAGAACGGTACCTTCGTCGTCAATGGTACCGAGCGCGTCATCGTCTCGCAGCTGCACCGCAGCCCGGGCGTGTTCTTCGACCATGACAAGGGCAAGAGCCACTCGTCCGGCAAGCTGCTGTACTCCGCCAGGGTCATTCCCTATCGTGGCTCCTGGTTGGACTTCGAGTTCGATCCCAAGGACAACGTCTTCGTACGCATCGACCGTCGCCGCAAGCTGCCGGCCACTGTACTGATGCGCGCCCTGGGCATGAGCGCCGAGGAGATCCTCGACGAGTTCTTCGAGACCAGCACTTTCCACATCGAGAAATCCGGCTTCTCCGTGGATCTGGTGCCGTCGCGCCTGCGCGGCGAGACCGCGACCTTCGATATCAAGGATGGTGACGGCAATGTCATCGTCGAGGAAGGGCGTCGTGTTACCCAGAAGCATATTCGTCAGCTCGAGAAGACCGGCCTCGAGCGTCTCGAAGTGCCGATGGATTATCTGTTCGGCAAGACACTGGCGAAGGATCAGATCAATCCGAATACCGGCGAGTTGATCTGCCCGTGCAACACCGCGATCACTCCCGAGCTGCTGGAAAGCATGGGCCAGGCCGGCATCACCACGATCGAGACGCTCTACACCAACGATCTCGATTGCGGTCCCTTCATCTCCGATACGCTCAGGCTGGATACCACGGGCTCACAGCTCGAGGCATTGGTCGAGATCTATCGCATGATGCGCCCTGGCGAGCCGCCCACCAAGGAAGCCGCCGAGACGCTGTTCAACAACCTGTTCTTCACTGAAGACCGCTATGACCTGTCCGGTGTCGGTCGCATGAAGTTCAATCGCCGCCTGCGTCGTGATGCCGACACGGGATCCGGGGTGCTCGATCAGCGCGACATCCTCGATGTGCTGGGTGAGTTGATCAACATCCGTAACGGTTTCGGTGACGTTGATGACATCGACCACCTGGGCAACCGCCGCATCCGCTGTGTCGGCGAAATGGCCGAGAACCAGTTCCGCGTCGGCCTGGTGCGCGTCGAGCGTGCGGTCAAGGAACGCCTCTCCATGGCCGAGAGCGAAGGCCTGATGCCGCAGGATCTGATCAATGCCAAGCCGGTGGCGGCAGCGGTCAAGGAGTTCTTCGGTTCCAGCCAGCTCTCGCAGTTCATGGACCAGAACAATCCGTTGTCCGAGGTGACGCACAAGCGCCGCGTCTCCGCGCTTGGCCCGGGCGGCCTGACCCGCGAACGGGCCGGCTTCGAGGTGCGCGACGTGCACGCCACCCACTATGGTCGCCTATGCCCGATCGAGACGCCGGAAGGTCCGAACATCGGCCTGATCAACTCGCTGGCCACCTATAGTCACACCAACAGCTACGGCTTCCTCGAGACGCCGTACCGCAAGGTGACGGACAGCCAGGTGACCGACGATGTGGTGCATCTCTCCGCGATCGAGGAGGGCGACTTCGTCATCGCCCAGGCCTCTGCCACCGTGGACGAGAGCGGCCGCCTGGTCGACGACCTGGTGCAGGTTCGCCATCGTGGTGAGACCACCTTCATGCGTCCCGAGCAGGTCACCCTGATGGACGTCTCGCCGCGCCAGGTAGTCTCCGTGGCGGCGGCGCTGATTCCCTTCCTCGAGCATGACGATGCCAACCGCGCCTTGATGGGGGCGAACATGCAGCGTCAGGCCGTGCCGACCCTGCGTGCCGAGAAGCCGCTGGTGGGGACCGGCATGGAGCGCTTCGTTGCCCGTGACTCCGGCGTCTGTGCCGTGGCAGGTCGTGGCGGGGTGATCGACTCGGTCGATGCCAAGCGTATCGTGGTGCGGGTCAATGAAGACGAAATCATCGGCGGTGAGGCCGGTGTCGATATCTACAACCTGACCAAGTACCTGCGCTCCAACCAGAACACCTGCCAGAACCAGCGCCCGATCGTGCGTACAGGGGATGCGGTGGCGCGCGGCGATATCCTGGCCGACGGTCCGTCCGTCGACATGGGGGATCTTGCGCTTGGCCAGAACATGCGCATCGCCTTCATGCCGTGGAACGGCTACAACTTCGAGGACTCCATCCTGCTCTCCGAGCGGGCCGTCCAGGAGGACCGTTTCACGTCCATCCACATCCAGGAACTGACCTGCGTTTCCCGCGACACCAAGCTGGGTGCCGAAGAGATTTCCTCGGATATCCCCAACGTCGGTGAGTCGGCGCTGTCCAAGCTGGATGAGGCAGGCGTGGTCTACATTGGTGCCGAGGTCGGCGCAGGCGACATCCTGGTCGGCAAGGTCACGCCCAAGGGCGAGACACAGCTGACGCCGGAAGAGAAGCTGCTGCGCGCGATCTTCGGCGAGAAGGCGTCCGATGTGAAGGACACCTCGTTGCGCGCGCCGACCGGCATGAAGGGTACGGTCATCGACGTTCAGGTGTTCACCCGCGATGGCGTGGAGAAGGATTCTCGCGCGCTGTCCATCGAGCAGATGCAGCTCGATGAGGTGCGCAAGGACCTCCAGGAAACCTATCGCATCGCCGAGGATGCCACCTTCGAACGCCTCAAGCGGACCCTGTCCGGCCAGGCCGTCAACGGTGGGCCCAAGCTCAAGAAAGGCGACGTGCTCTCCGACGAGTACCTCGAGGAGCTCCCGCGTCAGCAGTGGTTCAAGCTGCGCATGCAGGATGAATCACTCAACGAACTGCTGGCCCAGGCCGACGAGCAGCTCGAGAATCGTCGCAAGGAAATGGACGAGCGCTTCGAGGACAAGAAGCGCAAGCTCACCCAGGGCGACGATCTGGCTCCCGGCGTGTTGAAGATCGTCAAGGTCTACCTGGCCGTGAAGCGTCGCATGCAGCCAGGCGACAAGATGGCCGGCCGTCACGGCAACAAGGGTGTCATCTCGGCGATCATGCCGATCGAGGACATGCCCTTCGACGACAATGGCGAGTCCATTGACCTGATCCTCAACCCGCTGGGCGTACCGTCGCGGATGAACGTCGGTCAGATCCTCGAGACGCACCTGGGCATGGCCGCCAGGGGGCTCGGCGTCAGGATCGAGGAAATGTTGCGCGAGGCTCGGGAACAGCAGGTCGGCGAGATCCGCGAGTTCCTGGGACAGGTCTACAATACGGCCAGCAGCACCCGGGTCGAGGAGCTGGATTCGCTGTCCGATGACGAAGTCATCGCCCTGGCGAAGAACCTCAAGGCGGGCGTGCCGATGGCCACGCCGGTCTTCGATGGCGCTCGCGAGCATGAGATCAAGCATCTGCTGGACCTGGGCGGTCTGCCGGAGTCCGGCCAGATGACGCTCTACGATGGCCGGACCGGCGAAGCCTTCGATCGTCCGGTGACCGTGGGCTACATGTACATGCTCAAGCTCAACCACCTGGTGGATGACAAGATGCATGCGCGTTCCACCGGTTCCTACTCGCTGGTCACCCAGCAGCCGCTGGGCGGCAAGGCGCAGTTCGGTGGTCAGCGTTTCGGGGAGATGGAGGTCTGGGCCCTGGAGGCCTACGGCGCTGCCTACACGCTCCAGGAGATGCTCACCGTCAAGTCCGACGACGTGGAAGGACGCACCAAGATGTACAAGAGCATCGTGGATGGCGACCATGCCATGCAGGCGGGCATGCCGGAATCCTTCAACGTGCTGGTGAAGGAGATCCGCTCGCTGGGTATCGACATCGAACTGGAGAGCTGAGGCTGCCGTAACGGCGCTTCGCAGTATGACGGTCCGCGGGGGCGTGCGCGCCCCCGCCCATGACAACTCCGCAACGGAGCCGACCCATGAAAGATTTGGTGAAAGTCCTCAAATCGCAGTCTCAGTCCGACGAGTTCGACGCGATCAAGATTACCCTGGCGTCGCCGGACATGATTCGCAGCTGGTCCTTCGGCGAGGTCAAGAAACCCGAGACCATCAATTACCGTACCTTCAAGCCGGAACGCGACGGCCTGTTCTGTGCCAAGATCTTCGGTCCGGTGAAGGATTACGAATGCCTGTGCGGCAAGTACAAGCGCATGAAGCACCGTGGCATCATCTGCGAGAAGTGCGGCGTCGAGGTCACCAAGGCCGCCGTGCGTCGCGAACGGATGGGCCATATCGAGCTGGCCAGCCCGGTTGCTCACATCTGGTTCCTGAAATCGCTGCCGTCCCGCATCGGCATGTTCCTGGACATGACCCTGCGCGATATCGAGCGTGTGCTCTATTTCGAGAGCTTCATGGTCGTCGATCCGGGCATGACCACTCTCGAGCGCGGCCAGTTGCTCAATGACGAGCAGTATTTCGAAGCGCTCGAAGAGTTCGGCGACGACTTCGACGCGCGCATGGGCGCCGAGGCGGTGCAGGCCATGCTCAAGGATATCGATCTCGACGAGGAGATCGAGCGTCTGCGCGAGGAGATTCCGCAGACCAACTCCGAAACCAAGATCAAGAAGCTTTCCAAGCGCCTCAAGCTGCTGGAGGCCTTCCAGGGCTCCGGCAACGATCCGGCCTGGATGATCATGGAAGTGCTGCCGGTGCTGCCGCCGGACCTGCGTCCGCTGGTGCCGCTGGACGGCGGTCGTTTCGCGACCTCCGACCTCAACGACCTGTATCGCCGCGTGATCAACCGCAACAACCGCCTCAAGCGGCTGCTCGATCTCAACGCGCCGGATATCATCGTGCGCAACGAGAAGCGCATGCTGCAGGAGGCGGTCGACGCCCTGCTCGACAACGGTCGTCGCGGTCGAGCCATCACCGGCTCCAACAAGCGTCCGCTGAAGTCGCTGGCCGACATGATCAAGGGCAAGCAGGGGCGCTTCCGTCAGAATCTGCTCGGCAAGCGTGTCGACTACTCCGGCCGCTCGGTCATCACCGTCGGCCCGACCCTGCGCCTGCATCAGTGCGGTCTGCCCAAGAAGATGGCGCTCGAGCTGTTCAAGCCGTTCATCTACTCCAAGCTGCAGGCCAGTGGCCAGGCGTCCACCATCAAGGCCGCCAAGAAGATGGTCGAGCGCGAGCTGCCTGAAGTCTGGGACATCCTCGCCGACGTCATTCGTGAGCATCCTGTACTGCTCAACCGTGCGCCGACCCTGCACCGTCTCGGTATCCAGGCCTTCGAGCCGCTGCTCATCGAGGGCAAGGCCATCCAGTTGCACCCGCTGGTCTGCGCCGCCTACAACGCCGACTTCGATGGTGACCAGATGGCGGTTCACGTACCGCTGACCCTGGAAGCCCAGCTCGAATCGCGCGCCCTGATGATGGCCACCAACAACGTGCTGTCACCGGCCAACGGCGAACCGATCATCGTGCCGTCCCAGGACGTGGTGCTCGGGCTCTACTACATGACCCGCGAGCGCATCAACGACAAGGGCGAGGGGATGGTGTTCTCCGGCCTGGATGAGGTCGAGCGCGCCTTCGGGACCCAGAGCGTTTCCCTGCACGCCCGTGTCAAGGTACGCCTCGACGAGATCATCATCGAGGAAGAGGGCGCCGAGAAGACCTACAGTCGCAAGATCTACGACACCACCGTGGGTCGCGCACTGCTGTACCGGATCCTGCCCGAGGGCGCTCCCTTCTCGCTGGTCGACCAGCCGATGAAGAAGAAGGCGATCTCCAGGCTGATCAACGAGGTCTATCGTCGCGCCGGCCTCAAGCCCGCGGTGATCTTCGCCGACCAGTTGATGTATACCGGCTTCCGCATGGCCACCTGGTCCGGTGCTTCCATCGGTGTCAATGACTTCGTCATCCCGGATGCGAAGGCAGAAATCGTCGAAGGTGCCGAGGAAGAGGTCAAGGAAATCGAGGATCAGTTCTCCTCCGGTCTCGTGACCGCGGGCGAGAAGTACAACAAGGTCATCGATATCTGGGCGCGGGCCAATGACCAGGTCGCCAAGGCGATGATGACCGGCATCTCGAAGGAAAGCGTGATCGACCGTGAGGGCAATGAGGTTGAGCAGGACTCCTTCAACAGCGTCTTCATCATGGCCGACTCCGGTGCCCGGGGCAGCGCGGCCCAGATCCGTCAGCTGGCCGGCATGCGTGGCCTGATGGCCAAGCCGGATGGCTCGATCATCGAGACGCCGATCGTCGCCAACTTCCGTGAAGGCCTGAACGTCCTGCAGTACTTCATCTCGACCCACGGGGCGCGGAAGGGCCTGGCGGATACGGCACTGAAGACCGCCAACTCCGGTTACCTGACCCGTCGCCTGGTCGATGTGGCTCAGGACATGGTCATCACCGAGACCGACTGTGACACCGAGAACGGCCTGACCCTGCACCCGGTCATCGAGGGTGGCGACATCATCGTCTCCCTGGCACAGCGCGTGCTGGGTCGCGTGGTCGCCCAGGATGTCGTCGATCCGAATACCGAAGAGGTATTGATTCCGCGCGGCACCCTGCTCGACGAGAAGTGGTGTGCCGAGCTCGACACCATGGGGGTCGACGAGATCGTGGTGCGCTCGACGATTACCTGTGGCACCAGCCACGGTGTCTGCTCGTCCTGCTATGGTCGTGACCTGGCACGGGGCCATCAGGTCAACGTCGGTGAGTCGGTCGGCGTCATCGCCGCCCAGTCCATCGGTGAGCCCGGCACACAGTTGACCATGCGGACCTTCCACATCGGGGGGGCGGCCTCTCGTGCTTCCGCCGTGGATAGTGTTCAGGTCAAGCACGGCGGCAAGGTGCGGCTGCACAACATCAAGCACGTCGAGCGCGCCGATGGCAAGCTGGTGGTGGTATCCCGTTCCAGCGCCCTGGCCGTCGCCGACGGGCACGGCCGCGAGCGTGAGTACTACAAGCTGCCCTATGGCGCCGAGCTGTCGGTCAAGGATGGTGACGAGGTCGAGGCTGGCCAGGCCGTGGCCAAGTGGGATCCGCACACCCATCCGATCGTCGCCGAAGCCGAGGGTCAGGTGCAGTACGCCGATATGGACGAAGGCGTCACCATCCACCGCAGCGTGGACGAGATGACCGGCCTGTCTTCCATCGAGGTGATCGAGTCGGCGGCACGTCCGATGGCCGGCCGCGACAAGCGCCCGATGATCCTGCTCGCCGACGAAACCGGCAAGCCGGTGACGGTGACCGGCTCCGATACCCCGGTGCAGTACCTGCTGCCCGGCAAGGCAGTGGTGACCGTCGACAACGGCTCGCGCATCGGTGTCGGTGAGGTCGTCGCGCGTATCCCGGTCGAAGCCACCGGCAACAAGGACATCACGGGTGGTCTGCCGCGTGTTGCCGACCTGTTCGAAGCGCGCAAGCCCAAGGAGCCGGCGATCCTCGCCGAGATCAGCGGTGCCATCAGCTTCGGCAAGGAAACCAAGGGCAAGCGTCGCTTGACGATCACGCCCGAGGACGGCGAGCCGTTCGAGATGCTTATCCCGAAATGGCGTCAGATCGCGGTCTTCGAAGGCGAAACCGTCGAGAAGGGCGAGGTGATCTCGGACGGCCCGAGCAACCCGCACGATATCCTGCGACTGCTGGGTATCGCCGAGCTGGCCAAGTACATCGTCGCCGAGGTGCAGGACGTCTATCGTCTGCAGGGCGTGGGCATCAACGACAAGCACATCGAAGTCATCGTGCGTCAGATGCTGCGCAAGGTGGAAGTCACCGACGCCGGCGATTCCGACTTCATCCCGGGTGACCAGGTCGAACTGGTGCGCGTGCTCGAAGAGAACGCCCGCCTGGCGAACGAGGACAAGTTCCCGGCCAAGTACCAGCGTCTGCTGCTGGGTATCACCAAGGCCAGCCTGGCGACCGAGTCGTTCATCTCCGCGGCTTCCTTCCAGGAGACCACGCGAGTGTTGACCGAAGCGGCGGTTACCGGCAAGCGCGACTACCTGCGAGGCTTGAAAGAGAACGTGGTGGTGGGACGTCTGATTCCGGCCGGTACCGGCTTGACGCACCACGCGGAGCGCCGCCGCAAGCGGGAAGATGCCGAGCGGCTGCTCCATCCGTCCGCCCAGGACGTCGAGCAGGAACTGGGCGCCCAGCTCACCGCGCTGGACTCGGACGACGACGACATCTGATGCGGCCACCGGCGTGGCGCCCGTGTGACGGGCGCCACGCTTGACGGGTGGCCGTTTCAGCCATTAGAATGCGCAGCCTTTAACAGTGGGGCGGGTGCGCTCGCACCATTGGTAAAGTGCGCAAGACAGGAAGCGAACGGCTACTCGCTTCCGCCAAGGCAACCCATTTGGAGCAATAAATGGCAACGATCAATCAGCTCGTGCGCAAGCCGCGCAAGCGCCAGGCCGCCAAGAGCGACGTGCCGGCGCTGCAGGCTTGCCCGCAGAAGCGCGGCGTCTGCACCCGCGTCTATACCACGACACCGAAGAAGCCGAACTCGGCCCTGCGTAAGGTCTGCCGTGTGCGCCTGACCAACGGCTATGAAGTGGCTTCCTACATCGGTGGTGAAGGCCACAACCTCCAGGAGCACTCCGTGGTCCTGATTCGTGGCGGCCGGGTCAAGGACCTTCCGGGTGTCCGTTACCACACGGTACGCGGTGCTCTGGATACCTCCGGCGTTCAGAATCGTAAGCAGGGCCGTTCCAAGTACGGCACCAAGCGTCCGAAGGCCTGATCGAGGCGTTCGACGCAGCGGCTACGGCCACCGAGAGTTTCATAGTCACGGTCTGATAAGAGTAAGGTCGAGCGCCATCGAGCTGTCTCGGGTTTACCTGAAGGACCCTTCAATGAGGGCTTATCATGCCTAGAAGAAGAGTTGCGGCCAAGCGCGAGATCCTGCCGGATCCGAAGTTCGGAAGCGAGCGCCTGGCGAAGTTCATGAACCACCTGATGATCAGCGGCAAGAAGTCCGTAGCTGAGCGTATCGTCTATGGTGCGCTGGACAGGGTTGCCGAGCGTAGCAAGGAAGAGCCGCTGGAGATCTTCGACAAGGCGCTGGAAACCATCCAGCCCATGGTCGAGGTCAAGTCTCGCCGTGTCGGTGGGGCGACCTATCAGGTGCCGGTCGAAGTGCGCCCGTCCCGCCGTCAGGCGCTGGCCATGCGCTGGATGGTGGATGCCGCTCGCCGTCGTGGCGAGAAGACCATGGTGCAGCGTCTGGCTGGCGAGATGCTGGATGCCGCCGAAGGCAAGGGTTCGGCCGTCAAGAAGCGTGAAGACGTGCATCGCATGGCGGAGGCCAACAAGGCCTTCTCTCACTACCGCTTCTAAACCGCATCGCCAACCAACGGGAGTTACATCGTGGCTCGCAAGACTCCGCTCAAGCGTTACCGCAATATCGGTATCGTAGCCCACGTCGACGCCGGTAAGACGACTACTACCGAGCGTATCCTGTTCTATACCGGCCTTTCTCACAAGGTCGGCGAGGTCCATGACGGCGCCGCCACCATGGACTGGATGCAGCAGGAGCAGGAGCGTGGTATCACCATCACCTCCGCGGCGACGACCTGCTTCTGGCAGGGCATGGACAAGCAGTTCGATGAGCACCGCGTCAATATCATCGATACCCCGGGACACGTCGATTTCACCATCGAGGTGGAGCGTTCCCTGCGCGTGCTCGACGGCGCGGTCGTGGTGTTGTGCGGCAGCTCCGGCGTGCAGCCTCAGACCGAGACCGTCTGGCGCCAGGCCAACAAGTACGAAGTGCCGCGCATGGTGTTCGTCAACAAGATGGACCGTGCCGGTGCCGATTACTTCATGGTGCTCGATCAGCTCAAGAGCAAGCTGGGCGCCAATGTCGTGCCGATCCAGCTCAACTGGGGCGCCGAGGACGAGTTCAAGGGTGTCATCGACCTCATCCGCATGAAGGCCATCCAGTGGGATGAAGGCAACTTCGGGATGAACTACGAGCTGGTCGATATTCCTGCCGACCTGGAGGAGACCGCTCAGAAGTATCGCGAGCAGATGGTCGAGTCCGCCGCCGAGGCCTCCGAAGAGTTGATGGAGAAGTACCTCGAGGAAGGCGATCTGCCCGTGGAAGACATCAAGGCAGGCCTGCGTCGTCGTACTCTCGACAACGAGATCGTGCTGGTCACCTGTGGCTCCGCGTTCAAGAACAAGGGCGTGCAGGCGGTGCTGGATGGCGTGATCGAGTACATGCCATCTCCCACCGAGGTCAAGGCCATCGAAGGTGAGCTGGACGACAAGGACGGCACCGTTGCGACCCGTGAGGCCGACGACAATGCGCCCTTCGCCGCTCTGGCCTTCAAGATTGCCACCGACCCCTTTGTCGGCACCCTGACCTTCATTCGCGTCTACTCCGGCGTGCTGAAGTCGGGCGACAGCGTCTACAACTCCGTCAAGGAGAAGAAGGAGCGTGTCGGCCGTATCGTGCAGATGCACTCCAACTCCCGTGAGGAGATCAAGGAAGTGCTGGCCGGTGATATCGCCGCCTGCATCGGGCTCAAGGATGTCACCACCGGCGATACCCTGTGCGACCTGAACGACAAGATCGTGCTGGAGCGCATGGAATTCCCGGATCCGGTGATTTCCGTGGCCGTCGAGCCGAAGTCCAAGCCGGACCAGGAGAAGATGGGGACGGCGCTGGGCAAGCTGGCTCAGGAGGATCCGTCCTTCCAGGTCAAGACCGACGAAGAGACGGGCCAGACCATCATCTCCGGCATGGGCGAGCTGCACCTGGACATCATCGTCGACCGCCTGCGTCGCGAGTTCAAGGTCGACGCCAATATCGGCAAGCCGCAAGTGGCGTACCGCGAGACCATTCGCAAGAGCGTCGAGCAGGAAGGCAAGTTCGTTCGTCAGTCCGGTGGCCGCGGTCAGTACGGTCACGTGCATCTGCGCATCGAGCCGTTGACGGCCGAGGACAAGGGCGACGACGAAGACATGCACTTCAAGTTCGCTTCTGAAATCGTCGGCGGCGTGGTTCCGAAGGAATACGTGCCCGCTGTCGAGAAGGGAGCCTATGAGCAGCTCCAGAACGGTGTCATCGCGGGCTACCCGATGATTGACGTCAAGGTTACGCTGTTCGACGGTTCCTACCATGACGTGGACTCGAACGAGACCGCGTTCAAGGTCGCCTCTTCCATGGCGATCAAGGAAGGCGCACCCAAGGCCAAGGCCGTGTTGCTCGAGCCGGTGATGAAGGTCGAAGTCGTGACACCCGAGGAGTTCATGGGGGATGTCATGGGTGACCTGAACCGCCGTCGAGGCCTGGTTCAGGGGATGGATGACACGCCCGCCGGGAAGGTCATCCGCGCCACCGTTCCGCTGGCTGAGATGTTCGGTTACGCAACCGACCTGCGTTCTCAAAGCCAGGGCCGCGCAAGCTACACCATGGAGTTTGCGGATTACGAAGAGGCGCCGTCCAGCGTCGTTGAAGCCGTCATCAATCAGAACGGTTAACCGTTAGCTAACGTAAAGAGGTCATAGCAGTGGCTAAGGAAAAATTCGAACGTTCCAAAACGCACGTCAACGTCGGCACCATCGGTCACGTCGACCATGGCAAGACCACGCTGACTGCGGCCCTGACTCGTGTGTCCGCGGAAGTCTTCGGCGGTGATGCCCGTGCGTTCGACTCCATCGACAACGCACCGGAAGAGCGCGAGCGCGGTATCACCATCGCCACCGCTCACGTCGAGTACCAGTCCGAAGAGCGTCACTACGCTCACGTCGACTGCCCGGGGCACGCCGACTACGTCAAGAACATGATCACCGGTGCCGCTCAGATGGACGGTGCCATCCTGGTCTGTTCTGCCGCCGACGGCCCCATGCCGCAGACTCGCGAGCACATCCTGCTGTCTCGCCAGGTCGGCGTGCCGACCATCGTCGTGTTCCTGAACAAGGCCGACATGGTCGACGACGAAGAGCTGCTCGAGCTGGTCGAAATGGAAGTCCGTGAGCTCCTCAACGAGTACGACTTCCCGGGTGACGACTGCCCGATCATCACCGGTTCCGCCCTGATGGCGCTGGAAGGCAAGGACGACAACGGCATGGGTACCACCGCCGTTGCCAACCTGATCAAGGCCCTGGATGCCTACATTCCGGAGCCGGAGCGTGCCATCGATCAGCCGTTCCTGATGCCGATCGAGGACGTCTTCTCCATCTCCGGTCGCGGTACCGTGGTGACCGGTCGCGTCGAGCGCGGTGTCGTCAAGGCCGGCGAAGAAGTCGAGATCGTCGGTATCCGTGATACCGCCAAGACGACCGTCACGGGTGTCGAGATGTTCCGCAAGCTGCTCGACGAAGGTCGTGCCGGCGAGAACATCGGTGCCCTGCTGCGCGGTACCAAGCGTGACGACGTCGAGCGTGGTCAGGTCCTGGCCAAGCCGGGCACCATCACCCCGCACACCAAGTTCGAGGCCGAGGTCTACGTGCTGTCCAAGGACGAGGGTGGTCGTCACACTCCGTTCTTCAAGGGCTATCGTCCGCAGTTCTACTTCCGTACCACCGACATCACCGGTACCTGTGAACTGCCGGAAGGCGTCGAGATGGTCATGCCGGGCGACAACGTCAAGATGGTCGTCAGCCTGATCGCTCCGGTCGCCATGGATGACGGTCTGCGCTTCGCCGTTCGCGAAGGCGGTCGTACCGTCGGCGCCGGTGTCGTGGCCAAGATCATCGAGTAAGCAGTACGCGACTCGACTGATCGAAGGGGGCTCCGCAAGGAGCCCCCTTTCTGCGCACCGTAATGGGGGTTTGACTCTCGTTTTTGGTGCGCCTATAATGCGCATCCTTTGAATGCGTGGGTTGACGGCTCGCGCCGTCAAGATCCATTGGAGTTTAGGGCAAATGCAGAACCAGAAGATTCGCATTCGGTTGAAGGCTTTCGACCATCGCCTGATCGACCAGTCCGCTGCGGAGATCGTGGATACCGCCAAGCGTACCGGCGCCCAGGTCCGGGGTCCGATCCCTCTGCCGACCAATCGCGAGCGCTATACCGTGCTGATCTCTCCGCACGTGAACAAGGATGCTCGTGACCAGTACGAAATTCGTACGCACAAGCGCGTGCTCGATATCGTCGAGCCGACCGAGAAAACCGTTGATGCCCTGATGAAGCTCGACCTCGCCGCCGGCGTGGACGTGCAGATCAAGCTCGACTGATACCACACTAGACACTCGCGGCCCAGCGTTCCTCACGCGAATCATCGAGGTCCAGCAGCCGCCACGCCGGGATGGCGTCACACAACGTGCTAGTGGAATGCTCTGGAAAGGGCAGCCATAGCGGGTGATAGCCCCGTACACTAAAGGAGACTAAGCATGACTATCGGTTTGGTCGGTAAAAAGGCCGGGATGACCCGCGTCTTTACCGAGGACGGTGCCTCCGTGCCCGTGACCGTTATCGAGGTTGAGCCCAACCGCGTGACGCGTGTGAAGTCCGTCGACTCCGACGGCTACGCTGCGGTTCAGGTGACAACCGGCTCCCGCAAGGCCAAGCATCTGTCGAAAGCCCAGGCTGGGGAATTCGCCAAGGCAGGTGTCGAGGCCGGTCGTTCGCTGATGGAGTTCCGCCTGGACGAAGGCGCCGAGGCTCCGGAAGTGGGCGGCGAGCTCACCGTATCCCTCTTCGAAGCTGGTCAACGCGTCGACGTGACCGGTACCTCCAAGGGTAAGGGTTATCAAGGCGCCGTGAAGCGCTGGAATTTCCGTACCCAGGACAACAGCCACGGTAACTCCCTGGCCCACCGTGCACCGGGTTCCATCGGCATGTGCCAGACCCCGGGTCGCGTATTCAAGGGCAAGAAGATGGCCGGTCAGATGGGTAACGCCCGCTGCACCGTTCAGACCCTGGAAGTCGTCCGTGTCGATGCCGAGCGCAACCTGCTGCTGATCAAGGGTGCCGTACCCGGTGCCACCGGCAGCGATGTCATCGTGCGCAGCACCGTCAAAGCAGGCTGAGGGGAGTTAACCGATGAATCTGAATCTTGCAGGCGCCGGTGCCGGCACCGTCGAAGTGTCCGACGCCACCTTCGCCAAAGAATTCAACGAAGCGCTCGTGCATCAGGTCGTCACCGCCTATCTGGCTGGTGGTCGCCAGGGCACTCGCGCCCAGAAGAACCGTTCCGACGTGCGTGGCGGCGGCAAGAAGCCGTGGCGTCAGAAGGGCACCGGTCGTGCCCGCGCCGGGACCATCCGTTCGCCGATCTGGCGTGCCGGTGGCGTGACGTTCGCGGCTCGCCCGCAGGACCACGCCCAGAAGGTCAACCGCAAGATGTATCGTGCGGCCATGCGTTCGATCCTGTCCGAGCTGGTTCGTCAGGAACGCCTGGTGGCCGTCGATGCCTTTGGCGTCGAGAGCCCCAAGACCAAGCAGCTGGTCGCCAAGCTCGGTGAGCTGGGTCTGGAGAAGGTGCTGATCGTTACCGAAGAGGTTGACGAGAACCTCTACCTCGCCGCCCGCAACATCCCCAACGTGGATGTGGTGGATGTCGCCGCCGCCGACCCGGTGAGCCTGGTCGCCTTCGACAAGGTGCTGGCCACCGTCTCCGCTCTGCGCAAATTCGAGGAGAAGCTGGCATGAACCAGGAACGTGTATTCAAGGTGCTGCTGGGTCCGCACGTGACCGAGAAGGCCGCCATGGCCGCCGAGCGCAACCAGTACGTGTTCAAGGTGGCGGACGACGCGACCAAGCCCGAGATCAAGGTCGCCGTGCAGGAACTGTTCGGCAAGAAGGTTGACCGTGTTCAGGTGCTGAACATCAAGGGCAAGACCAAGCGCAGCGCGAACGGTCTCGGTCAGCGCAAGGGTTATCGCAAGGCGTACGTGACACTGGCCGCCGGCGAAACGCTTGAAGACTTCTCTGGCGCCGAATAAGGGCAGGAGTACGGATCATGGCAATCGTCAAGACTAAACCCACATCCGCCGGTCGTCGCCACGTCGTCAAGATCGTCGGCGAGGAACTGTACAAGGGCCGCGCCTACGCGCCGCTGCTCGAGAAACAGTCCAAGTCCGGTGGGCGTAACAACAACGGTCGCATCACTACCCGCCACGTGGGCGGTGGTCACCGTCAGCATTATCGGATCATCGACTTCAAGCGCACCAAGGATGGCGTTCCGGCCATCGTCGAGCGTCTGGAGCATGACCCGAATCGCAGCGCCCATATCGCGCTGCTGAAGTACCTGGACGGCGAGCGTCGCTACATCATCGCCCCGCGTGGCGTGAGTGCCGGTGATCGTCTCGAGTCCGGCGTGAACGCGCCGATCAAGAAGGGCAACGCCCTGCCGCTGCGCAACATCCCGCTGGGTTCCACCGTGCATTGCATCGAGCTCAAGCCCGGCAAGGGTGCTCAGATCGCGCGCAGTGCCGGTACCAGTGCGCAGCTGGTCGCCCGCGAAGGCAACTACGCCACCTTGCGTCTGCGCTCCGGCGAGATGCGCAAGGTGCTGGCGGAATGCCGTGCGACCCTGGGTGAAGTGAGCAACACCGAGCACAGCCTGCGTCAGCTTGGCAAGGCCGGTGCGAAACGCTGGAGAGGTGTGCGCCCGTCTGTTCGCGGTGTGGCCATGAACCCGGTGGACCACCCCCATGGTGGTGGTGAAGGCCGCTCCAGCGGTGGTCGTCATCCGGTGTCTCCGTGGGGTATCCCCACCAAGGGCCACAAGACCCGCAAGAACAAGCGCACCGACAAGCTGATCGTCCGCCGCCGCAAGGCCCGGAAATAAGATCCAACGCCAAGACATCAAGAGGTAACGGCTGTGCCACGTTCACTGAAGAAAGGTCCTTTTATTGACCTTCACCTGTTGAAGAAGGTTGAGGTTGCAGTGGAAAAGAACGACCGCAAACCGATCAAGACCTGGTCGCGTCGTTCGATGATCCTGCCCAACATGGTCGGGCTCACCATTGCAGTCCATAACGGTCGCCAACACGTCCCGGTGCATGTCTCCGAGGAAATGGTTGGCCACAAGCTGGGCGAATTCGCTGCCACCCGCACCTATCGCGGTCATGCGGCGGACAAGAAAGCCAAACGGTAAGCCGAGAGAGGATTAGAGATGGAAGTCACAGCAAAGCTGCGTGGCGCTCGTTTATCCGCCCAGAAGGCCCGTTTGGTGGCTGACCAGGTGCGCGATAAGCCGGTCGCCGAGGCGCTCGACCTGCTGACCTTCTCCCCGAAGAAGGCCTCAAAGCTGGTCAAGAAGGTGCTGCAGTCCGCCATCGCGAATGCGGAAGAAAACAACGGCATGGATATCGACGAGCTGCGTGTCTCGACCATCTGCGTCGATGAGGGCATGACGCTCAAGCGCATCCGGCCGCGGGCCAAGGGCCGTGCGGACCGTATCCTGAAGCGCACCTGCCACATCACCGTCAAGGTAGCCGAGAAGTAGGAGTCGACCAGATGGGTCAGAAAGTCAATCCGACAGGCATTCGCCTGGGTATCGTCAAGGACCATACCTCGGTCTGGTATGCCGAGCGCGGCGCCTATGCCGACAAGCTGAACAACGACCTCGAAGTGCGTCGCTTCCTCGAGGAACGGCTGAAGAATGCCTCGGTGAGCAACATCATCATCGAGCGTCCGGCCAACAACGCCCGCATCACTATCCATACCGCGCGTCCGGGTATCGTGATCGGCAAGAAGGGCGAGGATGTCGACAAGCTTCGTCGTGACCTTGCTCAGATGATGGGCGTGCCCGTGCACGTCAATATCGAGGAAGTCCGTAAGCCGGAACTCGATGCCAAGCTCGTCGCGCAGAACATCGCCGGCCAGCTCGAGCGTCGTGTGATGTTCCGCCGGGCGATGAAGCGGTCCGTCCAGAACGCCATGCGCCTGGGCGCCGGCGGTATCAAGGTGCAGCTCTCCGGTCGTCTCGGCGGCGCGGAAATCGCCCGTACCGAGTGGTACCGCGAGGGTCGTGTCCCGCTGCATACCCTGCGTGCGGACATCGACTTCGCCACCTACGAAGCCAAGACCACCTACGGCATCATTGGTGTCAAGGTCTGGATCTTCAAGGGTGAAATCCTCGGGGGCATCGAGGAGGTCCGCGCCAAGGCCAAGCAGTCGCAAGGCGCGCCCTCCAAGAAGAAAGGTTCCAGGTAAGGGGAGAGCGAATCGATGTTACAACCCAAGCGTCTCAAGTTCCGCAAGGTGCAGAAGGGCCGTAATCGCGGCCTCGCGCATCGCGGCAACAAGGTAAGCTTCGGCGAGTATGGCCTCAAGGCCACTGGTCGCGGCCGTGTCACCGCCCGTCAGATCGAGGCTGGTCGTCGTGCGATCACGCGTCACGTCAAGCGTGGCGGCAAGATCTGGATCCGGGTCTTCCCCGACAAGCCGATTTCCAAGAAGCCGTTGGAAGTCCGCATGGGTAAGGGCAAGGGCTCTGTCGAGTACTGGGTCGCACAGATTCAGCCCGGCCGTGTCCTGTACGAGATCGAAGGCGTATCCGAGGAGCTGGCTCGCGAGGCATTTGGCCTGGCCGCACAGAAGTTCCCGGTCTCCACCACCTTTGTGAAACGGACGGTGATGTGATGAAAGCCCAGGAAATTCGCGAGAAGTCAGCAGAACAGCTCCAGGAGCAGCTCTTCGAACTCCTCCGTGAGCAGTTCAACCTGCGCATGCAGAAGGCCACCGGCCAGCTGAGCCAGACTCATCTGCTCAAGCAGGTTCGTCGGGATATTGCCCGTGTGAAGACTGTGCTCAACGAGAAGGCAGGTGTCTGAGATGGCCGAAGCAAAGAAAGCCCGTACGCTCACCGGCAAGGTGGTGAGCGACAAGATGGACAAGTCCATCGTCGTCATGATCGAGCGTCGTGAGCGCCACCCGATCTATGGCAAGTACGTCAAGCGCTCCACCAAGCTGCACGCCCACGACGCGACCAACCAGGCCAAGGCCGGTGACACGGTGTCCATCGAGGAGTGCCGTCCGCTGTCCAAGAACAAGGCTTGGACGCTGGTCGAAGTCGTCGAACAGGCCAAGGGTTGATCGGCTAACGCCAGTCAAGCCTGCGCAGTCAGATTAGGTTTGGAGAAAACCGATGATTCAGACTCAGACAATGCTGGATGTCGCCGACAACAGCGGGGCGCGCCGGGTGCAGTGCATCAAGGTGCTCGGTGGTTCGCACCGCCGTTATGCCCGTGTCGGCGATATCATCAAAGTCACGGTGAAGGAAGCCATCCCGCGTGGCCGGGTCAAGAAAGGCCAGGTCCTCAAGGCAGTGGTGGTTCGCACCCGTAGTGGCGTCCGTCGTAACGACGGCTCGCTGATTCGCTTCGATGGAAATGCGGCCGTTTTGTTGAACAACATCAACGAACAGCCGGTTGGTACCCGGATCTTTGGGCCGGTGACCCGTGAGCTTCGCAACGAGAAGTTCATGAAGATCATTTCCTTGGCGCCTGAAGTGCTGTAAGGAGCGAGGCGGATATGCAAAAGATCAAACGTGACGACCAAGTGATCGTCATCGCCGGCAAGGACAAGGGTAAGCGTGGCACGGTCAAGCGCGTTCTCAAGGACGAGCGCTATGTCGTGTCCGGTGTGAACATGATCAAGCGTCACACCAAGCCCAATCCCATGGCGGGAAATCAGGGCGGTATCGTCGAGCGCGAGGCTCCGATTCACGCGTCCAACGTGGCCATCTTCAACCAGGAGACCGGAAAAGCGGATCGCGTCGGCTTCCAGGTTCAGGAAGACGGTACCAAGGTACGTATCTACAAGTCGACGCAAGCGCAGATCGACGCTTAACGCGAGTCGGGTAGCAAAATGGCGAACTTGAAAGAACGTTATCAAAACGAGGTGGCGGCTCAGCTGCAAGAGCAGTTCAGCTACGCCAACGTGATGCAGGTGCCCAGGATCACCAAGGTGACTCTGAACATGGGCATCGGCGACGCGATCAGCGACAAGAAGCTGATCGACAACGCCATCGGCGACCTGGAGAAGCTGTCCGGTCAGAAGCCGCTGGTAACCAAGGCACGCAAGTCCATCGCGGGCTTCAAGGTGCGTGAAGGCTGGCCGATCGGGATCAAGGTGACCCTGCGCCGTGAGCGTATGTGGGACTTCCTCGATCGCCTGGTGAATATCGCGATCCCCCGCGTTCGTGACTTCCGTGGTCTCAACCCGAAGTCCTTCGACGGTCGTGGCAACTACTCCATGGGGGTGCGTGAACAGATCATCTTCCCGGAGATCGAATATGATAAGATCGACCGGATCCGTGGTCTGGATGTCACCATTACCACCACCGCCAACACCGATGAAGAAGGTCGTGCGCTGCTTGGCGCGCTGAACTTCCCGTTCAAGAGATAAGGGTGGGATCATGGCAAAGAAAAGCATGGTAGAGCGTGAGACGAAGCGCGCCAAGCTGGTGGAGAAGTTCTCCGCCAAGCGCGCCGAGCTCAAGGCGATTATCCAGGACGTGAACGCTTCTGACGAAGAGCGCTTCGACGCACAGCTCAAGTTGCAGCAGCTGCCGCGTGACTCCAGCCCGGTGCGCAAGCGCAACCGCTGTCGCGTCACCGGCCGTCCGCACGGCTACTACAACAAGTTCGGTCTCGGCCGCAACAAGCTGCGTGAAGCCGCCATGCGTGGCGACGTGCCCGGGCTCAAGAAGTCCAGCTGGTAACGCCACGTAGAATCATCAGGAGCGCAACGTAAATGAGCATGCAAGACACTCTGGCGGATATGTTTACCCGTATCCGCAATGCGCAGATGGCCACCAAGGAGACGGTTTCCATGCCGTCCTCCAAGCTCAAGGTCGAGGTGGCCCGCGTGCTGAAGGAAGAAGGGTACGTCACTGACTATGACGTCAGCGACTCGGCCAAGCCCGAGCTGAACGTGACCCTCAAGTACTTCGAAGGCAAGCCGGTCATCGAGCATCTGCAGCGGGTCTCCAAGCCGTCCCTGCGCAACTACAAGGGCAAGGAATCCCTGCCCAAGGTTGCCGATGGCCTGGGTATCGCGATCGTCACCACCTCTCAAGGGGTGATGACCGACCGCGCGGCTCGTCAGGCTGGTGTCGGTGGTGAAGTCATCTGCACCGTATTCTAGGAGTTTGGAATGTCCCGCGTAGCCAAATATCCGGTTAAACTGCCCAGCGGCGTCGAGATCAAGCTCGATGGCGACCAGCTGTCCGTGAAGGGCGGCCAGGGCACGCTGTCCATGGCCGTGCATCCCGACGTGGCGATCGGCCAGGAAGACGGTCAGCTGTCCTTCCAGCCGAGCGAGTCCGCCAAGAGCTGGGCGATGGTCGGCACTACCCGTGCCCTGGTTCAGAACCTGGTCACCGGTGTGTCCGAGGGCTTCACCCGGACCCTCGAAATCAACGGCGTCGGTTATCGTGCCCAAGCCAAGGGCCAGACGCTCAACCTGACACTGGGCTTCTCCCACCCGGTCGACTATGAACTGCCTGAAGGTGTCACGGCGGAAACGCCGAAGAACACCACTATCGTGCTGAAGAGCGCGGACAAGCAGAAGCTCGGCCAGGTCGCTGCGGAAATCCGCGCCTTCCGTCCGCCCGAGCCCTACAAGGGCAAGGGGATTCGGTATGGTGACGAGCAGATCCGTCGCAAAGAAGCCAAGAAGAAGTAAGGCAGGGTTATGAACGCGAAGAAAGAATCTCGTCTCCGTCGTGCCCGCCGCGCTCGTGCCAAGATCCGCGAGCTGGGCGTGCATCGCCTGTGCGTCAATCGTACCCCGCGCCACATCTATGCGCAGATCATCTCGCCGGATGGTGGCAAGGTCCTGGCCAGCGCGTCCACGCTGGACAAGGCCCTGCGCGAGGGAGCGACCGGCAATGTCGACGCCGCCACCAAGGTCGGCGAAATGATTGCCGAACGCGCCAAGCAGGCAGGCATCACCCAAGTGGCTTTCGATCGCGCCGGTTTCAAGTACCACGGCCGCGTCAAGGCCCTGGCCGACGCCGCTCGTGAAGGCGGCCTGGAATTCTAAAGGGTTTTACGATGGCGAAGAACGAACAGCAAAACGGCGATCTGCAGGAAAAGCTCGTGCAGGTCAACCGTGTCGCCAAGGTGGTCAAGGGTGGCCGAATCTTCGGCTTCACCGCCCTGACCGTCGTGGGTGACGGTAACGGTCGTGTCGGCTTCGGTCGTGGCAAGGCTCGCGAGGTCCCGGTGGCCATCCAGAAGGCCATGGACCAGGCGCGCCGCAACATGGTCAAGGTCAACCTTTCCGGCAGCACTCTGCAGTACTCCGTCAAGGCCCGTCACGGTGCCTCCAAGGTGTACATGCAGCCGGCTTCCGAAGGTACCGGGATCATCGCCGGTGGCGCCATGCGCTCCGTGCTCGAGCTGGCCGGTGTCCACGACGTCCTGGCCAAGTGCTACGGCTCCACCAATCCGGTGAACGTGGTGCGGGCGACCGTCAACGGTCTGACCGCCCAGCGGTCGCCGGAAGACGTGGCTGCCAAGCGCGGTCTGTCAGTCGAAGCGATCACGGGGTAAGCACCATGTCAGCAACGATCAAGGTTACCCAGACCCGCAGTACCATCGGCGTGCTGGCCAAGCACAAGGCCACCATGAATGGCCTCGGCCTGCGTCGCATCGGTCACACGGTCGAACTGGAAGACACCCCTGCCGTGCGCGGCATGATCCACAAGGTCAACTACCTTGTGCGTGTTGAGGGAGAGTAATCCATGAAACTCAATAGCCTGAGCCCGGCACCGGGCTCCAAGCACGCCGAGAAGCGCGTCGGCCGTGGCATGGGCTCCGGTCTGGGCAAGACCGGTGGCCGTGGCCACAAGGGTCTCAAGTCGCGCAGTGGCGGTAGCGTGAAGCCCGGCTTCGAAGGCGGTCAGATGCCGCTGCAGCGTCGTCTGCCGAAGTTCGGTTTCACCTCTGCCAAGGCCTTGGCCTCCGAGGAAGTCCGCCTGGCCGAACTGGCCCGGGTCGAAGGTGGCGAAGTCACCCTGGACACCCTCAAGCAAGCCAACGTGCTCAAGGATGCCACACGGTATGCCAAGGTGATCCTTTCCGGCGAACTGAACCAAGCGGTTACCGTCCGCGGCCTCAAGGTCACCAAGGGTGCCCGTGCCGCGATCGAAGCTGCTGGCGGCAAGGTAGAGGACTAAATGGCCAAGTCAGGAAACATGCCGGCGATGGGCAGCGGTCTGAGTGAACTATGGGCGCGTCTGCGCTTCGTGCTCCTCGCCATCGTGGTCTACCGTATCGGTGCCCACATCCCCGTTCCCGGTATCAATCCTGACCAGCTTGCTGCCTTGTTCAGGGAGCAGCAGGGCACCATCCTGGGCATGTTCAACATGTTCTCGGGCGGTGCCCTGGAGCGCATGAGTATCCTCGCCCTGGGCATCATGCCCTACATTTCGGCGTCGATTATCATGCAGCTGCTGACCGCCGTCTCGCCCCAGCTCGAGCAGTTGAAGAAGGAAGGCGAGGCCGGGCGTCGCAAGATCAGCCAGTACACGCGCTATGGCACCGTGCTCCTGGCGCTCGTCCAGGCGACCGGCATGTCCGTCGGCCTGGCGAGTCAAGGGATCGCCTATACGGCCGATTTCAGCTTCTATTTCACCGCCATCGTGACCTTCGTCTGCGGGGCGGTGTTCCTGATGTGGCTAGGTGAGCAGATCACCGAGAAGGGCATCGGCAACGGCATTTCGCTGCTGATCTTCTCGGGGATCGTCGCCGGGTTGCCGGGCGCCGTGGGGCAGGCTTTCGAGCTGGCCCGCAACGAGGGCGCCTGGAACGTGCTGCCGCTGTTGGCCCTGTCCGCGCTGGGCATCGCCACCGTGGCCTTCGTGGTGTTCATCGAACGCGGCCAGCGCCGTCTCACGGTGAACTATCCGCGTCGTCAGGTCGGTAACAAGATGTATGCCGGCCAGAGCAGTTATCTGCCGCTGAAGGTGAACATGGCGGGTGTGATTCCGGCGATCTTCGCCTCGAGCATCCTGCTGTTCCCGGCGTCGCTGGGGCAGTGGATCGGTGCCGGGGACGGCATGGAGTGGCTGCAGCGGGCATCCCAGGCTCTGGGCCCTGGCCAGCCGCTTTATATCTTGCTTTTCGCGGCGGCGGTGGTATTCTTCTGCTTCTTTTACACAGCGCTGGTCTTCAACCCCAAGGATGTCGCCGACAATCTCAAGAAGTCGGGGGCCTTCCTGCCGGGTATCCGTCCCGGTGAGCAGACCGCTCGCTACGTCGACAAGGTCATGACGCGTCTGACCTTGTTCGGTGCTCTCTACATCACTGCGGTTTCCCTGATGCCCCAGTTCCTGATCGTGGCCTGGAACGTGCCGTTCTTCTTTGGCGGTACCTCGCTGCTGATCGTGGTAGTGGTCATCATGGACTTCATGGCCCAGGTGCAATCGCACCTCATGTCGCATCAGTATGAATCGGTGATGAAGAAGTCGAACCTGAAAGGCTACGGCAGCGGCGGCATGATGCGCTGAAGGCGCCGTCGACCGATTTGACGCGCCGCGAGCCGAATTTGGAGAAAGAACGATGAAAGTTCGAGCTTCCGTGAAGAAAATGTGCCGCAACTGCAAGATCATTCGTCGCAATGGCGCCGTGCGCGTCATCTGCAGCGAGCCGCGGCACAAGCAGCGCCAGGGCTGAGCCCCTGGGCTGTCATGAACCGGGTGCCGGCATGCCCCTTGCCCTCTGGTAGGGAAAGGGGTATGCTGTTGCGCCTTTTGTAGATGATTAAACGAGCAAGCCGCTCAAATTTCGGAGTAAGCTGATGGCCCGTATTGCAGGCGTCAATATCCCGGACAACAAGCATGCGGCGATCTCGCTGACCTATATCTTCGGGATTGGCCGTACGCGCGCTCAGGAAATCTGTGTCGCGGCCGGCATCGCACCGACCACCAAGGTTCAGGAACTGTCCTCTGAAGAAGTGGACACCCTGCGTGCCGAGGTCGGCAAGCATACCGTTGAAGGCGATCTTCGTCGTGATGTGACGCTGAACATCAAGCGTCTCATGGACCTGGGTTGCTATCGTGGTCTGCGTCATCGTCGTGGTCTTCCGCTGAACGGTCAGCGTACCAAGACCAATGCGCGTACCCGCAAGGGCCCGCGTAAGCCGATTCGCAAATAACACGCACGTTCTGGCGTAACGACAGGAATAGACATCAACATGGCTAACCCGCGTAGCAACCGTAAAAAGGTTAAAAAGCAGGTAGTGGATGCCGTCGCGCATATCCACGCCTCTTTTAACAACACGATCATTACGATCACAGACCGCCAGGGCAATGCGCTCTCCTGGGCGACTGCCGGTGGTTCGGGTTTTCGTGGTTCTCGCAAGAGCACCCCGTTCGCTGCTCAAGTGGCAAGCGAACGTGCAGCGACTGCTGCAGCCGAGTATGGTGTGAAAAACGTCGACGTGCTGGTCAAAGGCCCCGGTCCGGGTCGTGAATCCGCCGTGCGTGCACTGAATGCCGCCGGCTTCCGCGTGCAAAGCATCACCGACGCGACGCCCATTCCCCACAATGGCTGCCGTCCGCCGAAGAAACGCCGCGTTTAAGGAGACAGATTCATGGCTCGTTATATTGGACCGAAGTGCAAACTGTCTCGTCGTGAAGGCACCGACCTCTTCCTCAAGAGCGGTGTCACTCCCTTCGAGAAGAAGTGCAAATCCGAGCAGATCCCGGGTGTGCACGGCCAGCGTCGTCAGCGTATTTCCGACTACGGCTTGCAGCTTCGCGAGAAGCAGAAAGTACGTCGTATGTACGGCGTACTCGAGAAGCAGTTCCGCAACTACTACAAGGAAGCGGCCCGCCTGAAGGGCGCGACCGGTGAGTTGTTGCTGCAACTGCTCGAATCCCGACTGGACAACGTCGTCTACCGCATGGGCTTCGGCTCCACGCGTTCCGAGGCGCGTCAGCTGGTCAGTCACAAGGCGATTGCCGTCAACGGCAAGACCGTCAATGTGGCGTCTTACCAGGTCAAGCCGGGGGATGTGGTCTCCGTTCGCGAGAAGGCCAAGAACCAGGCCCGCATCCAGAATGCCCTCGGCATCGCCGCCAACCGTGGCGACGTGGCCTGGGTCGAGATCGATGCCAAGAAGATGGAAGGCACTTTCAAGGCTCTGCCTGAACGCGGTGACCTGTCTGCCGACATCAACGAAAACCTGATCGTCGAGCTGTACTCGAAATAAGCGGCCGGGCCGCGCCGCTTCCCGGTGATGGGAAGCGGCTCTCAGAACCGAGTATCCGTTTGGCAGCCTGAAAGGTGTTCATATGCAGCGTTCAGTGACAGAGTTTCTCCGTCCTCGCGATATCAAGGTCGAAGAGATCAGCGCACACCACGCGAAGATCGTGCTCGAACCCTTCGAGCGTGGCTTCGGCCACACGCTGGGGAATGCACTGCGTCGCATTCTGCTCTCGTCCATGCCCGGCTGTGCCGTGGTAGAGGCCGAGATCGCCGGTGTCGACCATGAGTACAGCGCGATCGAGGGTGTCCAGGAAGATGTCATCGAAATCCTCCTGAACCTCAAGGACGTGGCGATCAAGATGCATAGCCGCGACGAGGCGGTGCTCTCGCTGAACAAGCAGGGCCCGGCCGTCGTGACTGCGGGTGACATCGCCATCGACCATGATGTCGATATCATCAATCCCGAGCATGTCATCGCCCACGTCAACGAGGGTGCAGAGCTGAAGATGCAGCTCAAGATCGCGCGCGGTCGTGGCTACGAGCCGGCCGACGTGCGTGGCGATGCCGACGATGAGTCTCGCGCTATCGGCCGCCTGCAGCTGGATGCGACCTTCAGCCCCGTGCGTCGGGTTTCCTACTCCGTCGAAGCGGCGCGCGTCGAACAGCGCACCGACCTCGACAAGCTGATCATCGATCTGGAAACCGACGGTACCCTGGATCCGGAAGAGGCGATCCGTCGCAGCGCGACCATCCTGCAAGAGCAGCTGGCTGCGTTCGTCGACCTGGAAGCCGACAAGGAACAGGAAGTCGAGGAGGAAGAGGATCACATCGATCCGATCCTGCTGCGCCCCGTGGACGATCTCGAGTTGACCGTTCGCAGCGCCAACTGTCTGAAAGCCGAGAATATCTATTACATCGGGGACCTGATCCAGCGCACCGAGGTGGAGCTGTTGAAGACCCCGAATCTCGGCAAGAAGTCGTTGAACGAGATCAAGGACGTGTTGGCCGCCCGCGGTCTGTCCCTCGGCATGCGGCTGGAGAACTGGCCACCCGCTAGCCTGAAGGACGACAAGGCCTCCGCGTGAGCGTCGACTCGAGTCCCAGTTTGGTAAGGAATCACAACCATGCGTCATCGTAAGAGTGGTCGTCACCTGAATCGTACCAGCTCACACCGTCAGGCCATGTTCAAGAACATGTGCGTGTCGCTGGTCGAGCACGAAGTGATCAAGACAACCCTGCCCAAGGCCAAGGAGCTGCGTCGTCATATCGAGCCGCTGATCACCCTGGCCAAGCAGGACAGCGTCGCCAACCGGCGCCTGGCCTTCAGCCGTACCCGCTCCAAGGAAACGGTCGGCAAGCTCTTCAATGAGCTGGGTCCGCGTTATGCCGAGCGCCCGGGCGGTTATGTCCGTGTGCTGAAGTGCGGTTACCGCACCGGCGACAACGCCCCCATGGCCTACGTCGAACTGGTCGACCGTCCGGTCGTCGAGGAAGCCGCCGAGGACTGATCCTCGCGCCTGACCTCAAGGTCCGACAGCAAACCGGCTCCCCCAGGGGAGCCGGTTTTTTTACGCCCGGCTGCGCCGCGACCCGGCTTCGCCGGGAGCTGGAAGTCATAAGCTTGAAGCTGGAAGAAAAACCCTTGACCCCATGTTGTCGGGGTTCATGCTGCCTTCCAGCTTCCAGCTTCCAGCTTCCAGCTTCCAGCTTCCAGCTTCCAGCTTCCAGCTTCCAGCTTGGTCAGGCCTCCGCGCTGCTTGTGGCTCGCGGCTCGCCGCTCGTGGCGCGTTCGAGCATCGGTTTGAGGAAACGCCCGGTGTGTGATGCTTTTTGCCTGGCGATTTGTTCCGGGGTGCCTTCGGCGATGATCCGGCCGCCGCCGGAGCCGCCTTCGGGGCCCATGTCGATGAGCCAGTCGGCGGTCTTGATGACGTCCAGGTTGTGTTCGATGACCACGATGGTGTTGCCGTGATCGCGCAGTCGATGGAGCACCGTGAGCAGCTGGCGGATGTCCTCGAAGTGCAGGCCGGTGGTGGGCTCGTCGAGGATGTAGAGCGTCTTGCCGGTATCGCGCTTGGCCAGCTCGCGGGCGAGCTTTACCCGTTGGGCCTCGCCGCCGGACAGGGTGGTGGCGCTCTGGCCCAGGCGGATGTAGGACAGCCCCACGTCCATCAGCGTCTGCAGGCGCCGAGCGATGGCCGGCACCGGCGAGAAGAATTCCAGGGCCTCCTCGACGGTCATCTCGAGCACTTCGTGAATGCTCTTGCCCTTGTAGGCGATCTCGAGGGTTTCGCGGTTGTAGCGTTTGCCCTTGCAGACATCGCAGGGCACGTAGATGTCCGGCAGGAAGTGCATCTCCACCTTGATCATGCCTTCGCCCTGACAGGCCTCGCAGCGGCCGCCCTTGACGTTGAAGGAGAAGCGCCCCGGCTTGTAGCCGCGCGCGCGGGCCTCCTGAGTGCCGGCGAAGAGTTCACGGATCGGCGTGAAGATGCCGGTGTAGGTGGCCGGATTGGAGCGTGGCGTGCGGCCGATGGGGCTCTGGTCGATGTCGATGACCTTGTCCAGAGCCTCGAGCCCTTCGATATTCTCGTAGGTGGCGGGGCTCAGCGCGGTCGCGCGGTTGAGCTCCCGGGCGGCGATGGGCATGAGCGTCGAGTTGATCAGCGTCGACTTGCCGGACCCCGAGACGCCGGTCACGCAGACGAAGAGCCCCAGGGGCAGCGTCAGGGTGACGTCCTGCAGGTTGTTGCCGGAGGCCCCGGACAGCACGACCTGCTTCTCCGGATTGCCGGGGATTCGCCAGGGCGGTATCTCGATGCGGCGCTGCCTGGCCAGGTACTGGCCGGTCAGTGATTCCGGTGTCGCCATGATGTCGTCGGGCGTGCCCTGGGCGACGATACGACCGCCATGCACGCCGGCCCCGGGGCCGATGTCGAGCACGTGGTCGGCGGCACGAATGGCGTCCTCGTCGTGTTCGACCACGATGACGGTGTTGCCCAGGTCGCGCAGTCGCTCCAGGGTCTGGAGCAGGCGGTCGTTATCGCGCTGGTGCAGGCCGATGGAAGGTTCGTCGAGGATGTACATGACGCCCACCAGGCCGGCGCCGATCTGGCTGGCCAGGCGGATGCGCTGGGCCTCGCCGCCGGAGAGCGTCTCGGCGCTGCGCTCCAGGTTGAGATAGTCGAGCCCCACGTTGACGAGGAATTCCAGTCGCGCGCGGATCTCGTTGAGGATCTTTTCGGCGATTTCCCCCCGACGGCCGGGCAGCGACAGCCCCTGGAAGTAATCCAGCGATTCGCCGATGGGCAGGCCGACCACGTCCGGCAGGGTGCGCTCATCGATGTAGACGTGGCGCGCTTCCTTGCGCAGTCGGCTGCCCTGGCAGGCGGGGCAGGCCTGGGTCGAGATGTAACGGGCGAGCTCCTCGCGTACCGCGCTGGATTCGGTCTCCCGGTAGCGGCGCTGCATGTTGGGCAGCACGCCCTCGAAGGGATGCTCGCGGGTCACCTTGCGGCCCCGGTCGTTGACGTAACTGAAGGCGATGTCGTCGCCACCGCTGCCGTGGAGGACGAGTTCGCGCTCGTGGCGCGCCAGGTCCTGCCAGGGGGTCTCCAGGGTGAAGCGGTAGTGATCGGCCACGGCCTGGAGCTGATTGAAATAGTAGACGCTGCGCCGGTCCCAGCCCTTGATCACGCCTTCGGCGAGCGAAAGTTCAGGGTGGCTGATCAGCTTGTCCGGCGCGAAGAACTGCTGGATGCCCAGGCCGTCGCAGGTGGAGCAGGCACCGGCCGGGTTGTTGAAGGAGAACATCCGGGGTTCGAGCTCGGCGATGGAATAGCCGCACACCGGGCAGGCGAAGCGTGACGAGAAGGCGATATCCTCGGCCTCGCCGTCCATGAAATGCACGACGGCGGTGCCATCGGCCAGCCCCAGCGCCGTCTCGAAGGATTCGGCCAGGCGCTGTGACAGCCCGTCGCGGACCTTGATGCGGTCGACCACCACGCTGATGTCATGCTTCTTGTTCTTGTCCAGCGGGGCGATGTCGTCGAGTTCGAGCACCTGGCCATCGACCATGGCGCGGACAAAGCCCTGGGCGCGCAACTCGGCGAGTAACTGCAGGTGTTCCCCCTTGCGGCCACTGACCACCGGTGCCAGCAGCATCAGCTTGCTGCCCTCGGGCAAGGCCAGTACCTGGTCGACCATCTGCGAGATGGTCTGGGCCTCGAGGTCCTCGCCGTGTTCCGGGCAGCGCGGCGTGCCGGCACGGGCATAGAGCAGGCGCAGGTAGTCGTAGATCTCGGTAATGGTACCGACGGTGGAACGCGGGTTGTGGGACGTGGACTTCTGCTCGATGGAGATCGCCGGCGACAACCCCTCGATGTGGTCGACGTCCGGTTTTTCCATCATCGACAGGAACTGGCGGGCATAGGTGGAGAGCGACTCCACGTAGCGGCGCTGGCCTTCCGCGTAGAGCGTATCGAAGGCCAGCGAGGACTTGCCCGAGCCGGACAGGCCGGTGACCACGATCAACTTGTCCCGCGGCAACTCGACGTCGATCTGCTGGAGGTTGTGGGTGCGCGCACCCCTGACCAGAATCTTGTCCATTCCCACCTCGCGAGACGCGGCAAAAGGTCGATTATACGTGGCCGCTCGTGGCCCCGGCAAAGCCTCGACTCGCTTCGGCTTCCCCCGGGTGGTGACGAACCGCTAGAATATGCGGTCCATTCAAGGGCGCCAGCCCGTTCACGGAAACGCGATCCCTATGCGAAAGGTCTCTGGACTGCTGTTGGCTTCCGAGCGTCGTGCCATCACCGGCCTGGCGGGGCTTTATGCCTCGAGGATGCTGGGGTTGTTCATGGTGCTGCCGGTGCTGGCACTGCATGCGGAGGACCTGAGTGGTGCGACACCGCTGCTGATTGGCCTGGCACTGGGCATCTACGGCCTGACCCAGGCCGCCCTGCAGATCCCGTTCGGTCTGGTCTCGGACCGCATCGGTCGCAAGCCGGTCATTGCCTTCGGTCTTTGCCTGTTCATGGTCGGCAGCATGGTGGCGGCCCAGGCCGACAGCATCGCCGGCATCATCATCGGCCGCTGCCTGCAGGGCAGTGGCGCGGTGGCAGCGGCGATCATGGCGTTGCTGGCCGACCAGACTCGTGAACAGGTACGTACCGCCGCCATGGCCACGATCGGGCTATCCATCGGCGTGGCCTTCGCCGTGGCCATGGTGCTGGGGCCGCTGGTCGCGTCTCGATTCGGGCTGGCGGGCGTGTTCTGGTTTACCGCCGGGCTCTCCGCGGTGGGACTGGCCGTGCTGTGGAAGCTGGTTCCGCCGGCACCGCGGCGTGGCCATCATCGTGATGTGGGGCTGGACCGCGGCCAGCTCGCCGGCATCCTTGGGCGGGTCGATCTGTGGCGCATGGATGTCTCGATCTTTTCCCTGCATCTCATCCTGATGGCGATCTTCGTGGCCGTGCCGTTCCGCCTGGTCGATGCCGGAATCGAAAGCGCGCAACAGGGCTGGGTGTATCTCGGGGTCATGGCGGTGGCGTTCGTCGCCATGGTGCCCCTGGTGATCGTGGCCGAGAAGCGGCGCCAGATGAAGGTCATGTGCCTGGGGTCCATCGTCGCGATCACCCTGAGCCTGATCGGTCTGGCCGGTTTCGCAGAGGGGCTGCGTGGCCTGCTGGTGTGGCTGCTGGTCTTCTTCACGGCGTTCAACCTGCTCGAGGCGACCCTGCCGTCGATGCTCAGCAAGCTGGCGCCGGCCGGCGCCAAGGGCACGGCCATGGGGCTCTACTCTACCAGTCAGTTCCTGGGGGCCTTCCTGGGTGGGGTGCTGGGAGGCTGGCTGTCTCAGCAGTGGGGGCTTGCCGCGGTGTTCGCGGGATGTGCCATGCTGGGAGGAGTCTGGCTGGTACTGATGGCCGGCATGACACCGCCACGACATCTTTCCAGTGAAGTGGTCGCGCTGGACGAGCGGCATCGCGATGATGCCCTGGATACCCTGATGGCGAAATTCGCCGATGTGGCCGGCGTCGAGGATGTCATGGTGGTACCCGAAGAGCGGCTGGCCTACCTCAAGGTCGACCGTCAGCGTCTCGATGAAAAGGCCCTGGCGGAACTGGTCGCCCGGGGCGGGGAGCAGGACGGTGCTTGAACCCACCGGGTCGTGAGACCCTGACATGATGGCGGTGCCGGTACGCCGGCGCCAAGGAATCCGCAGCACTACGTATTCATAAGGAGTCAACCATGGCCCGTGGCGTCAACAAGGTCATACTCATCGGCAACCTCGGGCAGGACCCGGAAGTGCGCTTTACGCCCTCCGGTACCGCGGTGGCCAACCTCAACCTGGCAACCACCGATACCTGGACCGACCGTCAGAGCGGTCAGCGTCAGGAACGCACCGAGTGGCACCGGGTGGTGATGTTCAACAAGCTGGCCGAGATTTCCCAGCAGTATCTTCGCAAGGGCTCCAAGCTGTACGTCGAAGGGCGTCTGCAGACCCGCAAGTGGCAGGACCAGAACGGCCAGGATCGTTACAGCACCGAGATCGTCGCCAACGATATGCAGATGCTCGACTCGCGCGGTGGCGATGCGGGCGGAGCCCCGCAGGGTGGTTTCGGTGGTGGTCAGCCACAGCCACAGCCTCAGCCTCAGCAACAACAGCCGCAACAGCCGCAACAGGGCGGTTTCGGCGGTCAGCCGCAGCAGGGCGGCAGCTATGGCGGTGGCCAGCCGCAGCAGCGTCCCCCGCAGCAGCCGGCGCCGAACCAGGGCGGCCAGCAGGGCGGCAACTACGGGGCACCCGATCCGGGCAGCTTTGATGATTTCGACGACGAGATCCCGTTCTAGGGTGATGTTGCTATCCCCACGAAACGCCCCGCCTCGACGGGGCGTTTCGCTGTCCGGGGTATCCGTCATGGCGCGTCGGTCTTTCCGCTCATCCGGCATGCAGGATGAGCTCAGGTCTCGGCAATCCGCTCGAGCAGCGGTCGCCAGTTGGGGCTGACGGCCAGGCCGAAGGCTTCACGCAACGTACGTTCCAGGCCGTCGGCATCCAGCAGGGTGCGCGTCTGTTGGCCGTCGATCGTGCGCACCGTGAGCCGGCGATCCGCCAGGCTGTAGCGTGCCTCCGGCGTGCTGAGTGCCACCGTCAGGTGATGGCGGAAATGCGACTCCGGGTGAGTGGCGGTGTACCAGTTGGGCAATGCGTAGTCGCTGTCGAGTTGCGGTGTCGGCGCCAGCTCGTAGAGGGATTGCCAGCGGTCGTCGATCCACACCTGAAGCCGCCAGCCATCACCGAAGGGCAGGATCCGGTAGAGGCCATGGGACGTCGGCTGCGGCGCGCTGGACGTCATGTCGAGCGGTGTCGTGGGCATGTTGCCACCGAAGCCGACATCGACCAGCCAGGGCGTGTCGCCGAGCCAGACCCGGAGCGCCATATGGGTCGGTAGACCGGGGGCGCTGCCGGCCGGGGCCTGCCAGAGCACTCGCGCGATCAGGCCGTCAACGCGAAAGCCGAAGGCTTCGAGAGCCCGCTTGAAGAGGTTGTTGTGCTCGAAGCAGTAGCCGCCGCGTCGGCCGTCGATCAGCTTGGCATCGATACGCTCGGGCGCCAGGTCGATGGCCTTGCCCAGCAGGACATCGAGGTTCTCGAAGGCGATGGCGGCGGGATGGTGCTCCTGTAGTGCCGCGAGTGTGCGGAAGCTCGCTTCCCTGGGGCCCCGGTAGCCGACTCGCTCGCAGTAGGTATCCAGGTCGATCGCGCCCGGGGCCTCGCCATCGAGGGCCGAGATGACGCGGGAGACGGCGAGCGAGGCGGGAGCTTCGAGCAACGGGGTGTGCGAACCGAGAAGCTCGTGGGCCCGGCGACGCTCGGCTTGAGGGGTGTCGGGGGCATGGATGCCCACGTCGAACCCGGGGTTGGCGAGATGCGCGACCGATGCCTCTCCACCCGTTGCGACGCCGAGCTCGGTCAGTTCGTCACGCAACGCCTCCAGTGTCCGGGGCGCATAGCCCAGCAACAAGACCCGTTTCGTTGTCGCGGTCATGCCATGGCCTCCGCATCGGTTCGGGGGTGGAGGCTGTGCGTGACGGCCCCATCGTGCGGCACGGCGCTACCTTCAAGGTTGAGAAGCTGTGACATCTGGCGTGTCTCCTGGGTTGTTGATCGAGATGACACGCCAGTTTATAGATCCTCAAGCATGGTTGAGGTCAAGGGCCTTGCTCAGCTTCGACCCGCATCTTGAAACCGCCCCGGAATATGCGCTCGTCCTCCAGGCGCATGGGCGCTGGGGAGCCGTTCGGGCTGCGTGAAATCGACAGCGGATGACGGACTATCATCGATGGAGTGGCCGCGTGAGGCTGGGAGATCGTGTAAAATACGGGGCCTTGGACCGCCAAAGCGTCGATCGTCAGGGCGCGTGACGCGAGGCGGTCGCCCATGGCCGAGTAAGGAGCCGCCGTGAAGCTGCTGATACTGGATGCCGGTCACTGTCTGAGCCTGGCGTTGGCTCGGGAGAGCAATCGGCGCAGTGATGTCGAACTGGTTATCGAGCCCGGGTTGAACCTGTCGCCCGAGCGCCTCGATGAGGTGCTCCCCGACGCCCTGATCATTCCGCCGCTGTCGCATCCGAGCAGTGCCGATCCGGCCGCCGTGACGGCACACGCCGAAGCGGTGGAGGCCTGTATGCGGGCCTGTCGCGCGCGCAATGTTCCGCTGGTCTGGTGTGTCTCCGATCAGCTCTACGAGGAGGGTTTCGAGGGGCCCATCGATGAGCACGTGATTCCCGAACCCCGGGATGACGGCCTGAGGCGCCTGGTCGGCACGGGAGATCGTATCCGTGCCGAGCTGCCCCGCCACCTGATCGTTCGACTCGGCCCGCTCTTTGCCCTCGAGGGCAGTCATGCCTGGCTCGGCGAATTGCTCGATAGCCTGACGGATGGGGATGAACTGCGCGCCGCCTCGGATGTGATCTTCTGTCCCACGTCATCCGATGCCGTGGCCATGGCGTTGATCGGCATGCTGCAGCAACAGCATTGTGGCGCCGATGCCTGGGGCAGCTATCACCTGGCCGGCACGGAACCTGTCAGTGCCTACACCTTCGTCTCGATGGTTCGCACCCAGTTGGCCACGCGTCTCGAGGGGCGCGGCGAGTCGGTCGAGCTGGGTAGCGTCAAGGCACTGAGCCATCACCATGACCAGCCGCTGCGCCGGGTGCTCAATTGCCGTCGTGTCCTGGAGGCTTTCGGGGTGCATCAGAAACCCTGGCGACTCGAGGTAGGCCGCATGCTGGACCTGTGGTGCCTGGCGAGGGACGAGGAAAGTCGCACGACAGGGGAGTCCGGGAAGGCATGAATGTCATTCGCAGCACGGTTTTCTATATCGGCTACTTCCTGGCCATGCTCATCTGCGGGGTGTTGTTCCTGCCGCCTTCGCCCTTCCTGCCACTGGCGCATCGCTACCGCCTGCTCAACCTCTATAACCACTTCATCATCGCCTGGTTTCGACTGATCTGCGGCGTGCGTTACGAGGTTCATGGGCGTGAACGTCTGCCCGATGGCCCCTGTGTCCTGCTGGCCAACCACCAATGCGAGTGGGAAACCGTCTATCTGCAGTTGCTCAAGCCGCCGGTCTGCACTGTGCTCAAGAAGGAACTGCTCAATATCCCGATCTTCGGCTGGGGGTTGCGCCTGCTGCACCCCATCGCCCTGGATCGCAGCAAGCCGGCCCGTGCCATGAAACAGGTACTGACCCAAGGCAAGCAACGTCTCGAGGAAGGGCTTTCGGTGCTGATCTTCCCGGAGGGGACCCGTGTCGAGCCGGGCCATCGGCGGCGCTACAACAAGAGTGGCGCGGTGATCGCCTGTCGGGCCGGCATGCCGGTGGTGCCGGTAGCCCACAACGCCGGTGAGCGCTGGCCGGGGCGCCACTGGGTCAAGCGCCCGGGGCGTCTGACGGTGGTGGTCGGTGAGCCCATCGAAACCGTCGGGCGTAGCGCGGAAGAGGTGCTGGCCGAAACCGAGGCCTGGATCGAGGCGCGACTCGCCGAGATCTCCGAGGTGCCGCGGCCGCGCGACGAGCGCCAAGCCGCCGGTGGCGAAGCCCAGCCGAGCTGATTTCTCGAAAATGACGCCGGGATGAAGAGCCTGGCACAAGAAGGGCGCCTTCTGGGGCGCCCTTCTCGTTCATGCATCGCGTGACGCGCGTCAGTCGCGATATTGCTGCAATACCAGGCAGGCGTTGGTGCCACCGAACCCGAAGCTGTTGGAAAGCACGCGTTCCACCGAGGTATCGCGTCGTTCTGTGACGATATCGAAGCCCGCGGCCTGCTCGTCGAGATTTTCCACGTTGGCCGAGGCGGCGATGAAGCCATGCTCCATCATCAGCAGCGAGTAGATGGTCTCCTGCACTCCGGTGGCGCCCAGCGAGTGGCCGGTCAACGACTTGGTGGAGCTCATTGCCGGCGTGGTATCGCCGAAGACTTCACGCACGGCCTGCAGTTCGGCCACATCGCCCACCGGCGTGGAGGTGCCATGGGTGTTGATGTAGTCGATGTCGCCATCCACGGTGGCCATCGCCTGGCGCATGCAACGCACCGCGCCTTCCCCTGAGGGAGCGACCATGTCATGGCCGTCGGAGGTCGCGCCGTAACCGACCAGCTCGGCGTAGATCCTGGCACCGCGCGCCTTGGCATGTTCCAGTTCCTCGAGTACCAGCATGCCGCCGCCGCCGGCGATGACGAAGCCATCGCGGGCCTGGTCATAGGGGCGGGAGGCCAGCTCGGGAGACTCGTTGTACTGGGTCGACAGCGCGCCCATGGCATCGAACAGGCAGGACAGCGTCCAGTGTTCTTCTTCGCCGCCGCCGGCGAAGACCACGTTCTGCTTGCCGAGCTGGATCTGCTCCATGGCGTTGCCGATGCAGTGTGCCGAGGTGGCACAGGCCGAGGAGATCGAATAGTTGACGCCCTTGATCTGGAAGGGCGTGGCCAGGCAAGCCGAGACGGTGCTGCCCATGGTGCGGGTGACGCGATAGGGACCAACGCGGCGCAGTCCTTTCGCGCGCATGACATCGGCGGCCTCCACCTGGTTGGCGCTGGAGGCGCCGCCGGAACCGGCGATCAGGCCGGTACGCTCGTTGGAGACCTGTTCCGGGGCGAGGCCCGAATCCTCGATGGCCTGGGCCATGGAGACGTAGGCATAGGCGGCTGCGTCGCCCATGAAGCGTCGCAGCTTGCGGTCGACCAGCGTCTCGAGATCGATATCGACAACGCCGGCGACCTGGCTGCGGAAGCCTCGCTCGGCGTAGTCGTCCTTGAAGCGAATGCCTGATCGACCCTGGCGTAGCGCCTCGAGAACCTGTTGTGCGTCGTTGCCCAGGCAGGACACGATGCCCAGACCGGTGACTACCACTCGTCGCATGGAAGCCTCCTGTTCAGAAATTCGCGGTGGAGGTGAACAGGCCGACACGAAGATCGTTGGCCTGATAGATGTCGCGGCCATCGACGGAGACGGTGCCGTCGGCCATGCCGAGGATCAGGCGCCGGGTGATGATGCGCTTGATATTGATATGGTAGGTGACCTTGCGGGCCTCGGGCAGGATCTGGCCGGTGAATTTGACCTCTCCGCAGCCCAGCGCGCGTCCTCGACCGGGATGACCCAGCCAGCCCAGGTAGAAGCCGACAAGCTGCCACATGGCGTCGAGGCCAAGACAGCCCGGCATCACGGGATCGCCGGGGAAGTGGCAATCGAAGAACCACAGGTCGGGGTGAATATCCAGCTCGGCGATCAGTTCGCCCTTGCCGTGTTCGCCACCCTCTTCATGGATGTGCGTGATGCGATCGAGCATCAGCATGTTGGGCGCCGGCAATTGGGCGTTGCCGGGGCCGAACAACTCGCCACGGCTGCATGCCAGCAGTGCTTCGCGATCAAAGGAATGTTGCTTGGTCACTGAATCGTTCCGAGAGTCGAGATTACTGTATGCCGTTTCACGGCATGCGACCGCCAGGCGGCACCGCCTAGTCTACTGTTCGCGTTCGTCGAATGCACGCCGAGCGGGCATTGAGCTTTTCCCCTGGCCTTGGGGTACAGTGATGCGCCTTGCGGTCGATAACAATACCATGCCATCGGTTTGATGCCGGAGGCGACATTCACCCGACAGTCGGCGCCGAGACTATGTGGCCTGTTTTCACCTTGAATCGACCGCTGCCATGGATCGCCGTGGCGGCGCTGCTGACGGTCCCCTGGGCTCCCGGTATGCCGTTGCGCCTGGCGGCCGTGTCCCTGATCGGGCTCGGCATGTGGGATGCCTGGCGGCAGGTGCGCTTCTCACAACGGCGCGAATCGCTCGGTCGGGAAGCCCTGGCCTTGGCTGAAGAAGGCATGATCGTCACCGATGCCGAGCACCGTATCCTGAGCGTCAACCCGGCCTTCACCCAGATCACCGGCTATACCCCCGAGGAAGTGAGCGGCCTCAATGCCTCGTCGCTGGCCGCGCCTCGCCATGACCGGGCCTTCTTCGAGCGACTATGGCAGACCGTACAGGCGAGCGGGCTCTGGGAGGGAGAGGTCTGGCACCGCCGCAAGCAAGGCGACGAATATCCCGAATGGCTGAAGCTCAAGGCCATCACCGACTCGCGGGGGCGGGTCCGTCATCATGTCTGCCTGTTTGCCGACATCTCCACTCGCAAGGCCCGCGATCGTGACCTGCGTCGCATCGGCTTCGAAGACCCGCTGACCGGGCTGCCCAATCGCCGGCGCCTGCACGATCTACTGGGATCGCGGCTTCGCCATCTGCTGGCCGGAGAGAGCCTGGACATGGCGATCATCGATATCGATGGCTTCAAGGCTGTCAACGATGGCCTCGGCGTCGAGCTCGGCGACCGATTGCTGGCGCGTATCGGTCGGCGCCTGGCGGGGCATGTGGCCGGAGGCATAGTGGGGCGCCTCGGCGGTGACGAGTTCATGGTCATCCGCACCACGACCTTCGACGACCATGACGGCTGGGTCTCGGGGCTCCAGGCCCACCTGGGCGAGCCCTTCGAGCTCGATCATCACTCGCTGCGGCTCGGAGTGACCATCGGCAGTTGCCGTGCGCCAGAGGATGGTCAAGGGGCAAGCGTCTTGTTCCAGCGGCTGGAGTCGGCCCTCTTCACCGCCAAGCGCAATGGGCGCAACCATGCGCAACGTTTCCGTCCGGCGCTGGATGTTCAGGACAGTCCGCAGCTCGGCCTGGTCAACGAACTGCGCAATGCCCTGGCGACCGGTGGGCAGCTGGAATTGCACTACCAGCCCCAGTATCGCCTCCATGATGGCGAGATGATCGGACTCGAAGCCCTGCTGCGCTGGCGCCACCCCCAGGATGGCCTGATTTCCCCGGGGGACTTCATCCCTCTGGCCGAACGCCATGGCCTGATGGCCTCGCTGGGCAACTGGGTGATCGACCAGGCATTGACACAGCTGGCGCATTGGCGGGATCAGGGCATGCCGGCCGTACCGGTCTGGATCAATATCTCTGCCCTGCAGCTGTTCCAGGGCGACCTGGAGGCAGCGCTGTCGTCCGGGCTGGCGCGTCATCGCATCCCGGCCAGCATGCTGGGGCTCGAGCTTACCGAGTCGGTCCTGCTCGATGAGCGGGCCGGCGATATCGCGCCACGCCTCGAGGGCCTGCGAGAGCGTGGCCACCCGGTCGCGATCGATGATTTCGGGACGGGTTATTCGTCGCTGGGTTATCTCAAGCAGTTGCCGCTGGACAAGCTCAAGCTCGATCGTACCTTCGTGCGTGCCTTGCCCGATGATCGTGCCGATGCCGCCATCGTCGATGCGGTGATGGCCATGGCGCGCGGGCTGTCCCTCGATGTGGTCGCTGAAGGCGTGGAGACCGAGGCCCAGCGAGACTTCTTGCTGGGCGCCGGCTGTGGACAGGTTCAGGGCTTCCTCTATGCGCGGCCGCTGACGGTGGAGACGCTGGAGGCGGGCTGGCGCGATGTGCCACGCTCAGGCGCTCGACCGAAAGGGGCGAGCTCCCCCTCCGAGGCGATGGCATAGCCAACGGCACAGAGTCGGCCAGACCAGGGGCCCCGTGACCAGCAGTCAGATTTCCGACCTGTCTCATCCAGCGACAGAACTTGGCCAACCGGGGATCCTGAATCATGTCGTGTCGCCTCGAACGGTCATATCAGCGTGTCAGGCTCTTGAAGGCCTCGAGTGCCCTGGTGCGAGCGGTACGATGTTCGACGATCGGTACCGGGTAGCCCCTGGTGGCGCGCTGCTCGGGGGAGGGATCATGCCGATCCTTGGCGGGCAGGTCGACCAGTTCCGGTACCCAGTTGGCGATGAAGCGTCCGTCGGGATCGAAGCGACGCGACTGGGTGGTGGGATTGAAGATCCGGAAATAGGGCACGGCATCGGTACCGGTGGAGGCCGCCCATTGCCAGCCGCCGTTGTTGGCAGCGAACTCGCCATCGACCAGGTGCTCCATGAAGAAGGCTTCCCCCTTGCGCCAGTCGATGAGCAGGTGCTTGGCGAGAAACATGGCGGTCACCATGCGTAGTCGGTTGTGCATCCAGCCGGTGGCACATAGCTGGCGCATGGCGGCATCGACCAGCGGGTAACCGGTGCGGCCCTCCTGCCAGGCCTGCAAGCCGGCCTGGTCGTCCCGCCATGGCAGCGCCTCGGTGTGTGCCTGGAAGGCGCGGTGGCGGCATACGTCGGGAAAGCCGACCGCCACGTGCTGATAGAACTCTCGCCAGATCAGTTCGCCGACCCAGGTTGTGAGGCCGGTATCGCCCTCGGCGAGCCCCCCGTCGTTCTCGGCGAGCACCGCCTGCATGCATTGGCGATGCGATATCATGCCCAGTGCCAGATAGGGAGAAAGGGCACTAGTACCGGATTCGGCGGGGAAGTCCCGGCGCCCGGCGTAATGTCGACCGCGCAAGCGCAGGAAACGCTCCAGGCGATCGGCGGCGGCGTCCTCCCCGGCTGGCCAGTCTCCCGGAGCGGCGGGAGAGCGATCGAGTCTCGGGGGCTCGGGGGCCGGGTCGCTGTCGGTGAGGTGGTCCTGTATCCCGGGCGTATCGCGCAGTGCAAGGCGCTCGGGCGTCAGCTGGCGATGCCAGGCCTTGGCGAAAGGCGTGAAGATGCCATAAAAATCGCCCTTGCCGGTGAGCAGTTCCCCCGGGGCAAAGGCCACGCCATCATGGTGTCCGACGGCGGTGAGCCCGGCGTTGTCGAAGGCGGACGTGACGCTGACATCGCGCCGGACTTCGTTGAGCGGATATTCGCGGTTGAAGTGCAGGCGACGTGCGCCAGTCTCGCGAGCCACCGCCAGCAGGACGTCGGGGGCACTGGCGAAGTTGTCGATATCGCGGTGCAGCAGGGGGATGCCCAGCCCGTGCAGGGCATCCCGCAGGGCCAGGGCGCCTCGGTGCCAGAAGTCCAGCTTGTTGGCGCCATGACCATGCTCGCGCCATTGCGCCGTGCTGCGCAGGAAGACGGCGACCACGGAGCCTTCCGCGGCCGCGGCGGACAGGGCGGTATTGTCGTGCACGCGAAGATCGTTGCGAAACCAGATCAGGCTGGGTGTCATCGAGGGCTCCCGATCCAGGGGCGGCGTGACCGTGGGAGGGCGGACAGGGCCTGGTTCAGGCCCCTTCGTGCGAGGTCTCGGCCAGCAGGGCATTCAGCCGTGACGCGGCGGCAGGGAGGTCATCGCCCAGGGTGGTGACTCGGGTTTCCGCGAGATCCGTTGCTCGAATGCGCGCGACCGGGCCGCACAGCACCAGGGGGACGCCCAACTGGTCGGCGAGGCGGGGCAGCTGGCGTCTCACCAGGTCGAGCTTCTCGGCCTTGCCGCTGGTCAACAGCAGGGCATCGGCACCGAGTCGTTCCACCGCCAGGTTCAATTCCTGGGGAGGGAGGGGGGCGTCCAGCAATTGAACACGATGGCCCTGTTCGCTGATCAGCAGCGCGGCCAGAAGGCCCCACAGGGGGCTGTCGGCCTCGGGTAGCGGGGCGATGAGAACATGGTACTGTCCGGCCTGCGGATTGGCATGGTAAAGACGAGTGCCTATACGGGTGCGCAGGAAGGTTTCCAGCGTCCGACGTTGCAGGGTGGCGCCCAAGCGGTCGTCCCAGCGCTCCTCCAGACTGTGGATGACCGGCTGCCAGAGCTTCTCGACGCAGACGTTGGCCGGGTAGAGCGCCAGGACCTGGTTGAACAAGTCGTCCAGTCGAGCGGTGTCCAGGGCCTCGATGGCGGCGATCAACTGCTGGCGCTGGCTTGCCCAGTCATCGACACCGGGGCGGGGGCTCGCCGGGGAGTCGGGTTGTTCGAGCAGCTCTCGTACCTGGCTGACCGGGACGCCACGATGCAGCCACTGGAGGATGCGTTCGACGCGCTCGATATCCTCGCGAGCATAGAGCCGATGCCCCTTGGGTGTACGATGGGGCCGCAAAAGGCCATAGCGGCGCTCCCAGGCCCGCAGGGTGACCGAGTTGACACCGGTCAGACGCGAGACCTCGCGAATCGGGTAACGGGGCGTGTCGCCCTGGGGATTCGCCTTGTCGCTCATGCGGGCCTCATGGTGTGGTGATGGATGACATGTAACTCCACGATTGTTGTACAAAATGGCTGTGATGTACAACGCGTCTGTCTTATTCCCCTGCGTGTTCGGCGATCACCGCCGCCAGTGCCTCGATGAAGTCGGGGTGCTCGCCTACCGGCGGCAACAGTGTCAGGGCGATGCCGGGATGCCGAGCGCCGAGGGCTTCTACCTGAGCCGGCACATCCTTGCGCAGGTGTCGACCGGCGGCGAAGAACAGCGGCAGGATCTCGGCGTGCTCGATGCCGGCATCGGCCAGTTCGGCGACGGTCGTTTCCAGCGAGGGCTCGCTGAGCTCCATGTAAGCCAGTCGCAACGGCGTGGTGAGCCGCTCGTCGAGCGCCTTGTAGACGCGCTCGAAGGGTTCCCGCCAGCGGGGGTCGCTCGAGCCGTGGGCCATCAGGATCAGGGCCTTTTTCATGATGGAATCTCCAGCGGGTAAGGGAAACATTGCTTAAATGCCTGCGCGTGCAAATCGCTGTGTTGCGCGGTGCTCGAAAGCTCGTCTAACTAACTGTTATGTCTCGCTTTCTGTGCTCCGTGCGCCTTGCGATTCACTACGCTCGCCAATTTATGCAGCGTTTCCTAAGGTCGTAACGAAAGGTGGAGCGTTTCGTGTCGAATACGATGCAAGCGTCACCGTGCCTCGCTAGACTAACAGAGGTGTACAAAGGCTGTATAACACACCGCCATCAAGGAGAGAGCCATGCGTGTATTGATCACCGGCGGTAGCGGGTTCGTGGGGCAGGCGCTCTGTCCGTTGCTGAAGGACAGTGGGCACCGGCCGATGGTCGTGTCGCGAACCCCCGAGCGCGTGCGCGAGCGCCTGCCGAGCGGCACCGATATCCGACGCTCGGCGCTCGACTTCGTCGACACGCCTCCGGATGCCATCGTCAACCTGGCGGGCGAGCCGATTGCCGCTCGGCGATGGAGCGAGACGCAGAAGGAGCGCCTGATCGATTCCCGGGTCAATATCACCCATGAACTGGTCACCCTGTGCGAGCAGTTATCGCAGACGGGAACGGCGCCCCGTGTGATGGTGTCGGGCTCGGCAATGGGCTTCTATGGCGATCAGGGCGATCGGGAGGTCGACGAAGAGACGCTGCCCCATGATGAATTCGCTCACCGCCTGTGTCGGCGATGGGAAGAGGCCGCCGGGGACGTGACGGAATACGGCACCCGACTGGCCATCCTGCGTATCGGGCTGGTGCTCGACCAGGGAGGCGGCACCCTGCAACGCATGTTGCCACCGTTCCGTCTCGGCCTGGGAGGCCGTTTCGGGCATGGGCGACAGTTCATGCCTTGGGTTCATCGCCAGGATCTGGTGCGGATGATCGTCTTCCTGCTCGAACACGAAGCCCACGAGGGCGTCTTCAATGGCAGTGCGCCGCAGCCGGTGACCAATGCCGAGTTCACGCGGCAACTGGCGCAGCACCTGAAACGGCCCACCTTGCTGCCCGTGCCGGCCTGGTTGCTGGAAAGCGTGTTCGGCGAAATGTCGCGGCTGTTGCTGACCGGTGCCGACATGCGGCCCCGGCGCTTCGAACAGGCGGGCTTCACCTTCCGCTTCCCGACCCTGGCCGAGGCGCTGGATGACATCATCGGGCGAGGGTGACGGCGTCATCCAGTGACATGGGAGAGATCTCCGTCGTGAAAGAGGGTCAGGTGTGGCAGCGCCGTTGCAGGGCCTTGACCTCGTCGTCCAGGCCGGGAGCCGGGCCATCGACCTCGATATCCGGCGCGATCTCCTGGATCGGCAGCGGCCGCACCGGCGGCGGGGTGATTCCCCATTCGTTCAGCCAGGCGGTGAGCTGCGCCGAGGAGCTGGCGTAGACGATACGTCCCAGACCGACCCAGGCGTGGGCGGCAGCGCACATCGGGCAATGTTCGCCGGAGGTGTAGACGGTGGTGGCGGCACGGGCGTCGGGGGGCAGGTGCTCGGCGGCCCAGCGCGCCAGGGCGAATTCCGGATGACGCGTCGAATCGCCACCGGCGATGCGGTTGCGATCCTCGGCCAGCACCTCGCCATCGGCGTCGACCAGCACGCTGCCGAAGGGCTCGTCGCCGTGGTCGAGCGCCTCGGTCGCCAGCGCCACACAACGGCGCAGGTGGGTCATGTCGGTATCGTCGAGCATGGCGGCCTCCTTCGGAATCTCGAGTGGAGCAGGAGTGATCGAATCAATATCAAGGATGCTCGTTGAGTTGTCGATCCGGACCTGACCGGACGTCACTGAGCGCCGTACCTGTGAGGTCCGGCGCTCGTGCCTTGCCGTCTAGCGGTCGTCCTGGTCCACGGTGACGATGACACGCACGGCGTCGAGGCGCAGCCGGGTGGCGTCGATGGCGGCATCCAGAGTGGCGCGTTCGTCGCGCAGGGCGGTCAGCTCGTCCTCGCGCACCGAAGGGTTGCGCTGCGCCAGGGCCTCCAGACGTGCCAGTTCGGCGTCGAGGGTAGTACGCATGCGGTCCTGGGCGGCCTCGACGATGCTCGGCAGTTCACGCTCGGCCTCGGTCTCGGCGCGGTCGAGCAATTCGCGCAGCTGGTCGTGGCGGCTCTTGATCAGGTCGCGAGCCACCGCCTTCTTGACCTTGTTCAGGTTCTTCGACAGGCCGCTGAAGGAGATCTTGTCGGTGAGATTGGCGCCGGACTCGTCCAGCAATACGCGAACCGCCGTGGGCGGCAGGAAGCGGTTGAGATGCAGCCGCTTGGGCGCCGGGCAATGGGTGCGGAAGACCAGCTCGGCCATCAGGCGGCCGCCGGGAATCGAGGGATGCTTGAGCAGTGCCAGGGCGGTGTTGCCCATGGAGCCCTCGAGGATGCGGGCCATCATCTCGCGGGTCAGCGGGTGTTCCCAGCTGAGATGCTGGACATCGTCGCGAGCCAGGGCCCGCTCCCGGGAGAAGGTCGCCGAGAAGCCTTCCTCGCCCTTGACCAGGCCGGGCAGGCCATCGAGCATCTGCGGGCTGGGTTGCAGGAGCTGGATATCGCCACCCAGGTCCTGGCTGTCGATGCCGAAGATGTCCAGGGCCTGGTCGATATAGCGGCGCAGGGCGCGATCGGTATCCAGCTCGTGGATCGACGAGGCGACCGCCTCGGCGCGCTCGTGACGGCAGGCGTTGAGCTCCAGCAGCCGGTTGCGGCCGGCGTCACGCTCGGCCAGCCGAGACGTGAAGAGACTCCGGGTCTCGTCGATGACTTCCTCGAGGGCGTCTTCATCGAGCAAGGCGTCGGCCAGGGCGTCGCCGAAGGCGGCGTAGATATCACTGCCGAGGCCATGGGGGGCACTGAAGGCGTCCATGCCGTCGCGGTACCAGCGCAGCAGGCGCTCGCCGGGACTGTTCGCGAACACCGGCACATGCAGTTCGATGGGATGCTGCTGGCCGATCCGGTCGAGGCGGCCGATGCGTTGCTCCAGCTGGTCGGGGTGCAGCGGCAGGTCGAACATCACCAGGTGATGGCAGAACTGGAAGTTGCGGCCTTCCGAGCCAATCTCCGAGCACACCAGCACCTGGCAGCCCTCTTCCTCATCGGCGAAGGCGGCCGCGGCCCGGTCGCGTTCCACCAGTGACAGTCCCTCGTGGAACACCGGGGCATGCATGCCGCCCAGCACGCGAAGCCCCTCGGACAGGCCGATGGCGGTCTCGCGATCATGGGCGATCACCAGCACCTTGTCGTCGCCGAGGTCGGTCAGGCGTTCGAGCAGCCAGGTCACCCGGGGATCGATCTGCCACCAGGGCTCGGCATTCAGGGGATCGTTGGCCAGCGCCTGGTACATGGTATCCAGGTAGACGAGCACCTCGGGGTGATCGAGGCCGCTCTCGATGAGCAATTCGTCCAGATAGTCCTCGTCGCGCTCGAGGCGACGCAGGACACGGCGGTAGGCGGCGGGTGGCTCGAGGTGCTCGACATGCAGGCGACGTTCGGGGAAGCCGCCGACGTGGCGCCGGCTGTTGCGGAACATCACCCGGCCGGTGCCATGGCGATCCAGCAACTGGTCGCGCAGCTGATCCCGGGCGGCATCGCGTTGTACCGCGTCGCTTTCCGTCGAAGACAGGGTCTGCAGCAGGGCCTGGCTGTCGCCTTCGTGGATGACCGCGGCGACCCGCTGCTGATCCTCTTCTCGACCGGGCAGGCGCTCCAGGGCGTCGATGGCCTCGGCGACCTCGATATAGTGGCGTTCCTCTTCCTGGAAGTCGGCCAGGCTGTGGTAACGATCCGGGTCGAGCAGGCGCAGCCGCGTGAAGTGGCTCTCCTGGCCCATCTGCTCGGGTGTGGCGGTCAGCAGCAGCATGCCGGGCACGCTGCCGGCGAGGCGTTCCACACAGGCATAACCGGGGCCGACCCGTTCCTCGGACCACTCCAGATGATGGGCCTCGTCGACGATCAGCAGGTCCCAGTCGCAGGCCTCGGCCTGGGACTGGCGGTGCGGGTCGGCGAACAGCCAGTCCTGGCTGGCCAGGATCAACTGGCCAGCCTCGAAGGGATTGGCGTCGCCATGGGCCTCGCACTGCTGCTCGTCCAGCAGGGTGACCTCCAGCGAGAAGCGGCGCAGCAACTCCACCAGCCACTGATGGGTAAGGCTGGCCGGCACCAGGATCAGCGCGCGTTCGGCGCGGCCGGTTAGCAGCAGTCGATGCAGAATCAGGCCGGCCTCGATGGTCTTGCCCAGCCCGACTTCATCGGCCAGCAGCACTCGCGGCGACGGCCGACGAGCGACCTCGTCGGCGATGTAGAGCTGGTGGGGAATCAGGTCGACACGGGGACCGGCCAGGCCCAGGGCGGGGTTCTGCTCGACGCGGTGATGGTGATGCAGAGTCCTGAAACGCAGGTCGAACCAGTCGTTGCGGTCGACCTGACCGGTCAGCAGGCGATCCCTGGCCTGATCGAACTGCATGGTATCGGCGAGCTTGGCCTCGGGCAGCTCGCAGAGCTCGCCCTGCTCACTCTCGCCGATATAGGTGATCAGGCCATGGGTTTCCTTGCTGTCGTCGACGGTCATGTGCCAGCCGTCGGCGGACTGGATACGGTCGCCGCTACCGAAGACCACGCGGGTCAGGGGAGCCTGCCGGTTGCTGTAGGTGCGGGTTTCCTGGCTGGCGCCGAAGAGGACGGTGACGCTGCGGTTATCGCAGTTGAGGATGGTGCCCAGGCCGAGTTCGGCCTCGCCGTCGCTGATCCAGCGTTGGCCGGGGGAAAAGTCGCTCATGGTGCCTCGGGATGCTAGGGATCATGTCTCGCGTCGCGGCCACGATGAATAGGACAGGGCCGCGAGATACAGGGCGCGGTATCTTACAGCAAAGCGGTCCATGGCTTAAGCCTCCCGAGTGGCGTTCAGCGCGACGCCAGCCAGTCGTCCAGGATGGCGCGGGTGAGCTCGCCGACATGCTGGGTCACGCCGCGGCCCTCGGCGTCGAACAGCAGGGTGGTGGGCAGCCCCGGCGACTCGCTCTCGACCATCAGGGCTTGTCGGGGGTCGAGCAGGGCATGCTCGAAGGCGAGGTCGTGATCATCGAGGTAGCGCACCACCGGCAGCAGGTCCTCGCCCTGGTTGACGACCACCACGGTGACGTCCTCGCGCTCGTCGACTTCGTCGAGCAGCGGCATCTCTCGCCGACAGGGCGGGCACCAGGTGGCCCAGAGGTTGATCAGCACCCTCTCACCGGTCAAGGATGCCAGCTCGACGCTTTCTCCCTCCAGGTTTTCCAGGGTGATGTCGGGCAACTGACGCAAGGCCATGCCGCCGCCCAGCGGTGCCAGTGCCGTCAGCGCCAGCCACAGCAGCGAGGCGCCGATCGTCAGCCCCGTGGCACCGAGCAGGGCGCCGATTCGGTCGCGCAGCGACCAGAGCGTCCAGGCCAGTGCCGCCAGCAGCCCGATCACGCCCTGGAAGCCGGGCTGCCAGAACTTGAGGATGTCCAGTGGCGCTTCGACATAGGCCGCCGGATGCAGGGCGATATGGCCGAGCCGGGCCGCCACCAGCCAGACGATGAGCAGGCCATTGAACCAGCGCACATGGCGTTGCCTGGGGAGCCCCAGCAGGAAGGCGCTGAGCGCCAGCAACACGAGGGTAACGGCGAGGGCGTAGAGGCGTGGCAGGGGGATCAGCACGGGCCCCAGGGCGATGGCATCCATGGCGTGGTTCGGGCTTCCGGGTCAAGGGTCGGCGCACCGCGCCGGACCGGTTACACTTGGCGGATTCGTTTCGCCAAGCCTACTGCCGGCAGGCGGGGCTGTCATCCAGCGGGAGCACTCATGGCAAAAACGGCCTTCGACACCCTCCGCGCCCTGGCCATCGCCAGCCAGGCCCTGGGCTTCATCCTCATCATCACCCTGGAAACCGTGATGGGCGATGCGGCGCGTGTCTGGCAGGGCTGGACCCTGGCGGGCATGGTGGTAGCCGCCCTGTGGATTGCCCTGGTGCGCCTTTATCGGCGCAACAAGGCGCGCAAGCAGCGCGACATGTCGTGAGGGCGATGCCCGGCGAGCCCTCTCAAGCGTTCAACGGCAGGTAGACATGCTCGTAGCCGATCGAGCCTGCCACGCCGATCAGCAGGACCGCCATGACCAGATTGAGAGTCTTGAAGACGCGCGGATTCCCGAGGCGTCGGCCGGCCAGGAAGCCCGCCAGGGCATAACTGCCGGGGGCGCCGGCGGCCAGCACCGCAAGGCCCAGAGAAGCGAACAGCAGTGCGGGCCCTTCGATGCCTGCATGAGGAAACTGGAGTGTCGCGATGGGCAGGGTGGCCAGCAGCCCCTTGGGGTTCATCAACTGCATGACCAGGCCATCGCGAAAGCGTAGTCGGGTGCCTCGGGACGTTCCGTCGATGCTGACGTCGGATCGCATGACCTTGAGGGCCAGATAGGCGATATAGGCGCATCCCAGGGCGCTGATCACCAGCAGGGCATCGCCGCGCACCCAGCGCGCACCCACCCAGCCGAACAGCAGCAACAACAGCAGCATGGCCGTGCCGACACCGGTGAAGAACCCCAGTGATGAGGTGAAGCGACCGTTCAGGCCGGAATTCAAGGCAAACAGGTTCACGGGCCCAGGCGTGTACATCACGCCAATGGCATAGGCGAGGATCTCGATCATGATGGGGTCCGGTCAGGCTGTGACGTTGCGCTGGTACTGTCTCGGCGTCATGCCGTAGATGCGCTTGAAGCGACGGTTGAAGTGGCTCAGGTCGGCGAAGCCGTAGCGGTCGACCACGTCGTTGAGCTCGTGGCCCGCATCGAGGGCCGTGCGGGCGGCGTTGATGCGACAGTTGAGCACGTACTGGTGCGGGGTGATGCCGAACTGTCGTCGGAACAGCCGCAGGAAATGATACTTGGAGAGGTGGGCCGCCTGGCTGATGTCCTCGAGGGAAAGGTCATGCTCGGAGTGGGCATGGATGAACGCCTTCGCCCACTCCAGCAACTTGTCGGTGCGCCCCGTGGACACTTCCTCATCCAGGTTGCCGGTCCGCTGGACCAGTCGGGCGGCGATCCGGTAGAGCGCGTACTCCTGGTCGATGCGGCTGCCCGTATCGGTATCGATTCGTCTGGCAAGGTCGAGGATCTCGCCACGCAGCGTACCGTCATGAATCAGCGTCTCGGCGGCACGAAAGTGGCTGGCGCCTTCCCGTCCCGCTGCGCTGGCGAACAGCGGCGCGAGTTGTGCCGGGTCGGCGTAGAGCATCACATAGTCGAGGGTAGCGTTGCCCCCGGCCTGGCCGTCGTGCACTTCATCCGGATTGAACTCGATGATGGTGCCCGGGCGGCTGCGGTGATACTCGCCGCCGCTGAAGAAGTCCTGGCGCCCGGCCAGGGTCACGCCGAAGGCATACTCCTCGTGGGCGTGGCGATCATAGCTGAAGTCGCTCATCGCGGCGCGCAGCATGGTGAGCCCTGGCACATGCCGGCTTCTGGTGAAGCGAAACTGGCTCTGTTGCGTCACGGTCGCACCTCCTCGGGCGGCGTCTGTGCCCTTTACGCCACCACTGTAGCGCCACTCGGCCGCCAGGGCTTGGACATAATTGCGCAGTTCACCTGGCAGCTTCACAGCCGGGAAACTGCCAGGCCGGGAAGGTGCAATGTGCGTGCGTTACTGGTCCCAGGCGGGGGCGATTTCGGGGTTGGCGATGCGTTCGCCGCGATCGAGAGTGGCGATCTCGGCCATTTCCTCGTCGCTCAGGGTGATGTCCAGGGCCTCGATATTGCGCTTGAGGTTGGTCTCCTTGGTGGAGGATGGGAAAGTGACGATGTCCAGCTGGTTCAGCCAGGCGATGGCCACCTGTGCCGGCGTGGCGTCATGGGCCTCGGCGATGCGCTGCAGGGTGGCATCTTCCATCACTTTGCCTACCGCCAGCGGCATGAAGGCCGTCACGGCAATGTCGTGGCTCTGGCAATGTGCCACCAGGTTGCGGTTCTGCAGGAAGGGGTGCACCTCGATCTGGTTAGTCAGCAGGGTGCCGGCACCGAGGATGTCCATGGCCTGGTCGATCTGTGCCCGGGTGAAATTGGAAACGCCGATATGACGAGTCTTGCCGGCCCGCTGGACCTCGCTCAGGGCCGTCAGGTAGTCGGCCATCGGCACCTCGTCGCCGGGCGAGGGCCAGTGGATCAGCAGCAGATCGACGTACTCGGTGCCGAGCTTCTCGAGGCTCTCGTCGACACTGGCCTTGAAATCGGTCGGCTGCAGCCGGTCGAACCAGACCTTGGTGGTCAGGAAGATGTCCTCGCGGGGCACCTCGCTCGCGGCAATGGCGGCGCCGACGTCGGCCTCGTTGTCATAGAACTGGGCCGTGTCGATATGGCGATAGCCCAGCTTCAGGGCGGTATCGATGACGCGACGCACGGTGTCGCCTTCCAGGCGATAGGTGCCGAGGCCGGGATTGGGGAGGGGTTGTTGGCTGCTCATGTTCGCTCCGTGCTGTGGGATGTCGACTCGTGGGTGGCGACACCCGGGTAGCGACGATGCCTGGGGGCACCGACGCTATGGTTGATGTGCTGACAGATTATGTGATTTACGGTTTGCTTGCGTACTTTTACCAATGTGGGTCGGGTGTTTCGGCACATCAAGGGGCAAAAGACGTAGTTTTCATACATTCAGCGGCCTGCTTGGGACCATGCCGACGTCTTGGCGTTTGTCCAGCGCACCCGACCAGCGGGTCGCGATAGGGCCAGGATGACGATCAGTGCGACTCGTTTGAGGCTGTCGTCCGGTCTCCATGCTGCGCATCTGATTGTCGTGACAGACGTTCCAGTTCCTCGAGGTAGCTCTCCAGTACCAGGTTGGGCGGGGCTCCCTTGCGGGTGATGGCACTGTAGTGGGTGAGGTAGTGATACTGCCGAGGATTCAGGGCACGCATTCGGCCGTCGCGTACCCAACGTTCGGCGTAGTGGGTCGGCAGGTAGCCAAGGTAACGGCCGGAAAGGATCAGAAAGGCGATGCCTTCACGGTCGGTGGCCGAAGCGGCGGCCTTGAGGGGTTCGTGAAGCGCCTTGACATCCGGTGTCTGGGCATAGGCGGGCACGATGGCATCGCACCGTGCCAATTGTGCCTCGGTCACGTGCTCTGTCTCGAAGAGAGGGTGCCCCGAGGCACAGTAGAGCTGCGAGGCTTCCTGATAGAGCGAGCGATACTGCAACCCCGGCAGGGGCTTGAGCGTCGGAATCACGCCGGTATGCAGTCGTCCATCCAGCACGGCCAGTTCGATGTCGTTGGGCGGTATCATGCGGATATTGATGCGCACGTCAGGACCGCGCTCCTTGAGTGCACTCAGGGCGTCGGTGATCAGCATCTCGGGCATGGTCACGAGGTTGTCGGTGATGCCGATGTTGAGCTCGCCCTTGAGACGGGCATGCAGGCCATTGACCCGGGTGCGGAAGCCTTCCACCGAGGCCAGGAGCTGCAGGGTGGCCTCATACACCTCGGTGCCCTCGTCGGTCAGGGCGAAACCGCCGCGCCCCCGTTGGCACAGGCGCAGGCCGAAGCGTGTTTCCAGGTCGTTCATGGCCATGCTGATGGCGGCGCGGCTGATGTTCAGCTCCACTTCCGCGGCGGAAAACCCGCCACATTCCACGACTTTGCGATAGATCCTCAGCAGGCGAAGGTCGGCATCACTCACTTGACCACCCAGCGCCTCTTTACGGCGTGACATCGTTTCCTGCTCCTCGACTAGCAACGGGGCTGCTTAAAGTTAACTCATGGCTTACGGGAAATTAAATATATCTAGGTTTAATTGATCATTAGGCAGGACTAGCCTGCTTGGCAGAACCTCCATCAAGGTGACTCACGAGAGGGTGTCGTCATGTCGGATCAAAACCTTGCCCGGACCGCCGGGCTGAGCCCGGAGCAACTGGATGCCTACTGGATGCCCTACACGGGCAATCGCCAGTTCAAGCGCGACCCGCGTATCATCGTCGGCGCCGAGGGCAGTTACCTGACGGATGCCGAGGGGCGACGCATCTACGATGGCCTCTCCGGTCTCTGGACCTGCGGTGCCGGCCACTGTCGCCCGGAAATCACCGAGGCGGTCAGCCGCCAGCTTGGCGAGCTGGACTATTCTCCGGCCTTCCAGTTCGGTCATCCCAAGGCCTTCGAACTGGCGCATCGCCTTCGAGGACTGACCCCCGCCGGTCTGGATCATGTCTTTTTCACCGGCTCCGGTTCCGAGAGTGCCGATACGTCTTTGAAGATCGCGCGGGCCTACTGGCGCAAGAAGGGCAAGCCGAGCAAGACCAAGCTGATCGGGCGTGCCAAGGGCTACCATGGCGTCAACTTCGGGGGCATCAGCCTGGGGGGCATCGGGGCCAATCGCGTGCTCTTCGGCCAGGGGGTCGATGCCGACCATCTGCCCCATACGCTGCTGAAGGACAATGCCTTCACGCGAGGCATGCCCGAGCGCGGTGCCGACCAGGCCGATGAGCTGCTGGAACTGATCGCTCTGCACGATGCTTCCAATATCGCCGCGGTGATCGTCGAACCACTGGCCGGCTCGGCCGGGGTGATTCCACCGCCCAAGGGCTACCTCGAGCGTCTGCGCGAGATCTGCGACCAGCACGACATCCTGTTGATCTTCGACGAGGTCATCACCGGCTTCGGCCGCATGGGGTCGATGACCGGCGCCGAGGAGTTCGGCGTGGTGCCGGATATCCTCAACGTCGCCAAGCAGTTGACCAATGGCGCCGTGCCCATGGGCGGGGTCATCGTGCGCGACGAGATCTATCAGACCTTCATGGAGCAGGGCGGCCCCGACTACATGCTCGAGCTGCCCCATGGCTATACCTATTCGGGTCATCCGGTGGCCTGCGCCGCCGCCATGGCCGCGCTGGACGTGCTCGAGAACGACCGCCTGATCGAGCGCGTTCGCGAGATGAGCCCGGTCTTCGAAGAGGCGCTGCACGGCCTCAAGGGGGCGCGTTATGTCAGCGACATCCGCAACTACGGTCTTGCCGGCGCCCTGCAGATCGAGCCCTATCCCGGCGAACCGGCACGACGCCCCTTCGAGATCGCCATGAAGTGCTGGGAGAAAGGCTTCTATGTGCGCTATGGCGGCGACACCATCCAGCTCGGCCTGCCGTTCATCGTCGAGCGCGAGGAAATCGACCGGCTTATCAACGCACTGGGCGACGCGCTCGGTGAGCTGGACTGAACGGCACAGTCGTGGTGGAAAACGAGGGGCGCCGGGGACGGGGCGGAGAGGAGGTCTTTTGCCATGGATGGCAAAAGTAGCCCCCATGGAAGGGTTCACGGCGCCTCCTCGCAGTCCCGTCGACGGATCAGCCCCGAGTACTCCGTCAATGCCGACCACATTACAGGGCTAATAAGCTCAATCTGTAACACTCCCTCAGAGAGGATACACATGACCACACTCGGCCATCTGATCAACGGCTCACGCGTCGCCGGTGAAGGGCGCACTCAGGATATCTTCAATCCCTCCACCGGCGAGATCGGCGGCCAGGTGAGCCTGGCCAGCAAGGCCACCGTCGAGGATGCCATCGCTGCCGCCGAGGCCGCCTATCCGGCCTGGAGCAGCACGCCGCCCGCCAAGCGCGCTCGCGTGATGTTCAACTTCAAGCAGCTGCTGGAGCAGAACGCCGACGAGATCGCCCGGCTGATCGGCCAGGAGCACGGCAAGATCGTCCACGATGCCAAGGGCGAACTGCAGCGCGGCATCGAGAACGTCGAATATGCCTGCGGCGCGCCGCAACTGCTCAAGGGCGAGCACAGCAAGAACGTCGGTCCCAACATCGACTCCTGGAGCGAATTCCAGCCGCTGGGCGTGGTCGCCGGCATCACGCCGTTCAACTTCCCGGCGATGGTACCGCTGTGGATGTATCCGATGGCCATCGCCTGCGGCAACACCTTCGTGCTCAAGCCCTCCGAACGCGACCCGACCTCGGCGCTCTATATCGCCGAGCTGGCGCTCGAGGCGGGGCTGCCCGCCGGTGTGCTCAACGTCGTCAATGGTGACAAGGAAGCCGTCGACACCCTACTCGACGATGCCCGCGTGCAGGCCGTCAGCTTCGTCGGCTCCACACCGATCGCCGAAACCATCTACCAGCGTGCCAGTGCCAACGGCAAGCGCTGCCAGGCCCTGGGCGGCGCCAAGAACCATGCCATCGTGATGCCCGATGCTGACATGGATAATGTGGTCAATTCCCTGACCGGGGCCGCCTTCGGCTCCTCCGGCGAACGCTGCATGGCGCTGTCGGTGGCCGTGGCCGTGGGCGACGAGGCGGCCGACGCCATGATCGGCAAGATGCAGGAGCAGATGACGTCCCTCAAGGTCGGCCCCTTCCACGACGCCGAGAACGACTTCGGCCCGGTGATCACCAGGGCCCATCAGGAGAAGGTCTGCGGCTATATCGACAGTGCCGAGCAGCAGGGCGCCAGGATCGTGGTCGATGGTCGTGGCGTGCAGGTACCCGGCCATGAGGACGGCTTCTACGTGGGCGGCACCCTGATCGACAACGTCACCCCCGAGATGACCTGCTACCAGGAAGAAATCTTCGGCCCGGTGCTGCTGGTGGTGCGCGTCGACTCCATGGAAGATGCCATGCAGTTGATCGACGATCACGAGTACGGCAATGGCACCTGCATCTACACCCGCGACGGTGAAGCGGCGCGTTACTTCAGCGACCGCATTCAGGTCGGCATGGTCGGCATCAATGTGCCGCTGCCGGTGCCGGTCTCCTACCACAGCTTCGGTGGCTGGAAGCGCTCGCTGTTCGGCTACCTCGCCGCCTACGGCCCGGATGCCGTGCGGTTCTACACCAAGCGCAAGACCGTTACCCAGCGCTGGCCATCGGCCGGGGTGCGAGAAGGCGCGCAGTTCTCCTTCCCGTCTTGATATGAGTACCGCTCCGCCTGTTGAGCGGGGCATTGTGACTCAGTCGTTGTCCTGATAACTGGCGCCGGCGCCTTCCCGCGAGGCGTCGGTGGCTTCCACCAGCATGCGGCTGGCCAGGTGCTTGAGGCGCGCCCAGACGGTTTCATCCACCTCGATGCCTTCCGTCAGGGATTGATGGCGGCTGGCCAGCAGGGTGGATTCGTCGTGGTGAGCCAGCAGGTCGTACCGATAGTCCGAGCGCATGGCCGGCAGCAAGTCGACATGGTTGGCCATGACAATGGTGATGGCATTGTTGGGTTCGTTCTCTTCCGGTATTTCCTGCACGGCATAGACGCGGATCTCCGGGACCGCACTGTTGGCGCGAAAGCCGACGACCTGTTCGGTCAGCGGTTGTTGGGCGTTGCGCCAGAAGGCGGTGACGTTCATGCCGCGTCCGGCCAGTCGTGCCAGGTAGCCCATGATCAACTGGCGGTTGTGACAGTGGCGAACCTTGATGACCGCCAAGCCGCGTGCCCGTGCCTTGGCGAAGCCGAGCTCCAGCGACAGGGTGGAACTGCGCAGCACGCTCTGGCCATGACCGTCGATGACCGCCAGGTCGCCATCCTGATAGAGCACGCTGGGCAGGTCATCGGGGTCATCCTCGAGCAGGAAGTCGAGGCCGCGACTGAGGGCGGCCAGGCCGCCGAGACCGAAACACTGCATCCAGGCGACCATGTCCGCCGCGTCGGCGGCGTCGCCTTCCTCGAAGCCCATGCCGATGAAGGCTTTGAGGCACAGGCCCTGCAGCTCGTTGTAGGATGCCTTCATGTTGGTTCCCCTGCAGAGTGGTCTATCCGTTTGCGGGCCCGTGTCAGCGGGCCATGGCGGTCTCTCCCGGTGACTCGGGTTCCAGCGGGAAGCTCCAGTCATCGAAGTCCTGGAGGTCGTGGGACTCGGCATTCAGCTCCTCGACCAGGGGAGCGCCCTGAAACAGGGTGATGCGCACCCAGCGGTCCGACTTGGGGTCGAAGCGGCTGGCGCCGAAGAACGACAGCTTGGTACGCAGCAGATGCATGGGCTTCATGTCGCGATGCCAGAGGTTGGCGCGAATCTCGCCGTAGGCCGTATCCACCATGGTCTGGATGCGACGCACGATATCCTTGTGACGCGGATGGGCGATCAGGAACTCGACCACCAGCGCCCGGGGGTTGGCCTCGAGAAACTCGCTCAACACGCCATGGGTGTGCTGTACCCGCGGGGCAATGGCCAGATGAAGCTCCTTCTCGGCACCCGGCTCCTGGTCGCGCACGCCCAGCCGGGGTTCTTCCTTTTCCACCGAGCGATACCAGAACCAGTAGCGGGCTTCCGGGGTCTTGAAGTCCTCGTTCAGGGCCCAGTCGTAGCGGGTCTCGATCAACTGCTTGAGTCGCACCAGGGGCATGTCCGGGGTCATTTCCAGGCGCTCGATGACGCCCATCTGGTCTTCCAGATAGTCGACCCGCTCCGGGTAGAGTTCGATCAGTAGCGTATGAATCAGCTCCTGGGTCTCGAACGGTAAAGTGCGAGCACTCCAGGCGGTCAGCTGTTGCCAGAGGTCGTCCTCCAGCGGCATTTCTTCGAGCCAGGCGATGACTTGCGGCAGGGCCGCCACGGTCTGTGCATTGCGCACGCCCTGTTCGGTGTCTTCGGTGACGGTCTGCTTGAAATGTCGCATGGCGCGCCGCGTCAGTACCAGGAGTCGCTGGCGCCGGTTTTCATCCGGGGCCTGGCGCAAGGCGGTCATCAGGGCGCTTTCGCGGCAGGTCACCCACTGCTGGACCAACTGCGGGTGATTGATCAGGAAGGGGGCCATGCCGAGCCCGGTGGAGTTGCCGATGCCCAGGTAGCGACGCAGTTCGCTGGCCAAGGGCACGGCGTCGCCGGGGGCCTGGTGACAGGCAATATGCTCGACCTGCTGAATGGAGAAATGACGCAGCAGGTAGACCGCCATCATCTGCGCCGAGAAGGGGCGATGGAAGTCGGCGTTGTTCTGCAGGCGCACGAAGTCGGCGATGCCGAACTTGCCATTGCCGTAGACGGCGGTGGTCCGGTAGAGATAGCCGACTCGCGTGATCTGGCCGGGGTCGGGCTGGCGGCCGCTGGACAGGGCGTCGACGAAATGCGCGAAATTGCGCAGGCTGCGATTGGCGCGTGACAGCACCAGCAGGCGCGGGTGCTGCCGGCCGGCTTCCTGCAGAGGCACATTGGCGGCCATTTGCTCGAGCAGCCCCTCGTCCACATCGCCTTCCACCAGGCCGAAGGTCACGTCCCAGGCCTGGGCGATAACCCGATCGGAGCGCTGTTCGGGCTCCAGGTGCTGGGAGAAGATCACGCCGTGGTAGCGGCCCTGAGGTGTCTGCAGACGGTAGATGGCCACGCCATGACCGGCTGCATCCAGATCGAAACGCGCGCAGCTCACCTGCCAGCGCTGGCGCGCCATCTGGCGCACCAGGCTGCGCACGAAGCTCAGACGGCTGGCATGCAGGCTGCCCAGACGCTCGAGTGTCATCGCTTCGTCGGCAGGGCGCAGCGCCACCGGGGTGGCGCCGTGAGTGGTGACGTCAAGCATGGTCATGGTCCAGCACGCGTCGAGTGGAAAGGCCCTGAGCCCTCGCCATGGCATAGGCGGCCTGTGGCCCGGTCCACAGGGAGGGCAGCAGTACCAGGGAGACGGGAATGGCGGTAAGCACGATGAACTGCTGCAGCACGCTGATCTGGCCGGCTCCCATGTACAGCAGGATGCCCGCCATGAGCGCCATGGCGATGCCCCAGAAAGCGCGTACCAGGGCATTGGGTTCATCATGCCCGGAGCCTACGACGGCAATCGCATAGCTCATGGAGTCGCCGGTGGTAGCCACGAAGATGGTCGTCAGCAGCAGAATCGCCAGGGCCATGACGGTACCACCGGGCAGGGCCTGGGCCACGGTCAGGGTGGCGACATCGAACTGGAAGTTGTTCAGTGCCTCGGTGAGGTCGATGGCGCCGGTGAGCTGGTAATGAATCCCCGAGCCGCCCAGCAGGGTGAACCAGACCGTGGTGGCGATCGGGGCCATGACCGCCACGGCCAGGATCATCTGGCGGATGGTGCGGCCACGCGAGATGCGCGCCACGAAGATGGCCATCAGCGGACCATAGCCGATGAACCAGGCGAAGAAGAACACTGTCCACCATTGCATCCACCAGGCCGGCGCGGTCTCGGCGGTCATGGTGGCCATGGTGAAGAAGGACGTCAGATAGGTACCGAAGCCCTGGGTGAAGGCATTGGTCAGGAAGAGTGTGGGCCCGAACACGAAGATGACCGCGGCGATGGCCAGGGCCAGGAAGACATTGAAGCGGCTGAGGATCTGGATGCCTCGCTGAATGCCGGTCATGGCCGAAGTGACATAGATCGTGGCCAGGGCGGCCAGCACGATCAACTGGGTGGCGAAGCCTTCCGCCATGCCGAACAGGTCATGCAGGCCGAAGCTGACCTGGGTGGCCAGAAAGCCGATGGGGCCGACGGTGCCGGCGACCACGGCGATCACGCACAGCGCATCGATCACGCCACCGAACCAGCCGCTCATGATGCGTTCGCCCAGCACCGGATAGAGCAGGGTGCGCGGCTGCAGCGGCTGCCCCTTGTCATAATGGGCATGGGCCAGCACCACGGCGGTCAGCGAGCCGAGCACGGCCCAGGCCAGAAAACCCCAGTGCATGAACGACTGGGCCAGGGCGCCGGCGACGGCCTCGGGGGTGCCGGCCTCGGTGGAGAAGGCCGGCGGCGTGACCACGAAGTGATAGACCGGCTCGCCGGCGGCGAAGAAGACGCCACCGCCGGCCAGCAGGGTACACATGATGATCGAGAGCCACTTGAAGGTGCTCAGTTCGGGCTTGTCGAGATTGCCGATCTTGGCGCTGGCCGCCGGCGCGAAGGCCACGCCCATGGCCACGAAGAAGGTGATCAGCAGCAGCAACTGGAAGTAGGCGCCCAGGGTACGCGCCGTCCAGGCGAAGCCGTTGCCGATGGCGTTGGCGACCATCTCGATGTCATACAGTGACAGGCCGACGAACAGCAGAATGAAGCCGATGCTGAGTGTCAGCACGATGGGGTCGCCCAGCCGGCATGGCGAGGCGGACGTGGTGTCGTGAGTCTTGGCGTTGTCTCGTGTCATCTTCGTTGCCCTTTGCTGTCGGGCCTGGGCCCTTGTTGTTGTCAGTCAAGCAGGCGATGTTCTGTGGTCGGAGCTGTCAGGCCACGGCCCCGGCCGTCGAGGCGGGGACCGCGGTACCTTGCAGCAGCTCCAGCCAGTTCTGCCCCATGATGCGATCGATCGATGCCTCATCGAAGCCACGCCGGCGCAGTCCGTCGATCAGGTTGGGGAAGTCGCGATTGTCGCGCAGCCAGGCCAGCGGCTCGGGCCAGCCGGCGTTGTGCTGGCTGCCTTCGCCGTAGTCCATGTCGCGCGACCAGCGGCCGTTGCGCATCCATTCCAGCACCGAGGTGGGTTGCCCCTGGCACAGGTCGGTGCCGATGCCGAGGTGCTCGATACCCATCAGGTCGGCGGTGCGCGCGATCATGTCGCAATAGTCCTCGAGGCTGCAGTCCGGCCCGTTCTTCAGGTGGAAGGGGTAGGCCGAAAAGCCGAGCAGGCCGCCCGACTCGGCAATCGCCTCGAGCACCCGGTCCGACTTGTTGCGCTTGGCGTCGCGAAAGAAGCTCGGGTTGGCGTGGGAGATGATGACCGGTTGCTCGGAGAGCTCCACGGCCTCCAGGGTCGAGCGTTCGGCACTGTGCGACATGTCGATGATCATGCCCACGCGGTTCATCTCGCGGATGACCTGGCGGCCGAAGCGGGTGATGCCGCTGTCGTCACTCTCGTAGCAGCCACAGGCCAGCAGGCTCTGGTTGTTGTAGGTCAGCTGCATGATCAGCAGCCCCAGGTCGCGCATCAGCGCGACCATGTCGATGTCATCCTCGATGGGCGAGCAGTTCTGGGCGCCGAAGAAGATACCCACCTTGCCCGCCTGACGCGCCCGCTCGATATCACCGGCCTCGCGGACCGGCATGATGAGGTCATCATGCGCCTCGAAGCGGCGGTTCCATTCGCCCATGCGCAGCAGGGTTTCCCGAATGTTCTCGTGGTACACCAGGGTCGCGTGGACGGCGTCCACACCGCCCTCGCGCATCTGCTCGAAAATTTCCCGCGACCAGTTGGAGTACTGCAGGCCGTCGATGATCAGTCTTTCCTGCGACATGTTGGCCTCCTCGGAGCGGTTTATTGCAGCTTGACGTAGCTGGTCTTGACCACGGTGTAGAACTCGCGGGCATAGCGACCCTGCTCGCGGGGGCCGAAGCTGGAGTTCTTGCGGCCGCCGAAGGGCACATGGTAGTCCGTGCCGGCGGTGGCCAGGTTGACCATCACACAACCGGTCTCGGCGCGGGCCTTGAAGTCGTTGGCCAGCTTGAGGGAGTCGGTGATGATGCCCGCGGTGAGGCCGAACTGGGTGTCATTCAGGGTGTTGATGGCCTCTTCGTAATCGCGCACCTTGATCACGCTGGCAATCGGCCCGAAGACTTCTTCACGATTGACCGCCATGTCATTGGTGGTCTCGGTGAACAGGGTCGGCGCCATGAAATAGCCGTCGGTGTCGCATTCGACGCGCTCGCCGCCGAAGGCCAGGTAGGCGCCATCCTGCTGAGCGCGGGATACCCAGGCCAGATTCGACTCCAACTGGCGGGCATCCACCGCCGGGCCCATCTGCACGCCGTCTTCCAGCGCATGGCCGACGCGAATGGTCTTCAATTTGGCGACCAGCTTCTCGACGAAAGCATCATGCACCGTCTCGGTGACGATCAGCCGCGAGGAGGCCGTGCACTTCTGCCCCGTGCCGGAATAGGCGCCGGCATAGGCGGCTTCTACGGCCAGGTCCAGATCGGCATCGTCGGCCACGATCAGGGCATTCTTGGAGCCCATCTCCAGCTGGCACTTGACCAGGTTGCCGGCAGTGGCGGCGGCCACGCGGCGGCCCACGTCCAGCGAGCCGGTAAAGCTCAGGGCGTGAATGTGGGGACTGGAGATCAGGGCATCGCCGACGCTGCTGCCGGCGCCCATCAGCAGATTGAAGGTACCGGCGGGCAGGGTCTGGCGGCTGATGATTTCGGTCAGTGCCCAGGCGCTGGCCGGCACCAGGTTGGCCGGCTTGAAGATCACCGCATTGCCGAACGCCAGGGCCGGCGCGATCTTCCATACGGCGGTGGCCATGGGAAAGTTCCAGGGGCTGATGATGCCGACGATGCCCACTGGCTCGCGGCGGGTATCCACCTCGATGCCCGGGCGTACGGAGTCGACCCGTTCGTCGATCTGGCGCAGCACCTCGGCCGCGTAGTAATGGAAGAACTGCCCGGAGCGGTAGACCTCGCCGACCCCCTCTGCGAGCGTCTTACCTTCCTCTCTGGCCAGCAGGCGACCCAGTTCATCCTTGCGCGCGATCAGCTCGTCGCCGATGGCCATCAGCACGCTGTAGCGCTGCTCCAGACCGCTCTGGCGCCACTCGGCCAGCCCTTGCTGTGCCGCGCTGATGGACTCGCCGACCTGCTCGACACTGGCCTGTGCATAGTGGCCGATGATGTCGGTAGTGTCGGACGGGTTAACGTTGGCAATGCTGTCTTGGCCTTCAATCCAGGCGTCGTTGATGAAGAGAGCGTGAAGGTGAGACATGGAAACCTCCTTATAGACGTTGCCGTCATGCTAAGGAAGTGCTCAAGATAAGAATAATCAATAATAAAAATATATTAATCAATTTTTCTTACCATGAGAGGTCATCATGCTGCCCGAGCTCAAGATTCAGCCCCTGCGCTATGTTCTGGCGATCATCGATACAGGTGGCTTCCACGCTGCTGCCCGTCAGTTGCATCGCACCCAGCCGGCCATTTCCATGGCGGTACGCGAACTCGAGCGGCAATTGGGCGAACCACTGTTCGAGAAAGGCAGCAAGGCCACTTTGACGCCCTTCGGTGACTATTGCCTGCCGCGCTTTCGTGAGCTGATTACCCAGCATGATCGCCTGAGTCGCGAGCTGGCCGCCCAGGTCCACCAGCAGGATGGACATGTCGACATGGCGGCGGTGCCGTCGGTGGCCAGCCGCCTGATGCCTCATCTTCTCAATGACTTCATCCAGCGCTACCCCGCCTTGAGGGTCAGTTTGCAAGACGGCAATGCGGATTTCGTGCGGCAATTGGTGGTGAGTGGTGATGTCGAGCTGGGGTTGACCAGCCTCTGGCAACAGGATGCCGAGCTTTCCTTCACGCCTCTGATGCGCGATTCCGTCGGGGTGGTATGTCGCGATGACCATCCATTGGCCGAGCGTCACAGTCTGAACTGGGAGGAGTTGCAAGGCCAGGTGCTGATTCGCAATGGTACTTCGCGCCTGCTGGAAGGTACCGAAGCGGAGCCTTTGTTATCGCAGAGCGCCTTCGATATTTCCAACATGATCTCGCTGACCGCTATGCTGGTCGCGGGCATTGGTATTACCACGCTGCCGCGTCTGGCATTTGCCGAGGAGTATGAGCGGCTGCGTTTCATCCCGCTGAAGGATCCTTGGGTCGAGCGCGAATTGGGCCTGTTGCGTCTTGGGAATCGCAGCTTGTCGCCAGCGGCCCAGGCCATGGAAGCCTTCGTTATCGAAACCCTTGGGGAGCGGCCGATCTCCGAGGTCGGTCGCTGAGTTTGGCCGTTCCTTGGCCTACAGCTATCGCATCGGACTCGAAGAGCGGATCGACGCCATAGCGTTGGCGTTCTGCGTTGTGCTTCAAGAGACGTTCGTTCTACATGATCGATGGTCGTCAGTCAGCCGGCCCGATCAGGTGCTTGACCTCCAGGTAGGCGGCAAGCCCCCAGGGGCCGAGTTCACGGCCGATGCCACTGTGCTTGAAACCGCCCCAGCCGGCTTCCGGCATCACCAGCTGTTCGCTGTTGAACCAGATGCTGCCGGCGCGCAGGGCGCGGCCGACTCGGCGGGCACGTTCGGTGTTGCCGGAAATGACGGTGGCGGCGAGTCCGAAGTCGGAGTCGTTGGCCAGTTCGATGGCGTCCGCTTCGCTCTCGACGCTGCGCGCGCAGAGTACCGGGCCGAAGATTTCCTCGCGCCACAGTCGGCTGTCGGTGGGTACGTCCCGATACAGTGTCGGCGCAATGAACTCGCCGTGATCCGGCAGGGTGCGATGCCGGGCGTCGCGTACCGCGACCAGTCCTTCCTCGGCGGCGATGGCCAGATAGGCTTCGACGCTCTGGCGCTGGCGGGCGCTGGTCATGGGCCCCATGTCGGTGTCGTCGCCCAGGGGGTCGCCCAGGCGGATGGCGTCGATGCGCCGACCCAGGGCGTCGTACAGGGCGTCGGCCAGCGAGTGGTGGACGATCAGTCGTGAGGTGGCCGAGCAGATCTGGCCGCTGTTGAAGTAGATGCCGGCCATCACCCAGTCGGCGGCCTGCTCCACCTCGGCGTCGTCGAGCACCAGGATCGGCGACTTGCCGCCGAGCTCCAGGGAAACGCCGCGAATGCCCTCGGCGGCGGCGTGCATCACCTTCTCGCCCACCGCGTTGCTGCCGGTGAAGGACAGCTTGTCGATGCCGGGATGCGCGGTGAGCGGGGCGCCGATGCCCTCGCCGTCGCCGTGTACCAGGTTGAGCACGCCGGCGGGCAGATCGATGGCCTCGGCGATCTCGGCCAGGGCCTGCTCGGGCAGCGGGGTGACTTCCGAGGGCTTGAAGACCACCGTGCAGCCGGCGGCCAGCGCCGGGGCGATCTTCCAGGCACTGGTCACCAGCGGGAAATTCCAGGGCGTGATCAGTCCGACCACGCCGGCCGGGTCTTCGTAGGTGCGTGCCGTGACGCCGTCCATGCCGTGTTCCACCAGGCGTCCCTGGCGCGCTTCCAGGGCCCGGGCCTGGCCGGCGTAGTAGCGATAGCAGGCGATGGCGTCGTCGAGGTCGATGGCGGTTTCGGCCAGCGCCTTGCCGTTGTTGGTGGACGAGAGCCGCATCAGCGCCTCGCGTCGCTGTTCCAGGTGTGTGGCCAAGGCCTCGAGATAGGGCGCGCGGCCATTGCCACCGAGTGCCTGCCAGGCCGGTTGGGCTCGCCGGGCGGCGGTCACCGCGGCGTCGACGTCGGCCGGGTCACCGGCGGTGACCTCGGCGATCTGCCGTTGGTGGTACGGATCGGTCACCGCCAGGCGGCGTTGGCCCTGGCTTTCGACCCACTGGTTGTCGATGAACTGCTTGGTCAGGCTTTGCATGGAAAAGCTCCGAATCCGGGATCAAGCGTGAACGATGGTGTCGGCCCAGGCGGCGGCGTCGACCTCGATCAGCAGGGGACCGTCGGCCGGCCGGGTGGCCAGGGCATGGGCCAGGTCGTCGGGGGTGACGACTCGCGTGGCGGCGCAGCCGAAGCCCGCCGCCAGCGTCTGGAAATCCGGTGCTCGAATATCCACCCCCAGTCGTTCGACGCCGGCATCGTCCATGAAACGACGAATCTCCTCATAGCCCTGGTTGTGCCAGAGCAGGATCACCAGCGGCAGCCGTTCTTCCACGGCGCAGGCCAGCTCGGGGAGGGTGAACATGATGCCGCCGTCGCCGACCAGTGCCACCACTGGCAGGTCGGGACGGGCGAGCTGTGCGCCCATCGCCGCCGGCAGGCCGTAGCCGAGGGTGCCGTAGCCGGTGGAGGCATTGAAAAAGCGCCGGGGCGCGGGCTGGGCAACCAGATGATTGGCGGCATAGGTGGTGGCGCAGGAATCGCCGACCAGGATCGCCTCGGGTAACGCCTCGGCCAGTGTGGCGAACAGCGGCACATAGTCGGCGAAGGCGGGATCCCGGGGCAGGTCGAGGGCATCCAGGGCGTCACGGGTACGCTCGGTGCCCAGGCGCTCGAGTCGTTCCGGGAAGTGAGGGGCCAGGGCGCTCAAGGCCAGGCTGGCGTCGGCGCAGATGGCCAGGCCGGCGTGCTGGTTGCGGGCCAGTTGCTCGGGGTCGATATCGATGCGGATCAGTCGGCCGGAGAGCTTGAATCCACCGTCGAACACCACGTCGTAGTCGGTTTCGCCGAGCTCGGTGCCGACGGCGAGTATCACATCGGCCTCGTTGGCCAGGCGGCGCACCGCCGGCAGCGAGGCATTGGCGCCGAGGTCCAGGGGATGGTCGTGGCCCAGCAGCCCCTTGGCGTTGATGGTGGTGACGGTGGGGGCATCGAGGCCCTCTACCAGGCGACGGGCCACGTCGGGAGCGTCTACGCAACCCCCGCCCAGCAGCACCAGGGGGCGTTCGGCCATGCGCAGCCAGGTGGCGGCTTCCCGGATGGCGGTGGCATCGGACGCCGGGGGTGTCGGGCGCAGGCGCTGCCAATGCGTGGGGGGTGTCACCGGGGCATCGAAGAGATCGATGGGGATCTCGATATGCACCGGGCCGGGCCGACGGCTCTCGAATACCGTGAAGGCCCGCGCCAGGGCTTCCGGCAGCCCCTCGGGGTCGAGCAGGGTATGGCTGAAGCGCGAGATGCCGGCCAGCAATTGCTGCTGGCTCGGCAGCTCGTGGAGCCGCCCCTGACCGCGCCCCAGGGTGTCGCGGCGATTGACGCTGGAGATCACCAGCATGGGCACTGAATCGGCCAGTGCCTGACCCATGGCGGTGGCGATGTTGGTCATCCCCGGTCCGGTGATGATGAAGCAGACCCCGGGCTTGCCGGTGGCCCGGGCATAGCCGTCGGCCATGAAGCCGGCGCCCTGCTCGTGGCGAGGCGTGATGTGGCGCAGGCCGCTGTCGTGCAGGCCGCGGTAGAGCTCCACGGTGTGCACGCCCGGGATGCCGAAGATGGTATCCACCTGGTAGGTGTCTCGCAGCAGGCGGATCAGCAATTCGGCGCAGGTCATGTCGTGTCGGTTGGCATCACTCATGAACAGGCTCCTCAGCCGACCAGCCAGTGGCCCATGACCACGATGATCGGCAGGGTGATGGCGGTACGCAGCAGGAAGATGACCACCAGCTCCCAGAGCTTGAGCGGAATCCTGGACTTCAGCAGCAGGGCGCCGATCTCGGACATGTAGATCAACTGGGTCAGCGACAGGCAGGCGATCACGAAGCGAGTCAGTTCGCTCTCGATGTCGCTGGCCAGCACCGCCGGCAGGAACATATCGGCGAAGCCCACCAGGGTGGCCGGCGCGGCGGCCGCGGCTTCGGGCACGCGCATCCACTCGAGGATCGGCACCATGGGATACGACAGCCAGGTGAACAGCGGCGTGAACTCGGCGAGCACCAGGGCCACCGTGCCGATGGCGATCACCAGCGGCAGCAGGCCGAAGAAGATGTCGGCGACATTGAATAGGGCCCGGCGCAGCAGTTGGCGCGCCCCCGGCGCCTTCTCCGCCCGGGCGACGGCCATGCCGAGGCTGTAGCGCAGCAGGCCGGCGGAGCCGGTACGTTCCTCGGCGATCTGGCAACCCGCCGGCTCGTAGTAGGTGTTCGGCTTGCGTGACAGCGGCGGAAGGCGCGGCACGATCACCGCGGCGACCAGGCCGGCCACCACGACCGTCAGGTAGAAGGGAATGAAAAGGTGGTTGATGCCGATGAAACTGGTTACCAGCAGGGCGAAGGCGATGGAGACGATCGAGAAGTTGGTAGCGATCACCGAGGCTTCACGCCGGTTGTAATAGCCCTGTTCGTATTGCTGGGTGGTGATCAGCACACCCACGGTGCCCGAGCCCATCCAGGACGCGGTGGCGTCGATGGCGCTGCGGCCCGGCAGGCCGAAAATCTTGCGAAAGGGCGTGCGGACCAGGCTGCCGATGAACTCCATGAAGCCGAAGTCGACCAGGAAAGGCAGCAGGAGGGCGGCAAAGAAGAAGAAGGTCAGCAGGACCGGCGCCAGGTCGTTGAGCATCACCCCGCCGGTGAAGGAAGCGGTGATCACTTCCGGCCCGACCTGGAAGAAGGTCATCAACGCGAAGAGGGCGCCCAGCAGGCGCATCGCCATCCACAGTGGCGCCACGTCGAACAGCTCCCCCAAGGCATTATCGCGGGCCCAACCGGGCTTGGCGAACTTGACCAGCAGGGTCAGCAGCGCCGAAGCGCACAGAACGACCGTGGCGATGGCCGGCAGGGCATCGCCGAGCATCGCCTTGAGGCCGTCGGCGAGCAGCCCCATGCCGATGTTGATGGTGTCGCCCGTCGAGAAGGGCACCAGGAACATGCCGATGCCGATCAAGGAGGGCACGAGGAACTTGAGCAGGCCGGCCTTGCCGATGGGGGCGCCGCCCGTCGCGGTATTCGGTGTGGAGTCGAGAGAGGAGGACATGGTGAAACCCTGTTTGGCGTTGTAATGGGATACCCGACCGATGAGCCGGGCAATAATGGTCGGGTGTCAGTCGCGGTGCTGGACGCCGGGCAGCACGCACAGCATTTCGTAGAGCAGGGTGGCGCCCATCAGTGCAGTGTTTCCGCTGGTGTCGTAGGGCGGCGCCACCTCGACCAGGTCGCCGCCGACCACGTTGAGTCCCTGGGCGCCGCGGACGATCTCCAGGCCCTGCTGGGCGGTCAGGCCGCCCATCTCCACGGTGCCGGTGCCCGGTGCCACCGAGGGGTCCAGGCCGTCGATGTCGAAGGAGATGTAGACCGGGCGGTCGCCCATCTGCTCGCGAACCTCGGCCATCAGGGGCGCCAGCGACTTGTACCAGCACTCCTCGGCGGTGATGACGCGGAAACCCTGGTCGCGGCACCAGTCGAAATCGTCGGCCGCATAGCCGGTGCCACGCAGGCCGATCTGGACGACGCGGTTGCTGTCCAGCAGACCCTCTTCCTGGGCACGACGGAAGGGGCAGCCGTGGGCGACCTCTTCGCCGAACATCTGCTCGTTGATGTCGGCGTGGGCGTCGATATGAATCAGTCCGACCGGGCCGTGCTTCCTGGCGATGGCGCGCAGCACGGGCCAGGTCAGGGTGTGGTCGCCGCCCAGGGTCAGCGGCACGCAGTCCTGGGCGAGCACGGCATCATAGTGGCGCGTGATGATGTCGAGGTTCTTGGGCAGGTTGAAGGTGTTGATCGGCACGTCGCCGATATCGGCCACCTGCAGGCTGTCGAAGGGCGCGGCGCGAGTCGCCATGTTGTAGGGGCGCAGCATGCGCGACTCGTCGCGGATCTGGCGCGGTCCCAGGCGAGTGCCGGGACGGTTCGAGGTGCCGATGTCCATGGGGATGCCCAGAAAGGCGGCATCGAGGCCGGTGGCGTCGTCCTGGGTGGGCAGGCGCATCATGGTGGAAGGGCCGCCGAAGCGCGGCATCTCGTTACCGCCGAGGGGCTGGTTGAAATCGCTCATGGTGGGCTTCCCGAGTCGTGGTGATTGTCACCCGAGTTCTAGCAGGAAGTGTGCCAGGATTTTATGTCCTGGTTTTTCAGGCGGTTATCGAATCTGTTGATTCAGTCGTGAATCGCTTTGGGCGACTGGATGATACACTTGTGGATCAACGATCCAGAAATGAATCGATACCATGAGCGAGCTCGACTCCCTGACCCTGCGCACCATCATCGAAACCGCCCACGATCACTTCTTCGTGGTCGAGGCCGATGGACGAATACGCGATGTCAGTCCGGCAGCGGCGGCGGTATACGGCATGTCCCGCGAGGACCTCTGCCGTACCACGGTCCAGGCGCTGGAAGCCGAGGGGGTGCTGCGTCCCTCGGTCAGCCTGGAGGTGATGCGCACCGGTGAGCCGGCTCAGGTGGCGCAGATAACCAGCACGGGGCGTCGGGTCATCGCCCAGGCGCACCCGGTGTTCGATGCCGGCAAGCTTGTCGCCGTGGTCAGTCGCTCGATGGACCTCACCGATCTGCAGCTGCTGCAGGAGGAATATGCGCTGTTGCAGCGGCGCTTCAACGAACACCTGAGGCGGGGTGGCGGTGAAGAGGCCGGCGCCGAGACCGAACTGGCGGACCTGGAGGCTCGAAGCGGCCTGATGCGCGAGGTCGCATTACTGCTCAAGCGGGTGGCGCCGACGGATGCCACGGTGTTGATGCTCGGCGAGTCGGGCGTCGGCAAGACCGCCTTTGCGCGGCAGCTGCATCGCTGGAGTCCACGGCAGGCGGGGCCCTTCGTCGATGTCAACTGCGGGGCGATCCCCGAGAGTCTGTTCGAATCCGAGATGTTCGGCTATCGGCAGGGGGCCTTCAGTGGCGCCGCGCCGGGCGGCAAGGCGGGACTGATGGAGCAGGCCGAGGGCGGCACCCTGTTCCTGGACGAGGTCGGTGAGTTGCCGTTGCCGATGCAGGCCAAGCTGCTCAAGGTGATCCAGGACGGCTTCATCACGCGACTCGGCGATACTCGAGCGAGGCGCGTCGACTTCCGCCTGGTGGTGGCCACCAACCAGGATCTGGCGCGTAGCGTCGAGGCCGGCCGCTTCCGGCTGGATCTCTATTATCGTCTCAACGTCATTCCCGTGACCTTGCCGCCGCTGCGGGAGCGCCGCGAGGATATTCCCGGGCTGGTCGAGCGCCACCTGCAGCGCCTCAACACGCGCTATGGCCGCGACAAGATCATCGCCCGGGATGCCTGGCAGATGCTGATGGGCCGGGAGTGGCCCGGCAACGTGCGCGAGCTCGAGAACTGGCTGGAACGGGCCTGGCTCTCGGCGGGGGAGGATGTGATCCGCCCCCGGGAAGAGGTCGGACAAGCGGGGGGCGTCGAGCGGGTCGTAGCGCCGGCGGAGGAGGCCCCTTCCGGACGCCGTGGCCTGGCCGAGGGGGAGACGCTTCAGAGCGCCCTGGCACGCACCGAGCGGGATATCCTGTCCGGACTCTGTCGCGAAGCGGGCTCGACCTATGCCATTGCCGAGCGCCTCGGCATCAGCCAGCCCAGCGTGGTGAGAAAGCTGCGGCGGCATGGGTTGCGCATCGAGCGTTCTCGTTGATAGGGGATTCTTGACCCGCCAATTTATCATGATAAATTGGCGGTGATGCTCGATCCCTGACCCAACAAGGACAACGACATGAGCCTACAAGAGCAGACGCTGCGCGAGCGCAAGCCGTGGTACCGGACCGTTCCGGATCCCATGGTGCTGATCTTCCTCATCCTGGTCGCCACCTATGTGCTGACCTTCTTCATTCCCGCCGGCGAGTTCGAGCGTGTCATGCGTGACGGCCGTACCGCCGTGGTGCCGGATTCCTTTCAGTATCTGAAGGATGTGGCGTCGATCCATCCCTTCGATATCTTCGTGGCGATTCCCAAGGGGCTGATTTCGGCCTCGCAGTATCTGTTCATCGTCTTCATCGCCGGCGGACTGTTTCACATCCTGCAAAAGAGCGGAGCCCTGGAGAACGCCATCGGGGTGGCCGTGCGCCGCGTCGGCGTCGAACGGCGCAACGTCATCATTACCGTGGGCACCTTCATCTATGGCTTCTTCGGGGTGGCCGTGGGCTTCGAGAACAATATTGCCCTGGTGCCCATTGCCGTGCTGATTGCCAGTGCCATCGGTTGCTCGAGCCTGGTGGGAACGGCCATGGCGGTGGGCGGTATTGGCGTCGGTTTCGCGCTGTCGCCGATCAACCCCTATACCGTGGGTGTGGCTCAGGGCATCGCCGAGCTGCCAACCTTCTCCGGTGCCTGGCTGCGCACCTTGCTGGTGGTGACGTCGCTGGCGCTGCTCTCGCTGTATATCTGCAAGCGCGTCACGCGCATGGACTTCGAAGAGTCGCCCCATGCCGAGGCGCTGAGCAAGCACCTGAGTGACTATCGCATGAGCCGGCGCGACTGGCTCACCCTGGGCGTGTTCGTCGGCGGCCTGGTGGCCATGCTGTTCGGTGTCTTCATGTCCGGCTGGTACATCAACGAGATCGCCGGCATCTTCCTGCTGCTGGCCATCGTCATCGGTGCCATCAATGGCCTCGGGGCCAATGGCATCGTCAAGCAGATGATGGAAGGCGCGGCCGGTGTGACCGCCGGCGCCCTGGTGATCGGCGTGGCGGCATCGATCCAGGTAATCCTCGAGCAGGCCCAGATTATCGATACTATCGTCAACTCGCTGAGCAGCCTGATCGAGGGGATCCCGATCATGTTCGCGGCGGTCATGGCGAGCGTGGTGCAGGGTGTGATCAACCTCTTCGTGCCTTCCGGCTCGGGGCAGGCACTGGTGACCATGCCGATCCTGGTGCCGGTGGCCGATCTGGTGGGCATGAGCCGTCAGTTGATGATCACCGCCTTCCAGGTCGGCGACGGCCTGACCAACCTGATCGTGCCGACCTCCGGCGGCACCCTGGCCATGCTGGCGCTGGGGCGGGTGTCCTATGCGCAGTGGCTCAAGGCCATCATGCCCTTCATGGCGCTGGTCTATCTGCTGTGCTGGGGCGGACTGATCATCGGTCACCTGACGGGCTACTGAGCATGACCTTGTCGCTGCTGCATGTGCATCCCGAGACCGGCACCGTGGCAAGCCTCGCCGCCACCGGCAGCGTGGCGGTGGGGGGCTACGTCAACCACTGCTGGCGGGGGCTCGGCGCCTGCGCCACTCAGGGCCTGGCGACCAACCCCTGGTATCCCGAAAGGGTGAAGCTCGGCCTGGAGAGGGGCCTGGCGGCCCAGGATGCCCTGAACGAGGTGGTCGCCGGGGACGCTGGTGCCTCGTACCGTCAGTGCCTGGTCATGGATGCCGCCGGCCGGCCGGCGCTGCACACCGGTAACGACAATCGCCCCGTGGTGGCTGCCGCGCGCTATCCCGGGGTGGCCGCCGCCGGCAACATGCTGGCCAATGACGGTGTGGCTGATGCCATGGTGGCGGCTTTCCTGGCGGCCACCTGTGACGATTCCGGCGCAGTGATGACGGGTGGCGAAGTGCCGCGTTTTCGCGAGACGCATGACGCCGAGCTGCTGGCGGCGCTGATCGATGCCCTGGAGGCGGGGCTGGCGGCCGGCGGCGATCATCGCGGCTGTCGATCCGCGGCCCTGCGCATCGAGTCCTTTGCCATGGCCCCGATCGACCTGCGCCTGGACTGGGTGGAGGCGGACCCCGTGGCCGAGCTGCGTGTCCTGGCTCGACGTGTCGAGGCCGAGAACTTCCAGGCGTTTCTGCGCTCACTGCCGCATCGTTGATCCCGACCGTCGGACGAGAACCGCCGCGCCCAGATCCGGAGTGATCGGGGCTGATCTGGAGAGTATATGTCGAAGCACGATCAAGGCGCCCCCCTGGGGCGCGAGTTACTGGCGTGGCTGGATGACGCCGCCACCCATTCCCTGCCCGGGCCGGGCGTGACGCGTCTGTTCTGCAGCGCGGAGCACCGTGCCGTACTCGAGCGGATCGCCGACTGGATGCGCGATGCCGGGCTCGAGCCGAGCCTGGACGCCTCGGGCAATCTGGTCGGCAGCAGCCCGCGGGCAAAGGCCGGGGAGCGGACGCTGATCCTGGGCTCCCATCAGGATACCGTCGTCGAGGGGGGCAAGTACGACGGCATGCTGGGCGTGGCGTTGCCGTTGATGGCGTTGAAGACGCTTCGCGAGCGAGGTATCGAGCTGCCCTATGGCGTCCAGGTGGTCGCCTTCGGCGATGAGGAAGGCACGCGCTTCCAGTCGACCCTGATCGGCAGCCGCGCCCTGGCGGGTACCTTTCAGCCGGAGAGCCTGGACGCCAGGGATGCCGATGGTGTGACCCTGGGCGAGGCGTTGTGCGACTTCGGCGGTGATCCCGACGCCATCCCGGCCCTGGCCCGCGATCCCGAGCGAGTGCTGGGCTTCTGCGAGGTGCACATCGAGCAGGGGCCGGTGCTGGAGCAGCGGGATCATGCCGTGGGCGTGGTGACGGCGCTGACCGGCATCGAGCGCCATCGGGTCACGCTCGCCGGCAAGGCGGGACATGCCGGAACCACCCCGATGCCGGGGCGGCGCGATGCCCTGGTTGGTGCCGCGGAGATGGTGGTGGAAGCCGACCGAGTGCTCAACGCCACCGAGCAACTGGTCGGGGTGGTCGGCAAGCTGGACGTGCGGCCCAACGCCGTGAACGTGATTCCCGCCGAAACGACCTTCACCCTGGAGTTGCGCTCACCCGACCCCGAGAGACGACGGGCCGGACGCGAGCAGCTGCTCGGCGCCTTCGCCGAGATCGCCGAGGCACGCGGGCTCGCGCTCGACATGCAGCAGACCTACAGCGCCGAGGCGGTGGACTGTGCCGACTGGATGATCGAGGCACTGGAAGCGGCCGGCGAGGCATGCGGTCAGCCCGCCGAACGACTGTTCAGCGGGGCCGGTCATGACGGCCTGGCGATGCACGACCTGACCGATATCGGGATGCTGTTCGTGCGTTGTCGCGATGGCCTGAGCCATCACCCCGACGAGGCCATCACCGCCGAGGATGCCGAGGCGGCCACCCGGGTGATGATGGCCTTCCTGCGCGGGCTCGCCGAGCGGGACTGACGCGCCTCACGCCTCGGACAGGAAATCCCGGCGAACCTGGGCTTCCTGAGCGTTCATCACCGCCTGGGCGGACAGCATGTGCTCGTGCATGATCCGCCTGGCCGCCTCGGCGTCGCCGGCTTCGATGGCATCCAGCACTTCGGCGTGGAAGCGGCAGCCGGTCTGGCCGAGATCATGCGTGGCGGGCTCGTAGAGCCGCCGATAGATGGTCAGGTCCGAGAGCACCTGAGTGGTGAAGCGGATGATGAAGCACAGCAGCGGGTTGTCGCCCGACAGCTCGGCGAGCATCAGGTGGAAGTTCAGCGAGTCGAGGTGCTGCTGGCGTTCCTCCTCGTCATCGCGAGCGGTGTCGGCATAACTTTCCAGGCTGGCGCGCAGCCTGGCCATGTCCTCCGGACCGACGCGACCGGCCAGCGACGCCGCCAGTTCCGGCTCCAGCGCCAGGCGGATCTGGTAGATATCGCGTATCGAGATGTCCTGGAAGAACAGGTAGTGGCTCAGCAGCGAGATCGCCCTGGTCTCGCTCATGGCCCGCACGAAGGCACCGCCGCCGGGGCCGGTGCGCGTCTCCACCAGCCCCTGGGCTTCCAGCACCCGAGTGCTCTCCCGCACGGTGCCCTTCGATACCTCCAGCCGCTCCATCAATTCCGCTTCACCGGGTAGCCGGTCGCCGGGCTTGAGCTGCTTCTCGACGATCCAGCGCTTGATGGTTTCCGCCACCTGATAGGGGCGCCGCTTGGTGGAACTACCTGCCATGAAGTCTGCCATCTGATGAACTTCGGGAAGCTAGAGGATAACAGAGCCGAGCGGGGCAGGGGGCACCCTGACCGAGGTGACGGCCATGTCGGGTCAAGGCTGAAGCGATGTCAGTATTTGAATAGGATTTTATGATTCACATGTAAGAATAAATATATTTTAACTAATCAAGTGCGGCTCATAAGGTGATCGACACAAGACAACAAGGAGATCCCTCCCATGACCGAGCCCGTTTTCGACAGAGAATACACCGATACGCTGGTGGTCGGTGGTGGTCAGGCCGGCGTGGCCATGAGCGAGCACCTGGGCAACCTCGGGGTGCCGCACCTGGTGCTGGAGCGTAATCGCATCGCCGAGGCCTGGCGCACCCGTCGCTGGGACTCGCTGGTGGCCAACGGGCCGGCCTGGCACGATCGCTTCCCGGGCCTGGCGTTCGACGATGTCGATGCCGATGATTTCGCGCCCAAGGAGCGGGTGGCGGCCTATTTCGAGGCCTATGCGCGCAAGATCGGCGCGCCCATCCGCACCGGCGTGGAGGTCAGCAAGGTCGAGCGCAACCAGGGCCGGCCGGGGTTCACCGTCGAGACCTCCCAGGGAATCATCGAGGCCCATCGCGTGGTGGCGGCCACCGGACCCTTCCAGCGCCCGGTGATCCCGCCGATCGCTCCCGACGACGATCGCCTCGAGCAGATCCATTCGTCCGAGTACCGCAACCCGCGGCAGTTGCCCGAGGGCGCCGTGCTGGTGGTGGGGGCCGGCTCCTCCGGGGTGCAGATCGCCGAGGAGCTCCAGCGCAGCGGCAAGTCGGTCTATCTCTCGGTGGGGCCCCACGACCGCCCGCCGCGCGCCTATCGCGGACGCGACTTCTGCTGGTGGCTGGGCGTGCTCGGCGAGTGGGATGCCGAGGTCATGAAGCCGGGCACCGAGCACGTCACCATCGCCGTGAGCGGCGCCGACGGCGGCAAGACGATCGACTTCCGCCGGCTGGCGCATCGGGGCATGACGCTGGTCGGCCGCACCCGGGCCTTCACGGACGGCGTGGCAACCTTCGAGGCCGATCTGGCCGACAACCTGGCCCGCGGCGATGCCAACTACCTGGCGATGCTGGACGCCGCGGACGACTACGCCGCCCGCAACGGCCTCGACCTGCCGGAAGAGCCCGAGGCACGGCGGATCCCGTCCGACCCGGCGTGTGTGACCGACCCGCTGCGCGAACTGGATCTGAAGGCGGCCGGCGTGACCGCGATCGTCTGGGCCACCGGCTTCTCGGTGGACTACGGCTGGCTCGCCGTCGACGCCTTCGACGAGCAGGGCAAGCCGCAGCATCAGCGCGGCGTCTCCAGCGAGCCGGGCGTCTACTTCGTGGGTCTGCCCTGGCTGTCACGGCGCGGCTCCAGCTTCATCTGGGGCGTCTGGCACGACGCCAAGCACATCGCCGACCACATTGCCACCCAGCGCAAGTACCTGGCCTACCACGAGGCGGCCAAGTGCCAGGACGCGCCCGGGGCAGCCGAGTCCTTCATCGACGCTACCGACGCAGCGAGGGTCAACTGATGCCGACGCACACCCGAATCCGCATGTTCAACACTCAGGAGACGTACCCCAACCAGGCGTTGGACAACGATCTCTGCCAGGCGGTGAAGGCGGGCAACACCGTCTACGTCCGCGGCCAGGTGGGCACCGACTTCGAGGGCCGGCTGGTCGGTCTCGGGGATCCGCGGGCCCAGGCCGAGCAGGCGATGAAGAACGTCAAGCAGCTGCTCGAGGAAGCCGGCTCCGAGCTCGGCCATATCGTCAAGACCACCACCTATATCACCGACCCGCGCTTCCGCGAGCCGGTCTATCGCGAGGTGGGCCACTGGCTCAAGGGCGTCTTCCCGATCTCCACCGGGCTGGTGGTGGCCGGCCTCGCCCAGCCCGAATGGCTGATGGAGATCGACGTCATCGCCGTGATCCCCGACGACGAGGAGAGCAACGCATGACCTTTTCCATCGCCGGCGTCTGCCGCCAGACCGGACAGTTCGGCACCGCCATCAGCTCCTCGAGCATCTGCGTGGCCAGCCGCTGTCCCTTCATCGCCCCCGGCAGGGGAGCGGTGCTGAGCCAGAACGTGACCAATCCCGAGCTCGGCCAACTGGGCGTGCGGTGGCTCGAGGAGGGGTTCGATGCCGAGAGCGTGCTGGCGCGTCTCCTCGAGCACGAGCCTCACCCCGAGTGGCGCCAGCTCCAGGTCCTCGACGCCGAGGGTCGCAGCGCGGTGCACAGCGGCGCCGAGACCCTTGGCATCCACGCCACCCGGCAGGGCCGGGACTGCGTGGCCGGCGGCAACATGCTCGCCGACGAGGCCGTCATCGACGCCATGGTCGTGGCCTTCGAGTCCCACGACGGCGAGCTGGCCGAACGCCTGCTGGCCGCCATGGACGCCGGCCTCGCCGCCGGCGGCGAGATGGGGCCGGTGTTCTCGGCGGGGCTCAAGGTCACCGACCGGGCCAGCTGGCCGGTGGTCGACCTGCGGGTCGACTGGCACATCGCCCCGCTCACCGAGCTGCGCATGGTCTGGGCGCACTACCTGCCCCAGCGCGACGCCTATGTGTTGCGGGCGGTGCGCCCCGACGACTCGCCGTCCTACGGCGTGCCGGGGGATGAGCGCTGATCGTCGTCCGCTGATGCCGGTCGGCGGCGGCCATGGCCCCATGGCCGCCGTCTTACCTCTTCCCTGACCATCCGGGGTTTCCTCATGTCCCAAGACAGCGTCATCGACCTGCTCGCCGAGCTGGTGGCCTTCGACACCACCAGCCATCGCTCCAACCTGCCGCTGATCGCCTTCATCGAGGCGTACCTGGCCCGCCACGGCGTGGCCTCGCGGCGGGTGACCGACGCGACCGGCGAGAAGGCCAACCTCTATGCCACCATCGGCCCGGTGGACCGCCCCGGCGTGATGCTCGCCGGGCACACCGACACCGTGCCGGTCACCGGCCAGGCCTGGCGTGTCGAGCCCTTCCGCCTGACGGCCGAGGGCGAGCGCCTCTACGGCCGCGGCACCGCCGACATGAAGGGCTTCCTGGCCGCGATGCTGGCCGCCGTGCCGGCCCTGGTCGAGGCGGACCTCGCCGTGCCCGTGCACCTGGCCTTCTCCCACGACGAGGAGGTGGGCTGCGTGGGCGTGCGCACCCTGCTCGCCGACCTGGCCCAGCAGCCGCTGCGCCCGGCGGCCTGCCTGGTCGGCGAGCCGACGTCCATGCGCCCGGCCACCGCCCACAAGGGCAAGCTCGCGGTGCGCCTCCACGTGCGCGGCAAGGCCTGCCATTCCGGCATGGCCCCCGAGGGCGTCAATGCCATTCATGCCGCCGCCCGGCTGGCCACCTGGGTCGAGGAGACGGCCGCCGCCAAGGCCATCCGCGGGCCCTTCGATGAGCGCTTCGCGATTCCCCATACCACCCTGCAGGTGGGCACCATCCAGGGCGGGGCGGCGCTCAACATCGTGCCCCAGGACTGTCGCCTGGACATCGAGATTCGCCACGTCGCCGGGGACGACCCCGAGGCACTGCTCGGCGAGCTGATGGCCGTCGCCGCCTCCCTGGAGGCCGAGATGCGCGAGACCTCCCCCGAGGCGGGCATCCGGCTGGAGCGCTTGAGCGAGTATCCCGGGCTGTCGATGGCCGACGACCACGCCCTGGTGGCCTTCATCCTGTCGCTGCTCGGCGCGAGCGAGCTGGAGCGCATCGGCTACGGCACCGAGGGCGGGCTCTTCCAGCGCGAGCTGGGCATCCCGACCCTGGTCTGCGGCCCCGGCAGCATGGCCCAGGGCCACCAGCCGGACGAGTTCGTGACCCGCGACCAGCTGGCGCGCTGCGAGGCCTTCCTGGCCCGGCTGATCGAGGCGCTCTCGGGACCCGAGGCGCGGCGACGCCTGGCCGCCGGCGAACTGCCGGTCGCCGCCCCGGCGTGAGTCGGTGCATCAGCTCCGAGCGAAAACGCTAACTGCGATAGCCCTGCCCAGGTCCTGCCGCCGGGACGCCCGGCCCCGGCAGCTGATATGCTGAATGCGATCGCCCCGCGCTCGTCGCGGGGTGGACCTCTTTCCCCGGCGGCGATGGCGAGTCGATGCGTCAATTCACCCTCAAGCAGCTGCGCTATTTCGTGGTGGCCGGCGAGCTGTCTAGCGTTACCCAGGCGGCGCGCAAGCTGCATGTCTCCCAGCCTTCGATCTCCGCGGCCATCCAGCAGATCGAGGAAGTCACCGGGCTGCAACTGTTCGTGCGCCATCACGCCCAGGGCCTGTCGTTGACGCCCTCGGGCAAGCAACTGATACAGCGCGCGCGCCAACTGCTGCGCGATGCCGAGGGCCTGGAGAAGTACGCGCTCTCGCTGGGCGAGGAGATCGGCGGGGAGCTGCGCCTGGTGGCCTTTCCCACCTTCGCGCCGGTGTTCCTGCCCCAGCTGCTGCGTCGCTTCGCCGACCGCCATCCCTCGGTGAGCCTCTACTGCGACGAGATGAACCAGGTGGATATCGTCCGCGGCCTCGGCCAGGGCGACTACGAGCTGGCCTTCACCTACGATCTCGAGGTGCCCGAGGAGATCGACTTCACGCCACTGTATCGCTTTCCCCCCTATGCCGTCGTGGCGGCCGATCATCCGCTGGGGCAACGCGAGAGCGTCTCCCTGGAGGAACTGGTGGCCTATCCCATGGTGCTGCTGGATTGGCCGCTGAGCCGCGAGTATTTCCTGTCGATCTTCACCCACCATGGCCTGTCGCCCGCCGTGGCCCACCGCGCCAAGTCCATGGACATGATGCGCGGGCTGGTGGCCAACGGCTTCGGCTTCTCGCTGTTCAACACCCCGCTGACCGCCCTCGAGGCCCTCGATGGTGGCGGTCTCAAGCCGTTGCGGCTGGTCGGCGAAGCGCGACCGCTGTCGATGGGCCTCGCCTGCCTGCGCGGGTTGCGGCTCAGCCCCGCGGCCGAGGCCATGCATCGCCTGGCCCGGGACCCCGAGGCCCGGGGCGAGGTCTTCGCGCGCCTCGGCGACGGCCAGGCCGAGCCGGCCGACGCCTGACCGTTCTACAGGGACGACTGCATCATGCATGACGCCTGCCAGGGAGGGCTTCCTGGTAGAGGCGCTTGGGCGCCTTGCATAGGAAATCATGATGCTGTTGTTCGAGTAATAATATTTTAATTAACCAAAAGGCCGGGGCTATCGTGACATCACGGTCGTGAGAGAGGCCGAGACGACCCCGACAACAATGACACTGACAACGGAGACCCTCCCGATGGCGGCACATGATCTGTCCTTCTGGCGAGACCTGCGCTCCCGGCTGACCCTGCCGGACGGGGCCTTCATCGACGGCCGGCGCGTCCAGGCCGGCGACACCCTGACCACCTGGAACCCGGCCACCGGCGAGGCGCTGACCGAGGTCGCGGCCTGCGGCGTCGACGACGTGGCACGCGCCGTGGCCGCGGCCCGGCGCAGCTTCGAGGCCGGCGACTGGTCGCGGGCCGCCCCGGCACACCGCAAGGCGGTGCTGCAGCGCCTGGCGGCGCTGATGATGGAGCACCAGGAAGAGCTCGCCCTGCTCGAGACCCTGGACACCGGCAAGCCGATCCGCGATGCCTTCGAGCTCGACATCCCCGGCGCGGCCGGCTGCTTCGGCTGGTATGCCGAGGCCACCGACAAGCTCTACGGCGAGGTGGCGCCCACCGACGGCGACAACCTGGCCACCATCACCCGCGAACCCGTCGGCGTGGTGGCGGCGGTGATCCCCTGGAACTTCCCCCTCGACATCACCGCCTGGAAGCTGGCCCCGGCGCTCGCCGCCGGCAACAGCGTGATCCTCAAGCCCGCCGAGCAGTCGCCGCTCACCGCCCTGCGCCTGGCCCAGCTGGCCACGCAGGCGGGCATCCCCGACGGCGTCTTCAACGTGCTGCCGGGCCATGGCCATGTCACCGGCGAGGCCCTGGGCCTGCACGCGGACGTGGACTGCCTGACCTTCACCGGCTCCACGGCCACCGGCAAGCGCTTCCTGGAGTACGCCTCCCGTTCGAACATGAAGCAGGTGTGGCTGGAGTGCGGCGGCAAGAGCCCCAATGTGGTCTTCGCCGACAGCGACCTGGACGCCGCGGCGAAAGCCGCGGTGCAGGGGATCTACTTCAACCAGGGCGAGGTGTGTTCGGCGAACTCGCGGATCCTGATCCAGCGCGACGCCAAGGACGCCTTCGTCGAGCGCTTCGTGGCCGCCGCCTCCGAGCTGGTGGTCGGCGACCCGCTGGACCCGGCCACCGACGTCGGCTCGCTGATCGACGCCGGCCACGCCGGCAAGGTGCGCGGCTACATCTCGCTGGGCCTGGAGGAGGGCGCCCGCCTGGCGCTGGGCGAGGCGCCCGGGGGCGAGGAGCGGGACGCCTTCGTGTCGCCGACGCTGTTCGAGGGCGTGACCCCTGAGATGACCATCGCCCGGGAAGAGATCTTCGGCCCGGTGGCGGTGCTGATCGAGTTCGCCGACGAGGACGAGGCGGTGGCCATCGCCAACGATTCCATCTACGGCCTGGCCGCCTCGGTGTGGACCGAGAACCTGTCGCGGGCGCACCGCATCTCGCGTCGTTTGCGGGCGGGCACCGTCTCGGTGAACACCGTGGACGCCATCGACTTCACCACGCCCTTCGGCGGCTACAAGCAGTCCGGCTTCGGCCGTGACCTGTCGCTGAATGCCCTGGACAAGTTCACCCAGCTCAAGACCACCTGGGTGCGCCTGTGAGTCGCCCCTGATTTCGCCCGCCGGTGCTTCGCCGGCGGGCGCCTGACCCGACAACAACAAGAGGGTGGATGACAATGCAAGATGCCATGTCCAAACCGGCGGCGGCCCCGGCCGCCAGCGGCAAGAAGGCCCGCGGCGTCCTGGGGCTCAAGTCCCTGATGGCCGTCGCGGTCGGCCTGGTGGTGTCCCAGGGCGTCATGGTGCTGATGCTCCAGGGCGTCGGGATCGCCGGACCCGCCTTTATCGTGCCGCTGGCGATCGCCTGGGTGCTGGCGCTGTGCTACGCGGCGTCCTTCTCCGAACTGGCCCTGCTGGTGCCCCGGGCGGGCAGCCTGAGCGCCTATACCGAGGTGGCCCTGGGGCACTTCCCGGCGATCCTCTCGGTGTTCTCGGGCTATGTGGTGGTGGCCATGTTCGCGCTGTCCGCCGAACTGCTGCTGGTCAACTTCCTGCTCGGCGTGCTCTACCCGGCGGTGGAGGGCACCCACTACGTGGCCTTCGGCATCCTCGGCGTGTTCACGGCGCTCAACCTGCTGGGCATCGATGTCTTCGCCAAGCTGCAGAACCTGCTGGCCTTCGCCATGGTGGTGGCCCTGACCCTGCTCGGCGTCAGCGCCCTGACCGGCGGCTTCGCCCCCCACGCCTTCCAGGCCACCGAGCTGGCCGCCGGCTTCAACCTGGGCGAGGGCGCCTTCACGCTGATCGCCCTGGCCATCTGGGGCTATGTGGGCGCCGAGTTCGTCTGCCCGCTGGTCGACGACGCGCGCCGCCCGGAACGCTACATCCCGCGCTCCATGTACCTGGGCCTGACGGTGATCTTCGCCGTCTTCGCCCTCTACTGCCTGGGCGCGCTCTTCTATCTTCCGCGCGATGTGCTGATGACCGCCGAGCTGCCGCACCTGGAGTATGCCTCCGCGACCTTCGGCGGCTCGGGCACCTTCCTGCTGGCCGTGGCGGCGATCACCGCCACCTGCAGCACGGTGAACACCTCGCTGGCCGCCGTGCCGCGCATGCTGCAGGGCATGGCCGAGCAGGGCCAGGCCTTCCCGGTGCTGGGCTGGAAGACCCGGTCCACCCGTGCGCCCTGGGTCGCCGTGCTGTTCACCGCCGGCGTCACCGGCCTGCCACTGCTGATCTGGGGCAACGATGCCGGCACCGTGGGCCTGCTGCTGATCTCCGCGGCCATCGCCTGGCTGATCGCCTATATCATCGCCCACGTCAACGTCATCGCGCTGCGCCTGCGCTATCCCGACGCCGCGCGCCCCTATCGCTCGCCCCACTATCCGCTGCCGCAGCTGATCGGCATCGCCGGCATGGTCTACGCCATCGTCTATGCCTCGCCGGCCCCGGAACTGACCGCGGAGATATTCACCAATGCCGGCGTGGTGCTGGGCCTCGTCAGCGTCGTCGCCGTGGCCTGGATCAAGCTGGTGATGAAGAAGCCGCTGTTCAAGCCCGAACCCCTGAACGAGATCGCCAAGCGCTGATATCCCGCGCGACAGGCAACCCCGGCGAGGCGCCTCGCGTGCCTCCCGACCCCGAAGGAGAACCACCATGACCAGTCAGAACGCGTCCGCCCAATTCGACAAGCAGGAAATCTGGCAGAAGGATCGCGACCACTTCATGCACCCCTGGACCGACTTCTCCACCTTCAAGGAGACCGGCTCCATGGTCTTTCACCAGGCCGACGGCGTCTCCCTCCAGGATGCCGACGGCAAGCGCTACCTGGACGGCATCGGCGGCCTGTGGTGCGTGAACATCGGCTACGGTCGCGACGAGATCGCCGACGCCGTCGCCGAACAGATCCGCGACATTCCCTACTTCTCGACCTTCGGCCACCACACCACGGCACCGGCCGCGCGCCTGGCCGCCAAGCTCGCCGACCTAGCGCCGGGCGACCTCAACCACGTCTTCTACGGCTGCGGCGGCTCGGTGGCCAACGACACCGCCGTGCGCATGATCCACTTCTACTTCAATCAGCTCGGCCAGACGAGCAAGAAGCAGATCATCTCGCGCAAGGACGGCTACCACGGCAGCACCTACATGGCGATGTCGATCACCGGGGTCGAGGTCGACCACATCGGCTTCGACATCGACCGGCAGCTGGTGCACCACATCGCCAGCCCCAACCCCTACCGCCGTCCGGAAGGCCAGAGTCTCGAGGCCTTCTGCGACGCCAAGGTCCAGGAGCTGGAGGACAAGATCCTCGAGCTGGGGCCGGACAACGTGGCCGCCTTCTTCGCCGAGCCGATCATGGGCGCCGGCGGCGTCATCGTGCCGCCCGAGGGCTACCACCGGAAGACCCTGGCGGTGTGCCGCAAGTACGACGTCCTCTACGTCTCCGACGAGGTGGTCACCGCCTTCGGCCGCCTGGGGCACATGTTCGCCTCCGAGGACGAGTTCGGCATCGTCCCGGACATCATCACCTGCGCCAAGGGCCTGACCTCCGGCTACCTGCCGCTGGGGGCGACCATCTTCTCGGATCGCATCTACGAGGTGATCAGCAAGCCCCAGGCCGACGGCGCCATCTTCACCCACGGCTTCACCTACTCCGGCCATCCGGTGAGCTGTGCCGCGGGCCTGAAGAACATCGAAATCATGGAGCGCGAGGGGCTGTGCGAGCACGTCGAGGACGTGGGCGACTACTTCGAGCGTCGCCTCCACGAACTCGAGGACCTCGAGATCGTGGGCGACGTGCGCGGCCGCAAGTTCATGATGTGTCTCGAGAACGTCGCCGACAAGGCGACCAGGGAGCTGATCGCCCCCGAGGCCAAGGTGGGCAACCGCATCGCCGACGAGTGCCAGAAGCGCGGCCTGATCGTGCGGCCGCTGGCGCACATGAACATCCTCTCCCCGACGCTGATCCTGACCCGCGAGCACGTCAACTTCGTGGTGGCGACCCTGCGCGAGAGCATCGAGGCCACGACCGCGTCGCTCAAGGCCGACGGCTACCTGCCGCGCTGATTCGACCGCTCGCCTCTCGTGAGGCGAGCGGTCACAACTTTCCCTCATGTTGTTCTCTATTCATTTTCATGAATAGAACGGAAAGGAGATCCCCATGAAAACAGGAATCGTGCTGGAAGAAGCCTATTTCTGGTATGACAGCCTTGGTCAGCCCTTCCCTCCCTTCAAGGCGGAGCCGGGCGCCAACTATGACCGTCCCGAGGTCAAAAGACGCTTCTATAACCTGCTGAAAAAGAGTGGAATTACCGACTCCCTGATGTCACTGACGCCCCGGCAGGCCGACGATGAGGATATTCTCCGGGTTCACTCCGAAGAGTACCTGAGGTGGCTGAAGCAGGAAAACAAAAAAAGCAGTGCCTATGCCGGACCCGGGGCCGTATTTTCTGGCGGCGACTTTGCGATCGCCAGGCTCTCGGCAGGGGGAACGATCGCAGCGGTACGTAGCGTCATCGAGGGGCAGGTGGGTAATGCCTTCGCCCTGGTTCGCCCGCCGGGCCATCATGCCGAGACCTCCAGGGGGGCTGGTTTCTGTGTGTTGAACAACGTCGCTATGGCGGCCCGTTATGCCCAGTTCGTCAGGAATTTCGCGCGGATTGCCATCGTCGATTGGGACGTGCATCACGGTAACGGCACCCAGGAGATATTCTGGAACGACCCCAGCGTTCTCACCTTGTCCATCCACCAGGACTACTACTTCCTCGAAGATGACTACGGGACAATGGAGCATCGAGGAGGTGGAGAGGGCCATGGCTACAACATCAATGTCCCGCTACCTCCGGGGGCCGGGAATAGTATCTATCAGTCGGTCTTCGGCCGAGTAGTGGAGCCGGCGATTAGGAATTTCGCGCCGGATATCATCATCGTGGCATCCGGGCTGGACGCGGGATGCTTCGACCCACTCGGGCGAATGACATTGACCCCGTCGGGCTTTAAATCGATGACCGAAAGGATGAGGAAGCTGGCTGAGGATGTCTGCGGTGGCCGGTTGGTCTTGTCCCAGGAAGGAGGCTACGACGCTGCCTCGACGCCTTACATGGGGCTGGCCGTTATCGAGGGCCTATCGGGCCTCGACGTGGGTGAGGAAACCCCCTTCGAGCAGTTCGGCGCGACGATGGGCTATGCCAACGAGGTGCTGCCGCACTATGACAAGGTCATCGGCGAAGCCGAAAGGCAGGCGAATGGCGTGAAATGACGGCCTGCCTTCTCTTACCCCAAGACGATACGAACAATAAAGGACAGACATCATGGTTTCCAAAACGAGTTCGTCCGTGACTAGTACAGAGCAGTTATCGAAACGTGACGACATTGCTGGCCATCCACAGGGGCTCGTGACGTTAGCGAGTACGGAGCTCTGGGAACGGCTGAGTTTCTACGGACTTCAGGTCATCCTTGCCTACTATATATATTATGCCGTCACCGATGGCGGTCTGGGGCTTTCCCGATCCGATGCACTTGCCATCATCGGGGCCTACGGCGGTGGCGTCTATCTTACTCAGCCTCTCGGTGCCTGGTTGGCCGATCGGGTTTTCCCAGTTCGTTACGTGGTGTTGGTGAGCGGTGGTTTGGTGATGGCTGGCCATATCACTATCGCCATCGCTCCGCAGTTGACGGGCCTGTTGCTCGGACTGGGGTTGATTGCACTAGGCACAGGCGGGCTATTTCCCAACGTCATCGCGATGATGGGCCAACTTTACGAAGACAAACCGTTGAAGCGAGACAGCGGGTTCTCGATCTTCTATACCGGCATCATGATCGGTGCCCTTGCCGGGCCACTCGTCACAGGTTTTCTTCAGGTTCGGTTCGGCTTTCATGTGGCGTTTTCCGCCGCGGCGGTGGGGATGGCGATAGGGTTACTAATCTATACCCTCAGGTGGATAACGTTACCGAAGAGTGCGGGCAGCGTACCCAATCCGCTGACAAACCGAGGAAAGATGAAAGCCTTGATCATTTTTTCTCTGGCCATCGTCGTGTGCACTTTACTTGTCAAGACCTCCATTGTCACCTTGGCCAACGTGAATGTCACCATTCTCACTGCGATAGCTATTGTCTCGATCGCTTGCTTTATCGTCATGCTCAAATCTAGGGCGACGGACAGAGTCGAGCGCCAAAAAGTCTACGCGTTCATACCCGTGTACATTGCCGCGATAATATTCTGGGTGATGGTCCTTCAGCTATTTACAACCTTCGCTGTTTATGCCGACACTCGCGTCGACTTGAACCTGGGTTTTATGACGATTCCGGCGGCCTATATCAGCACGTTTCAAGTCGTCGCAGGAATCCTGGCAGGTCCGTTTCTTGCCGCCGGCTGGCAAAAAATGGGCGTCAAGCAGCCCAGTACTGTCACCAAAATGGCGCTTGGCCTCACCGTTATGGCCGTTGCTTATGCCATCTTCTCTATCATACCGGTGTGGTACGACAACCTTGTCGGCCTCCTGCCCGTCATTCTCGGGATGGTAATATTCGGAATCGCCGAAGTGATCTTCGCTCCCATCACATTCTCGGCCGCTACCCAGCTGGCACCTCGCGCCTTCTACTCGCAGATGGCCTCCCTGTCGGGCCTGGTCATCGGCGCGGGGGCCAGCTTGTCCGGCTTCGTTGGCCAGCTTTACGATGCGTCCTACGAGTCGATGTTCTTTGCCGTGGTCGCGCTGTGCGTTCTAGCGACGGCCCTGATGCTTTTCGTGCTGCGCTCGTGGCTGCAGCGTTGTGGTCTGGAGTGAGACAGATGTTCCTTACCACAATATTGAGCTTGGCGAAAACAAGAATGTCATGACGCTGCAGATAGTAAAAGACCTCATGTTGTGACTCGAACCCATGGAAAGAGGTGAACGAATGAGGAGTGAGATAGTGCACGATCCACGCCCAGACATCCTCTTCTAGTTCGTGAAGATCGAGCCCCTCACCGCGAAGAGTCGGTTCTATCAGGTGCCTTACTGCAACTGGGGCGGCTATCGCGGCCTTTCGTCGGCGACGGAGAAGCGGCGGATCAAGGCCGGGGGCGGTTGGGGCGTTACCTTCACCGAGTAGTGTGAGATGCATCACACCTAGCAAATCTCGCCTCTCATCGAACTGTGACTGTGGGAGGACAATCGTATCCCACAGCTGCGTAAGATGTCCGAGAGGATGAAGGAGCACGGTACCCTGGCCGGTATCCAACTGGCCTATTCCGGCATCAACGTCCCGAACATCAACACCAAAGAGGTCCCTCTGGCCCATCGGCCTTGCCGGTCCGCACCTTCTCCAATGACTAGGTTCGGGCCCACTCGCTCGATAGGCAGGACATCCGCGACCTGCGGCCTGTGGGCGCGGCAAACGCTCGAAAGCCGCGGGGTCCGATATGATCTGCCTCTACGGTGCGCATGGCTGTGGTATCTTCCAGCATTTCCTGACACGAATACACAGGACTGCCGGCGAGCCTTCCGAGGCGGCCAATATCGGCGCCCAGTGCAGTGACAGCTCTGGTGGTGTCGGTCGCGAACCGGTCTACAAGTAACCCTCCCACAGGCGCTTTGTGATCGGCATGGCGCCTGGGTCATCAGTACAAAGGGCCCGGCGCAGGATGTCGGGTCATTTCAATTGGGGCTCAAAAGAGGCCGATCCTCGACCTTTCCTTTTATTCCCTCCCGGGGCAAGTCGCTTCGAATGAGAGTCGCCTGTGCTATCACGCCTTGTCGTGAGAGCCCCTCTTCTTGATCCATCACGGTCGGGGACGACGCCTCAGCACCAGCAGGCCCGATGCGAGGATCAGGCCCATGCCCAGCCAGGTCATTCCGTCGGGGACCTCATGGAACAGCAGGTAGCCCCAGAGGCTGGCAAACAGCAGATAGGTGTAATCGAAGGTGCCGATCAGTGCGGAGGGGGCGATCTGATAGGCCTTCGCCACACCGGTGTTCACGGCCACCATCAACAGAGCGTAGGCGACGATGATGAGGCGTTCATCGCGCCCGATGGGCTGCCAGGGGGCAAACAGGAAGGGCGACTGCTCGGCGAGGGATGAGGTGTCGGTGAAGGCGAGCAGGATGCTGATGCTGCCACCGGCCACCAGGAAGGCCAGGTTCAACCCCAGTGCCAGCGTCAGTGGATGTTCCTGCTGGCAGTAGCGTCTTGTCGCCACCATTGCCAGGGCATACAGCACTGCTGCCAGGAGCGGCAGTAGTGTCGCCGGCGCGAAGGCCTCGCCAGTGGGGCGGAGCACCACCACGACCCCGACGAAGCCACACAGGATGCCGCCCCATATGCTGGGAGAGAGGGATTCTCGGGCGCCCATGGAGGCCAGGATGGCGATGAACAGCGGCGTCGTGTAAATGGCGACGGCCGCCACCGACAGCGGTATCAAGGGCAGGGCCATATAGTAGGCCATCCACATCAGCAACAGCAGCAGGCTCCTGATGCCGACCCAGCGCCATGACGTGAGGGACAGGGGACGTGTTTTTCGCTGGGCGATGATCAGCCCGGCCAGGGTGGGCAACGAGACCGACGAGGCGAGGACATAGAGTTGCCACAGGGTGATGCTTGAGCTTAGATACTTGACCAGAGCGTCGGCCAGGGCGAGCAGGAAGACGGCTCCCACGATCAGGGTCACGCCTCGGGATGTGTTGTCTTCATGCGTATCATCTGCCGTCATCACGGGCTCTCCTGCTGGGATTCGACAAGGAGAGTGCCGATTTCCCGGTCAGGCTCTCAAACGATTTCTCGGCCCTTTCACATAAGGGAGCGTTATGGATTCGCCCACCAGACCTTTGCCCCCGCTCGCGACGCTACGACCTTTCGAGGCCGCTGCGAGACTCGAGAGCTTCACGCGTGCCGCCGCCGAGCTGCACCTGACGCAGGCAGCGATAAGCCGGCAGATACGACTGCTGGAAGAGGATCTGGGGGTGTCGCTCTTCGAGCGACGTCACCGCCGCGTCTTCCTGACCCGCGAAGGGCGCGAGTTCGGCCGGACGGTGTCGCAGGCCCTGGGCAGCATCGCCACCGATGCACGCGCGCTGAGGGGCGATATCGGCGATACGCAGGTGGTGTTGTTCTGCCAGCTGTGCGAAGCCTTCTATTGGCTCATGCCGCGTTTGGATGATTTCAACCGACGTCATCCCGAGCTGGATATCAAGCTGGCGACATCGACGCGTCCGATCACGGAATTCGGCGAGCCCTTTGACGTCGCCCTGCAGACCAGTGGGCGCCCCAGTGGCACCCATCAACTGGCATTGACGGCCGCGGACGAGATCTTTCCCGTCTGTAGTCCCGCCTATCTGGAAGGACCGGCGGGTTCATTGCGTCTCGATGACCTGCCTGGGCATCGGCTGTTGCACTATCGGGTCGAGCCGGCGGACTGGCTGGAATGGCCCGACTGGTTGCGGGCCGTGGGACGTGGCGATCTCGTGCTCGGGGAGGGCGTGGACTTCGACAGCTACCCGCTGCTGCTGCAGGCGTCGGTCGCCGGACAGGGAATCGCCCTGGGCTGGCGACGTACCACGCAACGCCTCATCGACAGTGGCGAACTGGTTCGGCCGGTCGTGGAAAGTCTGCCGCAGCGGGATGCCATCGCCATCTATACCCGTCGAGGAACATCGCGGCGTACCGCGTCCCGGGCGCTGCTGGCGTGGCTGGAAGAACGGCTGGCGGACGACAGGTTCCAGTCGTGAGGCGTCTCGCCCCGGAGGTGTGCGCTGTCTGGCTCGAAGCCGGGCTCAAGAAGGACATCAGGAAGGGCGTGAGTGGCGCCAGCGCCGGGCCTTCTTGACCAGCGTCGACTGGTCGATTCCAAGGGCGGCGGGGAGGCTTGAGCGCCAAGGCATCCAACGAAGCCTTCCCCTTCCCCCGTGCTGCCCGCCTTGGTAGGGCAGGCATGCGAGTATCCGCACGCCCACCTCATACCAAAGTTCGAGACTTTCGAGTCGCACTTTGCGGTCCTGGCTGCTGTAATAGCTTCTTGCTGACACGATTCACCTATCAGTCAGGCCGACATGATGGTCGGCGTCGTTTCGACTGTTGGATGAATCGATTCACTTATTCGTCAACGACCCTTGGAAAAGGACAACGACAATGACGCGTATCGTGCAATGGTCGATCACCGTGGCCCTGGCGGGCTTCCTGTTCGGCTTCGACACCGCGGTAATCTCGGGCGCCGACAAGCCGATCCAGGCCCTCTGGGGGCTCAGTGACCTCCAGCATGGCCTGCTGATCATGTCCATGGCGTTGTGGGGTACCGTGTTGGGTGCCATCTTCGGCAACTGGCCCACCGACAACCTCGGGCGCCGTGCCACCCTGATCATCATCGGGGTGTTCTACCTGGTATCCGCCCTGGGCTCCGCGATGGTCTCGGATCCGGTGCTGTTCGCCATCTTCCGCCTGTTGGGCGGTATCGGCGTGGGGATTTCCTCGGTGGCCGCACCCACCTATATCTCCGAGATCGCTCCGCCGAAGCATCGTGGCCTGCTGGTCGCCATGTATCAGTTCAACATCGTCTTCGGCATCCTGATGGCCTTCATCTCGAACTATCTCATCGGCAGCCTGGTCACCGAGGATGCCTGGCGCTGGATGCTCGGTATCGAGGCGGTACCCGCCCTGATCTACACCTTGATGATCACGCGCGTGCCGCGTAGCCCGCGCTGGCTGATTCTCAAGCGCAACGATGTCGCGGAGGCGACCCGCGTGCTGCGCCTGATCAACCCCGAGGCGGATACCGACGCGGAGATCGCGACGATTCGCGCTGCCGAGGATGAAGAGCGTACCGCGCACGCACGCTTCTTCTCGCGTCGCTATCGCCTGCCGATCCTGCTGGCTTTCCTGATCGCCTTCTTCAATCAGCTCTCCGGCATCAACTTCATCATCTACTATGCGCCCCGCGTACTCGAGGCGGCCGAGCTCGGCAGCCAGGCAGCGCTGTTGTCGACGGCCGGTATCGGGCTGGTCAATCTGGTCTTCACCATGATCGGCATGTCCCTGATCGACCGGTTCGGGCGGCGGACGCTGTTGTTCATCGGTTCAGCCGGCTATCTGCTGTCGCTGGTACTGATCTCGCGAGCCTTCTTCACCGATGCTTTGGGGGGGATCGAGGTACCGCTGCTGCTCGGCCTGTTCATTGCCGCTCATGCCATCAGCCAGGGCGCGGTGATCTGGGTGTTCATCGCCGAGGTCTTCCCCAACCATGTGCGCGCTCGTGGCCAGTCCTTCGGCAGTTCGGTGCATTGGGTCTTCGCGGCCTTGATCACTCTGGTCATGCCCTGGGTGCTGGGGTCCTTCAGCGGCGGCCCGGTTTTCGCCTTCTTTGCCGTCATGATGCTGCTGCAGCTGGTGTTCGTGCTGTTCCTGATGCCGGAAACGCGCAATGTCTCGCTCGAGGAACTGCAGCGGCATCTGGTCGGGGACGACGTCAAACTGCGCCGTGTGCATCTTTCCGGTGCTCGGGCACAGGCGGCAGTCTCCGGTAAGGGAGCATGACGTGAGGTGCCCGCCCCTGGCCTGGTCCTGCCATGGGGCGACCGGCAGTGTGGTATCAGGCTGCGCGGGCGGGCTTTCCGGGTGAACCGCCCGTATGTCGACGGTGTGACATGCGGGCAATAAAAAAACCGCCACCCGGGATGACCCGTAAGTGGCGGTTTTCATGAATCTTGTGGTCGGAGTAGCAGGATTCGAACCTACGACCTCTGCCTCCCGAAGGCAGCGCTCTACCAAGCTGAGCTATACTCCGATGTCGGGCCCGGTGGGCGACAACGGATGCGTATTATACGTAAACGAATATGCTGTGCAAGTCCTTGTGGCCAATGCGGGTCGTCGTGCCGACGCTCAGGTGCGGCGGTCCACCGCGCGGTGCGCGAGTTGCTCCATGCTGTCGCGGTAGGCGGAGGGTGACAGGACCTCGAGCTGGGCCAGGGCCTTGGCCGACATTTCCTCGGCGCGGCGCTGGGTGTAGTCCAGGGCACCGGTGTCGTGGACGATGGCGAGGACTTCGTCGAGTCGCTCGAGACCGCCCTGACGGATGGCCTGGCGCACCACCTTGGCCTGTTCGGGGGTACCGGCGACCATGGCCTGGATCAGCGGCAGGGTGGGCTTGCCCTCGGCCAGGTCATCGCCGACGTTCTTGCCCATGGTGTCGGCGTCGCCCCGGTAGTCGAGCAGGTCGTCGACGAGCTGGAAGGCGAGGCCGAGATAGCGGCCGTAGGCCTGCAGGGCGGCTTCCTGTTCCGGGGTGGCATCGGCGATGATGGCACCGCAGTGGGACGCCGCCTCGAACAGCATGGCGGTCTTGCCCTGGATGGTCTCGAAGTAGGCGGCCTCATCCACATCCGGGTTGCCGACGTTGGTCAGTTGCTGGACCTCGCCCTCGGCGATGGTGCAGGTGGCCGCCGAGAGGACGTCCATGATGCGCATGGAACCGACGCCGACCATCATCTGGAAGGAGCGCGAATAGAGGAAGTCGCCTACCAGCACCGAGGGGGCATTGCCCCAGGCGTCGTTGGCGGTGGCGCGCCCTCGTCGCATGTGCGACTCGTCGACCACGTCGTCATGCAGCAGTGTCGAGGTGTGCATGAATTCGATCAGGGTGGCCAATGCCACGTGCTGGTCGCCCTCGTATCCCAGGGAGCGCGCGGCCAGCAGCACCAGCAGGGGGCGCATGCGCTTGCCGCCGCTATCGACGATATACTGACCGATGGCTTCCACCAGCGGGATGCGCGAGGCGAGCTGGGTCTGGATGGTACGGTTGACGGCGGCAAAGTCTTCGGCCACCACCGCATGGATGGGCGTGTCGGGGGTGGTGAGCTGTGTCGGCGCGGTGGTGGCTGGCATGAAGGCGATATCGATGAGACGAAGTGGGCGGCCAGTGTTCGACCGAATTGTCGGCCATGCTATGGGCCCCCCCGAGGGGCGTCAAGCGTGCCAGTGCCTCCATGGGCCGGCTCATGGCGTCGGCCAGGCCCCCGGCCCTGTTGAATGCGTGTGCATTCGTCGCTATAATCCGCGACCCACTCATCTCGCTCCCTGTCAGATGGTGCCAAGAGGGGTGCCACTCGAAGCAGGTCGACGAAGAGCCAACCCTTGATGAGTCCTGGAGAGAGAAACATGTACGCAGTTATCAAGAGCGGTGGCAAGCAGTACCGCGTTCAGGAAGGCCAGACGCTCAAGCTGGAAAAGCTGGAAGTGCCGACCGGTGACACCATCGAGTTCGACGAGGTGCTGCTGGTGGGCAACGATGACGACGTCACGGTCGGTGCGCCGAACGTCGACGGAGCCAAGGTCTCTGCCGAGGTCGTCTCCCACGGTCGCGGAGAGAAGGTGAAGATCATCAAGTTCCGTCGCCGCAAGCACAGCATGACGCGCAAGGGCCACCGCCAGTGGTTCACCGAAGTCAAGATCACCGGGATCTCCGCGTAAGCGGTCAGTCCCCTGAACGAGCGAGGTATTTGCAATGGCTCACAAGAAGGCAGCGGGTTCCACCCGTAACGGTCGCGACAGCGAATCGAAGCGCCTTGGCGTCAAGCTCTTTGGCGGTCAGGCAGCAGTTCCGGGCAACATCATCGTCCGTCAGCGTGGCACCAAGTTCCACGCCGGTGCGGGCGTCGGTATTGGCAAGGACCACACCCTGTTCGCGCTGGAAGAGGGCCAGGTCAAGTTCGAGACCAAGGGTCCGAAGAACCGCAAGTTCGTGAGCATCGTCTCCGCCTGAGGCGACTCGAACTTCAGGGAGCCGGCCGGTCAGGGTGACAGCGCTTGGCTGGAAGTGTTCGCGCCGCGCACACTTCGCTATCCTGACCAGGTCAGGCTCCTCGCAGGAAGGCCCCGCCATGGCGGGGCCTTCTTGTATCATGGCGACATGAATCGCCGGGAGAATAGGTAATGCAGTTCGTCGACGAAGCTTCGATCATCGTGGAAGCCGGCAAGGGCGGTAATGGGTGCCTGAGCTTCCGCCGCGAAAAGTACGTGCCCAAGGGCGGCCCGGACGGCGGCGATGGTGGCCATGGCGGCAGCGTGCACCTGATCGGTGACGATGCCTTGAATACCCTCATCGATTTCAAGTATCAGCGCTTCTACAAGGCCCAGAATGGCCAGCCGGGGCAGGGGCGGCAGATGAGCGGTCGCGCCGGCGAGGATCTGCATGTCAAGGTGCCGGTGGGGACCACGGTGATCGACGAGGATACGCTCGAGGTGATCGCCGATGTGACCGAGGCCGGCCAGGTGGTGCTCGTCGCTCATGGCGGGCGTCGCGGGCTCGGCAACATCCACTTCAAGTCCTCGACCAACCGGGCGCCGCGCCGCACCACGCCGGGCACCGAAGGCGAGCGTCGCAACCTGCGCTTCGAAATGAAGGTGATGGCGGATGTCGGCCTGCTGGGAATGCCCAATGCCGGCAAGTCGACGCTGATTCGTTCAGTGTCGGCGGCCAAGCCCAAGGTGGCTAATTACCCGTTCACCACCCTGGTGCCCAACCTCGGCGTGGTGAAGCTCGGCCAGCATGAGCACTTCGTGATGGCCGACGTGCCGGGTCTGATCGAGGGGGCGTCGGATGGCGCCGGCCTGGGGCTGCGCTTTCTCAAGCACCTGACGCGCACCCGGCTGCTGCTGCATGTGCTCGATGTCGCGCCCTTCGATGAGACCGACCCGGTCGAGGCCGCCCAGGCCATCGCTCACGAGCTGGGACAGTTCTCCCCGGCGCTCGCCGAGCGTCCGCGCTGGCTGGTGCTCAACAAGCTCGACCTGCTGCCGGAGGAGGAACGCGATGCCGTGGTCGACGACATCATGACGCGTCTGGACTGGCAGGGGCCCGTTTTCCGCCTGTCGGCCATCAGCGGCGAGGGTACCGATGCCCTGGTGCAGGCCGTGCATCGTTGGCTGACCGAGCAACGTCAACTGGAAAACGAGGACGAAGACGCCGCCGAGCACGAGCGCGAGATGCGTCGTCGCATGGAAGACGAAGCAGTGGCGCGTACTGAGGCGCGCCTGGGTCGCAAGCGCAAGCGGGCCGACGAGGATGACGATGACTTCGATGATGATGATTATGATGTCGAAGTCGAGTATGCACCCTGATAGGAGCTCGAAGCTCGAAGCTCGAAGCTCGAAGCTCGAAGCTCGAAGCTCGTAGCTCGCGCCTCGCGTCTCGCAGCTCGGAACTCGTCGCCCGCAGCTCGGGACTCGCAGCTCGTATCTTGAAAACCGAGGAGCCGATGGACGATCTCGAACAGGTACCTGACCGCGAGGCGCTGAAGCGCATGCGGCGTGTGGTGGTGAAGATCGGCAGTGCCCTGTTGACCAACGACGGGCGGGGGCTCGACGAGCCGGCCATCGGTGGTTGGGTCGACGAGATTGCCGAGCTGCGCCGTCGCGGTATCGAGGTGGTGCTGGTGTCGTCCGGTGCCGTGGCGGCGGGCATGGTGCGCCTCGGGTGGCAGACCCGCCCTTCCGAGGTGCACGCCCTCCAGGCCGCCGCTGCGGTAGGGCAGAACGGCCTGACCGAATGTTACGAAGGCCACTTCGCCCGGCATGGGTTGACCACCGCGCAGGTGCTGCTGACCCATGACGACCTCTCCAACCGCAAGCGTTACCTCAATGCCCGCTCCGCGCTGCGCACCCTGGTCGATCTGGGGGTGGTGCCGGTGGTCAACGAGAACGATACCGTTGTCACCGACGAGATCCGTTTCGGTGACAACGATACCCTCGGCGCTCTGGTGGCCAACCTGCTGGAGGCCGATGCTCTGGTCATCCTGACCGACCAGGAGGGGCTCTTCGATGCCGATCCGCGCCACGACCCGAAGGCCCGCTTGATTACCGAGGGACGTGCCGATGATCCCCGGCTGGCCGAAGTGGCCGGTGGGGGTGGCGCCCTGGGGAGGGGGGGCATGTCGACCAAGGTGCGAGCGGCGCGTCTGGCGGCGCGTTCCGGGGCGGTCACGGTGATCGCCAGTGGGCGTCAGCATGACGTGCTGGGCCGACTCGTCGAGGGCGAGCGGCTGGGTACCCTGCTCATGCCCGAGCGTGCCCCCATGGCGGCGCGCAAGCGCTGGCTGGCGGGGCAGCTGCAGGTGCGCGGCAACCTGACCCTGGACGACGGGGCGGTGAAAGTGCTGCGCGACAGCGGCTCCAGCCTGCTGCCGGTGGGGGTGAAAGGCGTGTCGGGTGATTTCGTGCGCGGTGACATGGTGCTGTGTGTCGACGAGCAGGGCCGCCGGGTGGCCAAGGGGCTGGCCAACTATGGGGCCGATGAAGCCCGCTGCCTGCTGGGCCAGCCCAGTCATCGCATCGAGGCGATTCTCGGCTACATGGAGTCGCCGGAATTGATACACCGCGACAATCTGGTGGTTATCTGAGCGACAGGACGCGGCCCCTTGACTAGGCTGGCAAGACGTCGTACGGCGTGATAGGATGCGCCATCCTCTCAGACACGGCCCGTAAGCGACTACGCTGCATTGCGTGGTCGGTCAAATGGCCAGGCCGACGGGGATTTTTTATTTCCCTGTTGGATCAATATGTTATTGAATGCCGCCGAACATGGCGGTAACAACTTTCTCCAAGGAGACAGTCAGTGGCTAACAGCAAGCAAGCCCGCAAGCGCGCCCGTCAGGCAGAAGGCCGTCGTGTCCTGAAAGCCAGCCAGCGCAGCATGGTCCGCACCTATGTCAAGAACGTCATCAAGGCCATCAATGGCGGCGACCACGCCCAGGCGATGGATGCCTTCAAGCAGGCCCAGCCGGTCATCGACCGCATCGCCGACAAGGACGTGCTGTCCAAGAAGAAGGCCGCTCGCCTGAAGAGCCGTCTCAACAAGCGTATCAAGGCCCTGGCAGCGTAAGCACGCCGGATGCCCATGGGGGGTCGCGAACCAGTTCGCGAGTGCCCCATCGAAGAACCGGCTGCGGCCGGTTTTTTTGTGGCCACCCGCCGGGCCGTCGCGGTGCGACGTCGACAACCGCTCCCGGCGGTTTCTTGTGTCCGTTCCCGCTGGCCTGGAAAGGAATCGCACCGTGACCGATCGACAGGAACATCCCGAGCAGACGTCCGATGCCGCGCCGACGGTCGCCGATGAGGCGTCGCGCCAGGTGGCGCCTCGTCGAGGAGGGCTGATGCGCTCGGGCATGGTCGTCAGCAGCATGACCATGCTGTCGCGGGTGATGGGGCTGGCCAGGGACATGGTGATCGCCGCGCTGTTCGGTGCGGGGCAGGGGGCAGATGCCTTCTTTGTCGCCTTCAAGGTGCCCAATTTCCTGCGCCGGTTGTTCGCCGAGGGCGCCTTCAACCAGGCCTTCGTGCCGGTGCTCTCGGAGTATGCCACGCAGCGCACCCGGGACGAGGTGCGCGAGCTGCTCGACGCCGTGGCCGGCAGTCTCGCGGCGGTGCTGGTGCTGATCACCGCTCTGGCCATGCTGGCCGCGCCCTGGCTGGCCTGGGCCTTCGCGCCGGGGTTTGCGCGTGATCCCGAGAAACTGGCACTTACCGCGGACATGCTGCGCCTGACGTTCCCTTATCTGCTGCTGATCTCCCTGACGGCCTTCTCCGGCAGCGTGCTCAACACCTGGGGACGCTTCGCCGTGCCGGCCTTCACGCCGGTGCTGCTCAACCTGTCGTTGATCGGCGCGGCGGTGCTGCTCACGCCCCTGGTGAGCGAGCCCGCGATGGCACTGGCCTGGGGGGTGCTGATTGCCGGGGCGGCTCAACTGGTCTTTCAGGTGCCGTTTCTGGCCCGTCTCGGCGTGCTGCCACGGCCCTGGCCCAGCTTTGCTCACGAGGGGGTACGGCGCATTCTCAAGCTGATGGCGCCGGCGATGTTCGGCGTCTCGGTGGCACAGATCAATCTGCTGCTGGATACCGTGCTGGCCTCGTTGCTGGCGGCCGGCAGCGTTTCCTGGCTGTACTATTCCGACCGACTGGTGGAACTGCCGCTGGGGGTGTTCGGGGTGGCCATCGGCACGGTGATCCTGCCGGCGCTGTCCAAGCGCCACGCCGAGCAGTCTCCCGAGCATTTCGCGCGCATGCTCGATTGGGCGATTCGTGCCGTGCTGTTGCTGGGGCTGCCGGCGGCCCTGGCCCTGGTGGTGCTGGCCGAGCCGCTGTTGATCACCCTGTTCCATTATGGCGCCATGACCGACCATGACATCGACATGGCGGCCATGAGCCTGCGGGCCTATGCGGTGGGCCTGGTAGCCTTCATGCTGATCAAGGTGCTGGCACCGGGATTCTTTGCCCGTCAGGATACGAAGACGCCGGTCACGATCGGCATGATCGCCATGGCCGCCAACATGGTCTTCAACCTGATCCTGATCTGGCCGCTGGCGCATGCGGGGCTCGCGTTGGCCACGGCACTCTCGGCGTTTCTCAATGCCGGCTTGCTGGGGCGCCTGCTGTATCGGCGAGGGGTCCTGGTCTTTCAGGCAGGCTGGGGGCGCTATGCAGTGCAACTGCTCGGAGGTTGCGCGGTGATGGGCCTGACGCTCGCCTGGCTGGCGCCGGATTGGCATCGGTGGCTCGACTGGTCGTTGATGACTCGCGCGGGCTGGATGGCGGTCCTGGTGGTGAGCGGGGCGGCGGTGTATTTCGCCTGGCTGGCCGTCACTGGCGTACGGCTGCGCCACTTCCGAATGAAAAGCTGATGCTTGGGCCATGCCGGCGCGGCTGTCAAGGGGCGCCTGGTCCGTTATAATCGACCACTTTACTTTCTGCGCGAACAACGCCCATGCAAGTGATTCGAGGATTGCACAATCTGCGCGACGAGCATCATGGCTGCGTGGCCACCATCGGCAATTTCGATGGTGTTCATCGCGGCCATCAGGCGATTCTCGATCAATTGCTCGAACGCGCGCGTTCGTTATCGCTGCCGGTCACGGTGGTGGTCTTCGAGCCTCAGCCCAGGGAGTTCTTCGCCGGGGACCAGGCGCCGCCCCGCTTGACGCGGCTGCGTGACAAGGTGCGGCTGCTGGCCGAGCTCGGCGCCGATCGGGTGCTGTGCCTGCCCTTCAACGATGCCCTGCGCAGTCTGACGGCTCGGTCATTCATCGAGCGGGTACTGGTACAGGGACTGGGCGTGCGCCATCTGGTGGTGGGCGACGATTTTCGCTTCGGCTGCGACCGGCGCGGTGACTTCGAACTGTTGCAGGCGGTCGGCACCGGCTCGGGCTTCGATGTCGAGCATACCCGGACCTTCCTGCTGGATGGCGAACGTGTTTCCAGCACCCGTGTGCGCACCATGCTGGCATGTGGCAATTTCGATCAGGCCGCTCGCATGCTGGGACGACCTTACCGACTCGGCGGCCGGGTGGTGCGCGATCGCCAGCTCGGGCGAACCATCGGCGTGCCCACGGCCAATTTGCCGCAGCCACCCCACCCGCTGGCCCTGCAGGGCGTGTATGCCGTCAAGGCCGAATTGCCGGGAGGGCACCATGCCGAGGGGGTCGCCAATATCGGCTGGCGCCCCACGGTGGGGAGTCTTCGCCCGGTGCTCGAGGTCCATCTTTTCGACTTCGATGAGGACCTGTACGGCCAGCGATTGACGGTACTGCCCTGCGCCAAGCTGCGTGGCGAAATGAAATTCGATGGCCTCGAGGCCCTCAAGGCCCAGATCGGTGCCGACCAGGCCCGTGCGCGACGCTTCTTCGCCGAGACGGCGGCGACCGGAGATTCCCTACCTCTGGCATCGGCGCCGCTGGCGCGCGAGGCCGTGTTTTCCGACTCCTCGGCGGGGCTGCCCGCCGACCATGATGACGGCTGACCCCCAGGATATGAGCGACTACAAGCACACTCTGAATCTGCCACAAACCGAATTCCCGATGCGCGGCATGCTGCCCAAGCGCGAGCCCGCCCGGGTGGCCCAGTGGCAGGCGATGGATCTCTACCATCGCCTGCGCGAGGCGCGTCAGGGGCGCGAGTCCTTCGTGCTGCACGATGGCCCTCCCTATGCCAATGGCAGCATTCACATCGGTCATGCGCTCAACAAGATCCTCAAGGACATCATCGTCAAGTCCCGGAACCTGGCGGGCTTCGATGCCCCCTATGTGCCGGGCTGGGACTGTCATGGCCTGCCCATCGAACACAAGGTCGAGACGACCCATGGCAAGCACCTGGAGCCGGCTCAGGCCCGGGCGTTGTGCCGTGAGTATGCCGCCGAGCAGATCGAGGGGCAGCGCAAGAGCTTCATTCGCCTGGGGGTGATCGGCGACTGGGAGCGTCCTTATCGCACCATGGACTTTGCCAACGAGGCCGGCGAGATCCGTGCCCTGGCCGACCTGGTCGAGGGGGGCTACGTCTTCAAGGGACTCAAGCCGGTGAACTGGTGCTTCGATTGCGGCTCGGCCCTGGCCGAGGCGGAAGTGGAGTATGCCGACAAGCAGTCCGATGCCATCGACGTGGCGTTCCCCTGCGCCGAGGACGGCAAGCTGGCCGCCGCCTTCGGGTTGACCGAGCTGCCCAAGCCCGCCGCCGTGGTGATCTGGACGACCACACCCTGGACTATCCCTGCCAACCAGGCGCTCAACGTGCATCCCGAGTTCACCTATGCCCTGGTCGACGTGGGTGACCGGCTGTTGCTGCTGGCCGAGGAACTGGTGGAAAGCTGCCTGGAACGCTTCGGGCTCGAGGGCAACATCATCGCCACCGCTGCCGGCGAGCGGCTGGAGTTGATCGAGTTCGCGCACCCCTTCTACGAACGCCGTGCGCCGGTGTTCCTGGCGGATTACGTGGAGGTCGAGGAAGGCAGTACCGGTATCGTCCACTCGGCGCCGGTGCACGGGGTCGACGACTTCGAGTCGTGCCGCCGCTACGGCATCGAATTCGACGACTTCATCAGTGTCGTCAAGGGCGATGGCGTCTATGTGGACGACCTGCCCTTCTTTGGCGGGCAGTCGATCTGGAAGGCCAACCTCCAGATCGTCGCCAAGCTCGACGAGGTCGATGCCTTGCTGGCCCACCACTCGATCACGCATAGCTACATGCACTGCTGGCGCCACAAGACGCCGGTGATCTACCGGGCCACCGCCCAGTGGTTCGTGGGCATGGACGTGACCGGCGGCGATGGCCGTAGCCTGCGCGACAAGGCGCTGGCCGGCATCGAGGCGACGACCTTCACGCCCGCCTGGGGCAAGGCGCGCCTGCACTCGATGATCGCCAACCGCCCGGACTGGTGCATCTCGCGCCAGCGCAACTGGGGGGTGCCGATTCCCTTCTTCCTGCACCAGCAGACCGGCGAACTGCACCCACGCACCGTCGAGCTGATGGAGGAGGTCGCCAAGCGCGTCGAACGCGAGGGCATCGATGCCTGGTTCCGCCTGGAGGCGGCCGAGCTGCTGGGCGATGAGGCCAGCGAGTACGAGAAGGTCACCGATACTCTGGACGTGTGGTTCGATTCCGGTACCACGCATCGCCATGTGATGCGCGGCTCGCACCCGATGGGACACGACCAGGGACCGCGTGCCGACCTGTATCTCGAGGGCTCGGATCAGCACCGCGGGTGGTTCCATTCCTCGCTGCTCACCGGCTCGGCGATCGATGGCCATCCGCCGTACCGCCAGTTGCTCACCCACGGCTTTACCGTGGACGAGAAGGGGCACAAGCAGTCTAAGTCGAAGGGCAACGTGGTCGATCCCCAGGACGTGATGGACCAGTACGGCGCCGACATCCTGAGGCTGTGGGTCGCCTCGACCGATTATTCCGGCGAGATGGCGGTGTCCGACCAGATCCTCAAGCGCACCGCCGATGTCTATCGACGCATCCGCAATACCTCGCGCTTCCTGCTGGCCAACCTCAACGGCTTCGACCCCGAGCGCGATGCCCTGGCCTTCGATGACATGCTGGCCCTGGACCGCTGGGTGGTGGATCGTGCCGGCCAGTTGCAGGCGCGTATCCAGCAGGCATACGAGGAGTACCGCTTCCTCGATGTCTATCAGCAGGTGCATGGCTTCTGTGCCCGGGAGCTGGGCGGCTTCTACCTGGACGTGATCAAGGATCGCCAGTACACCACCCAGGTGGATTCGGTGGCCCGTCGCAGTGCCCAGACCGCGCTGTATCATGTCGTCCAGGCGCTTGTTCGCTGGATCGCGCCGATCCTCAGTTTCACCGCCGAGGAGATTCACGAGCATATCCCCGGCGCGCGTGGCGAGAGCATCCTGCTCGAGGAGTACTATGATGGCCTGGGCGCCTTGAGCGACGAGGCCGAGCTGGGACGCGAATTCTGGGAGCGGGTGCTCAACGTCAAGCAGGCCGTCAACAAGTGCCTGGAAGACGCCCGCAACGCCAAGGTCATCAAGGGCAACCTGGCCGCCGAAGTGACGCTCTACGTGAATGACGAATTGCGCGAGACCCTGAGCCGTCTCGGCGACGAGCTGCGCTTCGTGATGCTGACCAGCGAAGTGCACCTGGCGTCGCTGGCGGATGGCGGCGATGCCGAGGCGACCGAGCTCGAAGGGCTCAAGGTGGCCGTCGCGGCCAGCGAATACCGCAAGTGCGAGCGCTGCTGGCACCACCGCGAGGATGTCGGTCAGCATGCCGGTCACGAGGACCTGTGCGGTCGTTGCATCAGCAACCTGCCGGACGGTCCCGGCGAGACTCGTCACTATGCGTGAGGTGGGCAGCATGCCCGAACATGACACCAGGCAGGGCGCCGAGGTGGCGCCCATGCGGCAGCCGTTGCGCTGGCTGTGGCTCGCCGCGGCGATCATCGTCGTCGATCTGGGCACCAAGGCGCTGGCCTCCAGCCTGCTGGAGTACGCCAGGCCGCTCGAGGTGCTGCCGTTCTTCAACCTGACGCTGTTGCACAATACCGGCGCGGCGTTCAGCTTCCTGGCCGGTCACCCCGGCTGGCAGCGCTGGTTCTTCGCGGCCATCGCCGTGGCGGCGACGGTGGGGCTGACCATCTGGATGCGGCGTCTGCGCGCCGACGAGAAGATGCTCGGCGCCTCGCTCGCCCTGGTCATCGGCGGGGCCTTGGGCAACCTGTACGACCGACTGGTACATGGCTATGTGGTGGACTTCCTGTCCTTCCATCTCGCCGGCTGGTATTACCCGGCCTTCAATGTGGCAGACATCGGCATCACCCTGGGCGCCATCGGGCTGATCGTCGAGTCGCTGTTCGGCGAACGTCGCCGAGCCCGTCGACGGCGCTGAGACACCATCTTCGAGAGAGCATCCATGAGCGATCAACAAGCGAACGGCCATCGCATCGACGAGGGCATGCAGGTGACCCTGCATTTCACCCTCAAGCTGGAGGATGGCACCGTGGTCGATTCCACCCGGGACAAGCAGCCGGCCACCTTCCAGGTCGGCGACGGCAATCTGCCGCCCGGTTTCGAGCACCCCATCAAGGGGCTCGCTGCCGGCGAGAATGGCAGCTACGAGATTTCCCCCGAGCACGCCTTCGGCCAGCACAACCCCCAGAACGTGCAGATGATCGCCCGGGATGATTTCAGTGACGAGACGCCCGAAACGGGCATGGTGATGTCCTTTGCCGATGTCGGCGGAGGCGAGTTGCCGGGGGTCATCAAGGAGGTCGGCGAAAAGCAGGTCGAGGTGGATTTCAATCACCCCCTGGCCGGGCGTACCCTGACCTTCGAGGTGGAGGTGATCGATGTGAAGCCGGCCACCACCCACTAGAGAAAACCCTGATTTCCTGCTGCGCTCGATATCCTGGCCGCCGGCGGTGCTCGTCATCCTCATGTAGCAGGCTACACTCCGGTGACTGCGCTCCGGCGGTGACCAGCCTATCTTCGCTCGCTACGGAACTCAGCGTTTTCTAGTTCAAACAAGCTCGAGAGGTGCTCAAGCACCGAGGCTAGGCAACCATGCAAATCAAGCTGGCCAATCCCCGCGGTTTCTGCGCCGGTGTCGATCGTGCCATCGAGATCGTCAATCGGGCACTGGATGTGTTCGGCCCGCCGATCTACGTGCGCCACGAGGTGGTGCACAACCGTTTCGTGGTCGACAGCCTGCGCGAGCGGGGCGCGATCTTCGTCGAGGAACTGCATGAGGTGCCCGACGACGTGATCGTCATCTTCTCGGCGCACGGCGTCTCCCGTGCCGTGCAGCAGGAGGCCGAGCGTCGTGGCCTGCGGGTCTTCGATGCGACCTGCCCGCTGGTCACCAAGGTGCACATGGAAGTGCTGCGCTATGCCCGGCGCGGCCAGGAGTGCGTCCTCATCGGCCACCAGGGCCATCCCGAGGTGGAAGGTACCATGGGGCGTTATGACACCTCCCGGGGAGGCCGGATCTACCTGGTGGAGGACGAGAAGGACGTGGCGCGCCTCGAGGTGCAGGATCCGAGCCAGTTGGCCTTCGTCACCCAGACGACCCTGTCGATGGACGACACCGCCCGGGTGATCGATGCCCTGCGCGACAAGTTCCCGGAGATCCAGGGGCCGCGCAAGGATGACATCTGCTACGCCACTCAGAATCGTCAGGATGCCGTCCGGGAGCTGGCGGCCGGGAGCGATCTGCTGCTGGTGGTGGGCAGCCCCAACAGTTCGAACTCCAATCGTCTGCGCGAGCTTTCCGAGCGGGTCGGCACGCCGGCCTATCTGATCGACAATGCCGAGCAGATCGATGCCACCTGGCTGGAAAACGTCGAGACGGTGGGGGTGACCGCCGGTGCCAGTGCGCCGGAGGTGCTGGTCCAGGGGGTGATCGAGCGATTGCGTGTCCTGGGGGCCGAGGTGCCGGAAGAGCTCGATGGACGTGCCGAGACGATTACCTTCTCCATGCCCGCCGAGCTTCGCGAGCGGGTGATCGCCAGCGAATAGCGCATTCGGTCGAGTACCAGTATCGATTCGTGAAGCCGGGCCTCGTCGCCCGGCTTTTTCGTGCCATGTGGCTCCGAGCGAGATCTCTAGGGAGCAAGCCGGCGTTGATAATGCGTCGGTGGAGTGTTCTCGGGGCGCTACCGGATGTCGGTGCCCTGGTCCATATTGGGGGCAGGACATCACGCCGAGGCAAGGGACATGTGCCACTCGCAGGCGCGGAAAATGCGCCGCCCCGAGGTCTGTCGCGGACAGGCCGGTTTCACGCTACTCGAATCGATGATCGTGGTGGCGATCATCGCCATCCTCGCCGGGATCGCCTATCCGCGCTATCGGGATGCCCTGGGCGAAGCGCGAGTCGCCGATGGCCGGGCGGCGCTCATGACGCTGGCGGGACGCCTGGAGCGCTGTCGCACCCGTACGCATTCCTATGACACCTGCACAGACCTGCCGAGACGCTCGGAGGCCGGGCATTATCGTCTTGCCGTCACCCTGTCGCCGACCGATTATCGACTGACGGCCACGCATGAGGGCGAGGCCGTCGGGACGGCGTGTCGCATTCTGACGCTCGACTCGACGGGGCGGGCGATGCCGGAGGCGTGCTGGTAGGCCGGCGCGTAATGAGTCGATGAGCATGACGATGGCGCGATCCCAGCAAGCCTTCACCCTGCTGGAAGCCCTGGTGGCGCTGCTGGTGCTTTCGTTGGGGCTGCTGGGGATGGCCACGGTGCAGCTCGAGTCCCTGCGAGGCGCGCATGTCGGCTATCAACGCAGCCTGGCCTCGCTGGCGGCGCAGGATGCCGTCGAGTTGCTGTGGTCGCGCCTCGAGGCCGGTCATTGTCCTGGCCTGGGCGCCGAGGAGGCGGACTGGGAGGCCAGATGGCGTGCCCGGATTCCCGGCCTGGAGGGCCGTGTCGCGTCGGGGGGCGAAGCCTGTCGCTATGTGGTGACCCTGGAATGGCCGGCGTCGCGCCTGGCGGATGAGGGCGAGACATCCTTCGTCTACACCACTCGACTACCCGGTGAATCCCCATGATCGCGGGACGCACCATCGAGCGCGGGGTGTCGCTGGTCGAGCTGCTGGTGGCACTGGCGATCGGCATGCTCGTCCTGCTGGGCGCGGGGCGCCTGTATCTGGGCGGGGTCGAGAACCTGATCCGAGTGGACGACCTGGGCGAGCGCCAGGAAGCCGTGTCTCTCGGGGCGCTTTTCCTGTTGCGCGATATTCGACGCGGAGGCGTCGAGCCGGGGCGTTACACCCTGGTCGAGGCCGCCAGTGGCGAGGGTTGTGCCCTCCACGACAGCGTGGCGGGGGAGCCGCTGGTGGATGGCCTGGCGGCGACGGCCGGGAGCTGCGCGGCGAGCGAACCGTTACGGGGGGACGTGGGCGGACGGAGCGGATTGTATCGGATCACCTTGCGGGCGCTGGAAGTATCGGAGCCCCTGGTGCTTCATGCCATGGATCGCGAGGCGGCGGTAAGGCGTGCCGGGGCGCCTGCACCATGAAAATCGGTGTCATGCGAGAGGAGGCCGTGCGGCAGGCAGGGATGGCCTTGCCGATCGTTCTGGTGCTGCTCGCCATGGCGGTGATGCTGGGCGTGGCCGGGCTGCGCTCGTCGCTGACCGCGGAACGCCTGGCGGGTAATCTCAAGGCATCGGTTCAAGCCGGGATGGCGGCGGAAGCCGCTGCTTCCACGGGGTGGGCGGCCTTGGATGGACCCGATGACATCACCGTCGAGCAGTCGCGCGGGGCGCTCGAGGCGATGACCTGGAGCGAGTTCATCGATCCTTCTCGCTTCCAGGGCGAGACGGTCGTGCTCGATGATTGTGCGGCACCTCTGCGTTGTGCCTATCGCTATGTCGAGGAGGGCGCTCGGCATCGCCTCATCGTGGCCATGGGTGTGGTGATGGAAGGCGACGAGCGTGTGCTGGCTTCGAGTGAACCGGTATTGGTCGCGGTCGTCTTCTCGCGCCTCGCCGAACTGTTTTCCCGCTATGCCCTGCTGGCCGACGGCGAGGTCCTGACCGGGGAGGAGGCCGCGACCGAAGGCCGAGTGCATGCCAATGCACCCCGCGATGAAGCGGATCGCGTCGCCATGCCCGAGGTCGATGTCTCGCCACCGGAAGCGGCCGAGACGCTGACGCTGGAAACCGATGAAAATGGCCAGCCGTATTGCCGCTTCGAAGCGAGCGGCGATCTCGCCGGGCGCGTCTATCATTGTGCGGGACGTCTGGAAATCGGGGAGGCGGCTCGCTTTCACAACGCGACCCTCATCGCCCGGGATGATGTCCACCTGTACGGCGAGGCTGGACAAGAGGCAACGGTCGACGTGGCCGTGCTGTCGGGCGGCGATATCGACATCGAAACGCCGGGGACGCTTCGGGGCTGGTTCATGTCGGCGGGCGATACGGATCTGGCAGTCGGCGTGACGCTGGAGGGGGCCATCCTTGCGCACGGCAACATTCACCAGCCGAGCGGGACGGTCGTTCGCCACCTTCGCGGCGATCCGGTGCTACCTCATGCGCCCAGGGAGAAACGCCTGTTGAGTTGGGGACTGTGAGTCGCTAGCAGATTGATGGCGTGTCATCGATGACTCGAACTCTTCCGAAGTTGCTGACGATCACCGAGGCACCCTCGCCGCGTCGGCCACAGAGGCGAAAGGTGCCATTGTGTCCCGTGGCGCGTCCCGTAGGCTGGTAGCGCACGGGGCGATGATCGAGTCGATAGGTGATGGCCGCCACCTGGCCTTCGCCGCGCCGTCCGAGAAGGGTACGTTGGTTCGGTGGCTGATCGATCTCGTTCTGGAGAATGCTCAATGGCGCGGTCCAGTCGCCGATGCAGCGCCGGCCTTCCTGGCTGGGGCAGACGGTGATGACCGTGCGCCGTGCGATGGCGGTATTACGGGCCGTCGCCAGGGCATCCTTGAGCCGCATGACGTCCGTGGCCACTTCGTTGCGAGCCATGACGCCATCGAGTCCGGGCACGGCCCAGGCGATGACGAATGTCAGAATGCCCATCACCACACACAGTTCGAGAAGCGTCAGTCCGGCCTGACGCGGCTTTGCCAGTCGATTCGGTGTGCCGGTATGGTAAGTCTCCGTGATGCGGTCCGGTCGCATGCGATCTCCCGCCGAGTGCTTCCCCGAGCCAGGCCGTGGGTGCTATCAAGTTAGCCGGATGTCGCGTCCTTTCCGTAAGCGAACTCGGACAAGTCTCGTGAGTGATTTTCTTGTTGTCGGCGGTGGCGTCATCGGCATGATGACGACCCTGCAACTGGCCGATGCCGGTCATTCGGTCACCCTCGTCGAACGTGGCCAGTGCGGCCGCGAGGCCTCCTGGGCCGGCGGCGGCATCGTGTCGCCCCTCTATCCATGGCGCTACAGCGCGCCAATCTCCCGCCTCTCCGCCTGGTCGGAGGGGCGTTATCCGGAACTCTCGCTGCGTTTGCTGGAAGAGACGGGGGTGGACCCCGAGTATCGCCAGAAGGGCCTGCTGTACCTGCGTGTCGACGACGAGCCGGCCGCCATGGCCTGGGCGCGGGAGGTCGGCAAGCCGCTCGAGCGGGTCTCCGGGGGCTTCCTGTACGGCAAGGAGCCCGAAGCGGCACCCGGTTGCGAGGAGGCGCTGTGGATGCCGACCCTCGGCAGCATTCGCAACCCGCGCCTGGCTCGGGCGCTGCGCACACGCCTGGACGACATGCCGCGGGTCACGCTGTGCGAGCATTGCGAGGTAACGGGGTTGCGCGAGCAGGGCGGGCGCATCGTCGCGGTCGAGACGACAGCCGGGGAACTGCAGGGCGACCATATCGTGGTGTGTGGCGGTGCCTGGGCCGCGTCGGTGCTGGCGACGGTCGGGGTTGATCTGCCGGTACGGCCGGTGAAGGGCCAGATGATCCTGTTCAAGGCGTCGCCCGGGCTGGTGCGGCGCGTGGTGCTGATGGACGGTCGCTATGTCATCCCTCGGGCCGATGGCCAGGTACTGGCTGGTTCGACACTGGAAGAGGCGGGGTTCGACAAGTCGCTTTCCGAATCGGCGAAGGCGTCGTTATGGTCCTCGGCGACACGCATCGTGCCGGCGCTCGCCGACTGTGAGGTAGCGCATCATTGGGCAGGGTTGCGTCCGGGGTCACCGGATGGCGTGCCGTTCATCGGCGCCGTGCCGGGCATTGCCAACCTGCACGTGAATGCGGGCCATTATCGCAACGGGCTGGTATTGGCGCCGGCCTCGACGCACCTGCTGGTCGATGAACTGCTGGGGCGCGAGCCCATCGTGGATCCGGCACCCTATCGATTGGACGGCGGTCGGCTGGAAGACAACCAGAGGGGGCCTTCCAGAGGCTGAATCAGTCGCCCGAGGTATCCTCGGCGAGAAACTTGTCGCGGTGGTCCGGGGAGCAGAACCATTCGCCCTTTTCGCGCAGGGCATCGTTTTCCGGCAGGTGTACCTTGCACCAGGCGCAGCGCACCATCGGATTGGCCGGTGATGCGTCCTGCTCGTCGGCGTCCCGGTCGCGCTTCCACTGACGGTACATGCGATATAGCTTGAGGCCGGCGAAGAACAGCACGGCGAAAATGATCAGACGGATCAGCAAGAGGTTCATCCTTTGGGCGGCTCCCTGAGTGAGGGCTTTCGGGGCGGTCGTCTTTGCGAGTCGGCCGCCCTTGCGGGACAATGTCGGTATCGATGGATTCTCGAGAGATTTCTACGCCCATGCAAGACCTGACGTTGGTGATGGCCCAGTTGGACCCGCTGGTGGGGGATATCCCCGGCAATACCGAACGGGCCATCGAGACAGTACGCGAGGCACGCATCGAGCATGGTGCCGATATCGTGGTGCTGCCCGAACTCTTTCTGACCGGCTATCCCCCCGAGGATCTGCTGTTGCGCCCCTCTCTGGAGACACGGCTGCGTCATGCACGGGCGCGAATGGCCGAGAAGATGGCGCGTGACGTGATGGTGATCGTCGGCTATCCGGGACGTCGCGAAGGGCGCAACTGGAACCTGGCCGGTGTGCTCTACGATGGTGAGTGGATCGGCGAGTACGCCAAGCAGGCGCTGCCCAACTACGAAGTGTTCGATGAGCAACGCTACTTCGCGGTGGGCGATGCGCCCCTGGTGATCGAACACAAGGGCGCCAGGCTCGGTGTACTGATCTGCGAGGACATCTGGGAAGAGGCTCCCGTCCAGAAGGCGCGTGAGGCCGGTGCGGAGATTCTGGTGACCCTCAATGCGTCGCCTTTCCACCAGGACAAGCCCTCCGAACGCCTGGCCCTGCTCGAGAAGCGGGCTCGGGAAGTCGGCCTGCCGGTCGTCTATGTCAACCAGATCGGTGGCCAGGATGAACTGGTGTTCGATGGTGGCTCGGCCTGTGTCGGCGCCGATGGCGAACTGCGCGTGCAGGCACCGCACTGGGCGGTCGGCTTGATGCCGGTGCAGTTCGTGCGCGAGCAGGGCACTTGGGTGCCGAGTGCCGGGGAGGTCGACGAAGAGGTCAGTGCCGAGGAGAACCTCTATTGCGCGCTGGTCACCGGGTTGCGCGACTACGTCAACAAGAGCGGTTTCAAGGGCGTGGTGCTGGGGCTTTCCGGCGGTATCGATTCGGCCCTTTCCCTGGCCATCGCGGTGGATGCCCTGGGGCCTCAGCGGGTCCATGCGGTGATGATGCCCTACCACTACACCGCCGATATCTCGAAGGAAGACGCCGCCGAGCAGGCGCGCATGCTGAGTGTCGAGTATGAGGTGCTGCCCATCGAGTCGATGGTGGAAACCTTCATGGAGACACTGGCCGACAGCTTCGCCGGTACCGAACGGGATACCACCGAGGAGAACCTGCAGTCACGCTGTCGCGGCGTGCTGCTGATGGCGCTCTCCAACAAGAAGGGTCTCATGGTCCTGTCGACCGGCAACAAGAGCGAGATGGCGGTGGGCTATGCCACCCTCTATGGCGACATGGTGGGTGGCTACAACGCCATCAAGGACGTCTACAAGACCTGGGTCTATCGACTGGCTCGCTGGCGCAACACCCAGGAGCCGGCGATTCCCGAGCGCGTCATCGAGCGGCCGCCTTCCGCCGAGCTGGCCCCGGATCAGCAGGATTCCGACTCCTTGCCCGACTACGACACCCTGGACGCTATCCTGGTGCGTTACATCGAGGGTGACATGAGTGCCGAGGCCATCATCGACGCCGGATTCGACCATGACGATGTCTACAAGGTGGTGCGCCTGGTCGACCGCTGCGAGTACAAGCGCCGTCAGGCGCCGGTGGGTGTCCGCGTGACTCGCCGTGGCTTTGGCCGCGACCGGCGCTATCCCATCGTCAACGGCTGGCAGCCGGGGGAATGAGGCCGGAAACTTGAAGAACGCGGCTTCGCCCGGAGCTATAAGTCGTAAGCTTGAAGCTGGAAGAAAACTCGACCGGACTTCGTCCGGAGCCTGAAGTCATAAGCTTGAAGCTGGAA
>NZ_JAJQTQ010000149.1 GCF_029081005.1 Halomonas elongata | reverse complement strand
CACCGCATCGCCTTTCTTCAGCGTCCCGGAGTAGACGCGGATAAAGGTCAGCTAGCCGACGTAGGGGTCGGTCATCAGTTTGAACGCCAGCGCCGACAGCGGCTCATCGTCGCTCGGATGGCGTTCCGCCGGCTGGCCTTGCTCATCAACGCCCTGTATCGCCGGAATATCCAGCGGCGACGGCATCAGCTCCACCACCGCATCGAGCATGCGCTGCACGCCTTTGTTTTTAAAGGCGCTCCCGCAGAGCACCGCCTGGATCTCCCCCTTCACCGTGCGCTGGCGCAGACCGGCGACGATCTCCGCCTCGTCCAGCTCACCGGTTTCCAGGTATTTATCCATCAGCTCAT
>NZ_JAJQTQ010000148.1 GCF_029081005.1 Halomonas elongata | reverse complement strand
ACGGCGACGCTGACGGTGACCATCAATGGCGCCACCGATGGCCCGCCGACGGTGGATATCGACGACAACGCGCCGAACGCCGAGGGCGCCGATCACAGCGTGGTGGAAGCCACCGGCAACACCATCAGCGGCAGTGCCACGGTGGGCGCCGAGGCGGGCATCGACAGCGTGACCGTCGATGGCCAGGACATCACCGATGCCAGCAACACTTCGGTGACCCTGCAGGGTGACGAAGGCTCACTGACCATCACCGGCTATAACGCCGCCACCGGCGAGATCACCTACGACTACACCGAGGACGGCGACGCCGAGGACCATGGCAGCGGCGAGATCCTGGATCAGTTCACGCT
>NZ_JAJQTQ010000147.1 GCF_029081005.1 Halomonas elongata | reverse complement strand
TTGCCGTGCTCGCCCCACAGCAGGCCACCGTAGCGTCGGGTCAGCGCGGCGACCGCGTCGGAGAGCTCGCGGATCAGCGCCTCCTGGGCCGGGTCCTTCATGTCGATGGCCGGGCGTACGTGCAGCACCCCGGCGTCGACGTGGCCGAACATGCCGTAGGCCAGGTCGTGGGCGTCGAGCAGGGCACGGAACTCGGCGATATAGTCGGCCAGGTGCTCCGGGGGCACCGCGGTGTCCTCGACGAAGGGGATCGGGCGCTTCTCGCCCTGGACATTGCCGAGCAGGCCCACGGCGCGCTTGCGCATGGCGTAGACGCGCTGGATGGCCGCACGCCCCTCGGCCAGGATCCG
>NZ_JAJQTQ010000146.1 GCF_029081005.1 Halomonas elongata | reverse complement strand
CCAGCGACATGCTCAGTGCCTGCTGCACACCATACTGCTCGGATGCTGACCACAGCTGATGCATATTTTCCACCGGCGGCGGCAACTGCCCGGTCTCGCCGCGACGCAGCTTCACAAACGCCTGCTGCATGGAGGTGAAGAGAAACTCCGCATCGCGGTTGCTGTCGGCGGCGATGATATTGATACACACCATCGCGTACGGTTTTTCCAGCCGCGCCGAAGGTTTGAAATTGCTGCGATACAGATGCAGGGCCTGGAACAACATATCCGGCGCGAAGTGCGAGGCGAAGGCAAACGGCAGGCCGAGCTGCGCCGCCAGTTGCGCGCTATAGAGGCTTGAGCCCAGCAGCC
>NZ_JAJQTQ010000145.1 GCF_029081005.1 Halomonas elongata | reverse complement strand
ATCAGATATTTTACCAGATCGAAGTTGTCCAGGCCGACGTTGAGCATTGGCAAAATATTTGAGGTATTCGTCGAGGCCAGCAGATCCCACAGCGAACCGTTCTTCAGGAAACGGGTCGAGAAGGTGGCGAATGGTCCGAACAGCACCACGCGTTTACCGTCGATAATACGGGTATCGATGTGCGGCACCGACATCGGCGGCGCGCCCACTTCGGCCTGACCGTAGACCTTCGCCAGATGGTGGTTCACCACCTCCGGATTTTCGCAGACCAGGAACTGGCCGCCGACCGGGAAGCCCGCATACTCTTTGGCCTGCGGAATGCCGGTCTCCTGCAGCAGGGTCAGCGCTGCGCCG
>NZ_JAJQTQ010000144.1 GCF_029081005.1 Halomonas elongata | reverse complement strand
AATGGCGATTTGGATATAAGGCCAACCACTATTAATTAACTCGTTTCCCACCAACTGGAGCTATTATGCAGGAAATAATGACAAGAATTGAGCTTTCTGGAATTCTTGGCAAAACTTTCGGGAAGGTTCATCATCGGTTGATTTCAACAGTCCAAGAAGCAGGAATAGCGCTGGCTGCCACCATCCCTGGATTTGAACATTTCATGAATAACAGCAAAGAAAAAGGGTTGACCTTTGCTGTTTTCAAAGGAAAGAAAAATATTGGCAAGGATGATTTAGGATTCCCTGTTGGTGGTGAAGTTATCCGAATTGTTCCTGTTTTAATTGGTAGTAAAAAGGCGGGACTGCTTCAAAC
>NZ_JAJQTQ010000143.1 GCF_029081005.1 Halomonas elongata | reverse complement strand
CGTTTTTATGGGTGAAGAAGCGCTCGCTCTCGATTTTATCGGTCATCCGCAGATGGCTGCGGATCCAGCGCACCAGCGGCTTATCGCCGATGCCGGACTCGTCCTCCTTCGCCAGCGCCATCTTCACGCCGGTAAACAGCAGGAAGGCGCCAAAGACGTACAGCAGCCAGTCGAACTGCGAAATCAGCCAGCTGCCGGCGAAGATCATAATGGTACGCAGAACGATCGCGCCCAGTACGCCATACACCAACACCCGGCGCTGCAGAGCAGGCGGTACGGCGAAATAGCTGAACAGCATCAACCAGACGAAGACGTTATCGACCGCCAGCGCTTTTTCAATCAGATAACCGGTGAGGAA
>NZ_JAJQTQ010000142.1 GCF_029081005.1 Halomonas elongata | reverse complement strand
CCAGGGCAGCCAGCTGGGCCAGGGTTTGCGGCTCGCCGCAACGGCTCAGGATGCAGGCGGACTCATCAAGAATAAACAGCGCGCAGGGGCGGCCGTCCATAAACTCCCAGGCGTCTTCCAGCGCCGCCTGGCCGATGGTCAGCAGCGCGGTTTTACGCCGACAGATGGAGTCGAAGGTCAGGCCCTGGGCCTGGTGCGGCGTTTGCCAGGTTTCGCGCTGCATAAACTTGCTGCAGCGGTGCCATGACTGGGCAATGACGGAAGAGACCGCCTTCCCGGTATCCTGAGTCTGAACAGTCATATCCTTTTCCGCGTTGTACCATAGAGAACCCCTCCGGCAGCGACTGCCGGAGGGGAG
>NZ_JAJQTQ010000141.1 GCF_029081005.1 Halomonas elongata | reverse complement strand
CGATGGAGTCGTGCAGCTCGCGGGCGATAGTGGCCCGTTCTTCCATGACGATCAGCTGCTGCTGCTTCTCCTGATGGCGGTCCAGCGCCAGGGTGCTGGTCAGCTGTTCCACCAGGGTATCCACCAGCTGCTGCTGATCGTGGCTGAGATGGCGGCCAACCGGCAGCGTCGCCAACAGGATGCCGTACTGACTATGCGCATCCGACAGCCGCCACTTCAGCGTTGTTCCGCCATCCGGCAGCGGCGGCAGATTGCGTGGACAGAGGTAGCAGCCTTTATCATCACAGTCATCATCCGAGTGGCAGGTAAACTCCTGGTGATTATCTTCGTCTTCCAGGTCGTAAACCCGTACCTCGATA
>NZ_JAJQTQ010000140.1 GCF_029081005.1 Halomonas elongata | reverse complement strand
AGCTGGCTGAAAAAGTGCCAGAATAGTTTCTCTCTTCATTATTTTCCTGCGAGTTAACTATGCTGATGCTTTTCCTCACCGTGGCGCTGGTGCATATCATTGCGCTGATGAGCCCGGGGCCGGACTTTTTCTTTGTCTCACAAACGGCCATCAGCCGCTCGCGCAGAGAGGCGATGATGGGTGTGCTGGGGATCACCTGCGGCGTCATGGTCTGGGCGGGAGTGGCGCTGCTCGGCCTGAACCTGATCCTCGCCCGGATGGCGTGGCTGCATAACATTATAATGGTCGGCGGGGGCCTGTATCTATGCTGGATGGGCTACCAGATGCTGCGTGGCGCGCTGAAAAAAGAGAAGGTGGCCTCG
>NZ_JAJQTQ010000013.1 GCF_029081005.1 Halomonas elongata | reverse complement strand
CGACAGGAGTACGTGAAGGCGCTGGGCGCCGACGCCGTGCCCGAGGTCCGCCTGCTGAGTGAGTGGCTGGCCGAGCGCGCGCCCCGGTTGGCCGCCGACAGGCCTCGCCTCGACGACCCCGGCTACCGGCTGCTCGCCCACTGTACCGAGAAGACCAGCGTGCCCGGCGCGCCGTCACAGTGGCAGCGGGTGTTCGCGGCTTTCGGGCTCGAACTCGAAGTGATCGCCACGGGCTGCTGCGGCATGTCCGGCACCTATGGCCATGAGGCGCGCAACCTCGATACCTCGAAGACCATCTACGCCCAGTCCTGGCAGCCGCGGGTGGAGGACACCACCAACGCCGGCCGGCTGCTGGCTACCGGTTATTCCTGCCGCAGCCAGGCCAGGCGGCTCTCCGACGCCGTCCTGCCGCATCCCCTGCAGGGACTGCTGGCGGCGTTGAGACAAGCCAGTAGTGAGGCATGAGGCGTAAAATGTGAGGTGCGAGACGTGAGGAGGGAAAGGGAAGATGTCCCGGACACTGATCATCATCGGGTTACTGCTGGTCATCGCCGGAGTCTTCTGGCCCTGGCTCGGCAAGCTGCCGCTGGGGCACTTGCCGGGCGACATTGTGATTCGGCGTGACAACCTGACCCTGTACCTCCCGATCACCACCATGCTGTTGATCAGCCTCCTCCTTTCCCTGGTGCTCTGGCTGTTCCATCGTTGATCGACATCGAGTCACTTCATCGCGCCAATGGATTGCATGTACGAGTCGTCGACGCTAGGCTGCGCGCCCCTTCGATGAACCTCGAACCGATGGAGTGCGACTCTCATGGAGCATGCCGGCTTCGACCTGGCGATGATCGGCCTGCTGGCGCTGATCTGCCAATGGCTTGCCTGGCAGTTGAAGCTGCCGGCCATTCTGATGTTGTTGGTCGCCGGCATCGCTGCCGGCCCCGTCACGGGGCTACTCGATCCCGACGCCATGTTCGGCGACCTGCTGTTTCCGCTGGTCTCGCTGGCGGTGGCCGTCATCCTCTTCGAGGGCAGCCTGACGCTGGATTTCCGTGAGCTGGGCGGTCATGGCCGCACGGTACGGCGACTGGTCACCTGGGGCGCCTTGATCACCGCCGTGATCGGCACCATCGCCGCCCACCTGTTGCTGTCGCTGTCATGGGAGATGGCCAGCGTGCTGGGCGCCTTGCTGGTCGTCACCGGCCCGACCGTGATCCTGCCCTTGCTGCAGACCCTGGGCGCCCGCCAGCATCTGACCCAGATACTGCGCTGGGAAGGCATCCTGATCGATCCGGTGGGGGCCATCGGCGCCGTTCTGGTCTATGAGTACGTTGCCCTGGGCTCGGGGGCGACGGGGGCCGCCACTCACACCCTGGTGCTCTTCGGCAAGACGGCCTTGATCGGCTTCGGCCTGGGGGTCGGCGGCGGCTATCTCTGGGGATTGATACTGCGTCGCCATTGGCTGCCGCGCCAGCTGCACAGCTTCGGCACCCTGATGATGATGCTGACGCTGTTCTCGATCTCCAACCTGCTGTTTCACGAGTCCGGACTGCTGACGGTCACGGTCATGGGCGCCTGGCTGGCCAATATGCGTGGCGTGCCGACCCGCCCGATCATCGAGTTCAAGGAAACGCTCTCGGTGCTGCTGATCTCGGGGCTGTTCATCCTGCTGGCCGCGAGGCTCACCGTGGACCAGCTGGCCCTGCTCGGCTGGCCGGCCTGGGCCTTCCTGTTCGTCCTGATCGGCGTGGCGCGCCCCTTGATGGTCTGGGTCTGCACCCTGGGCAGTCGGCTGGACATCCGCGAGAAGGCCCTGCTGGCCTTCATCTCGCCGCGCGGCATCGTTGCCGCCGCTACCGCCTCGCTGTTCTCCCTGCGACTGGAGGAGATCGGCATGCCCGGCGCGGAGATGCTGGTGCCCGTGACCTTCCTGGTGATCATCAGCACGGTGGTCGGCCAGAGCCTGCTGTCCCGCCCCTTGGCAAGCTGGCTGGGCGTGCGCCGTCCTTCGCCGGACGGCGTGCTGATCATCGGCGCCAATCCGGTGGCACGACAGATCGGCCAGCAGTTGCGCGTGGCAGGCGTCAGTGTCGTGCTCACCGACAGCAACTGGGATGCCATCCAGGAGGCCAAGGCACTGGGCCTGACCACCTACTATGGCGACCCGTTATCGGAGCATGCCGCCCAGCACCTGGAACTCAGCAATATCGGCTACCTGCTGCCCCTTTCGCCCTATCGCGAGCTCAACGACCTGGCGGCGCTGCACTTCGAGCACCTGCTGGGACGCGAGCGAGTGTTCCGTTTGGCCGTGGATGAAGGGCGTAGCGCCAATCGCCCTCATGGCCAGGCGCTGAGCCACCTGCCGCTGCTGTTTGGCCGCGACGTGACCTTTGCCCGACTCTCGCGGCTGGTGGCCGAGGGGGGTGAAGTGCAGTGCATGCGTTTCGGTGAAAAGAGCCGTCTGGATAAGCAACGACGCCAGCATGCCGGACGCTGGCTGCCGCTGCTGTCCATCAGCCAGACCGGCCGGGTGCGCCTGGCTACCGCCGAGAGCGGGCTGGCTCCCAAGCGCGGCGACACCCTGGTCAGCCTGATCTTCGCCGACTCCCCGGCTCGACTCGACACGTCCTTGATGTCCTGAGTCGAGCCGGGGAGTCCACCGGGTTCAGAAGAACAACCGGCGCAGCGCCTCGCCGGGGTCATCCTCACGCATGAAGGCCTCGCCGACCAGAAAGCCGTGGACATCGTGCTCGCGCATGCGCAGGACATCGTCCCGAGTGTGAATGCCCGATTCGGTGACGACCGTGACGCCTGCCGGGATACGCCCGAGCAGGCTCAGGGTCGTCTCCAGCCGCGTCTCGAAGGTATGCAGGTCACGATTGTTGATGCCCACCAGGGACAGGTCGAGGGCCAGGGCCCGCTCCAGCTCGTGGGCGTCATGCACCTCGACCAGCACGTCCATGCCGAGTTCGGTGGCCTGACGATGCAGGTCGGCCAGACGGGCATCGTCCAGGGCGGCGACGATCAGCAGGATACAGTCGGCGCCGATGGCACGGGCCTCGCTGACCTGGTAGCCATGGGTGATGAAGTCCTTGCGGATCACCGGCAGCGAACAGGCCTCGCGGGCCGAGATGAGATCGTCCTCGTGGCCCTGGAAGAAATCGGCGTCGGTGAGCACCGACAGGCAGGCGGCGCCTCCCGCCGCGTAGCGCTCGGCGATCTCGTCGGGGCGGAAGTCCTCGCGGATCACGCCCCGCGAGGGGGAGGCCTTCTTGATCTCGGCGATCACCGCCGGATCGCCGTCACGCATGCGCGCCTCAAGGGCGGCGATGAAGCCGCGCGGCGCACTCATCTCGCGCGCCAGGGACAACAGCTCTGCCTCGGTCACCGCCCGGCGACGCTCGGCCACTTCCTCGTCCTTGCGGGCCAGAATGCGCGTCAGGATAGTAGGTGTGGTCATATCATGCTCCTGGACAGTGGCCCTACTGGGCGAAGACGCGCGTGAAGTTGGCCAGTTCCTTGAGTTTCTCGAGCGGCAGCTTCGAGGCCTGGGCGTCCTGGGCCATGGCGACGCCTTCCTTGAGGGTATCGGACACCTCGGCGGCATAGAGCGCCGCGCCGGCATTCAACGCGACGATGTCCGCCGCCGGACCATCGCCCACCAGAGACTGTTCGACCAGACGCAGGCTGTCCTCGGCCGTCTGGACCTTGAGCACCTCCAGCGACTGGCGCTCGATACCGAAGTCTTCGGGCGAGATGGTGTACTCCCTGATCTCGCCACCCCTGAGCTCGGCCACCCGGGTCGGGGCGGCGAGCGATATCTCGTCGAGTCCATCCTCGGCCCATACCACCAGCACGTGTTCACTGCCCAGGCGCCGCATGACATCCGCCATCAAGGGCACCAGGGCGGACGAATACACCCCCAGCAGTTGATTGGGCGCTCCGGCCGGATTGGTCAGCGGCCCCAGGATATTGAACAGGGTGCGCACCCCCATCTCGCGGCGTGGCCCGACGGCATGACGCATGGCCGGATGGTGGTTGGGCGCGAACATGAAGCCGACACCGACCTCTTCGATGCAGCGTCCCACCTGCTCGGGGGAAAGATCCAGCCCGATGCCTGCCACGGAGAACAGGTCGGCACTGCCCGAGGACGAGGAAACGCCCCGGTTGCCATGCTTGGCGACATGGGCACCGGCGGCGGCGGCCACGAAGCTGGAAGCCGTGGAGACATTGAACAGGTTGGCACCATCGCCCCCGGTACCGACGATGTCCACCACGTTCTCGGCGTTCAGCGTCACCGGCTTCATCAGCTCGCGCATCACCTGGGCGGCGGCACTGATCTCCTCGGCGGACTCTCCCTTCATCGCCATCCCCATCAGGAAGGCGGCAACCTGGGCCTCGGAGGCCTCGCCGGTCATGATGGCCATCATCACCCGGTGGGTCGTGTCGTAGCTCAGATCCTCCCGGCGCATCACCGCACCGATGGCGTCTCGCATCTGCATGGCAGTCGTCTCCTTGGTCTCAGTGGCGCTCGAGAAAGTTGGTCAGCAGCTCATGGCCCTGGCGGGTCAGGATCGATTCGGGGTGGAACTGTACGCCTTCGATATCCAGCTCACGGTGGCGCAGCCCCATGATCAGCCCCGGCGTGACATCGTCGTCATCGGTCCAGGCGGTCACCTCGAGGCAATCCGGCAGACCGTCACGCGCCACCACCAGGGAGTGGTAACGAGTGACCTCGAGGGGATCCTCAAGGCCGGCGAACACGCCATGGCCATCGTGGCGAATGCGCGATGTCTTGCCGTGCATGACCTGGGGCGCGCGTTGCACCTCCCCGCCGTAGACCTGTCCGATGGCCTGATGCCCCAGGCAGATGCCGAGGATCGGCAACCGGCCGGCGAAGTGACGCACGGCCTCCATGGAGATCCCGGCCTCGTTGGGCGTGCAGGGACCGGGCGAGATCACCAGATGGCTGGGCGACAGCGCCTCGATCTCCGCCACGCTGATCGCATCGTTGCGATGGGTGACCACTTCCGCCCCCAGCTCGCCAAGGTACTGGACGATGTTGAAGGTGAAACTGTCGTAGTTATCGATCATCACGATCATGTCGGGCATCAACTCCTGATATCAATAGGGATCACGCAGCCCCCATGGCTTCTTGTTCACACGCCTGCTCACCATGCCCGAATCATCCCCTCCGCGAGCCGGCAGATACAAAAATGCCGCCTCGCGGGCGGCACTGATATTCAGACACACGAAAGCCGCCCCTTCAGTCGTCGAGGCGCCACTGCTTTTTCGCGGAGGTCATCGTGGAATTCATCATGCTCGCTATAGTGTGGCGGTGCCGCGATGCTGTCAAGGCGCATCGCAAGGCACTCATGAGAGGTTGTCCAGGCCACGCTCGGCCATGGCCACGGCGCGGAACAACGCACGGCGCTTGTTGATGGTTTCCTGCCATTCATCGTCGGGATCGGAGTCGGCGACGATGCCGCCACCCGCCTGGACGTGCAGTTCGCCGTCCTTGATCACCGCGGTACGGATGGCGATGGCGGTATCCATGTTGCCGTGCCAGGAGAGATACCCCACCGCACCGGAATAGATACCGCGCTTGACCGGCTCCAGTTCGTCGATGATTTCCATGGCACGTACCTTGGAGGCCCCGGACAGGGTCCCCGCCGGAAAGGTGGCGCGCAAGGCGTCCATCGCCGTCATGCCCGACCTGAGACGGCCGGTGACCTGGGAGACGATGTGCATGACATGGGAATAACGCTCGACGGCCATGTTGTCGGTGACCGTCACCGACCCCGGCTCGCAGATGCGGCCCACATCGTTGCGACCAAGATCGATCAACATGACGTGCTCGGCGATTTCCTTGGGATCTCCCAGCAGGTCGGCCTCCAGAGCACGATCTTCCTCCTCGGTGGCGCCCCGGTGGCGTGTACCGGCGATGGGCCGCACCGTGACTTCGCCCTCCTCGAGCCGCGTCAGGATCTCCGGCGACGAGCCGACCACATGATGGTCACCGAGGTTGAGGAAGAACATGTAGGGCGACGGGTTGAGACTGCGCAGGGCACGGTAGAGATCCAGGGGCGGCGCCTGATAGGGAATGGACATGCGCTGCGACGGCACGCACTGCATCACGTCGCCGGCTTTCACATACTCCTTGATGCGCTCCACCGCCGCCTTGTAGCCCGCCTCGCTGAAGCTGGCGTGGAAGTCGTCCTCCGAGACATCATGACGGCCGGTGCCGGGGCTACGCCCCTCCAGCACCACGCCACGCAGCTTCTCCTCCAGTGCTTCGAGCCGTGCGACCGCCTGCGCATGAGCCGTCGGCTCGGCAGGGTCGGCATGGGTCCACAGCGTCAGGCGACCAGCAAGATTGTCGAAGACCACCAAGTCGTCACAGACCATCAGCAGGATATCCGGCACACCTAGCGGATCGGGCTTCTCCACGCCACGCAGCCGAGGTTCGATGTAGCGGATGGTGTCGTAGCCGAAGTACCCCACCAGACCGCCGTCGAAGCGCGGCGTATCGTCCAGCTGCGGCACCTTGAAGCGCGACTGGAAGTCCTCGATCCAGGCCAGCGGGTCCTCGACCTCGACGGCGCCGGCACCACGGCCATCGACGATATGTTCGACGCTGAACCCGCGCACCTCGATGCGCTCGCGGCACGGCAGGCCGATGATCGAATAGCGTCCCCACTTCTCGCCGCCCTGGACGGACTCCAGCAGGAAGGTCCAGGGCGCATCGGCGAGCTTGAGATAGGTGGAAAGCGGCGTATCGAGGTCGGCCAGGACCTCGCGGGTAACGGGGATACGGTTATAGCCGGCGTCGGCCAGCTGCTGAAAACGTTCGGGGGTCATCATCTGCCCTGTGCCTCACGATGGAGAAAGACTCGCGGTGGAAAAAAGCGTGACGAATCGAGCGACAGCGATGCTGTGCTCAGGGTGCGAGCGTCACCATCGCCAGCCTGTCCCCAGGGCTCGGGGCTTGAAGGGAGCGGCGACATTACGGCAGGCAAAGGCATCCAGCGTCATGCGGGTGTCCATACGGGCAGGTCAATCCGGAAATTCCCGGGCATCATGGGTCATGAGTGGCCCACAGGCGCGAAACAGGGGCCAAATTCACCCTAAACGAGTTCTTTCAGCGATTCAACCACGCCATCCGGGCCGCTCGCGGCCACCGGTTCGCCGTGGTTGTAGCCATAGGGAACCGCCAGGGTGCGGAAGCCCGCCGCTCGACCCGCGGCGATATCATGCCGGGAGTCGCCGATCATCAAGCAATTCGACGGAAGCACCGAGAACCACTCGGCGGCATGGGTCAGCGGCAACGGATCGGGCTTGCGCCGCGGCAGGCTATCGCCACCCAGGCATAGCGCGAAATACCCGGTCAGCTCGAAATGCGCGAGAATCGGTGCGATGAAGGCTTCGGGCTTGTTGGTCACCAGCACCTGGACCATCCCGGCACCGCGCAACGCCTCCAGCGCCTCTCGAACGCCGGGGTAGAGCCGGGTCGATCGGCAGGGCCGCTGCGCGTAGTGCACCAGGAAGCGCTCATGGGCCTCCCGACAACGCTCGGCATCGGCATCCTGTCCCAGGGCATCGCGCAAGGCGCGCTCTATCAGCACCATCGAGCCATTGCCGACCCAGTCCCTGACGCTCGCCTCTCCTGCGACGGGCATGTCCAGATCGCGCAAGGCGTCATCCACCGCCGCCGCCAGATCGGGCACGGAATCCACCAGGGTGCCGTCGAGATCGAAGGCCACCAGTCGCGTACCCTCGAGCAGTGGATGCATACACGTTTCTCCATTTTCTGTTGACCATATCCCGGATGGGGCATGGGCAGGACCCGCCCGGGCGCTTATGCTGGTACTCCCATTTTCTCAGGAGCTTATCGAGATGAGCATACCAAGAATCGTGGTCGTCGGCGGTGGCGCCGGTGGCCTGGAGCTGGTGACCCGCCTGGGGCGACGCCTGGGCCGGCGCGGACGTGCCGAGATCGTGCTGGTGGACCGCAATGCCACGCACGTCTGGAAACCCCTGCTGCACGAGGTGGCCACCGGCGCCCTGGACTCCGGGCTGGACGAGATTTCCTACCAGGGCCATGCCCGTGCCAACGGTTACCGCTTTCAACTCGGCACCCTGGACGGCCTGGACCGGGAGTCACGCACCCTCACCCTGGCGCCGATCTTCGATGATGACGGCCAGGAAGTGCTGCCATCGCGCACCCTGTCCTACGACGAGCTGGTCATGTCGGTGGGCAGCGTCAGCAACGACTTCGGCACACCGGGCGTCGGCGATCACTGCCATTTCCTCGACAGCCCTCACCAGGCCGAGACATTCCGCAAGGACATGCTCAATGTGTTCCTGCGCTACAACGCTCCGCAGCAGGACAACCAGACCCGCATGGTGGTCGGCATCGTCGGTGCCGGCGCCACCGGAGTGGAACTCGCCGCCGAGCTCTACGATGCCTCTCAGATGCTGCACAGTTACGGCTTCACCCCTCTGGAGAGCGAGCACCTCGAGGTCCACCTGATCGAGGCCGCGCCGGGTATCCTGCCCGCCCTGCCCGACCGTATCAGCCAGGCGGTACACGCCGAACTCGAACGACTGGGCGTGCAAGTGCATGTCTCGACTCGCGTGACCCGAGTCGAACCCTCGGCCATCATCACCGCCGACGATCAGCGCATCGAGACGGACCTGAGCGTATGGGCCGCCGGCATCAAGGCCCCCGCCTTCCTGTCAGAGCTGGGACTGGCCACCGAACGCAACCATCGCATCAAGGTCGAACCGACGCTGCAGAGCGTCGACGACCCGCACATCTTCGCCTTTGGCGACTGTGCCAGTTGCCCTCAGGAGGATGGTTCCCAGGTACCACCGCGAGCCCAGGCCGCCCACCAGCAGGCCAACCTGCTGTACAAGAATCTGCGCGCTCGACTCGACGGCAAGCCGCTCAAGTCCTTCGTGTTCCGCGACCGAGGTTCGCTGATCTCGCTGGCTCATTTCGACGCCGTCGGCAGCCTGATGCGCGGCGCCTCGGCACGCAGCCTGTTCATCGAGGGCCATCTGGCGAAATTCTTCTACGCCTCGCTGTACCGCATGCACCAGCGCGCCATTCACGGCACCCTGAAGACCGGCCTGATGGTCGTGGTGGATGGCCTCAACCGTTTCTTGAAGCCACGCATGAAACTCCACTGAGCCGCGACGATCGGCTTGCACACGACAAGGGCCGCCGGATATCCCGGCGGCCCTTGTCGGAGCATCGAGAGTTTGAAAAGGCTGCCTCAGTCGGTCTCGTTCTTCCCCCCATGGTGATAGACATGCACGTCGCGCTGGGGAAAGGGAATGTTGATGCCCTCGCGATCGAAGCGTCGCTTGATCTCCTCGGTCATCTCCCAGTAGACGTCCCAGTAGTCGGCGGCATTGACCCAAGGGCGCACGATCCAGTTGACGCTGGAATCCCCCAGCGAGCCGATGCGAATATTCGGTGCCGGATCGCTCAGGACCCGGGCGTCATCGGCCACCACGCCCTCCAGGACACGACGTACGGTGTCGATGTCGTCGCCGTAGCCAACGCCGACGACCAGATCCACGCGCCGTGTCGAATGCGATGAGTAGTTGGTGATGGCATCCGACAGCATCTGGCCGTTGGGCACGATCACTCGACGGTTGTCGGGCGTGCTGAGCTCGGTGTTGAAGATCTGCACTTCCTCGACGGTACCGGCGACGCCGCCCCCTTCGATATAGTCACCCACTCGGTAGGGCCGAAACAGCACCACCATCACGCCAGCGGCAAAATTGGCCAGCGAACCCTGCAATGCCAGGCCCACCGCCAGGCCGGCGGCACCGATCACCGCGATCAGCGACGTGGTCTGAATGCCAAGCTGGCCGATTGCCGCCAGCACGACCGCAAACATCAGCAATGCATAGAGAATGTTGCCCGCGAAGGTGATGACCAGCGGATCGGTCCCGGCCCGCTTCATGGCCTTGGTCACCAACCGATGCAACAGCTTGGCCAGCCAGCGGCCGATCACGAAGATGGCGATGGCCGCCACCAGGTTGATCACGAAACTCGTTCCCTGTACCTGCAGGAACTCCACGGCTTTCTCGAATTCCATATCGCCTCCTTTGCCTCGATGAAAAGAATCGTTCCCGCGGGCGGCGGCGCCTCAGGCATCGGCACGACGTTCCGCCATCCAGCGCCGCTTGCCCTGTGCCGACAACCGCTTGACGCCCGCCTCGAGCCGCAGCGCCTCGCGGCGATCGCCCACCGCCTGGTGATATACCAGATGCAAGGGCCCCTTGCCACGCAGAGCCTTGGCGCCCCGTCCCGCGCGGTGCTCGGCCAGACGTCGCTCGACGTCCGTGGTGATGCCGGTGTAGAGCGCACCATTGGCCGTCTCGATCATATAGAGGTGCCACTGCCGAGTGGCCGTCTCCGCCATGTTCACGCCTCGGCGAGCGCCCCGCGGAAGGCGTCGATCACGCCATCGTAACGGTGCGGGTCGTCGAGGTTGCGCGCCTTGAAGATCGCCGATCCGGCGACGAAGGTATCGGCCCCGGCCCGGGCAATCTCGGCGATGTTATCGAGCTTGACGCCACCGTCGATCTCCAGACGAATGTCACGCCCCGAGGCATCGATGCGACGACGCGCCTCACGCAGCTTGTCGAGCGTACCCGGCAGGAACGACTGGCCGCCGAAACCGGGATTGACGCTCATCAGCAGGACCATGTCGACCTTGTCCATCACATGGTCCAGGAAGGTCAGCGGGGTCGCCGGATTGAAGACCAGCCCGGACTTGCAGCCGCCATCGCGGATCAACTGCAGCGAGCGGTCGATATGCTCGGAGGCTTCGGGGTGGAAGGTGACATAACTGGCACCGGCGTCGATGAAGTCGCCGATCAGACGATCCACCGGCTTGACCATGAGGTGCGCGTCGATCGGCGCGGTCACGCCATGGCGTCGCAGTGCCTCGCAGACCATGGGGCCGATGGTCAGGTTGGGGACGTAATGATTGTCCATCACGTCGAAGTGCACGATATCCGCCCCCGAGGCGAGCACATCGTTGACTTCTTCGCCGAGCCGGGCGAAATCGGCGGAGAGGATCGAGGGGGCGATCAGGTAATCGGATGTCGTTGCAGTCATGGGGCTCCCTGGAAGAAGATCGAGTATCACGATGGCGGCCATTCTAGCAGGATCGGCGACGCCGTCTCGTGACTTGCAGGATCGTCATGCGCCACCGATAGTTAATTGCTGTCACTCACGACGATGCGACGACAAGGAGACGTCATGATCCCGCGCTGGTTACTGTCCCCACTCAACGCTGGCCTGCTGGCCGGCTCCCTATTGGCCGCCCCGCTCGCCCTGGCTCAGCCGGCGATCCTCGAAGGCGAGCGTTTCCACCCCGAAGAAGGGACCGACGGCATGGTCGCGACCAGCCACTTCCTCGCTTCACGGGTGGCACGCGATGTCCTGGCAGAAGGCGGCAACGCCGTGGATGCCGCGGTCACCGCCGGCTTCGCCCTGGCCGTCACCCAACCCCGCTCCGGCAACATCGGCGGTGGCGGTTTCATGCTGATTTCCGACGAGAACAGCGACGAGGTCATCGCCATCGACTATCGCGAGACCGCACCGGCCGCCGCGACCGAGACCATGTTCCAGGACGAGGACGGCAATGCCGTCTCCGAGTGGTCGCGCTTCACCCATCGCGCCGCCGGGGTACCCGGTACCGTGGCCGGCCTGGCCCTGGCCCTCGAGGAATACGGCACCATGAGCCTGGCCGATGCCCTGGCACCGGCAATCCGTCTCGCCGAGGAAGGCTTCGAGGTACCGCCACGCTTCGTTGCCGGGGTCAACGACACGCGCGAGCGCCTGGAGAAGTGGGAATCGAGCCGCAAGATGTTCTTCAAGGAGGATGGCAGCGCCTATGAAGCCGGCGACACCTTCCGTCAACCGGACCTGGCAGCGACACTCAAGCGCATCGCCGAACAGGGCGCCCGGGAATTCTACGAGGGCGAGACCGCCGAGTTGATCGCCGACGAGATGCAGCGCCACGACGGCCTGATCACCCGGGAAGACCTGGCCGGCTACCAGCCGGAAATCCGCGAGCCCAGCCACGGGACTTACCGGGGACATGACATCTACGCCATGAGCCCGCCCTCCTCGGGTGGCGCGCACATCGTGCAGATGCTCAACATCCTCGAGGACTACCCGATCCCGGAGATGGGCTTCAATTCCGCCGATACCATCCACGTGATGGCCGAGGCAATGAAACGTGCCTATGCCGACCGTTCGGAGTATCTGGGTGACACCGACTTCGTCGATGTCCCGCTCGAGGGCATCACCTCCAAGGCCTATGCCGACGAGCTGCGCGAGCAGATCGATATGGCAAGCGCCACGCCGAGCGACGATATCGCGCCCGGCAAGCCGTTGCCCTACGAGTCCAACGAGACCACGCACTTCTCCATCGCCGATGATGATGGCCTGGCGGTTTCCAACACCTACACCATCAACTTCAGCTACGGCTCCGGCATCGCCGTGGAAGGCGCCGGCTTCCTGCTCAACAACGAGATGGACGACTTTTCCGCCAAGCCCGGCGTGCCCAACGCCTATGGCCTGATCGGCGGTGAAGCCAACAAGATCGAGCCCGGCAAGCGCATGCTCTCGTCGATGACACCGACCATCGTCAAGCGCGACGGCAAGAACTTCCTGATCACCGGCAGTCCGGGCGGTTCGCGCATCATCACCACCACCCTGCAGGTGCTGATGAATGTCATCGACCACGACATGAATATCCAGTCAGCGGTCAGCGCCCCGCGCATCCACCACCAGTGGCTACCCGACGAGATCCGCATCGAGGCCGGCATCAGCCCGGATACCCTCGAGCTGCTCGAAGGCAAGGGGCACACCATCAGCCAGCAATCCGCCATGGGCGCCGCCCAGTCGATCGTGATCGATGACGGCCGCTTCTTCGGCGGCGCCGACCCCCGCCGTTCGACTTCATCCGCCATCGGGCTTTGACGCCCTGCCATGTCCCCGGGCCCACCGGGGACATGGCACCATCCCGGCCCTTCGCCTCTCGTGGCTCGTGACTCGTAGCTCGTAGCTCGTGACCTACGTTCCCCTCCTCGATATTTTTAGATTAAAAAAGAATAAATAAAACCCTTGTAATTCCATATGGCGATTATTACCTTAGCAATCTAAGAAAATCCATCGAAGATTCGAGGAGTCGTCATGTCGCCGCTGCCCTTTGTACGTCGTACCCTCACCGCCTCCATCGTCGCCGCCGGCCTGGGCATCGGTCTCGTCCCCCCGGCCATGGCCGCCGAACGAGGGCTGCTCAACTCTTCCTATGACATCGCCCGGGAGCTGTTCGCCGCCATCAATCCGGCCTTCAAGGAACACTGGGAAGCGAGCCACGACGACACCCTGACCATCAAACAGTCCCACGGCGGCTCGTCGGCGCAGGCTCGAGCCATTCTCCAGGGGCTCGGCGCCGATGTGGTGACCTACAACCAGGTCACCGATGTGCAAGTACTCGCCGATGCCGGCCTGGTGGCCGAGGACTGGCAGCAGACGCTGCCCAACAATGCCTCGCCCTACTACTCCACCACCGCTTTCCTGGTGCGCAAGGGCAACCCCCAGGGCATCGAGAGCTGGGACGACCTGGTTGACGAGGACGTGGAGCTGGTCTTCCCGAACCCCAAGACCTCGGGTAACGGCCGCTACACCTACCTGGCCGCCTGGGGGGCCGCCGATCGCGCCTTCGACGGCGACGAGGAGCAGATCAAGGACTTCATGCGCACCTTCCTCGGCAACGTCAAAGTGTTCGACACCGGCGGTCGCGGCGCCACCACCAGCTTCATCGAGCGCGGCATCGGCGATGTGCTGATCAGCTTCGAGTCCGAGGTCAACAACATCCGCCAGGAGTACGGCAACGACGAGTACGAGGTGATCGTGCCGCCGGTCAGCATCCTCGCCGAATTCCCGGTGGCGGTCGTCGGCGAGAACGCCGAGGACAACGGCAACGCCGAGCTGGCTCGAGACTATCTGGACTACCTCTACACCGAAGAAGCCCAGCGCATGCTCGCCGGCTTCAACTATCGCGTTCACGACGAGGCCGTGGTCGAGGAATTCGCCGACCAGTTCCCCGAGACCGAACTGTTCGAGGTCCAGGACGTCTTCGGCGGCTGGGACCAGGCCATGGAGACTCACTTCGAGAGTGGCGGGATGCTCGACCAGTTGCAGCGCCGCTGAGAAACGCTCGGCTTGAATGACATGATCAACGAGACACCCTCATGAAAGCAGCGGCTTTCCCCTTGTCCATGCCCCGGGCTCGGCAGCGCGTACTGCCGGGCTTCGGCCTGTCCCTGGGCATCAGCCTGACCTTCGTTTCACTGGTCCTGCTGTTGCCGCTGACCGGCCTGGTCGGCCAGTTGGCCGGCCTGTCGCTGGCCGAGTACTGGGCCATCATCAGCGAGGGGCGGGTCGTGGCCAGCTACCTGACCACACTTGGCGCGGCGGCAGTGGCGGCGGTCATCAACGCCGTCTTCGGGTTGCTGCTGGCCTGGGTGCTGGTGCGCTACGATTTCCCGGGCAAGCGCCTGCTCGATGCCTTGATGGACCTTCCCTTCGCCCTGCCCACGGCAGTGGCCGGCATCACCCTGGCCACGCTCTACTCCAGCAGCGGCTGGATGGGCAAGGCGCTGGCACCGCTGGGGCTCGAGGTCGCCTATACCTGGGTGGGCATCGCGCTCGCCATGGCCTTCACCAGCATTCCCTTCGTGGTACGCACCGTGCAGCCGATCCTCGAGGATCTGCCGGGGGAAATCGACGAGGCCGCCATGGCGCTGGGCGCCCGGGATGGCGTGGCCTTTCGCCGCGTGATACTGCCCCACCTCTGGCCGGCACTGGTCACCGGTACGGGCCTGGCGTTCGTTCGCTCGCTCGGTGAATTCGGCGCGGTGATCTTCATCGCCGGCAATATGCCCTACGAGACCGAGATCACCTCGCTGATGATCTTCGTCAAGCTGCAGGAATACGATTATGTCGGCGCCTCGGCCATCGCCTCGGTGGTGCTCGCCACCTCGTTGATCCTGCTGCTGGCCATCAACCTGTGGCAGGGCCGCTTCATTCGCCGTCTGCATGGAGGAAGCGCCTGATGCAACGAATCGGGGATGCGCCCGTCCTGCGCCGGGTGCTCATCGGCACCGCCGTGGCCCTGGCCGCGCTCTTCCTGCTGCTGCCGCTGGTGGCGATCTTCGCTCAGGCCTTCGCCGAGGGCCTCGGCGGGTTCTGGCGCAATATCAGCGACACTTACACTCTGTCCGCCATCGGTCTGACGCTTTTCATCACCGCCTTGACCATTCCGGTGAATCTGGTGTTCGGGATCATGCTCGCCTGGCTGGTGACGCGCTTTCGCTTCCCGGGACGACGCCTGCTGCAGACACTGATCGATATTCCCTTCGCCATCTCGCCGGTGGTGGCAGGCCTGGTCTATCTGCTGCTGTACGGCCGCAATGGCTGGCTCGGCGGCTGGCTCGACGCCCATGACATCCAGTTGATGTTCGCCTGGCCGGGCATCCTGATGGTCACCATCTTCGTCACCTGCCCCTTCGTGGCCCGGGAACTGATTCCGCTGATGCAGGCCCAGGGCTCGCGGGAGGAAGAAGCGGCCGTCACCCTGGGCGCCTCGGGCTTCACGCTGTTCCGCCGGGTCACCCTGCCGAACATCCGCTGGGCGCTGCTCTACGGGGTGATCCTGACCAATGCCCGGGCAGTGGGGGAATTCGGCGCCGTCTCCGTGGTATCCGGGGCGATTCGCGGCGAGACCAACACCCTGCCGCTGCACGTCGAGCTGCTGTATCAGGACTACAACACCGTGGGCGCCTTCGCCAGCGCCGCCCTGCTGGCTCTCATCGCCCTGTTCACGCTGGCCGCCAAGGCCGGCCTGGAGTGGCGCGCCACGCGCCGGGAGGCTTCCGCATGAGCATCCATCTGGAAAACATCGCCAAGCACTATGGCCGTGGAGGACGCCACCAGGCCCTGGCGCCCCTAGACCTCGACATCCATCAGGGCGAGCTGATCGGTCTTCTCGGCCCGTCCGGCTCCGGCAAGACCACCCTGCTGCGCATCATCGCCGGGCTCGAGGCCCCCGACCGGCAGCCCGCCGGCCGCATCCTGTTCGGCGAGCGCGATGTCACCCAACTGCATGTGCGCGACCGGCGCATCGGCTTCGTCTTCCAGCACTATGCGCTGTTTCGACACATGACGGTCTACGACAACGTGGCCTTCGGCCTGACGGTGATGCCGCGTCGCCAGCGCCCCTCCAGCGGCGAGATCCGCGCCCGGGTGCATCGCCTGCTGGAAATGGTCCAGCTCGAGCAACTGGCGGGCCGTTACCCGGCGCAGCTGTCCGGCGGCCAGCAGCAACGGGTCTCCCTGGCGCGCTCCCTGGCCCTGCGTCCCGATGTCCTGCTGCTCGACGAGCCCTTCGGGGCCCTGGACGCCAAGGTCCGCCAGGAGCTGCGCCGCTGGCTGCGCCATCTGCACGACGAGTTGAATTTCACCAGCGTCTTCGTCACCCACGATCAGGAAGAGGCACTGGAGCTCTCCGATCGCGTCGTGGTGATGAGCGATGGCCGCATCGAGCAGATCGACACGCCGGAGGCATTGTATCGCGCCCCGGCCAATCGCTTCGTGTTCGAGTTCCTGGGCGATGTGAACCATCTCGAGGGCGAAGTACGCGGCGGCGTGCTCACCTGCGGCGACGCCCGCTTCGAAGTCGACCTGCCCGACGGGCCGGAGGATCTGCTGCTGCGCCCTCACGAGGTCGCCCTGGATACCGCACCCCGCGAATCGGCCCACCTGCCGGTGACCGTGACCGCCATCTCGCCGGTCGGCGCCGAGGTCCGCGTGGAACTGGCCGCCGACTGGCTGCCCGGCCCCTGGCTTGCCACCGTGCGCCATGCCGATTTCGAGCGCCTCGCGCTCGCCCGTGGTCAGCGACTGTTCGCCCTGCCTCGTCACTGGCACCGTTTCAAGGACCAGGCAAAGAGCACCGCCACGACGACACGCGATACGACCGCCTCCCTCGCCACCTGAGAGCACACCGACAACGCAACATGCATGCATTGTGGCGACAAGGCTATACTCGAAGCCTTGTCGCCATGCCAGATGTCAGGGAGGAATCACCATGCAGCGTCGACCATTTCTGTGCCTCACGGCCCTGGTACTGACGGTCGGCTGGCTCGCCGGCTGTTCGTCACCGCAGTACCTGCAGCCGTCTCCCGAGCGCACCGCCAAGGTTCCCGGCATCGGTCAGGGCCAGGCGGTCACCGTCAATGTCATGGATGGCCGGGACAGTCCACAGATCGGCACCCGCAGCGGCAATGCCATGTCGACCTCTGTGATCACGGTGGAAGCCGGACCCTTGATGCCGAAACTGCAGGCGGAGGCCGAGCGTGCCCTGCGCGACATGGGCTTCAAGCCGACCACGCAAGCCGCCCAGGGGCGTCCCGGCCTGACGCTGATCCTCCAGCGCCTGGCCTACGGCCGCGGAGAGAGTCGCCCGCTGATCGACGAGGCGCGCCTCGAATCCGTGCTGGTCGCCAAGGCCGAGAACGATGGCGCGACCTATACCGGGACCTATACCTCAAGGCGCACCCAGGGCTATGCCATGCGCCCGGATATCGAGAAAAACAACGAGATGGTATCCGAGCTACTCTCGGACGGACTGAACCGCGCCTTCAGGGATCCCGAGCTGGGGCGCTTCCTGGCACGTTGAGGGGGTCCCCGCAGCATCGTTCGTGACGTTCTTGTGCCTCACGTCCAGAACGCCCGGGGCCGCGCCGGACCAACTGCCAGACGCTCTCCCGAAAGCCGCTCCCGGGCTCGGGGTCGCCATCTTCCAGGTGGGTCACCTCGAAATTGGGCGCGAAACGTTCATGCACCTCGTCGGCCGTCACCTCAAAGGGCGGCCCGCCCGAATCTCCTGGCGCCCGAGTCAGGCTGATCAACAGCCCTCGGGCGCCGGGCGGAAGCAACTGGGCCAGGTGGAAGGCATAACGCTGGCGCCTGGCCTCGGGCAGGGCAATCAGGGCCGCCCGGTCGTAGAAGGCCCCTATCTCCGCCGCCTCATCGATGTGGAAGTGGAAGAAGTCGCCACACCACAATTCCACACCCCCCTGGCGGCTGACGGCGAAACGGTCGTGATGATAGCGAGACACTTCGCCCTCACCCTCGGCCAGGAACTGTTCGATGGCGGTCTCGGCCAACTCGATGCCCAGCACTGGATGGCCTCGACTCGTCAGCCAGCGCATGTCCAGGCTCTTGCCGCACAGGGGCACCAGTACCTTGGCACCTTCGCCGACGCCGAGACCGGGCCAATACCGCTCTAGAGCAGTATGCACCGCCTCGCGGTGGAAGCCGATGCGCCCTTCCTGCCAACGCTGTCGCCAGTCGTCGTTCATGGCGCCCCTCGCTCAGAACCAGCGATCGCGCTTGCGACGTCGACGCGGCAGGTGCGGCACGATCAACCCGACCAGCAGACCGGCGCCCGCCACACCACCTCCGTACATGAAGTAGCGCATCAACAGATCCTCTTCCCGGGTTTCCAGGCGAGCCTGCAGATCACGGACGGTATTACGGGACTGCTCGGCCTCGGTAGCGAGTTCGTGATTACGCCCCTCCAGCTCGGCGATGCGTTGCTCACGCACCTCGAGTGTCTCGCTGAGCGCATTGATGCGACCTTCCCAGGTGTCATTGATGCCGGACAGTTCGTCGCTCAGTTCCTCGACACGGGATTCCATCTCCGGCAGTTGAACGCGAGCGCTGGGAGTGTCCTGAAGCTGGTCGCTCGGCACCCAGACCGCATCGCCACTCTCGCTGCGCACTTCAGTGTAATCGCCCTCGGTGTCGAGCACTTCCACCGGCTCGCCAGCGGTCAGGCTGCCGACGATACGATAGCCGTCGGTGGGCCCGCTGCGGACATAGGTGGTCAGTTCATCGGAGACCCAGCGCGAGGCCTCGCTTACACGATCATCCTGCTGGGCGAGCGCCGGCAGGGCCAGGGCCCCGAGTATCACGCCCAGTGTCACTCTCTTGCTTCGTTGCATCGTCATGCCGTCATCCTGGCTGTCCAAGGCTCTATGTGCGGTATCCCACGGCGATGAGGGGGCGTCGGACTCCCTTCCGACCCGGCCCGCGATGAGCGCAACGCTCCCCGAGGAGAGATCATCCACAGTTACTGTGGACAAGTTTCGGGAAAACCGCTGGAAACCACCGGCCAGGCGGCGCGCTGTCGGCATGATCGCGGTATCGATCAGATCATGACCAACCGAGCATCCCCGCCGTAAGGAAATACTGAATAAATCGCCGAGCATCGTGAAGCGCGAGGCGCACGGAGCACAGAAAGCGAGACATAACGAGGGGTTAGGCGAGCTTTCGAGCACCGCGTAACGACGCGATTTGCATGCGCAGGCATTTAAGCAGTGTTTCCATAACCGGCACAGGCGTCAAAGGTACCATAGACATGGCGCCACCGGCAGCGCACGATGCTGGCCCCTGGCGTCAAGCGCGCGTATAATCGCGGCCTCGGAAGACAGCACGTCTCCTCCCGCGAACCCTCATCCACCGGTGCAATCCGTCGGGCCTCGACGCCACGACCAGACTCTTATGGCGAAGAAACTCTTCATCAAGACACACGGCTGCCAGATGAACGAGTACGACTCCGCACGCATGGCGGATCTGCTCGGCGAATCCCATCAGCTGGAGCTCACCGACGACGAGCATGATGCCGATGTCATCCTGCTCAACACCTGCTCGATCCGCGAGAAGGCGCAGGAAAAGGTCTTCCACCAGCTCGGTCGCTGGAAAAAGCTGAAAGACGCCAACCCGGACCTGGTGATCGGCGTCGGGGGTTGCGTGGCCAGTCAGGAAGGCGAGGCCTTGCGCAAGCGTGCACCCCAGGTGGACATGGTGTTCGGCCCCCAGACCCTGCACCGTGTGCCGTCCATGCTCGACGCCCGTCAGGACGACAAGATCTCGGTGGTCGATGTCACCTTCCCGGAGATCGAGAAGTTCGATCACCTGCCGAAGCCGAGTTCCGACGGCGCCACCGCCTTCGTCTCGGTCATGGAAGGCTGCTCCAAGTACTGCACCTTCTGCGTGGTCCCCTATACCCGAGGCGAGGAAGTCTCTCGGCCCTTCGAGGCGGTGATGGATGAGGTCATCCACCTCGCCGACCAGGGCGTTCGCGAGATCAATCTGCTGGGGCAGAACGTCAATGCCTACCGCGGCGAGAACCAGCTTGGCGACGAGATCGACCTGGCCGAACTGATCAGTTGCGTGGCCGCCGTCGACGGCATCGACCGCATCCGCTTCACCACCTCGCATCCGGTGGAATTCTCGGACAGCCTGATCGAAGCCTATGGCGAGATTCCGGAACTGGTCAGCCATCTCCACCTTCCGGTGCAGGCCGGTTCCGATAACGTCCTGGCCGCCATGAAGCGTGGCCATACCGTCGAGGAGTATGTCGACAAGCTGGAACGCATTCGTGCGCTGCGTCCGGATATCAGCTTCTCCTCGGACTTCATCATCGGCTTCCCCGGCGAGACCGAGGCGGATTTCGAGTCGACCATGGACCTGATCCATCGCATCGGCTTCGATGTTTCTTTCAGCTTCGTCTACTCGGCACGCCCCGGCACTCCCGCGGCGGCACTCCCCGACGAGACGCCGGAAGCGGTCAAGAAGCAACGCCTGGCCATCCTGCAGGAACGCATCAATCAGCAGGCCATGCAGATCAGTCGGCGCATGGTGGGCTCGACCCAGCGCATTCTGGTCACCGGCTTCTCGCCCAAGGATCCTGGCCAGCTGTCGGGGCGCACCGAAAACAATCGGGTGGTCAACTTCCGCGCTCCCAACCCCACCGAGCTGATCGGCTACTTCGTCGACGTGGAGATCACCGAAGCGCTGCCCAACTCCCTGCGTGGCGACCTGGCATCTCCGGAGCGCTTCTGACGCCTTTGCCTCGAGGGGGTCACGAGCGACACCCAGGCCCGCTTATCGCGGGCCCGCGTCTCTCTCACCGTCATGTCGACCACGAGATGGCATCCGGTGACGACGCGCCTCCGCTCATGGCCCCTGTCCCGCTCATTGCTCCGGCACCCAAGGTGGCAGTAAGCTGGCAGCGATCACTCATCAACCCATGGACCCGCCTGTCTTGAGCCAGTCATCCACACCGGCCAATCGCATCATCACGCTGAACCTCGAGCCCAATGACCCGCGCCGCCTGGCCAACCTCTGCGGGCAACGCGACGAGCACCTCAAGTTGATCGAGGCCCGGCTCGGCATCACGCTGCGCAATCGCGGCAACACCTTTCAACTGGCCGGACCGGAACCTCGGGTCAAGGCCGCATCCAATGTCGTCGAACACCTCTATCGAGAGGCCGAAGCCAGTGAGCTGACGCCGGATACCGTTCACCTCTTCCTTCAGGAATCGGGCCTCGAGGCACTGGAAGAAGAGGAAGAGAGACCGAGCGGTGAGGACGAGGTCCTGATCCGGACCCCCAAGGCGCTGATCAAGCCGCGCGGGTTCAACCAGCAGGGCTACGTCTCGAGCATTCGGGCCCATGACATCAACTTCGGCATCGGCCCGGCCGGTACCGGCAAGACCTATCTGGCCGTCGCCGCCGCCGTGGAAGCGCTCAACCAGCAGGAAGTACGCCGCATCCTGCTGGTCCGGCCCGCCGTCGAGGCCGGCGAGAAGCTCGGCTTTTTGCCCGGCGACCTGGCCCAGAAGATCGACCCCTACCTGCGGCCACTCTACGACGCCCTTTACGAGATGATCGGCTTCGAACAGGTCGCCAAGCTCATCGAGCGGCAGATCATCGAGATCGCACCGCTGGCCTACATGCGCGGCCGCACGCTCAACAATGCCTTCATCATCCTCGACGAGAGCCAGAACACCACCCGCGAGCAGATGAAGATGTTCCTGACGCGCATCGGGTTCGGCTCCACGGCCGTGATCACCGGCGATATCACCCAGGTCGACCTGCCACGCGGCCAGACTTCCGGGCTGATCCAGGTTCTCGATGTGCTCAAGGATACCCCCGGCATCGGCGTGACCCATTTCGCCGCCAAGGACGTGGTGCGTCACCCCCTGGTACAACGCATCATCGAAGCCTACGATGTCTTCGAGGCCGAGCAGGAGGCCGATGCCAGGGCCAAGCGGGAAGCACGAGAGCAGGAACGCGAGGCTCAGCGCCAGCACCGACAGGAGCGCCGTGACGACGGCGCAACGGGAGACTCATGAGCTCGCCGGAGATCGATCGCCAAGCCGCCCTGGAGGCCGAGGACCTGCCGCGACGGGAGGACCTCGAAGCCTGGGTGGCCGGCGTGCTGTCTCGTCACTCCGACGAGACACGACACGAGCTGACGATCCGTTTCGTCGATGCCGAGGAGAGCCGGACCCTGAACCGCGACTATCGCGATCGCGACCGTCCGACCAATGTGCTCTCCTTCCCTTTCGAGTGTCCGCCGGCGGTGCCCGTGCCACTGCTCGGCGACCTGGTGATCTGCCATCCGGTCGTCGTCGCCGAGGCCGAGCAGCAGCACAAGTCCCTGATCGATCACTATGCCCACATGGTCGTGCATGGCACGCTGCACCTGTTGGGTTACGATCATATCGAGGACGATGAAGCCGAGGTCATGGAAGCCCTCGAACGAGACATACTCGCCGGACTGGGCATCGCCGATCCCTATGTAACCCCCAGCCCTCCCCCGCGCGACATCGATACCGAGGACGAGAGAGCCGACGCATGAGCGAAGACCGATCGAGTAGCCAGGGCAGCAAGTCCTGGCTCGATAAGTTGTTCAGCGCCCTTTCCAGCGACAGCGACGAACCCAGCTCCCGCGCTGAGCTTCTGGCGTTTCTTAACCAGGCGGCGACCCGGCTCAAGCTCGACCAGGACGCCATGATGATCATCGAAGGCGCCCTGAACATCAGCGACCAGCAGGTTCGCGAGGTGCTCATCCCGCGCTCCCAGGTCAACGCCATCGACCTCGACCAGCCACTGGAGGAGTACCTGCCGGTAATTCTCGAGACCGGTCATTCGCGCTATCCGGTCATCGGCGAGAACCTCGACGAGGTCAAGGGTATCCTGCTGGTCAAGGACCTCCTGCCACTACTGCGCAACGGCCAGGATAACGGCCATGCCTTCCAGCTCGAGGAAGTGCTGCGCCCGGCGATGTTCGTGCCGGAATCCAAGCGGCTCAACAGTCTGCTCAAGGAATTCCGCGACACCCACAACCACATGGCCGTGGTGGTGGACGAGTACGGTGGCACCGCCGGCATCGTGACCATCGAAGACATCCTCGAGGAAATCGTCGGTGACATCGAGGACGAACACGATACCGACGAAGAGGCGGATATCCGCGACCTGGGCGATGGCCGCTACGCCATCCGCGCCCTGACCCCCATCGAAGACTTCAACGAGCACTTCGGCACCCGCCTCTCCGATGAAGAATTCGATACCCTGGGAGGCCTCGTCATGCAGCGTTTCGGCCACCTGCCCGGACGCGGCGAGCACACCGATATCGGCGGCTGGCGTTTCACCGTGCTCAACGCCGACAACCGTCGCATCCGCCTGCTGGAAGCCGAGCAGGATACCGACGACGACCAGTGAGCCTTCGCCCCCGGATTTGACGACCATGGACGGAACCATGCCCGCCTTTCGCTCGAGCCCCCTCCTCGGTTGCCTGGTCGCCGTGGCCGCCGGTGTGCTGACCACCCTTTCCGCCGCGCCTTTCATGCTCTGGTGGCTCGCCCCGGTGGCCGCCGGCCTGCTCTACGCAGGCCTGCACGCCCTGTCGCCACGACAGGCGGCCTGGCGCGGCTGGTGCTATGGTCTCGGTCTGTTCGGCACCGGTGTGTCCTGGGTCTACGTCTCGATTCACGACTACGGCTATACCGGCGTTCCCCTGGCCGTGGCCTTGACGGCGTTGTTCGTGGCCGCCCTGGCACTATTCTTCGCCGTCACGCTCTGGCTCTATCGGCGCCTCGCCGGCCCGCGATTCGCCGTGCTCAGCTTCGCCGGTGCCTGGGTCCTGGGCGAGGCCCTGCGCACCTGGCTGTTCACCGGATTTCCCTGGCTGCTGCTGGGCAGCGGCCAGGTAGACTCTCCCCTGGCGCCCTGGGCACCGGTGGGAGGCGTCTATCTGCTGTCGCTGATCGCGGCATTGAGCGGCGCCCTGGGCGTGGAGCTGCTGCGTCGCCGCTGGTGGGCCGCCCTGCCCCTCGCCGGTCTCTGGCTGGCCCCTCTGGCGTTGCCGCAGCAATGGACCCACCCCGCCGGCGAGCCCGTGCGTGTCGCCCTGCTGCAGGGCAATCTGTCGCAATTGATCAAGTGGACCCCGGAAGGCCAGCGTACCGCCATCGACACCTATCGGCGCTTGACCGGCGAGCTGGAGGACACGCCGCTCGACCTGGTGATCTGGCCGGAAGCGGCACTGCCGATGTTCGAGGACCAGGCCCGGCCGGTGCTGGAGAACGCCCAGGCGGGCCTGCCACCCGAGACCCAGCTGCTCACCGGCATTCTGCAGCGCGATGGGGAGGGCAACTTCTACAACAGCGTGGTCGGTCGCAACGGCGTACAGGGCGAGTACCGCAAGCGCCACCTGGTGCCCTTCGGCGAATACCTGCCGCTGGAAAGCCTGCTGCGCGGTGCCATCGCCTTCTTCGACCTGCCGATGCCGGCCATGACGCCGGGCCCCGATGGCCAGGCGCCGATGATCGCCGCCGGCACCCGCATCGGCAATGCCATCTGCTACGAGATCATCTACGCCGACCTGGTCGCGAATCAGGCACGCCACGCCGAGGTGCTCCTGACGCTCTCCAACGATACTTGGTTCGGCGACTCCCTGGGGCCCCGGCAACACCTGCAGATGGCCCGCCTCCGCGCCCTGGAAAATGGCCGTTACGTGGTCAGGGCCACCAGCAACGGCGTCACCGCCATCATCGATTCACAGGGACGCATCACCGATCGCCTGCCCCAGTTCGAAGCCGCTACCCTGGTCGGGCAATACGTCCCCATGGAAGGCCTCACCCCCTTCACCCGCACCGGCAGCTGGCCGATCTGGCTTATCGCGACGCTGATGGTGCTGCCAGGACTGCGGCTACGCCGCCGTAAGCCGTAAGCCGGAAGCTGGAAGCTGGAAGCTGGAAGCTGGAAGCTGGAAGCTGGAAGCTGGAAGCTGGAAGCTGGAAGCTGGAAGCTGGAAGGCAGCATGAACCCCGCCATCATGGGGTCAAGGGTTTTCTTCAAGCTTCCAGCTTAAGCTCGCGAAGCGGGCGTTCTTCCAGCTCCGGGCGAAGCGCCGCTCTTCCAGCTTCAGGCTTGGTTTTCCCCGAGCACTTCCGGAATCGTCATCTTCACGTAACGCCCCGGCGCTGGTTCCAGGATGTCGAGCTGGCCTTCCCCGGGCTGACGGGCCGGTACGAGCTTGTCGGGATCGGCGTAGCCGTTGTCGGTCATCCAGGCTTGCCAGTGCGGCCACCAGGAACCTTCGTGCGCCTCGGCGCCCTCGAGCCAGGTTTCATGGTCGTCCGGCAGCTCTTCGTTGGTCCAGAAGCCGTACTTGTTCTTGTGGGGCGGGTTGACGATGCCGGCGATATGACCGGAACCGCCCAGCACGAAGGTGACCGGCCCCTTGGGCAGCAAGGCACCGTAATAGGTGCTGTTCCACTTGGCGATGTGGTCCTCGCGGGTGGACACGAAGTAGCTGGGCGCCGAGATCTTGCGCAGATCGATCTTCACACCGTCGAGCTCGATGCCATCCGGCTCGACCAGACGATTCTCCCGATAGAGATGCCGTAGATACCAGCCGTGGGTGCCCGCCGGCAGGTTGGTACCGTCAGTGTTCCAGTACAAGAGGTCGAAGGGGGCCGGCGCGTCCCCCTTGAGATAGTTGTTGATGTAGAACGACCAGAACAGGTCATTCTCGCGCAGCAGGTTGAAGGAGTAGGCCAGGACCCGGCCGTCCAGATAACCATCCTGTTCGAGCTTGTCCTCGATGCCCTTGAGCACCGGCTCGGCGAGGAAGACCCCCAGCTCGCCGGGATCGCGAAAGTCCTGCAGGGTCGCCATGTAGGTGACCGAGCGAACCTTGCGACCACGCCGGGTGCTGGTCAGGTACGCCACCGTGGAAGCTGTCAGGGTACCGCCGACACAGTAGCTCAGCAGGTTGACCGACTTCTCGCCGACGGCCTGCTCGATGGCCTCCATCCCGGCGATGGGCCCCATCTGCATGTAGTCGGCCCAGGTGAGGTCGCGCTGTTCGGGGCCCGGGTTGCGCCACGAGATCAGGAAGACGCTGTGTCCCTGATCCACCAGCCACTTGATCAGCGAGTTCTCCTGGCGCAGATCGAGCACGTAGTACTTGTTGATCCAGGGCGGCACCACCAGCAACGGCGTCTTGAAGACCTTCTCGGTGCTGGGCGCATACTGGATCAGTTGCATCAGCTCGTTTTCGAAGACCACCGCCCCCGGCGTGACGGCGATATTTTCGCCGATCTCGAAGGCGCCACGATCGGTCATCGTGACATTGAGCCCCTCGGCGGAATTGGCGAGGTCCTCGCGCAACCGGGCCAGACCGTCCACCAGGTTCTGGCCACGGGTTTCCAGGGTACGGCGCATCACTTCGGGGTTGGTGGTGACGAAGTTGGTCGGCGACACGGCATTGACCAGCTGCCGCGCATAGAAGGCGAGATTGCGACGATGGTCATCCGACAGCCCCTCGAGGCTGTCCACCAGTGTCTCGACGCGGCGAGCGAACAGCAGATACTGCTGCATGATCGACATGTAGAAAGGGTCGCTGTGCCAGGCGTCGTCCTGGAAACGCCGGTCCCCTTTCCCCGGCATGACCAGCGGTGTCACCGACTCGCCGGACAGTGCCTTGAGGCCGTGCTGCCACAGCTGGTATTGATCCTCCATCAGGCGTGCCTGAGTCTGCCACAGCAAGGAGGGATCGCGATTCAACGCCTCGGCACCGGCACGAAAGCTTTCGTGCATGTCGGCATAGACGGATTCGGCGGCGGCATCGGGCACCAGACGCGGCACCACATCCTCGATCAGAGCCCGATACTGTTCGCCGATCAGCTTGGCCTGCTCACCCCATGCCTCGAGTTCGGCCTGCGATGGCGCATGATTCCCTGGCTGCATCACTCCCTCCCGTGACCTGGACACGCAACCGCCGCCCGATCGATCTGCGAGATGGCGGCGGCCCTGGGCATTGCCCGAGAAGGGTCTCAATCGTCGACATTTCCCGGACAACACCTGATTGATGACGTGAAACCCGTTCAGCTACGTTTGCGCGATGCCTGGCTGGTCGCCTTGGCCGGCCCGGTTTCTTCCTTGGGCGCTTCGTCGGCAGACTCGGCCATTGCCTCACCGGACTCGCCGTAGAGGGCTTCCAGCTCGCTCTTGAAGCGCAGGCTCATCTCGCTCATGGCTCGAGCATCTTCGAGCATCAGGTTGGAGAGTTCCGTCATCATCTCGACCTGCCGAGTCCCGAAGTCACGAAACTGTTCGGCGTCACTGACATCGGTGGCATCCCGAAGGCGCGAGGTCCCCATCTGGCTGTAACGCTTCATGGCATCCAGCTGGTACTGGGTCACTCGCTCCATGTTGTCCAGCATCAAGGTATTGAGCTTGCGCATCGGCGTGAAGAATTCCCGCGCCTGCTCGTTGAACGCATCGATCATCTTGTCTTGCATGGCCAGTTCCTCCTCGAGGAAAGCGGATGAAACGCGTGCTGCACTGCACAAAGACTAGTCTGGCATGCCGACCGTTGCAAGATAATGACGACGTGCTCCGCCGAAGGAGGGACAGCTCAGCTGTTGCGCCGACTCCGCGACCGCGCGCTGGCCGAAGACGCCTTGTCGGTTTGCCCGGACGCGCCGGTGGGCGTTTCATCCGGGGCGTCTCCCTTGCCCTGGCCGGCTCCCGAAGCGGCACGGCTCAGCATATCCATCATCATCTGCTGATAGTTACCGAAGTTGGCCATGCCCTGCTGGAAGAGCGGCTGCTGGAGGAAGGGCTGCATCAGGCTCATGGGGTCATAGCCCTCGACACCGGATTCCATCTGTTTCTGGATGCGCTCCAGCAGATCCTGCTGAAACGCTTCCACATCGGGCAGTCCAAGTGCCCGGCGGAATTCATCGGGAGTCAAATCGAACTCGACGTTGATCTTCATGGGGCGCCTCGCCTGGCCGAAGTGAATGAGATGACACTTACCCAGTGTAGCAGTCCGCCCGTCCGGGACATTCCGCTCAGGACAATCTGGGCGTCGATACCGCCACGTCCTGATTCTGACCACGATGTCGCAAGAGATGGTCCATCAGGGTCAGCGCCATCATCGCCTCGGCGATGGGCGTGGCACGAATGCCGACACAGGGATCGTGGCGCCCTCGGGTGACCACCTCCACCGGGGCACCAGTGACATCGATGGAACGTCCCGGAATGGTGATGCTGGAGGTCGGTTTGAGTGCCAGGTGCGCGATGACCGTCTGGCCACTGGAAATCCCGCCCAGGACACCGCCGGCATGATTGGAGAGAAAGCCTTCGGGCGACATCTCATCGCGGTGCTCGCTGCCCCGCTGGGCCACCGAAGCGAAACCGTCGCCAATCTCCACGCCCTTCACGGCATTGATGCTCATCAGACCATGTGCCAGCTCGGCATCGAGACGATCGAAGACCGGCTCGCCCAGTCCCGGCGGCACGCCCTCGGCGACTACCGAAATTCGCGCTCCCACTGAATCCTGGTCACGCCGCAGCTGGTCCATGTAGGCCTCGAGCTCGGGCACCTTGTCCGGATCGGGACAAAAGAAGGGGTTGTCGTCCACCGATTCCCACTGCTTGAAGTCGATGGAGATCGGGCCGAGCTGACTCATGTAGCCGCGCACCCGGATGCCCTGGCTGGCCAGATATTGCTTGGCGATGGCGCCGGCCGCCACGCGCATGGCGGTTTCACGCGCACTGGAACGGCCCCCGCCCCGGTAGTCACGGATGCCGTATTTATGATGATAGGTATAGTCGGCGTGGGCCGGGCGGAACTGGTCCTTGATCCGCGAATAGTCCTTGGATCGCTGGTCGGTGTTCTCGATCAACAGACCGATGGAGGTCCCGGTGGTCACCCCCTCGAAGACGCCGGACAACAGGCGCACCCGATCGGGCTCGCGGCGCTGAGTGGTATGCCGCGAGGAACCCGGCCGGCGACGGTCCAGGTCACGCTGCAGGGTCTCCTCGTCGATCGGCACGCCCGGCGGGCAGCCATCGACGATGGCGCCGAGCGCCGGTCCATGGCTCTCGCCGAAGGTGGTGACGGTGAACAGCTTGCCGAAGGTGTTGCCGGACATGGGCGCTCCTCAATGACGAATCAGGCGAAGGACGCCGCATGGGCGTCGAGTTCCGCGGCGGTCAGCGCGAAGACACCCTGACCGCCGCGCTCGAATTCCAGCCACAGGAAGGGAACCTCGGGAAAGGCGGCCTCCAGGTGGTGATCGGAGTTACCGACCTCGACGATCAGCACACCATCGTCGGTCAGGTGTTCGCGGGACTGACGCAGGATGCGCCGCACGATGTCCAGGCCATCGGCCCCCGCGCCCAGGGCCAGCCCCGGCTCGTGGCGAAACTCGGCGGGCATGGTGGCCAGGTCCCGGGCATCGACATAAGGCGGATTGGCGACGATCAGATCGTAACGTCGGCCCTCGAGGCCGTCGAAGACGTCCGACGCGACGGCCTGCACTCGGTCGCCGACATCGTGACGGTTGACGTTCTGGCGCGCCACCGTCAGGGCATCGGCACTGACATCGGCCAGATCGACCTCACAGGTGGGCAGGTGCAGGGCGGTCGCGATGCCGATGCAGCCGGAGCCGGTGCACAGGTCCAGTACCCGTGCCGGCGGCTCGACGGGGAACCAGGCGCCGAAGCCATGCTCGATCAGCTCGGCGATGGGCGACCGCGGGATCAGTACCCGCTCGTCGACATTGAACGGCACACCGGCGAAGAAGGCCTCACCCAACAGATAGGGCAAAGGGCGACGGCTACCGATGCGCTCCCTGACGAGCCCGACGATACGACGACGCTCCACGGGCAGAAGGCGCGCATCGAGCACGCCGGGATCGACATTCCATGGCAGATGCAGGGCACCGAGCGTCAGGGCCACCGCCTCGTCCCAGGCGGAATCGGTACCATGGCCGTAATGCAGGCCGGCCAGATGAAACTCGCTGGTGGCCCAGCGCAGGCAATCCCGCAGGGAGATCAGCCCCTCGGCAATCTCGGCGTCGTCGAGCGCCAGGGTGGAAGTCGATGAAGAACAGACGGATTCGGCCACGAGGGATCCTGTTGGCGGTTGCATGGGAAGCGACTGGCCCCCGATTGTACCCTCGGCGGCGGTTCACAGCCACGCCAGGGCCGGTATACTGGCCCCTTTTCAGGACCATGCGAGCCACGACATGAGCCGACGCCGCTACCAGCCGGACGCCGATGACATCAGTGCCTTCCGCCAGGCGCTGAGCGAGGCCGGCGTGCGTCCGCTGCAGAGCAACCGCGCCGACCCGGGCCGTCCACGCCGGGAGGACGAGGCCGCCCGGGCACGGCGCGCAGCGGCCACCGACGCCGGCTCGGACCACGCCACCGGTCGCACCTCCGATGGTCGCGTCGAGGCCGTCAGGCCCTCGGCGTATCTCGATTTCGCCCTGCCCGACCTGCCCTATCGCACCCGCAGCCAGCTCAAGCGCGGCCGGATCGCCTGGGAAGCGGGGCTGGATCTGCATGGCCATACCGTCGACGAGGCCCGGCTGGAACTCGAAACCTTCCTGCGCGATGCCGAAGCCGAACGCGCCCGTTGCGTACTGGTCGTGCATGGCAAGGCCTGGGGCGCCACCTCCGATTACCCGGTACTCAAGAGCCACGTCAACGCCTGGTTGCGCGAATGGCCCAGCGTGCTGGCCTTCTGCTCGGCCACCGACGTCGATGGCGGTACCGGCGCGGTCTATGTGCTGCTGCGACGTCAACGTTAAGGGAAACACCCTCTTAAATGCCTGCGCATGCAAATCGCGTTCTTACGCGGTGCCCGGCGATTTATTCAGTATTTCCTAAGAGGGCGACGCGCCCACCTCGATCTCACGCTCGCGCCGATCCAGCGCTTCCCTGGCCAGGTGCCGCCCCAGGCGTATCAGCGCCTCGGCGCGGTGGAATTCGTAGGCACCGCAGACCGTCTTGGGGATCTCGACCAGCACGTCCGGCGGATAGCCCGCCAGCCGGTAATTGGCGATCGCGCCCTGGGCGATGTCGAAGGAGGCCAGCATCATGTCGAGGCGCCCCCAGGCATGGCGGTCGCGTTCCTGCTTGACCTTTTCGGCGTCGTCATCCCCGCTACCGAACCCATCGAAGAGTCGACGGGTCGCACCCCGCACGCCCTCCATCCAGCCGCCGAAATCGACCGCACCGGAACGATCACGTTCTTTCTCGCGAGCCTGCTCCTCGGCGGCTTCCTCGGGCGGCAACAAGGATTCCAGCGTCACCGGCCGCGAGGTGTGAGCAGTGGCGTTGACCGCCATGAGGAAATCCGCACGCACGCCCACCGCCGGCATCACCGGCAGTGGATTGAGCAGGCCGCCGTCCACCAGCACCTGAGCGCCTCGATAGACCGGCGTGATCACGCCCGGTACCGCGATGGAAGCGCGAACGGCCTGCAGCAGGGGGCCGGACTGGAACCAGACTTCACGCTGGCGAGTCAGATCGGTGGCCACGGTGGTCACCGGAATCGGCAGATCCTCGATCAGGGTGTCGCCGACCAGTTCCTCGAGCTTGCTCATCACCTTGCTGGCCTTCATGGCCCCCATCGGGCTCCAGGTGACATCGACGAGGCGCAGCACATCGAAATAATCCAGGCGGCAGACCCAGTCACGATAGGCCTCCAGCTCACCCGCCGCGTAGACGCCGGCCACCAGCGCCCCCATGGAACAGCCCGACAAGGCCACGATCTCGTAGCCCCGTGCCTCGAGCTCCTCGATGATCCCGATGTGCGCATAGCCACGGGCACCACCGCTGCCCAGTGCCAGCACCACGCGCCGGCCGCTTTCCTCATCGGCATGTTGTTCGGCCATGGTCATCTCCTCCTTCAGGATCGATCGACGCCCTGAACATGCGCCGCGATCGCCTCGGCGACGGCATCGACCCGCTCCGGCTCCAGGTGCAGATGATGACCGCCCGGCAACACTCGCCTCGTCAGATCGGCGACCGCCGCCCTTCCCCGCGCCATGCCCTCGCGTTCGGCGAGAATACCGTGCTCTCCCTCGATCAACAGTACACCGCAACGGATGGCGCCCAGCACGGCCAACACCTGATCGGGCGTGAGCCGAACCGGCGAGGCCCAGCGAAGGCGTGGGTCGCTGCGCAACCGCCATTCGCCCCATGCCAGAGCCTCCAGATTCCGCTCGACCAGCGGCGCAGCGGTCTCCGCATCGATCGGCGTGGCACTGCCGGCCACCCGTGCCGCCACGGCGCTTTCGATATCAGCATAGCGTGGCGCCGTCGAGCGTGACCGCCGACGGGCCATCAGGCCCTTGCGCAGTTGCCGTGGCGAGGCCGAAGGGGCAGTGGTGACCGCGCCAAGGCCATCGATCAGGGTCAGGTTCTCGACCCGTTCCGGCAGGCTGGCCGCAAGCAGACAGGCCACCCCGGCCCCCATGGAGTGCGCCAGCAACGGGATACGCTCCAGGCCCAGTGCATCGAGGGCATCGAGCACGTCGTGACAGTAGTCCCAGAGGGCATAATGCCCCTCCCCGGTCAGATGACGGGAATGGCCATGGCCCGCGAAGTCCAGCGCCACGATGCGGATTCCCAGGCGCTCGACCAGCAGAGGCGCGAGCCGCGCGAAGCTGGCGGCGTTGTCGAGCCAGCCGTGCAGGGCAAGCCAGGTCGGTGCCCGCGCATCGCCCCAGGACAGGGCGGCCAGTCGACCGTCGGCGAGACGCATGGACGCTTCCGGCATCATCGCCCGGCACTTCCCAGCAGGGTATCGAGCATGGCTAGCAGGGCCTCACGGGTCGCCTGCGGATGCTCCATGGGAAACATGTGGCCGCCGGACACCTGGGCGACACTGACACCTCGGCGTCCCAGGCGGCGCTGTCGGCGCGGCGTGAGCAGGTCGGACTCGCGACCGGCCAGTACCCCCAGCGGTACCTTCACGTTGTCGGGCAGGTCACTCAGGTGGTCGGGCAGGTGGCGGAAGATATCCACTTCGATATCAGGGTCGTAGCGCAGTACCACGCTTCCATCCTCGAGTTCCTGGGTGCCGCCTTCGATATAGTCGTCCAGGGCCTGATCGGTGAAATGGCGAAACAGGCCACGACGGCGCAGATAATCACGCATGGTCGCACGGTCCGGCCAACGGGAACGGCGTCCCAGGGTCCGGCCCGCCGGAGTGACCCGGTCGACGAAACCGAGACGCTTGGCCACCTTCATGGCCATGGCGTCGAGCCCCAGCATCAAGGGCGGATCGAGCATCACCACACAACGGAAGCGCTCCGGTTCCTGCTCGGCCGCCATGGCCGTCAGTACACCGCCCATGGAGTGGCCGACGCCGATCACCGGGCCGGAACATTCCCGCAACTGCGCCAGCAGCTCGTCGCGCAGCGCCAACCAGTTGTGCCCCACGGGAAAGTCGGGATGATGACCGAGCTGCTCCACGGGGCGTACATCGAACCGTGACGCGAGCGGCGTCAGGAAACTACGGTAACTTCGACCGGGGAAGCCGTTGGCATGGGCAAAGACAAGGGGGGCGGCAATATCGGGCTGGGGCATGGCATCTTCCGGTTCGGCGGGCCGTCTGGTGATAGCAGGCTAACGGGAATACCATGATGCGCCAAGTCACCTTTCGCCCTGATCATCCACCGGCCCCTGGAGTCATTGTGATGCACCGCCCCGACAAACCCCGCCGAGACACCCGCCTGCGCAACCGTGTCTTCTTCACTACCGTGGCCATTGCAGTGGTCGTCGGACTCTGGCTGGCGCGCTGAGCCCCCGCGTCAGCTGTCCCGATAGCGGGCGTACATGTCCCGCGCGCGATCAAGGTGCTCGTGCATCGCCGTGCGCGCCGCCGGGCCGTCACGATCGAGAATGGCTTCCAGTATCCGGGTATGCTCCTGATGCACCAGCTCGAGGTAGCGCGCCGAGGAGCTGGGGTCGATATCGACACTGAGCAGCTTGGAGCGGGGGATCATGCTGTCGCTCAACGGCTCGTAGAAGCGATCGAAGAACACATTGTGCGTCGCCTTGACGATGGCGTGATGAAAGGCAAAATCCTCGCGACGCGCCTGGGACTGACCGGCCTGCACCTTGGCGAACTCTGCATGTCGCGCCTCCAGCCGCACACGGTCTTCACCGTCATGCCGCAGCGCGGCCAGTTCGGCGGCACTGGGTTCCAGTGTCAACCGCAGCTCCAGGACCTGGAGAATATCCTCGACGGTCCTGGGGCTGATATGCACTGCCGGTCGCGGTTCGGCCACGTCGGTACGCAGTACCGTCGTCCCGACCCCTCGGCGGGTCTCGACCAGCCCCAGCGACTTGAGGTGGGTGATCGCTTCGCGAATCACCGTGCGACTCACGCCAAAGGCATCGCACAACTCGCTCTCGGTGGGCAACTTGCTGCCCACCGGCGTATCCCCCGAGGTGATCCGTCGCTCGAGCTGCTCAAGAACCGCCTTGGACAGGCTGCCCTCGCGAGTGATGCGCTTGACGCCCCATGAATTCGACACCGTCATCTCACATCCTTTTGCCATTGACCGCCGCGCCACTTCACGCAATGAAGCCGAGTGCTCGGGTCAGCGATTACGCTTCGCCCCCTGCTCTCGACACGACGCAGAATCATCGTCATTGTTTTACCCTTCCTCACCCATCATGCTTCACCCATCATGGCACCATCGGTGATGGAAGCCTCCATCATTTCATCATATATCACACCAGATGACTTCACCGTCCCTCGCGCCCCCGTTCAGGTTACGAGAGCGCGTCGGCAGACGTCACAGGCCATGGCTATGCCCGACGACGCAAGGCGTCCAGCTCCTGATACAGCGTCTCGGGAATCGTGACACCCTGCTCGCGGCTGCGCCGGCGCGCCGCATGGCGTCGCTGTGAGGGAAGCCGGGCCCCCTGCCCCAGCACGCCCTCGAACAACGCTTCGGCACGCGCCAGGTGGCCATCCGTATCGTCGCCGTGCAAGGTCCGCGGATCGATCGCCAGGATCAGTTCGCCGTGCCAGGGCCGTCCCGTGCCATCGTCGCTGGCCGGCCGGGTCTGGTGTCCCAGCAGGTCGCCGATCAGCGGCCCCGCCAGCAGCTCGATCATGATCGACAGCGCCGAGCCCTTGTAGCCCCCGAACGGCAGCATCGCGCCTTCCAGCGCCTTGACGGGATCGGTGGTCGATTGCCCGTCCGTATCGATGGCCCAGCCTTCGGGAATCGCATCGCCGGCGCGCCGATGCAGTTCGATTTCCCCCCGCGCCACCACGCTGGTGGCGAAATCGAAGGTGTAGGGAAAGGTGTCGGGACGCGGCCAGGAAAAGGCGACAGGATTGGTACCGAGCAAGGGCGCGTGGCCACCCGCCGGCGCGACGAAGGCATGGCTCGGCGTCATCGCCAGGGCCACCAGCCCCGCCTCCGCCAGGGACTCCACCTCGGGCCACAGCGCCGAAAAGTGGAAGGCGTTGTTGAGCGCCAGCAGCGCCACACCGTTGGTACTCGCCGTGTCGATCAGGGTCGGCCGCGCCCGCTCGAACGCCAGCAGCGAGCATCCCCGGCAGGCATCGGCACGCACGATACCGGGTGACGCCCGGGAGATCTCGGGGACCGCATCGGGGCTGACGCCGCCCCGCTGCAGGGTCTCGATGCAGCCGATCAATCGATACACCCCGTGGGAATGACATTCGTCCCGCTGCGCCGCCACGACGCTGCGCGTGATGGCGCCGGCATGCGCCTCGTCGAAGCCGTGCCGTGTCAGCACCTCCCGGCTCAGCGTCTCCAGTTCATCCAATGTCAGGTTGACGGTATCCGCCATGAGCGCCTCTCCTTGCCTTGTGGCCATCGTGGCGATCGGGGTTCGATCGCCATGGCTGTGCCGGACCCGCCGCCCGGTCCGGGCGACGGGCGTCGACATTCAATCGTCGGGATGCCCCTGTGCCACGAATTTTCCGCCTTGATAGACGACCGTCGGATCCTCGGAATCGATGGCGCCGGCTGCGGCCTCGACCTCGGCGCGCCAGGGCTCGGAACTGTCGCGGGGTGCCCAGCCGAGGAACGAAGCGCTGCTGTTGTCCCACCAGGTCTCGTGATTGGCAGATACCCCATAGACCACGGTGTTCCCCAGTCTGGGGGCCACGAAGGCGCGTTCGAGCAGAGCGACGAAGTCCTCGACACTCAGCCAGGTCGCCATCATTCGGGTGTCCGCCGGCTTGGGAAAGCAGGAGCCGATGCGCACGCTCAGCGTCTCGACCCCAAACTTGTCGTGATAGAGGCTGGCCAGGTCCTCCCCGAAACACTTCGAGACCCCGTAGAGGGAATCGGGACGGTGCGGTACCTGATTGTCGATCCGAGTGGTGCGCGGATAAAAGCCGATGGTGTGGTTGGAACTGGCGAACACGATGCGCGGCTTGCCCAGATTCCGCGCCGCCTCATAGAGGTTGTAGACCCCGATGATGTTCGACTGGAGGATCCCTTCCCAGGGCTTCTCCACCGATACCCCGCCGAGATGCACGACGCCGTCGCAGTCCGCCACCAGGGCGTTGACCGCCTGGGCATCGGCCAGGTCGCAGGGCACGATTTCCTCGTGCTCGGCCACCTCCCCCGGATCGGCGATATCCGATAACCGCACCCGATGGGCGAGACGCCCGAGGTGCGGACGAATGGCCTTGCCGACACCACCGGCCGCCCCGGTGACCAGAATCCGATTCAGCATCACATTACTCCTTTGACATCGACGAACGATCCCTTCGATCAGGAACCGTTCGAGGCATTGATAAAAGGGGGTCCCGAAACCCTGAAGCGGTGTCAGGAGGCCCCGAACCCATACAACGCGGCCGGGTTATCGACCAGGATCCTCTGCCGCGCTTCCGGACTGGCCCACTCGAGCAGAACGTCGAGCTGCTCGGCATCATCGGGATACTGCGAACGCGGTACCCCGACGTGGGGCCAGTTGCTGCCCCACAGGATGCGCTCCGGCGCATGGGCGATGACACGCCGAGCGATGGCACCGACATCGGCGTAGTGCGGCCCGCCCGCCAGGCTGGCCTCGTAGCCGGCGCAGATCTTGAACCAGGCGTTGCCGCGATCGAGCAGCCGCAGGATCTCGTCGACGCGCGGATCGTCGGCCGGCACCGGATCCATGAACTTGCCGATATGGTCGATGATGTAGTCACCCTCGAGGCGGCGCAGCGCGTCCCGATAGTCGTCGAGACGGCGGCCGTTGAACTGCACCATCAGGTGCCAGCCCAGCGGCCGGATGCGCCGCTCGACCTCGCCCATCCGGTCGATCGTCACCGCACCGCCGGGCAGTTGCATGACGCGCGCGCCACGCACGCCCAGGGCATGCCAGGCCTCGATCTCATGGTCCGGCGTATCCGGCGTCACCACTGCCACGCCGCGGGCCGTCTCGGGGCCGAGCTCGGCCAGGGCGTCGAGCAAGGCGCTGTTGTCACGCTGATAGGCGTTGGACTGGGTGACCACCACTCGTTCGAGGGACAACCGGCGTTGAACGCGGCGATAGTCCTCGACCGTGGCCAGCTCGGGAATCGCCGGGCCGCCGGGCTGGGCCCGATATTCCGGCAGATAGAGATGGACATGACAGTCGGTGGCCCCCGGCGGCGCCTGAAGTCGGGGCGCCGGTCCATCGAGCGGCCGGGTGTTGGCGGGAACCTCGGACACGGTCATTCCTCCTCCTTCAGGGCGAACCGCTGCAAGGCGTCGCGATCGATGGTGATCCCCAGCCCCGGGCCGTCGGGGATGTGCACCACGCCGTCCCGATGCTCGAGCGGCGTCTCGACCACCGCCTGGCGGAAGGGATTGGTGGTGCGGTCGAACTCCATGATCGGCTCGAGGGGCCGGCGGCGTGGCGGGTTGGGCGGCAGCGCCGCCATGAACTGCAGGCTGGCGGCGATGCATACCGCCGTGCCCCAGACATGCGGCACCAGGCGCACGCCGAACATGGCCGCCATGTCGGCGACCCGACGCATCTCGCTGAATCCGCCGACGCCGCAGACGTCGGGCTGGGCGATATCCACGGCGCGGGTCGACAGCGGCTCGAGCATGGCGTAACGGCCGTGCCAGTTCTCGCCGCTGGCCACCGGAATCGGCTGGCCCTGGCGCACGGCGCGGTAGGTGTCGATCTGCTCGGGCAGCACCGGCTCCTCGAACCAGTCGATGCCGAAGGGCTCGGCGCGCTTGCCGACCTCGATGGCCTCGAGCAGGTCGTAGCCGTGGTTGGCGTCGATCATCAGCCGGCGCTCGGGACCGATGGCCTCGCGCACGGCGGCGATGGCACGCAGGTCCTCCTCGACGTCGAAGCCGATCTTGATCTTGACGCCATGGAAGCCCTCCCGGGCATGACCGGCCACTTCCTCGGCGACGTCCTGAACCCGGTCCACCCCGTCACGGCGGAACGAACCGGTGGCATAGGCGCGGACCTCCTCGCGGAAGCGCCCGCCGAGCAGCTCGCTGATCGACGCGCCGTAATGTTTTCCCTTGATGTCCCAGAGTGCGATGTCGATGCCGCTCAGGGCTGTCATGGTCAGGCCCCGCTGGCCCTGGTCGCGCAGCCGGTTGTAGAGCTCGAGCCACAGCTTCTCGGTCTCGAGGGGATCGGCGCCGACCAGGGCGCCGGCATAGAGCCCGACGATGGTGGCATTGGCCCTGGCCGGGCCCAGGCACTCCCCCCAGCCCACGGTACCGTCGTCGCAGACGATCTCGACCAGGCAATGCTGGCGCCGCTCGAAGCGCATCGAGGCGCTCTCGAAGGCCTGGTCGAGCTTGTAGTCGAGGATGTGCGTGTGCACGCGTTCGATCTTCATCGTGGTTTCCTGTCCCAACGGGTGCGAGAAGCGTTACTGGAAGAAGGACGGCAGCATCAGCGATACCGCGGGCACGTAGGTGACCAGCATGAGTACCGCGAACAGCGCCAGATAGAAGGGCCAGATGGTACGCACCGCCTGCTCGATCTTGATATTGCCGATCACGCTGCCGACGAACAGGCAGGAGCCCACCGGTGGCGTGCACAGTCCCAGCCCCAGGTTGATCATCAGGATGATGCCGAACTGGATCGGGTCCATGCCGAACTGGGCGGCGACCGGCAGGAAGATCGGCGTGCAGATCAGGATCAACGCCGCCATGTCCATGATCATGCCGAGCCCGAGCAGCAGCAGGTTGAGCATCAGCAAGATCACGTAGGGGTTGTCGGAGATCGCCAGCAGGGCGTCGCTCAGCAGTTCCGGCACGCTGTACAGCGCCAACAGGTAGGAAAAGGCCGAGGCACAGCCCACCAGGATCATCACCAGCGAGGTCGTGCGCACCGACTGATAGACGGCCTGCTTGAAGGAGGCCCAACGCAGCTCGCGATACACCAGGCCGGTGACCACGATGGCGTAGATGGCCCCGAAGGCACCGGATTCCGTCACGGTCAGGATGCCCGACAGGACACCGCCGACGATGATCACGGCTGTCAGCAGTCCCGGCAGCGCCGCCGCAAAGCTGATGATCAATGCCTGCCAGCCCGGGAAGGTCTCGCCGGCATAGCCCCGCTTGACGGCGACCACATAGGCGGCGACCGCCAGGGCCAGGCACATCAGGATGCCGGGCACGATGCCCGCGATGAACAGCTGGGTCACCGAGATGCCGCCACCGGCGGCCACGGCGTAGAGGATCATGTTGTGGCTGGGGGGAATCACCACCCCGGCGACCGATGACGTCACGGTCACATTGACGGCATAGTCGGCGTCGTAGCCCTTCTCCTTCATCACCGGCACCAGAATCGAACCCAGCGCCGACGTATCGGCGACCGCCGACCCGGAGATGCCGCCGAACAGCATCGAGGACGACACATTGACCAGCCCGAGCCCACCGCGAACCCGGCCAACGGCCGCCGAGGCAAGGCGCACCAGGCGATTGGAGATGCCTCCGTGAAGCATCAGCTCGCCGGCGAAGATGAAGAAGGGAATCGCCAGCAACGAGAAGACGGATATCCCCGACAGGATCCGCTGGAACCCGACGAAGAGTGGCAAGCCCTCATAGATGAAGGTGACGACCGAGGCCAGACCCACGGCAAACGCCACCGGCGCCCCCACGATCAGACCAAGGAAGAAGACACCAAAGAGAATCAGCAGGCCCATGATGTTACCTCCCGAGATGCGTCGCGAGACGCTGAACAATATTGACGATCGAGAACAGCATCATCAGCAGGCCACTCACTACCAGAGGTGCCGCTCGCCAGCTTTCGGAAAGTCCAATCATCGGGATGGGGCGCCCGAGATTGTCCAGTACCATGATGCCGCCCTGCCAGGCCATGAAGGCCCCGAACAGCACCACGAAGACATCGGCAACATGACGCATCGCCTCTCGCGGCGCCGTCGGTAATCCTTCGCGAATGAAATCGATGCTGAGGTGTGACTTGTTACGCACGCCGGCGGCCGCTCCCAGGCAGGTCACATACACCACGATCAGCAGCGATGATTGCTCCACCCAGGTCGGCGTGTCGTTGAGCACGTAGCGGCCGAAGACCAGCCAGCCAAAAGAGACAATCAGAAAGACGAGAAGCACGCCCGACACGACGATGCAGGCCTGGGCAATGCCATCCAGCACATGATCGATGGCGGAAGACGCCTCGCTCCCCTCCTTGCTGTCATGCGCTTGATCAGAGTAAGCACTCACTGTACGCAGTCCTTTCGAGAAGCCCCGGGACCAATGCTAGTACCGGGGCTCCGGGCGGGGTTTACAGGATCATTCCTGCGCGGCCTGAACATCCTCGACCAGCGCCTCGAGATCCGGGTGTTCCTGGACGAAATCCCGATAGATCGGCTGCATCTTCTCCTGGAAGGCGGCCTTGTCCTTCACCTCGTTGATCTCTACGCCATCTTCAAGCACCACGTCCCGGCTGGACTCGGCACGCTCTTCCCAGAGCTGGCGCTGTTCTTCGGCCGCGCTTTCCGCCGCCTCGCGCACGATGCCCCGATCCTCTTCGGAAAGTTCCTCCCAGGTCGACTTGGCCACGCACAGGCACTCCGGCAGGATCAGATGCTCGGTAAGGGAATAGTATTTCGCCACTTCATAGTGGCCACTGGACTCGTAGGAAGGGTAATTGTTCTCGGCGCCGTCGATGACGCCGGTCTTGAGCGACTGATAGACCTCGCTGTAGGCCATCGGCGTGGCATTGCCGCCCAGCTCGTCGATCATCTGCACATAAAGGTCGTTGTTCATGACGCGGACCTTCAGGCCTTCCACGTCCGCCGGCGTCTCGACCGGATGATCGGTGTTGTAGAGGCTGCGGGCCCCCGAGCCGAACCAGGAGAGCGCGACGAGATTCTTCTCGGCCAGCGCATCGGCAAAGCGATCACCGATCTCGCCGTCCATGACGTGATACATGTCCTCGGCGCTGTTGAAGATGAAGGGCAGCGATAGAATGTTGGTGGCCGGGACGATCGGTCCCATCGGCCCCATGTTGAAGTTGGCGAAATCCAGAGCCCCGCTGCGCGTCTGTTCGATGGCATCCGGCTGATCGCCCAGCACGGCATTATGATAGACCTTGGGTTCGACTCTTCCCTCGGTCTTCTCGGCGACTTCGTCGGCAAAGCTCTCGAGAGCGACGCTGTTCGGATAGGATGGCGGATGAATGTTCCAGCCTCGCCACTGCTCGGCCTGGGCCGGGATCGAGATGACCGAGACGACACCTGCCAGGGCGGTCACTTTCAGAATATTGCTGTTTTTGGCGGTCTTGTTGGTCAGCATGACGAGCTCCTTACTTACGGGTTCAGGTGAACTTTTTTATGCTTCTTTCGATCGGCCGGTGACCCTGATCGACCTTTCCAACCGGCTGGTTGCCCAGGAAGAAGAGCTACCTAGCCGGGCCGCTGTATCGCGTGGAAAATCGATGCCCCATTCGGTTCGACGCACGGCCTGCAAGGCTTTAATATCATACATCATATGAATGACAAGCTAGCCAGCCTTCACTCGACTTACAAGGTTGATCAGACAGATTTAGACCAAAGTGTGAACATGCTTGATCCCTCGCTCTAACGTAGAGACCTCCCCTGACCAGGCCTGGTCGTCCCCCTGGACGCCAGGCTCGACAGCCGACGCCGCTACTACCGGCTCTACCCGCCGGAGAAGGCTGCCTTCCCTCCCCTGACGACCTTCCGCGACTGGCTGTTGGAACGCTCGGACCGGAGTGACGAGAGGCCATGAAAAAAGGCGGCCCGAAGGCCGCCAAACACTTACCGCTTGCCAATCTGAACGTGAACGTCTTGCCTCAGGCCTCGCGCTGGCCGTCGACCAGTCGGCTGACGCCGGCCGGATTGCCATCGCGCAGCGCCTCGGGCAGCAGGCCCTGAGGCAGGTTCTGGTAGCACACCGGGCGCAGGAAGCGATGGATCGCCGCGCTGCCCACCGAGGTCGTGCGCGAGTCCGAGGTGGCCGGATAGGGTCCGCCGTGGACCATGGCGTGGCACACCTCGACGCCGGTCGGCCAGCCGTTGGCCATCACCCGGCCGGCGCGGCGCTCGAGCGTCGGCAACAGCGCACGGGCGGCGTCCAGGTCGCCGTCGTCCATCTGCAGGGTGGCGGTGAGCTGGCCTTCCAGATGCTCGGCCACGCGCTGCATCTCCGTCTCGTCGGCACACTCGACCACCAGCGAGGTGGCGCCGAAGACCTCGGCCTGCAGGGCTTCGTCGGTGAGGAAGTCCTGCGCGCTGGCCACGAACAGCCCCGCCTGGCAGGCGTTGGGGCCCTCGCCGGCCGGCCCGCGGGCGACCTCGCGGGCCTGGCTGTTGGCCATCAGACCGTCGACACCCTGCACGTAGGCGTCATGGATGCCCGGAGTCAGCATGGTCTGGGCCGCGGCGGCCTTCACCGCCTCGCCGGCGGCGGTCACGAAGGCGTCCAGGCCCTTGCCCTTGACGCCGATCACCAGCCCCGGGTTGGTGCAGAACTGGCCGGCGCCCAGGGTCAGCGAGCCGACGAAGGCCTCGCCCAGTGCCTGGCCGCGAGCCTTGAGGGCCTCGGGCAGCAGGAACACCGGGTTGATCGAGCTCATCTCGGCGTAGACCGGGATCGGCTCGGGACGCGCCTGCGCCGCTTGCACCAGGGCGGTACCCCCGCTGCGCGAACCGGTGAAGCCCACCGCCTTGATGCGCGCATCGCGCACCAGCGCCTGGCCGAGCTCACGGCCGGAGCCGTAAAGCAGCGAGAACACGCCCTCGGGCAGCTCGCACTGGGCCACCGCCCGCTGCACGGCACGGCCGACCAGCTCGCTGGTGCCCGGGTGGGCGGCGTGGGCCTTGACCACCACCGGGCAGCCGGCCGCCAGCGCGGAGGCGGTGTCGCCGCCGGCCACCGAGAACGCCAGCGGGAAGTTGGAAGCGCCGAACACCGCCACCGGGCCCAGGGCGATATGGCGCTGGCGCAGGTCGACCCGCGGCATCGGCGCCCGGTCCGGCAGGGCCGGATCGAGGCGCACGTCGAGCCACTCGCCGGCACGTACCACCTTGGCGAACAGGCGCAGCTGGCCGCAGGTGCGGCCGCGCTCGCCCTCGAGACGCGCACGAGGCAGGCCGGACTCGGCCATGGCACGCACGATGAGCTCATCGCCGATAGCCTCGATCTCGTCGGCCACGGTCTCGAGAAAAGCGGCGCGAGCCTCGAGGCCGGTCTCGCGGTAGGCATCGAAGGCCGCCCAGGCGAGCTCGCAGGCACGCTCGACCTCGGCCTGGCCACCGGCGGGATAGGCCGGGGACAGGGTCTCGCCGGTGGCGGGGTCGACGGCATGAATCGCGGTACCGTCACTGGTCACGGCCTGCTGGCCGATCAGTTGCTTGCCTTCCAGAGTCATGCGGCTACTCCTGTCATGGGGCACCGGATCACGGCGCCGTTCAGGTCGGGCGAGGCGGCGTCTACCGCCTCGCCGAGCAATGGGATCTGCGGACGTTCAGCGAATCCGCCTCAACGGACCAGGGCGGGACGCTTGGGGTCGAATTCCCAGCCCTTTATCAAGTACTGCATCGCCATGGCGTCGTTGCGCTGGGTGACGTCGAGACGCTTGTACTTCTCGTGCGCTTCCATGAGCTTGTCGTCGTCCAGCTCGATGCCGAGGCCCGGGGTCTTCGGCACGGCCAGCTTGCCGTCCCGAATCTGGAACGGCTGCCTGGTGATACGCTGGCCGTCCTGCCAGATCCAGTGGGTGTCGATGGCGGTGATCTCGCCCGGGCAGGCGGCTGCCACATGGGTCATCATCGCCAGCGAGATGTCGAAGTGGTTGTTGCTGTGCGAGCCCCAGGTCATGCTCCACTCGTTGCACAGCTCGCCCACCGCCACGGCGCCCTGCATGGTCCAGAAGTGGCAGTCGGCCAGCGGGATGTCGACCGAGTTGAGCTGTACGGCCAGCTGCAGTTGCTTGTAGTCGGTGGCGATCATGTTGGTGGCGGTGGGCAGCCCGGTGCGCTTCTTGAATTCCGCCATGGTCTCGCGGCCGGAGAAGCCGCCCTCCTGGCCGCAAGGGTCCTCGGCGTAGCTGAGCAGGTGTTTGATCGGCTCCAGCACGCGCACCGCCTCGTCCAGTTTCCAGGCACCGTTGGGGTCCAGCGTCAGACGCGCCTCGGGGAAGGCCTCGTGCAGCGCGCGGATGCAGTCGGCCTCCTCCTCGCCGCGCAGTACACCGCCCTTGAGCTTGAAGTCCTTGAAGCCGTAGCGGTCATAGGCGGCCCTGGCCAGGTTGGCGACGCCGTCCGGCGTCATGGCCTCGCGGTAGCGCACCTCGTCCCAGGCATCGACCGGGTCGGTCACGCGGGGATACGGCAGGTCGGTCTTGTCCGGGTCGCCGAGCAGGAACAGGTAGCCCAGGGCCTCGACCTCGTCGCGCTGGCGACCGTACTGGCCCAGCAGGTCGGCCACCGGCATGCCCAGCGCCTGGCCGAAGAGATCGAACAGCGCCGACTCGATGGCGGTGATGACGTGGACCGCCACCCGTAGGTCGAAGGTCTGCCGCCCGCGTTCCTCGGGGCCACCCTGGGCGAGCAGGTCCCGGGCCCGGCTCAGCACCTGCTTGACCTCGTTGACTCGCGCCCCTTCCACCAGACCACGGCACTTCTCCAGGCCGTTCAGGATGCCTTCGCTGGAGGGAATCTCGCCGACCCCTCGGTTGCCGGACTCGTCTTCCAGCACCAGCACGCAGCGGATGAACCAGGGCGCATGGCCACCGCTGAGGTTGAGCAGGAAACCGTCTTCGCCGGCGACCGGCACGATGTTCATCTTGGTGATCTTGGGAAACATGGCATTGCCTCTTGTAACGGTCGAAAGAACGAAGAAGGGTCAGGTCACCGGCGCGGGGTTGAACAGCACCAGGTCGTTGTAGAGGCCGAGCCGGTCGGCGGCGACCCGCTGGCGGCCGCTGGCCACCTCGAGGATCAGGTGGAAGAGTTCCCAGCCCATCTCCTCGATGGTGGCGTTGCCGGTGGCGACGCGCCCGGCGTCGAGGTCGATCAGGTCGTGCCAGCGCCGTCCCAGGGTGGAATTGCTCGACACCTTGATCACCGGGGTCATCGGCAGGTTGTAGGGCGTGCCGCGGCCGGTGGTGAAGACCTGCAGGTTCATGCCCGCGGCGGCCTGGAGGGTGCCGCAGATGAAGTCGCTGGCCGGGGTGGCGGCGAAGCTCAGTCCACGCTTGCGCAACCGCTCGCCCGGGCCGATGACGTCGACGATCGGCGAGTTGCCGGACTTGATCACCGAGCCCAGCGCCTTCTCGACGATGTTGGAGAGTCCGCCCTTCTTGTTGCCGGGGGAGGTATTGGCGCTACGATCCGCCTGGCCCTGGGAGAGGTAGTCGTCGTACCAGGCCATCTGGTCGATCAGCGCCTGACCGACCGAGCGATCCACCGCCCGCGGCGTCAGCAGGTGGATGGCATCGCGCACCTCGGTGACCTCGGAGAACATCACACTGCCGCCGGCGCGCACGATCAGGTCGGTGGCGAAGCCTACCGCCGGGTTGGCAGTCAGCCCGGAGAAGGCATCGCTGCCGCCGCACTGCATGCCCACCACCAGGTCGGCCACCGGGCAGGTCTCGCGGCGTCGACGATCGAGACGCTCGAGGTGGCGCTCGGCCATGGCCATGATGCCCTCGATCATCTCGCCGAAGCCCTCGAAGGACTCGTCCTGCAGGCTCAACACATTGGCCTCGGGGTCGGCGGCCTCGGTGTTCTCGAAGATCCTTACCGGGCGATCCTCGACCAGGGTCGAAGGTTGCAGCTTCTCGCAGCCGAGTCCGATGACCATCACCTCGTCACCGAAGTTGGGATGCCGGGCCAAGTTCCTGAGGGTGCGAATGGGCACCACCGCGGTCGGCGCGTTGATCGCCACGCCGCAGCCGTAGCTGTGGTTGAGCCCCACCACGTCGTCGACGTTGGGGAAGCGCGGCAGCAGCTCGCGCTTGATGCGCTGGACCACGTGATCGACGGTGCCCGCCACGCACTGCACGCTGGTGGTGATGCCGAGCACGTTCTGGGTGCCGACGCTGCCGTCGGCGTTGCGGAAGCCCTCGAAGGTATAGCCCTCCAGCGGCTCGGCCGGTGGCACCGGGCGCGTCGCCAGCGGAAGATCCTCCAGGTCCGGCGGCGTGGGCATGTGCAGGTTGGTCTCGTTGACGTGGCCGCCCTGTGGGATGGCGGTAGCGGCCGTGCCGATGACCTCGCCGTAGCGGATCACCTGGTCGCCCTCGGCCAGCGCCACCAACGCCACCTTGTGGCCCTGGGGAATGCTCGCCTGCAGCTCGATGCCATCGTCGAGGCGCTCGCCGGCGGCCAGGCCGCTCTGGCCGACGACCACGGCGACGTTGTCACGCGGATGGATGCGGATTGCCCGAGGGGCCGGTGTCGAATGCGTCATGATCGGGCCTCGCGGTTATGCGGATAACGGAAACTCATGAGGAGGTCTCCAGACGACGCCTGGCGCGGCTCTTCAGGCCCATCATCACCGAGAAGGCCACGGACGCGGCGATCAGCAGCCAGAGCACCACGGCAATGGGGCTCTTGGTAAAGAAGATCGCATAGCTACCAGCCGACTCCAGGCTCTTGACGAAGTAGACCTCCGCCTGTCCACCGAGGATGAAACCGATGATCAGCGGCGCCACTTCGAGTCCGACCTTCTGAATCAGGTACCCCAGCACGCCGAAGATCAGCAGGGTCCAGACGTCGAACATGATGCCGTAGTTGATGGCATAGGCACCGACCACGCACATCATCACGATGATCGGATAGAGGATGTACTTGGGCACCAGCACTACCTTGGCGATGTGCTTGATGGCATAGAACATCAGGAAGAACATCACGATGTTGGCGAACACCAGGGCAGTCATCATCACGTACCAGGTGTCGGCATTCTCCGGGATGAACAGCGGGCCGACCTGGATGCCCTGAAGGGTAAAGGCGCCGATCAGCACCGCGGTGGTGGAGTCCCCTGGGATGCCGAGCGACAGCAGCGGGATCAGCGCCCCGCCGGTCAGGGCATTGTTGGCGGACTCGGAGGCCATCAGCCCCTGAGGGGCCCCCTTGCCCATCTCGCTGGAATCGCGGGACAGGTTCTTCTCCTGCGTGTAGGCCAGTACCGAGGCAGCACTCCCCCCGACGCCCGGCAGCATGCCGACGAAGGTACCAATGAAGGAAGAGCGCACCAGGTTGGTCAACCGTCCCTTGAAGATGGTGAAAGAGAAGCCGCCACCCTTGCCGAACGTGATGTTCTTGCCGGCCAGGCCGCTTTTCACGCCTTCTTCGGCCTCGAGCAGGATGGTGGCAATGCCGAAGATGCCGATCAGTACCGGCAGCAGGGAGAAGCCCTCGAAGAGGTAGGGCTCGAGGAAATCGAACATCAGGCGCGTCTTGCCGTTGCCGCCATCCGAGATGCTGTAGGTACCGATCAGGCTCAGCCAGATCCCCAGCACACCGCTGAAGATGCCCACCAGCATGTTGCGCGACATGGAGGCGATGACGGTCAGCGCCAGCAGGATGATCAGGAACTTCTCCACATAGGAGAACTTGATCGAGAACTCGGCCAGCAGCGGCGCGAACAGGAAGAGGATGGCGGCACTGATCAGGCCCCCCACCACGGAAGCCACCACGCTGACCCTCAAGGCACGCTCTCCCTCGCCCTTCTGCGCCATGGGATAGCCATCGAAGGTGGTGGTGATCGAGGACGGCGTGCCGGGAATGTTGAGCAGCACCGCCGGCACCATGCCGCCAGAAATGCCCCCCACGTAGAGGCCCAGCAACAGCGCCAGGCCGTGATTGAGACCGAGCGCGTAGGTGAGCGGCAGACACACCGCCACGGCCATGGTAGCGGTCATCCCGGGGATGGCCCCGAAGATGATCCCGACCAGGGCCCCCAGGGCCGCCAGCAGGAAGAAGGTGATATCGAGTAATGACAGGATATCGAACATGGAAATGTCTCCGCTACGGCAGGGTGATCTGGAACAGCTTGGCGAGGATGAACCACGCCAGGCTCGGCGCCACGAGTGCGTTGATGGCGGCCGTGATGACCTTGCGCCTGGTCCTGGTGTGCATGTACATCAGCGACATCAGGAAAACGAAGACCATCGACACGAACAGGAAGCCGTAGCCCGTGTAGGGAAAGAGGTTGCCGACCACCGACATCAGGTAGAAGTAGGCGACAATCAGTACCAGGGTTCCGAAGAAACGGAACTTGTCCATGGACTCGCCCAGGATCGGCAGCGTCCTTTCGCCCCGCCTGACGGCGGCGAGGAAAGGCACCACGTTAAGCACCAGGATCAGGGCGAACAGTCCACCCATCAGCCAGTGAACGATATAGGGAAAGAACAGATGGGAGGTCTCGAAGTCGATCGAGACACTCAACAGGGATGACAGTCCTGATTCCATGGCGGCTCCGGTAAAGGCTCTCGTAAGGTGGCCCTTCGATCGTTATGAGGGTGAAACAGCAGCCGCGAGCGCCGGCGGGTTTCCCCGCCGGCGATCCTGCCTTACTGGATGTTGGCGATGATGTCCTCGTAGACGGACATCTTGGTCTCCAGGTATTCGACGGCTTCGTCGGACGGCTTGAAGTTGGGAATGAAGAAGGAGTTCTTCTGGGTCTCCTGGATCTCGCCCTCGGCATAGATCTCGCTCAGCGCCTGGTCGATCTGGTCGACGATGGCCTGATCCATGTCCTTGTTGTAGAGGAAGAAGAATTCCTTATCGAAGGTGAAGTTGTCATCGCCCATGGTGACGTTCACGTTGGGCTCGACATACTCGAGCAACTGCTCACGAGACGTCTGGCCAAGCCCTTCTTCCGGTGCCTGCTCGATGGTGTCCTGGCGCGCCGTGAGCCACAGGAAGCGCATGGCTTTCTGGTCATCTTCCGGCAGGCGAGTGTACTGCTCGTTGGCCTGGACAGTACCGTTGATCAGGTCCGCCTGGTCGTCGAAGAGCTGCTGGTTCTTGTCGGCCTGGGAGCCGGTATTGACGGCCACCAGGTTGTCTTCCATGCCCGGATGCTCGATGGCGATGGCATTCTTCAGGGCACTGAAGCCGATCTCCGAGACACCGCCGGGCTGGATGGCGACCCGCACCTCCTCGCCGTTGCCCACCGCCTCGATCACGTCGTTCAGCGTCTGGTAGGGCGAGTCCTTGGGCACTAGATAGGCGTTGCCCGGATTGATGGCGACGGTCGGCCCGATGGTGTACTTCTCGAAAATGTCCTCGTAGCCCTCGACGCCGTACAGATACCCAAGGTAGGACTGATCGTGGAAGATCATCAGGGTATTGCCACGCGGATCGCGATCCAGGAAGCGGAAGGCCGAGCTCGCGCCGACGGCATCCACCTTCATGTTGATATCGAGGTGCTCGGCCAGGGCATCGGCGACGATGCTGGAGTTCTGATAGGTATCGCCCCCGGTGGAGGTCGAACCGATCACCACGCGGACGTTGCCGCGCAGCGGGCCATCGGCGGCCATGGCCGCGGCGCTGCCGAAGGCCATGCCGGCCATCAGCACGGAGGTTCCAAGGGTCTTGTAGATGCTGGGCATGCTCATGAAATTCACCTCTTCGCTGTCGTTGTTGAGAGTGGGTGAAGGTGGGCTCAGTAGCCCTTGGCGGTCTCGACCAGGTTTTCCAGTCGAGCCCGCTCATCGGCATTCGGCATCTCCAGCGGCGCGCGAACGCTGCCGGCGGGACGCCCAATGATCTCGGCGCCGGCCTTGATCAGGCTGACCGCATAGCCGGCCTTGTGGTCGCGAAGGTCGACGAAGGGCACGAAGAACTCGCGCGAGATGCGACGCACGGTGTCGGTGTCGCCGGCCCGCAGCGCCTTGTAAAAGGTGACCGCCATGTCCGGCACGAAGTTGAACACGGCACTCGAGTAGGTGTTCACGCCGACGGCCAGGTAAGCCTCGGCCATGATCTCGGCGGTTGGCACGCCGCCCACGTAGGCCAGGCGGTCGCCGACGGTCTTGATGATGCGGTTCAGGGCCTGCATGTCGCCCTTGCCGTCCTTGAGGCCGATCAGGTTGGGGCAGGCATCGGCCAGGCGCTGTACCGAGGCTGGCTTCATCACACCATTACCGCGGTTGTAATAGATCACGCTGATGGACGTCGCGTCGCAGATCCGACGCGCATACTCCACCAGGCCATCCTGGGGGCACTCGGTCAGGTAAGGCGGCATCAGCAGGATACCGTCGGCGCCCTCCTCCTCGGCGATCTTCGCGAAAGCGCTGCCGGTGGCCACGCTCAGACCGGCGCTGGCGATCACCGGCAGCTTGCCGTCGACGACCTTGACCGCCAGGCGCACGATCTCGCGGAACTCGTCCTGGGACAGGTTGAAGAACTCCCCCGTGCCGCCAGCGACGAACACCGCCGAGATCTCGTGGCTGATGAACCACTCGAGGCGCTGGCGATAGCTCTCGGCGTCGAAACGCCCTTCGGCGTCGAAATCGGTAATCGGGAAAGACAGCAGACCATCGCTGATCGCTTTTTTGACATCTTCGCGTGTAAAGGTCACCGGCTCGTCCTCTTGTCAGCCTTGGGGTGACACGAGGAAGGCGTCGTCCTCATGTCATACATCATACAAATTACAAGCTAAACGGCGGTACGATGACTGGCAAGCGGCCACATGGTAAAATTGAACTAAAGTTTTAGCTCTTGAGCTCCCCTCGACAGCATCGTATGCCCCGGTCAATCGAGAGGTGGGGATATCCCCGAGGACGGGGTCGGGGCCGACACAGGATGTCCGCATGTCACTGATCGATATCTTCCTCTCGACGCTCAACATCACCCTGCCGGTTTTTGCCATGGTGTTCATCGGCATCGGCCTCAAGCGCCTGGGCTGGATCGACCGGGCCTTCGTCAACACCGCCTCCCGGCTGGTCTTCCGCGGCACCCTGCCGACCCTCATCTTCCTGAGCCTGATCGGTGCGGACCTGGAGAACACCTTCAATCCCTGGTTACTCATCTTCTTCGCCCTGGCGACCCTGGCCAGTTTCCTGCTGTGCTGGGCATGGGCCGCCTGGCGCCTGCCCCGGCACCAGCGTGGCGTCTATGTCCAAGGGGGCTTTCGTGGCAACTGCGGCGTCGTCGGCATGGCCCTGGCCCATGGCATGTACGGTGAGGTCGGACTGTCCATCGGCGGGCTGCTGCTCGGGGTCGTGATCCTGACCTACAACATCCTTTCGGTCGTCGTGCTCAGTTTCTACCGGCCTCGCGAGAACGGCTCACGGCAGGTCCCGTGGCGAAGCATCGCCAAGCATATACTGACCAACCCCTTGATTCTGGCCGTTCTGGTGGCCACCCCCCTGGCGCTCCTCGAGGTCCGGCTGCCGGACTGGCTGGCCACCACAGGAGACTATTTCGCCTCCCTGACGCTCCCGCTGGCCTTGATATGCATCGGTGCCACCCTGTCGACCCGCGCCTTGAAGCAGGGGTATGGGCCGGCACTGGGGGCCAGCGCCTGGAAGATGATCGGCATCCCGTTCATGGCCACTGCGGCCGCCTGGTGGCTCGGCTTCGAGGGACGAGAGCTGGGCGTGATGCTCCTGTTCTTCGCCAGCCCCACGGCGGCGGCCTTCGTCATGGCCAAGGCCATGGGGGGCGACGAGACGCTCACCGCCAACATCATCGCCCTGACCACGCTGATGGCGAGCATCACGATCACTGCCGGCGTCTTCGTCCTGCGGGCGGCAGGACTGATCTAGTGGTGCCTTCCACCACCTCGAACTGCTCGAGGCCCCCTCCCTTACCGGTGGCCTCCGGCGGCATCGGGTTGGTATGGGCCCGCTTGAAGTCATCGCTGCCCACCCAGGTACGGAAGGCCTCCTGGCTTTCCCACTCGGTCTCGACCACATAGGGAGCCTGATTGCCCTGTGGGCGAAGCACGCGCATGGCGATGAAACCGGGCTGCTTGTCGATCTCGCCGGCACGGGCACGGAAGCGCGCCTCGAACATTTCCTCGAAGCCGGGCTGGACATGGACACGGTTATTGACGATGAAGCTCATGATCGGCTCACTCCGGGTCGGGCAGGTCGTCGGGCATGGTGAAGCGCGTCAATCGTGCGCAACCTGCCGCCGGCACCTCGGCTTCCAGCTCGGCGATGGCGGCGGTGGGCAAGCCAAGCCCGTGCTCGCTGCGCCCCTCCACCAGTAGACCGGCCAGAGCGCCGACCAACGGCATGTGGCTGACCAGCATGACGGGCGCCTCGGGGGGGGCTTGCAGCAACCAATCGAGCACCGCGCCGGGAGGATCGTCGGGCGTGATCAGCGACAGGGGCTCCACGGTCACGCCCAGGGCAGCGGCGATGTGTGCGGCGGTCTGCTGAGCACGGCGATACGGGCTCGCCAGCAGGCGCAGTCGAGACAGGTCCAGATCATCGCGACCGGCCAGCCAGCCAGCCATGCGAGCCGCCTCGCGGTGGCCGCGGGCCGTCAGTTCACGCTCGGCATCGGGGCTCCCCGCACCCGCCTCGCCGTGACGCATGATCAACAAGGTTTCAGCCATTCTCGCCTCCCGAGTCACGGTGATCGCGCTGCACATTTTCGCGTGATAACACGAATTCCACGTCGCTGCTCTGCTCTCCCTGCATCAGCAGACGCGCCATCTCCCTGGCCGGCACCTCCCGAAACAGCACCTGGTAGAGTCCCTCGGCGAGCGGCATGTAGACCCCTACCTGTCGGGCCATGTCACGCACCAGCCGTACCGTGTTGACGCCCTCGGCTACCTGGCCGAGCGATTCGATGGCTTCGTCGAGGTTGCGCCCCTCACCCAGGGCGAAGCCCACACGGTAATTCCGCGACAGACTCGACGAGCAGGTAACGATGAGATCGCCCACGCCGGCCAGTCCCAGGAAGGTCATGGGATTGGCCCCTCGGGCCACGGCGAAGCGACTCATCTCGGCGAGTGCCCGCGTCATCAGCATGCTGCGGGTGTTCTCCCCCATGCCCAGAGCCGCCGCCATTCCGGCGGCAATGGCATAGATGTTCTTCAGGGCGCCGCCGAGCTCCACGCCATAGCGATCATTGCTGGCATAGACACGAAAATAGTCGCATCCCAGCGCGGTCTGTACCCGGGTCCGGGTCAAGGGATCATGGCTGGCGATCACCGTGGCGGTCAGCTGACGCTCGGCGACCTCGGATGCCAGGTTAGGCCCCGACAGCACCCCGATATGCCGACCACCGGTTTCTTCTTCCAGGATCTGGCTCATCAGCTTGAAGCCCTCTTCCTGGATGCCCTTGGTGGTGCTGACAAGGATGCTCTCCGGGTCCAGCCAAGGGCGCGCCTGGCGCACCACATCGCGAAACCCCTTGGAAGGAATCGCCACCAACACCAGGCCGGCACCTTCCAGCGCTTCGCTCAGCCGAGTATGTGCCGATACCGCGGGATTGATGTCGTAATCGGGCAGATACCGGCCATTGCGGTGCTCACGATTGATCTGCGCGGCGAGTTCGGAATCGCGCAGCCACTGACGCACCTCGAAGCCGTTGTCGGCGGCGATGCTGGCCAGGGCGGTACCGAAACTCCCCCCGCCGAGCACCGTCACCCTGTTGTTGCGATCATCATGCTTGCGATCGTCGGACATAGTCGCCCCGGGACTGTAAGTGGTCCGGCGATTGTAACGAAAAACGCCCCCGTTAGGGGGCGTCGTGAAGGGCGAGCGGGCCGCGGAACGGTCCGCTGGGCCGATCAGTCGATCAGTCGATCATCGGTACCAGGGTATCGATGCTCGAGCGGGCATCGCCATAGAGCATGCGTGTATTCTCCTTGAAGAACAACGGGTTCTCGATACCGGAGTAACCGGTACCCTGACCACGCTTGCAGACGAAGACCTGCTTGGATTCCCAGACCCGCAGCACCGGCATGCCGGCGATGGGGCTGTTGGGATCCTCCTGGGCGGCCGGATTGACGATATCGTTGGAGCCGATGACGATCACCACGTCGGTCTCGGCGAAGTCGTCGTTGATCTCGTCCATCTCCAGCACGATGTCATAGGGCACCTTGGCCTCGGCCAGCAGCACGTTCATGTGCCCGGGTAGACGGCCGGCGACCGGGTGGATCCCGAAGCGCACGTTCTTGCCGGCGCTGCGCAGCTTGCGAGTCAGCTCGCTCACCGCATTCTGCGCCTGGGCCACCGCCATGCCGTAGCCCGGCACGATGACCACGCTGTCGGCGTCGTTCAGGGCGCTTGCCACACCGCTCGTGTCGATGGCGACCTGCTCGCCCTCGATCTCGGCAGCCGGTCCCTGACTACCGCCGAAGCCTCCCAGAATCACGTTGATGAAGTTGCGGTTCATCGCCTTGCACATGATGTAGGAGAGGATGGCACCCGAAGAACCCACCAGGGCACCGGTGACGATCAGCAGGTCATTGGAGAGCGTAAAGCCGATGGCCGCCGCCGCCCAGCCGGAGTAGCTGTTGAGCATCGACACCACCACCGGCATGTCGGCGCCGCCGATGCCCATGATCAGGTGGTAGCCGATGAACAAGGCCAATACCGCCAGCAGCAACAGCGTCCAGAAGCCGGCGCCATTCAGGTAGAGAATGGCCAGCAGCAGTGACAGCACCGCCGCACCGGCATTGAGCAGATGGCCGCCCGGCAACTGGCGGGGCTTGCCGTCGACCTTGCCGGCCAGCTTGCCGAAGGCGATCACCGAACCGGTGAAGGTCACCGCACCGATGAACACCCCCAGCACCACTTCGATCTGCAGGAAGGTGAGCTCCGCCGGCGTCTTTTCGGCAACCAGGGCGGCGAAGGCCGAGAAGCCCTCGCTGCCGCCCTCGGCGGCCAGTACACGACGGCGCTCCAGGTCGGCATTGAAGCCGACGAATACCGCCGCCAGGCCGACGAAGCTGTGCAACGCCGCCACCAGTTGCGGCATCTCGGTCATGTCGACCTTTTTCGCCAGATAGACGCCGGCCACAGCCCCGATGATCATCATCGGCACCATCCACCAGTAACCGCCGATCCCCGGCCCGAAGGCGGTGAACACCACGGCCACGGCCATGCCGACAATGCCGTACCACACCGCACGCTTGGCCTTTTCCTGGTTGCTCAGCCCCCCGAGAGAGAGGATGAACAATACACTCGCCGCGATCGCCGCGGCGGACACGAATCCTTGACTCAACATAGTGTCTCCCCGCGGTTCAGGACTTCTGGAACATGGCCAGCATCCGGCGTGTCACCAGGAAGCCACCCACGATATTGATGGTCGCGATCAGTACCGAGATCGCCGCCAGCAGCCCCACCAGGAAGCTGCCCGAGCCGATCTGCAGTATCGCCCCCAGCACGATGATGCCGGAAATCGCGTTGGTCACCGCCATCAACGGGGTATGCAGGGAATGGCTCACCCCCCAGATGACCTGGAAGCCGACGAAGCAGGCCAGCACGAAGACGATGAAGTGCTGCATGAAGGAGGCCGGCGCCACCTGGCCGAGCAGCAGCATCAGCGCACCGCCGACGGCCAGCATGCCCACCTGGCGCTTGGTCTGTGTGACGAAGGCAGCATGCTCGGCAGCCTTCTTCTCCTCCGGCGTCGGCTCCTTCTCCTTGGGCTTCGGCTTGGCCGCCCCGATAGCCTGCACCTTGGGCGGCGGCGGCGGGAAGGTGATCTCGCCCGCATGAGCCACCGTGGAGCCACGGATGACATCATCCTCCATGTCGTGATGGAGCTGGCCATCCTTCTCCGGCGTGAGGTCGGTGATCATGTGGCGGACGTTGGTGGCATAAAGCAGCGAGGCCTGCGTCGCCATCCGCGACGGGAAGTCGGTGTAACCGACGATGACCACGCCGTTGTCCGTCACGATGCGCTGATCGGGCTCGGTGAGATCGCAGTTGCCGCCCCGCTCGGCAGCAAGGTCGACGATCACGGAGCCCGGCTTCATGGCCTTGACCATATCGTCCAGCCACAGCTTCGGTGCCGGCTTGCCCGGGATCAGGGCCGTGGTGATGACGATATCCACGTCCGGGGCCTGCTCGCGGAACAGCGCCAGCTGCTTCTCGCGGAACTCGGGGCTGGAAGGCTTGGCATAGCCACCGCTTTCCGAGCCGTCCTCGGCATCATCGAAGTCGAGGAACAGGAACTCGGCGCCCATCGACTCGATCTGCTCGGCCACTTCGGGCCGCACGTCGAAGGCGCGTACCACCGCCCCCAGGCTGGTGGCGGTACCGATGGCCGCAAGCCCCGCCACGCCGGCGCCGACCACCAGCACCTTGGCCGGCGGTACCTTGCCCGCGGCAGTCACCTGGCCGGTAAAGAAACGCCCGAACTGATTGCCCGCCTCGATCACTGCTCGATAACCGGCGATATTGGCAGTGGAGGACAGGGCATCCATCTTCTGGGCCCGGGAAATACGCGGCACCATGTCCATGGCGATGACGCTGGCACCGGTCGCACGACAGCGCTCCAGCAGATCCTCGTTCTGGGCCGGCCAGAAGAAGGAAATCAGCGTCTTGTCTTGCGTCAGGCGGCCGGCTTCCGCTTCGGAAGGCTCACGCACCTTGATGACGACATCCGCCGCCTCCCACAGCGCCTCGGCGCCTTCGATCACCTCGACGCCGGCCTCGCGATAAGCCGTATCGTCGAATCCGGCTGCCTTGCCGGCACCGGCTTCCACCAAGCATTCGTGTCCAAGCTTCTGGAGATGCTGGGCGCTATCCGGGGTCAACGCGACACGCGCTTCCCCTTCTGCGCACTCCTTGGGCGCACCAATCTTCACGTTGGATCTCCCCTTTTCAGGTTTATCGTTATTCACGACTCGAACCGGCTATCTTTACCTGAGATGGAAACCTTTCTCAAGGCGAATGACGCCGATGCCATCGTCGGCGACGTCCCCGAACGACCGCTCGAACCGCCGCCCAGACACGACGCGACCCCGTCGAGACGGGGTCGCATGTTACCGTGGATTTTTTCGACCTGACGTCGACGTCAAGCACTCAGCAACGCATTGAGTCGCTTGACGTAAGCTGCCGGGTCATCGAGATGTCCTCCCTCGGCGATGATCGCCTGATCGAGCAGGATCCGCGCCAGGTCACCGAAGGCCGAGTCATCGGCGCCTTCCAGACGCGTCACCAGGGCATGCTCGGGATTGAGCTCGAGGATCGGCTTGACCTCGGGCATCGGCTGGCCGGCAGCTTCCATGATGCGGCGCATCTGATAGCCCATCTCATGCTCGGGCAACACCACGCAGGCCGGGGAGTCGGTCAGGCGATGGGTCACCTTGACCTCCTGGACCTCCTCGCCCAGGGCATCCTTGACACGCTTGACCAGGTCTTCCTTGGCCTTGGCGGTCTCTTCCTGGGCCTTCTTCTCGTCCTCGTCCTCGACCTCGCCGAGATCGAGATTCCCCTTTGCCACGTCGGCAAAGGACTTGCCCTCGAACTCGGTGAGATGGCTCATCAGCCACTCGTCGATACGGTCGTGGAGCAGCAGGACCTCGACGCCCTTCTTGCGGAAGATCTCCAGGTGCGGGCTGTTCTTCGTCGCGTTGAAACCATCGGCGACGATGTAGTAGATCTTCTCCTGCCCATCCTTCATGCGCCCAACGTAATCGGCCAGTGACTGGTCCTGAGTGGCGCTGTCGGTATGGGTGGTGGAGAAACGCAGCAGGCCGGCGATCTTCTCGCGATTGGCATGATCCTCCGCCGGGCCTTCCTTGAGCACGCTGCCGAAGGTGTTCCAGAACGTCTGGTAGGCCTCGTCATCCTTGGCCAGCTTCTTGAGCATGTCCAGGGAACGCTTGGTCAGCGCCGACTTGATCTTGTCGACCTGCGGATCCTGCTGCAGAAGCTCGCGGGAAACGTTGAGCGACAGGTCGCGCGTATCCAGCACCCCCTTGATGAAGCGCAGATAGAGCGGCAGGAACTGCTCGGCATCGTCCATGATGAAGACGCGCTGCACATAGAGCTTCACGCCCCGGGCACCATCGCGCTCGTACAGGTCGAAAGGCGCGCGACCCGGTACGTATAGCAGGCTGGTGTACTCGAGCTTGCCCTCGACCTTGTTGTGGCTCCAGGTCAGGGGATCGGAAAAATCATGGGCCACATGCTTGTAGAAGGCCTTGTACTCGTCATCATCGATCTCCGCCTTGGGCCGGACCCAGAGTGCCGTGGCCTCGTTGACGGTCTCCCAGGTCGTGGTCTCGCTGCCCTCGATCTCGTTGCCTTCCTCATCACGGGCCTTCTCGACCTTGGGCATGCGCACCGGCACATCGATATGGTCGGAATACTTGCGCACCAGGCTCTGGAGACGGAAGTCGTCGGCGAATTCCCGAGCATCCTCCTTGAGGTGCAGGACGATCTCGGTACCGTGGCGCTCGAGCTCGATATCCGCCACGCTGAATTCACCCTCGCCCCGGGAACGCCACTCGACGCCATCGCTCGCGTCGGTGCCTGCCTTGCGGGTTCGTACCGTGATGTCATCGGCGACGATGAAGCCGGAATAGAAACCGACGCCGAACTGGCCGATCAGCTTGGCATCCTTCTGCTGCTCACCGGACAGCTGCTTGAGAAACTCGGAGGTGCCGCTACGCGCGATGGTGCCGAGATTCTCGATCACCTCGTCGCGGCTCATGCCGATGCCGTTGTCACGCAGCGTGACCGTGCCGGCATCCCGGTCATGCTCGATCTCGATGCGCAGCTCGCTGTCGCCTTCATAGATGGCGTCATTGTCCAACGCCTCGTAGCGCAGCTTGTCGCAGGCATCGGCGGCGTTGGAGATCAGCTCACGCAGGAATATCTCCCTGTTGGAATACAGGGAGTGAATCATCAGGTGCAACAGTTGCTTGACTTCAGTCTGGAAGCCAAGCGTTTCCTCATGGGTGGCAGTGGTCATCTTATCTCGGACCCCTTTCTCGACGTGACAGCGGTGGCGGTGGCAACGGCCACCAGTGGATAACTGTCGTCGATATGGGGCTCGCCACGCATTTTTCAAGCGTCTTGCGTCGTCACCCCGCCCAACGCGAAATGCAGCCGCGCGGTCGCCACCGGCGCTCCTTCGTCATCCTGCCAGGCCCGGACCCGCACATTGGCCATGCGCCGTCCCTCGCGAAGCAGCTCACAGCGCGCCAGCGTCGGCATGACCCTGACCGTGCGCAGATAATCGATGGAGACGTCGACGACCCGCGGCAGACGCGGCTCACGCGCGGCCAGCATCAGGTCCAGGGTCGCGGCGGTTTCCATGAAGGCCGCCACCACGCCACCATGCAGGGCCGGCAACAGCACGTTACCGATGTTGTCCTCGCGCGGCGCCAATCGGAACAACAGGCCATCGCCATCCGGTGCCGTCTCGACCGACACGCCTATCCGGCGAGCATAGGGAATCCGCGCCAGCCAGGCCGATACATCACCCCGCTGCCGAGTACGCGCCAGCCATTCGATATCATGGAAGGCCTCAGTCATTATCGTCCTCCACCGCGAACAGGGCTTGCTTGAATCCCGTTGGCGTATTGCGCGCTCCGAGACGCATGAAATTGGCAACGCCCCGTGCCACCGGCCGTTCGGCGTCCTGCCATAGCCGACCCTCGGTGAACACCACCGAGGCCGTGACCGATACCACTCGGGCTTCGATATACAAGGCCTGCCCCGTCACGCCGGGGCGATAGTGATCGACGCGCAGGTCGAGCGTCGGACACACCTCCGGTTCGGGCAATGCCGGCAGGACCGCCGAGCCACAGGCCGTGTCCAGCAACATGGTCGCCACGCCGCCATGCAGCAGCCCACGCGCCGTGTCACCGAGCAGGTCGTCATCCCAGGGCAAACGCAGCAACACCCGTTCGGGGCCAGCCTCGAGCACCGTCAGGCCGAGTCCTCGGGTATGAGGAATCACCGTGACGAAGCGGGTGATGGCGCGCCGCCAGTCGGCGGCATCAGGAGTCGGGAACGACATGGATGGCCTGCATTAATCAAACGTTTGATTCAAACCTAGCGCATCCTGGCCTTCTTGCCAACGATCGCCTGCTAGCGACCGCCTTCCACCGCCCCGAAGGGCCATCAGGATATGGTGCCTCCATCATCCTCCTTCCAGCGGCGATATGCCTCCAGGGAATGATCGACGCGCGTCAGCAGCCAGCCGACCACGACCACGTCGTCGACCAGGCCAATCAGCATCAGGACATCGGGAATCAGGTCCAGCGGTGACAGCAGATAGACCAGCGCCAGCAGCATCCACCCCATCGCCGACCAGGGCACGGGGCGGTAGCGGCCACGTGCCACGTCGATTAGCATCGGGACGAACAGACGCAAGGCACGACGCATCCGCCCCAGGGCCCGGGAACGGTGCTTCAGTCGCTGGAACAGCGCCAATCCATTGAATCGAGCCATCATGATCTCCTGAGGAAACGCAGCGCACTGCCTGACGATAGGATATCCTCAACGGGATGCCTCGGTCTTGTCCGACGACATCGACATAGGGAAACACTATTCGCGTCATTCACCCACGGCTCACGCCGGCGAACCAACGAGATATCCCGATGCTCCGGTCCCCGTCCTTCGCCTCATGGAAAGCCTTGCTGACCGCTGCCCTGCTGTGGTGGCCAATGGCCGCCCCGGCCGATGATCGCGCCATGCACGATGCGCTTCAGGCGGCACGTAGCCAGAAATGGCATGCCATCGATCAGGCCGCCATCGAGAACCATGTACTGGCCGGCTACGTCGACTATCACCGCCTCAAGGCACGCCTTCCCGAGGCCAGCCCCGACAGTGTCCTGCACTTCATCGATACGCACGGAGATTCGCCATTGGCCGGCTGGATGCGTGGCCAGGCCATCTCGGCCTATGGCGAAGCCGGACGGGACGATAATCTCCTGGCAGTAGCCGATGGCGTTCCCGATGGCACCGAGCGCCAATGCCACTATTATGCCGCCCTGCTCGATACCGATCCTGCGGCAGCGGCACAAGGTGGACGAGAACTGTGGCATGAAGGCCACTCACAGCCGGATGCCTGCGACCCGTTGTTCAATACCCTGCGCGCCCGCGGCGAGATCGGTCCCCCGGAAATCTGGGAACGCATGATGCTGGCCTGGCGCAACGGGGAAACAGGGCTCACCAAATACCTGGGCCGCATGCTCGGCCCCGACTGGGGCGACGGCAAGGCCGCCATGGCACGTCTGCAGACCGACTACGCCGCTATCACCACGATACCGACCTGTATCGGTCCCGGCTGCCGGGGCAGCGGCGCACTGTTCGCCGCCGCCATGCACGGTTTCACGCGAGCCGATACCGAGGCGGCACTGGAAGCCTGGCGCAAGGTGTCCCCACATCTGTCGATCGACGAGACACATCGACGTTCGATCGAGCACGACCTGACCTTCTACTCGCTGGTACGCGATATCCGTCAGAACCAGGTCTGGGTGGACGAGACCATGCCGAGACTGGCCGATGCCGAATTGCTCGAGCTGAGGACTCGGGTCGCGCTGGAAGACCGTGACTGGCATGGCGTCATCGGCTGGATCGACCGAATGGCACCGGAGCAGCGCGACAAGGCGCGCTGGCAATACTGGCTTGGACGCGCCCATGCACAGCTCGGCAATGACGCCACGGCACGTTCCGCCTACAAGAAAGCCGCCACCGAGCGCGACTTCTATGGCTTTGCCGCCGCCGATCGCCTGGGTCAACCCTACGCCCTCGACATGTCATCGACCCAGGTCGACCCGGCATTGCGTCAACGTGTCGCCGACTGGCCAGCAGTACGCCGCACCGAAGCCTTGCTGCGCATCGACGAACCCGGGCTGGCCGCCAGCGAATGGTACGCCGCCGCCGCGCGCGCCTCGACGGAAGAAGCTCGCGCCCTCGCCGACTACGCGCAACACCGCGGCTGGCATGCGCGTCTTGTACAGACCACTATCGCCGCCAAGTTGTGGGACGCGCTGCCATGGCGCTTTCCCGAGGCCTATCGCGAACAGTTCTTGCGCTGGGGCCAGCACACCGGCGTCGATCCTTATCTATTGATGGGCATCGCCCGCCGCGAGAGCGCCTACAACCCCGAGGCACTGTCACCGGTCGGTGCCCGGGGCCTGATGCAGCTGATGCCGGGCACCGCGGCCAGTGTCAGCCGCAAGCTGGGCCTTCCCGATCCGGGGCCCTACGGCGTCCTCGACCCGGCGCTCAACATCCGCCTGGGCAGCGCCTACATCGACGAGATGCTCGACCGTTACCGCGGCAATCGCCTGGCTGCCGCCGCGGCCTACAACGCCGGCCCGCATCGTGTCGACCGCTGGCTGCGCGACGCCCCCAGGGCCTTCGATCTCTTCGTCGAAAGCATTCCCTTCCGCGAAACCCGGCATTACGTACAGGCCGTGATGACATACCGAGTGATCTTCGAAAGCCTCGCCCAGGGTGGAGACACGCGAGGCGTGGCCCTGCTCACCCCCGCAGAGCGACAGGGACGGTACGACGGATCGCTGCAGGCGAGGAATTGAGCGAGAGGCGAGAGGCGAGAGGCGAGAGGCGAGAGGCGAGAGGCGAGAGGCGAGAGGCGAGAGGCGAGCAGTATGTTAGCACCGCGCAGCTCGTAGCTCGTAGCTCGTAGCTCGTAGCTCGTAGCTCGTAGCTCATGGTACTTAGGGACTCCTCGTCAAGGCGAGCTTGACGCCGAAGCCGATCAGGACACCGCCGGTCAGGCCATTCAACCAGCGAGAGAAAGCCGGGCTGGCCAGCCAGCGCCCGGCGCTGCCCACCATCAACACGACGCCGATCTGCCACAGGTTGGCGACGACGAAGTGAACGCCGGCCAGCCACAGCGACTTGACGAGCGCCGGGTCACCCGGCGCGATGAACTGCGGCAGGAAGGCCATGTAGAAGACCACGGTCTTGGGGTTGAGGACATTGGACAACAGCCCCTCTCGAAGCGGTCGCCACATGGGCACCGCATGCCTTTCCGCCTCGACGCCGGCCACCGGCAACCCCTGGCCTCGTCGAGCCGCCATCAGGCCGTTGATACCCAGCCAGATCAGGTAGGCCGCCCCGGCCAGCTTGAGCAGCCCGAACGCCCAGGCCGACTGCAGCAGAATCAGAGAGATTCCCAGGGCCGAGACGGCGGCATGCACGAACAAGCCGCTGCAGATTGCCAGGCTGGTCAGGACTCCGTCGCGCACCCCGCCCCGAGCGGTATTGCGAATCACCAGCAGGGTATCGACCCCCGGCGTGATGCTGAGCAGGGTGATCGCCACCAGAAAGGGCCAGAACTGTGAATCGAAGAACATCGCCGCTCCTCAGCCGAAGATGCCGCGTTCGGTATGACGCATGGAGATCTGGTCGTTGAGCGTCCAGAAATCATACAGCACGCCGAGCCCCAACAGCCCGAAGGTACAGAGGTAAAGGAGGCCGGTGAGCCACTTGCCCTGATAGAAGCGATGCAGGCCAAGGGCCCCCAGAAAGGTCAACAACAACCAGGCCAGGGTGTAATTGATCGGACCGGCCTGGAACCGCAGATCCGCCTGGCGATCCATGGCCGGGATCAGAAACAGATCGATCAACCAGCCAACGCCCAACAGGCCGAGCGTGAAGAACCAGATCGTACCGGTGACCGGCTTGCCATAATAGAAGCGGTGGGCACCGAGAAAGCCGAACAACCAGAGCAGATAGCCGATCAGCTTGCTATGCGTACCTTCAGAGGAGATGTGCGTATGGTTCATGAGCCTGTCTCGCAATAAGCGGTTGCGCTGCGCCCCGAGCCGCTGGACGCCCCGGGGCTTTCGATCTACAGTGACCAAGGGTGGCAAGCACCAGTCTCCCTGCGGCACTCGGTTGACGCAACCCGGGTGCTGGTGCACCATCAATTGCGTTGGTCAGCAAGTAGAAAAGTCGTCAGTTGTACGTCGAACCCTTCGATACACCCAGTGCGCACTTCTGTCTTGTCTTGCCCACGCATTTGGGTCACGACGCGGTAGATGGTCGTTCGACCCAGCATCATCATTTAGCTAGTTAAGGAAATCGACAATGGCAACTGGCACTGTCAAGTGGTTCAACGACACCAAGGGCTATGGCTTCATCTCTCCGGAAGACGGCGGCGATGACCTCTTTGTCCACTTCTCCGAGATTCAGGCTGAAGGCTTCAAGTCCCTGCAGGACGGCCAGAAGGTCTCCTTCGAGGTCACCCAGGGCAAGAAAGGCCTTCAGGCCTCCAACGTCCGGGTCACCGACTGAGGTCGACGACCTCTACCCCGGAGTCGCCATCATCTGATGCGACATCTTCCGAAGGCCCACCGGCAGGTGGGCCTTTTTCGTGTCTCGTCAAGGCGTCGACTCATCGCCCTCGGGCGAGGCCGTCTCATCCGGAACCGTCGTCGAATCGCTGATCTCGTCGGGCACCTTGCGTTCGGCCTGCTCGAACTGCTGGTCGATCTTTTCTTTCGCCTCCTCGAAACGCCGTTCCGTCTCTTCCAGGATCGCCTGGACCTCCGGGTCGGAGCTTCCCTCTCCCAGGCTGGAAGCGTCTCCGGGCAACTCGGACGATGACTCGAGTGCCTCATCGAGCTCCGCTCCCGCCCCGGATTCAGGCGCCGACGCCGGTTCAGGCGCCTCCTGCTCGGCCTCCTTGAACTGTTCGTCGATCTTCTGGCTCGCTTCCTCGAAGCGCCGCTCGGTTTCCTGAATGATGGCATCGACGTCTTCGCTGCTGGTCTCGCCCGGCATCGCCTCCGATTCATCCAATACCCCGGCGCTCTCGCCTTCATCCGGCCCCCCCAGGGCCGACGGCTCATCGGCGAACTCGGAGGCATCACCCGGCGAAGACGCGGAGGCCCCCTCGGCTGCAGCGGCATCCGATGTTTCGCCCATCGCCTGTTCCGCGTCGCCACTCTCGGCATCGCGCGCAACCCGTTCATCCTGTGTCGTGCCGCCCTCGGTCGCAGCCGTCTCGTCGCCCTGCGGCTGTTGAGCGTCACTCGTTTCCTGCGTCACGTTCTCATCGCCCGTCGGAGCGCTATCATCATCACCGCACCCGGCAAGCACAAGCGTCAGTGCCAGTGCGAGCGGCATCCAGAATTTCATCGACATCGTGGCCTCCCAAGAAACGAAGCGACATTGCATCAGAGCCCCCGCACCATCGCAAGCTATGAAAGCACTGAATCTCTCTCTGCGCGCGACGGCCCACACGGATGCGGGAAGCGCACGAGCCCGCAGGAGCGGGCCTGGCCGCCGGCGCTGCTCAGAGTCTTCGCTCAATACCGTGTCAACACCGCTTCTTGTGCGCCGGCGGCGACCAATCTCGCGTCGCTCGCAACATGAATCAACGCATTTCTATGTCGCGAACAGTTGCCCTTGAATGTCCCGGAATGCCTTGAACTCGATGGCATTGCCACTGGGATCCCGGAAGAACATCGTGGCCTGCTCCCCGGGCTCCCCCTGGAAACGTACATAGGGATCGATCTCGAAGCGAATGCCGGACGCGGTCAGGCGATCGACCAGGGCTTCCCAGGCTTCCATCTCCAGCACCACACCGAAGTGCGGCACCGGAACACCGTGACCATCCACGGGATTGCGATGACCCTCCCCCCCCGACTCACCCAGGGCGGGGTTGAGATGGCAGACGAACTGATGACCATAGAGATTGAAATCGACCCAGGTGTCGCTGGACCGGCCCTCGTCGCATCCCAGCAGCTCGCCGTAGAAGCGTCGGGCCTCCGCCAGATCGCGCACCTGAACGGCAAGATGGAAAGGCGTCAGCATGATGGTCCCTCCACGAGTTGGCAGCATCGGCTGCCTTCATGATGCCGCGCGGGGCCATGAGTCGCCAGCCCCGGACACGCCACGGCCGAACAAGGGACAGTCCCCGGGGACGACGAGTTCCAATGCCCCGGCATCGATTTCGACATGGAAGCCACGGCGATGCAATGGCTCGCCATCCAGGGTCAGCGGCAGATCGCCTTCGCCCTCGAAGGTCAGCCAGGGAGTGCGGAAGGTTTCGACGAATGTCCCCCTTCCAGGACGAGCCAGCAGTTCCCGGCGCATCGCCGCCATTTCCCGAAGCGAGGCAAAGTCACGCACCAGCAGGATATCCAGCAGGCCGTCGTCGAGACGTGCCCCCGGCGTCAACTGCTGGCCGCCGCCGGATTGAACGCCATTACCCATGGCCAGCACGAACAGCGAAGCATCGCGTTGACCATCCGCCCAGCTCAGACGCCCCGGATAGGGACGATACTGCCAGGCCTTGAGGGCGCCGATCAGGGAATAGGCGCCGCCACCCAACAGTCGCTTGAGACTCTTGGGGGTCGAAGAGGTGACCTCGGCCCCGAATCCACCAGTGGTCATGTTGAGGAAATAGCGATCATCCAGCCTCGCCACATCGGCGGGACGTGACGACAGATAGAGCGCCGCTTCCAGGGCCTCGCCGGGCATCAGGGGCAGACCCAGCGAGGTCGCCAGATCATTGGCACTGCCCAGCGGCAGGATACCCAGTGCCGGCCGCTGGTCCGGTGCCAGTCGCATCAGGCCATTGACCACCTCGTTGACGGTGCCATCGCCACCGCCCGCGATCACGTGCGATCTGCCGGCATGCCCCGCCTGCTCGGCCAGCCCGGCGGCATCTCCCTTCTCCCAGGTCACATGCACATCCAGCTCGGCGCCGGCATCTCGGCTGGCGAAAACGGCCTCGCGCACTTGCGGCAACTGCGCTGACTGGCCGTTGAGGATCAGCCTGGTCATGCCCACCCCGCCTCCTTGAGCGTTCCCGGATGCGTCACGTCCGCTTCACGGCATCGCGATACGCTGAAATGATGAATGCCATTCACTTTACGACTTCCTTACACTATCTGTCTGCATGCGTTACCGGTACAGCGGAGCCTTCATGATCGACCCGGCCATCATCATCGCCGCCTTCCTCGGCGGCCTCGTCGCCCTGGGCCTGCACCTGCCTCCCCTGGTGGGCTTTCTGGCCGGAGGTTTCACGCTCAACCTCCTGGGCGTCGAACCCTCACCACTGCTCGACGTGCTGGCTGACGTGGGCGTGACCCTGTTGCTGTTCACCATCGGCCTCAAGCTCGACATACGCACCCTGCTGCGCCGGGATGTCTGGGGCGGCGCCACGCTGCACATGCTCGTCTCGACACTGACCCTGGTGGCCATGTTCACGGCCCTGAAGGCACTGGGGCTGCCCTTGTTGACCGGCGTCGCCCCGACCACTCTGCTGCTGCTGGCCTTCGCCCTGTCCTTCTCGAGCACGGTATTCGTGGTCAAGGTACTGGAGAAGCGCAGCGAGACCCAGACCGCCTATGGCCGCCTGGCCATCGGCGTATTGATCATGCAGGACATCTTCGCGGTGGCCTTTCTGACCATCTCCAGCGGCACTCTGCCGAGTCCCTGGGCACTGGGCCTGGTGCTGTTGATCCCTCTCGCACCCGCCCTGCGCGCCCTGCTCGACCGACTGGGCCACGGCGAGATGCAGATGCTGTTCGGCATCCTGCTGGCCCTGGTGCTGGGCTACGCGCTGTTCGAGGCAGTCGGCGTCAAGGGCGATCTCGGCGCGCTGCTCATCGGCCTGCTGCTGTCCCCCCATCCGGCCGCCCAGACCCTGGCACGCTCGATGTTCAGCCTCAAGGAACTCTTGCTGGTGGGCTTCTTCCTGAGCCTTGGCCTGACGGCCCTGCCCACCTGGGAGCAGGTGGGCGTCGCCACGTTACTGGTCCTGTTGCTGCCATTGAAGGGCCTGCTCTATCAACTGGTGTTCATGCGCTTTCGCATGCGCCACCGCACTTCCGTGCTGGCGTCGCTGAGCCTGACCAACTATTCGGAATTCGGCCTGATCGTCGGCGCCATCGCCGTCGGCACCGGCTGGCTGCCCGCCCAGTGGCTGGTGACCCTGTCCTTGGCGGTCGCCATGAGCTTCGCCGCCTCCTCGCTGCTCAACGCGTTCAGCGAGCAGCTCTACCGCCGCTTCGAAGCCCGCTTGCCGACCATCGATACCGCCGTCCTCTCCCCCAGCGACCGCCCCATCGAAGTCGGCAATGCCGAGGCCGTCGTGCTGGGCATGGGGCGCATCGGCCGCAGCGCCTATCGTCGCCTGCAGAAGGAATACGGGCTTCAGGTACTGGGCATCGACAGCAACCCCAGGAGCGTTGCCCGACTGAGCGGACGCGGCTTCAACATCCTGGAAGGGGATGCCGTGGACTCCGACTTCTGGGACAAGTTGCTGATGTCCCCCGACGTCCGCATGGTCGTACTGGCCATGCCGCACCATGCCGGTAACCTGGCAGCACTCAAGCAACTGCGTTCGCGTCATTTCCCGGGCCGCATCACCGCCGTGGTGGAATACCCCGAAGAGATCGAGCCGATCCGCGAACTCGGCGCCCATGCGGTCTTCCACGTCTATGACGAGGCGGGCCGAGCGCTGGCCGACAGTGCCGCCGAGGAGGCCGGTATCGATTCGAAGATCGGTCAGCTCGGCTGATGCCGTGCGCCCGATCACCCTGCCTTGCCCCACGCCCCCATGAGCCGCGATACTGTCGACCGATTCAGCCCAGCGACGGAAGCCTCATGGAAGATCTCTTTGCCTTCATCGGGAATGCTCTGGGCGAGGGCATTCGCCTGATTGTCGGCCTCTTGACCGGCCTGTTCACCCATGCCGACGATGCCGTCGACGGCTTGCTGAATGGCCTGTCCGGCTCGCTCGGCATCTCGCCGTCACTGCTCAGCCTGGCCATCCTGGTGCTTGGTCTGTGGATGCTGTGGCGCGGCCTGCGCGCACTGATGCAACGCGCCATCATCGCCACCCTGTTCTGGTGGCTGCTGGGCCTGCTGGTGCTCGGCTGGCTGATCAACTAGAGAGACATCGTTTGGCAAACACCGGAGCGCATGAAAAAGCGCCGCCCTGACGGGCGGCGCTTTTCTGGATACAGCACTCACACCGGCTCAAGCCAGTGCTTTTTCTACCACCTCATACACATTCGGCGACAGATCCTCGGCACGAATACGCTCCAGTTCGTCCTTCATCAGGTCCTGGCGGGTTTCGTCATAGCGAGCCCAGCGGGTCAGCGGCGTGATCAGACGCGCGGCGATTTCCGGATTCAGGCGGTTGAGCTCGATGACCACGTCGGCCAGCAGCTTGTAGCCCTCGCCGTCCAGGCGGTGGAAGTTGACCCGATTCTGGGCGAAGGCGCCGATCAAGGCACGTACCTTGTTGGGATTGGTCAGCGAGAAGGCCGGGTGATCCATCAGGAACTTGACCCGTTCCAGAGCATCCGTCTGGGGACGCGAGACCTGGATGCTGAACCATTGATCCATGACCAACGGGTCATGGGCCCATTTCTGGCCGAAGGCCTTGAGCGCGGGATCGGCGAGATCATCGCGACTGCTGTGCGTCAGCAGGGTCAGGGCATGACGCACATCGGTCATGTTGTGATCCGCCTCGAACTGACGCTGTGCCAGTTCCACGCCTTCTTCGTCCTCGATGCTCATCAGGTAGGACAAGGCCACGTTCTTCAGGCTGCGCCCGGCGATCTGGTCGGGCTTGGGGGCATAGGGCGAATCGTCGCGATTGGCCTGGTAGACCGCCAGGAATTCGTCACGCAGGGCATTGGCCAGGGACTGCTTGACGAACTGCCGGGCGGCATGGATGGCGTCCACGTCGACCAGCGGCTGCTGTTCGGCAATATAGGCCTCGGACGGCAGCGTCAGCATCTCGGCCAGCACCGCCTTGTCGTCGGTCTCGCCGGTCAACAGGGTCCGGAAGGCATCGACGACACGGTTGTCCATGACCTTTTCGACACCGTTGCGATGCGCGGCAATCAGATCGTCGAGCGCCAGCAGCGCCAGGCGCTGACCGGCGTCCCAGCGATTGAAGCCATCGCTGTCGTTGGCCAGCAGGAAGGCCAGGTCCTCGCGGGAATACGGGAAATTCAGCTTGACCGGCGCCGAGAATCCCCGCGCCAGCGACGGCACGGGCGCCTCGGCGAGATCGGTGAAGACGAACTCCTGCTCGTCCTCGCGCAGATGGATCACCGCATCGCGGCCCAGCGACTCGCCGTCCAGGGTCAACGCCAGGTCGCGGCCGGATTTGGTGCCCACCAGGCCCAGACGCACCGGGATATGCAGAGCCTGCTTGTCGGCCTGACCCGGCGTCGCCGGGGTGCGCTGACGCAGGATCAGTCGATACTCGGCGCGCGCATAGTCGTACTCGCCATGGGCATCGATCTCCGGGGTGCCGGCCTGGGAATACCACAGCATGAACTGATCCAGGTCCTGCCCGGAGGCTTCCGCCATGCAGCTCACGAAGTCCTCGATGGTCACCGCCTGGCCATCGAAGCGCGAGAAGTAGAGGTCCGAGCCACGGCGGAAGGCCTCCCATCCCACCAGATTGCGCAGCATGCGCACGATCTCGGCGCCCTTCTCGTAGATGGTCAGGGTGTAGAAGTTACCGATCTCGATGTAGTGATCCGGGCGCACCGGATGCGCGGTGGGGCCGGCATCCTCGGCGAACTGGGCGGTACGGAAGAAGGAGACATCCTCGATGCGCTTGACCGGCGCCGAATTCACATCGGCGGAAAAACTCTGGTCGCGGAAGACGGTGAAGCCTTCCTTGAGCGACAGCTGGAACCAGTCGCGGCAGGTCACCCGGTTGCCGGACCAGTTGTGGAAGTACTCGTGGGCAACGATGCCCTCGACCCGCTGGAAGGCCGCATCGGTGGCAGTATTGGAATGCGTCAGCACCGCCGCCGAGTTGAAGATGTTGAGCCCCTTGTTCTCCATGGCGCCCATGTTGAAGTCGTTGACAGCGACGATCATGAACAGATCGAGATCGTATTCGCGACCATAGGTCTCCTCGTCCCAGCGCATGGCGCGCTTGAGAGAGGCCATGGCATGGTCGGTCTTGCCGAGGTTCTCCTCCTCGACCCAGATCTGCAGGGTGACATCGCGACCGCTCATGGTGGTGAAGCGATCCTCGACCTTCTTCAGGTCACCGGCGACCAGGGCAAACAGGTAACAGGGCTTGGGATGCGGATCCTCCCAGGTAACGAAATGACGCCCGTTCGGCAGCTCCCCCCGCTCCACCGGGTTGCCGTTGGAGAGCAGCACCGGCAGGCTGCCGGCGTCGCCGATCACCGTGGTCGAGAAGGTCGCCATGACATCCGGCCGGTCCGGGTAGAAGGTGATGCGACGAAAACCTTCCGCCTCGCACTGGGTGCAGAACATGCCGCCGGACTGATAGAGCCCTTCCAGGGCGGTGTTTTGCTCGGGCGCGATTTCCACCTCGGTATCCAGCAGGAAGCGTGACGGTACACGCTCGATTCGCAACCCTCGCTCGGTAAGCCGGTACTCGTCCTCGCCCAGTTCCTGGCCATCGATGGCGATGGCCTTGAGTGTCAACTGCTCGCCATCCAGCTCCAGCGCCTCGCCGGCCTCGCGCTCGGGGTGGCGCTCGAGGTGCAATCGCGCCTTGACACGAGTGGCGGAAGGATAGAGATCGAAGGTCAGCTCGGTATGAGTGACACGATAGGCGGGCGGACGGTAGTCGCTCAGGTGAATCGCTTGGGGTTGGGACATCGAGGATGGCTCCTGTCGAAAATTGCCATCCATTGTACGGCTCGGCGAGCCTGAACCTCAAAGCGGGATGTGCAGGTGCGGCTCAAGAGTCCGTGGCCGGCTCCGGCCGCGTCAGGATCCAGGCACCGAGCAGTGTCAGCCCCAGGATCAGCAGCAGCTTGAGCCACATCAGGTTGACGGTGAAGGCCAGTACCACCATCGATACCATCAGCATGATGCCGGCCAGCCACTTGGCATGACGGGGAATCGCCCGCTCGGCTTCCCAGGCCGTGACCGTGGGACCGAAACGAGGATGGCGACGAATCCAGGCGGCAAAGCGCGGCGAACTGCGAGACGCGAACCAGACCGCCAGCAACATGAAACAGGTCGTCGGCATGATCGGCAGGAAGGCACCGATCACCCCAAGGACGAAACAGATACCGGCCAGGGTCATGAAGGCGACACGGCGTGCATGTGACATGTGGCGCTCACTCCCTGTGGCGGTAAAGAAAGTGCTTCCCATTGAAGCGTATCGCCGAGTGGACTGCCAATCGGCATCGTCAATGATGGCGGCAAAGGGCGACTATGGGCGCGGCCCTACCCGGCTCGGGACATGGCCAGTCCCTTCGTCATCCGCCAGGCGGCGCACCCGTCCTCGTAATAGTTCGTCAGCCAGGCGGCGGGCATGAAACCCTCGCTGCGATAGAGCCCGAGTGCCACGGGGTTGTCGACTCTCACTTCCAGCACCAGTCGATCGCAGCCACGCGCCGCCGCCGCCGAGATCAGCCACTGCAGCATGTTCCGCCCCACGCCATGCCCCCGGGCACCGGGATGCACGCAGAGGGAATAGAGCCTGGCCTGCGTGCTGTTACGCCGCAACAGCAGCGTACCGTAACCCAGCAAACGCCGGGTGTCCCCCTCCGCCACCAGCGTCAGCGCATGGGCACGGTACAGCAGATGATGGAATTGTCGCCGACTGAAGCGATCACCACTCAGCGCGATTTCCTCGAGGTGGCACAATGAAGCGAGGTCATGGCCCGCGGCAGGGCGCAAGGTCGGTGTCATGATACGGCATCCGGTGGTTCTGACGCCGATTGTGGCGAGCCGTGATGACACTGTCAGCCGTATGAACGTGAAGGTTATTCATGAAAACCAGAGGCATGCATGAAGTCATCGACGTTTTTTACCGCGTCACGTAACCTGCCCTCTCTACCCTACTCCATGCCAAGCTCGGACACCGCGCATGACAGATCGTGACACTCGCCACCGCCAGGCCATGCAGAAGCTCAAGTCCCATGTCGACGAGCGCGTCGCCAATGCCGGCGAACAACGCGGTCAATTACTGATCTTCACCGGTAACGGCAAGGGCAAGACCACCGCCGCCTGGGGCACCGTGACCCGCGCGCTCGGCTACGGCTATCGCGTCGGCGTGGTGCAGTTCATCAAGGGAACCTGGGAATGCGGCGAACGCGAACGCCTCATCGATGACACCCATCTGGAGGTGGCGATCATGGGCACCGGCTTTACCTGGGAGACCCAGAATCGTGACGCCGACACCCGTGCCTGCCAGACGGTCTGGACCGAGGCGCGCCGTCTGCTCGCCGATCCGGATGTCTACCTCGTGGTGCTCGACGAAATCACTTATATGCTCAAGTTCGGCTACCTGGACATCGACGATGTCCTAGACGCCCTGGCCAACCGCCCGGCGGAGCAGACAGTGATCGTCACCGGGCGCAACGCCCACCGTCGCCTCCTAGAGGCCGCCGATACCATCAGCGAGATGCAGGAGGTTCGCCACGCCTTCAATGCCGGGCTGCAGGCACGGCGCGGCATCGACTATTGAGTGAGCCGGATCAGGTCCACAACTGGCCGATCGGCATCTCCGGCTGATAGTGATTGGCAATCTGCGCCTGCAGCAATTCCGCCGTGGCCAGGGCATCGGTCAAGGCATGGTGGCCCTGATAGAGCGGCAGACCATAGCGGACTCGACTGTCATAGAGACGAATCGAGGCGGGCGGGCGCCCGACCCAGCGCTTGAAGCGTGCCAGCCAGGACTGGCGGTGAAAGCGTGCCTCGACCGCCATGGTATCAATCACGGGAAACATCAGCCCCTCGCCCAGGCGCGCTTTCACCGAATCATCGAGAAACAGGCGCTCGATGTGTCGGTAGTGCACCACTACCAGCCGACCGGCCAGCGTTTCCAGCAAGTCATCGAGGATATCCCCGAACTCGGGTGCACGCTCGATGTCGGTGTGCGTGATGTGATGGAAAGTCACCGACTCGGCATGCAGCGTGCGCTGGGGCCTGACGATCCAGTAACGTCGCTCACTCAGGGCAATGCGCCCCAGGGTGAAAGGCACCACTCCGATGCTGACGATGGCGTGATGACGCGCATCAAGCCCCGTGGTCTCCATGTCCAGCGCCACCATGGGCGTCTCGCTGATCGGCGTGTCGGGCGCCGGCGTGCCGGCGGCGAAGAAACGCGCGAGCCGCGGGTCACGTGCCCGTTCGGCGTGCCGGGCCAGATAGGCGGGCCAGTCGGGAACCTGGGGGCGACGGGGAACGAGCATCGTCATCTAGCGTGACCTTGACGACGGCATCGGATAACGGAACTTGAGAAATTTCTGGGCATGGCTCAACGCCTGGAAGGCTTCCTTGAGGTTGTGACGCTCCTGACTCGACACATTCTCCGGCTCGATATTGTTGTCCGGCGGTTGCTCATGTTCGAGGTCGATGACCTGGTGGCGAATGCGCGACATCGACATCAGCTCCAGCGAATAGCGCAACCGGTCGCTGACCCCGGGCGCCAGCAGAGCGGTACGATCGATGTCGTCGAGACGCTCGAAGCTGTTCTGGGAGCGGGAACCGCAGGCCAGGGCATGGATCCGGATCAGGTCGACCAGCGGCGCGGTACCGCGACGCTTGAGATTGATCGAGTTGTTGTGCTTGCCGTCCTTCTCCATCACGAAGGTACGGAAGAACCCAAGCGGCGGGGTGCGATTCAGGGCATTGCGGGCCATGGCCGCCAGGAAAAGTGGACTCTGTGCCGCCTTCTCGGCCACCAGATCCTGAAGCTGCTCGACCATGACGTTCTCGCCATGCACGCTGTCCAGATCGAAAAAGATCGAACTGTGCAGCAGTCGTTCGGGGTTCGGGTCCTCGATCCACTCGCTGAAGTAACGCTTCCAGGTCGCCAGCGGCTGCCGCCACTGGCCGTTGGTGGCCATGATATCGCCCTTGCAATAGGGATAACCGCAAGCATCCAGGCCATCGCTGACGATACGCGCCATTTCCCGGAAATAGTCATCGTGCTGCTCGGGGTCGAAGTCATCCGACAGGACCAGTGCATTGTCCTGGTCGGTGACGATCGATTGCTCGTTGCGGGCCATGGAGCCCAGAGCCATGAAGCAATACGGCACCGGCGGCGGCCCGAGCGTCTCTTCGGCCAGCTCCAGCAGGCGACGCGTGAAACTGCGACCGATGGTCGACAGGGCGCTGCCGACCATGCGCGAATCAGCCCCTTCCTCGACCATTCGCACGAAGGCCCCGCTGACATCCGGTGCCAGGCGTGCCAGCCCCTCCATATTGGGCTGATGAAAGATGTTGCTGACCAGGTAGAGGCTGCTTTGGGTCTCGTAACGGATGATATCCGACAGGTGCACGATGCCCACCGGGCGCCGACGATGCATGACCGGCAAGTGGTGAATATTGTTGCGCAGCATGCACAGCATGGCTTCATGGACCGATTCATCGGACTGGACGGCGATCATCTTGTTGACGACCACATCGCCGACCGGCGTGTCCGGCGGGCGCCCTTCGGCCACCACCCGAGTACGGAAATCACTGTCGGTCAGGATGCCCCGCACCTGCCAGGCACGATCTTCACTGTCGCGAAAGGTGTAACGTGGATTGTCGCCGGGCTCGTCCAGCACCAGGACCGCCGACGCCTGGAAGTCGCCGATCTGCCGGGCGGCCTCCTGTACCGTAGTGGACGCCTCGACCATCACCGGGTAGCGAGTCAGCAACTTGCGCACCCGGGTAATGATCATGTCGTTGTTCTTTTTCTGCTGTTCCACCGCACTTTCCAGCCGCGGCCGCTGCAGCTCGACGAAATCGGCGAACTCGTCATCGGCCTCGCAGAGTCGCTGGAACACTTCTTCGGGAATGAAATAGAGCAGGGTGTCTTCCATGGCCCTGGCAGGGTAGCGGGTCCGGTGGTGACGCAGCAGGCTCAACTGGCCAAAGATATCGCCCTCACCGAGCCGATTGTGCAGTTCCCCGCCGCGCCGGAACACCTCCACCGCGCCACTGCGGATGTAGCAAAGTTCGTGGAGTTCCTGGTCCAGAGCGAGAATCTCTTCGCCGGCCTTGAAATAGGCGACCTCGACACGGTCGACCACCTCGTCGAGCAGCGCATCGGAAAGCGTCTCGAAGGGGGGAAAGCGCCCCATGTGCTGGCGAATTTCCAGCAGTTCCACATCCATGGCCAGACTCCGGGAGGGACAGGTGATATCCAGTCTGAAAGGCTCGCCGTGCGCTGTAAAGCGGCCTGCCTTCAACCCTACGAAAATAGGCCACCCGAAGGTGGCCTATTCGCTGGTCCCCGCCGTCGCGGGAAGGAGGTCATGCGGTTCACTGACTCTGGGTCATTTCCTGAACCTGTTGCATCAGCTCGGGATCCTGCTGGACCGCCTGACCGATGGAATTGAAGGTCTCCACTTCGAGGCCACTACCTTCGACCGCCTCGATCATCTTGCCGTTGGCTTCCTCGCGGATTGCCTGTTGGGCTTCTTCACCTTCGGCACCCTGCAGCTGCTGGGTGTATTCCTGAGAGATCACCGCAATGTCCTGAGAGGCATCGGCGAACTTCTGCAGTTGCTGATCGGAGAAGTTCTGGGTCTGGGTCTGCGCCTGATTGGTCGCGGTGGAGGAGTCCTGAGCCTGGGCAACGCCTGCCATCAACCCGGTGGTAAGTACGGCGGCGGACAGCAAGGTAGTGAATCGTTGCATGAAGATCTCCAGTCATTCATTGGGTGCGTGTTTGTGATTGCGCCCCCCTGTGACGTCCTCTACCACCACGAGTTCAGCCAAAAAAGTAACAGTTTGTAACTGCTCTCGAAACGGGACCAGGACGGTCAACGAGCGAAGACCACCGTACGCTGGTCGTTGAGAAAGACCCGGCGCTCGACGTGGTAGGCCACCGCCCTTGCCAGGGTCAGGCGCTCGATGTCGCGCCCCTTCTCGACCAGGTCCTCCGGATAGTCGACATGGCTGACCGTTTCCACCCCTTGGGTGATGATCGGCCCCTCATCCAGGTGATCATTGATGTAATGGGCGGTGGCACCGACCAGCTTGACGCCCTTGGCGTAAGCCTGGTGGTAGGGTCTGGCACCCTTGAAGCCAGGCAGCAGCGAGTGATGGATATTGATCGCCCGTCCGGCGAGCTTCTCGCACATATCGCTGGAGAGCACCTGCATGTAGCGCGCCAGGATAACCAGTTCCGCACCGGTCTCCTCGATCACTCGCCAGACCTCGGCTTCCTGCTCGCCCTTGGTCTCCGGTGTGACCGGAAGGTGGTGGTAGGGCAGGCCGTGCCAGTCGGCGAGCGACTCGAGATCGGGATGGTTCGACACGACCGCCCGAATATCGATGAGCAACTGCCCGGTGCGATAGCGATACAACAGGTCGTTCAGGCAGTGGTCCGCTCTGGAGACCATTATCACCACCGGCACGCGGCGGTCCGGCGGGGTCAGGTCGAATGCCATCTCGAACTCCGCCGCCCGAGCCGCGAAACGGGCACGGAACACTTCGGGATCGAAATCGTCATCCAGAGGCCGGAACTCGGTGCGGATGAAGAAATGCTCGGCCAGGCGGTCATCGAAGGACTGTTGCTCGGTGATGTAGCAACGGTTTTCCTTGAGGAAGCGGGTGACCACATCCACGGTACCCAGCCGGCTGGGGCACTGGGCGGTCATGATCCAGGTATCGGCGCTACGGCTCATGGCGAAATCTCCTGACGAAGCAGGCCGGGGCGAACCCCGGCCTGGTGTTGCCTTAGTTGTCCAAAGTCGGACGGGATGAGCGCTGGGGACAGGCGCATCTCCTGTGCCGGGATCATTTGAAGCACTATGCCAATGAGAGGCCGATGTCAGCGTTCCACGCCGATGGCATATTCCTCTCCGGCATCCAGCAGCCAGCGATAGATGTAGTCGGCGAAGCTGCGCCGGACCACCAGTTCCCAGCGTGTCTCGGTGGGGCGTCGAAGGATCACCGAGGTCTTGGCGAACACCGTGGTCACGCCCTTGCCCACCGGGAAATGGTGCGGGTGGACGTCATACACCACCGACTTCATCAGCAATTCACTGGCTGCATCACCTTCGAGGTCGATGACCGTCTGGCCGCCTCCCACATTGGTGATCGCGAAATGCGCATCCCCCAGGGCGCCCCGCAGCCGGTTCTCCAGCTCGAACTCCTCGCCACCGGGAACGATCAGCAGCCACTCATCGGGTGAGATCCACTGCACGCTGCGTTCGCCACTGGCGTCGACGACCAGCGCCTGGGGTTCGCCGGGCAGGGAGATGTCGAGTACCGCGCGCAACGCCTCGTCGAGAACGATGGCACCGCCTCGCAGCACCAGATGGCCAAGGAAGGGCCGCTCCCGCAGCACCGCACCACTGCCCTTGCCGGGCGCCGGAGCGCCCGAACGCCGATAGGAATAGGTCAGCGGCGACTCGACCGGCACCCTGGATGTGGTGCGGGTATCGAAGGTCTTGATCTTGTCATCAACAGTGTTAGACATTCTGGCGCTCTCCCTTGGGATCGACGAAGATCGGGCTGACGATCTCGGCCTCGTGAACCTGGCCATCGGCCATCGGTAGATAGACGGTCTCGCCCATCCGCTGCTGACCGCCCTTGACCACCGCCAGGGCGAATCCGCTGTCCAGGGTCGGGCTGTAATAGCTGGACGTCACATGCCCCTTCATGGGCATGGGGATCGCATGGTCGGGATCGAAGACGATCTGCGCGCCCTCCTCCAGCACCACCTCGGGATTCCGGGGCTTGAGCCCCACCAGCTGCTTGCGATCGGTGCGCGCGGTATCCGGACGCGTCAAGGCTCGCTTGCCGATCCACGAAAACGGTTTGTCGTAACCGATTGCCCAATACATGCCCAGATCCTCGGGCGTCACCGATCCATCGGTGTCCTGACCGGCGATGATGAAGCCCTTCTCGGCCCGCAGGACATGCATGGTCTCGGTGCCATAGGGCGTCAGGTCATACTTCTCCCCGTGGGCGAACAGCGTCTCCCAGACGTGCAAGGCATAGTTGGCCTGGACGTTGATCTCGTAGGCCAGCTCGCCGGTGAAGGAGATGCGGAACACCCGCGCCGGCACATCGGCCACCATCCCCTCGCGCCAGTCCATGAACTTGAAGGCCTCACGGTCGAGATCGATATCGGTGATCTCGGCCAGCAGCTTGCGCGCCTCGGGGCCGGTCACGGTCATGGTCGCCCAGTGATCGGTCACCGAATTGAAATAGACCTCGAGCTCGGGCCATTCGGTCTGGTGCCACACTTCCAGCCACTCCAGCACGGTCGCCGCACCGCCGGTGCTGGTGGTCATCAGGAAGTGGTTCTCGCCGAGGCAACTGGTGGTGCCATCGTCCATCACCATGCCGTCGTCCTTGCACATCAGCCCATAGCGCACCCGACCGGGGGCCAGCTTGGCCCACTTGTTGGTGTAGACCCGCCCCAGGAACTCACGAGCATCCGGGCCCTGGATGTCGATCTTGCCGAGCGTCGAGGCATCGAGGATACCGACCTTCTCGCGCACCGCGCGGCATTCCCGGGCCACCGCCTCGTGCATGGATTCCATGCGGCCCTCGACCCGACGCGGGAAGTACCAGGGGCGCTTCCACTGGCCGACATCCTCGAACTCGGCGCCGTGCTCCACATGCCACTGGTGCATGGCAGTATAGCGCTCGGGATCGAACAGCTCGCGACAATGGCGGCCGACCACGGCGCCGAAGGTCACCGGCGTATAGTTGGGTCGGAACACGGTGGTGCCGACCTCCGGGATCGAGCGGCCCAGGCAACGGGCAGCGATGGCCATGCCGTTGATGTTGCCGAGCTTGCCCTGGTCGGTCCCGAAGCCCATGGCGGTATAGCGCTTGACGTGCTCGATGGACTCGAAGCCCTCGCGAGTGGCGACCTCGATGGCGGCGGCGGTCACGTCGTTCTGCAGATCGACGAACTGCTTCGGCCCGCGCAGGGTCGGCTTCTCGTGCGGCACCTGATAGAGCGCTACCGAGCCGCTCTCGTGCCGTGCCTCGACATGCGGCAGTTGCGCCTCGAGGGCGTCGAAACCGGTCTCCCCGGCCGCCCGAGCGCCTGACGACCAACCGTCGGCCAGCACGTCCGACGTGGCATAGACACCCTGAGCCCCCCCGGCGGCCAGCACCCCTTCTACCAGGTTCGGCACGAAGCCGAGGATGTCATCGCGCCAGGTGGGACGAGCCCCGGTGTGCGATGCCAGGTGAATGACCGGGCTGTAGCCGCCGGAGCTAGCAATGGTGTCGCATTCCAGCGATTCGGCCTCGCCGGCTACCCGGAAGCCCTCGAGATCCACTCGGGCCACCCGGGCACCGGTCACGCGATTCTGTCCTCGCGCTTCCAGCACCGCCGCGCCGGGGATGATGCGAATTCCCTTGGCGCGTGCCTGCTCGACCAGCTCACCGGCAGGCTCGGGACGCGCATCGGCAATGGCCACCACCTCGCGTCCGCTTTCCGCCCAGTCGAGCGCGGCGCGATAGGCATGATCGTTGCTGGTGGAGAGCACCAGCTTGTTGCCCGGCACCACCCCGTAGCGGCGGATATAGCTGGAGACGGCGCCGGCCTGCAGGTTGCCCGGCACATCATTGTTGCCGTAGACCAGCGGACGCTCATGGGCGCCGGTGGCCAGCACCACTCGACCGGCCCGCACGCGATGCAGACGCGAGCGAACCTGGCGACGACCGCCCGCTTGGGGTGCCGTCTCGCCCAGGTGTTCGGTACGCCGCTCATGCAGGGTCACGAAATTGTGATCGTGATAGCCATTGGCGGTGGTGCGCGGCAACAGCAGGACGTTGTCGAGCCCGGCAAGTTCCTCGAGTGCCGCGGCCGCCCACTGCTCCGCCGGCCGCTCATCGAGCAACTCGCGGGAATCGAGCAACGAGCCGCCCATCTCTTCCTGCTCGTCGGCCAGGATCACGAGCGCGCCGCTGCGTCCGGCCGCCAGCGCCGCCGAAAGCCCCGCCGGTCCGGCGCCGATCACCAGCACGTCGCAGTGACGATTGACGTGATCGTAGCTGTCCGGATCCTTCTCCATCGGGCTCCGCCCGAGCCCGGCACTCTTGCGGATATACTTCTCGTAGGTCATCCACATCGAGGCCGGGGCCATGAAGGTCTTGTAATAGAACCCCGGCGGCATGAACTGGCCGCCCAGCTTGCCGATCACGCCCATCAGGTCGCGCTGGACATTGGGCCAGCCGTTGGTGCTACGCGCTTCGAGGCCCTCGAACAAGGCCTGCTGCGTGGCCCGCACATTGGGCACCTGGGCCGCCTCGGTCGAACCGAGCTGGACGACCGCATTGGGCTCCTCGGCGCCGGCGGCGACGATGCCCCTGGGCCGGGAATACTTGAAGCTGCGGTTGACGATATCCACGCCGTTGGCCAGTAGCGCCGAGGCCAGGGTATCGCCGGGATAGCCCCGATAGGACTGGCCGTTGAAGGTGAAGCTAAGCTCGCGGGAGCGGTCGAGGCGCCCGCCCCGGGCGAGGCGATTGGGCTGGCTCATGCTCGGACTCCTTCCTGATTCTCGGCAGTTTCGGTCTCGGCCGGGGCATCGAGAGACGCCCGGTCATCACGGGACTCGGCCGTGATGGACGGCGCCTCGCCCATGCGATAAGTCTCGAGGATCGCGTAGGTCGCCGTGTTGCGGGTGATGTTGAAGAACTTGCGGCAACCCACGGCGTGGACCCACATTTCATGATGGATACCGCGCGGATTGTTGCGGAAGAACAGGTAATCGCCCCACTCCTCGTCGCTGCAGGTTTCCGGATCTTCCGGACGCACGATGTGCGCCTCCCCCTTGGGGTGGAACTCTTCTTCTTCCCGGTGCTCGCCGCAATACGGGCAATAGATATAAAACATATTTCGTTTCCTCCATCGCTCTGGATGAAAGCAAAGAATTGTTCTGCGCTCACTGGCGCTGAACGACAGTCGTCTGGCCCGGACAGCGCCTAGTGGGCCACGCCGGCGGCGCCGTGCTCATCGATCAAGGCCCCGGTATTGAAGCGATCGATGGAGAACGGTGCGGCGAGCGGGTGCATCTCCCCCTTGGCAAGACTGGCGGCGAACACATGGGCCGAGCCCGGTGTGGCCTTGAAGCCACCCGTTCCCCAGCCGCAGTTGAAGTAGAGCCCTTTCACCTTGGTCTTGGAAATGAGCGGGCAGGCATCCGGGCAAGTGTCGACGATGCCGCCCCACTGCCGATTCATGCGTACCCGGGAGAAGATCGGGAACATCTCGACGATAGCCTGCAGGGTATGCTCAACGGTCGGATAACTACCGCGCTGGCCATAGCCGGTATAGCCGTCGATGCCGGCACCGATGACCAGGTCGCCCTTGTCCGACTGGCTGATATAGCCATGCACATGGTTGGACATCACCACGGTGTCGAGGACCGGCTTGAGCGGCTCGGAGACCAGCGCCTGCAACGGATGCGATTCCAGTGGCAACTTGAGTCCGGCCATCTTCGCCAGTACCCCGGAGTTGCCGGCGGCCACGCAACCGACGGTCTTGGCCTCGATGTCGCCGCGATTGGTGTGCACGCCGTAGACCTGGCCATCGCGAATCTTGAAGCCGGTGACCTCGGTCTGCTGCAGGATGTCCACGCCGAGCGCATCGGCGCCTCGGGCATAGCCCCAGGCCACGGCATCGTGGCGCGCCACCCCGGCGCGGGGCTGCCAGGAGGCCCCCATCACCGGATACCGGGCGTTCTTGGAGCAATCCATGATCGGCACCAGCTCCTGCACACCCTTGGCGTCGAGCACCTCGCCATCGATGCCGTTCAGGCGATTGGCGTTGACCCGGCGCTGGATATCACGCATGTCCTGCAGGGTATGCCCGAGGTTGAGCACGCCGCGCTGGGAGAACATGACGTTGTAGTTGAGGTCCTGGGACAGCCCTTCCCAGCGCTTCATGGAATGCTCATAAAGCGCGGCGGCCTCGTCCCACAGATAGTTGGAACGCACGATGGTGGTGTTGCGCGCCGTGTTGCCGCCACCCAGCCAGCCCTTCTCGATCACCGCCACATTGCGGATGCCGAATTCCTTGGCCAGGTAGTAGGCCGTGCCCAGACCATGACCGCCCCCGCCGACGATGATCACATCGTACGCCTTCTTGGGGGTGGGGTTGCGCCACTGGCGCTGCCAGTTCTCGTGATGGCTCAGTGCGTGCTTGACCAGCCCGAAGCCTGAATAACGTTGCATGGGATCTCTCCTACTGGATTCCCGCCCTCTCGGGCGGGAAGGGCGTCACGCGATGGAGGCGGCGTCGGCTTGGCTTTCCCGGGGAGTGCCATAGACCGGATGACGAGCGCACAGCTCGGCGACCTTGCCTCGCACCTCGGCTTCGATCTCGGCGGTGTCCTCTTCCTTGGCCAGCACATCGAGGATGTCGCAGATCCAGCCGGCCAGCGCCACGCAATCCTCTTGATCGAAGCCGCGCGTGGTCACCGCCGGGGTGCCGATACGCAGGCCAGAGGTCACGAAGGGGCTCTGGGGGTCATTGGGGACCGCGTTCTTGTTGACGGTGATGTGGGCACGGCCCAGGGCGGCATCCGCGTCCTTGCCGGTCACGCCGAGCTTGATCAGCGACACCAGGAAGAGGTGATCGTCGGTACCACCGGACACCACGTCGCAGCCGCGCTCGACGAAGACCTCGGCCATGGCGCGGGCATTGTCGATGACCCGCGCCTGGTAACGCACGAAGTCCTGGCTCATGGCTTCGCGGAAGGCCACCGCCTTGGCGGCGATGACATGCATCAGCGGACCGCCCTGCTGACCGGGGAAAACCGCACCATTGAGCTTCTTGTAGAGCGCCTCGTCGCCGCTGGCGGAAAGGATCAAGCCGCCACGGGGACCACGCAGGGTCTTGTGCGTCGTGGTGGTCACCACATGGGCATGGGGCAACGGGCTCGGATAATGACCGGCGGCCACCAGGCCGGCGACGTGCGCCATGTCGACCAGCAGCCAGGCACCGACCGCATCGGCGATATCGCGGAAGCGGCGCCAGTTGATCACCCGGGAATAGGCCGAGAAGCCAGCGATGATCAGCTTGGGCTGGTGCTCGTTGGCCAGGCGCTCGACTTCCTCGTAGTCGATCTCGCCGGTTTCCGGATTCAAGCCATACTGGACGGCATGGTAATGCTTGCCGGAAAAATTCGGTGCGGCACCGTGAGTCAGGTGACCGCCATGGGCCAGGCTCATGCCCAGCACGGTGTCGCCCGGCGAGACCAGGGCCATGAAGGCCGCGGCGTTGGCCTGGGCCCCCGAATGCGGCTGGACGTTGGCATAGTCGGCGCCGAACAGCGCACAGGCCCGTTCGATGGCCAGTCGCTCGACCACATCGACGTGCTCGCAGCCGCCATAGTAACGCTTGCCGGGATACCCCTCGGCATACTTGTTGGTCAGATGGGTTCCCTGCGCCGCCATGACCTGCGGGCTGGCGTAGTTCTCCGAGGCGATGAGCTCGATATGCGCTTCCTGTCGCGCCACTTCGTCGGCGATGGCGGCAGCGATCTGCGGATCGGTCTGGGTCAGGTTGTTGTCGTTCATGGCATCACCTGTAGGTTGGCTTCACAACGTTAAGAAAAAGTGGACCACACAGTATTCTGGAAACGACACCGTCATCGCTGTACGAGACCGTCGATATGGGGTCCGGATTCCTTGCCGTCATTAATAGCCAACCCTGGTGACGAGCGATTGAATATATGCGACAACTTTAGCGCCATATTCGCGACCATCCACGCAACATGCTGTTAATGTTCACTTTTCTTTCGCTAAATATTTGAACATCTCCACCAGAGCGCGACGACTCGCGGTACTTCGCCAGCCGGCTCCGATGCAGCGACGTCACGGCTCCCGGACAGGACGCGATTCGATATGCAGGAAGAAAGGATCGACCCGGGTCGCTTCGCGCCCCGAGGCCGTCTTGCGCACCATGGAAGGGGGCGCGCCGAAGGCATCACGGAAGTGGCGGGAAAAGTGGGCCGTGTCGGAAAAGCCGCAGCGTTCGCCGATCTCGGTAACGCTCTTGGCGGTATAGTGCAGCAGCCAGAGGCCGTAGCGTAGCCGCAGGTCACGCGCGAACTTCTGCGGCCCGACCCCGAGCTCATCACGGAACTTGCGCTCGATGTTGCGTCGCGAGGTGCCCACCCGCTGGGCCAGCTCATCCACCGTGATCGCTTCGCCGAGATGCTGCTCGATGATGCCGATGGCACGTCGCACCACCCTGTCCTCGACCTTGTCGAAGACCACCGGCTGGGGCTGGGGGTGATCACCGCGACGCGCCTCATCGATGAGCATGATATGCAGGCTCTTCATGGCCCAGGCCTTGCCCAGGTGACGCTCCACCAGATAGGCCCCCAGATCGGCGGCGGCGGTACCGCCGGCACACGTCAATCGATCGCCGTCATCGACGAACAGGCGATCCGCCACCGGCTCGATATCGGGGAAGCGTCGCGTCAGGTCGCCATGGTGATACCAGCTGACACAGCAGCGTCGACCTCCCATCACCCCCGCCTTGATCAATGCGAAGACGCCGGTGCAGACCCCGATGAGCGGCACGCCCGCCCGAGCCGCCCGACGCAGATAGGCAATCGCCGTCTCGTCCACATCGTCATGCTCGTCCTGCACGCCCCCGATGGTCACGATATAGTCGAACTCGGTCGGTTCGCGAAAGGCCGTGCAGGGCGTGATCGCCGCCCCGCAGCTGGAGATGGCATCCTGACCGGCACTGGTCATGAATACCCAGTGACAGCGCAACTGCCGACTGCGATCGCCTTCGTCCGCGGCCAGTCGCAGGCAATCGACGAAGGCCGCGAAGGGCAGCATGGTGAAACGGCGCAACAGCACGAAGCCGACCGAGAGCGGCGGCGCGGAGGAATCGGTCATGACGGCCTCTTGAACAATACGACCGGGCACCTGGCAGTGTCCCGGTCGCTGGGCGGTGGCGCAATCCCCTTGGCCAGGGGCCAGGGCCGCTCTAGTACGAAAAATCGACGAACGCAGGCACGATTCGTCTATAGCCTAGAAGTCTACCACCACATTACCCAGAGGCTTGCTGCAGCAGGAGAGAATGTAGCCCTCTTCGATGTCCTCGTCGGTGATGCCGCCGTTGTGCTCCATCTCGACCTGGCCACCGGACAAGCCCACTCGACATGTGCCGCATATCCCCATGCCGCATGCCTTGGGGATATGCAGGCCAAGCTTGGAAGCGGCGGCATGCACGGTCTCGCTGGGCAGGATCTTCACGCTCTTGCCGGTGCTGCTGAACTCGACGGTGACCAGGTCGGCAGCATCGACTTCTTCCGCTTCGGCCTCTGCCTGCTCGACATTCTCGATGACTTCTTCCTGGACATCCATCGGCGTGGCACCGAAGGACTCCTCATGGTAGTGCGCCATGTCGAAGCCGTTGGCCTTCAGCAACTGCTTGACGGCATTCATGTAGGGGGTGGGACCACAGCAGAAGATCTCCCGGTCCATGAAGTCCGGCGCCATCAGCTCGAGCATCGCCTGATTCAGATAACCGCGGAACCCCGACCAGGCCTCGCCCAGCTCGTCGCCCCGCTCGCAGACAATATGCAACTTGAATTCGGGGATCCGGGAGAAGATGTGTTCCAGCTCACGATGGAAGATCAGGTCCCGCGGCGTCCGCGCACTGTGCACGAACTGCATATCGACAACGGCGTTGGTATCGAACAACCAGCGCACCATGGACATCAGCGGCGTGATGCCGACGCCGCCGGAAAGCATCAACACCTTGTCGGTCGGGTAGTCGATGATGTTGAAGTTGCCCACCGGACCATGTACCGCCAGTTCATCGTTGATGCTCAGGTTGTCGTGCAGCCAGTTGGAGACCACGCCACCCGGCATGCGCTTGACGGTGATCGAGAAGCTGTAGGGGACCGACGGCGAACTGGAAATGGTATAGGAGCGCATGATCGGCTCGCCATTGATCTCCAGTTCCAGAGTGACGAACTGCCCGGGCTTGAAGAAGAACATGACCGGCTGTTCGGCCATGAAACAGAAGGTGCGGGTATCCCAAGTTTCCTGGATCACCTTGACGCAACGCACCAGATGGCGGCCATTGGTCCAGGTCTGGGTGGTGACGGGGTTGAGAAAGTTCATGGTCATCGTCGCGTCGCCTAATGCTGCAGCATGGAGGTGTCCGACCGCGGTTCCCGCCTGCCGTTGAGCGAATTCTGCGCAGCCCCGCCCCCGTCGACTTGCCTGTCAGCGACACGGGCATATCCGTGGCATCCAGAGACGTCAATTTTTCTGATACCCGGCGTCGTAACTGCATCGTCCGGCGTCGTCGATGGACATCCCTCGCCAACGGCAGTGTTCCAAACTCGCTGCCAATGCGCCACGACCCATACCCTGGCGCGGCCCACTTGACCCTGACCGGCTCCTCCCAACCCACAATCCCGAGGCCACGCGAGTGGTCCTGCAATGAGGAAGTGCTTCCATGGATTCCCTGTCCTTCGCTCGTCTGGATGATCCCCTGGCTCCCGCCCGCGACGCCACGGCCGACATGCTGGCCCAACGTCGTCGTCACTTCTCGTTGCCGCAACCGTTCTATAACGACGAACGACTGTTCCAGCTGGATATTCAGGAAATCTTCGAGAAAGAATGGCTGTTCGCCGGCTTGACCTGCGAAATTCCCGCCAAGGGCAACTTCATCACCCTGGAAGTCGGCGACAACCCGGTGGTCATCGTGCGCGGCAACAACGGCCAGGTACATGCGTTCCATAACGTCTGCCGGCATCGTGGATCACGGCTATGCCTGCAGGACAAGGGCAAGGTCGCCAAGCTGGTCTGTCCCTATCACCAGTGGACCTATGAACTCGACGGACGGCTGCTGTTCGCCGGCACCGACATGGGGACGGACTTCGATCTCTCCGCCTACGGCCTGAAACCCATTAATGTCAGGACCGCCGGCGGCTACATCTTCGTCAACCTGGCGGAGCAACCGCCGACCATCGATGAACTGCTGGAGACCCTCGAGCATTACCTGGACCTCTACGACATGGACAACGTCAAGGTGGCCGCGGAGTCCAGCATCGTCGAGCAGGCCAACTGGAAGCTGGTGATCGAGAACAATCGCGAATGCTATCACTGCAATGGCGCACACCCGGAATTGCTCAACTCGCTACAGGAATTCGATGACAGCGAAGACCCTCGCGCTACGCCAGCCTACAAGGCACTGGTAGCACGCAAGCAGGGTGAGTGGCAGGCCATGGGCGTACCCTGGCAGCTCAAGCGGATCGGCCGACGCAACCGCCTGACTCGCACCCCGTTGCTGAATGGCACCGTTTCCATGACCATGGATGGCCAGCAGGCCTGCCGGAAGCTGATGGGACGCCTGCCGAGTCCCGATCTCGGCGTTCTGCGTCTCCTCCACCTGCCCAATTCCTGGAATCATTTCATGGGCGATCATGCCGTGGTCTTCCGTGTCCTGCCGCTGGGGCCGCAGAAAACGGTCGTCACCACCAAGTGGCTGGTGCACAAGGATGCCGTCGAGGGTGTCGATTACGATCCCGACCAGATGCGTCGCGTCTGGGACGCCACCAATGATCAGGATCGTCGGCTCGCCGAAGAGAACCAGCGCGGCATCAACTCTCGCGCCTATGAGCCGGGCCCCTACTCGGAGACCTTCGAATTCGGCGTGATCGACTTCGTCGACTGGTACAGCGAACGCATGCTGGAAAACCTCGGCCAGGCATCCCACCTGACCCTGGCCCAGGGCTGAACGCGGCCGGACGAGAACGCCGGCCCGACTTGCAGGGCCGGCCCCGTACGGAATCAGCGCAACCCGGGCAACAGAAAACGCTCGATGGCCGCCCTCACCGAGGGCAACAGCACATCCGACTTGTCCATCATCTCGCGTACCAGCTCCTGAAGCCCCGGCACCCCCACTTCCATATGCTTGAGCAGTGCCATCCGGGCACAGGTCTCGGGACAGGCATGCTCGGGGATGCGAATCCCCAGCGCGACCAGCCGGTCGCGAAAGTCGTCCCCATCGATCAGCTCAACGATCATCATCGCGTCATCCTCCCTTCGGCCATCGCCGCATCGACGTATTCCGGCACAACGCTGGGCCACGATGCGCGTGACGCCTGCTCTTGACGAAGATTGGCATCGTCCCGAGGGACAGGCAATGCCAAAAGAGGTCCACCCGGAAAACCGGGTGGACCTCGTCGAGCCACCACCTGGTCGACTTCAGGCAGCGACACTGCCATGAGGATCCAGGACGAATTTCTTCGCCGCGCCACCATCGAAGTCGGCATACCCCTTGGGCGCCTCATCCAGAGTGATCATCTGGACATTGACCGCATCAGCGATCTTTACCTTGTCGAACAGAATCGCCTGCATCAGAGGTCGGTGATATTTCATGACCGGACACTGCCCGGTATGGAAGGAATGGGATTTCGCCCAGCCCTGGCCGAAGCGCATGCTCAGAGCGCCTTGCTTGGCGGCTTCGTCAGCGGCCCCAGGGTCCTCGGTCACATACAGGCCCGGAATGCCGATCTGCCCGCCGGCACGGGTCAGCGACATGGCAGAGTTAAGCACGGTCGCGGGCGCCTCCTTGCCATGGTTGCAGCCACAGGCGTGGGCCTCGAAACCGACACAGTCGACGAAGGCATCAACCTCGCGCTCGCCCAGGATCACCTCGATCTTGTCGGCCATGTCACCATCCTGGGTCAGGTCGATGGTCTCGCAGCCGAAGCTGCGGGCCTGTGCCAGACGTTCCTCGATCATGTCACCAACGATGACGCAGGCCGCACCCAGCAACTGCGCGGATACCGCCGCAGCTAGACCGACCGGGCCCGCGCCGGCGATGTAGACGGTGCTGCCGGGGCCGACACCGGCGGTGACACAACCATGGAAGCCGGTCGGGAAGATATCGGACAACAGGGTCAGGTCACGGATCTTCTCCATCGCCTGATCGGCATCCGGGAATTTCAGCAGATTGAAGTCGGCATAGGGCACCATGACATAGTCGGTCTGCCCTCCGGACCAGCCGCCCATGTCGACGTAACCGTAGGCGGCACCGGGACGAGCCGGATTGACGTTGAGACAGATACCGGTCTGACCTTCCTTGCAGTTACGGCAGCGACCGCAGGCGATATTGAAGGGTACCGAGACCAGGTCGCCCGGCTTGATGAACTCGACATCGCGCCCAGCTTCAATGACGATTCCCGTGATCTCGTGGCCGAGAACCAGCCCTTCGGGGGCCGTGGTGCGGCCTCGTACCATGTGCTGGTCACTGCCACAGATGTTGGTGGTCACGACCTTGAGAATCACGCCGTGCTGGCATTTGCGATTGCCAAGCGCAAGTTCCGGGTAGGGAATCGACTCGACGGCGACTTGCCCTGGCCCCTTGTAGACGACACCGCGGTTGGCTGTGCTCATGGTTATCTTCCTTCGGCTTGTTGTGAGAGGCGGAAGCTCCGCTCCACGACCATAGCCCCTCCACAGGAGTGCACTGTTCCCAGCGAGTCACCGTCATGTCAAAACAAGACATCCTTCATGACGCATCGAAGAATGATGCGCCAGGGGCCCTGCCAAGGCAGGACCGAATGATGCGATGGGACCGTTACCTCGGCCCCATCGCACCGTCGAAGAGCCGCGGCCGCGTCCGGCGACCGCGGCTTCCCTAGGTCAAGGTCATGCCACAGTGAGGACAGACCTCGGCACCACTACGCCGTGCAGCCACCGATGGCCTTCCGGTCAAGGGGGCAACGGTCTCCATGCGCCGACGGGCCGATGGAATGCCCGGGTCGAGTGGCCGAATGGCACCGCCCTCGACATGCAGCCCGATATCACGCAGCAGATGCGCATTGAGACTGCCCAGGGGCGCGGGAGTTGCACGACGAGTGCCGCCCAGATACCGGGGCAGCCGACGAAACAGCGAGGAAAGCATCATGTCTCGGTCTCCTTCGTTGGGTATCGAGGAGGCCGGGATCCTGTCGAGGCGGGCGGTCATCACCCGGAAAGTATTACAGGCCGCGGCAAGATCCGCGGCCTGCGAGGTGTCAGACTCGTTCGACGGCACACGGACAGGCAAGCGCTCGCGGATCATGCTGTCGCATGATGGCGAGGCCATAACCTGATGCGGTGCGCGAATGATTCATGTCGTCGACTCGTCTGAAACGGCGTTTATCACCGGCTCGAAATATGAGCCGGCACTTATCTTTTACCCCGCGAGACGAAACACCGTCAACCCTCGCCGGCGCCATGACCGACGACGACCCCGACGGATGTCTCGACGCCACCCATTGGCAATTTTTCCTTGTTCAACGAACTTTGGTTGCCCGGCACGGGGCCATTGATTTACAAAGAGTCTCGAGATGATGAGTGGTGCGTTTCCGGTCATGGAAAGGGCATGGAACCAGCCCGTTACGGGAAGCCACCGGCATCGCTTCCTGGCGAATTCGCCTCGGAGGTGATAGTCATGTTGAACTACCTTCAGCGATACGGATTCGCTGTCACCACAGGAGATTACCATTTATGTTTGACCGCCTCGCGCCGCGCCTCTACCTCGCTGTCCTGCTTGCACTGCTGGCCTTCGCCCCCCAGGCCTTCGCCCAGCAGCAGCCGACGGGCAATGCCAACGTCGATACCCAGCAGTTTCAGGATTGGCAGGTGATCTGTCCGCAGGATGCCAGCCAGGGGCCCTGCACCATGAATCAGGTCATCACCAACACCGAGAACGACCAGCCGATGATGCGTGTGGTGATCGCCAACCCGCCTCAGGCCGATAGCCCGGTGATGACCTTCCTGTTGCCGCTGGGCGTTCGCCTGGCGCCGGGCCTGCAGCTCAGCGTCGATAACGGCGAGCCCGTGCAATTCCCCTACCAGGTCTGCCAGCAACAAGGCTGCCGCGCCGACGTGCCGCTCCAGTCCTCGCTGTTGCAAAGCCTGCGAGGCGGCACCTCAGCGACCCTGAGCCTGATTGCACCGGATGGGCAGCGCATGGATCTGAATATCTCGCTGATGGGCTTCACCGACGCCATGGCCCAGATCTGATATCGTCCCGGGTATCAGCGATACACAAGAAAACGGCGGCCTTCTGCAGGCCGCCGTTTTCGTATCTCGGGAAGGCATCATCAGCCCGATAGGCACGCCGAGCTGCCTTCGAGTCCTCGTTGTCAGCGCAATACCTCTTCCTCACGCAGCAACTTCAGTATCGCCTCGGCGCCCTGCTCCGGCGTCACATCCGTCAACACCTGGCCGCCCCCACCTTCGGCCTTGGCCGCCGCTGCCTTGAAGCGGTCTCGCGCCGATGCCGCCTTGACGATCTTCAGGCGTTTGGGGCGCTTGCGGGCCGGCTGCACCTGCCATTCGGCCCATTCCTCGTCATGACAGACCGGTCCGGCGAGCGCTTCGAACGTCCCGCGCCGCGCCGGCCCATAGGCACTCTGGCGCGGCGCGGGAGCCGCGCCATCGACGGTGACGATGGCCGGCAGCCGCACTTTCAGGCGGCGCCGCTGGCCTCTCGGCAAGGCCTGCAGCAGAGTCGCCACTCCATTCTCGACGCCTTCCACCGCTGCCAGACCGCTCACCAGAGGCCAGCCGAGCCGCTCGGCCAGCAGATAAGGCAGCAACCCTGACCCTTCGCCCCGCTCGGCACGCTCACCGGTGATCACCAGGTGCGGCGCCGCTGCGTCCAGGGCTTCGGCCAGGGCAGGCACCACATCGGCCCCCTGCGGCTGCTCGAGCAATGACAGTTCCGAGAACCCCATGCCCAGATAGCCGCGCAACGCCGCCTCGCTGGTTTCTGCCTGTTCACCGGCATGCAGCAGTTGCACCTCGGCACCTTCCAGTGAACGCGCCAATTCCACCCCCCGAGCATCCTGATCGGCGCGCCTCGCCCTGCCGGTCACCGGATGACGGCCAATGGACACCAGCACCGTCACCTCCAGTCCCGGATTGATGGATGTTTCAGGCCGCATCGCGTTTCTCCTCTCGCGCTTGCTTCACCAGGGTGACCAACGCCTCGAGTATCCGGGTCGAGTCCCCGATCACCGCGAGATCGGCACGTTTGATCATGTCGCACCCCGGATCCATGTTGATCGCCACCACCTTCTCGCAGGTCTGGATTCCCTGCAGATGCTGGATGGCGCCACTGATGCCAACGGCCACATAGACCCGGGCACTGACCCAGGTGCCGGTAGCCCCGACCTGACGGTCGCGCGCCATGAAGCCGTCATCCACCGCCACCCGCGACGCCCCTTCGGTGGCTCCCAGCACCTCGGCAGCGTGATGGAACCCGTCCCAGTCCTTGACGCCATTGCCGGCGGAGAGAATGAACTCGGCCTCGGACAAGGCGACCCCGGACGGATCGACGGGCACCTGTCCGAGATCGTCGATGCGTGACAGCATCGACGGCAACGACTGGGGCAAGGACAGTTCAGCGGCAGCATGGCATGTCTCGCTGATCGGCTCGGCACATTCGGCCAGGGCCAGCGAGACCCGCGGCAAGGGACGCTGAATATCCAGTGACTCTGCCGCACCGCGCGCGATGCAGCGCCATCCCGACGGCAGCTCGGCATCCGCCTCGACCTGCCAGACCCCCGTCGCCGGGCGTTCGCCCAAACGGGCCGCGAGGCGTCGACCCAGCTCGCCACCGCCCAGCTTGGAGTCCGGCAGCAGCCAATGGCGAGGCGCCCACGATTGCTCGACCAGCGTCAGGGCAACCAGCCGCGCCTCGGGCGAATACCCCGCCATCTCCGGCGAGTCGAGATGCAGCAGGCGATCGATGCCCGCCTCACCGAAGTTCACTTCCTTGTGAGGGCCGAAGATGACGGCTACCACGACGCCCTGCGTGCCCGAATCCACATCGGCAAGACGGCGCGCCAACCCGATCAGATCGCGGTCATGGCTGCTCAAGCGACCGCCGGCCATGTCGGGTACCACTACCACCGAGAAGGCCGGATCATCGATCTCGACCCGCGGCTTCTGAACAGCGACCGACGTCGATGCTCCGGCACCGGCCACGCCCTGTTGTGCTCCACTGCGATCGATCCGCCTGAGGCCATTGGGTCCGACGAAGCCCACCGCATGAGGGTTGCGGCGAATCACGCCGTTCGGCCCCATCCATTCGCTCGCCGCCCCCATGCCCAGCTCCGCGAGCACCTCCAGATGCTGTGGATGCAGGCGGTTGCGGCCGATCCACTCCTTGCGGGGATCGCGACGCCTGAGATCACTCATCACGCCACCTCCTCAGCCAACGGCTGCTGGGCCAATCTCGGTTTGGATACCTTGGACGGCGCGCTGTCGACCAGCGCCTCCGCCACCAGCTCGGCGATATCGCGAACGTCGGCATCACTGTCGACCACGCCTTCCAGCATGGCCGTGCATTGCGGACAGCCCACAGCGACCAGATCGGCACCGGTTTCCTGGACATCGCCCATGCGCATGTCGGGAATCCGCTGCTTGCCGGGCACATCGGTGATCGGCGCGCCACCACCGCCGCCACAGCAGCGCGAACGGTAACCGGAGCGTTGCATCTCGGCCACCTCGATGCCCAGCGCCTTGAGCACATTGCGCGGTGCCTCGAATTCGCCGTTGTAGCGTCCGAGATAACAGGGGTCGTGATAGGTCACACGCCCCCCTTTCCAGGCACGGAATTCGAGGCGCCCGGCATCATGCAGCTCGGCGATGAAGGTGCTGTGATGGGAAACGGCATAGTCGCCGCCCAGTTCGCCGTACTCGTTGCCCAGCACATGGAAACTATGTGGATCACAGGTGACGATGCGCTCGAAGCGGTATTTCGACAGCGTGGCGATGTTGCGACGGGCCAGCGACTGGAAGGTCGCCTCATCGCCCAACCGGCGCGCCACGTCACCGCTGTCCCGCTCTTCGTCGCCCAGCACCGCGAAATCGACACCGGCAGCACGCAGCACCTTGACCAGAGAACGCAGGGTCCGCTGGTTACGCATGTCATAGGCGCCGTCGCCCAGCCACAGCAACACCTCGGCCTGGCCTTGCTGCGCCATCAGCGGCAGCTCCAGGTCGGCGGCCCAGTGCATCCGGGCGCCGGGATCGAAACCGCCGGGATTGTCGGTGGCGATCAGGTTGTCGAGCACCTCGGCCCCCTTGCCGGGCGTCTGGCCATGCTCCAGCGTCAGGAAACGCCGCATGTCGACGATGGCATCGACGTGCTCGATCATCATCGGACATTCCTCGACACAGGCCCGACAGGTGGTACAGGACCATAGCGTCTCGGCATCGACCAGCGCCTTGCCTTCCCGAGCCACGATGGGGCCATGCGGCGAGCCATGGTGCTCGCCCACCGGGCGATCCGGATAGGGACTGCCGGCATACCGGGCGTCGCTGCCACCGGCCAGGCCCACCACCATGTCCTGGATCAGCTTCTTGGGATTGAGCGGCTGGCCGGCCGCGAAGGCCGGACACACCGCCTCGCAGCGGCCGCACTGCACGCAGGCATCGAAACCGAGCAGCTGGTTCCAGGTGAAGTCGCTGGGCGTCTCGACACCCAGGGTGGCGTTCTCGTCGTCCAGGTCCAGGGCCTTGAGGCCGGTGGAGCGATTGCCTTCCCCGAAGCGCTCGGCGCGTCGGTGGAAGGCCAGGTGCAGGGCGCCGGCGAAGGCGTGCTTCATCGGGCCGCCCCAGGCCATGCCGAAGACCATTTCGCCCAGCCCCCAGACCAGCACGGCGGACAGCAGGATGGCCAGGATCCAGTGTCCAAAGTCTTCCGGCAGTATGCCGACCGTCGGTAAGGTGATCAGGAAGACGCTCAGCGAGAAGGCCATCAGGCTCTTGGGCAGGCGCATCCACGGACCCCTGGAAAGCCGTGACGGCGGATTGCGACGACGGCGCGCCACGAAAAGACTGCCGACGAACATGGTGGCGCTGGCCAGCAACAGCAGCCAACCGAGCACGCCTTCGGCCAGCCCCAATCCATGGACCAGAATCATCAGCACCGCGGCGGCGACGAAGCCGCCGGCGGTGGCCACGTGGGTGTTGGACATCACCTTGTCCCGCGCCACGACATGGTGCAGATCCACCAGATAGCGACGCGGCATGGCGGCGAGTCCCTTGAGCAGGTCGACCCGCGCGGGCCGCCCCTGACGCCACAGGCGGACGCGCCGCCCGGCGCCGATCACCGCCAACGCGAGCGCGGCGAAGATCAGTATCGGCAGGAGGGTATCGAGCATCTCGTCTCACCTCATCGGCGAGCTGGAAGCTGAAAGCCGAAAGCTGGAAGAAAGGGCGAAAAGCGCGGGTTTTCCTTCCAGTTTCAAGCTTCAGGCTTCCAGCTAGGGGTTAAAAGTCCTTGCACAGACGCAGGGCATCATAGATCGCGGCGTGAGTATTGCGCGGCGAGGTGCAGTCTCCCAGGCGGAACAGCAACAGACCATCGCCCTCCTCCGACAGGCAGGGCTGTGGTTGAGCGGCGTAGAGCGCCTCGATATCCACCTGCCCCTTGTTGCGGGACTGAGGCTTGAGGGCATAGTAGAGCGCTTCATCGGGCCGTACGCCGTTCTCCACCACGACCTGATCGACCACTCGTTCTTCCTGAACGCCGGTGTACTCGTTCTCCAGCACCGCCACCAGGGATTCGCCCTCGCGGTAGACCTTGTGAAGCCCCAGGTCGGAGGACATGATCACCTCCTTCTCGTAGAGGCTGCGGTAGTAGGTCGGGAAGGTAGTACCGCCTACCGCGGATCCCGGCTTGATGTCATCGGTGACGATCTCGACCTTGGCTCCCTTGTCGGCCAGGTAGTCCGCCGCCGAGACACCGGAAAATTCGCAGATGGTGTCGTAGATCAAGACGTTCCTGCCCGGCTCGACACGACCTTCGAGCACGTCCCAGGTACTGACCACCAGGCTCTTGTCGATGTCTTCGTCGTAGCCCCATTCCTCATACTGTTCGAGGAAGGGACGGCCGCCCGTGGCCAGCACCACGACGTCCGGACGCAGGTCGAGGATAGTGGCCTCGTCGGCCCGAGTTCCCAGGCGCTGATCGACGCCCAGCCGCGCCAGTTCGAGTTGATACCAGCGGGTGATGCCGGCGATCTGGTCACGCTGCGGCGCCCTGGCGGCGATGGTGATCTGCCCCCCGAGCTGTTCGGCGGCTTCGAACAGGGTCACCTCGTGCCCTCGTTCGGCGGCGACACGGGCCGCTTCCATGCCCCCGGGGCCACCCCCTACCACGACCACCCGTCGCCTGGGGCCTTCGGAAGCCTCGATCTCGTGCGGCATCCCCATGTACTCGCGAGACGTGGCCGCATTCTGGATGCACAACACATCCAGGCCCTGATACTGGCGATCGATGCAGTAGTTGGCGCCCACGCACTGCTTGATTCGATCGACCTGATCCATCTTGATCTTGGTGATGAGGTGCGGATCGGCGATATGCGCCCGGGTCATGCCCACCAGGTCGACGTGCCCTCCTTCGAGGATCCGATTGGCCTGATTCGGATCCTTGATGTTCTGGGCATGAATCACCGGCGTCTTGACCACTTCCTTGATGCCAGCCGCCAGGTGGAGGAATGGTTCCGGCGGATAGGACATGTTGGGGATCACGTTCGCCAGGGTGTCGTGCGTATCGCAGCCGGAGCCGACCACACCGAAGAAATCGACCTGGCCGGTGGCATCATAATAGGCGGCGATCTGTTTCATGTCCTCGTGGGACAGACCGTCCGGGTGGAACTCGTCGCCGCAGATACGCATGCCTACCACGAAATCGTCGCCGACTTCCTCGCGAACGGCCTTGAGCACCTCCATCCCGAATCGCATGCGATTCTCGAAGCTGCCACCCCACTGATCGGTGCGCTTGTTGACCCGTGGACTCCAGAACTGATCCATCAGATGCTGGTGGACGGCAGAGAGCTCGACGCCGTCGAGGCCGCCTTCCTTCGCCCGGCGCGCGGCCTGGGCGAAGTCGCCGATGATCCGCCAGATGTCCTCTTCCTCGATGGTCTTGCAGGTGGAACGGTGGACCGGCTCACGGATGCCGGACGGTGACAGCAGGTTCGGCCAGTCGAAGCCGTCCCAGCGAGAGCGACGTCCCATGTGGGTGATCTGGATCATGATCTTGCCGCCGTGCTTGTGCACGGCGTCCGCCAGATTCTGGAAGTGCGGAATGATGCGATCGGTGGACAGGTTCACCGAGCTCCACCAGGCCTGGGGACTGTCGATGGAGACGATCGAGGAGCCGCCGCAGATGCACAGCCCGCAGCCCCCCTTGGCCTTCTCCTCGTAGTATTTGACGTAACGCTCCGTGGTCATGCCCCCATCGGTGGCATGCACCTCGGCATGGGCGGTGCTCACCACCCGGTTACGAATGGTCAGGTTGCCGATCTGGATCGGCTGGAACATCGCATCGAACGCCATGGTCTCTCTCCTCAGCCTTGGTCCTGGGTATCACGCGGCACGGTGACGAAGTAGCCGACGTCACATCCCGCCTCGGCGGCGCTCTGGGTCTGTTCCGCGATGGTCCGCCGTTGACTGCCCCGAGCGGCGAGGATCTGGTCCATGGCACCGGCGAACCAGCCGGTGAACATGTACTCGACCCGGCGCCCGACCTTGCCCAGTTGATAGACGAAGGCACTGTGCTCGAGCCGCACCCGGCAGGTACCGGCTTCGAGATCGATGTGTTCGGTGATGAATCGCCCCCAGCCACGCTGGGACAACCGCGTCATGTAATGCTCGAACACCGCCTTGCCTTCCAGGCCGTGGCATTCGGCCTCCTTTTCACACCAATGCCAGGCGCTCTTGTAGCCGGCGTCATAGAGGATCTCGGCATACGTCTCGGCGCCGAGCGCCTCTTCCACGGCCACGTGGTTGTTGATGAAGAAGTGACGCGGCACATAGAGCATGGGCAGCGCATCGGTGGTCCAGACACCGGTCTCGACGTCCACGTCGATGGGCAGTTCGGGGGCCATCTTGGTCACGATCGTATTCCTCGAATCTTGCTGATTGTTATGGGGCTTCAAGCAGTTGCCGTTGGCAGTACCGCTCGGGGCTGATCCGGGGGCAGGCCTGCCCCCGGCGCCCCTCGCTATGTGCTATTGAGATAACCTCGGGTCTTCGGGCTTCGATAAGCAGTCGAGAACGGCATGATGGCTATCCCCTCACACCTCGCTCCTCATCCCTCGCGCTTAGGCGCCCCAGACATCCTTCAGCACGCGAACCCAGTTCTCGCCCATGATCTTGCGCACCTGGTGTTCGCTGAAGCCACGCCGCAGCAGGGCCTCGGTGAGGTTGCCGAACTCACCGATGGTACGAATGCCCTCGGGGTTGATGATCTTGCCGAAGCGGGTCAAGCGACGGGCATAGCCCTTGTCATGGGTCAGCCACTCGAAGAAGTCATGGTCCTGGCCCTGGGTGAAATCGGTGCCGATACCGATGGCATCCTCGCCGACGATATTCATCACGTATTCGATGGCCTCGACATAGTCGTCGACGGTGGCATCGATACCGGCACGCAGGAAGGGCGTGAACATGGTGACGCCGACGAAGCCGCCATTGTCGGCGATGAACTTAAGCTCTTCGTCGGACTTGTTGCGCGGATGGTCCTTGAGCCCTGAAGGCAGGCAATGGGAATAGCAGACCGGCTTCTCGGAAGCCTCGATGACTTCGGTGGAGGTCTTCTCGCCGACATGGGAGAGATCGCACATGATGCCCACGCGGTTCATCTCGGCGACGATTTCGCGGCCGAACCCCGACAGGCCACCGTCACGCTCGTAACAGCCGGTCCCCACCAGGTTCTGAGTGTTGTAGCACATCTGCACGATACCGACGCCGAGGCGCTTGAAGATCTCGACGTAGCCGATCTGGTCCTCGAAGGCATGGGCATTCTGAAAGCCATAGATGATGCCGGTCTTGCCTTCTTCCTTGGCCCGGGTGATATCCGCCGTGGTATGCACGGGACGCACCAGGTCACTGGACTCGGCCAGCAGGGCGTTGGTCGCGACGATGTTGTCGACGGTGGCCTGGAACCCCTCCCAGACGGAGACGGTGCAATTGGCGGCCGTCAGTCCGCCCTTGCGCATGTCCTCGAAGAGTTCGCGATTCCACTTGGCGATGATCAGACCATCGATGACGATGGCGTCCTGGTGCAGCTCGGCGGGGGTCATGGCGGGGCTCCGGTTGATGCATGATCACGCCGGCAGCATATCCCTCGCCCCCCCAGGCCCGGCGCCTGGGAGCGACCGTAAAAATCCCAAAAACGTCACGAGCGTCGTGATCGCGACAGCTCGGCCACGGAAACTTAAAGACGCTCCAGATAAGCATGGCCCAGATTGCGCATCTGGCCACGGATCCAGTCACTGCGTTGAAGCACGTAGGAACTCGGGCGGGAAGCGCTCCAGCCACGGGGATTGGGAAGGATCGCCGCCAGGCGGCTGGCCTGGGCGGACGTCAGCTCGACCGCGGAGACGCCGAAATAGTGCTGCGCCGCCGCCTCCAGGCCAAAGACACCGCTGTCCCATTCGGCGATATTGAGATAGACCTCGAGAATGCGCTCCTTGGGCCAGAGCAGCTCGAGAAGCAAGGTGAACCAGGCCTCGAGTCCCTTGCGAACCCAGTTGCGGCCGGTCCAGAGGAAGAGGTTCTTGGCGGTCTGCTGGCTGAGGGTACTGGCGCCCCGCAGGTCATCGCCGTTCAGGCTCGCCATCACGGCACGGCGCAATTCGACGAAGTCGAAGCCATGATGCGCCGGAAACCGCTGATCCTCGGCGGCGATCACCGCCAGCTTGGCGTTGTCGGAAAGCTGCGACCAGGGGCGCCACTGCTGCCGAATGTCGAGGGTGTCACCGGCGAGCCAGGCTTCCACCTTGCGCTCGACCATCACCATGGAGCCGGCAACCGGCACCACCCGGAACATCAGGACCAGCAGGACGGACAGCCCCACCCACCCCAGCAGCGCGAGCCCCAGGACCCGAGCCGCCCGTCGCAGCCACTCCCGCATCAAGCCTCTCTCAGGAAACGCTGAATAAATTGCCGAGCGTCGTGAAGCGCAAGGCGCCCGGAACACAGAAAGCGAGGCATAACATCACGTTAGGTGAGCTTTCGAGTACCGCGCAACGCAGCGATTTGCACGCGCAGGCATTTAAACAGTGTTTCCTCTCATGTTCTCAATCTCACGCTGGCATAGGTAGGCTCGCCCCGTGCCTGATCCAGGGCCGTCATGGCGGAGGAAACCGGTTCACCGGGCAGCGCTTCGAACGCGGCCGCCGTCTGCAGCATCGACGCCGCCTCCTCGCCCAGTCGCACCGGGGGGACCAGTTCCACGGCGCTGCTGCTCAGCCGCTCATCACGCGGCGGAATGCCGAAGTATTCGCGATAACACTTGGAAAAGTGCGGCGTGGACACGAAACCACAGGCCGATGCGACCTCGATGATCGACATCGGGGTCTGCTTGAGCAGTTGGCGAGCCCGTGTCAGGCGCAGTTTAAGGTAGTAGCGCGATGGGGAGCAATGCAGGTTCTTCTGGAACAGGCGCTCCAGTTGGCGCCGCGAGACATTCACGTAATCGGCCAGCTCATCGAGGCTGATCGGTTCCTCCAGGTTGGCTTCCATCAACGCGACGATCTCCAGCAGCCTCGGCTGGGTGGTGCCCAGCACATGCTTGAGCGGCACGCGTTGCTGATCCTGCTCACCCCGCACGCGATCATAGATGAACATCTCGGAGATGCCCGCCGACAGTTCCCGACCATGGTCCCGCCCGATCAACGTCAGCATCATGTCCAGTGGTGCGGTGCCACCGGAAGACGTGGCCCGATCGCGATCGATGGAAAACAACCGTGTGGTCAACGCCACCTTGGGAAAGGCCTCCTGCATGGCGGCCAGGCACTCCCAGTGGACGCTGGCCTCGAAACCGTCCAGCAACCCCGCCCTGGCCAGTGCCCAGCTGCCCGTGCACACCGATCCCAGTCGACGCGACCGACGCGCCTGGGCCTGCAGCCAGCCGACATGTTCGCGCTGGACGCTACGATGCGGGGCCACGCCGCCGCAGACGATCACTGTATCCAGCGCCAACGGTACCGTGGTGGAAGCATCTGGCGTGACCTGCAGGCCATCGCTGGCGCGCACCGCATTGCCATCCATGCTCAGTGTGTACCAGCGATAGAGTTCTCGGCCGGCCAACTGGTTGGCCATGCGCAACGGTTCGATGGCCGAGGCCAGCGAGATCAGGGTGAAGTTTTCCAGCAGCAGAAACCCCAGGGTCTGGGGGGCGGCCTTGGGCGGGGCCTGGGCGGTGGTTGTCATCTTGAAACTCCAGCACGGTTGTCGTGAAACTGTCTTGTTATTGTCGAAAGGCGTCTGACGCCGTTGACCGAGCCGCCTGTCGCGATCAGACAAGCTCACTTCAGAATGTAATCCTTGTGTCGTTTTCTGGCATGTCAAATTTGCCTATCGGCGCCTCCTTTCCCGCTGTCCTGCGACAATGACGTCGGTTCTGGATATGTGCATGACGTTTCCGGATACGACACGACATCGCCAACAAGCGCGCCGGCCCAGGTATGGGCCGGCGCGCGAGTCACGAGAAAAAATGTCAGTACCGAGACACCAGGCGTACAGGGGCTAGGCGTGCAGGCGCTCGGCGTGATAGCGCAGATGATCATCGATGAAGCTGGCAATGAAGAAGTAGCTGTGGTCATAGCCGGGCTGACGGCGAAGCGTCAGCGGATGATCATGCTCGGCGCATACCGCCTCCAGCCGTGCCGGACACAGTTGCTCGTCCAGGAAATCGTCGGCCTCGCCCTGATCGATGAACAGCGGCTGGCGGGAGGCACCGCGTGCCACCAGCTCACAGGCATCGTACTGGGTCCAGCGACTGACGTCCTCGCCCAGATAGGCGCTGAAGGCCTTGCGCCCCCAGGGACTCTGGGTCGGGTTGACGACCGGCGCGAACGCCGACACCGCGCGATAGTGGCCAGGACGGCGCAGGGCCATGATCAAGGCCCCATGTCCTCCCATGGAGTGTCCGCTGATCGATTCGCGGCCATTGACCGGGAAGTGCTGGCGCACCACCGACGGCAACTCCTCGGCCACATAGTCGTACATCCGGTAGTGATCCTTCCAGGGTGCCTCGGTGGCATTGACATAGAATCCCGCACCGGAACCGAAATCGTAACTGTCATGCTCGCCCGGCAAGTCCAGCCCTCGGGGGCTCGTGTCGGGGCAGACGATGGCGATCCCCAGCTCGGCGGCCAGGCGCTGGGCACCGGCCTTCTGCATGAAGTTCTCGTCGGTGCAGGTCAGGCCCGACAGCCACCACAGCAGCGGCACGCGCTCGGTCTCGGCCTGGGGCGGCAGATAGATGGCGAACACCATCTCGCAATCCAGCGCCCGCGAACGATGGCGATAGCGCTTGTGCCAGCCACCGAAACTGCGGTTGGCCGAGACCAGTTCAAGGTGTTCGGTCATGGTCATGAGCGACTCCTCAGGAGATTCGCCCGGTGCCGTGGTCGCATCGATCGATGCGACTCGAACGACACCAAGCGTGAATCAGTCATTACGGTTCGCGCGCTATCAGGCGCGTGTCGAGCCCTTCGCGCGGCATCGGGCGCGTATCCATATTAACCCGGCAAGCGTTTATGTCGGGTTAATCGCGGCACAGGGAAGTGCCGCCGCCAGCCGTCAGGCCAGCGCGAGCCCGCGCCACACCAGAAGATCCACGCATCTGCGCCAGATGTGGTGCGGGCGACAATCAAATAGATCAGGACGATCTATTTGATTGCCAGGTTAATAGTGCAGCACAGTGCGAATGCTCTCACCCCGGTGCAACAGTTCGAAGGCCTCGTTGATCTCCTCGAAGGGCATGTCGTGGGTGATGAAGTCGTCGATGTTCAGCTCGCCGTTCATGTAGCGATCCACATAACCCGGCAGCTCGGTGCGCCCCTTGACGCCACCGAAGGCGGAGCCCTTCCAGACACGACCGGTAACCAGCTGGAACGGACGGGTGGAAATCTCCTCGCCGGCGCCGGCCACACCAATGATGATCGACTCGCCCCATCCCTTGTGGCAGCATTCCAGCGCCGAGCGCATGACGTTGACGTTGCCGATGCACTCGAACGAGTAATCGACACCGCCGTCGGTCAGGTCGACGATCACTTCCTGGATGGAGGCCGAGTGATCCTTGGGATTGACGAACTCGGTGGCACCGAACTGCTCAGCGAGCTTGAACTTCTCGGGATTGACGTCGATGGCGATGATGCGGCTCGCCTTGGCCATCACCGCCCCCTGGATCACCGCCAGGCCGATGGCGCCCAGGCCGAACACCGCGACCGTCGAACCCGGCTCCACCTTGGCGGTGTTCATGACGGCACCGATGCCGGTGGTGACACCGCAGCCCAGCAGGCAGATCTTGTCCATGGGCGCCTGCTTCGATACCGAAGCCAGCGACACCTCCGGCAGTACCGTGTACTCGCTGAAGGTGGAGCAGCCCATGTAGTGGTGCAGCTTCTGACCTTCGAGGGAAAAGCGGCTGGTGCCATCCGGCATCACGCCCTTGCCCTGGGTCGCGCGCACCGAGCCACACAGGTTGGTCTTGCCGGACAGGCAGAACTTGCACTTGCCGCACTCGGCGGTATAGAGCGGAATGACGTGGTCACCAGGCTTGAGGCTGGTCACGCCCTCGCCCACTTCCTCGACGACACCGGCCCCCTCATGGCCCAGCACCGCGGGGAAATTGCCCTCCGGATCGGCACCGGACAGGGTATAGGCGTCGGTATGGCAGACGCTGGTGGCGGCCATGCGCACCAGCACCTCGCCGGACTTCGGGCCCTCGACATCGATCTCGGTCAACTGCAGGGGCTGGCCCGCTTCCAGGGCCACGGCGGCACGAGACTTCATGATCCATCCTCTCGGTGGGTGATTGGCATCCCTGAAGTCTAGGCAAGAGTGCCGGCCGGTATAAACTGCATCAAACGCATGACATTATTGTCACCTGGCAACAATGGAGCGAGAACGCCAACATGCAACGCTGGGATCGGGTCGAAGCCTTCATCGAAGTCGTGCGCCTGGGCGCCTTCAATGCCGCCGCCGAGCGACTGAGGGTCTCGAGCTCCCACGTCAGCCGGCTGGTCAGCCAACTGGAAAACCAGTTGGACACGCCCCTGCTCTACCGAACGACACGCCGCATTCGCTTGACCGAGGCCGGCCGCCTCTATTACCAGCACTGTCACCACCTGTTCGACGGCTTCCGCGAAGCCGAAGCGGCGGTCAAGGAACTCCAGACCCGTCCCAGCGGCCTGCTCGGCCTGACCTGCGCCACCACCTTCGGCGAACGCTACCTGGCGCCCCTCGTCCATGACTTCATGCGCCGCCACCCGCAGCTCGAGGTGCACATGCACTTCACCAACCGGAGAGTCGACATCATCGACGAAGGCTTCGACATCGCCATTCGCATGGGCACGCTCCAGGACTCGACGCTGATCGCCCGGCGACTATGCGAGCGACGCGAGTACGTGGTCGGCTCGCCGGACTATTTCACCCATTACGGCCAGCCTCACGCCCTTTCCGAGCTGTCACGCCATCGCTGCCTGGTGGGCACCCGTGACCATTGGCGCTTCGACGTCAACGGCATCCGCCGCGAGATACGCATCGACGGTCCCTGGCGCGGCAACTCCGGACCGGCCCTGCTCGACGCCACTCTCAAGGGACTCGGGCTTGCCCAGTTGCCCGACTACTATGTCGACGACCACCTGGCCAGGGGCGAGCTGATCAGCGTGCTCGATGCCTACCGGCACGACGACACCGCGGTGTGGGCCGTCTACCCTCGCCATCGACACCGCTCTCCCAAGGTTCGCCAGTTCCTCGACTACCTGGTCGCCGAACTCGGTCCGAGCCTGCCGGCACAGCACCGATCGAGCACATGACGAACGCCCCAGGGTAGAGCGCTCTCACTTGAAGTTCTTGCGCACGATCTTGTCGATCTCGCCGACGATGCCGCTGCGAAAGCTCAGCACGCAGATCACGAAGATCGCCCCCAGGATCACGCTGACCCAGTTGCCCAGCGGCGACTGGGCGAGCTGCGTCTGCAGGCTGACCACCAGCCCCGCGCCCATCAGCGGGCCGAAGAGGGTGCCCACCCCGCCGAGCAGGGTCATCAGGATGACCTCGCCGGACATGTGCCAGTGGGCGTCGGTGAGGGAGGCCAGTTGGAAGACCAGCGTCTTGGTGGCACCCGCCAGGCCGGCCAGACCCGCCGAGATCACGAAGGCCAGCAGCTTGTAGGCATCGACGTTGTAGCCCAGCGACACGGCCCGCGGTTCGTTCTCGCGGATCGCCTTGAGCACCTGGCCGAAGGGCGAGTGCACGGTCCGCTGGATGATGGCGAAGCCGATCACGAAGACCGCGAACACGAAGTAGTACATGGCCAGGTTGCTGGACAGGTCGACCAGGCCGAAGAGATGTCCCCGAGGCACACCGTGCAGGCCATCCTCACCGCCGGTGAAAGGGGCCTGAATGTAGAAGAAGAACATCATCTGGGCCAGGGCCAGAGTCACCATGGCGAAGTAGATACCCTGGCGACGGATCGCCAGGGCGCCGAATGCCAGCCCCAGCACCAGGCTAGCCAGCGTCCCGGCGAGGATGCCGACTTCCGGAGGCAACGCCGGATGACTCGACAGCAGATAGCCGGTGACATAGCCGCCGGTGGCCAGGAAGGCCGCGTGGCCAAACGACAGGAGGCCCGCATAGCCCAGCAGCAGGTTGAAGGCACAGGCGAACAGCGCAAAGCACAGCACCTTCATCAGGAACACCGGATAGGCGACAAAGGGTGCCGCCAGGCCGACGACCAGCAGGACCAGGTAGAGGGCGCCACGTCGCTGCCGGGCGCGCCGGCGCCGCTTCATCGAGGGGGAAGGGGTCTGGGTGGTGGCCATCATGTCATGCCTCCTTGCCGAAGAGTCCCGCGGGACGCAGCATCAGCACCAGGATCATCACCAGGAAGATCACAGTGTTGGCGGCCTCGGGGTAATACACCTTGGTCAGCCCCTCGACCAGGCCCATGCCCAGGCCGGTGAGGATGGCACCGAGGATCGAGCCCATGCCGCCGATTACCACCACGGCGAAGACCACGATCAACAGGCTCGAGCCCATGGTCGGCGAGACCGGATAGAGAGGCGCGGCCAGCACCCCGGCGAAGGCCGCCAGCGCCACCCCGAAGCCGTAGGTCAGGGTGACCAGCTGGGGCACGTTGACACCGAACGCCTGCATCAGCGCCGGGTTCTCGGTGCCGGCCCGCAGGTAGGCGCCGAGGCGGGTGCGCTCGATGATGAACCAGGTCGCGAGACACACCGCCAGCGCCGCGACCAGCACCCAGCCGCGGTAGGTGGGCAGGAACATGAAGCCCAGGTTGAGGCCCCCCTGCAGTGCCTCGGGCACCGGATAGCTGGCGCCGGATACGCCGAAGAGGTTGATCAGGGTGCCCTCGAAGATCAGCGCCAGGCCGTAGGTCAGCAGCAGGCCGTAGAGATGGTCGAGATGGGCGATGCGGCGCAGGATGGTGCGCTCGATCACCATGCCGAGCCCGCCGACCACCAGGGGCACCAGCAGCAGCGCCAGCCAGTAGTCGAGGCCCAGGTACTGAAGGCCCAGCAGGGCCGCGAAGGCGCCCAGCATGTACTGGGCGCCGTGGGCGAAGTTGATGATCTTCAGCAGGCCGAAGATCACCGCCAGCCCCAGACTCAGCAGGGCATAGAAGGCGCCGTTGATCAGGCCCAGCATCAGCTGGCCCATGAATACCGCCAGCGGCACCCCGAATATCATGGTCATAAGAAGGGCCTCCTCGCCGTCAGGGAAACACTGCGCCTCAGCTCACTGGTTGACCAGGTCGCACTGGCTCTCGTCGAGCGGGCGGTAGGCCTGATCGGCAGGGATGGTGCTCTTGATCTCGTAGAGGTCCCATTCGCCGGTGGACTCGGCCGGCGACTTCACCTCGGCCAGGTACATGTCGTGAACCATGCGGCCGTCCGCGCGAATGCGGCCATTGCGGGCGAAGAAGTCCTCCACCGGGGTCTCGGCCATCTTGGCCCGCACCACCTCCGGCTCGTCGGTGCCGGCGGCCTCCACGGCGTTCAGATAGTGCATGGTGCTGGAATAGACCCCGGCCTGGACCATGGTCGGCATGCGCCCGACGCGCTCGAAGTAGCGCTCGGCCCACTCGCGGGACGCCTCGTCCATGTCCCAGTACCAGCCGGTGGTCAGCAACAGGCCCTGTGTGGCCTCGAGGCCCATGGCATGGACATCGTTGAGGAAGATCAGCAGGCCGGCGAGCTGCTGGCCACTCTGGGTCAGGCCGAACTGGCTGGCGGTCTTGATGGCGTTGACGGTGTCGGAGCCGGCATTGGCCAGGCCGACGATCTCCGCCCCGGAGCCCTGGGCCTGGAGGATGTAGGACGAGAAATCGCTGGTCGGGAAGGGATGGCGCACCCCGCCGACCACCTCGCCGCCGTTCTCCTCCACCACCTTGGTCACGTCGCCCTCCAGGGCATGGCCGAAGGCATAGTCGGCGGTGAGCATGAACCAGCTGTCGCCGCCCTGCTCGACCACTGCCTTGGCGGTGCCGTTGGCCAGCGGGTAGGTGTCGTAGACCCAGTGGATGTGGTTCGGCGTGCAGTGCTCGTTGGTGATACTGGAAGCGGCGGAGCCGGAGATGATGGCCAGGCCGTTCGCCTCCTCGAGCACCTTGGTCACGGCGATGGATACCGAGGAGGCCACCATGCCGCCCACCAGGTCGACATTTTCCTGGTCGATCCAGCCGCGCACGGTGTTGGCGCCCACGTCGGCGCTGTTGCGGTCGTCGGCGCTGAATATCTCGATGGGCACCCCGCCCACCTCGCCGCCGAAGTCCTCGATGGCCATGTTCAGGGCCTCGAGACCACCGGGGCCGGCCAGGTCGCGATAGGTGCCGGACATGTCGGCCAGGTAGCCGATCCGTACGGCATCGTCGCTCATCTGGGCCTGGGCGGTGCCGGTGGCCAGGGCGGTGGTGGCGACAGCAATGACGCCGGCGAGAGTGCGCTTATTGAAGGTCATCGTGCTCTCCATGCCCCCGAGGGGCGGTTTGTTGTTGTCGAGAGATGGTGGAGTGGCCGGGGCGGCGGCGTTGCCGTCAGACCCCCAGCAGGGAATTCAGATGCTCACGCCGAGACGGCAGCTCGGCCGCCGAGATCTCCTCGACGATGCGGCCGTGCTCCATGACGAAGTGGCGATCGGCGAGCGGCGCGGCGAAGCGGAAGTTCTGCTCCACCAGCACAATGGTCATGCCACGCGCCTTGAGCTTGACGAGCACCTCGCCCAGCGCCTGATTGATGACCGGCGCCAGGCCCTCGGTGATCTCGTCGAGCAGCAGCAAGCGGGCCCCGGTGCGCAGGATGCGCGCCATGGCCAGCATCTGCTGCTCGCCACCGGAGAGCCGTGTGCCCTGGCTGCGGCGCCGCTCCTGGAGGTTGGGGAACATCGCGTAGATCTCGTCGAGATCCATCCCCCCGGAGCGCACCGTGGGCGGCAGCAACAGGTTTTCCTCGACGTCGAGGCTCGCGAAGATGCCGCGCTCCTCCGGGCAGTAGCCCACGCCCAGCCGCGGAATGCGATGCGGCCGCATGGCCAACGTCTCGTTGCCGTTGATGACGATGGAGCCGGTGCGATGACCGACCATGTTCATGATCGCCTTGAGGGTGGTGCTGCGCCCGGCACCGTTGCGCCCCAGCAGGGTCACCAGCTCGCCGCGCCGCACGTCGAAATCGACACCATGAAGAATGTGCGACTCGCCATAGAAGGCATGCAGGTCACGGACGCGCAGCATCTCGGCACCATCGAGGTCTCGGTACTCCAGTGCGGCCTCCGTCATGCCTCGGCCTCCTCTGATGTCGTCTCGCTGCCCATATAAGCCTCGCGCACCCGCGGGTCGGCGGAGACGCTGGCATAGTCGCCCTCGGCCAGTACCGCGCCACGCGCCAGCACGGTGATGCGATCGCACAGCCGGCTGACCACGCTGAGGTTGTGCTCCACCATCAGCACGGTGCGCCCGGCCGAGACCCGACGGATCAACGCGACGATGCGATCGACGTCCTCGGCGCCCATGCCCTGGGTCGGCTCGTCGAGCAGCATCACCGTGGGCTCCAGAGCCAGGGTGGTGGCCACTTCCAGGGCGCGCTTGCGCCCGTAGGGCATCTCCACGGTGAGCACGTCGGCATAGTCCTGGAGATCGACTTCCTCGAGCAGCGCCAGGGCCCGCTCGTTGAGGGGCTCCAGACTCTTCTCGGATTTCCAGAAATGGAAGGAGGTGCCGAGCTTGCGCTGCAGGGCCACCCGCACGTTCTCCAGCGCCGTCATGTGGGCGAACACCGCCGAGATCTGGAAGGAACGCACCAAACCGAGCCGAGCGATCTCGTTGGCCCGCATGCCGGTGATCGGCTTGCCACGATAGAGAATCTCGCCACGCGTGGGCGGCAAAAACTTGGTGAGCAGGTTGAAGACGGTGGTCTTGCCGGCCCCGTTCGGGCCGATCAAGGCATGGATCTGACCTTCCTGAATCTGCAGGTCGACGTCGTCCACGGCGGTGAAACCGCGAAACTCCTTGGTCAACCCGCGAGTCTCGAGCACGAACTCCTGGGTCATGTGAGGTCCTCTCGAGGCCGCCGGGGCGGCCCGTCATTAGGTTACTGTTGTCATTGTTGTAAACCGAGACCATGACGTGGTCGCCGGCATCGAGGCCCGAGTCTCGAAGACTCTTTAACCTTTACGTCAACGTAAGCTAGAGGACGAAACGAGGGCCGGCAACCATCGAAACGTTAAACTCGACCAATGGCGTAGATGCCGCTATTTCAATAGGTTGCAAACAAAAAAGGCGCGCCACCGAAGCGACGCGCCAGACAGGGCGGCCCTTGCCGCCCGACAGAGAGATCGTTCAGCACTCGATGGCGTTGACGGCCAGACCGCCCTTGGAGGTTTCCTTGTACTTCTCCTGCATGTCGGCGCCGGTATCGCGCATGGTGCGAATGGCCTTGTCCAGGGAAATGAAGTGCTCGCCATCGCCGCGCAGGGCCATCTGGGTGGCATTGATTGCCTTGACCGAGGCGATGGCGTTGCGTTCGATGCAGGGCACCTGCACCAGGCCACCCACCGGGTCGCAGGTCAGGCCCAGATTGTGCTCGAGACCGATCTCGGCGGCGTTCTCGATCTGGCCGACACTGCCTCCCATCACTTCGGTGAGTCCGGCAGCGGCCATGGCGCAGGCGGAGCCCACCTCACCCTGGCACCCCACCTCGGCACCGGAAATGGACGCATTCTTCTTGCACAGGATGCCTACCGCACCGGCGGTCAGCAGGAAATCCACCACGTTGCGCTCGCAGGCGTCCTGCTGGAATTTCATGTAATAGTGCAACACCGCCGGAATGATGCCCGCCGCACCGTTGGTGGGCGCGGTGACCATGCGTCCGCCGGCGGCATTTTCCTCGTTCACCGCCAGGGCGAAGACATTGACCCAGTCCATGGCGGAAAACGTCGTGGTGATCAGGCTGGCGTCGTCCTCCATCGCCAGCAGCCGTCGATGCAGGGCAGACGCGCGGCGCTTGACCTCGAGACCGCCGGGCAGGATGCCCTCGTGCGCGAACCCCTGGTTGACACAGTCCTGCATGGCTTCCCAGATTCGCCAGAGACCGGCACGGATCTCGGGCTCATCCCGCCAGGCCTTCTCGTTCTCCATCATCAGCTCGCTGATGCGCAGGTCATGCAAGCGGCACAGCGCCAGCAGTTCGGCGGCACTATTGAACTCATAAGGCAAGGCCGTGGTATCGGCATCCAGCTCATCCCGATCGACCTGCCCCTGATCGACCACGAATCCGCCTCCCACCGAGTAGAAGACATTGCGATACAGCTCATCGGCATGGCCATGAGCTACCAGTGTCATGGCGTTGGGATGATAGGGCAGGCTCTCGTCGTGCCATTGCAGATCGCGGGCCCAGACGAAGGGGATCGCCAGGTGCCCATCAAGCAGCAGGGTCTGGGATTCCAGCAGCTCCTCGATACAGGGCGAGACGATCGCCGGATCGATGTGGTCGGGACGCTCGCCCATCAGTCCCATGATGGTCGCTCGATCGGTGCCATGCCCCTTGCCGGTGGCAGAGAGCGAGCCGTGTAGATGAATCTCGATCCGCGCCACCCGTTCGAGCAGGTCGCGACCACGCAACGCCTGGACGAAATCATGAGCCGCCTGCATCGGGCCCACCGTATGGGAGCTCGACGGGCCGATACCGATCTTGAACAAGTCGAAGACGCTGATTGCCATGGTGGTGCCTCATTGCGCGACCGAGTGGACGCGGTGGTCAGGGTCTGGAGGAAGGCGCTTATCGAACGCCTTTCGCTGGCGCTTTCTGTCAGTCAGGCTAAAGCCAACTGGCATTCACTTCATTTGACCCTTATGTTGGGGCCAGGTTTTCCCCGGGGCAATCGAGAATATCTCGCTTCCAGTATAGTATGACTAAACCATGAGCCGTCTTCTCAACTCTCAGACCCACGCCTGGCTGAAGGTCTTCGCCGTCAGCGCACGCCACCTCTCCTTCACACGGGCGGCGGAAGAGCTGCACGTCACCACCGGAGCGGTCAGTCAGCAGATCAAGCAGCTGGAGGAACGTCTGGGCTTCAAGCTGTTCCGCCGCCTGCCTCGTCGCCTCGCCCTGACCGAGGAAGGCCGACGGCTGGCGACGGTGGTCGATGATGCCTATCAGGCCGTGGGCCTCGAAGTGAAACGACTGCGCAGCGGGGTGATGAGCGGCATCATCCGGCTGCGCAGCGTTCCCTCCTTTCTCAACAAGTGGCTAATGCCCCGCCTGCCTCGGCTACAGGCGCGCTTCCCCGACATCGAGTTGCACGTCACCGCCGAAGACAGCAGCACCTCGCTGCGGGAAGGCGATTTCGATCTCGCTCTGGATCTCAATGATGGCCAGACACCGGGCCTTGCCATCACCCCCCTGATCGAGGAGACCATCTTTCCGGTCTGCTCTCCCTCGCTACTGCGTGGACGTCCGCCCTTGCGTCGCCCCGACGACCTGGCCTGGTATCCGCTGCTGCACGACGTCACCGCCTGGCGAGGAAGCCGTGACTATGGCGAATGGGAACACTATCTTGCCGCTATCGAGGCACCTTCGGTGAACGTTCATCGTGGCTATACCTTCAATCGCAACCATCTGACCATGGAGGCCGCCATCGCCGGCATGGGTGTGGCCATCGCCCGCCAGACCCTGATCACCAGCGAGCTGGATACCGGCGCCCTGATTGCGCCCCTCGAGCGTCGCGTCGCCACCGGCATGCACTACGGTATCGTCTACGCCGCCGGCGCCCTGGACGACCGACGCGTGAAAGCCGTTCACGACTGGATCGTGGAAGAAGCGGGAAGGCAGCATTCCCCCCGGTAGAGACCGGGCGACGACAGGGCAAGATGCGTATAATGGCGCCTTTCGATACACCCTGCCGCGAGAAGACGGATGCCCAAGACCTCTCCCGACCGGATCAGCTTTCGTGCCACCTGCCTGAGGGCACTGGCTTACCTCCTGATCATCGCCGCCCTGATGGAGGGCGTGATGCAGGAAGCTCATCGACTCGTCAACGTGCAGTTCTCGGAATCGGGCTTCACGGAAATCACCCAATCCGTCCTGCTGCTGCTGGCAACAGGGCTGGCACTTTCCTTGCGCCTCGTACAACGCCAACTGCCCAATGTTGCCCTGCTGCTGGTCGGTCTGCTCGGTGCGTCACTGATCCGGGAACAGGATGCCTGGCTCGACACCCATGTCTTCGATGGTGCCTGGCAGACGCTGGTCACCCTGTTGGTACTGCCCATCCTGTTCGTGGTGATTCGCCAGCGCCGCGCCTTCGTGACCGAGCTCGAGTCGATCACCGGCACCTTCTCCTTCGGGCTCTTCGCGGCCGGTTTCCTGACCACCTATGCCTTCTCTCGCCTCTATGGACGCAGTGCACTGTGGCAGCAGATCCTCGGCGACCACTACCTGCGCGCCTTCAAGGACGCGGCAGAGGAAATCACCGAGCTGTTCGGCTACACCCTGTTGCTGTTCGCCATGCTGGAGCTGGTCCTGCTGATCCGCCGTCGACTCGCCGCCGGCCCCGACCGCTGACGCCCATCCGGGCAGAATCCAGGAGCCGGAACGACGACGCCCGCGGGAAGAACCCGCGGGCGTCGTGCATCGAGCCAAAGATTGCCGACCGCGACTATTCGTCGAGGAAGGAACGCAGCGGCTCGGAACGCGATGGATGACGCAGCTTGCGCAGCGCCTTGGCCTCGATCTGGCGAATCCGCTCGCGGGTCACGTCGAACTGCTTGCCGACCTCTTCGAGAGTATGGTCGGTGTTCATGTCGATACCGAAACGCATGCGCAGCACCTTGGCCTCACGTGCCGTCAGACCACCGAGCACATTGCGGGTGGCCTCGATCAACCCCTCGCCGGTAGCCGAATCGATGGGCAGCATCATGGTGCCGTCTTCGATGAAATCGCCCAGGTGCGAATCATCGTCGTCACCGATCGGCGTCTCCATGGAGATCGGCTCCTTGGCGATCTTGAGCACCTTGCGCACCTTGTCCTCGGGCATCTCGAGGCGCTCGCCAAGTTCCTCGGGCGTCGGCTCGCGACCCATCTCCTGCAGCATCTGACGCGAAACGCGATTGAGCTTGTTGATGGTCTCGATCATGTGCACCGGGATACGGATGGTCCGCGCCTGGTCGGCGATCGAGCGAGTGATCGCCTGGCGAATCCACCAGGTGGCGTAGGTCGAGAACTTGTAGCCGCGACGATATTCGAACTTGTCCACGGCCTTCATCAGGCCGATGTTGCCTTCCTGGATCAGGTCCAGGAACTGCAGGCCACGGTTGGTGTACTTCTTGGCGATGGAGATCACCAGGCGAAGGTTGGCCTCGACCATTTCCTTCTTGGCCCGGCGCGCCTTGGCCTCGCCAATGGAGAGCCTGCGGTTGACTTCCTTGAGATCGGTCACCAGCAGCGTCACCATCTCTTCCTCGAAGGCAATCTTGCGCTGGGCGCGCTGAATATCGCCCTTCCACGGCGCGAGACGGTCGGCGTGCCTGGCGTTCTCGGCCATGAAATCATCCAGCCAGTCCTGACGGGATTCATTGCCCGGGAAGGACTTGATGAAGGTCTTGCGCGGCACCTTCGCCTTCTTGACGCACAGCTGCATGATCGCCTTTTCCTGGGCACGCACCTGCTCGACGCTGATGCGCACCTGGCCGACCAGGCGCTCGAAATGCTTGGGCACCAGCTTGATCGGCGAGAACAGCTCGGCGAGCCGCGCCAGTTCGCTCTGAGCCTGCTTGGCATCGCGACCATGCGCCTCGATAGCGCGGCGCGCTGCCTCGTTCTGTTCACGGATCTGCTCGAAGCGAGCCTTCGCCTCCTCGGGATCCGGGCCGCCGCCGGATTCTTCTTCCTCGGCGTCGTCATCCTCGTCGGACGCCTCGCCGCCCGCGGCACTCCGCTCGGGCTCGGGCTCCGGCACGTCCGCCTCGGCCACGCCGGGGATGCCCTCGTCGGGGTCGATGAAGCCCGAGAACAGGTCGGAAAGGCGCCCCGGGGCCTCTTCATCCTGAGTGGCATCATAGGCGTCGAGGATGGAATCCACGGCGCCGGGCAGGTAGGCCAGCGCCGACATCACCTCGCGGGTACCTTCCTCGATGCGCTTGGCGATCTCGATCTCGCCTTCGCGGGTCAACAGCTCCACGGTCCCCATTTCGCGCATGTACATGCGCACCGGATCGGTGGTTCGACCCACATCGCTTTCCACCGCCGCCAGCGCCGCCACGGCCTCCTCGGCCGCCGACTCGTCGGTGGATTGATCGGCCATCATCAGGGTGTCTTCGTCGGGGGCTTCCTCGACGACATTGATACCCATGTCGTTGATCATGCCGATGATGTCTTCCACCTGATCCGGGTCGGCGATATCCTCGGGTAGATGGTCGTTGACCTCGGCATAGGTCAGGAAGCCCTGTTCCTTGCCGCGCGCGATCAACTCCTTCAGACGTGACTGCTGCTGCGCATTTCCAGCCATAGAAACCCTATCTCGACGAAGAAGAATGAAGCACCTGAAGCACTGAGGCGGAGAAAAACTCGATAAGCCGAACAGTATAGCGGTTTAGCGTACTGTTTTGCTAGTTCGGTGTATTTGCGCGGTCATTCAGGTGTGTTAGTTTGTCCGGTTGCGTCCCGTTTGGTCACGCTCTTAATGTGGTGATGGTAGGAGAGAAATCAACCCTCGCGCCACTTTTCCCGGCGGTGTCAGGGCCTGCCCGGACAGCAGTACGGCTCTCATCCCTTCAGCTCCATCAGCAATTCGTTCAGCCGCTGCCGTTCTTCCTGTGACAACCGCTCGCCGGTGCGACTCCGAGCCAGCAGGGCGTCGTACTCTTCCTGAGGGGAGCGCTGCCGACGATGGCGCTGGAAGTACGCCACCCAGTTATCCAGCTCGACACCACGCAGCCGCTTCGGCACCAGGGGCTCACGGCGTGCCAGCGCCGCCAGACGCTCGCCTTCCGGCGTTCCGTGAAAATGCGCCAGCAGCACCTGGGCACTGCGATAGCGTCCGGCCTTGAGCAGGCGCACCACCTCACGACACAGCCGGGCGTCTGCCTCCTCATGGGCACACCAGTCGTCGCTCTCCGGCAGGCGATCGACCAATCCCGGCTCATGCACCAGCAACTGCAGGGCACGCGCCATCAATCCGAGGGTCCCATCGGCTGTCGGCGCCTCGCCCACCACCGGTGCCGCCTCGGCCATCGGAGGCGGAACGGCCTCATCGGCCGGCGGACGACCGCCGAGTTCCGAGTTGGCGTGGCGCATCATCAAGGATTCGAAGCTTGACTGGTCGACGCCTGTACGCCGCGAGAGTTCCGTCAACAGCAAGGACTTCAGCATTCCCTCGGGCAAGAGTTCGATCGCCTCCAGCACCTGACTGGCATACCGCTCACGCTCTTCAATGCGCGCCAGGTCACGCCCCTGTGCCGCCAGTTCGAACAGGAACTCCGACAGGGGGCTCGCACAGGTCACACGATCCTCGAAGGCATCGGCCCCCTCTCGACGCACCAGGGTGTCCGGATCCTCCCCCTCGGGCAGGAACAGGAAGCGTGCCTGACGGCCGTCGATCATCATTGGCAGCGCCGTGCGCAAGGCCCGATCCGCTGCCTGACGGCCGGCACGGTCGCCGTCGAAGCAGAACACCACTTCATCGACCACGCGAAACAGCCGCGACAGATGATCCTCGGTGGTCGCCGTCCCCAGCGTGGCCACCGCATTGCGAATGCCGAACTGGGCCAGGGCCACCACATCCATGTAACCCTCGACGATCATCAGTCGATCCAGTCGAGCATTGGCCTGACGCGCCTCATAGAGCCCGTAGAGCTCGCGTCCCTTGTGAAATACCGGTGTCTCCGGCGAGTTGAGGTACTTGGGCTTGGCATCGCCCAGCACCCGACCTCCGAAGGCCACGGTACGACCGCGGATGTCGCGAATCGGGAACATCACCCGGTCGCGGAAACGATCATAGGTCCGCCCGCTGTCTTCCCGATGCACCAGGAGACCGTACTCGATCTGAACGGCCTCGCTGATGCCTCGCTCGCCGAGATGACGGCGCATCGCCTCCCACTCCGCGGGCGCGAAACCGATGCCGAAATCGCGCACCACCTCAGGCGAGAGCCCCCGCTTGTCGAGGTAAGCACGAGCCGCCTCTCCTTCCGGCATTTTCAGGCGCTCGCGAAAGAAGCTCGCCGCCAGCTCCAGCAGGTTGACACCTTCCTTGCGCTTGCGCTCACGGGCCTGCTGGCGAGGGTCGTCATCCCCCTCTCGAGGCACGTCGAGTCCCAGCCGCGCGGCCAATTGCTCCACTGCCTCGGGGAAGCGCAGGCGGTCATACTCCATCAAGAAGCCCAGAGCGTTACCGTGGGCACCGCAACCGAAGCAGTGATAGAACTGCTTGTCGGCGCTGACGGTGAACGACGGGGACTTTTCCTGATGGAAGGGGCACAGCCCCGAGTGATTGCGCCCCGTCTTCTTGAGCTTGACCCGCTCCCCCACGATGTCGACCACATCGGTACGAGCCAGCAGGTCATCGATGAAACGTTGGGGAATCTGTCCAGCCATTCAGGCTATCCCGAGAGCGGAGAAAACGAGAGCGAGAAGAACGACGCAAAAACAAGCGGCCACCGATTGGCGGCCGCTTGGCGTCCTCCCGAGACGACCCGAGAAGGGCCGCCCCAAGTACGGATCAATAGAGCCGTTCGAAACGCTTGCGCTCACGCTGGAGCTTCTTGGCGTGACGCTTGACGGCAGCTGCCGCCTTGCGCTTGCGCTCCGCAGTCGGCTTCTCGTACTGCTCGCGACGGCGAACTTCGGAGAGCACACCGGCTTTTTCACAGGAACGCTTGAAGCGACGCAGCGCGACGTCAAACGGCTCGTTATCGCGTACTTTGACAGAAGGCATTAAGCACTCACCTACCTTGAAAACTTGAGTTCGGTTCGAACGCACGCCTTGGGGCATTCATCACGCTTCGCTCGGACGAGCCGCAGCGCGGCGAAAACGAAAAAAAGCGAGCCCCGGGCGCACGACCCAGTCTTGCAGCGCACAGTATTCTAGTCGTCGTGGTGCTGCCATGCAAACCGTTTCGCCGATTGGCCCCTGCCGCCCCACGCCCAAAACGCGTAGAATACTGTCATTTCCGATCCACCGAGCCATGACCATGCGCGTACTGGGCATCGAGACCTCCTGCGACGAAACCGGCGTCGCCCTCTTCGACACCGAGCGAGGCCTTGCGGCCGACGCCCTGCATAGCCAGATTGCCATGCACGCCGAATACGGTGGCGTGGTACCCGAACTGGCCTCCCGCGACCATACCCGTCGTCTGCTGCCACTGATTCAGCGGGTGCTCGACGACGCCGGCGCGAGCCGCCAGGACCTCGACGCCATCGCCTACACCGCCGGACCAGGCCTGGTCGGCGCGCTGATGGTCGGTGCCAGCACCGCCCATGGCATGGCCCGGGCGCTCGGCATCCCGGTGCTCGGCGTACATCATATGGAAGGCCACCTGCTGGCCCCGATGCTGGAGGACAATCCCCCCGACTTCCCCTTCGTGGCCCTGCTGGTCTCCGGCGGACACACCCAACTGGTGGAAGTCGCGGGAATCGGACGCTATCGCCTGCTCGGCGAGTCGGTGGACGACGCCGCCGGCGAGGCCTTCGACAAGGCGGCCAAGATGCTCGACCTGGACTACCCCGGTGGTCCGGCGGTGGCCCGGCTCGCCGAAATGGGCGACCCGGGCCGACTGCGATTCCCGCGTCCCATGACCGATCGTCCGGGCCTGGATTTCAGCTTTTCCGGTCTCAAGACCCACACCCTGACCGCCATCCGTCAGCTCGAGACCGAAGGCGCCCTCGACGACCAGGCCCGCGCCGATGTGGCACGCGCCTTCGAGGACGCAGTGGTCGATACCCTGGCGATCAAGTGCCGGCGCGCCCTCGACGCCACCGGCCTGAAGCGACTGGTAGTCGCCGGCGGCGTCAGCGCCAACCATCGCCTCCGCGAGCGCCTCGAACGCGAAGCCACCAAGCGCGAGGCCAGGGTCTACTATCCTCGCGGCCGATTCTGCACCGACAACGGTGCCATGATCGCCTACGCGGGCGCGCAACGCCTGCACGCCGGCGAACACGACGAACCCGGGCAGATGCAGGCCGTCCCCCGCTGGCCGCTGGAAACCCTCGGTAAGCCGTAAGCCGTAAGCCGTAAGCCGTAAGCCGTAAGCCGTAAGCCGTAAGCCGTAAGCCGTAAGCCGTAAGCC
>NZ_JAJQTQ010000139.1 GCF_029081005.1 Halomonas elongata | reverse complement strand
AGGAAGATATTATCTATCGCCTGCGCCGCATGCAGGATCTGGGGGCCGATCTGCCGAAGATCGCGGTGATGCCGCAGTCGCCGCAGGACGTACTCACCTTGCTCGCCGCCACGCTGACCATGAAAGAGAAGTATGCGACGCGTCCGCTGATCACCATGTCGATGGGCAAATCCGGTGGCGTTAGCCGGGTCACCGGGCGCTTGTTCGGTTCGGCGATGACCTTCGGTACCGTTGGTCAGGCCTCCGCGCCGGGGCAGATCGCCATCGCTAAGCTGCGTGAAGTGATGGATATTCTCTCCTGATATCCGGATGGCCCGGAGGTCACAACCGGGCCATCCGTTAACAGATCTTCTGGCTATCGAG
>NZ_JAJQTQ010000138.1 GCF_029081005.1 Halomonas elongata | reverse complement strand
GTGGTGGAGCCTAGCGGGATCGAACCGCTGACCTCCTGCGTGCAAGGCAGGCGCTCTCCCAGCTGAGCTAAGGCCCCCTTCTTGCTTCTGCTTTTCCTCTCAGGCGGCGTTGAGCTTCTTCACTTACTCGGTCATTGGCCTGATGCCAACTCCCTCGTTCATTCATCGCTCGTCTTGCCTGATAGAAAAATCATCGCAACAAGATAAGTGTAATTTGTGTGAGACAAGGCGCTTTGTGGCGACGCATAGCCTGCTATGCGAGTCGCAAAGCAACGCTGTATCACGCAAATTTGGTGGGTCTGGGCAGACTTGAACTGCCGACCTCACCCTTATCAGGGGTGCGCTCTAACCAACTGAGCTACAGACC
>NZ_JAJQTQ010000137.1 GCF_029081005.1 Halomonas elongata | reverse complement strand
CACAACCACTGTATGTCGTCACCGGTCTATCGCGAGAAAACCCTGCAAATCAATACCCTGCTGGCAGAACGTTATTCCTCACACCCGGCGGTGCTGGGCTGGCATATTTCCAACGAATATGGCGGTGAATGCCATTGCGATCTCTGCCAGAACCGTTTTCGCGACTGGCTGAAGGCGCGTTACCAGACCCTGGAGAACCTCAACCAGGCCTGGTGGAGCACCTTCTGGAGTCATACCTATACCGACTGGTCGCAGATTGAATCGCCTGCGCCGCAGGGCGAGATGTCGATCCACGGTCTTAATCTTGACTGGCATCGCTTTAACACCGCTCAGGTGACCGATTTCTGCCGCCATGAAATTGCTCCGCTG
>NZ_JAJQTQ010000136.1 GCF_029081005.1 Halomonas elongata | reverse complement strand
CTGTGTTTTATGTTTCACCAGTTAGCGTGATTAATTATGAACCAGTCAATTATAGGATAGGCAGGTGGTCAAACATCATCGTTAAAAAGTGAGAACCGGAATGAAAAAAACCTGTCGTATTGCCGCCATCCCGGGTGACGGAATTGGCAAAGAAGTTCTGCCTGAAGGGATTCGCGTGCTGCAAGCCGCCGCACAGCGTTGGGATCTGTCGCTGAGCTTCGAGCAGATGGAGTGGGCAAGCTGCGAATATTACGCCCATTATGGCAAGATGATGCCGGACGACTGGCGCGAGCAGCTGCAGGGCTTCGATGCTATCTACTTCGGCGCCGTCGGCTGGCCGGATACCGTTCCCGACCACATTTCGCTGTGG
>NZ_JAJQTQ010000135.1 GCF_029081005.1 Halomonas elongata | reverse complement strand
GGCGAGGCCATCTGGGCCTGCGCCAACGTCGATGCCCGCGCCAGCCGCGAAGTGGCGGAGCTTAAGGAGATCCACGACTATCGCTTCGAATCCGAGGTATACGAGGTCTCGGGACAAACCCTGGCGCTCAGCGCCATGCCGCGCCTGCTGTGGCTGGCGCACCACCGCCCCGATATCTACCGCAAAGCGGCAACCATCACCATGATCAGCGACTGGCTGGCGGCGAAGCTTTCCGGCGAGCTGGCGGTCGACCCGTCAAACGCCGGCACCACCGGCATGCTCGATCTGTTCAGCCGCGACTGGCGTCCGGCGCTGCTGGATATGGCCGGGCTGCGCGCCGATATGCTGTCGCCGGTCAAAGAGACCGGTA
>NZ_JAJQTQ010000134.1 GCF_029081005.1 Halomonas elongata | reverse complement strand
TGCTGGGTCAGGGTCAGGTTTACGGCCTGTCCGCGCGCGGCCTGGCTATCGATACCGCGCTGCCGTCCGGCGAAGAGTTCCCGCGTTTTCGCGAGTTCTGGATCGAGCGTCCTAAAGCCACCGACAAACGTCTGACTATCTATGCGCTGCTGGACTCCCCGCGGGCAACCGGCGCTTATCGCTTTGTCATCATGCCGGGACGCGACACCGTGGTAGATGTCCAGTCCAAAGTTTACCTGCGTGACAAAGTGGGCAAACTGGGCGTGGCGCCGCTGACCAGCATGTTCCTGTTCGGTTCCAACCAGCCTACTCTGGCGCTTAACTATCGTCCGGCGCTACACGACTCCAATGGTCTGTCGATCCTGGCCGGTAA
>NZ_JAJQTQ010000133.1 GCF_029081005.1 Halomonas elongata | reverse complement strand
CGAAGCCGGTGGAGAGGCTGCTCAGGGTAATAGCATTGTCGCGCCACTCCCCGCTGCCCTTCACATCCCAGCGCGCCTGCATCGGGGTAAAATGTCCCTCGCCCCAGTAGCGCCACTGCCAGCGGCCGCTGTCGGGCAGAAAATCGCTCGCCTGACCGTCCAGATGCAGCGTAAAGTCGCCCATCTGCTGCTCATGGGCGCGAAGGATCGCCTGCAGGCGGCCATCGACGCCCTGCTGAGTGACCTTAACCCCGGCCAGCGGCCAGCGGATTTCGTCAATATTCAGCGCGTCGATCACCCGCCCGCGCGAGCGCAGCAACGCACCGGGGTGAAAAGCCAGCTGCGGGCTGATCAGCGGCCCGCTGAGCTGAGC
>NZ_JAJQTQ010000132.1 GCF_029081005.1 Halomonas elongata | reverse complement strand
AATCGGGTAGTCATCACCGGCAACAAGGATTGTCGCCATGATCAATTTACGCTGTTCGGGCGTTTTTTTTCTGCTGCTGGCTGCCAGCGCAGGCGCCCTCGCCGACAGCCAGGTCTATATCTGGCAGCGGGTCTGGAATGACCAGCATAAGACCGCGCTACAGCAAAGCCAGGCGCTGTTTGCCACTTTGCGCGTTCTGGGGATCCAGTTTCATCCTCAGGAAGGCGTCCGCCTTGCCCGCGTTAACACTTCATTATTACAGCAGGATGGCCGCCCGGTGTGGCTGGTCGTCCGCCTGGACGGCAGCCTGACGCAGCTTGATACCACCACAATGCTGCCGCAGATAAAGCGCCTTGTGACCCACTGGCGCAAG
>NZ_JAJQTQ010000131.1 GCF_029081005.1 Halomonas elongata | reverse complement strand
ATCGTTATTTCACCAGATCCTGATAAAGAGAAAGCAGCTGGGTTGAGAGTCGCTCGCTGGTGCAGGCCATAATGCGCTCGCGGGCGTGACCGCCTTCCGCGGAGCCCAGCGCGCGCGCGGGCAGGGCCATTACCGCCTGCTGTAGCGCCGGGATATCCAGAGCGTCGCAGACGTAACCATTGTGGCCGTCGACGATAAACTCCGCCCCGCCGCAGCCGGTGGTGGTGATCACCGGCAGACCGCAGGCCATCGCTTCGAGAATGACGTTGGGGAACGGATCGTAGAGGGTCGGCAGCAGCAGACCATCGGCCATCTGATAGAAGGGCAGCGTCTCCGACTGCATGCCGAAGAAGCGCACCCGCGCTTCGCAGCCG
>NZ_JAJQTQ010000130.1 GCF_029081005.1 Halomonas elongata | reverse complement strand
GGCGTGACGCGGTTTCATCCCGCCGTTGCCGCAGACGTACAGATTCCAGCCTTTGTCGGTGGCAATCACCCCGATATCTTTCCCCTGGGCTTCAGCGCATTCGCGGGTGCAGCCGGAGACCGCCATCTTGATTTTGTGCGGGGCGCGTAGCCCTTTGTAGCGATGCTCGAGCCGTACCGCGAGCCCGGTGGAGTCCTGCACGCCGTAGCGACACCAGGTTGAGCCGACGCAGGATTTCACCGTGCGCAGCGACTTGCCGTAGGCGTGGCCGGTTTCAAACCCGGCGTCGGCCAGCTCGCGCCAGATAGCCGGCAGCTGTTCCAGCCGCGCGCCAAACAGGTCGATGCGCTGGCCGCCGGTCACTTTGCTGTAGA
>NZ_JAJQTQ010000012.1 GCF_029081005.1 Halomonas elongata | reverse complement strand
CCGGTCTCGGCTTCGCCGGGAGCTATAAGCTGGAAGAGCGCGGCTAACGCCGCTGGAAGCTGGAAGAAAAACCACCCGGGCTTCGCCCGGCCTCGGCTTCGCCGGGAGCTATAAGCTGGAAGAGAAATCAACCGCACCTCACCGGGTCTGTCTGGTTTTGACCTTGGGGTTACTTCCAGCTTCAAGCTTCCGGCTTCAAGCTTAAGACAGCTTCACAGCCCCAATTCGTGCACGGCTTCTTCCCGCATCTTGAATTTCTGGACCTTGCCGGTGACGGTCATCGGGAATTCGTCGACGAATTTCACGTAGCGGGGGATCTTGAAGTGGGCGATGCGCCCCTGGCAGAAAGCCTTGAGTTCTTCTTCGTCGAGGGTTTCGCCTTCGCTGAGCTTGACCCAGGCCATGATCTCCTCGCCGTACTTCTCATCGGGCACGCCGATGATCTGGACGTCGGAAATGGCGGGGTGGGTGTAGAGGAAGTCCTCGATTTCGCGGGGGTAGATGTTCTCGCCGCCGCGGATGATCATGTCCTTGATGCGACCCACGATGGCCACATAGCCTTCGTCATCCATGGTGGCGAGGTCGCCGGTGTGCATCCAGCCGGCCGAGTCGATGGCGTCTGCGGTGGCCTCGGCGTTGTTCCAGTAGCCGAGCATCACGCTGTAGCCCCGGGTACAGAGTTCGCCGGGCTCGCCTCGTGGCACCGCGGCGCCGTCGTCCGGGCTGACCAGCTTTACCTCGAGATGGGGGTGAATGGTGCCCACCGTGGTCACCCGTTTCTCGAGCGGCGCGTCGGTCTGGGTCTGGAAGCTCACCGGGCTGGTCTCGGTCATGCCGTAGCAGATGGTGACGTCCTGCATGTGCATCCGCTCGATGACTCGGCGCATGACCTCGATGGGGCAGATGGAGCCGGCCATGATGCCGGTGCGCAGGGAAGAGAGATCGAAGCGTTCGAAGTCAGGATGCTCCAGCTCGGCGATGAACATGGTCGGTACGCCATAGAGCGTGGTGGCGCCTTCCTCGCTGACGGCCTCGAGCGTGGCCAGGGGATCGAAACCGTCGCCCGGATAGATCATGGCGGCGCCATGGGTCACGCAGCCGAGGTTGCCCATGACCATGCCGAAACAGTGATAGAGCGGTACCGGAATCACCATCCGATCGGTTTCATCGAGCTTCATGGTACGTGCCACGAAGAACCCGTTGTTGAGGATGTTGTGGTGGGAGAGGGTGGCACCCTTGGGCGCGCCGGTGGTGCCGGAGGTGTACTGGATGTTGATCGGCTCGTCGAACTGCAGGCTGGCCTGGCGCTCGGCCAGGCGTTCGGCGGGGACGTCGTCGGCATGCTCGAGCATGGCCGACCAGTGCCACATGCCGGGCAGGACACGGGTATCGTCGAGGCAGATCACGCGTTTCAGCTCGGGCAGCCGTTCCGAGCGCAGCGACATCGCGCTCTCGGCCTCCTGGAGTTCCGGCACCAGTTCCGCCAGGGTCGCGACGTAGTCCGAGCCCTTGAAGGCGCCCTGCAGAACCAGCGTCGAAGCACCGGACTGGCGAAGGGCATATTCCAGCTCGTGGGTACGATAACTCGGGTTGATGTTGACCAGAATGGCGCCGAGCTTGGCGGTGGCGAACTGGGTGATGGTCCATTCGGCGCAGTTGGGCGACCAGATGCCGACCCTGTCGCCTTTCTCGACCCCCAGCGCCATCAGGGCACGGGCGGCGCGATCCACCGCATCGCGGAGATCCTGCCAGCTGTAGCGCAGGCCCTGGTGGCGACTGATCAAGGCATCCCGCTCGGGGAAACGGGCCACGGTATCGTCGAAGCAATCCCCGATGGTCTGCCCCTTCAAGGGCGTGTCGCTGATACCGCTGACGTAACTGATGTGGCTTGGCATGGCGGCTCCTTTTGTTGTTAGATCGCGGCTGGCGCCGCTATTAGCTTGAAGCTGGAAGCTTGAAGCCGGAAGTAACCCCAAGGTCAAAAGCTTGAAGTAACTCCAAAACCAGGCCCTGGGGTAGAGGGAAATGGGTTTTTCATCCAGCTTCTAGCTTCCAGCCGCGAAGCGGCGCTCTTCCCGCTATGATCTAGCTTTCAGCTTGTTTCCCCCAGTTGACGCAGGACGTCTCGGGCTCGCTGGTCCACGTCATCGATCTCCAGGCGCATCAGGCGAATGTCCTCTTGCTGACGCTCGAGGTTGGCACGCTTTTCCTCGAGTATCTCGAGCAGGCGCTTGAGCTGGCGTGCGTTACCGTCGGGCATGGCGTCGTACATCATCACCACTTCGCGGATTTCGGCCAGCGAGAAGCCGAGTCGCTTGCCCCTCAGGGTCAGCTTGAGTCGGACCCGGTCCTTTTCGCGGTAGATGCGTTTCTGGCCTTGCCGAGAGGGGGCCAGCAACCCTTCCTGCTCGTAGAAGCGAATGGTGCGAGGCGTGACCTCGAACATTCTGGCCAATTCACCGATGCTGTAAGTACGCTGCTGCCGGGGCAGGGCGTCGGTATTCTCATCGGGCTCCTGGGATGGCGATCGACTCATATGACGTTGTTTCCTGTAGCCGGGCGGGTTTCCCGCCTCGTCTGGCAACCCTAGACGAGGTTTACGTTAACGTAAAGTGCTTGTTCGACCATGGGGTGATATGGGATAAACCTAGCAAGTGCTAGGTTGGTGCCGCGCCAGGCCGGAAACCCCGGCGGGTCATTCATCACCGACCCGGCATTCCACTGCCGTTCGATGAGAGGTTCCCCCATGGATTTTGCGCTGACCGAAGACCAGAAGGCGTTGGCCGACGCCGCCGCCGATTTTGCCCGAGCGGAACTTGCCGAGCATGCCGCGGAATGGGACGCGAATTCGCACTTTCCGGTGGACGTGATTCGCCGGGCCGGCGAGGCGGGCTTTCTCGGCATCTATACCCCAGAGGAACACGGTGGGCTCGGCCTGTCGCGGCTGGAAGCCTCCTTGATCTTCGAGCAGCTCGCCCAGGGCTGCGTGTCCACCACGGCTTATCTGACCATTCACAACATGGTGACCTGGATGGTCGCCAGTTGGGGGGACGATGCCCTGCGAGCGCGCTATGTCCCGGCCATGATAGCCGGTGAGGCGCTGGGCTCCTACTGCCTGACCGAGCCGGGCGCCGGCTCCGATGCTGCCAATCTGAGGACACGGGCGGTCAGGGAGGGGGACGATTACCTCATCAATGGCTCGAAGATGTTCATTTCCGGTGCCGGTGCCACCGAGGTCCTGGTCGTGATGGCCCGTACTGGCGAGCCGGACAGCGGGGCGGGCGGTGTCTCGGCCCTGCTGGTGCCGGCGGACGCCGAGGGCATCGAGTACGGCAAGAACGAGGAGAAGATGGGCTGGAAGAGTCAGCCCACGCGGCTGGTCAGCTTCGATGATGTGCGCGTGCCGGTCGGCAATCGGCTGGGCAAGGAGGGTGAGGGCTTCAAGTTCGCCATGAAGGGACTGGATGGCGGTCGGCTCAACATCGCCAGCTGCTCGCTGGGGGCTGCCCAGCATGCCCTGACGCTATCGCGGGACTATATGGCCGAACGCAAGCAGTTCGGTCGGGAACTGTCCTCCTTCCAGGCGCTGCAGTTCAAGGTGGCCGATATGGCCAGCGAGCTCACCGCGGCCCGACTGATGGTTCGTCATGCTGCCTGGCGCCTCGACCAGGGCGACCCGGAGGCCACGGCGCATTGTGCCATGGCCAAGCGCTTCGCCACCGATGTCGGTTTCAATGTCTGCAACGAGGCCCTGCAACTGCACGGCGGCTATGGTTACATCCGGGAGTATCCCCTGGAACGCCTGGTGCGCGACACCCGCGTGCACCAGATCCTCGAGGGAACCAACGAGATCATGCGCTTGATCGCCGCCCGTCGGCTGCTGGCCGATGGCGTCATCGAGTCGCTTCAATAACCGGATACCAGGAGAACAGCGATGTCGGACCTCGCGGTTTGCTTCGACGAGCTGCCCACGCGTGGCGGCGGACGTATCGGCGTGGCCAGGCTCAATGCACCGAAGGCCCTGAACGCCTTGTCGCTGGAGATGATCCAGCAATTGAGCGACAGGCTCGATGCCTGGGCGGTGGACCCTCGGGTGGTAGCCGTCTGGCTCGAAGGCAGCGGCGACAAGGCCTTCTGTGCCGGGGGCGATGTGGTGGCGCTGTATCGCTCGCTGCAGGAAGCCGACCCATCGGACTTTCCTGCGACCTATTTCACCGCCGAGTATCGTCTCGATCATCGTATTCATACCTATCCCAAGCCCTTGCTGGTCTGGGGCGATGGCATCGTCATGGGGGGCGGTCTGGGCCTGATGGCCGGCGGTTTCCAGCGACTGGTGACCGAGACCACGCTCATCGCCATGCCGGAAATCACCATCGGTCTGTACCCCGACATCGGTGCCAGCTGGTTCCTCGGTCGCATGCCGACGGGGATCGGGGCCTACCTGGGTCTGACCGGCGCCCAGCTCAATGCCCGCGACGCACTGGACCTGGGGATGGCGGACCGCTTCGTGCCACGGGAACGCCGTGACGACCTGCTCGGGGCCCTGGCCGAGGCCGATTATGGCGAACGTGAAGTGTCGACCTGCCGTCGCGTGGCGATGGCCGTTCTCGACCGGTTCGAGGCGCGCCATCAGGCTCCCGATGGGCAGGTGTGGCGGCATCGTGATCATCTCCAGGCCATGGTCGACCGAAGCGACGTGACCGAGGCGGTGTCTCGCCTGCTGGCCGATCACAGTGACGACCCCTGGCTGGCCGCCAATCGGTCCAGGCTGGAAACGGGCTGCCCGATGACCGCGCATCTGGTGTGGCGCATGCTGGAGCGCCATCGTCACGGCAGCCTGGCCGATGCCTTCCGCGACGAACTGGCGCTGTCGGTACAGTGCTGCCATCGGGGCGACCTCGCCGAGGGGGTGAGGGCGCTGCTGATCGACAAGGACAAGCAGCCCCGTTGGTCCCATCGTGATGTGGCCAGCGTGCCGGATACGGAGGTGCGAGCGCTCATGACATCGCCCTGGGAGGATGAGAAGCATCCCCTGAGGGATCTGGGAGTCGGGCAGAGAATCCAATAAGAGAGCATTTCAAACGCTCGACGGTAGTGGGCACCGTAAAAGCCCGTTTCGCTCGTCGACTTTTAAGGCAGCGCTTCCGTCGGCTTTTAAGACAGGCTTCTGTCGACGTTTAAGACAGTGTTTTGGAGTTGGCGAACGAATCCAAGAAAAGACTCACCAATGATCGAGGAGCAGTGCCATGAAAATCGCCTTTATCGGACTCGGCAACATGGGCATGCCGATGGCCACCAACCTGGTCGGGGCCGGCCATGATGTCGTGGTTCATGACCTCGTCGAGAGTGCCATGGCGGCGCTGGAGAAGGAGGGCGCGAGGCGTGCGGAGAGCGCCGAGGCGGCTTGCGCCGAGGCCGAAGTGGTCATCTCCATGCTGCCAGCCGGCGTGCATGTTCGCGGGCTCTATCTGGGCACCGACGGCCCGGGCCTGCTCGATGCCCTCGCTCACAAGCCGCTGATCATCGATGCCTCGACCATCTCGCCCGACGACGCTCGCCTGGTGGGCGAGGCTGCCACCGAGCGTGGCCTGACCTACCTGGATGCGCCGGTATCCGGCGGTATCGGTGGGGCCAGGGCCGGCACCCTGACCTTCATCGTCGGCGGTGACGAGACGGGCTTCGAACAGGCTAAACCCGTGCTCGAGTGCATGGGGCGCAATATCTTCCATGCCGGCCGGATCGGTGACGGCCAGGTGGGCAAGATCTGCAACAACATGCTGCTCGGCATCCTGATGAGCGGTACCGCCGAGGCGCTCGCGCTCGGCGTGAAGAACGGCCTGGATCCGGCGGTACTCTCCGAGATCATGAAGCAGAGCAGCGGCGGCAATTGGGCACTCAACGTCTACAACCCCTGGCCTGGGGTAATGGAAGGGTCGGCCGCTTCCCGGGATTATCAGGGCGGCTTCCTCACCGACCTGATGGCCAAGGACCTGGGACTGGCCTGGGAGCTGGCACTCAAGACGCGGTCTGGTGTGCCCATGGGCTCCCAGGCGCGTAACCTCTTCGCCCTGCATAGCGCCCAGGGCAATGGTGGTCTGGACTTCTCCAGCATCCAGAAACTCTATCGGGCCGGCGAAGACGACGCCTGAGCGACTCGTCATGGCGGTAGCCTCGGTGCGGGGGCGGTTGTCGGGTGCGCCTGGCGGTCGAGGGGTTGGCAGCGGTATCATTTGAATCTACATTGTATGGAAATGTAGATATTTTGGAGCGCCTCATGAGTCAGATCACTCCCGTTACCTGGGACGATCCCTTTCGTCTGATCGATCAGCTCGACGGGGAGGAACGGCTCGTCCAGCAGACGGCCCGGGACTACTGCCAGGACAAGCTGCTGCCCCGGGTGCTGGAGGCCAATCGGCATGAGCGCTTCGATCGCGAGATCATGACCGAGATGGGCGAGCTCGGCCTTCTGGGCGCCACCATCGAGGGGTACGGCTGTGCGGGCATGAATTACGTCAGTTATGGCCTGATCGCCCGGGAAGTGGAACGCGTCGATTCCGGTTATCGCAGCGCCATGAGCGTGCAGTCCAGCCTGGTGATGTACCCCATCCAGGCGTTCGGCAGCGAGGCCCAGAAGGACAAGTACCTGCCTCGGCTGGCCAGCGGCGAATGGGTGGGCGCCTTCGGCCTCACCGAGCCGGATCACGGCTCGGACCCCGGCAGCATGTCCACGCGGGCCACGCGCACCGAAAGCGGCTGGCGGCTCAATGGGACCAAGACCTGGATCACCAACTCGCCCATTGCCGATGTCTTCGTGGTCTGGGCCCGGGACGACGAGGGCCTGGTGCGTGGCTTCGTCCTGGAGAAGGGCATGGCCGGCCTGTCGGCGCCGAAGATCGAGGGCAAGTTCAGCCTGCGTGCCTCGGTGACCGGCCAGATCGCCATGCAGGACGTGGAGGTCGGCGACGAACAGCGCCTGCCCGAGGTGACCGGCCTAAAGGGGCCGTTCTCCTGTCTCAATCGCGCTCGCTACGGTATCGCCTGGGGCAGCATGGGGGCCGCCGAGGCCTGCTGGCATGCCGCGCGCGATTACACTCTGGAGCGCGAACAGTTCGGCCGCCCCCTGGCCGCCAATCAGTTGATCCAGAAGAAACTCGCCGACATGCAGACCGAGATCGCTCTGGGGCTTCAGGCCGCCTTGAGGGCGGGGCGCATGATCGATGAAGGCCAACTGGTGCCCGAGGTCATCTCGCTGATCAAGCGCAACAACTGCGGCAAGGCACTGGATATCGCTCGCCAGGCCCGGGACATGCACGGCGGCAACGGCATCAGCGACGAATACCATGTGATCCGCCATATGATGAACCTCGAGGCGGTGAATACCTACGAAGGCACCCACGATGTTCATGCATTGATTCTGGGGAGGGCTCAGACCGGCATTCAGGCGTTCACGGGTTAGGTGTGAGGGGTAAGTTGTAAGTTGTAAGTTGTGAGGTGTGAATGGGGTGCACCCCGTGTACCTCAAGCCACCCGTCGATTCATGCAGTGTTCAGCGTCACCGGAGGTATGGTCCGGAGGGCGATGCAGCCTGTAACCAGGAGCGAGGGGGCAAGCCGAAGAGGAGGTCCGACGCCAAGGATGGCGTCGGTAGCGCCCATGGATGGGTTCATAGCGCCTCCTCGTAGGCTTGCCGCCGAGCCTCTGTGAAAGGAACCAGAATGAGCGGACCATTGGCAGGCGTCGTGGTGCTGGATATGTCGCGGGTGCTGGCCGGTCCCTGGGCGGGTCAGTTGCTGGCGGATCTGGGCGCTCGCGTCATCAAGATCGAACATCCCGAGCGCGGCGACGATACCCGCGGCTGGGGCCCGCCCTGGTGGGAAGGCGAGGCGGATGCCGAGCGACTGGCCGCCTATTACTTGTGCGCCAATCGCGGCAAGCGTTCGCTGGCCGTGGATATCGCCACCGAGGGCGGACAGGCACTGGTCCGGGAGCTGGCCGCCGGCGCTGACGTGTTGCTCGAGAACTTCAAGGTGGGCGGCCTCGCCAAGTACGGGCTGGATCCGGCACACCTGCGTGAGCGCAATCCACGGTTGATCGCCTGTTCGATCACCGGGTTCGGTCAGGATGGCCCCTATGCCGGACGAGCCGGCTACGACTTCATGATCCAGGCCATGGGCGGACTGATGAGCCTGACCGGAGAGCCCGAGGGCATACCGATGAAGACCGGGGTGGCCATCACCGACGTCATGACCGGTCTCTATGCCACCATCGGGGTGCTGGCGGCGCTCCATGAGCGCCGTTCGACCGGCGTCGGACGGCATATCGACGTGGCGCTGCTCGACGTCCAGCTGGCGACCCTGGCCAATCAGGCCCTGAATGCTCTGGTGACGGGGGAGAATCCCGAGCGTCATGGCAATGCCCATCCCAATATCGTGCCTTACCAGGCCTTTGCCTGTGCCGATGGCTATCTGGTCCTGACGGTGGGCAACGACGCCCAGTTCGCCCGACTGGCGGGCCTGTTGGGCCATCGGGAATGGGGCGAGGATCCGGCCTATGCCACCAATGCCGCCCGGGTAGCGCATCGCGATGCGCTGGTGCCGAAAATCGCCGCGGTCTTGCTGTCACGGCGGCGCGACGACTGGCTGTCGGAGCTGGAGACGCTGGGTATCCCCGCCGGTCCGATCAATACCCTGACCGAGGCCTTCGACGACCCCCAGGTTCGCCATCGCGGCCTGTACCGGGAATTCTCCCGGCATGGGCAACGCTTGCCCCAGGTAGCCAACCCATTGCGCTTCGATGGCCAGAGTGCCACCAGCGACACACCGCCGCCGGCACTCGGCGAGGACAGTGACGCCGTGCTCACCGAGATGGGGCTTTCTTGTGAAGAGATCGCCGAGCTGAGGCGCCGAGGCATCGTGCGGTAATGCCGCTCAGGTCAGGTGGTTATCCCAGTGGATATCCCATGACCCGAGTCGCTGTGGTGCGGTGCCGTCGCCGTCGACGCGGTAGAGCCCGCCCCGGCCGGAGGAGATGATGAAGCCGCCCTGGCCGTCGCAGCGGGCGCCGGCGGCATCGGGCAGGCGGTGGCTGGCCAGCAGTCGGCCGTCCCGGGTGTCGAGCAGCAGGACCCGATGGCCGCGTGGCGCCGTGATCAGTGCGCGAGGCATGTCCCGTCCGATGGCGATGCTGGCGGTGTACTGGCGAAGCTCGTCGGTGAGCGGGCCGGGCAGGGATATCTCGGAAAAGTCGCCTTGCGGTGACAGACGGGCGACCAGGGGGCGTCGTTCCCACTCCGGCCCCTGATACTGGTAGCCGACGATCACGGTGCCGTCGGCGCCCGCATCGAGATGCCGGCAACTGAGCTGGTGATGGCTGGGTGCATGACGGGCCGAGATCTCGCCGCTTTCGCGGTCCATCAGCACGAGTGCCGGGGCCATGTCGTCGAGGTTGAGCTTGGCGCGCCCGTAATCGGGGTGGGTGCGGATGCCGCCGAGGCCGATGGCCAGGGTTCGACCATCCGGCATCAGTCGCAGTTCGTGGGGGCCGATGCCGTCCAGGGGCAGGTCATGCCGATGGGCATAGTCCTGCTCGGCGTCGTAGACGCGCACCAGGCCGGCGGCATCCTCGATGCGGTTGGCGGTGACGTGGAGATAGCGTCCGCTCGGGTCGAAGACACCATGGCCGTAGAAGTGATAGCCATTCCCGGCATCGATCCGGGCGATCTCGGCCTGAGCTTCGCCGTCGACGACATGCAGTGAACGCCCCGGACGCCGGGCGAAGAGTACCACCTGGGAATTCCCGGGACGCAGGCAACCGCCATGGCAGCGTTCCGAGACCGGAATGCGAAAGGCGTGTTCTTCCTCGGGCGCAATGGCCTGGATGTAGTGATGGCCGTCGGCATCGTCCACGGCACTGAACAACCAGTCGGCCTGGCGACGTCCCGGAAGCCCCCAGCCCAGGACGGGCAGGCCGATGGCGCCGAGCCTGGCGAGTCCTGTCTTGAGAATGTCGCGCCTGTGCATGCGTCAGTCTCCATCGCTGGCGTTGAAGCCTCGCACCAGGCCCAGGACGCCGCCGATCTCCTCGAGCCGGTAGCGCAACTGGCCGATCTGGACATGGAGTCCCTGGAGTTCGCCGAAGGCGGCGGTGTCGTCATCGAGGGCCGGCGCCACGCCGGGCGACATCTCGGCGGCACGCCGCCGTGCGTGATCCAGCGTTTCCCGGAAGTCGTCGGCGAGGGCCGCTTCGCCGCGTCTGGCGAGCAGTACCTTCAGCCCGGGCAGGAAGGTATCTTCCAGTCCGTGCAGGGTGCCCTCGATCAGCCGAATCGATTGGCCACTGCGCCAGGCCTCGGCCAGATAGCCGTTGGCCGGGCCGCCGGTCAGGCCCATGGGATCGCCCAGGCGCTTGGCCTCCAGGGTTTCCAGGGCCAGCAAGGCGCCATGCAGCGTGGCACCGGTATAGCTTGCGGTGCCCCGATAATGCTCGCCGAAACGTTGCCAATCGCGTTGCAGGGCGCTGGTGCCATCCGCCAGGTGGGTGGTGATGGCACGCAACAGGCCGCAGGCGACGGGGCTTGCCAGGGCCTCGGCGTCTTGCATGCTTTCATCGAAGAGCAGGTATTCGAGGGCCGGAAAGCCCTGGGCGGCGACGCTGTCATCGGCGATCTGTTCGGCCGAAGGCGGTTGATCGGCCGTGAGCCAGGCCTGCATCTTGCGACCGACCAGGTTCTTGCGATCGGGCCAGAACTGGAACTGCCAGGCGCGGCTTTGCTGTTCGATGGGCCCGAAGTCGACGAAGCGCACGGCTTGCCAGGCCTGGTAGGCATCCAGCCAGTTTCGGGTCAGGCGTTGGCGGTGCGAGGCGTCCGGCTGCCTGCAGAAGCGGTCGGCGCTGGCTTCCAGCCGCTCGCTGGCATCGGCGAGAACGCCGTAGCGTTGCTCGATGGCCTGGTGCCAGCGCTCTCTGGCCTGGGACGTGCCGTCGTCGGCCAGCAAGGGCGTGGTGGCCAGGGTGAGGGCGGCAAGGCCGAGTCGGCCCAGTCGTTTCAGCATCGTGTTTCCTCACAGCGATTCGAGAAAGCGGATCAGATCGGCGCGGCGCCGGGCCGGCAGGGCGCGGTAGGCGGCGGCGCTGGCGTCGGCCTCGCCGCCATGCCAGAGGATGGCCTCTTCCAGGGTGCGGGCGCGGCCGTCGTGAAGAAAGCCGGCACGCGGGTTCACATCCCGGGCCAGGCCGATTCCCCATAGCGGGGGCGTGCGCCACTCGCTGCCACTGGCCTCGAACTCGGGGCGGCCATCGGCCAGGGTGTCGCCCATGTCGTGCAGCAAGAGGTCGCTGTAGGGCCAGATCGTCTGGTCGGCCAGGGCGGCGCGCGAGGCGTCCGGCGGCGTCTCGTGGCGGGGCGTGTGGCAAGCGGCACAGCCGAGCGCGTTGAAGGTTTCGGCGCCGGCGTGCACCGCGGGGTCGTCCATGTCGCGGCGTGCCGGAACGGCCAGGCTGCCGGCGTAGAAGGTCACGAAGCGTGCGATCTTGTCGCTGACTTCGGGCGTACCGCCGTCGGGAAAGCGGTCGCACGACTGGCTCGGCATGCAGTCGGTGCCGGGGACCAGATTCGAGGTCAGCCCCATGTCGCCGGCGAAGGCATGCAGACTCTGCTGCTCGATGCTTGGTTCGCCGGCCTTCCAGCCGAAGCGTCCGAGGACGGTGCTGCCCCGACGATCGTCCCAGACCCGGTTGACTCGCCCCGAGATACCATCGCCATCGGCATCCTCGGGATCGGCGGCGGCCTCGAGGGCTTCGGCGGGCAGTGCCTCGAGCAGTCCCAGGCCGATCATCGGCGGGGCCACGCGAGGCGAGACTTGAAGGTCGTCCGGCAGCGGCCCATAAGCGGGTGAGTCGATGGTGTAATGCGGCTCTCGCAGAGTGACGATCTCGCCGTCATCAAGGCGGACATCCCGCTCGGTGTAGTGCAGTCGCATCTCGCCCTCGGGCTCGGCGCCGGTAATGGCGGCGGTCTGCAACTGGCGGCCATAGCCGGGCACGGGTCGCACGCCCAGTCGGGTCAAGGTGGCGTCATCGGCGCCATCCGGGGGAAGCGAGAGGCGCAGGAAGAGGGAGACGGCGCGTTTGTCACCACTCGGCGGATGGCCCCGTCCATCCTTGATATGGCAGCCCTGACAACTGTTGGTGTTGAGCAGGGGACCCAGGCCATCTCGTGCCTTGGTGCTGGCAGGAGCTTCCACCCAGGGGTTGCGGAAGAAGCTGTTGCCGACACTGAAATCGAGCCGATCGGTCATGGCCATGTTGTCGAGCGGCAGGGAGTAGGCGTTGTGGTCGAACTGCTGCACGGTGCCGTCACCGCCGGTCAAGGGAGTGTCCTGGATGGGGGCCTGCGCGGCGTTGGTCAGGCCGGGCCCGGAGAGGACCAGGAAGGCGAGCAGTGGGGGCGCGGAGCAGAGCAGGCGTGTCATTTTCCTTGCCGTGACATCAGTGACGCCGCCAGAGAGGCTGGCGGCGGTTGGCAGAGTGATCCGATGGTCTTCGTGCACGACGCCTTTTCAGAAGGTGTGTCCGGCATCGTCGGATTGCAGTGAACTCACGCCGAGCGCGCCTGCTGCCTTTTCGATGGAGCCGGTCTGGGTCACCAGCGCCAGAATGGCGTTATTGACCAGTTCGGAACCTCGTTCGTTCCCGGGGGCGATCATCATGTCGAAGGCCATCGGGTCCTGAACGGCTTCGGCGGCCTGCTTGAGGGCCTCGAGCTCTTCCATGCTGCCGGCGAGCTGCTCCGTCAGGGTGTCGTCGAGCGCGTTGTTCTCGGTGGCGACCAGATCGGAAAGGGAGGGACCTTCCAGCGTCGAACCGTCCAGGCTCCGATAGGTTCCGGTATAGACGTTCTGAATGCCCTTGCCGTTGTAGTAGTGGGCGTTATGAGTGTTGTCGCTGAAGCAGTCGTGCTCGTCTTCGACGGAATTGGCCTCCAGGGCGACCTTCATGCGTTCGCCGGCCAGCTCGCCGAGTGACAGCGATCCCATGCCGAACAGCATACGGCGCAGTCCTTCCTCGGGGGATTCGGCCAGCAGGGCCTGGCGATAGTTGTCGTCCTGATCCGGCGCCCACTGGGCCACCATCCATTCGAGATCGTCGATGAGTAGCTCGGAAGCGGCATCGAGATAGGCGCCACGGCGGTCGCAGTGGCCATGGGTGCAGGCGTCGCCGGCCATGAAGTCGCTGGCGGGACGCTCGCCGTTGCCTGCCTCGAAGCCGTGCAGGTCCTGACCCCATAACAGGAATTCGATGGCGTGATAGCCGGTGGCGACATTGGCCTCGGAGCCGCCGATCTCGTTGAGGTCGGCCAGCAGCGCCGGCGTCAGCTCGCTGACGTCGATGGTCTTGCCACCGACCTGGATGCGCTCGTTGGCGATGATGTTGGCGGTGGCACCGGCATTGCCGAGTTCATACTGATAGTCGTCGCCGGCGACGTAGTCGATCATGCCCTCGTCCAGGGGCCAGGCGTTGAGCTGGCCTTCCCAGTCGTCGACCACGGCGTTGCCGAAGCGAAAGACCTCGCTCTGCTGGTAGGGGATGCGGGCCTCGAGCCAGGCCTGACGCGCTGCCGCCAGGGTCTCGGCATTCGGGTCGGCGAGCAGGGCGTCGATGCGCTCGTCGAGGCTACGGGCGGCGCCCAGGGCATCCTGGTAATTGGCATGAGCCAGATCGGCGTAATGGGCGACGACGTTCCCGGCAGAGACGTCGCCCTCGGTGGCCATGGCGGTTACCGGTAAGAAGGCCGCCAGCACGAGGGCGCGGCGCAGCGGGCGTGGTGCGAAGAGGGTCGGCATGTCGGCATCCTTGTTCGAGATCGCCTGAATGTGTGATGAGATTCGTGGCGAGTAGAGATAGGCAAGTTTCATCACATCAATATAGTGAAACGATAACCAATCTCGTCAATAGATGCGAATGCGATTTTTTATTGTTCATGGATGGCGAGCTACGAGCTACGAGCTACGAGATGCAAGATGCGAGATGCCATCCGGCTACCAGCCGCTCGTATCTCGCCGCTCGAGGTTCGCGACTCGCGACTAGCGCGGCGAGAAGCGCCGATTGATGCCGGTCTCGGCGATCATGCGGGTCGAGATTTCCTCCACCGAGAAGCGCGTGGCGTCGATGAAGGGGACATGCATGCGACGGTAGAGCGCTTCGGCCTGGGTCACTTCCTGCACGCACTGGTCCATGGAGCTGTAGCGGCTGTTGGGGCGACGCTCGTGACGGATCGCCGCCAGGCGCCTCGGGTCGATGGTCAGGCCGAACAGCTTGTGACGATGCGGTTCGAGTACCCGGGGCAGCTTGAGCTTGCCGGATTCGTCGAGGTCGTCCTCGGTGAGCGGGTAATTGGCGGCCCGGATGCCGAACTGCAGGGCCAGGTAGAGCGAAGAAGGTGTCTTGCCGCAGCGCGAGACGCCGATCAGGATGATGTCGGCCTGGTCATACTGATGAGTGCGGGCGCCGTCATCGTTGTCCAGCGCAAAGTGGACCGAATGGATGCGGTCCATGTAGATGTCGTCGCTGCCGATGGCGTGGGTGCGGCCCACGCTGTAGGACGAATGGGTCGCCAGTTCCTGTTCCAGAGGCTCCAGGAAGGTGGAGAAGATGTCGACCTTGAAGCCGGGAGCGTCACGGATCACGTCGCGGATCTGACTGTCGACGATGGTGTCGATGATGATCGGTTGTTCGCCGTCCTTGACCGCCGTGGACGCGATGATCGCGGCCAGTTGGTGGGCCTTCTCGACGCTGTCGATGTAGGGCTTGGTGATCATGCGGATCTCGACGTTCTCGAATTGCGCGAGCAGGCTGCGACCGAGGCTCTCGGCGGTGATGCCGGTGCCGTCGGAGATGAAGAAGGCGGTACGTGTCATGAAACTCTCGACGCATGGTGGAGGTTGCGGGCATTGTCAGTTGGCGAGAGGGATTGCACAAGGGAAACACTGCTTAAATGCCTGCGCATGCAAATCGCTTCGCTATAGCCGCCATCCTTGGCGGCTACCCAGAGGGCCCGTCTAAAGACGGTTCAAATTCGCTCCCGGCGAATTTGTGCGCGGTGCTCGAAAGCTCGCCTAACCCCTCGTTATGTCTCGCTTTCTGTGCTCCGTGCGCCTTGCGCTTCACTATGCTCGGCGATTTATTCAGTATTTCCCAAGCGGTCCTTCCGGGTAACGAGCCACGAGATGCGAGATGCGAGCAGAATGTTGCCATACTTCACTGCTCGAAGCTCGAAGCTCGAAGCTCGTCACTACATAATCCCGGCCATTTCGACGAATGTTGTAAAAAACCTCCAATGACTTCGATGTTAGACCAATGGCGAATATGGCGACCCGCTGGTAGAGTCGCGATCATCCATTCATGACGGCGTGTCATGGGCTATCAGGCGTCGACATCCAAGGGGGTTGCGTGGACGATTACATTCTGTGGTTCGATCAGTTGGGCATGGACGATGTCGAGCGGGTGGGGGGCAAGAACGCCTCGCTCGGCGAGATGATCTCCAATCTTGCCGGGGCCGGGGTCACCGTGCCCGGTGGCTTCGCTACCACGGCCCACGCCTACCGCGAATTCCTCTCCCACGAAGGGCTCAACGAGCGCATCAACCAGCGTCTGGCCACCCTGGATGTCGATGACGTCGCGGCGTTGGCCGAGGCCGGGGCGGAGATCCGTCAGTGGGTCATCGACACACCGCTGCCTCCGGCCTTCGAGCAGGCGCTGCGCGACAGCTACGAACAGCTGCAGGCCCGGCACCCTAACCTGAAGGTCGCGGTGCGGAGTTCCGCGACCGCCGAGGACCTGCCGGATGCCTCCTTTGCCGGCCAGCAGGAAACCTTCCTCAATATCGAAGGTTTCGACAACATCAAGCGGGCGGTTCACGAGGTGTTCGCCTCGCTGTTCAACGACCGGGCCATCTCCTATCGCGTGCATCGCGGCTACCCCCACGAGAATGTGGCGCTGTCTGCCGGTGTCCAGAAAATGGTGCGCTCCGAAACCGGTGCCTCTGGCGTGATGTTCACCCTGGACACCGAATCCGGCTATCGCGATGCGGTCTTCGTCACTGCATCCTGGGGTCTCGGCGAGACGGTGGTGCAGGGGGCCGTCAATCCGGACGAGTTCTATGTCCACAAGCCGACCCTGGCGGCCGGACGGCCCGCCGTGCTGCGCCGCACCCTCGGCTCCAAGCTGATCAAGATGATCTACACCGGGGACGCCAGTGCCGGCAAGTCGGTGGAGACCGTCGATGTGCCGCTGGCCGACCGGGGACGTTTCTGCATCGGCGACGAAGAGGTCATGGCGCTGGCTCGCCAGGCGGTGATCATCGAGCGCCACTACGGCCGACCCATGGACATCGAGTGGGCACTGGACGGCGACGACGGGGCGCTCTATATCGTCCAGGCGCGTCCGGAGACCGTGGTGTCGCAGCAGGAAGGCGGCAAGCTCGAACGCTTCCAGCTCAAGGAGAAGGGCCGCACCCTGGTGACCGGACGGGCCATCGGCCAGCGTATCGGGCGTGGCGCGGTCAAGGTCGTCGCCACGCCGGACGACATGGACAAGGTGCTCGCCGGTGACGTTCTGGTAACCGACATGACCGATCCTGACTGGGAGCCGATCATGAAGCGGGCCTCGGCCATCGTCACCAATCGCGGGGGGCGGACCTGTCACGCGGCGATCATCGCCCGTGAGCTGGGCATTCCTGCCGTGGTCGGTTGCGGCGATGCTACCGAGGCGCTGGCCGACGGACGGGAGGTTACCGTCTCCTGCGCCGAGGGCGATACGGGGCACGTCTATGATGGCCTGCTGGAGTTCGATCGCAACGTGACCAGCGTCGACGCCATGCCCGAAATTCCGTTCAAGATCATGATGAACGTGGGCAATCCCGACCGTGCCTTCAGCTTCGCCGGACTGCCCAATGCCGGTGTCGGCCTGGCACGCCTGGAGTTCATCATCAATCGCATGATCGGGGTGCACCCCAAGGCGCTGCTCGAATACGACACTCTGCCCACCGACCTGCAGCAGACCATCGACCTGCGAACCGCCGGCTACGATGATCCGGTGAGCTTCTATGTCGACAAGCTCGTCGAAGGGGTTTCCACCCTGGCGGCGTCCTTCTACCCCGAGCGGGTCATCGTGCGGTTGTCGGACTTCAAGTCCAACGAGTACGAGAACCTGATCGGCGGCAAGCTCTACGAGCCCGGCGAGGAAAACCCGATGCTCGGTTTCCGTGGGGCGTCCCGTTATCTCTCGGATTCCTTCCGGTCCTGCTTCGAACTGGAGTGCCGGGCGTTGAAGCGGGTGCGCGACGAGATGGGGCTCGACAACATCGAGATCATGGTGCCCTTCGTGCGGACGACCGAGGAGGCCCGTGGTGTGGTGGACCTGCTGGCCGCCAATGGCCTCGAACGTGGCCGGGATGGTCTCAAGGTCATCATGATGTGCGAGCTGCCGGCCAATGCGCTGCTGGCTGACGAGTTCCTCGAGTACTTCGATGGCTTCTCCATCGGCTCCAACGACCTTACTCAGTTGACCCTGGGCCTCGACCGGGATTCCGGGATCGTGGCTCACCTCTTCGAGGAACGTAATCCGGCGGTGAAGAAGCTGCTGGCCATGGCCATCCAGGCCTGCAAGGCCCAGGGCAAGTACGTGGGCATCTGCGGGCAGGGGCCATCGGATCATCCGGACCTTGCCAAGTGGTTGATGGAGCAGGGTATCGACTCCGTGTCACTGAACCCCGACGCGGTGCTTGAGACCTGGTTCATGCTGGCGGGCGAGACCCTGGACTGATCCGCCTCCCCACCTCTGTCCTCTCATGACACCCGGCCGGTCCGGGTGTCATGCATTTCGGCGTCCACATCGGCGCGGCTTTTTGGCACCATTGCCCGTCAATCGTAATGAAGGATCCGCCCGATGACGTATTTTCTGGTGATGGGGGGGCTGGCCCTGTCACTCTGTGTGTTGATCGGCTGGCCCCTGTGGCGGGTATTGCGCTGGCTGGGCGGGCGGCTCTTCGGCCCGTGGGGAGAGAGGCGCGATGCCGCTCGCGCGAAGCGCCCCACCAAGTCTCGTGCCAAGGCCCAGCCCCGGGCCGCGAAGAAAGACGAGAAGCCGTCGACCACGACTCGCCGATCGACCTCCCGACAGGCAACGCCGCATACCGGCCCCTGGTGGCTGACCCGGACCCTGGCACCGCTCGGCTCGGCGTGGCCGCTGGCGCTGGTGGCGGGGCTGCTCTATGGCGGTACCCGACTGGCCGAGTATGGCATGGGGGCGCGTCCTCATACGGCGCCTGCCGCCTATCATCGACTCGTCGAGGCCCTGGGCTGGGGCGCGATCGCGCTGGCCGGCGTGGCGGTCGTGGGGCTGGTGGCGAGCTGGCGCTGCCGTCACCGTCACGGATAGGTTGCCACCGTCAATCGCGCAGCCAGTTGCGCAACTTGACCAGCATCAAGGCGCCGTCGCTCAGTTTCTCCCGTTCCTCGAGCAGTTGGGCCAGGCGATCCGGCCGGTCGGTGATGATGCCGTCCACTCCCAGGTCGATCAGGCGCGACATGCGGGCCGGATCGTTGACGGTCCAGGCCAGCAGGCGATAGCCATGGTGGCGTGCGCGTCGCACCTCCTCCAGGGAAATACGATTGTGGCGCAGGGCCAGGACATCGAAGCCGCGACGGGGCAGGGTGCCGCGCATCACCAATTGTGCCAGCAGCGTCGTCCGAGCCTCGGGCAGTCGGCGCTCGGCCTCGTCCAGCAAGGCATAGGACAAGGCGGCGATGTTGATCGATTGCCAGGGATCCTCGGGGCCGCAGAGGGCCGGGACTCCCTGGCGGCGACACGCCAGGCGCGCTTGTCGCTCGTCCTCCAGGACCCGTTCCACGGCGCCGATCAGTTCCGATCCCCGGCCGGCAGAGGGCTTGAGCTCGATCATCAGATGGGCGCGCCCGCGGACTCGCTTCAGGGCTTCGTCGAGTCCGGCGATGCGGGCGCCCACGAAGGGGTCGCCGAACCAACTCCCCACGTCGATTGCCTCGAGTGCGCTGCTGTCCAGCTCATCGATGCGGCGATCGTCGCCGGCCAGCCGCGACAGGCTTGCATCATGATGCAATACGACCTTGCCGTCTCTGGTCAGCCGTACATCGATCTCGATCGTGTCGGCACCGTCGGTCAAGGCCCGGTCGATGGCCGCGATGGTGTTTTCCGGCGCCTGGGCCGAGCTGCCCCGATGGGCGATGATCTCGACATCCTCGCGTATCTCGAAGCGATTGAGGATCAGCCAGGCCTGGCTCAGGGCGAAGACCACCACGCCGATCTCGACCGCCCAGGCCAGGCGACCCGGGTGGCTGGTGGCAGGGCGAGGCGCCGGGCGTGGTTCGCGATGGGCCAGTCGCAGATAGAGGCAGGTGGCCAGCAGTGCGTTGAGGGCGATGCCGAGAAAGGTGATGGCCAGCGTTATCAGCACATAGGCGCCGACATAGCCGAGCATGGCCGGCAACAGGATGGCCTGGCGCTCCGGCAGTTGGCCGAGCAGCGGGGTAAAGAGGGCATCGAAGAGTGCCGTGGCGACGAAGGGTGATACAAGTATCATCACCAACAGCAGCAGAATGGCACCGACGATATGCCGTCCCTGGCCGTGGGTTAGTCGGGCGCTGCGACCCAGGGCGCGATGGGGGGCGATGTTCTCGAGCACCAGGATCGGCAGTGCCAGGTGCCAGCGGGCGTAGAGGGTGGCACCGATCACCAGCCAGATCAGCACGATGGGCATGCCAGAGGCCAGGAACCACCACAGGGCGGGCGGTCTGACCTGCTGCACATAGTAGGGGTCCAGGCCGCCGAGGAAGTGCCCGTGCAGGCCTGCCAGCGCCAGGATGGCCGGCAAGGCGAGCAACAGGTGGGCGCCGACTTGCAGCACGACGAGTCCGGCCAGGGCCGGCAGGCGTCGGGTACAGGTCACCAGGGTGTCGAAGGCCAGTCGGTAGTGGTTGTCCCGGGGGCGGACCGCCACCAGGGTCATGCCGGCCTGTTGCAGGTAGAGCACCAGGAAGGTCAGGCCGATCGTGGCCAACAGCCAGCCGAGACCCATGGGGGTGAGCAGCGCCGCCAGCAGGCCGGCGTTGGAGATCAATGGGTGCCCGAGGTGACCGAGCAGCCAGGCCAGGGTCCAGCCGGCCACGGGCAGCAGCAGGCTGGAGGCGAGCAGGGTGAAGAAGAGATGGTAGGCAATGAGCGGGCGCAGGTGGTCGCGAAGCGTGCGCAGCACATCGCCGCTGAACGGCATCAAGGATCGCATGGCGCAGATCGAAGAAACGTCATGTCCTTCAGCCTGACACTCCGTTCATTGGACTGGCAACCTAGGCGAATCAGCCGCGGAGCTATCATCGTTGGTGCCTCGATCGAGGTGATCCGCCGGCTTGTCCCCGATGCCCCTCGTGAGATTCAACGGCGATACCCCGGGATCAGGTGATCGGCAGTTGACGTTCGGCGATCAGCACACCGTTGTTGTCGGCGTAGAGCCATTGGCCGGGCGAGATGGTGACGCCACCGAAGGTGACCGGAATATCCCGTTGCCCCTCGCCACGCTTTTCGCTCTTGCGCGGATGGGCGGCCAGGGCCTGGATGCCCAGTTCGGTCTCGGCCAGTTCGTCGACGTCACGCACGCAACCGTACATGATCACGCCGACCCAGCCATTGCCCGCCGCTTTCTCGGCCAGCATGTCGCCGAGCATCGCGCAGCGCGTCGAGCCGCCGGCGTCGACCACCAGCACGGCGCCGTCACCGGGCTCGTCCACGGCCTGCTTGACCAGGGAATTGTCCTCGAAGCACTTGACGGTGCGCACCGGTCCGTGGAAGGCCTCCAGTCCCCCGAAGTTGATCAGCATTGGCTCGAGAACCTCGACGTCCGGGTAGTCGTCGCAGATGTCGGGAGTGATGATGGTCGTCATGGTGGACGGCCTCCGCATGATGAGTGAAGCCCCGATGATGCCATAGCCGGCGACAAGGAAAATGCCCCCTTGGTGGGTATATGCATTGTCCTGTCCGTGTTCGGGCATTTTCGACAAGGCGTAAAAAAAGCGCCCCGTGGGGCGCTTCGGTCATCGGCTCCGGCCGCGCCGCCGTGGCGGCGGGCCTTCGATGTTGCGAGCATCGGAGTCGAAAGAGGTGATCCGATCAAGCTTCCTGAGCCACCGGGATCACGTTCGAGGCGGCGTTCTGGAACTCCTCGATCTCATGGAAGTTCATGTAACGATAGATCTCGCCTGCCATGGCGTCGAATTCGCTCATGTAGCGACGGTACTCGTCGACGCTGGGCAGTCGGCCTTCCACCGCTGATACCGCCGCCAGCTCGGCGGAGGCCAGGAAGACGTCGGCGCCGTCGCCCAGGCGGTTGGGGAAGTTGCGCGTGGAGGTGGAGACCACGGTGCTCTTGGCGGCGACGCGGGCCTGGTTGCCCATGCACAGCGAGCAGCCGGGCATTTCCATGCGGGCACCGGCACGACCGTAGATGCCGTAGTAGCCTTCCTCGGTGAGCTGGTGCTGGTCCATCTTGGTCGGCGGTGCCAGCCACAGCTTGGTCTTCAGGCTGCCGGCGGGCTGCTTCTCGAGCAGCTTGCCGGCGGCGCGGAAGTGGCCGATGTTGGTCATGCACGAGCCGATGAAGACCTCGTCGATGGACTGGCCGGCCACGTCGGAAAGCAGGCGAGCGTCGTCGGGGTCGTTGGGCGCGCACAGCACCGGCTGGTCGAGCTCGTCGAGATCGATCTCGATGACCTCGGCGTACTCGGCGTCCTTGTCGGCACGCATCAGGCTCGGGTTCTCCAGCCACTCTTCCATGGCCAGGATGCGGCGCTCGATGGTGCGCTTGTCGCCGTAGCCGTTGGCGATCATCCACTTGAGCAGGGTGATGTTGGACTTCAGGTATTCGCTGACGCTGTCTTCGGAGAGCGTGATGGTGCAACCGGCGGCACTACGCTCGGCGGAGGCGTCCGAGAGCTCGAAGGCCTGCTCGACGGTGAGGTCCTCGAGGCCCTCGATCTCCAGGATACGACCGGAGAAGGCATTCTTCTTGCCGGACTTCTCGACGGTTAGCAGCCCCTTCTGGATGGCGTAGTAGGGGATGGCGTGGACCAGGTCGCGAAGAGTGACGCCTTGCTGGCGCTTGCCCTTGAAGCGAACCAGCACCGATTCCGGCATGTCCAGCGGCATCACGCCCGTGGCGGCGGCGAAGGCGACCAGACCGGAACCGGCCGGGAAGGAGATGCCCATCGGGAAGCGGGTGTGGGAATCGCCGCCGGTGCCCACGGTGTCGGGCAGCAGCATGCGGTTCAGCCAGGAGTGGATGATGCCGTCACCCGGGCGCAGCGAGACGCCGCCGCGGTTCATGATGAAGTCGGGCAGGGTGTGGTGGGTCTCCACGTCGACCGGCTTGGGATAGGCGCTGGTGTGGCAGAACGACTGCATCACCAGGTCGGCCTGGAAGCCCAGGCAGGCCAGGTCCTTGAGCTCGTCGCGCGTCATCGGCCCGGTGGTGTCCTGGGAGCCCACGGTGGTCATCTTCGGCTCGCAGTACATGCCCGGACGCACGCCTTCCATGCCGCAGGCCTTGCCGACCATCTTCTGGGCCAGGGTGTAGCCGCTGTTGCTGGCAGCCGGTTGCTCCGGTAGACGGAAGACATCGGAAGGCTCGAGCCCGAGGGATTCGCGGGCCTTGGCGGTCAGGCCGCGACCGATGATCAGCGGGATACGGCCGCCGGCGCGCACTTCGTCGAGCAGCAACTGGGTCTTGAGTTCGAAGGTGGTCAGGACGTCGTCGGTGTCGTGACGGCAGACCTTGCCTTCATAGGGGTAGACGTCGATGACGTCGCCCATCTCGAGCTTCTCGACATCCATCTCGACGGGCAGGGCGCCGGAGTCTTCCATGGTGTTGAAGAAGATCGGGGCAATCTTGCCGCCGAAGCAGAAGCCGCCGGCACGCTTGTTCGGCACATTGGGAATGTCGTCGCCGAAGAACCACAGCACGGAGTTGGTGGCGGACTTGCGCGAGGAGCCGGTACCGACCACATCGCCCACGTAGGCGACCGGATGGCCCTTGGCACGGACGTCCTCGATCTGCTTGAGCGGCCCGGTGGTGCCGGGCGCCACCGGCTCGATGCCATCACGCTCGTTCTTGAGCATGGCATTGGCGTGCAGCGGAATATCGGGGCGTGACCAGGCGTCCGGTGCCGGTGAGAGGTCGTCGGTGTTGGTCTCGCCGGGCACCTTGAAGACGGTCAGGGTGATCTTGTCTTCCAGGGCCGGCTTGGAGAGGAACCATTCGGCCTCGGCCCAGGAGCGGATGATGTCCTTGGCCACCTCGTTGCCGGCCTTGGCGCGTTCTTCCACATCATGGAAGGCGTCGAACATCAGCAGGGTGTGCTTGAGCTGCTCGCCGACTTCGGCGGCCAGGGTCTCGTCATCGAGCAGTTCGACCAGCGAGACGATGTTGTAGCCGCCTTGCATGGTCCCCAGCAGCTTGACGGCATGGGTCTTGTCGACCAGCGGTGATTCGGCCTCGCCCTTGGCGATGGCGGTCAGGAAGGCGGCCTTGACGTAGGCGGCCTCGTCGACGCCGGGAGGAATGCGATTGGTCAGCAGGTCGAGGATGAATTCCTCTTCGCCGGCCGGCGGTGTCTTCAGCAATTCGACCAGGGCAGCTGTCTGCTCGGCGTTCAGCGGCTTCGGCGGCACGCCGTCCTGGGCTCGCTCCTCGACATGTTGGCGATAGGCTTCAAGCACGTGGTGGCCCTCATTGGTTGTGGTGACCGAGGTCTCGACCCAGTCGGCGCATGGCAGGGACGGGGGGACGTCGGCACGTGAAACAACGCTGTCATCGGTGGCGCAATTCTAAAAGAAACTGTCGACAATGTTAAGAAGCCCCGTAATGACGGGGTTTGAACTTTGGTCTCCGGTTCCGTGCCGGTCGGCTTGGTTCTTCGGATCATCGGGGTGCCAGGACGGCGGTGTCGCGTTACCATGTCGCCGAATCGACCGAGAGGGAGCGTTCGATGGCGGGACGCGTGGTATCCCCCTGCGTGGGGTTGTGCTCGACGACCGTGGGAGACCGGGTCTGTCGGGGTTGTCAGCGCATCGACGACGAGATCCGCGATTGGCCCGGTTTCGATGCCGCCGAACGTCGGCGTCGGATGGACGAACTGGATGCGCTGCGGGCGAGTGTGGCCGGGCGTCATCTCAGTGTAGTGGATGCCGAGGCGTTGCAGGCGCAACTGGAACGCCATGGTATCCGCTTTCGCGAGGATCAGCCGGCGCTATCCCGGGCGGTGGAGCTGCTGCGGGTTGGACGCGGGCGCATCCGCGACCTGTCGCGTTACGGCCTGCTGCCCAATGAAAATGAACCGCGCGATGCGGCGGCACTGCATGAACGGATCGCCAGCGAATTGATGACCGCCGCCGAGGCGCGGCGGCGGTCCGTCGATGCGACCTCTCTTCAATAGCCATCATCGGCCCATAGTCACCATCGGAATCCTCATGTCTGCCACCGTCACACACGATCCCCGACTGCCCGACGCCATTCTGGACTTTCTTGCCTGTCCCACGCCTGCCAGTTGGGTCGACTGGGCGCTCGACAACCCCGAGACGCTGCTCATCGATCATGCCCAGTGCGAGAAGAAGGCGGCCTCCACGGCGATGAGCCTGTTGTACCGCTATGTCGATGATGCCGAGCTGCTGACCAAGATGGCCCGGCTGGCACGGGAAGAGCTCCTGCACTTCGAACAGGTGGTCAAGCTGATGGAAGGGCGGGGCATCGTCTATCGGCCCATCGGCGCCGCCCGCTACGCCGAGGGATTGCGTCGCCACGTGCGCGGCGGCGAGCCGCAGAGACTGATCGATGTGCTGATCGTGGGGGCCATCATCGAGGCACGCAGCTGCGAGCGATTCGCCCGATTGATCCCTTTCCTGGACGAGGAGCTTGCCAAGTTCTATCGCGGTCTGGTTAAGTCGGAAGGGCGCCACTATGAGGATTACCTGATGCTGGCACGGCGGCTCGCCCCGGAGTCGCTCGACGCGCGTATTGCCTTTTTCGTCGAGCGCGAGGCCGAACTGATCACCATGCCGGATACGGCTTTTCGTTTTCACAGCGGTGTGCCGGCCTGACGCCGTTACCGCCACCTAGCAGGACAGACCCAACATGCGGGATGCTTCCGACGTCGTTACTCATGACGAGCAGGATCGCCTGGCCCTATTCGGTCATTTCTCGCTGACCCTGGGCGATGATGCCTTGACCCACTTCAGCTATGACAAGGTCAAGGCGCTGCTGGTTTACCTGTTGCTGCACGACCAGCCCGTGAACAGGGCGACCCTGGCCGAGCTGCTCTGGCCGGATCAAGGATTGTCGTCGGGACGTACCAACCTGCGTCATGCCCTGCACTGTCTGCGCCAGTCGCTGGGCGAAGATGCCGAGCGCGTCCTGATCGTTTCGCGTCAGACCATTGCCTTTCGACTGCCGGACAGCTGGTGCTTCGATCTTCATGAATTGCAGGCCCTGCTCGACGGGCCGGCCAGTGTCGATACCCTGGAAGAGGCGTTGGCATACTACCAGGGCGATCTGGTCGAGGAACTGCAACTGGCCAGTTGTTCCGAATTCCAGCGTTGGCTGGTGCAGGTGCGCAACGAGTGGCGCCAGCGGGTGATCCGCTTCGCCGAAGCCGTGCTGGAGCAGCATGATCCCTTGCCCGATGAAGTGCTGCAGTCCCTGGTCAGTCGTTTCTCCGGCTATGGTCCCTTTCATGAGCGGCTCGTGCGTCAACTGGCCGAGCATGGACAGCTGGCCGCCGCCCACGAGCAGTACAATGCCTATCTGCAGCTGCTGGCGCTGACCGGCCAGCAGCCCGATCCCGCCTTCCTGCAACTGGCGCGCTACTGGTCCGACGGGACGCCGGATCCGAGCGGCGGCCCGAGTGGTGCCTTTTCTCGTACCCTGGCCGCTGACAGCCTGCCGCTTCGCGAGGACGAGATCGAGCAGCGTCAGCTATCGGTGATGGCCATTCGGCTACGACTCGAGGTGGAACTGTCCTCTCGGGCCGAAGCGCGTGCCTGTCTGGCGTTGCAGATCGAGCTGATGCGCTGGCTCGAGCAGCAGTGCCACCACCTCGGTGGGTTCTGGCTGCCCGGAGCCACCGGAGGGCTGGGGCTGGCGTGTTTCGGCACCCATGGGCCGGCGCATCAACTGGCCGAGCTGGTGGCTCTCTACGAGCACTGCCGTCGCGTGCTCCCCGAGGAGTGTCGGCGCCACTGGAACGGTGAGGGCGAGCCTCCCCGCTTCGAATTCTCCGCCGGGTTGAACAGTGGGCGGGTCGTCTATCTGCCCGAGCGTCATCTGGTGGACCCGCTGGGGCAGGTCACTCAGGGATCGCTGGCCTTGATGGACGCCGCCAAGGGCAGCGAGCTGGTCATTTCCCAGGAGGCCAGCCAGCACATGCCGCCGGCGCTCGATCTGCAACCGCGCCTGTCGTCGCGCCTGGTGGCCAGCGATGGCCGGGTGCGGTTGCGGGCGCTCGTGCTGGGCACCAACGAAGGGGGGCGCGAGGCCCTGCCGCCCAGTCTGGTCGGACGGGAAGCCGCATTGCGTACCCTGCGTGATGCCCTGGCCAGGGCGGGTATCGGGTTGCGCCAGAGCGTACTGGTGCGTGGCCCGTCCGGGCTCGGCAAGTCGGCCCTGCTGGTCGGCTTCCGACAGCTCGAGCAGAGTCGCGAAGCGGCGATCTGCTGGCAGCCCACCACTCGCTTGTCGGTACAGGAGCCCTATGGGGTGGCCCGCCAGTTGTTGCGCTGGCACCTGGATGGTGATATCGATGCCGAGGCATTCGAAGGCCATCTCGGCGGACTGATGGCCGAAGAGCTCGGTGACGATCATCGGCTCCTGCTCAAGGAGGCCCTGGGGGTGTGCGAGCCGCGCGAGCTGGCGGCGCTGGCACAGAGCGGCGAGGCCGTGGAACTGGTGGTGGCGCTGTTGCACCGCCTGATCGGCAAGATGACCGCGTCCCGTACCCTGGTCCTGATGATCGACGATCTTCAGTGGCTCGACGAGCCGTCCTTCAAGGTGCTGGCCGCGCTTCAGGCCCGTCTGCCGATCAATTGCCCCTTCCTGCTGGTGGCCAGCCACCACGGTCGCGAGGCGCTGCCGGCGCGACTCGACTGGGACCAGCAGATCACCCTGGGGCGTCTCGATGCGATGCAGTCCTCGCGTCTGCTGTCGCAGTTGGCACGCCGCTATCGACTGCACCTCAGTCCCCGCTTGCGGGGGCAGATCATCGAGCGCTGCGACGGCGTTCCGCTCTACCTCCAGGAGATCTGTCGTCGGGTCGACATGGATCGTCGTGAAGGGCGGAGTATCCAGCTCGACGAATTGCCCCGGGGGCTGCTCGGTCTGCTCGCCAGTCGTATCGACCAACTGGATACCGATCGGGAAGTGGCGCATGTGGCGGCCGTGCTGGGGCGGCGCTTTCGCCTCGACTTCCTGGCCGAGTGCAGCGGCTGGGAAATGCCGCGCTTGATGTCGGCGCTGGAACAGATGACCCGGTTGGAGATCATCGAGCCCGCCGAGGGGGAAACCGAGGGCCGTGAGTACCAGTTCACCCATCAATTGCTGCAGGAAGCGGCCTACCTGTCGTGCCCCCGGGACATCCGGGTCAACCTGCATTGCCAGGTGGTGAGCTTGATCGAGGAGCATTTCCCGGTCTGGATAAGCCGCCATCCCGGGGATTTCGCCACGCATCTGCGCCGCAGCGGTCACTATGCCCGCGGTGCTCGCTACTTCGAACTGGCGGCCCGGGAAGCGCTCAAGGTCAGTGCCAACCGTACGGCGTTGAAGATGGCCGACTTCGGTCTGGCCAGCCTGCGTCACGTGGAAGGGCAGGTGGAGAGAGAGGTCAGCCTGCTTACTGTTCGCGGTCAGGCGGCCTTCGCCCTGGAGGGCCATGGCTCGCCCACCGCCCACGACAGCTTCGTCCGTGCCCGGGAGCTCTTGACCTGTGCCGACGATCCGCCCGAGGACAGCGAAGACCTGGAGCAGGCCTTCCTGGTCAAGTGGGGGCTCTGGGTGGGATGCAGCCAGCGCAACGCCCATGCCGATGCCTTCATGCTTGCCTCGCGGCTGGCCGATCTGGCGGACCGGCTGGAGGATCCACGCTATCGCCGCCTGGCCGATTTCGCCCGGGCGAGCTGCGAATACTGGGCCGGCCGCATTCAGCAGGCCTACGAGCACCTCGAGGAGATCGATCCCCTCAATTCCCCCATGATGATCGAGTGGTTGCCGTTCTCCGATCATCCCCAGGTGGCCGCGGCCTGCTTCCAGGGCTGGGCGCTGTGCCTGCGGGGCGATTATCGGCGCGCCGAACGGCAGGTGGAGTCGGCCATTCGGCTGGCCGAGCAGTTCAACCATCCGGGAAGCCTCGCCATGGCCCTGATGTATGCCGCGGCCTTGTATCGCCAGGTCGGCCATGTGCATCTGGCGACCAGTCGCGCCGAACGTGCCTATGAGATCACTGGTTCCTCGGACTTGCATCTCTGGCAGGTGTCCTCGCGCAGCGTGCTGGGGTGGCAGCGAGCATTGGCCGGTGATCGCGAAGGGTTGACGATCATCGAAGGGGCCCTCGAAGAGCTGGCGGAGGTCACGGGACGCGATCCCCATCAGCGTCCCGCGCTATGGTACGTGGATGCCTGTGTGTCGATGAACGAACTGGCCCGGGCCGAGGATTACCTCGATCAGACGCTGATGATCGCCAGGGAACGTACGACCCTGTTCGTGCCGGAGTTGGCGGTTCAACTGGCACGGGTGCGTCAACGACTCGGCCATCCTGCCGAGGAAGTCCGCACACTGGCCGAACTGGCGCTCACCCAGTCCCGTGACGATGGCAATCTGCACCAGGAGTTGTGTGCCCTCGAGCTCTGGTTGACGGTGGTCGACCCCGAGGACGCGGGCGCGCGGGACGACTTCCGGCGACTGCTCGGCGAGGTCAGTCACAGCGATGCCCCGGTGCTGGTGCGATGGCGGACGTTGTTGGATAGGCGGCTGACGCATACGGTCGATGCCTGAGACACCGACCTTCAGGTGCTGGCCTCCAGGGAGGCGATCAAGGTCAGGGCCTGTTCGCGGTGATCGCCGCATAGTTCGCGGTCATAGTCGAAGCGTTCACAGACGGCGGGGCGTCTCGGGTCGCCGAAAAGTCGGCAGAGGTTGTCCTCGGTGAGTTGTGCGCAGCGCACCCCCGCCGGCTTGCCATCGGGCATGCCGGGGATGGGGGAGCTGATCGAGGGTGCGATGCAGCAGGCGCCGCAACCCGGACGACATCCTTCCCCCTCGTTCCTCATGGCCTCGCCTCCGCGATAGCCCCCTTGTCGATGCCTTCGAACGCCTGGACACGGGTGGGTCGACCGGTCTCCCGGGCGATCTCGCCGGCCAGCCAGGCGGCGATATGCTCCACGGTGGTGGAGGTGGGCATGACCACGCAGCGATCGCGCGGCAGGCTCATCGTGAAGAGCCCTTGAGCGGCCCGGTAGCTGGTGACCAGACGGCCGAGAAAGGGGGCGTCCAGTCCCTCGTCGACATCGGCTTCGTCCACCAGATAGCGATCATCGAGGCGCGATGCCCAGTCGGCCTCCAGTGCGGGGCAGCGTTGTCCGTTCTGCCAGACATGCAGGCGCGAGCGATGGCCGTGGGCGATGCGCTGGCAGTTGCCGGCGTGTCGCTTCAGGCCGTGGCTGTAGCAGTAGCCGGCGCCCTCGATGGGTTCGTCGTCGAGGGTGAGGCGAATGGCCTCGACCCGCTCGGGCGGCTGACGCATCAGTCCCTGATCGAGATGTTCGGCCAACCGCTGTGGGGTAATCGCCGGCCAGGGCAGCAGGCTGAACGCCTGGCGTGGACCGCGCACCTCCAGGGTATAGGGGGTTTCGGTGCGAATGCGCAGCCCTTCGTAGCACTCGTGGACGGTCACCCCCGGTGCCTCGGTAGGCACCAGCAGGGTGTGGTCGACGCCGCGGTCGAGACGCGACTTGATCCAGGGCTTGACCTCACCGAAGTCGAATAGCATGCCGTCGTCGCCGATTTCGCCGTCGAGTTCGGCATCGACACGCCAGCTCGCGCCGATCAGGCCGCGTTCCGGGCACCATAGCGACGCATCCAGGTGCGTCAGTCGGTTGACGAAGAGCGTCATCAGTCGATCCCCGCGATCTTGTGAGTCTGCAGCGACAGGCGCCAGCGTGGATTGGCCAGACAGTAGGCTACGGTGGCGGCCATGGTATCGTGCGTCTCGTCGAGCGGCGAGGTGTCCATGGGCTGCAGGAAGAAGTGGCGGAAGTCGAGGCCGGTGAAACGTTCCGGGGGGGCCTCGGGCTGCGGATGTACCAGCTTGAGCTCGTCGCCGCGGGTCTGGATCAGCGGTGTATCGCCCTTGGGGCTGACGCACAGCCAGTCGATGCCTGCCGGCGCCGCCAGGGTGCCGTTGGTCTCCACGGCGACGTCGAAGCCGCGCTCGTGCATCGCCGCGATCAGGGCATCGTCGAGCTGCAGCAGGGGTTCGCCTCCGGTGAAGATGACCTGGGGGCGTGAACCGTCCGACGCGCCTTGCCACAGGTCATCGAGGTGCCCGGCAAGCGTTTCGGCATCGGCGAAGCGGCCGCCGTTCTGGCCATCGGTGCCCCGGAAGTCGGTGTCGCAGAAACGGCAGGCCGCCGCGGCACGGTCGGCCTCGCGACCGGACCACAGGTTGCAGCCGGCGAAGCGGCAGAAGACGCTGGCGCGACCGGCCTGGCCGCCTTCGCCTTGCAGCGAGTAGAAGGCTTCCTTGACGCTATACATCGCTCGGCTCCCCGGATGATGCTTCAGCGTCGGCCTTGAGTCGCTGTGATGGTTTAGTGGCGGCATCGGGTCGCTGTGATGGTTTAGTGGCGGCATCGGGTCGCTGTGATGGTTTAGCGGCGGCATCGGGTCGCTGTGATGGTTTAGCGGCGGCATCGGGCCGCTGTAAATAATAACCCAGAGGGTCATCGATGCCATTGGCGGCGAAGGCTGCCAGGCGTTCTCGGCAGCTACCGCAGCGGCCGCAGGCCAGCGACTCGCCCAGGTAGCAGGTCCAGGTGTCGGCGTAGTCCAGGCCCATGGCGAGACCGTCGGCGAGGATGTCGGCCTTGGTGTGGTGCAGATAGGGAGTATGGATCTCGACCGGCTCGAAATTGGCGATACCGGCGACGGCATTCATGGCTTCCACGAACTCGGGGCGACAGTCCGGATACAGTACGTGATCGCCGCCATGGGCGCCGTAGTCGACGCGCCCGGCACCGATGTTCACGGCCTTGGCGATGGCCATCGACAGCAGCATCATGTTGCGATTGGGCACCACGGTGTCGGCGAGATTGTCGGCGGCATAGTCACCGTCGGGCATGTCGCGCTCGACATCGGTGAGCGCCGAATTGTCGATCAGGCCATGAATGGCACGGATATCGACCACCTGGTGGGGAATCGCCAGGTTGCGGCAGACGCGCCTGGCCACCTCGAGTTCGCGGGCATGGCGCTGGCCGTAGTCGAAGGAGAGGGCGTGGACGTCGCGTCCCTCGCGCAGGGCGCGGTGCAATACCGTAAAGGAGTCCATGCCGCCGGAGTAGATCACCACGGTGGCAGAAGAAGCGGAAGATCGGGACATGCGTTACCTGTGGGTCGGAGAATTTGATGGCCGGGGTCCGGTCCGGCAGGGGCGCACAGTGTACTGGACCGGCAAGATAAGCGGCAATAACGCTCGAGCTTCGAGCTTCGAGCTTCGAGCTTCGAGCTTCAGGCTTCGAGCGTCGGACTACGGTCCTTACCTCTTTCCCCTCCCGGTTCGGCCTATGCCGTCGAGGCTGATATAATCCTCGCCCTTCGAAATTCTGCGCTCTGCGCGCCATCGTCCTGACAACGGTGATTCCATGAAAGCCCCAGAACTGCTGTCGCCCGCCGGCACCTTCAAGAACATGCGCTACGCCTTCGCCTATGGGGCGGATGCGGTCTACGCCGGTCAACCGCGTTATTCGCTGCGCGTGCGCAACAACGACTTCAAGATCGATAACCTGCACAAGGGCATCGCCTACGCCCACGAGCGGGGCAAGCAGTTCTATGTGGCTTCGAACATCGCGCCGCACAACAGCAAGTTGAAGACCTATCTGCGCGACATGGAACCGGTGATCGAGGCCGGTCCCGATGCCCTGATCATGTCCGATCCCGGGCTGATCATGATGATCCGCGAGCGCTGGCCCGAGCAGGAGATCCACCTTTCGGTGCAGTCCAACGTGGTCAACCATGCAGCGGCGAAGTTCTGGCATCGGCAAGGCATCAGCCGGATCATCCTGTCCCGCGAGCTGTCGCTGGAGGAAATCGCCGAGATACGCGCCGAATGCCCGGATCTCGAGATCGAGACCTTCGTGCACGGCGCCCTGTGCATCGCCTATTCCGGCCGCTGCCTGCTGTCCGGCTATTTCAATCACCGTGATCCCAACCAGGGGACCTGCACCAACGCCTGCCGCTGGAAGTACAACACCGTGGCGGCATCCGAGGACGAGACCGGTGACCTGGTGCCGGCCAACTCGGCTCGGGCCCATGATGCCAGCGGCATCTGGACCCCGGAGCAGGGGCCCGGCCTGATTGCCAGTGGCGGCGGCAGCGCCGAGAGCACCGCCACCGCCGGCGGCGTGGAAGGGCAGGACGAGCTGTCGGCCCTGATCGAGGACCGCAGCCGTCCGGGCGAGCTGATGCCGGTGCACGAGGACGAGCATGGCACCTACATCATGAACTCCAAGGATCTGCGGGCGGTACAGCATGTGCCGCGCCTGGCCGAGATGGGGGTGTCCTCGTTGAAGATCGAGGGGCGGACCAAGTCGCACTACTATGTGGCGCGAACCGCCCAGGTCTATCGCCGGGCCATCGACGATGCCGTGGCCGGCCGTCCCTTCGACATGCGCCTGATGGACGAGCTCGATAACCTGGCCAACCGTGGCTATACGGAAGGCTTCTATCGTCGCCACGTCCACGACGAGTACCAGAACTACGAGCGTGGTCATTCGATCGGCGTCCACCAGCAGTTCGTCGGCGAGATACGGGATTACGATCCCGCTCGGGGCGTACTGGAGATCGACGTCAAGAATCGCTTCGAGGTCGGTGATGGCGTGGAGCTCATGCTGCCCGGCGGCAACCGGCGCTTTACGCTGGAGCACATCGAGAACCGCCGCGGCGAGTCGGTGAGTGCCGCGCCGGGGTCGGGCCATGTGGTGCGCATTCCGGTACCGGGCGAGGCGATTCCCGAAGAGCGCATCGCCTATGCGCTGTTGATGCGGGACCTGCCTTCCTGACATGACGGCAAGGCATGCCCCGTAATGTGCCACCATCCCCCGGCTCCCCCTGGACTGGACACTGGCCGGGGATGTCGGGGAAGCTGTTACGGGGTCCGGCCCTTTGCCGAGGCCTCGCCTGCGTCATTCGCACACGGGAAAACGCCATGTCCACCATCGAACACAGTGCCATACTCGACGCGCCTCCCGAGCGGGTCTTCGCCCTGCTCGAGCGGGTCGAGGACTTCGTCGACTATTCGGACCTGATCAAGGCCATCGAATCGCTGGGAGATGACCGCTATCGGTGGCACGTCAAGGCGGTGGGCATGGACTGGACCTTCGACGTGGTGATCACCGAGTCGGTGGCCCCGGAAGTACTGGCCTGGGAATCGGTGGATGGCGTGAGCAATCGCGGCCGCTACCACCTGACACCCGTGCCCGAGGGCACCGAGGTCTCGCTCAGCCTCGAATACGAGATCAAGAATCGCCTGGTCGAGAAGGCCGTGCGCCGCGCGGCGAGTCCGCTGGTGAGCCGGGTGAGTCAGCAGATACTCGATCGGGTTGCCGCGCGCCTTCACACGTCCACCTGAAGGGCGATGCCCGCTGCTCGGACGCCGAGATCACCACTTGCCAGCGAAGCGGCGCGCACGGGCCTTCATCCGCGTTTCACTTGCGCAGCGACGCATCCAGATGATCCACCACCTCGGCCCAGTCGGCGTCCGTCTCGAGAGCCTCTCGCAACAGCTCGGCCTGGCCCTCGTTCCAGCAGGGCGCGTCGGGCAGGGCCATGTCGTCGGGCAAGGGGCCGTTGCGCTCGATGAAACGCTTGATGGAGGCCGGGTCGGAGGCGAGACCGAGCTGCTCGAACAGCTCGGTGAAGGGATGATCGGGGGCTTCCATGGCGGGCTCCTGTGTCCTGGTTCGATCGGGTCTGGTTCAGATTTCACTCTAGACCCTGACGGATAAAGGTGCCCGCCTCGGTCGTTTTTCTCAGTCTTCGAGAGCCGGTGCCGTGCGTTCGCCGACCAGGGGAGTGAGGAAGCGTCGACGGCGCTCGGCATCGTCCAGCGGTTGGGCGAGCAGGTGGACCAGCTTGGTGACGGCGGCTTCCGGGGTCATGTCGTCGCCGGACAGGACCCCGGCGTCGACCAGGCCTCGGCCGGCGGCGTAGGCGCCGATGCTGACGCTGCCATGGGGGCACTGGCTGATGGCGGCCAGCAATTTGCCTTCTCCGCTGGCACGCGCCAGGACGCCCATGATGGCCTCGTCCTCCGGCAGGTTGCCGCCACCCCAGACCTCCAGCAATGCGCCCCGGACGCGATCATCCAGCAACCAGGCTTCGAGCTGCCAGGCGGCGATGCCGGGCCAGAGGACCAGGCGAGGCACGCTGCCTTCGGCCAGGCCGGCGACGTCGGGCAACTCGAAGCGCGGTGCGCCGCGCTGGTGTCGCTCCAGGCCGCGGCGGGGGAAGAGGACGGCGTCATCGTCGACGAATTCACCGAGCGAGGGGTAATTGGGGCTGACGAAGGCGTCGGCGTGTCGGGTCTGCCATTTCCGGCTGCGCGCGCCACGCAGCAGGCGACCGGAAAAGCACAGGGCGACTTCCTGCAGGCGGGCATCGGTGGCGAAACGCATGGCCGCCTCGATGTTGCCCAGGGCATCGCTGTCTGCGCGTTCGAGCGGTGCCATGGCGCCGGTCAGGATCACCGGGCGGTCGATGCCCTGAAGTTGATAGGCGAGACTCGAGGCCGTCCAGGCGAGAGTGTCGGTGCCGTGCAGGATCACCACGCCGTCGTGGGCCAGGTAATGATCGGCGACGAGCCCCGCCAGGTCGCGCCAGTCGTCGGGGGTGGCGGCACTGGAGTCGATGGGGCGAGGGGTTTCCAGCATCTGGAAATCCGGCAGCGCCCTGCGACGCGCAGGAGGCAGGGTGCTCAGTGCGTCGCGCAGCCGCGCCTCGAAATCGTGACCCGGGATCAGCCCTTGAGGGCTATCCACCATGCCCAGAGTGCCGCCGGTATAGATCACCAGCAGGGAAGCGCGAGAGGATGACATGCGGGCTCCTTCCTGATTGAACGCTGGTCGCTCGATTCACCGCGATCAGCGGTAGTCGCGAATCAGCAGTCGGCCTTCGGTATCGGTTTCCAGTCGACGGTTGCGGCCGGCCAGCATGGCGAAGACGGCGGCGACCGAGACAATGCCCAGCAGCACCAGGTTGACGGTGAGCAGGCCGAGGTCGAACTCCAGCATCATGCCCACGGCCAGGGGGCCCAGCGCCGCCAGGGTGTAGCCGCCGCCCTGGGCGAGCCCCGACAGCTTGCCGGCGAGACGCGAGTCGGCGGTGCGCAACACGATCAGCGTCAGCGCCAGGCTGAAGCTGCCGCCCTGACCGAGCCCCAGCAGGGTGACGCCGACCCAACGCATGCGTTCGGGGCCGAGCAGCAGCAGGGTGAGGCCGGAGGCCACCAGCAGCAGCAGGAACAGCAGAGCCGGTCGCTGATCGCGTCCCAGGCGAGCCAGCCAGGGGGCTGTCAGGGCCGAGATCAGTTGCACCATCACCGAGGCAGCCATCATCCAGCCGGCTTCGGCCTCGCCATAGCCGCGATCGATCAGCAGGGTGGGCAGCCAGCCGAAGACGATATAGGCCAGCGAGGACTGTGACCCCATCAGGGCCATGACCTGCCAGGCCAGGGGCTGACGCAGCAGGTCCCGAGTGTTCCCCGTTCTGGGCGGACGCACCGCCGGACTTCCCGGTTGCGGCATCAGCACCAGCCAGGCGACCAGTGCCGCCAGGGCGAGGCCGGCCCAGGCCACCAGGGCAAGCGGCCAGCCCCCGAAGGCGTCGGCCATCGGAATGCTCAGGCCGGCCCCCAGGGCGCCACCGAGACACAGCGCCATGGTGTACACGCCGGTCATCAGATCGGCGCCCCTGGGCAGCTCGCGCTTGACCAGGGCCGGCAGCAGGCTGCCGGCCACGCCGATACCCGCGCCGACCAGCAGGGTGCCGGCGAATAGCCAGGCCGGAGTGGCCAGGCCGCGCAGTCCCAGCCCCAGGGCGAGGACCAGCAAGGCCAGTGACAAGGTGCGTTCCGGACCGAGGCGCCGCGACAGCCAGGGCGCAAGAGGCGCGAACAGGCCGAGGCAGAGCACGGGCAGGGTGGTCAGGGCGCCGATGCCGGCCACGGTCAAGTCGGTCTGGGCCTCGACACGTGGCAGCAGGGGAGCCAACGACGAGAGTGCCGGTCTCAGGTTGAGACCGACCAGAATCATCAGGCAGAAAAAGGCCGCCGGATGCAGGGTCCTTTCGGGAGCAGTGCTGGCGTGAGAGTTCGACATAGGCTTACTTGAGGTATGGACGCAGGTCACCCCGGGCGCTGTCGAGGAGCGTGATGAACTGGATATCGCCGGCACTGTCGACTCGGTCGACCCTGGCCATGCTGGCCATGCCCTTGTTCATTTTCAATTGTTCGAAGATTTCCAGGGTCAGCTTCTCGGCGGGCAGGTCACCGGGATTCGACGGTCCGTCTTCCAGGGTAAAGGTCGGCAGCAGCGTTGCACGAACCCGTGTGGTGCCTCCTTCGGCAAGCACCCGGCGCACGAACAACCAGCCTTCGCAGGCCAGGGCTTGTTCGTCGCGCTCGCGCAGGAAGAGAGTGCGGTAGCACGCCCCCTCGCTGGCGGCCTTCTCGGCCATGCTGCGGTAGGCTTCGGTCATGCGTGTTGCCGAGACACTGGCCTTTTCCAGTTCCCGCAGGGCGGCGTTGTGCTCGCGCTCGAGCTGGGCCTGACGCTGAAAGGTGAGCCAGCGGCGATAGTCGTGGATCAGCTGTTGGGTGTCCATGGCGTTCCTTGCAAATCCAGGATAGGAATGAGGGCTGTGGCGGATCACCGTCGCATAAGTCGCGGTGTTCCGCCAGGTTGAGGCTAGGCCTGCTGGCGCTTCTGGCCGCCACGACGCTGACGCTTGCGCCCGGAGGGGGCGTCACGGTTGGCGGTGTTGTTGGCGCCGGGTTTGCCGCCGCGTGCGTTTTGACCGCGTCCACGCCCGCCACGGCCGTTCTCGATCGGCTCCGGCTTGGCATTGGGGTCCGGCTCGAAGCCGGGCTCGATGTGCTTGACCAGGTCACGCTTGATCAGCCGCTCGATGTTCTTCAGCAGGCCATGCTCGTCGACGCAGACCAGCGACACGGCCTGGCCCTCGTTGCCGGCACGTCCGGTGCGGCCGATGCGATGGACATAGTCCTCGGCGACGTTGGGCAGCTCGAAGTTGACCACATGGGGCAGCTCGTCGATGTCGAGCCCGCGGGCGGCGATGTCGGTGGCCACCAGTACCTGCAGGTCGCCGGACTTGAAGGCCGAGAGTGCCTTGGTGCGTGCCGACTGGCTCTTGTTGCCGTGGATCGCCATGGCCGGGATGTCGCGCTTGCCGAGGTGCTCGGCCAGGCGGTTGGCCCCGTGCTTGGTGCGGGTGAAGACCAGCACCTGGAACCAGCGTTGGGATTGGATCAGGTGAGCCAGCAGGTCGCGCTTCTTCTCGCGGTCGACCCGGTAGACGGCCTGCTCGACTGTCTCGGCGGTCGTGTTGCGACGCGCGACTTCGATCAGGGTCGGCCGATCGAGCAGCTGGTTGGCAAGGGTCTGGATCTCGTTGGAGAAGGTCGCCGAGAACAGCAGGTTCTGGCGCTTGGCAGGCAGCAGCTTCAGGACCTTGCGGATGTCGTGGATGAAGCCCATGTCGAGCATGCGATCGGCTTCGTCCAGCACCAGGGTCTCGACGCCGGAAAGGTCGACATGGCCCTGCTGCTGCAGGTCGAGCAGGCGGCCCGGTGTGGCCACCAGGATGTCCAGGCCCGGGCGGATGGCATCCACCTGGGGTTGCTGGCCGACACCGCCGAAGATGACGTGAGACGTCATGGACAGGTGTTGACCGTAGTCACGCACGCTTTCACCGACCTGGGCGGCGAGTTCCCGCGTGGGTGTCAGCACGAGGGCGCGTACGCCGCGTTTGGCGGGGCGCTTGCCGCCGGCCAGGCGCTGAAGCATCGGCAGGGTGAAGCCGGCGGTCTTGCCGGTGCCGGTCTGGGCGCTGGCCAGCAGGTCGCCGCCCTCGAGAACGGCAGGAATGGCCTGACGCTGGATCGGGGTCGGTTCGGTGTAGCCCTGAGCCTCGATGGCACTCAGGAGTTCGGCCCGCAGGCCAAGGTCGGAAAAACTCATGCAGTCTCCGCAGCGACGTCTCGATCCGTGCCGGTCGCTTCTGGCGACTGGCCAGTCCCGGATCGGGGCGTGGGAATAGGGGCAGACGCGGCAGGAGGGACTGGCGATGCCGCGAGTGGCGATATTATGCCATAGCCGCGCGGTCAGCGCAGCCGTTCGATCTCCGAGGCCAGCCGGTCGGCGAGACGGTCCAGATCCTGCCCCAATGCCTGGACCAGGGCGGGATAGCCATCGGCCTCGAGTGGCGTGGTCAAGCTGAAGGGCGTCAACGAGAGCAGTTCACCGTCGGCAGCGCGGAGGTGCCAGCGCCCCTCGGCCACGGCCATGCCGTCATGGCGGCCCTGGAAGCGGGCGAGCTCGAGCCGCAGGCTCAAGGGGGCGTCGCTGCGGCGGGTATCGCCATCGAGCATGATCCGGGTGTCGGACAGGCGGGAGGCCAGTCGGTCGCGCAGCCCGCGTTCGAGTTGTCGGCCCAGTGGTTCGGCCCATTGGTGCCCCTTGGCCTGCTGGACGGTGATGTCATCGAGCTGAAAGACGATGCCTTCCACATCGAGGTAGCGTGCCAGCCGGATGGGACGTATCACCAGCAATCTGTCGGCCGAGGCTTCGGTGGCCTCCTCCGGCAATGGTGCGTCGGGCAGGGTGTAGTGAGTCGTCGGCGTTCCGCCGCTGGCGCAACCGCTCAACCAGAGGGTCGCCAGGGAGGCGGCAAACAGGGCGGAAAGACCTCTCGATCGCATCATGGCTGGTTCCTCGAGTCGGGGGCGCGGGGTGTCGGGTCCTCGGCGTCGATGCTGTCGAACAGCAGGGCTCGGGGATCGTCACTGATCTTGCGGGCCGCCGGCTGCAGGTCGCGCATCAGGCGTTCGACCTGATCCAGGGTGTCGGTCAGCTCACGGTAGGCCGGCGAGTCGGCGGACAGTCCCTCGAGGGTACCCTGGAGCTCCGTCAGGGTGTCGTTGAGATTGCCCGGCAGTTCTTGCGTGCCGGGGTCGTCGAGCAGGCTCTGCATGCTGGCGGTCAGCTTGCGGACTTCCTCGAGCATGGCCCTTGACGTCGTCAGGTTGTCGTCCAGGCCGGTGAGGATCGGCGCGACCTCCAGGGCGTTGAGCTTGTCGAGCAGGGCCGTGACCTGGGACTGAATCTGTGCCAGCCCCGTGGACGTGGTGGGGAAGACCGTGCGTTCGGCGAAGGTTTCCGCCTCATAGTCATCGGTGCGCTGGTCGTCGAAGGTCAGGTCGACGAACAGGGCCCCCGTCAGCAGGCTGCCGTTCTTCAAGGAGGCGCGAAGGCCACGCTCGAACAAACGGTCGAAGCGTTCTCGCCAGGCGTCGAGATCCAGTTCGTCGACGCCCAGTCGCTGGGGCTCGATGCGGATCAGCACCGGGATGGCCAGGCGGTCGCGCCCATCGGGCTGTGGTGCGGTGAAGTTCCAGGGCACGCTGGCGACCGTGCCGATGCGCACACCGCGGAATTCCACCGGGGCACCCTTGGAGAGTCCCCTCACGGTGTTCTCGATCAGCAGCACGTACTCGAGATAGCGGTCGAAGGTGCCCTGGCGCGCATCTTCCTCGTTGGCGTAGAGGGTGAAGGTGGTGTCGGGATCCACGGTCGTGCCGCGTGGAAGATCTTCCGGCACTCCGAAGGTGATGCCGCCGCCGAGCAGTGCCTCCACGGATTCGACCTGGACGCGCACGCCCTGGGAGTCCAGGCGCAGGTCGATGCCGCTGGTGCTCCAGAAGCGGGTATTGCGGGTGATCAGGCGATGGTAGGGGCTTTCGATGAAGATGCGATGATGCATCTGCCGGGTATCGACGTCGAAGTCGGCCTGTTCGACGCGGCCCACGGCGAAGCCCTGGAAGGTGATGGGGTCGCCCACGCTGAGGGCATTGCCGACCTGGCTGACCAGGTTGATGCGCAGGCCCTCGGCGCCGGGTGGCGCCACCGGAGGCTGGTCGCTGACCTCGAAGGTGCGTACCTCCTCGCCGCCCTGGCCGGGTTCGAGCTGCAGGTAGGCACCGGACAGCACGGTGTTGAGACCACTGATGCCCTCGCGGCCGATGCGCGGCTTGACCACCCAGAAACGGCTGTCTTCGACCAGCATGGATGCTGCCTGGGCCTTCATGCGTGCCTTGATGACGACTTCCGACTGGTCCGCCGAGAGCGACACCGACTCGACCTGGCCGACCTCGACGTTGCGTGTCTTGATCAGGGTGTTGCCGGCCTCGATGCCATCGGCGCTGTCCATGGTCAGGGTGATTAACGGTCCCCGGCTGGCGTAGTTGTCGTACACCAGCCAGGCACCGATCAGCAGCGCCACGATGGGGACGATCCAGATCGGCGACAACCGGGCCTGGCGTGTGGCGCGGGCACGATGCTCGTCGTCCCGCTCGGTCTCACGGGGAGTGTCGTTCATGAAGCGCTTCCTTGTTTCCTGTGAGGCGCGACCGGGTCATCCCAGATCAGCCGGGGGTCGAAGCTCATGGCGGCCAGCATGGTGATCACCACCACGGCGCCGAAGGCCAGGGCGGCAGGGCCGGGAGTGATAGACATCAGGTTGCCGGCACGAATCAGGGCCACCAGGATCGCCACGACGAAGATGTCGACCATCGACCAGCGACCGATGAACTCGGTGAGGCGATACAATCGGGTGCGGGCCTGAGCCTTCATGCGGTGGGCGCGGGGAGCCACCAGGCAGAGCCAGGCGAGGGCGATCAGTTTGCCCAGGGGCACGATCACGCTGGCCACCAGGATCACCAGGGCCACTGGCCAGGACCCCATCTCCAGTAGCTGGACCACGCCGCCGATGATGGTGGAGGGATTGGATCGACCGAGACTGGTGGTGGTCATGATCGGATAGACATTGGCCGGAATGTAGAGCACGGCGGCGGCGGCGAGCAGGGCCCAGGTGCGTTGCAGGCTGTGGGGACGGCGTGCGTGCAGTCGTTCTCCGCAGCGTCGGCAGCGGCCCTTTCCCCGGGGGTCGAGGCGATTGACGAGCCCGCAGGTGGCGCAGCCGGTCAGTCCTTGGGTGGCGGCGGTCTCCCCGGTACGGCTGCCCTCCGGTGCGCCGGGTTCGCCGGCCAGGGCGAACCACATCCAGTCACGGTCCACGGACTGGGTGGTCGCGATCAGCAGGATCACGAAGACCCCGAAGGCCCAGAACCCCGGGCCGAGCTCCACCTGGGCCAGTCCGGCGATCTTGATCAGGCTGACCAGGGTGCCGATGAGGAAGACATCGGCCATCATCCAGGGTTGCAGATGCGCCAGGGAACGCGCGATACCGCGGCTGGCCGGCAGGGGAGTGCCGCGCAGCAGGCCCGTCTGCAACCAGACCACGCCGAGCAGGTAGAGGGTCGGCAGCACCAGGATGGTCAGCAGTACGGCAATGGCCACGACCGGCTCGTGATAGCCGATCAACTGGGTGGCCGACTGGGTCAAGTCGATACGGTTGCCCACGCCGCGGACGCTGAAACCGAGAAAAGGGTAGGTCACCGCCAGCGAGAGGGTCACCAGCGAGGCCAGTGCCAGCGCCATGCTGCGCTGGGCGGGGTAGCGATGTCGACGCACCTCGGCATGGCCGCAGCGTGGACAGGTCGCTTGCTCGCCGGAGCGCAGCGGGGGCAGGGCCATCAGCCAGTCGCACTCGTGACAGGCGCGCAGGCGCCGCCGCGAGTGCCGCGTCTCGGGCGGGGCCTGATCGACGAGGGGAGCTCCCCTGGGCATGGTGATGGGTCTCGGGGCCGGCCTTGGCACTAGGCGGTCATCCTCCTGGCACCGGTTGAATCCAGTCTCAAGTGTGTCACGTTGACGCCGAAGGGACCATAGTCAAACATACAAACCCGAATGTTCCGATGGAGATACCATGATGCTTCCCGTTCTGGCGGTAGTGGCGGGCCTGGTCCTGCTGATGTGGAGCGCCGAGCGTTTCGTCGATGGTGCGGCATCGACCTCGTCGCACCTCGGGCTTTCGCCCCTGCTGATCGGGATGCTGGTGATCGGTTTCGGCACTTCGGCGCCCGAGCTGGTGGTCTCGGTCATTGCGGCGGCACAGGACAATCCCGGGCTGGCGCTGGGCAATGCCTACGGCTCCAACATCGTCAATATCGGGCTGATTCTCGGCCTGGTGGCACTGATCTCGCCGCTGGCCGTGCACTCGAGCATGGTCCGCCGCGAACTGCCGGTGTTGGGGGGCGTGACCCTGCTCTCGGCGTTGTTGCTGCTGGGTGGCGTGCTCGGACGGCTCGAAGGCGGCGTGCTGTTGCTGATTCTTGGCGCCTTCATGGGGTTCAGCATCCGGCAAGGCTTGAAGGTGCCCGACGACCCGATCTCCACGGATACCGAGCAGGACATCGCCTCTCATCCTATGTCGTTGCGTGCCGGGCTGATCTGGACGGTCATCGGGCTGCTGCTGCTGGTGGTCAGTTCACGCCTGCTGGTCTGGGGAGCGGTGTCCATTGCCCAGAGCTTCGGGGTCAGCGACCTGATTATCGGGTTGACGGTCGTCGCCGTGGGTACTTCCTTGCCGGAGCTTGCCTCCTCGATCAGCGCGCTGCGTCGCAAGGAACATGATCTGGTACTGGGCAATGTGGTCGGCTCCAACCTGTTCAATACCCTGGGAGTGGTGGGCCTGGCCGCGCTGATCACGCCGATCGAGGTGGCTCGCGAGGTGCTGCTGCGCGACTGGACGTTGATGACCGCCATGACCATTTTGATGACGGTCTTTGCCCTGGGCTGGCAAGGTCGTGCGGGGCGAATCAATCGGCTCGAGGGCGGGGCGCTGCTGGCCATGTACCTCGTCTACACCGGGTTCATGGTCCATCTGGTGATGCAGGGCGGTCCTGCCTGACCACCTGCGACAACGCGACACTGCGGTATCTTCCGCCGTCGGGGTAGCATGGCATCATGATGAACGCGAGCCGCGTGATGACGGGCTCGGGGCATGGTGCAACACGAGTACCGTGCCTATCGTCTAGGCTGTTGTATGAGCGGGGGCTAAATCGCTCCCGTCTCGTCCCGAGTGCAGAGACCTGGAGTCTGCCATGGAACTCGATCCCCTGTTGCTGTCGCGATTGCAATTCGCTTTCGTGGTGTCCTTCCACGCCATCTTCCCCGTCTTCTCCATCGGGCTCGCGTCCTATCTCGCGGTGCTCAATGGGCTCTTCTACCGCACCGGCAATCCGGCCTGGGAGCGCCTGGCCGTGTTCTGGGCCAAGGTCTTCGCGGTGGTGTTCGGGATGGGCGTGGTGTCGGGCATCGTCATGTCCTTCCAGTTCGGCACCAACTGGAGCAACTTCTCCCTGGCCGCCTCGAATTTCCTGGGCCCCATGCTCAGCTATGAGGTGGTCACGGCCTTCTTCCTCGAGGCGGCCTTCCTCGGCGTGCTGCTGTTCGGGCGCGGCAAGGTGCCCCAGGGGGTTCACCTGTTCGCCTCTCTCATGGTGGCGCTGGGGACTTTCATCTCGGCGTTCTGGATCCTCGCGGCCAACAGCTGGATGCAGACGCCGGTGGGCACGGAGCTGATCGATGGGCGTTTCCATGTGACATCCTGGTCGGAAGCGATCTTCAATCCTTCCTTCCCGTACCGTTTCACGCACATGGTGCTGGCCTCGTTTCTCACCGGCGGCTTCGTGGTGGCCGGGGTCAGTGCCTGGTACCTGCTGATCGGGCGTGACGTCGAGGCCAATCGCAAGGCCTTCTCGATGTGCCTGTGGCTGTTGCTGGTCCTGGCGCCGACCCAGGCGATCGTGGGGGACTTCCATGGCCTCAATACTCTGGAACACCAGCCGACCAAGGTGGCGGCCATGGAAGGCAACTGGGAGACGCAGACGAACACGCCGCTGCTGCTGTTCGCCTGGCCGGACAAGGACGCCCAGGAGAATCTCGTCGAGTTCGGTATCCCGGGGCTGGCGAGCCTGATCCTGACGCACCATGTCGGGGGGGAAGTGCCGGGCATCAGCGAAGCCCCGCCCTCGGAGCAGCCCCCGGTCTGGCTGGTCTTCTGGTCCTTCCGTGTCATGGTCGGCCTGGGGCTGGCGATGATCGCCGTGGCCCTGGCCGGACTCTGGCTGCGCGTCAAGGGCCGGCTGTATGACCATCGCGGTTTCCTGCAACTGATGCGATTGATGAGCGTGTCGCCGTTTCTGGCGGTGCTGGCCGGCTGGTTCGTGACGGAAATCGGTCGCGCGCCCTGGCTGGTCTACGGGGTGATGGACCAGGCCGAGGCGCTCACGCCCTCGTTGAGCGGTGGCATGGCGCTGTTCACCCTGCTGGGCTACATCGCCGTCTATGCCGTGGTGTTCTGGGCCGGTGTCTATTACCTCACCCGCGTGGTGCGTCAGGGCATGCTGCCGGATCTCGAGCCCCACGATGACGAGGTGGAGCGGCCCATGCGCCCGTTGTCCGCCGCCCACGTGCCTTTCGAGGACGCCGCCAACCAACCGGGCAGGAGCTGAGCCATGCAAATGTTCGATCTGTCACTGATCTGGGCCCTGATCATCGGCTTCGGGGTGATCATGTACGTGCTCATGGATGGCTTCGATCTGGGCGTAGGCATCCTCTTTCCCTTCGCGCCAGACGATGCCGGGCGTGACGTCATGATGAACTCGGTGGCGCCGATCTGGGACGGTAACGAGACCTGGCTGGTACTGGGGGGAGCCGGCCTGCTGGCCGCCTTCCCGCTGGTCTATTCCGTCTTCCTGCCGGCCCTGTACCTCGGGGTCTTCCTGATGCTGGCCGGATTGATCTTCCGGGGCATCGCCTTCGAATTTCGCTTCAAGTCGCATCGCAATCGCCACTGGTGGAATCGTGCCTTCAGTTGGGGCTCGGCGCTGGCGGCCTTCGCCCAGGGCGTGGTGGTCGGTGCCTATATCCAGGGCTTCGCCGTCGAGGATTTCGTCTATGTGGGCGGTCCCTTCGACTGGCTGACGCCCTTCACGGTATTGACCGGTTTCGGCCTGATGGCGGGCTATGCGTTGCTCGGCGCGACCTGGCTGATCATGAAGACAGAAGGACGGCTTCAGGATTGGGCTTATGGCCTGGCGCCGAAACTGCTTGTCGCGGTACTGGCCGTCTTCGCGATCATCAGCTTCTGGACGCCCTTCGTCGATGAGTCGGTGCGCGAGCGCTGGTTCAGCCACCTGCACCTGATCTGGGTCTTCCCGGTGCTGGCGCTGGCCTGTGCGGCGCTGGTCTGGCGTGCCGTGCGCCAACGTCGGGAAGGGCAGCCCTTCATCGCGACACTCGGCGTGTTCGTCTTCACTTACCTGGGGCTGGTGGTCAGCAAGTGGCCGGTGATCGTGCCGCCGGACTACACGATCTGGGATGCCGCCTCGGCGCCCGAGTCGCAGCTCTTCCTGCTGATCGGCGTCTTGTTCGTGATCCCCATCGTGCTGGCGTATACCGCCTGGACCTACTGGGTGTTCCGCGGCAAGGTCCGGGAGGGCGAAGGCTATCACTGAGCCCGGGCGTGACATGACAGGAAGACTGACGCCTCGCGTCTGGCTGGCCAGGCTGGCACGGGCCGAGCGTCGCCATCTGGCACTGGCGGTGACCGCCGGTCTTGCGGCAGGGCTGCTGACCATCGCCCAGATGGCGGCGCTGGCCTGGTTGGTGACATCGATGCTGATCGAAGGGGCCGGGCCGTCGTCCCTGGTGGCAGGGTTCGCGATCCTTGTGGTCATGATCGTGCTGCGGGCCCTGGCCCAATGGGGGCAGGAGAGTGCGGGACTGACGGCCAGTCTGCGCCTGCGCGCCAGGGCGCGCAGCGAACTTCTCGATCATCTCGAACGCCTGGGGCCGGTCGGGCTGGCCGATCATCACACTGCCAGCCTGGCCAACCGCGTGGTCGACCAGGTCGAGGCACTGGACGGTCATGTCGCGCGTTTTCTGCCACAGATGCGCCTGGCGGTAGCGATTCCCCTCGTCATCCTGGTCGTCGTGGCCTGGCTGGACTGGCTGGCGGCCCTGTTCCTGTTGCTGGCCGCACCGATGATTCCCCTGTTCATGGCGTTGGTGGGCATGGGGGCCGAGAAACTCAACCGCGAGCAGTTCGACACCGTGTCGCGGCTCTCGCGCCACTTCATCGATCGAGTCCGGGGCATCACGACCTTGCAGCTCTTCGGGGCCGGCGCACGGGCCACCCGGGACGTGCATGCCGCCGCCGATGACTACCGCCGGCGCAGCATGCGCACTCTGCGCCTGGCGTTTCTTTCCTCGGCGGTGCTGGAGTTCTTCGCCGCCGTGGCCATCGCCGTGGTGGCCATCTATGTCGGCTTCGGGTTGCTTGGCTATATCCGTTTCGGGCCAGCCGATGAGCTGACCCTGTTCAGCGGCCTGCTAGTGTTGCTGCTGGCACCGGAGTTCTTCCAGCCGCTACGCACCCTGTCCCAGCACTATCATGACCGTGCCGCCGCCCTGGGCGCCGCCGAGGGAATGGTGGCGCTGCTCGATATACCCCCGCCGCGGGGCGAGGGGGCGCCATCACCCTGCCGGACCGACGCCTTGTTCGAGCTGGATGCCGTGACGGTGTCGTATCCAGAGCGAGGTCGGGTACTGGGTCCCCTGAGTCTGTCGATACAATCCGGCGAGATCCTCGGCGTGAGCGGTCCGTCCGGCGTCGGCAAGTCGACCCTGTTGCAGTTGCTGGCCGGTTTCGTCGCGCCATCGTCGGGCGAGCGGCGTACCGCCGTCGACCTGAAGGTGGCCTGGATGGATCAGCGCCCGCTGCTGATTCATGGCAGCCTGGCCGACAACTTGCGCCTGGCGGCCCCCGAGGCGGATGAGTCGGCGTTGCGCGAGGCGCTTCAGCGCGTCGGCCTGGGAGAGCTCCTCGCGACCCTGCCCGAGGGACTGGCCACGCCGCTGGGGGAGCGTGGGGTCGGGCTTTCCGGTGGTCAGGCTCATCGCCTGGCCCTGGCGCGAGTCTTCCTGTCCCCGGCGCCGCTGGTGTTGCTGGACGAGCCCACGGCGAGCCTTGACGACGACAGCGAGGCACGCGTGCTCGAAGCATTCTCGGCGCTGGTCGAGCAGGGACGGACCCTGGTGATTGCCAGCCATCGGGCGGCGCCCCTGGCCCTGGCGACGCGTCGGTTGTCTCTGGTTCCGGAAAGGGAAGGCGAATGGCGACGGAATGAGGAGGTGGCGAATGGCTGAACCTGCCCCGGGACTCGTTGCCACGCTGCGGCCCTGGCTCATTCAGCTCGGTCGACGTCGCGGGCGCCTGCTGACGGGAGCGGCTCTCATGCTGCTGGCCCTGGTGGCGGCACTGGGATTGCTGGCGCTGTCGGGCTGGTTCATCACCGCTACTGCGCTGGCCGGCCTGGTCCTGGCGGCGGGAGGCGCGGCGACCCTGGACGTCTATGTGCCCGGAGGCGGCATTCGTGCCTTCGCCTTGACGCGTACCCTGGCACGCTATGCCGAGCGACTGTACAACCACGACACCGTGCTGCGGCTGTTGGCCGACCTGCGTGGCCACATGTTCGCGGTGCTGGTCGATCTCGATGCCACCAGCCTGAGCCGACGTCGTGCCAGTGACTGGTTGAATCGGCTGACCGCCGATATCGACACCCTGGACAGCCTTTTCCTGCGCCTGTTGGCGCCGGCCCTGGTCGCCTTGCTGGCGATTCTTGGCCTGAGCGCCTTGTTGGCCGTCTGGGCGCCGTCGGCGGGATTGGCGGCGGGGGCGATCCTGGGACTCGCCTGGTGCTGGCTGACGATCGGCCAGGCACGCCTGGGGCTGGCCGCCAGCCGCCGGCGTGTGACAGAGCTGGAGCGGTTGCGGGGGCGCGTGATCGAGCATCTGTCGGGGATGGCGGAGCTGGAGAGCCATGGCGCACTGGCCGAGCAACGGCGACGCCTGGATGCCATCGAGACGCGGCTGCGTGATGATCAGCGCCGGCTGGGGCGGCTATCGGCCCTGGGCTCGGCCCTGGCCGGGCTGGCGGTCGGTCTGGCCTGGCTGTTCGCCCTGTGGCTGGGGGCGAGGCTGTGGCATGCCGAGGCCTTGTCCGGCCCCTTGATGGTGATGATTCCACTGGCCGTGCTGTCGATGAACGAGGCGCTGATGGCCCTGCCACTGGCCTTTACCCAGTTCGGCGCCACCCAGGCCGCCGCCGAGCGGCTCAATGCCCTGGAGGCCGCCCGGCGTCCGGCGAGGATGCCGCGCGAAGGCCCCTTGCCGCCGGACGGGCCATTGTCCGTGAGCCTGGAGCGGGTCGGCCTGCATTATGCCGGCGCCTTGACCGCCACCCTCGACGACTTTTCGTTGAATATCGACCCCGGGGAACGGATCGCCCTGTGCGGGCCCTCCGGTGTCGGCAAGTCCAGCATGGGCGCCCTGGTCGGTGGCCAGCTCGTCCCCGACAGCGGCCGTGTCCGTCTCGGCGGCATCGATATCGAACACTTCGAGGAGCAGGCCCTGCGCCGCCGCCTGGCCATGCTGACCCAGGGCAGCGAGCTATTCGATGACAGCCTGGCGGCGAACCTGCGACTGGGTGACCCCGACGCCTCCGATGCGCGTCTGTGGCACCTTCTCGCCGAGGTCGAACTGGACGAATGGGCGCGGGAGCTGCCGCATGGTCTCGCGACTCGGGTGGGCGAGGGGGGACGGCGCCTGTCCGGTGGCCAGGCGAGGCGACTGGCGCTGGCACGGCTGTTGTTGCGTGATCCGGGCGTCGTGATCCTCGACGAGCCCTTCACCGGCCTCGATGCGGACACTGCACAACGACTGGCCGAGCGGCTCGATGCCTGGCTGGCGGGAAGAACCGTGATCTACCTCTCGCATCGTCATGATGACGAGGCCATGCCCTTGCCCGGCGTGACGCGGACGCTCGATCTGGCGGCCCGCGTCGGCCCGCCACTTTGCGCAAATGGTCAGAATCTTTCAGGATAGAGCAAAGCATTGAAAGAGGTGACTCATGCGGGACTTCCTCAAGCGCCTGCCCAAGGCCGAACTCCATCTGCACATCGAGGGAACCCTGGAACCCGAACTGATGATGGCGCTCGCCGACCGCAACGGCGTCAGTCTGCCCTACGCCTCGGAAGACGAGGTGCGTGCTGCCTATGACTTCGAGGACCTGCAGTCCTTCCTGGATCTGTACTTCCTGGGCATGAGTGTTCTACGCACCGAGCGCGATTTTCACGACCTGGCCATGGACTACTTCCAGCGTGCACATGCCGAGGGCGTGGTACATGTCGAGATGCATGTCGATCCTCAGGCTCATCTGGCGCGCGGGGTATCCCTGCAGACGGTGATGGAAGGGCTCGGCCAGGCGCGTCGTCGTGCCGAGCGGGAGCTCGACATGTCGTCGGCGATGATCATGGCCTTTCTGCGCGACAAGCCCGCCGACGAGGCGATGCAGCTGCTGGAAGGTGCCGCGCCCTACTGGGAGACCCTGGATGCCGTGGGGCTCGACAGCGCGGAACTCGGTCACCCGCCATCCAAGTTCGCCGATGTCTTCCAGCGTGCCCGGGACCTCGGGCTGCCGCGGGTGGCCCATGCGGGCGAAGAGGGGCCTCCCGAGTACATCCGCGAGGCGCTGGATGTGCTGGATGTCTGCCGGGTGGATCATGGCGTGCGTTGCCTCGAGGATCCCGCTCTGGTCGAACGTCTTCGCGAGCAGGGCACGGTACTGACTGTCTGTCCGCTTTCCAACCTGCGTCTCAAGGTCGTCGACCGGCTCGACGACCACCCCTTGCCGCAGATGCTGGAGGCGGGATTGACCCTGACCCTGAACTCCGATGACCCGGCCTATTTCGGCGGCGGCATGCTGGAGAACTTCGAGGCCTGCCACCGTGCCTTCGGCTGGTCGCGCGACACCTTCCGCGACCTGGCCCGCAACGCCATCGACGCGGCCTTCATGAGCGACGCGCGACGTGGGGAGTTGGTCGGGCGCCTGGAAGCCTGTACATAAGGAAAGCAAGGACCTGGCCGACCAGGGTAGGGCTATCTCGCAGTTAACAGTTAAGCTTTGTCGCTCGGGCTGATCCGTCGACAGGCTTACGAGGGGGCGCTGTGAACCCTTCCCTGGGCGCTACCGATGCCATCCATGGCATCGGACCCCCTCTTCAGCCTGTCCCCGGCGCCTCTCGCCGGATCCAGCTGCGATAGCCCTGCCCACCAGGGCAGAGACCTTGCCAAGGGTATGTTGTGTCTGTTTCGGCTATGCCGGCGTCGCAATGGGAATGCCCCTCTCGCCAGAAGCGTTCCACGCTGCCTCTGAAGATCCGGATTCAGGACGATGACGTCACCGGGTGGCGCTTCGCAAGGGGGCGAGATGACCGATTACATGCCGTGGCACGACGACGAACCCTTGGCCCGGGAAGCCTTGCCGCTCGAGGCATCTTCCGGTCTCGACTGGCCGCCTCCCGGTTCGCCGGACAGCGTCATCGCCCGGGCGGTGACGCCACGTCCTATCACCGAGGTGGCCGCGCGGCTCGGCATCGCGCCTTCGGACCTGCTGCCCTACGGTCACGCCAAGGCCAAGCTGCCCCATGCCTTCACCGACGCACTGGCCGATCGCCCACAGGGCAAGCTGGTGCTGGTCACATCCATCACCCCGACGCCCGCCGGGGAGGGCAAGACCACCGCTACCGTCGGACTTGGCGACGGCCTGAACCGGCTCGGTCATCGCGCCGCCATCTGCCTGCGTGAGCCCTCGCTGGGTCCCTGCTTCGGAATGAAGGGCGGCGCCGCCGGCGGCGGCCGGTCCCAGGTGATCCCCATGGAGGATATCAACCTGCACTTCACCGGCGATTTTCACGCCATCACCTGCGCCCACAACCTGCTGGCCGCCTTGATCGACAACCATCTCCACTGGGACAACGAACTGAACCTCGACCCCGAGCGCATCACCTGGAAACGGGCGATGGACATGAACGACCGGGCGCTGCGCCACCTGACCGTCGGCCAGGGCGGGCAGGGGGTTCCGCGCAGCGATGGCTTCGACATCACCGCGGCCTCCGAAATCATGGCGATTCTCTGCCTGGCCCGGGATCTCGATGACCTGCAGCGGCGCCTCGGCGAGATCGTGGTGGCGCGGACCCGTGACGGAGCGCCGGTTCTGGCGCGAGACCTCAAGGCCGACGGCGCCATGGCGGCATTGCTCCGGCAGGCCCTGGCCCCCAACCTGGTGCAGACCCTCGAACACAACCCGGCCTTCGTTCACGGGGGCCCCTTCGCCAACATCGCCCATGGCTGCAACTCGGTAATGGCCACCCGGTCGGCCCTGGCCCTGGCCGACGTGGTGGTGACCGAGGCCGGTTTCGGCGCCGACCTGGGGGCCGAGAAGTTCTTCAACATCAAGTGTCGCCAGGCCGGCCTGGCGCCCAGTGCCGTGGTGGTGGTGGCCACCCTGCGGGCTCTCAAGATGCATGGCGGTGTCGACAAGGACGCGCTGGGTCGACCCGACCCGGAGGCGGTGCGCCGTGGCGCCGCCAATCTGGCCCGGCATGTCGAGAACCTGCGTGGCTTCGGCGTGCCGCTGCTGGTGGCGGTCAACCAGTTCGACCAGGATGCGACCGAAGAGTACGACGCACTGCATGAGGCCTGCGACGCAATGGGCGTGGAGGTGACGGTGAGCAGCCATTGGCGGGACGGATCCGCCGGCAGCGAGGCGCTGGCCGAGCGAGTGGTGGCCTTGCTCGATGCGCCGACGCCCGAACCGACGCTGACTTACGGCGACGACGCCAGTCTGGTGGACAAGGTGCGGACCATCGCCACCCGGCTCTACGGAGCCGCGGACATTCATCTCGAGGAGCGGGCGAAGCGCCAGCTCGAGGAGTACGAGGCGCTGGGCTATGGCCACCTGCCGGTGTGCATCGCCAAGACCCAGTACAGTTTCGACGCCGATCCTGAGTCACGTGGCCTGGTCCAGGGGCATGTGCTGCCGATCCGCGAGGCCGAGCTGGCCGCCGGGGCCGGCTTCGTGGTGGTGGTATGCGGGAGCATCATGCGCATGCCGGGCATGCCGCGGCGTCCGGCCAGTGTCGACATGCGACTGGATGAGGCCGGCGAGATCGAGGGGCTGTCCTGACGCGCGCCTGACACCTTCATCGCATCGCGCCGCCATCCCTCATCCCCAGTGGGTCAGTGCCACACCGGCCAGGATCAGTCCACCGGCCAGCAGGCGTTCCCGCCGCAACGGCTCCTTGAGCCAGATCACGCCGATGGCGATGGCGAACAGGACGCTGGTCTCGCGCAACGCGGCCACCAGGGCGATCGGCGCCATGGTCATGGCCCAGATGGTGACGCCATAGGCGCCCAGTGAAAGGGCGCCTCCCATCAGGCCGATCCGCCAGTGGTGTCCGAGTTGTGGTAGCGCCCGGGTGCCGTTCAGGGCGACCAGCACCAGCAGCATGGCGAAACCATTGAGCAGGAACAGCCAGATGACGTAGCCGAGGGCGTCGCCGTTGGCTCGAGCGCCGCTGCCGTCGGTCAGGGTATAGCCGGCGATGAACATCGACGTCATCAAGGCATTGATCAGCGAGGCATGCTCGAGTCGATGACGCTGCCCGCCGCCGGGGAAGGCCATGCAGAGAATACCCAGCACCAGCAGGCCGATGCCGGCATAGCCCAGCGAGGACGGATGGTCGCTGAGCAGACCGATGCCGATCAAAGTGACCAGCAGCGGGGCACAGCCTCGTGCGATGGGGTATATCTGGCCCAGGTCGCCGACGCGATAGGCGCGGGCAAGGAAGACGTTGTAGCCGATATGCAGGATCACCGAGGCCGCAAGCCACGGCCAGGCATCGGCGTGAGGAAACGGCACGAAGGCCACGCCGACCAGGGCGATGATGGCGCAGCCGACCTGAATCAACGAGATGCTCAGCAGGCGGTCGAGACCGACCTTGACGAGTGCGTTCCAGCTGGCATGCATCAATGCGCTGGCCAGCACGGCGAGAAAGACGGGCGTGGTCAATGCGGTTCCCTTGCGTCGACATGGCAATGGTTACCATGTCACAGAAATGACACAAGGGTCGATGTCACCCTCGCGTTGCAGGGGCGCCACCTCGGTATACCGGGGTGGCGCCAGGCCTGCAGGCGGGTCAGCTGGCTACCGCGGCTGCCGGGTGGTCGATGTCGCGCCGATGCACGCATTCGCCGTTGGCCCAGGTGGCGTGAACGGTGCGGTCGTCGCCCAGCATCATCAGGGCGAAGAGACGCTCGGCCAGTGTCCGGCAACGGGCGGTACGCCTCGCGAGCAGCGGGGTGGCTTCAGGGTCGAGCACCACGATGTCGGCTTCTCCTCCTTCGCGCAGCCGGCCGATGTGCCCGTCCAGGTGCAGGGCTCGGGCGTTGCCCAGGGTCAGTCGATAGAAGCCTTGCCAGGCGGTCAGCGGTTGGTCGAGCAATTGGCCAACCTGATAGGCGGCCTTGAGCGTGCCGAGTCCCGAGAGATCGGTGCCGCCTCCCACGTCGCTGGCCAGGCTGGTGGCCAGGCCGGCTTCCTGGCAGGCCTGGCGGTCGAAAAGCCCGCTGCCGAGAAAGAGGTTGGAGGTGGGACAGAAGGCGATGTTGGCCCCGGCGTCGGCCAGTCGGTGACGCATCGGCTGGGTGAGATGGATGCCGTGGGCGAAGGTGCTGCGCGGCCCGACCAGGCCGAAGCGTTCGTAGACGCCCAGGTAGTCCTCGCATTCGGGGAAGAGCTCGGCGACCCAGTCTATCTCGCCGAGATTTTCCGAGAGGTGGGTCTGCAGATGGAGGTCGGGGGCGTTTCTCAACACGGCCCCGGTGGCATCGAGCTGCTCGCGGGTGGAGGTCGGGGCGAAGCGCGGGGTCAGGGTATAGCCCAGCCGGTCTCGGCCGTGCCAGTCGGCGATCAGGCGCTCGCTGTCGACGAGACCGCCGAGGGTGTCGTCGAGCAGGCCATCCGGGGCATGGCGGTCCATGAGCACCTTGCCGGCCAGCATGCGCAGGCCTCGCCGACGGGCGGCGTGAAAGAAGGCATCGACGGAGCCGGGGTGCGAGGTGCAGAAGACCTGGGCGGTGGTGGTACCGACCCGCAGCGATTCATCGAGAAAGGCATCGGCGACGGTCTCGGCGTGGGCGCGTTCGGCGAAGCGGCATTCTTCCGGAAAGGTGTATTCGTTGAGCCAGTCGAGCAGTTGCCGTCCGTAGGAGGCCATGATGTCGAGCTGGACGTAGTGCACATGAGTGTCGATGAAACCCGGCATCATCAGCTTGCCGCGGTAGTCGACGACCTCGATGCCGGCGGGCAGATTGCCGGCCAGCTCGGTGTAGTCGGCGACGGCCCGGATGCGGCCGTCTTCCAGCCAGAGGGCGCCATCCTCGAGATAGCGCACGCTGCCGGAGGCGGGGGTATCGCCATCGCCGGGATCGGCGTCGAAACTCAACAGGGGGCCGCGCAGGACGCGCATGGCGGGTCGGGGGGCGGTCATAAAACTCTCCAGTCGGCGTCGGTATACCGAGTCATGCATCGAGCGAGATGAGCGCCGGTGATAAGGCGGAGCGAGGGTCATCCGCCATGGGTGAGGCGCATGCCGCCGAACGGGCTGGCCATGGAAGGCCAGCCCAGGTCCTGCAAGCGGAGCAGGAGACGGGAGCGCCGCAGGGCGGATGTAGCGCCCAGGGAAGGGTTCACAGCGCCCTCGCGAAGGCTTGTCGCCGGGAAAGCTCATCTACGGTGTCTTGTCTGAGAAAGCTGCTCAGTCGTGTGACGGCTTGAAAGCGTCACGCAGGGTCTCGGGGGCCACGCCGAGCCGGTCCGGTCGCTGGATGTCCGGCTTGAGCGTGAGCAATTCGGCGGCGGTCGCCAGGGCGATCTCGTAAGGCCGCTTGCCCTTGGCGCCGGGCACGCCGATCGGGCAGCGCACAGTGTCCAGGGCCGAGGCATCGTGGCCGGCATCGCCGAGTCGTCGGCGAAAGCTCGCCCACTTGGAGGCCGAGCCGATCAGGCCGAGCGAGGCGCAGTCGCCGCGCCGCAGCAGGGCATCGACCAGGGCACGGTCCTCGGCGTGATCATGGGTCATCACCAGGGCGTGGCATCCCGTGGGCAGCGAGTCCACGGCGGCGGCAACGTCGACGCCCTCGGGGCCGACGGCGATGCGCCGGCAACTCAGGCGCTCCCGGGACTCGGCGTCGGCCGGGAAGGCATCATCCCGGCTGTCGAACCACAGCAGGCGCCAGGGCAGCGGGGCGAGTATCTCGATCAGCGCCTGGCCCACATGCCCGGCGCCGAACAGCGCTACCGTCATCTCCGCGCCGGTGAAGACCTCGATCAGCACATGAACGTAGCCGCCGCAGCACTGACCGGAGCGGCCGCCCAGCGGGAACGCCTCGAGGTGGCTGCCACCCTCGCCGGCGGCCAGGGCGGCGCGGGCAACCTCGATCACCTGGTACTCGAAGCTGCCGCCGCCGAGGGTGTCGTGGATGGCATCGGGCGTGATCACCATCTTGGTGCCGGGCTCCCGAGGGGTGGACCCCGCCGTGCCCACCACGCTGGCCAGGGCGTGGGGCCGTGCCTGTCGCTGCAGCCGATCGAGGGCCCCGTGCCAGGCCCCCGCCGCCGTGGTGTCATGCCGGGGCATGATCGGATCTCCTGGGCGTGGTGGCGTCCTCGGCGCGTCGCCGCCGCAGGGCTTCGGCGACCATCAGCACACGCTCCGGTGTGGCCGGGGTGTCCAGTGCCGGGCACTCGCGGTAGTCGACCAGGCTGGCCAGGGCGTCGCGCAGCGCCGACCAGACCGAGATGCCGAGCATGAAGGGCGGTTCGCCCACCGCCTTGGAGCGATAGATACTGGCCTGGGAATTGGGGTGTCCCTGCAGCAGCTCGACGTTGAAGGTCGGCGGCAGGTCGCCGAAGGCCGGGATCTTGTAGGTGGAGGGGCCGTCGGAAACCAGTCGTCCGGCGTCGTTCCACTTCAGCTCCTCGCTGGTCAACCAGCCCATGCCCTGGATGAAGGCACCCTCGACCTGGCCGATATCGATGGCCGGATTCAGGGAGTCACCGACGTCGTGCAGGATGTCGGCGCGGCTCAGTCGATACTCGCCGGACAGGGTGTCGACCTCGACCTCGGCCACGGCGGCGCCATGGGCGAAGTAGTAGAAGGGGCGACCACGGCCGCTGGCACGGTCATAGTGGATCAGCGGCGTGGCGTAGAAGCCCTTCTCGGAGAGCGAGACGCGCCCCATGTAGGCGGCCTGGACCAGCTCGCCCCAGGGGATGCGCTGTTCGCTCTCGCCGATACCTGCCACCAGATGGCCGTCTTCCAGACGCATGGCTTCCCGGTCGAGTCCGCCATTTCCCTGGTCGAAATGCTCGGCGGCGAAATCGAACAGCCGCTCGCGCAGCTTGCTCGCCGCGTCCCGAGCCGCCTGGCCATTGAGGTCGGCGCCGCTGGAGGCGGCGGTGGGCGAGGTGTTGGGCACCTTGTCGGTACGCGTTGCGCTGATGCGCACGCGCTCCAGATCGAGCCCCAGTTCCCGGGCTACGACCTGGCAGACTTTGGTGTGCAGGCCCTGGCCCATCTCGGTGCCGCCGTGGTTGATCATCACGCTGCCGTCGGTGTAGACGAGCAGCAGGGCGCCGGCCTGGTTGAGGTGCTGTACGGTGAAGGAGATGCCAAATTTCACCGGGGTCAGCGCCAGGCCCTTCTTGATGATCGGGCTGGCCGCGTTGAAGGCGGTGATTTCCCGGCGTCGCTGCCAGTAGTCGCTGCTCGTCTCGAGCTGGGCGACGATGTCGTGTAGCAGGCTCAGTTGCTCGACCCGCTGCCCATAATGCGTGGTATCGCGGGATGTCCCGTTCGTATCCTCGGCGCGATAGAGATTGCGCTTGCGGATGGTCAGCGGGTCCTCGCCGAGGTGGCGGGCGATGTCGTCCATGGCCCGCTCTATGATCATCATGCCCTGAGGGCCGCCGAAGCCTCGGAAAGCGGTGTTCGAGGCGGTGTTGGTTCGCGCCCGATGGCCCGTGACTCGGGCGTCGCCCAGGGAGTAGGCGTTGTCGGCATGGAACATGGCGCGGTCGACCACGGCGTCGGAGAGATCCGGCGAATAGCCGCAGTCGCCGATGACGGTAATCTCGCCGCCGGCCAGTACTCCGCGGTCGTCGAAGCCGAGACGATAGCGGTTATTGAAGGGATGGCGCTTGCCGGTGGCGCGGGTGTCCTCGGCGCGGGGCAGGCGCAGCTTGGCGGCCCGGCCGGTGCGCCGGGCGATGATGGCGGCGATGCAGGCCCAGGGAGAGGCCTGGGTTTCCTTGCCGCCGAAGCCGCCGCCCATGCGGCGCATCTCCATGGTGACGGCATGGAAGGGGATGTCGAGGACCTCGGCAACCAGCTTCTGCGTCTCGCTGGGGTGCTGGTTGGAGGTGTAGACCATCACGCCTTCGTCCTCGCTGGGGACCACCAGGCAGGCCTGCCCCTCGAGATAGAAGTGTTCCTGGCCGCCGACGAACTGCTCGCCCTCGAGTCGGTGGGGGGCTTCCTCAAGGGCGTTCTGCCAATCGCCGCGCTCCTGGACATGGGTGGGCCGCACGAATTCCTCGCGCTCGGTGGCCGCCACCGGATCGAGACAGGCCGGGCGTTCGTCGATCTCGACCACGGCTTCCTTGACGGCCAGTCGCGCCGCCTTGTGGGTATCGGCGGCGACCGCGAACAGGCACTGGCCGACATAACTGATCTCGTCGCCGGCAAAGATCGGATCGCCCGGAAACACCGGACCAATGTCGGTATGGCCGGGGACGTCTGCCAGGGTGATGACGTCGACCACACCGGGGGCGGACCTGACCTTCTCCAGGTCCAGACGGTTGAGCCAGCCATGGGCCACCGGCGAGAGGCCGAGCGCGACATGCAGGGTGTCGGCCGGTGCCGGTTGATCGTCGATATAGGCGGCGCGCCCGGTCACGTGCTTGATGGCGCTCTCGTGGGCACGGGCCGCGCCGGCCGATCCCTGGCGCTCGGTGGTGTCGGGGGAAGGGGAGAGCCTAGTGAGCGTACGCATCGAGAGTCACCTTGGTCGCTGAATCATTGTTGTCACTGTCATTGTTCGGCGTCGCCTCGGCGGCGGGCATGTCGGCCTCGATCATCAGGCGCAGGCGTTCGAGCATGTTGCCGGCGGCGGTACGGCGGTATTCGGCGCTACCCCGTACATCGCTCATCGGCGTCAATTCCTCGCACAGCACTGCGCGGGCGGCGGCGAAGACGGCGGGGTCGGGCGCGCGCCCTTCCAGGGCGGCCTCGGTTTCGGTGGCGCGTCGGGGGATGGCGGCCATGCCGCCGAAGCCCAGGCGAACGTCACGCATCACGCCATCCTCCAGCCGCCAGGCGAAGGCGGCGAGTATCGCCGAGATATCGTCCTCCCGACGCTTGGACAGCTTCCACACCTTGAGTTGCTGTGCCGGTGTCGGGCGCGGCAGGAAGATGGCGGCAATGAATTCGTTCTCGCCCAGGGCCGTCTTGCGGTAGTCGAGGAAGAACTCCGACAGCGGCAGCTCGCGGGCGCCGTCGGGGCCGTCCAGGCGCAGCCGGGCATCCAGGGCCAGCATGACCGGCGGGGTGTCGCCGATCGGCGAGGCGTTGGCGATATTGCCGCCCAGGGTCCCGCGGTTGCGGATCTGCGACGAGGCGAAACGGTGCATCAGGTGCTCGAAGGCCGGGTAATGCTCGGCGAGCAGCGGCGTCATGTCGGCGAGCGTCACCGCCGCGCCGATCCACCAGCCGTCATGGGTCTCGTCGATGCTGGTGAGCTCGGCCACCTGCCGCACGTCGATGATGTCGTCGAGGGGCTTGAGCTGTTGCGTGCTTTCCAGCCACAGGTCGGTGCCGCCGGCCACCAGCCTTGCCTTCGGGCGTCGACGCTTGAGGTCGCGCAGGGCGGCGATGTCCTGGGGAGCGACATAGTGGCCGGCGGTGGCCGGCTCGTCGTCGTCGGTGCGACGCAGCCAGGCGACATTACTGCTCAGGTGCGGTTCATCGGCCCAGGCGGGGCGGACATCGGGGTAGTCGCCCATGCTGAGCGCGGCATCGCGGATCGGGCGATAGCCGGTGCAACGACACAGATTGCCGCCCAGCGCCGCCTCGAGACGTTCCTGAGTCAGCGGGGCGGGCGTGCGGCGTTGCTGTTCATGGAGGGTGAACAGCGACATCACGATGCCTGGCGTGCAGAACCCGCACTGGCTGCCATGGTGATCGACCATGGCGGCCTGGGCCGGATGCAGCTCGTCGCCCCGGGCCAGACCTTCCACGGTGACCAGGTGACAGCCATCGATCTGATGGGCGGGCAGGATGCAGGCGTTGGCGTTGCGATAGGCCAGTTCACCCAGGGCGTCCGGCTCGCCGATGGCCACGGTGCAGGCGCCGCAGTCGCCGGAGGCGCAGCCTTCCTTGGTCCCGGTTCGACCGAGGTGCACGCGCAGCAGCTCGAGCAGGCTGGTGTCGGCGGGTACGTCACTGCAGCGACGTCGCTCGCCATTCAGATAGAAGTCGATCATGGCCGGCTCCGTTTGTCGTCGTTGTTTCGGAAAAGCGTAGTGGAAAAGCGTATCGGGAAAGCACGACTTTCCCAGGCCGTGTAAAGATGATACCTCAATTCTTGACCATATGGTCAGCTTTGGCAAGTTTTTGTCGTGTTTTTTTGTGACGATCCTTGGTGGCCGAGGTCTCTCGCCGGAGCCGGCAGCACTCGCCCTGTTTTTCACCCTGGGCGAATTGCCTGTACGGCGGCTGTCAGGCAAGCTCATGGCCCCAAGGAAGCGCTGAACGAATCGGCGAGCGGAGCAAAGCGCAAGGCGCCCGGAGCGCAAGAACCGGAGCCTATGCGGTATAGGTGAGGATTCTGAGCACCGCGTAACGTAGCGATTTGCCCGCACAGGCATTTGTGCCGTGCTTCCTAAACCTGTCGTCGAGCTGATGAGGGTTCATGGCCAAGGCAATGCAGTACAGCGAACAAGAGGGCGGAGCGATCCGCCAGCGCAACGAGAGGGCTATCCTGGCGGCGGCGGAACGCGTCTTCGCGCGGCACGGTTATCGCGGCGCCAGCCTGCAGGAAATCGCCGAGCAGGCCGATCTGCCCAAGTCCAATGTCCTCTATTACATGGGCAGCAAGCGCAAGCTTTACGTGCGCCTGCTGGAACGCATGATGGCGCGCTGGAACGCGATGCTCGATGACATCTCGGCCCAGGACGATCCCGCCGAGGTGCTCTCCGCCTTCATTCGCTCCAAGATGCAGATGTCGCGACGCCACCCGGAAGGTTCGCGGTTGTTTGCCAGCGAAATTCTCGGCGGCGCCCCCTTCCTTCAGGAGTACCTGCGTGGCGAGTTGCGCGAGTGGGTGCAGAGTCGTGCGGCGGTGTTCCGGGAGTGGGCCGATCGGGGCCTGATGGACCCGGTCGATCCAGTCTGGCTGATCTTCTTGATCTGGTCGTCCACCCAGCACTACGCGGATTTCGAAGCCCAGGTGCTGGGCATCACCGGTCGCGAGGCACTGGGTGACGACGATCTCGAGGACATCACGCGTTTTCTGACCCGGGTGGTCCTGAAGGGCTGCGGGGTGCGTCACCCCGAGCCCGTCACGTAATCAGAGGTTTCCTTGTCTACTGGGTGGTCAGCAGCATCAGCACGGCGAGGGCTGCCGTGACCCACATGGCCGGCTTGATTTCCTGCACCTTGCCGGTCAGCGCCTTGATCAGCACGAAGCTCATGAAGCCGAAGGCGATGCCCAGGGTGATCGAGTAGGTCAACGGCATCAGGATGATTGCCAGGAAGGCCGGGAAGGCCTGGTCGAAGTGGCTCCAGTCGATCTTGCTGATCGGCGTCATCATGAACAGCCCGACCAGGACCAGCGCCGGGGCGGTGGCGATGCTGGGCACCAGCGACAGCAATGGCGAGAGAAACAGGAAGGGCAGGAAGAGGAGCGCGATGACCACCGCCACCAGGCCGGTGCGTCCGCCCTGGGCGACCCCGGCCCCGGATTCGATGAAGGTCTGGGCGGCGCTGGTACCAAGCGGTGCCGCGATCATCGAGGCGAAGGCATCCACCGTCATCGAGCGCTTGAGATTGCGCGGATTGCCTTCTTCATCCTTGAGGCCGGCGGACTCGGAGAGTGCCATGAAGCAGGACAAGGCATCGAAGAAGTTGGTGAACAGCATCACGAAGATGAACGGCAGGTAGGCGACCTTCAGCGCGCCGATGATGTCGACCTGCATGACGGCGCCGAAATCGGGCCAGGCGGCCAGGCCGTTCCAGGCCACCATCACCTCGTCGCCCCAGAACCGGCCCATGGGCGCGGCCAGCAGCGTGGTCAGGGCGATGCCCATGATCAAGGCGCCGTTGAAACGCATGATCACGAAGATCGCCGTGGCCACCAGGCCGAGGAAGAAGGTGACCAGGCTGGCATCGATGGTGCCCAGCGATACCAGGGTGGCGTCGCTGCCGACGATGAAACCGGCGTTCTTCAGACCGATGAAGGTGATGAACAGGCCGATGCCGCAGGTAATGGCGTAACGCAGCGACAGCGGGATGGCCTCGATGACCGCCCGGCGCACGTTGAACAGCGCCAGGGTGGCGAACAGCACCCCGGACCAGAACACGCAGCCCAGTGCCACCTCCCAGGACAGGCCGGCGCCCATCACCAGGGTATAGGTGAACAGCGCATTCATGCCCATGCCCGGTGCCACCAGGATCGGGTTGCGTGCATAGAGACCCATGGCCAGGCTGCTCATGAAGCTGATCAGCACCGTCGCGGAGAGGGCGGAGGCGAAGGGAATACCGGCATCGGAGAGGATTGCCGGATTGACCACGATGATGTACATGCCGGCCAGGAAAGTGGCGATGCCGGCGAGAATTTCGGTCTTCAGGCTGGAACCGCGACGGCTGACGCCGAACCAGCGATCGAGGGAAGGCAGGTCCTCCTGTTGGGACGCGGCCGAGCGCGAGCCCCCGACGGGGCGGGTGGTAGTGGTCTGTTGCATACCATTGGACCCTGTTTGTTGTTGTGGGCGGAACGTCAAATTGTCATTTCCTGACCTTTTGGTCAAGGTGTCGAAAGCCAAGCCTAGAATCGCTGGCGCGCCTTGGCAAGTCGAAAACGGGATGGAGGCCATGATGGCGACAGGGCTCGGACGAGAGTGGGCAAGGACATGAAGATGCCGAAAACGACGCACCACGGCGCCGATACGATGGCGCTGCCCATCGAAGCGCGGCTCGAGGCGATCCTCGAGGCGTTGAATGAGCACGCCTGCGCCATGCTGGTGGCCGAGCCGGGGGCCGGCAAGACCACGCGAGTACCGCTGGCATTGCTCGACGCCGAATGGTGCCGAGGCCAGCGCTTATTGCTTCTCGAACCACGCCGTGTCGCTGCCCGCCTGGCGGCGTCTCGCCTGGCCGAGACGCTGTCCGAGCCGGTCGGGCAGACGGTCGGTGTGCGGATGCGCGGCGAAACGCGGGTGAGCGACCGGACGCGGCTCGAGGTGGTCACCCAGGGCGTTCTTACGCGCATGTTGCAGGAAAATCCGCTTCTGGATGGCGTATCCGGCATTATCTTCGACGAATTTCATGAACGAAGCCTCGATGCGGATCTGGGGTTGGCCCTGACGCTGGATGCCCGGACCGTGCGTGATGATCTGCGACTGCTGGTGATGTCGGCGACGCTCGATGTCGAGGCGCTTGCCGCGGCCCTGGGTGCCGAGACGCCGTTGATCGAGTGTGAGGGTCGCCAGTTCCCGGTGACGACACGCTACCGGCCACCGGGGGCTCGCGCCGAGGTGGATCGCCATCAAGCGGCGATCGTCGAGGAGGCGTTGGCCAGCGATGACGGCGATGTCCTGGTGATACTGCCGGGCGTCGCCGAGATTCGTCGGCTGGGGCGGCGGCTCGACGAACGTCTGCCGTCGTCGGTCGTCATCCATGAACTGCATGGCCGAATGCCCCTGGCGGCGCAACGCCGGGCACTGGTACCGGATACCGAGGGGCGCCGTCGGGTGGTGCTGGCGACTGCCATTGCCGAGTCCAGTGTGACCGTCGATGGCGTGCGCCAGGTCATCGATGCCGGCCGCGAGCGGCTGCCGGTCCATCAAGCGCGTACCGGTCTCACACGACTCGAGACGCGCCGGGTCAATCGTGCCAGTGCCGACCAGCGTCGGGGGCGTGCCGGCCGCCAGGCGCCGGGTGTCTGCTACCGCCTGTGGTCGGAAGCGCAACCCCTGCCACCGGATCGTGAGCCGGAGATCCGTCAGAGTGACTTGATGCCGCTGGCCTTCGAGCTGGCACGCTGGGGCATCACCGAGCCTGGTGCGCTGACCTGGGTGACGCCGCCGGCGCCGGCCGCGTTGGCGGCGGGGCGCGATGGACTGGTGCGGCTCGGGGTGCTGGACGGCGAGCATCGCCTGACTCGCTTCGGGGGCGACTGTGCGCGCTGGCCGGTACATCCACGCATGGCGGTGATGCTGGAAAGGGCCGGGCGACTCGAGGCTCGTGCCCTGGCCTGTGGTCTGGTGGCCCTGCTCGAGGGGAGGGATGCCGATGATGAACGTGACCTCGCCGAGGCTCTGCGGCGTCGCTTCGCCGCGCCGGAAGACCACCGGCGTTGGCGGCGCGATGCCGAGCGACTGACCTCCATTGCCCGGGTACGACTTGAGGTGGTCTCGGACATGGCACCCCTCGGTGAGCTGCTGGCCTTGGCCTGGCCGGAGCGCATCGCCCAGCGCGTCGAGGTGGGACGTTTTCGGCTGGCGTCGGGCGGCCAGGCGTGCTTGCCGGCGTCCCACCCGCTGGCCCACGCTGACGTGCTGGTGGCGGCGGAGCTCGATGGGGAGCAGGGCGGCGGTCGTATCTTCCGTGCCGCCGCCCTCTCGGTGGCTGGCCTCGAGGCCTTGTATCCCGAGGCTCGACAATGGCGGGACCATCTGGAATGGTCCGATGCCCGGGGCGAACTCGTCGGGGAGCGTCGGCGCGGCCTGGGGGCGGTGGTGCTCGAGCGCGGTCCGCTGCACGACAAGTCGCCGGAGGCGGTACGCCATGCCTTGCTGGAGGCCCTGGTCCGTCGCGCCGAGCTGCCGTTCGATGACGAGGCGGAACAGCTGCGCGGCCGGGTGGCGCTGTTGCGTCGTCATCTCGGCGAGGCCTGGCCGGATTGGTCCGACGCGACCCTGCTGGCGACGCTGGACACCTGGCTCGGCCCCTATCTGGACGGCATCAAGCGGCTCGGTGAGGTGGAACGCCTGCCCCTGAAGCGGATCCTGCTGGATCGTCTCGACTGGACGCTGCGGGCCCGGCTGGACGAGCTGGCCCCCAGCCATCTCGAGGTGCCCAGCGGCTCACGGATTCGCCTGGATTATCGCGGCGAGACGCCGGTGCTGGCCGTGAAGCTGCAGGAAGTGTTCGGCTGGCAACAGACACCGCGACTGGTAGACGGCCGGATCGCGCCGCGTCTGCACCTATTGTCGCCGGCGCGGCGCCCCCTGCAGGTGACCGAGGACCTGGCCAGTTTCTGGGCCAACGGTTATCCCGAGGTGCGCAAGGAAATGCGCGGCCGCTACCCCAAGCACCCCTGGCCGGAGGATCCACTGGCATCACCCGCCACGGCGCTTGCCAAGCGTCGTCGTCGATGAGAGCGCTGAGAAAACGGGGCGCGATGGGTATGATAGCGCTCTCGATACGAACCCGGAGGCTCGAGGATGAACGATGATCGCTGCCCCTGCGGCACTGGCCATGCGCTCGCCGAATGCTGCGACCGCTACCATGCGGGCACACCGGCGCCGACGCCGGAGGCCCTGATGCGTTCGCGGTTCAGCGCCTTCGCGCTGGGGCGTAACGACTATCTGCTGGCGACCTGGCACCCGGAGTTTCGGCCGGCGAGCCTGCCGGATGTCGACCCGACCGAATGGATCCGTCTGGAGATCATCGACAGCCAGGCGCAGGGCGATCAGGGACGCGTGCACTTTCGTGCCACCTTCCGCGAGGGGCGCCGCTGGGGCGTGCTGGAGGAGACGTCCGCATTCAGTCGGCTCGAAGGCCGGTGGTGTTATGTCGATGGCGAGCCGAGCGTCATGCGGCTCAAGCCGGGTCGCAATGATCCCTGCCCCTGCGGCAGCGGGAAAAAGGGCAAGCAGTGTTGTCTCCGGGCGTGAGCATGGCGCTTGAGCGGCGCCCCATGGCCGTTTAATATCCGCGCATGCCGTATACCCGTGGTCTCGCCTTCTGTCCGGGGCTTCCTGCCGGGGAGCCGCGATATGGCTCTGTCCTTTCCTTTCCTTTCCCTTCCCTGGACGCTACTGTGTCTCCAGCCGACTCCTGGGGCTGTCCAGACGGTCGACAAGCATCGACGATTTTCAGACAAGGCGTAATGACCAGCCGGTCCTGGCGTCGGGCTGAGCGAGCACATGTCACTCGAGACATGTACGGTTGCTGAAAAGGCTGGAAAGGAGAAGGGCCCAAGATGGATGTCAAGCGGGAACTCAAACGCCGGATCTCGGCCGCTTCGCTGGGGAGTCTTGCGGCATGCCTGTTGATGGTGCCCCTGGGCGCGAGTGCCGAGGAACTGGATGCCATGGAGGCACGCATGCGCTTGCTGCCGGGGAATACGCCGGCAGCGGGGTATTTTCGCCTCGATAACACCGGCGATGAAACCGTGGTCCTCGTGGGGGCACAGAGCGAGGCGTTCGGCAGCATCGAGCTGCATCGGAGCATGAGCCAGGATGGCATGGCCAGCATGGAGCCGGTGTCGCGGCTCGAGGTGGCGCCGGGTGAGGAACTGACGTTCGCTCCCCAGGGATATCACCTGATGCTGATGGCCCCGTCCGGGACGCTGTCCGTGGGGGATGAGGTCGAGATCACCCTGGAGTTCGAACAGCGTGAATCGCTGACCGTAGATTTCGAGGCCGTGTCTCCGACCTCCATGTAGGCGGGGAGAGGTATGGTTGCAGAACCTGACGCCCAATCCCCCGCTGTTTCCAGCGGGGGATTGCGTTGAACACGGTTTCGCTTGGCGACTGGGCGGTTCAGAGCGTCATGGCGGCGACCCAGCCAAAGGCGACCAGCGGGATGTTGTAGTGCAGGAAGGTCGGCACCACGCTGTCCCAGATGTGGTCGTGCTGGCCGTCGGCATTGAGGCCGGCGGTCGGCCCGAGGGTCGAGTCGGAAGCCGGTGAGCCGGCGTCGCCGAGGGCGGCGGCGGCGCCCACCAGGGCGATGGTCGCCATGGGCGAGAAACCGAAGTTCAGCGCCATGGGCACGTAGAGCGAGGCAATGATCGGAATGGTCGAGAACGACGAGCCGATCCCCATGGTGATGAAAAGTCCCACCAACAGCATGATCAGGGCGGCCAGTCCCTTGTTGTCGCCGATCACCTCGGTGGAGCTGGTGACCAGTGCCTCGACCTGGCCACTGGCCTGCATCACGCTGGCGAAGCCCGCCGCCGAGATCATGATGAAGCCGACCAGCGCCATCATGCGCATGCCTTCGGTGAAGATGTCGTCCTGCTCATGCCAGCGGAAGACGCCGCTCACCGAGAGCAGGGCGAAGCCGAAGAGCCCGCCGATCACCATCGACCCGGTGAACAGCTGAACCGTGACGGTACCCACCAGGGCTGCCGCCAGTACCAGCATCTGCCAGGGCTTGAGGTGCTGGGCGGCCTGGCTGGGCGTCTCGTCGCCGTGGGCGAGATCGATGTCCTGGTAGTCGCGCTTGCGGCGATAGCTGAACAACAGGGCCACCACGAGCCCCAGCGCCATGCCACCGATGGGCACGATCATGGCCATCGGCACCATGCCCGCCGTCACGTCCAGGCCATTCTCGTTGAGATTGGTCAGCAGGATATCGTGGAGGAAGATCGAGCCGAAGCCGACCGGCAACAGCATGTAGGGGGCGGTGATGCCGAAGGTGATCACGCAGGCCACGGCGCGGCGATCGAGCTGCAGGTGATTCATGAGCTTGAGCAGCGGCGGCACCAGCACCGGGATGAAGGCGATATGCACCGGGATCAGGTTCTGGGAGCTCACGGCCGCGGCCAGCAGCACGCCGAGCAGGGTGAAGACGATCAGTTGACGGTTGGGAATCCCGTCGTCCAGCCCCAGCTTGGCGATGGCCTTGTTGGACAGCAACTGGGTGATGCCCGAGCGTGACAATGCCACGGCGAAGGCACCCAGCACGGCGTAGGAGATCGCCACCTTGGCACCGTTACCCAGGCCGTCGTTGAAGGCGGAAAGGATCTCGCCCAGCGGCATGCCCGCGTAGAGACCGCCGACCAGGGCGGCGGCGATCAATGCGAACACGACGGACACTCGCATCAAGCTGAGGGTGACCATGACCAGGATGGCCAGGACTACTGCGTTCATGTCTTGTCCTTGTTGAGAATGTCGATTGTTGTTGGTGTCGTGCCTTCCCGTTGCTGATACGGCGGGCCCGGGAAGGCGCGACGGAGCGATGGTTGCTGGTCAATTCACCTGGCTGGGCAACAGGTCGGCGGGCGCCAGACGACTGAGGTGGCGTTTCGCGAGGAGGGCGCTGGCGGCGTCGATATCCGGCGCGAAGAAACGGTCCTTGTCGTAGTAGGCGACACGCTCGCGGAGTACCCGGCGAGCCTCTTCCAGGGTGTCGGTCGTCTTGAGGCCGTCGCGGAAATCCAGTCCCTGGCAGGCGGCCAGCCATTCGATGGCGAGGATGCCTCGCACGTTATCGGCCATTTCCCACAGCCGCTTGCCGGCGGCCGGCGCCATGGAGACGTGGTCTTCCTGGTTGGCCGAGGTCGGCAGGCTGTCGACGCTGTGCGGGTGCGAGAGTGCCTTGTTCTCGCTGGCGAGCCCGGCCGCCGTCACCTGTGCGATCATGAAGCCCGAGTTGACGCCGCCGTGTTCCACCAGGAAGGGCGGGAGCTGGGACATGTGCTTGTCCATCATCAGGGAGACGCGACGCTCGGTGAGCGAGCCGATCTCGGCGATGGCCAGCGCCAGGTTGTCGGCCGCCATGGCGACCGGCTCGGCATGGAAATTGCCGCCGGAAATGATATCACCCTGCTCGGCGAACACCAGGGGGTTGTCCGAGACGGCGTTGATCTCGATGCCCAGGACCTCGGCGACCTGGCGGATCTGGGTGAGGGCGGCGCCCATCACCTGGGGCTGGCAGCGCAAGGAATAGGGATCCTGGACCTTGCCGCAATCGACATGCGAGTCGCTGATCTCGCTGCGCTCACCGAGCAATTGCCGGTAGGCGGTGGCGGCATCGATCTGGCCACGCTGGCCGCGCACGTCATGGATGCGGGCATCGAAGGGCGAGCGTGAACTCAGGGTCGCTTCCACGGTGAGCGAGCCGCAGACCGTGGCGGCGGCGAACAGGTCCTCGGCATCGAACAGGCCCTTGAGCGCGTAGGCGGTGGAGACCTGGGTGCCATTGAGCAGGGCCAGACCTTCCTTGGGTGCCAGCGACAACGGTTCGAGGCCGGCCTTGGCCAGGGCTTCTTGGGCCGGCAGCCATTCTCCGCGATGGCGTGCCTGCCCCTCGCCAAGCAGCACCACGCTCATGTGCGCCAGCGGGGCCAGGTCGCCGGAGGCGCCTACCGAGCCCTTGAGCGGGATGTGCGGATAGATCTCGGCGTTGATCAGTGCCACCAGGGCATCCAGGACCTCACGGCGAATGCCGGAGAAGCCGCGAGCCAGGCTGTTGACCTTGAGCACCATGATCAGTCGCACCAGCTCGTCGTCCATGGCGGCGCCGACGCCGGTGGCATGGGACAGCACCAGGGAGCGCTGGAGATCCTCGAGCTGATTCTTTTCGATGCGAGTCTGGGCCAGCAGGCCGAAGCCGGTGTTGACGCCATAGACGGTGCGATCTTCCTCGACCACGCGATTGACGCAGTCGACGCCGGCGGCGATATCGGCATCGGCACTGGTCGGCAGGGAGACCTGGAGAGGGGCTTCGAAGACCCGGCGCGCCTGGGCCAGGGTCATCTTGCCGGGTTGTATCTCGAGATGGTTCATAGGGAGTTCCTCATCTCGCCGAGCCGGAGCTTGCCGGTGGCAGGCACTACGCGAAGGTGCTGTGAACCCATCCCTGGGCGCTACCGATGCCATCCTTGGCATCGGACCTTCGCTTCGACCTGCCACCGGCGCTCCCTGTACCAGCGAGAAGCATGGCTGTGGATGTAGAAGGTTTTACTTGTCGATCATCGGCAGGTCGAGGCCATTCTCCTTGGCGCACTCCTTGGCGATGTCGTAGCCGGCATCGGCATGACGCATGACGCCGGTCCCCGGGTCATTGCGCAGTACTCGGCCGAGGCGGGCATGGGCATCATCGCTGCCGTCGCAGACGATCACCACGCCGGCATGCTGGGAGTAGCCCATGCCCACGCCGCCGCCGTGGTGCAGCGACACCCAGGTGGCGCCGCCGGCGGTGTTGAGCAGGGCGTTGAGCAGCGGCCAGTCGGAGACGGCGTCGGAGCCATCCATCATCGACTCGGTCTCACGGTTGGGGCTGGCCACCGAGCCGGAGTCCAGGTGATCGCGACCGATGACCACCGGCGCCTTGAGCTCGCCGTTTCTGACCATCTCGTTGAAGGCCTGGCCGAGCCGTGCGCGGTCCTTGAGGCCGACCCAGCAGATGCGTGCTGGCAGGCCCTGGAAGCTGATGCGCTCGCGAGCCATGTCCAGCCAGTTGTGCAGGTGCGGGTCGTCGGGGATCAGTTCCTTGACCTTCTGGTCGGTCTTGTAGATGTCCTCGGGGTCGCCGGAGAGAGCCGCCCAGCGGAAGGGGCCGACGCCTTGGCAGAACAGCGGGCGGATATAGGCCGGCACGAAGCCGGGGAAGTCGAAGGCGTTCTCGACGCCTTCTTCCTGGGCCATCTGGCGAATGTTGTTGCCGTAGTCGAAGGTCGGGATGCCTTGCTGCTGAAAGTCGAGCATGGCTTGCACGTGCACGGCCATGGAGCGCTTGGCGGCCTTGACCACCGCCTCGGGGTCGGTCTTGCCGCGCTCGACGTAGTCGTCCCAGGTCCAGCCGGCGGGCAGGTAGCCATGCAGCGGGTCGTGGGCGCTGGTCTGGTCGGTGACCATGTCCGGACGTACGCCGCGCTCGACCAGGGCCGGCAGCACGTCGGCGGCGTTGGCACACAGGCCGATGGATACCGCCTTGCCCTCGGCGGTGTAACGCTCGAGACGCGCCAGGGCGTCGTCAAGGTTTTCGGCCTGCTCGTCGAGATAGCGGGTGCGCAGGCGGAAGTCGAGGCGCGATTGCTGGCACTCGATGTTGAGCGAGCAGGCGCCGGCCAGGGTGGCGGCCAGTGGCTGGGCGCCGCCCATGCCGCCGAGGCCGGCGGTGAGGATCCAGCGGCCCTCGAGGTTACCGTCGTAGTGCTGGCGGCCGGCCTCGACGAAGGTCTCGTAGGTGCCCTGGACGATGCCCTGGGAGCCGATGTAGATCCAGGAGCCGGCGGTCATCTGGCCGTACATCATCAGGCCTTTTTTATCCAGCTCGTTGAAGTGCTCCCAGTTGGCCCAGGCCGGTACCAGGTTGGAGTTGGCAATCAGCACCCGCGGGGCGTCCTTGTGGGTCTCGAACACGCCGACAGGCTTGCCGGACTGGATCAGCAGCGACTGGGTGTCCTCCAGGCGCCGGAGGGTCTCGACGATCTTGTCGTAGCATTCCCAGTCCCGGGCGGCGCGGCCGATGCCGCCGTAGACCACCAGGTCCTCGGGGCGTTCGGCGACGTCCGGGTGCAGGTTGTTCATCAGCATGCGCAGCGGCGCTTCGGTGAGCCAGCTCTTGCAGGTGAGCTCGCTGCCGGTGGGGGCGCCGATCTTGCGGCTGGGGTCGTGACGCTTGTCGGTATGGGACATGGAGGATTTCCTCATGGTCAAGAGTCTGATGGCCGATGTGTGGGTCAGCCGTTCAGGGTGAGCAGATGGACGAGGCGCGCCGCCACTCTGGCGGTTCGGCCATCGATGTCATGGTCGGGGTTCAGCTCGGCAAGGTCGGCCAGGCACAGCTTGCCGCTGTCGCGTACCGTCTCGACCAGCGGCTCGAGCAGTGCCTGGGATACGCCCCGGGCGGCGGGGGCGCTGACGCCCGGCGCCTCGGCGGCGGGCAGCACGTCGAGATCGATGGTCAGGTAGAGGACGTCGCAACGGGCGATGAAGCGTTCCAGGTCGCGCTGGATGGCGTCGATTCCGGTGTGCGTGATGTCGCGATCCTCACGGATCAACACGCCCAGGTCGTCGGCGCGCTGGAACAGCGCTCGGGTGTTGGCGGCCCGGCTGACGCCCAGGCAGGCGTAGCGAAACGGCCAGCCGTTGGCCTGACACGCCTCGGCGATCTGCGAGAAGGGGGTCCCGGAGGAGCGCACATGGGCCGGGTCGCGCAGGTCGAAGTGGGCATCGAGGTTGATGATGCCGACACGCGGTCGTGTCTCGCGGGGCGCGAGGTGCCGGGCGAGTCCTTGCCAACTGGCATAGGCGACTTCGTGGCCACCTCCGAGCACGATGGGCAGGTGGCCGGCGTCGAGCAGCGGGGCCAGGCGCTCGGCCAGAGCTTCCTGAGCGGCTTCCAGGGCGTCGCCGTCGCAGCTCACGTCGCCGGCGTCGAAGGCCGGTCCCTCGCGATGCCAGGCCAGGGGCGCAAGCGCACGACGGATCGCGGAGGGGCCGGCGGAGGCGCCGACCCGGCCCTGGTTGCGAGCCACGCCGGCATCGCAGGCGAATCCGAGCAAGGCACACCCGCTCGGGGCGTCCTCGGTGAGGGGCGCGATGCGCTGGTGCCAGCGATCGCTGTCGGGTTCCGGGTCAATGCGGCCCTGCCAGGGACTCATGTCGATCTCAGTGGCCATGCGCATGATCCTCCACGGGTTGGCCGGCGACGACGCGCTGGCGCAGCCGACTGGGCTGGACGGCATAGGCGAGTTCCGCCGGGGTGTCGATGTTCCAGAGGCAGAGATCGGCGGGAGCACCTTCGCGCAACCTGCCGAGTTCGGGCATTCCCAGGGCCCGGGCGCCGTGCGCGGTCATGCCGGCCAATGCCTCTCGAGGGGTGAGGCGGAACAGGGTGCAGGCCAGGTTGAGCATCAGGGTCGGCATGAACAGCGGCGAGCTGCCGGGGTTGGCGTCGGTGGCGACGGCCATCGGTACATCGGCCTCGCGTAGCCCGGCGATGGGCGGCTGCTGGGTCTCGCGCAGCGTGTGGAAGGCACCCGGCAGGATCACCGCCACGCTGCCGGCATCGCGCATGGCGGCGATGCCGGTGTCGTCGAGATATTCGATGTGGTCGGCGGACAAGGCGCCGTGACGGGCGGCCATGGCGGAGCCGCCCAGATTGGACAGCTGTTCGGCATGGGCCTTGATCGGCAGGCCATGGGCCTGGGCCGCCTCGAAGACGCGCTCGCACTGGGCCACCGAGAAGGCGATCTTCTCGCAGAAGACGTCGACGGCGTCGGCCAGCCCCTCGGCCGCGGCCGCCGGGATCATCTTGTCGCAGACCAGGTCAATGTAGCCGTCACTGTCGCCTGCGTATTCCGGCGGCAGGGCGTGGGCGCCGAGCAGGGTCGTGACGACGCGCACCGGCCGGGCCTCGCCGAGGCGGCGGGCGACGCGCAGCATCTTGAGCTCGTTCTCCACGTCGAGGCCGTAGCCCGACTTGATCTCCACGGTGGTCACGCCGTCGGCGAGCAGGGCGTCGAGGCGCGGCAGGGCGGCGGCGAACAGCGCGTCTTCGCTGGCTTCGCGCGTGTCGCGCACGGTGCTGATGATGCCGCCGCCGCGTCGGGCGATTTCCTCGTAGCTGACGCCTTCCAGACGCGACTCGAACTCGTCGGCGCGACCGCCTCCGAACACCAGGTGGGTGTGACAATCGACCAGGCCCGGCGTCATCACGCCGCCGCTGCCCATCGGAAGGCACGTATCGGCGAGGGAGGCCGAGAGGTCACGCATCGGGATCAGGGAGTGGATGCGGTCGTCCTCGACGATCACTGCCATGGCATCGGGCAGGGTCTGCTGGCCGTCGAAGACGGTGACGTCCTGCCAGAGTCGGCGAGTCCGGGGATGGGTCATGCTGACGCCTCCTGATGTCTTTGTATATACAAATACATTAGCGCATTATTCCTGCGTCGTCACCCCGTTGCGTCGGGTCTGTCCGAGGCCGTGATGTCAGGTTGATTGTCCATGAGTGAGTGATTTTTAATTTTTAAAACAAGTAACTATGATTTTCGTTGGGTTGCTTTTGAATAAGCCGTCGCGAATATGTTTGACCAAAGTATCATGGGTGTGGACGGGCGCGTTCATGGCGTGGGAATTCCCTATGATGTATATACAAAGTATCAACGACGACCTCGCTCACCACGACAATTCAGGAGCCATCCATGGCGAATTCCCCATCCGACGCCTCCCGACGTCGGGGCCCCTCGACGGCCACCGTGCTCAAGCTGTTCGTGCCCAGTCTCATCGGGGTACTGATCTTCTTCGTGCCGATGACGCTCGGTGGCAAGACGACGATCCCGCTGGATCACATGGTGACCGGCGCGCGAAGCCTGCTGGGCGAGGGTAGTGGCCTTTATGCCCTGGCGCTGATCGTCGCCGGGGCGCTCTATCCCCTGGTCAAGGGAAGCTGGCGGCGCAGCATGACCGAGCGGGTCTTCACCGTGCTCAAGCTGGCCGGTGTGGCGGCGGCGGTGATGGCCTTGACCGGTTGGGGCCCCGGCTTTCTGCATGAACCGGACATGCTGCCCTTCCTGTTCGACAAACTGGTGATTCCGGTGGGGTTGATCGTGCCGATCGGCGCCATCTTCCTGGCGCTGCTGATCAGCTTCGGCCTGCTCGAGCTGATCGGTGTGCTGGTCCAGCCGGTCATGCGGCCGGTATGGCGCACGCCGGGGCGGAGTGCGATCGATGCCGTGGCCTCCTTCGTCGGCAGCTATTCCATCGGCTTGCTGATCACCAACCGGGTCTACCAGGCGGGACAGTATTCGGCTCGGGAGGCGGCGATCATCGCCACTGGCTTCTCCACGGTATCGGCGACTTTCATGATCATCGTTGCCAAGACGCTGGAACTGATGGAGATCTGGAATCTCTACTTCTGGTTGACCCTGGCCATCACGTTCACGGTGACCGCGATCACGGTACGGATTCCGCCCCTGTCGAGCATGGACGACAGCAAGCGTGACGGTGAGCCGGAGGCCGTGCCGGGGCGTCGTCTCGCCACCGCCTGGCGTACCGGGCTCGAGGTGGCCGAGCGGGCGCCGAGCCTGTCGTCCAGCGTGGCGCTGAACTTCCGCGAGGGGCTGTTGATGGCGATCAGTATCCTGCCGTCGATCATGTCGGTGGGGCTGGCCGGTCTCTTGCTGGCCAAGTACACGCCCTTGTTCGAATGGCTCGGCTGGGCCTTCTATCCCTTCGTGGCGATCTGGGGGCTGGACGAAGCCGCCGCCCTGGCCCAGGCCTCGGCGGCGGGGCTCGCCGAGATGTTCCTGCCGGCCCTGCTGATGGGCGATGCCGGCCTGGTGGCACGTTTCGCCGCCGGCGTGGTGTCGGTCTCCTCGGTGCTGTTCTTCTCGGCCTCGATTCCCTGCATCCTGTCCACCAGCATCCCGTTGTCGGTAGGGCGCATCGTGGTGGTGTGGTTCCTGCGGGTGGCGCTTAGCCTGCTGCTGGCAGTGCCGGCGGGTTACCTGGTGCAAGCCCTGGCCGCTTGAGGAAAATGGCGTTTGTCCCGGGCCCTGGAGATAGTGGGGCGCCGGGGCGGCGTCAGCGTTTAGGGCGGGGAGCAGTCACTTGGTATGCAGCGAGGAGCGCAGCTTGTAACGGTCGCCGGGGTGGATCAGGCGGGCGTAGCTGATCAGGTGGTCCCCCGACCAGGTGCGCCGGATCATTCTCAGGCAGGGTTCGTGGGGGGCGATGTCGAGACGTCGCGCGGTGTCGGCATCGACCAGCACGGCCTCGACCACGTGCTCCACATCGTTGATCGGGCAGGCCGCCACCAGCACCTCATTGGGGGTGTGCCGGGTGAAATCCGTTTCCAGGTAGTGGGGCACCCGGCTGGGATTGACGTAACGATCCTCGAGCTGGATGGGTATGCCGTCCTCGCGATGCACGATCAGGGTATGGAAGACCCGGGCGCCGTTGCGGACTCCCAGGTACACCGAGATCTCGTCGTCGGCGTCCAGTGCCTCGGCACGCAGGACTTCGCTGGTGTAGACGTGTTCCCGGCTGCGGACTTCCTCGGCGATGTTGTGCACCTCGATCAGCGAGGACTCGGCCTTGCGGTCGGTGACGAAGGTGCCGACTCCCGGCTGACGCGTCAGGTATCCCTTCTGGACCAGGTCGCGGATCGCCTTGTTGGCGGTCATGCGACTGACGCCGAATTCCTCGGCCAGCCGTTCCTCGGGCGGAATGCGGTACTGCGGGGCCCAGTCGCCGCCATGAATCTTTTCCAGCAGGTGGCGTTGTATCTTCAGGTAGAGGGGCAGGGAGCCGGCCATGCGTTATCCTGTGCGTCCATTCCGGTGGAAACGGGAAAAGCAAGGGAACGGCGACACCCGCCGCCCCGTGTTCCAGGCACTTTCGGACAATGCCCAGGAGTCCATGATGTCACGAACCGATCATCGGGGCACATCCCCGACGCGCCTCAAGAGTCCCGCCGCCGCGCGTAATCGCGAGCCGATCCTCGCAGTGCTCGAGGAGGTATTGCCGGCGCGAGCCCGGGTGCTCGAGCTGGCCAGCGGCAGCGGGGAACACGGGCTGCATTTTGCCTCGGCGATGCCGGGCTGGCAGTGGCAGCCGAGCGATGTCGACGCGCACTCCCTGGCATCCATCGAGGCCTGGCGAGAGACGTCGGGTCCGGGCAACCTCATGGCGCCGATTCGTCTCGATGCCACCGGTGCCTGGCCCGACGAAACGTACGACGCCATCGTGGCCATCAACCTGGTGCATATCTCGCCCTGGGAAGTGATCGAAGCGCTGGTGGCTCGGGCCGGCGAGCGGCTGTCGGTCGGCGGAGCGCTCTATCTGTATGGGCCTTATCGGCGCGAAGGTCGACACACGGCGCCAAGCAACGCTGCCTTCGACGAGGACCTGAGACGCCGCGATGCGCGCTGGGGCATACGTGACCTCGAGACGGTGGTGGAAGTGGCCAGGCCTCACGGGTTGGCATGCGAGACGGTCGTCGAGATGCCGGCCAACAATCTCAGCGTGGTACTGCGTCGCCGGTGAGCGAACATTGTGCAACCCCGGCAGCCTTGCGATGATGCCGGGCATGTCGATCGGTCAGTGAGTCGAAGAGTGGACAAGTTCGAGGTGAAACTGGACCAGGCGGCGCGGGCGGCCTGGCTCTCCCATGTGGGAGGCTGTACCCAGGACGAGATCGCCGTCCAGTTGGGCGTCTCCCGTCCCGGTGTGCAACGCCTGCTGGCGCTGGCGCGTCAGGAGGGCCTGGTCAAGGTCCATATCGACCATCCCATCGCGCAGTGCACGGCGCTGTCCCAGACGATTCGCGACGGTTTCGGTCTGGCATTCTGCGATGTGGTCCCGGCCGATGCCGAGGCGGGGGCGGATAGCGCCCATTATCTGGCAGTGGCCGGTGCCGAGCGTCTCGCGCGCCTGCTCGAGCGATCCGAACCACTGACCCTGTCGTTGGGCACGGGGCGTTCGGTACGCGCCACGGTGGAGGCGCTGAGACGGTTCGACCGTCCGCAGCATCGCATCGTCTCGCTGGTGGGCAACATCGCTCGGGACGGCTCCGCCAACCGCTATGACGGTGTCATGGTGCTTGCCGACAAGACGGGCAGTGAGCGCTTCCTGCTGCCCGCGCCGGTCGTGGCGGGTTCGGTCGCCGAGAAGGAGGCACTGCAGGGGCAGCCCCTGTTCCAGGCCATCGCCGAAGTCGCGCGCCAGGCGCAGGCGGCCTTCATCGGGGTGGGGCGAATCGATCGGCAGGCCACCCTGTTTCAGGATCACTTCATCAGCGAAGCCGAGCTGGACGAACTGCTGTCCCGGGAGGCTGTCGGTGAACTGCTCGGCTGGCCCATGAATGCCGAAGGCGAACTGATCGACTGCTCGACCAGCCGGCGCGTCACCAGCCTGCCGTTGTCGATGTTCCGCGACCAGGAAATGGTGGCCCTGGCCGGAGGGCGGGGCAAGGCGCCGGCGATTCTCGCGGCCCTGCGCGGGGGATGGTTGAAGAGTCTGGTGACCGATGAGCAGGCCGCGCGGTATATCGTCGAGCACTTGTGATCGGAGCTTCGAGCCACGAGCTACGAGATACGAGATACGAGATACGAGATACGAGATACGAGATACGAACCCCCGGCCGGGCTGCTCGAGCGGTAATCTCCGTCGTCTGCTTTTGACGAGAGGCTCACGTCAGTCGTCATCCTGCTCGCCGCTCGCCGCTAGCTTCTAGCTTCTAGCTTCTAGCTTCTAGCTTCTAGCTTCTAGCTTCTAGCCTAAAGTCTAAGCACTCCGGCTTTGCGTTTTGAACGTCTCTATCCGATCATTTGATCAGTCGTTGATTTCATTGATCGGTAATGAGCGAAAGGACAGCGGGAGTCCCCGTCGTCCTGAGACAACAACAACGCCTCCCACGAGGCATCAACGCAACAGGAGCACGCCATGCAGCGTCATCGTCTACTTCCCCTGGCCGCCGTCGCGGCGCTGGGCGCCACGGCGGCCCAGGCCGAGACCATCACGGTGGCTACCGTCAACAATAACGACATGGTCATCATGCAAGGGCTCACCGAGGCCTTCGAGAAGGCACACCCCGACATCACCCTTGACTGGGTGGTGCTGGAGGAGAATGTGTTGCGCCAGCGCATGACCACCGATATCGCCACCGATGGCGGGCAGTTCGATGTCATGACCATCGGCAGCTACGAGGCGCCGATCTGGGCCGAGCGTGGCTGGCTCGAACCGCTCGACGACCTGCCCGAGTCCTACCGGGTCGAGGACCTGCTCAAGCCGGTCCGCGATGGTCTCAGCCATGATGGTACCCTGCATGCGCTGCCGTTCTATGCAGAAAGCTCGATGATGTACTACCGCAAGGACCTGTTCGAGCAGGCCGGCATCGAGATGAGCGAGCAGCCGACCTGGAGCGAGGTGCAGGAGTGGGCCGGCAAGCTCAACGACCCTGATAACGAAGTGGCCGGTATCTGCCTGCGCGGGAAACCGGGCTGGGGCGAGAACATGGCATTCGTCTCGACCCTGGTGAATACCCATGGTGGCCGCTGGTTCGACATGGACTGGAATCCCGAGATCGACAGCGATGCCTGGCAGGAGGCGGTCTCTTTCTATGTCGACCTGCTCAATGATTATGGGCCGGCAGGGGCGAGTTCCAACGGCTTCAACGAGAACCTCGCGCTCTTTTCGCGGGGCAACTGCGCCATGTGGGTCGATGCCACCTCGGCGGCCGGCAAGCTGTTCAATCCCGACGAGTCCCAGGTCGCCGACCAGCTTGGCTTCGCCCCGGCGCCGGTGGCCGAGACACCGAAGGGCTCGCACTGGTTGTGGTCCTGGGCCCTGGCGATTCCGAGCTCCTCGGAATCCACCGAAGCGGCCAAGACCTTCATCAGCTGGGCGACTTCGCAGGAATACGTCGAACGGGTCGGCGAGCAGGAAGGCTGGACCAGCGTGCCTCCCGGCACTCGCGAATCCACCTATGCCGATGAGCGTTACCAGCAGGCCGCACCCTTCGCCGGTTTCGTGGTCGACGCGATCCGCGACGCCGATCCGCTGGATTCCACTCTCGAGCCCAATCCCTATGTGGGCGTGCAGTTCGTCGGCATTCCTGAGTTCCAGTCGATCGGTACCCAGGTGGGGCAGATGATCGCCTCGGCCCTGACCGGGGAAACCAGCGTCGAGCAGGCGCTGCAGGCCGCGCAGCGCGCCACCGAACGGACCATGCAACGCTCCGGCTATCTCGACTGACACGCAGGCGTCATCCATGGCGGCGCCTGGCGCGCCGCCTGGATCGAGTGCCGCTTGCGGCGTCCCAACCGACGAGTGACGACCCATGAACAAGACTCGAGCCTCCGGCCGTACTGTCGGGGGACTGCGCACCTTATCGCTGCAGGCCCCCGCGGTAACCCTGCTGTTGCTCTGGATGCTGGTGCCGCTGGGCATGACCCTGTGGTTCTCCTTCCAGCGCTACAACCTGCTGATGCCCGGCATGAAAGGTTTTGCCGGGCTGGAGAACTATCAGTACCTGCTGAGCGATCCCGCCTTGTGGTCGGCCATGGGGACGACCCTGTTGCTGGTGGGCTGGGTCCTGGCGATCACCGTGGTGGGCGGGACCCTGCTGGCGGTGCTGTTCCAGCAGGATTTCTTCGGTCGCGGCATTGCCCGGGTGCTGGCCATTTCGCCGTTCTTTGTCATGCCCACGGTCAGTGCTCTGGTGTGGAAGAACATGATGATGCATCCGGCCAACGGGGTACTGGCCTGGCTCGCCGAATCCTTCGGCCTGCCGGCCCTGGACTGGTTCTCCAGCCTGCCCTTGACCTCGATCATCATCATCGTCTCCTGGCAGTGGCTGCCCTTTGCGCTGTTGATCCTGCTGACCGCCATGCAGTCGCTGGATGACGATCAGGTCGAAGCCGCCCGCATGGATGGCGCGGGCCCGGTGGCGATCTTCTTCTTCATCACGCTGCCGCATCTCAAGCGGGCGATCAGCGTGGTGATCATGATCGAGATGATCTTCCTGTTGACCATCTTCGCCGAGATCTTCGTCACGACGTCCGGTGGGCCGGGACTGGCCACTACCAACCTGGCTTACCTGATCTATATCCGCGCCTTGCTCGACTTCGATGTCGGGACGGCGTCCGCTGGCGGGGTGATCGCTATCATTCTCGCCAACATCGTCGCCATCTTCCTGGTCCGCATGGTGGCCAAGAACCTGGAGCAATGAGCCAGGCACGCTGAGGAGATTCTTCCCATGACGACGACCCTGTCGACCAAGAACACGCCGATGGATGCAGCCCGCGGTGACGCTGCGGCCCGCGCCAGGCGATTGCGCGGCTTCGGGATGGCGGTCCTCGGCTGGACGGTAGCCCTGGTCATTTTCTTCCCGATCTTCTGGATGATCCTGACCGGCTTCAAGACCGAAGCCGAGGCCATCGCCGAGCCGAGCCTGATCTTCACGCCGACCCTGGACAGCTATGTCGAGGTGCAGGAACGCGCCAATTACCTCAAGTTTGCCTGGAACAGCGTGGTGGTGGCCTTCGGCTCGACCCTGCTGGCACTGTTGATCGCCATTCCATCGGCCTATTCGATGGCCTTTTTGCCGACCAGGCGCACCAAGGGCACCTTGCTGTGGATGCTGTCGACCAAGATGCTGCCACCGGTCGGCGTTCTGGTGCCGATCTATCTGTTGTTCCGCGATCTGGGGCTGCTGGACACCCTGACCGGACTGACCATCGTCTACACGCTGATGAACCTGCCGATCGTGGTGTGGATGCTCTACACCTTCTTCAAGGATCTTCCCCGAGACATCCTCGAGGCGGGGCGCATGGACGGCGCGAGCACGCTTCAGGAAATCGGTTATCTATTGCTGCCCCTGACACTGCCCGGGATCGCCTCCACCGGTCTGCTGTCGGTGATCCTGAGCTGGAACGAGTCTTTCTGGAGCCTCAACCTGACGACCTCCCAGGCGGCACCGCTGACCGCCTACATCGCCTCCTTCTCGAGCCCCGAAGGCCTGTTCTGGGCCAAGTTGTCCGCCGCCTCGACCATGGCCATCGCGCCGATCCTGGTATTCGGTTGGCTCACCCAGAAGCAAATGGTCCGAGGCCTGACCTTCGGCGCAGTGAAATAAGAGGACAATGACATGGCAACCCTGCAACTCAACAGCGTCGTCAAGCGCTTCGACGATACCCAAGTCATCAAGGGTGTCGACCTGGAGGTCAAGGATCAGGAGTTCGTGGTCTTCGTCGGCCCATCCGGATGCGGCAAGTCGACCCTGCTGCGCATGATCGCCGGGCTCGAGAGCACCACGTCCGGGGATATCGTCATCGAAGGCCAACGGGTCAACGATCTGGGACCCGCGGAACGCGGCCTGGCCATGGTGTTCCAGAGCTATGCCCTCTATCCGCACATGACGGTGGAGGACAACATGGGCTTCAGTCTACGCCTGGCCGGCGTGGCCAAGGAACAGCGACGCCAGAAGGTGCTCGAGGCGGCCCGCATCCTGCAACTGGAGCCGTTGCTGGATCGCAAGCCGAAGGCCTTGTCCGGCGGTCAGCGTCAGCGGGTGGCGATCGGCCGGGCCATCGTGCGCAATCCCAGCATCTTCCTGTTCGACGAGCCGCTGTCGAACCTGGATGCGGCCCTGCGCGTGCAGATGCGTATCGAGCTGGCGCGCCTGCACGAGGAACTCAAGGCAACCATGATCTACGTGACCCACGATCAGATCGAGGCCATGACCATGGCCGACAAGATCGTGGTACTGCAGGGCGGGGAGGTGGAACAGGTCGGCTCGCCCATGGCGTTGTACCACCATCCTCGCAACCGCTTCGTGGCCGGTTTCATCGGCTCGCCGAAGATGAACTTCCTGCCGGTGAGCGTGGTGTCGGCCGGCGGCGAGGGCGTGGACGTTCGCCTGCCCGGCGGCGGCACGACTCGGGTGCCGGTCGACGGACGGGATTGCGACGCTGGCGAGTCGCTGACGCTGGGCGTTCGCCCGGAGCACCTGACGCTGGACGAAGCGGGGCCGCTGCGGGCACGCATTCAGGTCATCGAACGCCTGGGCGGCCAGACCTCGCTCTACGTGGACATGGACGATGATCTTCTGACGCTGATGGTGGATGGCGACGTTACCCATCGTGTGGGCGACGAGGTCCGTTTCAATTTCGAGCCGCGTCGCGGACATCTTTTCACCGGGGATGACCTCGCGCTCGAGAGTCTCGAACGCCATCCGCTGGCGTCCCTGACCCGTCAGGACAATCGTGCCGCCAGCGATACCGAAGCCTGAGGAGCGGACATGGAAAGGCTGATCTTCGACTGCGATGGCGTATTGGTGGACAGCGAGGCGCTCGCCGAGGCGACCCTGGCCGAACGGTTGTCGACGTGGTTGCCCGACGTCGATATCGAGGCGCGACTGGGCGAGGCTCTCGGTTTGACCACGGGGGCGATCCTCGAACGTCTCGAGGCACTCAGCCGTCATGCGCTGCCTGCCGATGCGCTGCGCGCCATCGACCGCGAGATCGAGCGGCGTCTGGCACGGGAATTGTGCGCCATCGATGGCGTCGCCGAGGTCATCGAGCGACTGGGCATGTCGATGGCGGTGGTGTCCAACAGTCATCGCGGACGCGTACGAGACTCGCTGGCGAAGACCGGGCTGGACACCCTTCTGGGCGAAGTGCCGATCTTCTGTGCCGAACAGGTAACAGATCCCAAGCCGGACCCCGGGCTCTATCGACTGGCCGCCGAGACGTTGGCGTCGCTGCCGAGGGACTGTCTGGTGGTGGAGGACAGTGTGGCCGGTGTCACGGCAGCCCGAGCGGCCGGCATGACAGTGATCGGTTTCATCGGGGCCAGCCATGTGCCGCCCGGCCAGGCGGAGCGGCTGCTCGAAGCCGGCGCCTGGCGTGCGATGACGAGCATGCATGAATTGCCGGCGCTGGTGATGGCCTGGCGCAGACAACGCCTCGCCGGATGAACGACGACGAGAAGGAGACCGTGGGATGAAACTCACCGACAAGGTCGCGGTGGTGACCGGCGGCGCGCGGGGGATCGGCCTGGCGATCGCCGAACGTTATCTGGCAGAAGGTGCCCGGGTGGTCGTCGCCGATGTCGACGCTGCGGCCATCGATGAAGGGCTGGCGTCGCTGGATGCCGGCGACAAGGCCATCGGGCTGCAACTGGATGTGCGTGACAGGGCGTCGATCGATGCCATGGTGGCGACGGTCCTGGAACGTTTCGGTGCCATCGACATCCTGGTCAACAACGCCGCGGTATTCGATATGGCGCCAGTGCTGGACGTGCGGGAGGAAAGCTTCGACCGACAGTTCGAGGTCAACGTCAAGGGGCTCTTCTTCACACTCCAGGCGGTGGCCACGGCAATGGTCGAGCAGGGCCGGGGCGGGGCCATCCTCAACATGGCCTCCCAGGCCGGCCGGCGTGGCGAAGCGCTGGTCAGCACCTACTGTGCCACCAAGGCGGCGGTGATCAGCCTGACGCAATCCTGCGGACTGGACCTGATCCGGCATGGCATCCGGGTCAACGGCATCGCCCCCGGCGTGGTCGACACGCCGATGTGGGAAGAGGTGGATGCGCTGTTCGCACGATACGAGGGACGCCCGCCGGGCGAGAAGAAGCGGCTGGTCGGCGAGGCGGTGCCGATGGGGCGGATGGGTCGTCCGGAAGACTATGCCGGGGCGGCGGTCTTTCTGGCCAGCGACGACAGTGACTACGTCGTCGCCCAGACGCTGAATGTGGATGGCGGCAACTGGATGAGCTGACGATTGGTCGTCGATTTTTGCCTTGTGACCCACATGGAGGTGGGAAATGCGTTGGCCCGCCGGGAGCGGGCCTAGCCCTGGTCATCGCTCGCCGAGTTTTCGGACGAGTCTTGCTACGAGATATACGAAGGCAGGCAGGAGACAAGCCGAAATGACGCCCAACATCCATGAGGTGGCGGCACGGGTGCTGGAGACGGCGGGGGATAGCCGTCGCTTCATCGTGGCCCTGGCGGGGCCGCCCGCCGCCGGCAAGTCCTTCCTGTCGGGTTGGCTGTGCCGGGAACTCAATGCCCGTCAGGCCGGCTGCGCGGCGGTGGTGCCCATGGATGGCTACCACTTCGACAACGCCGTGCTGGAACCGCGCGGGCACTTGCCCATCAAGGGCGCGCCGGAAACCTTCGATACAGAGGGCTTGCGGTGCGACCTGGCGAGGTTGAAACGTGCCGATCGGGAGGTCGCCGTGCCGGTGTTCGACCGGCCCCTGGACCTGGCTCGGGCCGGCGGTCGGCTGATCGCGACCGGGCACCGCATCGTCATCATCGAGGGCAACTACCTGCTGCTCGACGAAGGTCCCTGGCCGATGCTGCGCAATGACTTCGACTTCAGCCTGTTCCTCGAGGTGCCCGACGAGGTGCTCGAGGCGCGTCTGATCGAACGCTGGCGTGACATGGGGCAGGACCAGGCCGGTGCCATCGAGCGTACCCGGCACAAGGACATGCTCAATGCCCGGTTGATCAAGACACGCTCGGTGGCCGCCGACCTGCACTGGGCCACGAGCGACTGAGCCCCACTTTCTCACATGACGCCATTGCCACGAGCGGCAGGAGACCCTTTCATGACTCGACTCAACAACGCCAACCTGGATCAGCTGGCTTCCGAGGTCGCCACACCCGGCTACGATCGTGGCGCCGTTACCCCCGGCATCGTCCACATCGGTGTCGGCGGCTTCCACCGTGCTCATCAGGCGATGTATCTGGATGCGCTGATGCGTCGAGGAGAGGCACTTGACTGGGGGATCGTCGGCGTCGGTGTGATGCCCGGCGATCGCCGCATGCAGCAGACTCTGGCTGCCCAGGATCATCTGTATACCCTGATGGTCAAGCACCCCGACGGTAGCCTCGAGCCCAGGGTGATCGGCTCGATGATCGACTATCGGTTCGCGCCGGACGACCCGGAGGCGGTGATCGAGGCCATGGCCGATCCGGCCATTCGTATCGTCTCGCTGACGGTGACCGAGGGCGGTTACAACGTCCATCCGGTGAGTGGTGACTTCAACCTCGAGGATGACGATGTACGCCATGACCTGGCCGAGCCGGGGGCGCCCCGGACCTCGTTCGGGCTGGTGGTCGAAGCGCTCGCCCGACGACGGCAGCGTGGTGCGACGCCATTCACGGTGATGTCCTGCGACAATATCCAGGGCAACGGCGATGTCGCTCGGCGCATGTTCGGTGCCTTCGCCAGGGCTCGTGACACCGGGCTCGGGGCCTGGATCGAGGCCGAGGTACCGTTCCCCAATTCCATGGTCGATCGCATCACTCCGGTGACGGCGCCGGCGGATATCGAGGAACTGTCGGCCCGCTTCGCGCTCGAGGATGACTGGCCGGTGGTCTGCGAGCCTTTCACCCAATGGGTGCTGGAGGATCGCTTCGCGTCGGGGCGTCCGGCTCTCGACAAGGTCGGTGTGCAACTGGTCGAGAATGTCGAGCCCTATGAATTGATGAAGCTTCGCCTGCTCAATGCCAGTCATCAGGCGTTGTGCTATTTCGGTTATCTGGCCGGGTATCGCTATGCCCACGAAGTCTGCCGGGATCCGTTGTTCGTCGATTTCCTGATGGACTACATGGTGAAGGAGGCGACGCCGACGCTGGCCGCGTTGCCCGGTGTCGACCTGGAGGCGTACCGACGGACCCTGATCGAGCGCTTCGCCAACCCGGAGATCAAGGACACTCTGGCGCGCCTGTGTGCCGAGAGTTCCGATCGTATTCCCAAATGGCTGCTGCCGGTCGCTCGCGATCAGCTTGCCAATGGCGGCGATGTGCATCGAGCGGCGGCGGTGGTGGCCAGCTGGGCGCGCTATGCCGAGGGCACGGACGAAAACGGGGAGCCTATCGAGGTGGTCGACCGCCTCAAGGACTCCCTGACAGCGGTGGCCGCGGTGAATCGAGAACGGCCGACGGCCTTCATCGAGAACCGCGAGCTGTTCGGTGACCTGGCCGATCACCCGCGTTTCCGCGACGCTTATCGAGAGACGCTCGAGAGTCTGCACGAGCGGGGCGCACGCGCTACCCTTGGGACGCTGGTTCGAGCTTGAGGGAGAACGGGATGTATATCGGTGTGGATTGCGGTACCCAGAGTACCAAGGTAGTGGTGGTGGACGTGGACGCGGGTCGCCTGCTTGGCGAGGCGAGCCGCCCCCATCGTCTCGACGAGGGCGACAACGGGCGCCGCGAGCAGCATCCCGAGGATTGGATCGCCGCCTTCCGGGGGGCTTTTCAGGCTGCCGTGGCCGAGGCGCGTATCGATCCCCGTGAGGTTCGTGCCATCGGTGTTTCCGGCCAGCAGCACGGTATGGTGGCGCTGGATGAAGCCGGCGAGCCGTTGTATCCGGCCAAACTGTGGTGCGATACCGAAACCTCCACGCAGAATGACGCCCTGATCGAGCGGCTCGGCGGTGAGGCCGGTTGTCTGGACAAGCTCGGTCTGGTGCTGCAGACCGGCTATACCGCTTCGAAGGTGGCCTGGTTGCGTGAAACCCGGCCGACGATCTATCGGCGCATTGCCACCCTGTTGCTGCCCCATGATTATCTCAATTTCTGGCTCACCGGCGAGCGGGTGGCCGAGGCGGGGGATGCCTCGGGTACCGGTTATTTCGATACCCACCGTCGTTGCTGGCGGCATGATGTCTTCGCCGAGATCGCCCCGGAGCTCGACGCCGAGCGAGTGTTGCCGCGGTTGATCGAGTCCGACGAGCCGGCCGGCGTCGTGCGCCCGGCGCTGGCTCGCGAGCTGGGGCTCGCCGAGGGTGTCCTGGTAGCCAGTGGCGGGGGCGACAACATGCTCGGCGCCATCGGCACCGGCAATATCGCGCCGGGCCTGGTGACCTTGAGCCTGGGCACGTCCGGTACAGTATGCGCCTATTCGGACGAGCCCGTACCCGTCGAGGACGCCATGGTGGCCAACTTCTGCGCCAGCAGCGGCGGCTGGCTGCCGCTGATCTGCACCATGAACGTGACCTCGGCGACCAACCGGGTACGTGAACTCTTCGGCCTCGACCTGGTGGGGTTCAATGACCGGCTCGATCGGGCACCGATCGGTGCCGAGGGGGTGACGACCCTGCCGTTCTTCAACGGTGAACGGGTGCCGCCGCTACCTCAGGCATCGGCCAGCTTTCTGGGGATGACCAGTGTCAATACCACGCCGGCCAACCTCTGCCGATCGGTGGTCGAGAGCGCGACCTTCGGTATGCGCTATGGCCTCGAGAGGCTCGGCAAGCTGGCGGCGGGGGCCAGTCAGATCCGCCTGATCGGCGGTGGTGCAAGGAGTCCTGCGTGGCGCCAGATCGTTGCTGATGTGACGGGCACGCCGGTGGTCTGTCCCCAGGTCACCGATGCCGCGGCGCTGGGAGCGGCGCTGCAGGCAGCCTGGTGCGATCGCCGACGGACGACGAGCCTGTCGACCCTGTGCGAGCGGCTGGTGCACCTCGACCAGACGGCTGCCACCGAGCCGCTGCCGGCGAATGTCGAGGCTTACCACCAGGCATATGGTCGCTACCGCGAGGCGTTGCAACGACACTATCGTATCCCCGACACCCCCTGATTTCCGACACCCATGAGGAGGATCGACATGACCACGCGACTCGATGCCTTGAAGGATCACTCCCTGGTGGTGGCCGACACCGGCGACCTGGAGGCGATTCGTCGCTACCGTCCCCAGGACGCCACGACCAATCCCTCGCTGTTGCTCAAGGCGTTCGATCTGGCGGCCTATCAGCCGTTGATCGATGAGGAACTGGCCGTCATCGAAGGCAGCGATGAAACGGCCGTGGCGCGGGCCGTGGACCGACTTGCCGTGGCCAAGGGCTGCGAGATTGCCAGGCTGATCCCCGGACGGATTTCCACCGAAGTGCCGGCATCGTTGTCCTTCGATACCGAAGCCAGCGTGCGCAAGGCGCATGAGTTGATCGAGGCTTATGACGAGCGTGGCGTGGGCCGCGAGCGTATCCTGATCAAGCTGGCCTCGACCTGGGAAGGCATCCGTGCCGCCGAGCGACTGGAGCGAGAGGGCATCAACTGCAACCTGACCTTGCTGTTCAGCGATGCTCAGGCGCGGGCCTGTTTCGATGCCGGCGTGACCCTCGTTTCACCCTTCGTCGGTCGCGTTACCGACTGGTACAAGCAGGCGACCGGGCGGGATTATGGCCCCGAGGAAGATCCCGGCGTGCGTTTCGTGCGTGGTGTCTGCCGCCGCGTGGTGGAAGGAGGGTTCGATACCGTGGTGATGGGAGCGAGCTTTCGTACCGTCGACCAGGTGCTGGCGCTGGCCGGCTGTCCCCGCCTGACCATCTCGCCGGCACTGCTCGAGGAACTGGCCTCGAGCGAGGGTGACGTGGCGCCGGCGGTCACGATGGGCGGTGATCAAGGAGCTCGTCCGACGCCGATCGACGAAGCGACATTCCGCTGGGAACACAATGCCGATGCCATGGCCAACGACAAGCTGGCCGAGGGGATCCGCCGGTTCGCCGAGGATCACGACGCCCTGGCCCGGCGAATCGCCGAGCGACTGGCCGCTTCATGATGTCGTCCCGAGCCGGGGCAGGCCCCGGCTCCCGCGACTCAGCGGCTTTCGGGGACCTCTCCGGGCACGCGATAGCGCGGTTCTTCCTGCCGGCGTTCCTGTTCGGTCCTGGTGTCGTCCTCGGCGGGCACGCCCCAGACGGTTTCGCGGCTTCCATCCGGCCATGAGTAGGTGGTGCAGCCGCCCGACAGCATGGCTGTCAGCATGATCGAGACGAGCAACAGGCGTTTCGTGAATCTCATGGGGGACTCCTGGAGATGGTCCAGCGGGCCTGGGAAGGCACTGAATAAATGCCTGCGCGGGCAAATCGCGTCGCTATAGCCACCATCCTGGGCGGCTACCCTGGGGGCCCGTCTAAAGACGGTTCAAATTCGCTCCCGGCGAATTGGTGCGCGGTGCTCGAAGCCGCCACATATACCTCATATGCTCCGACTCCTGTGCTCCGCTCGTCGATTGATCAGCGCTTCCCTGGATAGTGGGCATATGGCCGATCTTAATGGACACCAGCCCTGTCGAATACCGTTCCGTGAGCACGGTGTGGTGACGACGTTGTTTTTAGCAGGCTAACAATCCTGCTAACATTACGCCCCTTCGAGCCGCTGGCGGCGCCAGCCGGCCAGGGGAGCTAGAGTTCACAGGAATCAATCGATGTCTCCAGATCAGCGTTTCGCGCGCTGGGTCCGCGTCGCGATCGTGGCCTTCTGCGTGCTGTTTATCTATTTCGTACTCGCCGACACCTATATGCCGATGACCCCGGAGGCTCGAGTATTGCGCCCGGTAGTGCAGGTCGCGCCCGAGGTTGGCGGTCGCGTCGATTCCGTTGCCGTGGTGAACAACCAGCGTGTCGAGCAGGGCGACGTGCTGTTCGGGATAGATCGCGATCCCTATGAGCTGGCGCTGCATGAAGCGCGTCTGGCGCGCGACGCGGTCAGCCGAGACAATGCCTTGATCGAGGCCGACCTTGCCGAGGCTCGGGCCAATCGCGAGTCGGCCCGGGCGATCGCCGAGGAGTTGACCTCCGAACGCCGGCGGGCCGAGTCGCTTCTCGATCGGCACGGCATTTCACGTCAGCGGTTCGACCAGGTTGCCGCCGACGAGCGTGAAGCTCGGGCCTCGGTGGAGGCGGCGCAGGCCCGTATCCGTCATCTCACGGTCAAGCTCGGCAAGCGTGGCGAGGGCAATCTGCAGCTGCGCCAGGCAGATAACGCCATCGAGCAGGCTGAACTCGACCTGTCGCGTACCCTGGTGCGTGCCGAGCGGCCCGGTGTGGTGTCCAACCTCCAGTTGCGGGAAGGCGATTATGCCACTCAGGGGCAGCCGGCGCTGGCCCTGGTGGGGGATCGACTCGACCTGGTCGCCGACCTCCGCGAGAAGAGCCTGCGACATGTGCGGAAAGGCGAGCCAGCACGGGTGGTGTTCGATGCCTTGCCGGGCAAGGTCTTTGCAGCGCGGGTGGTATCCAGGGATGCCGGGGTGAGGGCCGGTCAGCTCACGGCCGATGGCAGCCTGGCGGATATTCCCACCACCGATCGCTGGGTGCGCGATGCACAACGCGTGCGTGTGCATCTCGAAGTCGAAGCCCCTCCCGAGCCTCTGCCCGTCAGCGGTGCCCGGGCCACTGTGCAGCTGTTGCCCGAAGCCAACCCCCTGGCGAGCCTGTTCGGTGGGCTGCAGATCCGCCTGATGTCCTGGTTGCATCATGTCTACTGAGCCGCGTTCACGCACGAGTCTCGCGGGGCTCGGCCATGGCGTGCGTCGCTTGCTGGTGCGCTCGCTGGGGCTGGTGATGCCGCATCGCGGCGACGGGCCCGGGATAGAGTCGGGGGAGTCGCGCTTCGCTCCCAATGACCTGCGCCAATGCCTGCGTGTTGCCTGTGGTGCGGGCATCGGCTTCTTGATCAGCCATTTGATGGGTTGGAACTACGGGGTCTTTTTCACGGTCTTCCCGATGTTCATGCTGGGCATGATCCCGGTGTTCAATGCGCATGTGGTGCGTCAGTTTCTCGGCAACGCCTGTCTCAACGTGGTCGAAGTGAGCCTGGTGGTGGGGTTGACGCAGCATATGCCCGTGGTCATGACCGGCCTCGTGTTTCTGCTGTTCTATGCGCGCTTCAGACTGATGGCGAAGGGGCCCTTGTTCGTGTTCGGCGCCAATGGGGTCCTGACCTTGAGCGTGTTGATGCACTTCGCCAGTTATCCGACCCTGGACCTCGCCGACCTTCTGGCCAGCAATCTGGTGGCCAGCCTGCTCGCCGTGGTCATCGCCGCCGTGATGCACTGGGTGTTTCCCGACGTCGCGCCGCGTCAACGGCCGCCGGGAGAGGACAAGTCGGCGGCTCTGGTACGTCACCAGACGCTGATCGGGGCCATCACGGCGACGCTGTCCTTCGTGGTGTTCCAGACGCTGGATCTACAGGACTCGTTGTCGGCGCAGATGGCTACCATCCTGATCCTGTTCTCGCTGGGCTATCACGGTGCACGGGTTTCCGCCGTCAAGCGGGCCGTGGGCACCCTGCTGGGCTGCAACATGGCGATCATCCTGCAACTGGTGCTGTTCACCCAGAGCGACCACCTGCTGCTGGTACTGGTCAGCTACTGGATCGGCCTGATGCTCTTCGCGCGGGTGCACCTGCTCGAGGGTGGCGGTTCCGGAGTGGGCTTCGGCGGAATGACGACGCTGGGGATTCTCTATGGCCAATACCTCGGGCCCAACCAGGACTTCTTCTATGATGCCCTGTACCGTTTCAGTTCGATGTGCGTGGCCCTGGTTGCCACCCTGGTGGTGATGGCGGTGCTGCATCGCCTGCTGAACGCGTCCGAGCTGACCCGGGCGCATGTCGACTGAGAGGATCAGCCGGATACGCCCAGCCAGAGCGGCACATAGACCACCAGCAACAGCACCGCGATCAAGCCCAGCAGATAGGGCAGAATGGCCCGAGTGATGCGCTCCAGCGGCAACTGGGTGACCGAGGAAGCCACATAGAGGTTGATGGCCACCGGCGGGGTGATCATGCCGATGGAGAGTCCGACGACGATGATCAGCCCGAAGTGGATCGGGTCGATGCCCAGCTGGGCCGTCAGCGGCAACAGTACCGGTGTCAGGATGATCAGGGCGCTGGCGGTTTCGATGAACACGCCGGTCAGCAGGATCACCGCCACGACCAGCAGCATGATCACATAGGGGCTGGTCGACAGTGACAGGACGGACTGGGCGATGGCGGTGGGGACCTGGGCGCTGGAGAGCGTCCAGCTGAGCGCCGCCGAGGTGGCGATGACCAGCATGATCACCGAGGTGGTGATGGCCGAGCGAATGAGGATCCGGTAGATGTCCCCGAGGGTCAGGTCGCGATAGACGAACAGCGACACCAGCAGGGCATAGTTGACGGCGACCACGGCGGCTTCGCTGGGCGTGAATATGCCGGAAAAGATGCCCCCGAGAATGATGACCGGCGTCATCAGTCCCCAGAAGGCGCCCTTGAAGGTCCGTCCGATGACCGCCGCCGAGAGCGCTTGTCCACGCGGATAGGCGCGGCGGTGGGCCTGGACGATGGCGATGCTCGCCAGGCCGATGCCCATGGCCAGGCCCGGCAGGAAGCCGCCGAGAAACAGCTTGGAGACCGACTGCTGGGCGATCACTGCATAGATGATCATTGGCACCGAGGGAGGAATGACCACGCCGATGGTGCCGCTGGCAGCGATCAGGCTGGCCGCCGAGGCTGGATCGTAGCCCTTGCGCTTGAGTTCCGGTACCAGACTCGTGCCGACCGCCGCGGTGGTGGCGGCGCCGGAGCCGGAGATGGCTGCGAAGAACATGCCGGCCAGTACCGAGACGATCGACAGGCCACCGCGGAGAAAGCCGAACAGGCTGTCGGCGAAGTCGACCAGCTTCTCGCTGACCTTGCCCTGGGCCATCAGGTCGCCGGTGAGAATGAACATGGGCACCGCGACGAGCGCGAAGGCATTGACCCCCTGAAACATCTGCTGGGCGAGTACCAGCAGTGGCGTTCCCCCGTGCCACAAGGCCAGCAGGGTACCGGCGCCGATGGCCAGGGCAATCGGGACACCCAGCAGCATGAGTGCCAGGAATGAGCACAACAGCAGGGTGGTCATTCGTCGGTCTCCCCGGTAGTGCGACGCCGCCCCCGGACCAGCAATGACAGGATATCCAGCAGGGTGGTCCAGCTCATCAAGGCCGCGCTCAGCGGGATGACGGCATAGACCCAGGTCATCGACAGGCGTAGCGAGGCCGACTTCTGGAAACTCTGCATCTGCATGTAGCGATAGCCGATGATCACCAGAGCCACCAGAAAGGCCAGGGCCGCGACGCCGGCGAGCAGCCGCATCAGGCGTTGCGGTCGGCCGGGCAGGGCCTCGACCACGAAGTCCACGGCGATATGGCGTCCGCCGCGATAGGCGAGCGTGGCGGCGAGGAAGGTGATCCATACCAGCAGGAAACGCGCGACCTCCTCGGTCCACCCGAGGGCGGTGAAGAAGACACGCGAGACGATCTGCAGGGTGATGACGCCGACCATCGCCGCCATTCCGGCGAAGACGACAGGGCGAGTGGCGGCGTCGATGCCCCGCTCAAGCCGTTCGAGCAGGGGCAGCACTTATTCCAGTGCCTCCCGGATACGCGGCAGGTAGTCCCCGAACTGCTCGGCGTACTGGTCGTAGACCGGTGTCACGGCGTCCTGGAAGGCCGGGATATCGGGCGAGGATTCGATCTGCAGGCCGGCATCGCGCAGTTCGGCCAATTGCTCGGTGCGCATGGCGGCGTTCTGCTCGCGTTCATACTCGGCGGCATCCTGGGCGGACGATTCGATCGCCTGCTGAGCGGCCTCGGGCAGTTGCTGCCAGACCGGCATGCCCATGACGAAGATCGCCGGCGCATAGGTGTGACGTGTCAGGGTCATGTAATCCTGGGTCTCGTTGAGCTTGAACGAGTGGATCACGTTGACCGGATTCTCCTGGCCGTCGATCGTGCCCTGCTGCATGGCGGTCAGCGCCTCGGTCCAGGCCATCGGCACGGCATTGGCGCCCAGTTCGCGGAAGGTGTCGACGTAGACGGGGTTCTCCATCACGCGGATGCGCAGGCCGTCCAGATCCTCGGGCGAGCTGACCGGGTGGGCACTGTTGGTCAGGTTGCGAAAGCCGCGCTCGGCATAGGCGAGTCCCTTGAGGTTGACGTCGCCAAGCCTGTCGAGCAGTTCCTGTCCGATGGGGCCATCGAGCACTCCATAGGCTTCTTCGGGAGAGGAGAACAGGAAGGGCAGTTCGAAGACCGCCATCTCTTCGACGAAGTTGGCGACCGGACCATTGGTGATCACGCCCATGTCCACGGTGCCGATCTGCATGCCTTCGAGCAGGGTGCGTTCGTCGCCCAGGGTGGCGTTGGGGTAGAGGTCGATGGTCACCGCGCCGTCGGTGCGTTCGGCAACCAGTTCCTTGAATTTCTCGGCAGCGATATGAAAGCCATCCTGCTCGTTGACCACATGGGCCAGACGGAGGGTGACGGGTTCGATGTCGGTGCTGTCCTGGGCCTGGACGGAAGTGGCGCCCAGCAGGGCGGCCAGGCCGAGCGCCAGCGTGCCTTTGGGAAAGGTCGTCATTAGGGTGTCCTTGAAGTCCGCTGTGTCATGGAAACACGGTTTTTCAGCGTTTCCTTATGGGTTGTGTCTATTATCGAGGCGGATTGCTGAGGATGCCGAGTCAGACGGCTGCGGTCAATTGCAGGCTTATCATGCATCATGGCGCTCATGGATGGCCGGTGTCGGATGGCCGCGCGATGGCAGAAGGGGAAGCAGGATGGATATGACGCTCGTCGAACATATGTGGATCGCGGTCGTCGTGCAGCTGGGCCTGGCAGGTTTCCTGGGGCTCAGGGGAGCGGGCGTGGCGGCCGTGATGGTGTTTCTCGGTCGGGAAATCGCGCAGAACGAGTTCGAGGCGTTGCGGCTTCCCGAATACGCCGACATGAGCCTGGCCACCTTGCCCTGGTGGGCGGGACTTCGGCATGGCTGGGGGCTGGGGTCGGTGCTGGATGTCGTCGCCCCGGCGCTGGCCTGTTGCCTGGTCGCACTGCTGTGGCGGGCATGGCGGCGGTGGCGTTGAACCATGCCGTTGCGCTATCGCTGCTCTGGCCGGTGGTCGTTGCCGACCTGCGCGCCTGGTTCTCGGAGGCCAGGCACCATCATACATGGTGGTCATGGTCGTGGTTTCTGCCCGCCGGGATCGACCCGGCGGGGAGGTGCTAATGACCGGTGAGGCTGGTTTCATTCTATCTTGTGCGCCAAGGCCATCAGGTAAAGTGCTATGGCCAGGGCGAGCACGGAGAGTGCGAGATAGATGGCATCCAGAGGGGTGTCGAACTGTATTTCCACGACGGCCCGAAAAAATTCGATGATCACTGCCAGGATGACGACTCGAGCGATCTTGTCCTTGAGCTGGTCCAGCGACTGAACGTTGAACGGGTGGGTGAACGCATGCTCTTCTACAGGCTCTATGCGTGATACGAAGAGCTTGTAGACACCTATCCCGAAGATCATCAAGACCAGTGCAATCAGGTAAATATCGATGGCTACAACGATGTCGGTGACGATGATCTTGTGAAGATCGGGGTCCCCTTCCAGGTAGCGATGCCATGTCTCGAGTACTAGTGAAATGATGTCCAGAGTGGCAAGAAGGAACAGCACCAGAGCACCGAGCAATGCGGGGATCACCGCCAGTAGTACCATTAGCCGCGATTGCCACAGGACGTATTCGAATCGTTGCTCGAACCGGCTGCGTGGCGTGCTGGAGCCTGGATCTTGCCCAGGTGGTTGTTCGTCGCTCATGCCAGTCCTCCTGATGGTCCTGCTATTCGTTGCTCGAAGTACACCGCATTGGGTGTTGCATCGTCCAGGCCCTGATCGGAGCTTGGCGCCTGCGCCGAATGTTGGGGGGCATATCAGAGGGTCTCTGACAGCGTTCCAAATGATTTGACACCTGTCCGGGAGAAGAGAAGTATGAATTCATGACTTTCGGGCCCTGTGCCCTGCTGTTCTTCCGGAGTTCCATACGGTATGCGCGTTTTTGCCAATCCAGTCGGTTCCGGATCACTTTGGTTCGACAACCTCGCCACTGCCGACGGCACCCCCGTTGCTTATGATCCCCAGGCACGGGCCTTCCTGCCTATGCCGCCTTTCTGCGCCAACAGGGATGTCATCGGTTGCAACTGGATTGCGCCTGCTCAGGATGCCTTCTGTCGATCCTGCGCCATGACGGCGCTGGCTCCAGATACCGCTATACCCGGCGCTATCCCCAACTGGGCACAGACTGAGGCTGCCAAGCGTTGGGCGCTCGACAACCTGGGGCGCTGGCACTGGTTCCGGCCAGAGGACCCGGGGGCGCGCCCCGTCTTTCACTTGCTTGCCGAGGGCCCGACGCCCGTGCTCATGGGGCATGTCGAAGGTGTGGTGACGATCAGCGTGGCGGAGGCTGATCCGGTCCTGCGCGCCACTCGACGCCAAGCGCTCGACGAGCCCTACCGCACGATGATTGGACATATGCGCCATGAGATAGCGCATATGCTCTGGTGGAGACTTAGTCTGCGCGACGATTTCCTCGATGCCTTCCGCGTCATGTTCGGCGACGAGCGGGCGGATTACCCCGTTGCGCTCCAGCGCTACTACCATGACGGCCCTCCACCCGATTGGAGACAACGCTTCCTGACCGCCTACGCTTCCGCGCACCCGCATGAGGACTGGGCCGAGACCGCCGCGCATCTGCTGCATCTGACCGATATTACCGATAGCTTCGTTGCCGCGGGCTTGTCATTGCCTGAGCTGCCGAACCCGGGCTGGGACCCATACTCGGAACCGGATGCCGAGCGCCTGATCCATGTGGCGACTTCCCTCGCAGTGGGCGTCAATCATGTCAACCGCTCCATGGGGCTATCCGATCTCTACCCCTTCGTGCTGTCGGAGGCCGCGCGCTGTAAACTCGCCTTCGTGCATGACTGGTTGCGACGAGGTGCGCAGGGGCGTTAACCCCTGAAACTGCCTGCACTCGGCGCCGGTTTTCGCCTTGCCTTGCGGCCTACATGGATGCGGGGATGGTGTTGGCCCGCCGGGGGCGGGCCCTGGTCTTCGTCCGTCGGCTTTTCGGGTAGTGCCTGGCGATGAAAATGTCGTCATCGTGCACGGCCACCGGTGTTTCTGGAAACGTTCTCGGGGACTCTGAACGCCACAGGTGCTGAATGGATGGCCTTCATTCAGTCGGTCAGTTTTCTTGTGACCGTGCAGTGGCACACCCCGTCCTCGATGCTATCGATGCGGACAACAACCGGGCGATCCTCGGCCAGGTCTTCGGTGAACAGAAGCCAGGTGTTTGAATCGAACCCTCGCACGTATTCCTTGCCGACTTCAGGCTTCTCGATCTGATGCGTGCCGATCTGCGTGGTCATGCCAACCTCGAGGCGGTGTATATCTTGCATGGGTGCCACCTGTACCAACGAAAATGAAATACTCGCTGCCATGGTACATGGCGCGCTGAGCAGCCGCTCATGGACTTTTCCTATATGTATACCCAGTATAGCATTGCGTCGCTCTCGGGTTCGCGTGTATCGCCTGCCATCTTCTCAGACATTCGCCTCCCTGAAACTCACCAATCGGTGCTTCTCCTCGTCCCACAGGGCCAGGCGCACGGAGGCAAGGCTCTGCCATAGGGTAAGACGGCCGATACCCCGGAGTTCGGGATGGTCGCGCAGCACATCCGGCAGGCGGTAGAAGGGGATGCGGGTGCATAGGTGATGGACATGGTGCACCCCGATGTTGGCGGTGAACCAGCGCAAGATGCCGGGCAGGTCATAGTGTGAACTACCGTGCAGTGCCGCCTCCTGGAAAGTCCAGTCGGGGTCGTGCTCCCAGAAGGTATCCTCGAACTGGTGCTGGACATAGAAGAGCCAGACCCCGATCGTGCCGGCGATCAGCGTGATCGGCAGCTGCACGAGCAGGAAGGGGCCGATGCCCACCAGCCACATCATGGCGGCGACAAGGACCAGGATTGCCGCATTGGTCGCCATGGTGCTCAGCCAAGGCATCCAGCCTGCGCGCATGAAGCCCACCGGCAACCGATTGTCCAGCAGAAACAAATACGCAGGGCCGAGGGCGAAGAGGACGAAGGGGTGACGATAGAGCCGGTAACGCAGCCTCTTGTTGCGCGGCAGGGCGCGGAATTCCTCTACCGTCAGGGTGTCGATGCCACCGATACGCGGACGGTCGAGGTTGCCGGAATGGGCATGATGGTGCCTGTGGGCATGGCGCCAGAAGTCGAAGGGCGTCAAGGTCAGCACGCCGATCGCCCGTCCGACCCAGTCATTGGCACGCCTCGAGGGAAAGAAGGCGCCATGGCTGCAGTCATGCTGGATCATGAACAGGCGTACGAGAAAGCCCGCGGCGGGCAGGGTGAGCATCAGGCCGAACCAGTAGCCGGCGTTCAGTGCCGCCCAGGAGAGGATCCAGAGCAGGGCGAAAGGAATCAGCGTGACCAGCAGTTCGATGATGCTGCGCGTGATGCGTGGCGTGCGGTAGTCTCCCAGGGCGCGCATGAGGGCGCGCGGTTCGCTGGCGAGATCGTGTCCTGGGGTTCCCATCTGCGGGCTCCTGCCGGGTTCAGGAGGCTATCGAAGACCCCGACAGTCTCCTGAATTCAGTATAACACTGAGGCACATGGGACATATATGGGGCAAGCCGATGCCGTTTCAGGGTATTGGTGATGATGCGGGTGCTCGGCAGGGTCTGCACAGGGCCATCATCGGGGAGAAGCTCTCGTCCAACGCAAAACCGCCACTCGGCATGACCCGTGAGTGGCGGTTTTACATGATATTCTGGTCGGAGCGACTGGATTCGAACCAGCGACCTTTGCAACCCCATTGCAACGCGCTACCAAGCTGCGCCACGCTCCGATTTCATTCCTCGATCGACCCTTGGTGCCTGAGGCCTCCCCGAGAACGAGGCGTATACTAGCGCGTTCATGACCAAATGAAAAGCCCCTTTTGCGCTTTTGTTTCAATTGCTTGGCCAATGGCGCCAGGATGGTGTCCGGCTGCATGGCTTTGCCACAATACCTCATTGTGGAACGAGGCGATGAGTCGGGAGGCGAGGATGCCATTGATCATGGGGATGAGCATGCTGCTGGCATGCCAGATGCTGGGGGAACTGGTGACACGGGGGCTGGCGTTGTCGGTACCCGGGCCGGTGATCGGCATGGTGATTCTGCTTGCGGCCTTGATGGCGAGGGGCAAGGTGCCGTCGAGTCTCAGGGTGACCGGTGAAGGTCTGCTGCGTTACCTGACATTGCTGTTCGTGCCGGCGGGTGTCGGACTGATGGTGCATGGCACCTTGATCGGGGCCGACCTGCTGCCGATCGTGGTGACGCTGGTGGGGTCCACGGCCGTTACCCTGGCGGTGACCGCCTGGGTGTTGTCGCGACTGCAGCGCCGGGGCAGGCGTGAAGGTAGCGAGGAGGGGAGAGCATGAATGTGGCGGCCCTGGATCAGCTGTGGGTCTATCTTTCCGGCAACCCGCTGCTGTCGTTATTGGTGACGCTGCTGGCGTTCATGGTGGCAGTACGTCTCAATCGTGCGCTGGGCGGGACGCCCTTGCTGCATCCGGTCACCTTGTCCATCGCGATCCTGATCGGTTTCCTGCTGCTGGTCGACATGGATTACGCCACCTATTTCGAGGGGGCTCAATTCATCCACTTCCTGCTGGGGCCGGCCACGGTGGCTCTGGCGATCCCTCTCTACGATCACCGCGAGCGTGTCCGACGCCTGTTGGGGCCGCTGCTGCTGGCCTGTGTCGCGGGTATCGTGACGGCGGTGGCCAGCACCATCGGTCTGGCGATGCTGTTCGGCGTTCGACACGAAACCTTGCTGTCATTGGCGCCACGTTCTGTCACGTCCCCCATCGCCATGGGGATCGCCGAGCAGATCGGGGGAATACCGTCGCTGGCGGCGGGACTGGTATTGCTGACGGGGTCCATCGGTTGCGCCCTCGGACCGGGGATCTTTCGTCTACTGAGGATCACCGACCCGGCGGTGCAGGGTTTCACCATGGGCTTGTCGGCCCATGGTTTCGGAACGGCTCATTCCTTTGCCCGTCTGGGGGCGGTGGCGGGCGCCTTCTCGGGTCTTTCGATGGGGCTGACCGGCCTGCTGACCGCCTTTCTCCTGCCGTTGATCACGCGACTCCTTGGCCTGAACTGATGTGTTTCGCGTTGCCATCATCGGGTACAGCGATGCCCGGATGGTCTACGCTTTGTCTGAAAACTGGCTGCGCTTGCTCATCCAGCGTTAAAAATCGACTCAAAATACTCATTTACACGGCGTAAACTCCGTCTTTTCGTCGATTTTTGCCTTGTCTGACCATCGCTCGCCGACTTTTCAGACAAAAAAGCTTGGGGTCAAGAGTCAGGAAACGGTACGCATCGATGGAGGTGGGCAATGTGGCGAGTGATCAAATCGGTCCTGGCGGCCTTCTTCGGGGTGCAGAAGGAGAGCCGCCGACACGAGGACTTCTCGCGGGGTCGGGCCTCGCACTTCATCATCGCCGGCATCTTGATGGGCCTGGCACTGGTGCTGTTGATCGCCCTGGTGGCGTCGTTGGCCGCCCGATAGGGCCGCTCGGTTGTCAGATCGTTGAGAGCCGCGTTTATGAGCCCGCAGCAGAGCGGTCCGTGACGAATGCCGAGGCTCTTCTATACTCGATCAAGTAGCGGCTAATACAACAACAATGTTCGAGAGGAGGCGATGCGCATGCGGCGAGTGTGGACAGCGGGATTGGCCGCCTGCTCGGGGCTGTCGGGAAGTGTGCTGGCCAATGGCTGGAACATGCCGGTCGGTGTCACCGATGTCAGTCGCGAGATTCATTCTTTGCACATGACGATCTTCTGGATCTGTGTCGTCATCGGCGTCGTTGTCTTCGGCGCGATGTTCTATTCGCTGTTTCGCTATCGCCGGTCGCGTGGTGCCAAGGCTGCCAACTTCCACGAACATACCACCGTGGAAGTCATCTGGACCCTGATTCCGATCCTGATCCTGGTCGCCATGGCGATTCCCGCTACCGCGACGCTCAAGACGATGTATGACGCCTCCGAGGCCGATCTGGACGTCATGGTCACCGGCCAGCAATGGCGCTGGCGTTATTCCTATCTCGGCGAGGACGTCGCCTTTACCTCCAATCTGGCGACATCTCGCTCCCAGGTCAGCGGGGAGAGCGCGAAGGACGAGAACTATCTGCTCGAGGTCGATGAGCCACTCGTGCTGCCGGTGGATCGCAAGGTACGCCTGCTGATGACGTCGGACGATGTCATCCATTCCTGGTGGGTACCGGACCTTGCCGTCAAACAGGATGCCGTGCCGGGCTTCGTCAACGAGAATTGGGTACGTATCAATGAGCCGGGGATCTATCGCGGCCAGTGTGCCGAGCTGTGCGGTCGTGATCACGCCTTCATGCCGGTGGTCGTCAGGGCGGTAGAGCCCGAGCGTTTCGACGAATGGCTGGCCGAGCGCAAGGAGGCCGCCGCTCAGGCCGAACTGGGTGTGGATCGCGAGTGGGAACTGGATGAGTTGATGGAACGGGGCGAGCAGGTCTATGGCACGATCTGTGCCTCCTGTCACCAGCCCGACGGCTCCGGAAGCCCGCCGGCCTTCCCGGCACTGGCCGGTAATCAGGCAATGCTGGAGGATCCGGACTACCACATTGACACCGTGGTCAACGGTGTGTCCGGGTCGGCGATGCCGGCCTTCCGCAGCACCCTGAACGCGGTGGAGCTGGCCGCGGTGATTACCTATGAGCGTAATGCCTGGGGCAATGAAACCGGCGAGGCCATACAGCCGGCGGATATTGCCGAGCTGCTCGACGAACAATAGGGCGCACGCTTTTCTCGATGACGGATACCGAGGGGGATAGACCATGGCTTCGCACCTGCCTCCCAGACCCACCGCCCAGCATAGTCAGGCCGATGCCGGCGGCATGGCGGCGGACGAGCACCATCACGGGCCGCGAGGCCTGAAGCGCTGGTTGCTGACCACCAATCACAAGGAGATCGGTTCCCTGTATCTGATCTTCTCGCTGAGCATGTTCTTCATCGGTGGCATCTTTGCCATGGTGGTCCGGGCGGAGTTGTTTCAGCCCGGCCTGCAGCTGGTGCAGCCGGAGTTCTTCAATCAGATGACCACCATGCATGGCCTGATCATGGTGTTCGGCGCGGTCATGCCGGCGTTCGTCGGGTTGGCGAACTGGATGGTGCCATTGCAGATCGGCGCCCCCGACATGGCATTGCCGCGTCTCAACAACTTCAGCTTCTGGCTGCTGCCGGTGGCCTTTGCGTTGCTGCTTTCCACCCTGGTAATGCCGGGCGGGGCGCCCGATTTCGGCTGGACCTTCTATGCGCCGCTCTCGACCACCTATGCGCCGCCGTCCACGACCTTCTTCATCTTCTCGCTGCACCTGGCAGGCATCAGTTCGATCCTTGGTGCCATCAATATCATCGCGACCATTCTCAATCTGCGGACGCCAGGCATGCGCATGATGGACATGTCGTTGTTCGTATGGACCTGGTTGATCACCGCCTTCCTGTTGATCGCCGTGATGCCGGTACTGGCCGGGGTGATCACCATGATGTTGCTGGACATCAATTTCGGCACCAGTTTCTTCAATGCCGCCGGTGGGGGGGACCCGGTGCTCTTCCAGCATCTGTTCTGGTTCTTCGGACACCCGGAGGTCTACATCATGATCCTGCCGGCCTTCGGCATCGTCTCGGTGATCATCCCGACCTTCGCCCGCAAGCGCCTGTTCGGCTATGCCTCCATGGTCTATGCCACGGCGTCCATCGCGATTCTCTCTTTCCTGGTCTGGGCTCATCACATGTTCGTCGTGGGCCTGCCTCTGGTGGCGGAGCTGTTCTTCATGTACAGCACCATGCTGATCGCCGTGCCTACCGGGGTGAAGGTGTTCAACTGGATCACTACCCTGTTTCGAGGTTCCCTGACCTTCGAACCGCCGATGCTGTTTGCCCTGGCCTTCGTGGTGCTGTTCACCATCGGTGGCTTTTCGGGGCTGATGCTGGCCATCTCGCCGGCCGACTTCCAGTATCACGATACCTATTTCGTGGTCGCGCATTTCCACTATGTGCTGGTGCCCGGGGCAGTGTTCGCCATCATGGCGGGGGTCTATTACTGGTTGCCCAAGTGGACCGGTCACTATCCCCATACGCGCCTGTCGCAGTGGCACTTCTGGCTGTCGGTGATCGGCGTGAACCTGACCTTCTTCCCCATGCACTTCGCCGGGCTTGCCGGCATGCCGAGGCGGATCCCGGACTATGCCCTGCAGTTTGCCGACTTCAACATGATTACCAGTATCGGGGCCTTCATGTTCGGGATCTCGCAGTTGCTCTTCGTGGCGGTGGTGGTGCTCTGCGTGCGCGGTGGCGAGAAAGCGCCGGCCAAGGCCTGGGACGGTGCCGAGGATCTCGAGTGGACGGTCCCGAGCCCGGCGCCGCTGCATACCTTCGAGACGCCGCCCCGCTTCGAGCCGGATCGGCACTGATGGCTGACGCCGGGAGGCATGCATGACGGGGCAACATAGCGGAGACACGCGCAAGGGTATAAGGCGGACCGTGGCGAGGACCCTGGTGGCGCTGGCCGGGATGTTCGTCTTCGCCTTTGCCCTGGTGCCCTTGTACGACGTCTTCTGCCAGGTCACCGGGCTCAATGGCAAGACCTCGAACCAGGCCCAGGCGCTGGTTCACGAAGCCGCCGACCAGGATCGAGTGGTGACCATGCAGATCATCACCCGAGGGAGTTCCGGGTTGCCGTGGTCGCTGGAGGCGCATACCCGTCAAGTCCGGGTACATCCGGGACAGAGTGCCGAGGTTGACTTCACGTTCGAGAACCTGGGTGACGAGGTTAGTGTGGCCCGCGCGGTGCCCAGCGTGTCGCCCTCGGAAGCGTCGCTGCATCTTCGCAAGCTGGCGTGCTTCTGTTTTCAGAATCAACGACTTGCACCGGGCGAGCGTTTCGAGGCGCCCCTGGTCTTCCAGTTGACGCGGGACCTGCCGGACGACATCAAGACGGTCACGCTGGTCTATACCCTCTATCGGCAGGACGCGGGACCGTCCCGGGAAAACGGGACACAAGCGCTAGGAGGTGATGCATGAGCGGTGGCAGCTATTACGTACCCGCATCGAGCAAGTGGCCGGTGCTGGGTTCCCTGGCACTGGGTGCCATGATGATCGGTACCGGCGTGGTGCTGGTGCACGGTTCTTCCGGTATGCCGATCATGGTGATCGGTCTGATCGGGATCCTGGCAGTGATGGCCTTGTGGTTCCGTGACGTGATTCATGAATCCCGACAGGGCCTCTACGATGCCCAGATGGATCGTTCCTTCCGCTGGGGGATGGGGTGGTTCATTTTCTCCGAGGTCATGTTCTTTGCCGCGTTCTTCGGCGCCCTGTTCTATATCCGGACCTTCGCGTTGCCATGGCTCGACGGTGAGGGGGCCAAGGGAGTCGCTGCGCTGCTCTGGCCCGATTTCACGGCTTCCTGGCCATTGCTCGAGCCGCCGGACACGGCCATTCAGGGGCCTCATCAGACCTTCAGTCCCTGGCACTTGCCGCTGGTCAATACCCTGATTCTGGTGGGTTCCAGCATCACCTTGACGGTGGCGCACGAAGGCCTCAAGGAAGGGCACCGCGATACGGCACGCCACTGGTTGACGCTGACCGTGCTGCTGGGACTGTGTTTCATCGCGATTCAAGGCCTCGAGTATCGGGAGGCCTACGTCCATTACGGCATCACCCTGCAGGCGGGGATCTACGGCGCAACCTTCTTCTTGCTGACAGGCTTTCATGGCGCCCATGTGATCGTCGGCACCCTGATTCTTATCGCCATCCTGGCACGGGTACAACGCGGGCACTTTTCCGAGGAGCATCACTTCGGGTTCGAAGCGGCGGCCTGGTACTGGCACTTCGTGGATGTGGTCTGGATTGGTCTCTTTACCTTCGTCTATGTCTTCTGAGCCGATGAGGCTCGGTGCCATCAGCCGGCGAGGCTTCCGCCATAGAAACCGTACAGGAGCAGTACCAGCAGCAGGGCGGCCAGACAGACACGCAGCTTGAGGGAAATGAGCACGCGACGCGAACGACCGCCATCCTTGAGCAGGAAGCCGGCACCGGCGGCGAGACTCGCGACCATGGCAACGAAGACGAGGGCGATCAGGACCTTGAGAAGCATGTCGGACTCCATGACGAGATTTTCCACACGGGTTCGGTCCAGCCGTCGCCTGGTGATCTGGTTCGGGTTCTGGGCCTGTCTGGTGATTCTCGGACTCGGACTCGGACTATGGCAGTGGGAACGTGCCGCCGACAAGCGCGAGTTGCTGGCGCGCTTCGAATCTGCCCCTCGAATGGTGGCACCCGAGGCCATACCGCCCAATGGCGCGCAGATCACCGTGACGGGAGAGTACCTGGCGGATGAGACGCTGTTTCTCGATAACCGCATTCACGGTGAACGACTCGGCGTGGCAGCCCTGACCCCCTTGCGCGGCGACGATGGGCGCCTGTGGCTGGTGGAGCGGGGGTTCATGCCCACCGGTCCGAGTCGGGAAACGCCGCGCGTGTCGACGCCGGATGGCCGTGTGACGCTGAAGGGGCGCTGGCAGGTGGATGGGGAGTCGGCGCCTCTCTTCGGGCCCAATCGGGAGGGCAAGCGCCTGCAGCGCATCGACCTCGGTGCCTGGGAGTCCCTGGGAGGTTTCGCCCACGCCGGTTGGCTGCATCTGGAAGAAGGCGGAGGGCACTTGACGTCCTGGTGGCGTCCGAATGTGTTGCCGCCGTCGCGTCATCTCGGTTATGCCGGTCAATGGTGGGGGCTGGCGCTGGCGGCGATGGTGGTAATGATCATCGGTGCTCGGCGTTTGAGCCGTGATCGACCCAGGCACCCGCCCGAGAACAAGGAGACACGCCGATGACCGATGCCCATATTGTTCGTTCCCGACTCAAGCTGCTGGCGTTGTTTGCCGTGTTCGCCCTGCCCATGGCGATGGCATGGGGCATGGTCGAGTGGCGGCTGGGCATCCCCGATGAACGCACCGCCCACGGCACGTTGCATCCCGATATCCCGACGTTGTCCGACTGGCCATTGAGCCAGGTGGAGAAGGAGGGGGCCGACGATTGGTTGATGGCCTTCGATTGCGTGAGTGATTGCAGCGAATCGGCTGACCGCTGGTGGCGGCTGCATCGTGCCCTGGGGCGTGATGCTCATCGGGTCAGCCGTTTGCGCATCGGCGGGGCGGAGAGCAAGGCGTTACCTGGCGAATCGGTCGTGGCGTGGCGAGATATGCCGGTCTGGCGGGAACCCGGGACGCTCTGGATTCTCGATCCCGCTGGCCGGCCGGTGCTGAGTTATGGCGAGGGCGTAGAGGCGTCGAATGTGCTGGAGGACATCGAGCGCCTGCTGGAACTGAATCCCGAGCCACCTATGGCACGTCTGCGTGACGAGTGATGGGAGGGATGGAGGATGCACGAGGGACGCATGCGAGATCAGCGGTACCGGGCAAGGTTGAATGGGCTGCGCTGGTTGAGTCTGCTGGGGATGTTGCTTGCCGCTCTGGTGGTGCTGGCCGGTGCCTGGACGCGTCTGGTGGATGCCGGTCTGGGATGTCCGGACTGGCCTGGGTGCTATGGACAGTGGGTGGTGCCGGACGAGACCCGAGCCCTGGCGCACTCGCCCGATGCGCCGTTCGATACGTCCAAGGCATGGATGGAGATGCTGCATCGCTACCTGGCCTCTTCGCTGGGGTTGCTGGTTATCGCCGTGGTGGTGCTGGCCAGGCGCCTGAGGCATCACGATGGAGTCCCATGGCGACTCTCGCTGGGGTTGCTGACACTCATCCTGGTGCAGGGCGCCTTTGGTGCCTTCACCGTGACGCTCCGTCTGTGGCCCCAGGTGGTGACGCTGCATCTGCTGGGGGGCATGGCCGTCATGGGCGGTTTCCTCTGGTTGTACCTGCGATTTCGGCGCCTGGTGATACCAGGCAGATCGCGACGTCAGCCGCGACGCCTGACGCCATTGTGGGGGGCAGCGCTGGCGCTTCTGGTCCTGCAGCTGGCTCTCGGTGGCTGGACCTCGAGCAACTATGCCGGTATTGCCTGCCAGGGCTTCCCTACCTGCAATGCCCAGTGGTGGCCCAGCATGGATTGGGGAGAAGGGTTTCACCTGACGCAGACGGTGGGACCCAACTATCTGCATGGGCAGTTGCACGCCGAGGCTCGAAGCGCTATCCAGGTCGGCCATCGTCTGGGGGGAGCGGCGTTGTTCCTGTGCCTGCTGGGGCTCGCCCTGCGGCATCGTCGTGACCGCGAGGTATCCCCCTGGCTGGGGTTGATGGGGGGCGCCTGCCTGCTGCAGGCGGCACTGGGTATCGCCAATGTACTGTTCTGGCTGCCGCTCTGGCTGGCCTTGTTGCATACGGCGGGCGCAGCCGTGCTGGTGGTGGTGACGCTGCTGGCGGTCTGGCAGTGGCGGTGGGGGCAGTCCATGCCCCGGTCATTGCCGTCGATAACGACGAGGGAGTTGATGCATGCATGATGCTCGGCCGGTGACCCGGGAAACGCTCATGCCGCTATGGCGTGATCTCGTTACCCTCGGCAAGCCGCGTGTGGTGTCGGTGATGCTGGTCTGCAGTCTGGTGGGGATGTTGCTGGCGCGGCCGATACCGCCGTTAGACAAGGTGGTGCTGGGGTTGATCGGCATCGGGCTTGCTGCCAGTGGCGCCGCGGCGTTCAATCATGTCGTGGACCGTCGCCTGGATGCCCTGATGCTGCGCACGGCGTCGCGCCCCCTGGCCACCCGGCGCCTGTCGATACCACTGGCCCTGGGGTGGGCAACGCTGCTGTCGGTCGCGGGGGTCGGGGTGCTGCATGAAGGCGTCAACCCCTTGACGGCCTGGCTCACCTTCGGCTCCTTGATCGGCTACGCCCTGATCTATACCGCCTTCCTCAAGCGAGCCACGCCACAGAATATCGTGATCGGTGGCGTGGCCGGTGCGGCGCCTCCGCTGCTGGGCTGGACATCGGTGAGCAACCAGCTCGGTCCCGAGCCGTTGCTGCTGGTGTTGATCATCTTCGCCTGGACGCCACCGCATTTCTGGGCATTGGCCATCCACAAGCGCGACGAGTACGAACGTGCCGGCGTCCCGATGCTGCCGGTGACCCACGGCGACGCTTTCACGCGTCTTCAGGTATGGCTCTATGGCTGGTTGACGGTCTCGGTGACCTTGCTGCCTTTTGCCATCGGCATGAGCGGATGGATCTATCTGCTAGGCGTGACGGCGCTGAATGCACGCTTCATGTGGTGGAACGGTCGGGTGTGGCGAGGTCGTGACCCGAAGGCGCCCCTCGCGGCTTTCTGGTTTTCCATTCGTTATATCCTGGGCGTCTTCGTCGTCCTGCTGCTGGATGGCTATGCCGGATTCTGGTGGGCCTGACGTGGAAGGGGGCCTTGAATCCCGACGGCGTCCGGAGATGCCGGGACGGGGGGCGGATGGCAGCGGGCCCTTGCTTTCGGCGTCAAGGGGCCCGAGTGACGGTGATATGGGTTGGTCGTCCGAAGGGGGCGGTTTAGAATGAGCGTCTTTATCGCTTGAATGCTGGACGTAACGGGAATCCTTTCATGACCAATACCACCGCCGTGATCTTGCTCGGGCTGGCCCTGGCCGTCGTTGCCGGCCTGGGGGCGTATGCCGTCACCCTGTGGCGGGAGGTCCGACGTCGCGAAGCATTTCGCGAGGAAGAACTGCGCCGGGCACATGATAATTGTCTGGAGAATCTCGAGCTGGTAGCCAATGCCTTGCAGCAGGGGCAGGTCGATATCACGGAGGGCGCATGGCGTTGCAAGACACTGCTGGATATTCTCGATCCGTCGTTGACGTCGCGACCGGAGTTTCTGGCATTTGCCGAGGTGCATGAACGAACCCGTCATCTTCACACGCATTCGGCGCGCCAGGCTCTGAGCCCCAAGGCGCGATTTCACGAGGATCGTGAACGCCTGAAAGTCGAGGGTGAGTGGCGTGATGCCGTCATGAAAGCGGCCGTGAGTGTGCTGCAGTTTCGGCGCGACTGGCCGGACGCTTTGCATTGATTTGAATGACCTAAACAAAACAATGTATTACACTTTCCAGTGCGTTTTTCGATTGAAAGGTGACTCAGTCTCCGGCAAGCTGCTAATCGCGACGTAGATGACTGATAAGAGGATGGAGTCCCGAGTCATCACGCGTTGATTGGCCGAGATCGCGATTTCGTGCTTTCTTGGTCGGTATGGACGGACAAGTTCCGTCTCTGGTTGGCCATACCATCGGACTCGCTGGATGGCTAAGCCTATGCTGGCCCCGCTAGATTTGTGTCAAGAAGGAGTCTTACATGAAAAAATCAACGACTGGCTTGTTGCTCGGTTCCGCGCTGGTGGTCGGTCTGTCCGGCTGCGCCAGTTCGGCGTCTCAATCCTCCGGCATGGGCGATAGCTCAGCGTCTGATCGTGCCTGGTACAAGCACCCCGCTGTCTGCAGCGTGGCGGGTGGCCTGATCGGTGCTGGTATCGGTTACAGCGCCGTCAAGGACGACGATGAGGATACCGGTGCCTATATCGGTGGTACTGTCGGTGCCACGGCGGCTGCACTGCTGTGTGCCGAGCCGAACAAGGGCCCGGCTCCCGTCGGTGACAGCGATGGCGATGGTGTGCCGGACGATCAGGATCAGTGCCCGGGTACCCCGGCCGGTGTCGCTGTCGACGCCGTGGGCTGCCCGGTGGATTCCGATGGTGACGGCGTGCCGGACTATCAGGACCAGTGCCCGGGTACCCCGGCAGGTGCCGAGGTCAATGCCCTGGGCTGCGTCGAGGACCTGGTGCTGCAGGACGTCAACTTCGAGTTCGATTCTGCCCGCCTGACCATGGGGGCCGAGTCTGTCCTGAGCGACGTGGCTTCCAAGCTGCGCGCCAATGACAACGTCCGCGTGCGTATCGAAGGCCACACCGATTCCGTCGGTCCGGCCGGTTACAACAAGGATCTGTCTCAGCGTCGTGCCGATTCCGTGGCAAGCTTCCTGGCCAGCCAGGGCATCGCTGCCAATCGGATGACCACCATCGGCTATGGCGAAGAGCAGCCGGTGGCCAGCAACGACACCAAGGCTGGCCGTGCCGAGAACCGTCGCGTCGAGCTCGGCGAGTGGGAGTGATCCCCTCCTGAGTCGACCGTTGCGCCTCGGCATCCGCCGGGGCGCGGTTAGAGTCGGAAAGGCGCCTTCGGGCGCCTTTTTCATTGGCGATCTGGCCCACCCATGGCGCCGTCGGCAGGGCGTCTGGTAGGCTAGCGTCGCTCAAGGCAACCCAATCTTCTCGCGACATGTGATCCCTGGTATGGATCACCACTGTGCACAAGGAATCGCTTCATCATGCCCATCGTGACCCTGCCGGACGGCAGCCAGAGATCCTTCGACGAACCCCTTTCCATCATGCAGCTGGCCGAGAGCATCGGTACCGGCCTGGCCAAGGCCTGTGTGGCTGGCCGTATCGATGGCGAGCTGGTGGACGCAGCGGATGTCATCGACCATGACGCTGAAGTGGCGATCGTCACCGCCCGCGACCCCGAAGGGCTGGATATCATTCGTCACTCCTGTGCCCACCTGATCGGCCATGCGGTCAAGCAGCTCTATCCGGACGCCAAGATGGCCATCGGCCCGGTGATCGAGGATGGGTTCTATTACGATATCGACTTCGGGCGCTCGGTGACGCCCGAGGATCTCGAGGCCATCGAGGCGCGCATGAAGGCGCTGATCGAGACCGGTTACGATGTCGTCCGTGAGTACGTCGACCGTGATCGTGCGATGCTGACCTTCCTGCACCGCGACGAGCCCTACAAGCAGGAGATCGTGCGGGAGATTCCGGAAGGGGAGACGATCCGTCTATATCATCACCAGGAATACACCGATATGTGTCGGGGGCCCCATGTCCCCAATACCCGTCACCTCAAGGCCTTCACATTGACCAAACTGGCCGGTGCCTACTGGCGGGGTGATGCCGAGCGCCCCATGCTGACACGAATCTATGGCACTGCCTGGGGTGACAAGAAACAACTCAAGGCCTATCTCAAGCGTCTCGAGGAGGCCGAGAAACGCGACCATCGCAAGCTGGCACGCAAGCTTGACCTCTTCCACATGCAGGAAGAGGCGCCGGGCATGGTATTCTGGCACCCGCGTGGCTGGACGCTGTGGCAGGTGGTCGAGCAGTACATGCGCCAGGTGTACAAGGACGGCGGCTATCAAGAGATCCGCTGTCCCCAGGTGATGGATGTGTCGCTGTGGAAGAAGTCCGGCCACTGGGACAATTATGCCGATGGCATGTTCTTCACCGAGTCGGAGAAGCGCGAATACGCGCTCAAGCCGATGAACTGCCCTGGACATGTGCAGGTCTTCAACTCCGGCCTGCGCAGCTACCGTGAACTGCCGGTACGTTACGGCGAATTCGGCGGGTGCCATCGCAACGAGCCTTCCGGTGCCCTGCACGGCATCATGCGGGTGCGCGCCTTCACTCAGGACGATGGTCATGTCTTCTGCACCGAAGAGCAGATCGAATCCGAAGTGACCAGCTTCCACCGCCAGGCCCTGCAGGTCTACAGCGACTTCGGGTTCGAGGACATTGCCGTCAAGATTGCCCTGCGTCCTGAAAAGCGGCTTGGCGATGATGCGGTCTGGGATCGTGCCGAAGAAGCGCTGCGTGGTGCGCTGCGCACCTGTGACGTCGACTGGGAGGAGTTGCCGGGCGAGGGTGCTTTCTATGGCCCCAAGATCGAGTATCATATGAAGGATTGCCTGGGGCGCGAATGGCAGGTAGGTACCATGCAGGTCGATTTCATGATGCCGGTGCGCCTCGGTGCCCAGTATGTCACCGAGGATGGCGATCGACGCTCGCCGGTGATGCTGCACCGGGCCATCGTCGGCTCGATGGAGCGCTTCATCGGCATCCTCATCGAGCACTATGCCGGCGCGATGCCGTTGTGGTTGGCACCCCAGCAGGTTGTGGTGTTGACGATCACCGATTCGCAGCGTGACTATGCCATTTCCCTCGAGCAGCGCTTGCAGAAAAAGGGCTTGCGAGTCAAGGCGGACTTGAGGAATGAGAAGATCGGCTTTAAAATCCGCGAGCATACGTTGCAGAAGGTCCCCTATCTCCTGGTGGTGGGAGATAAGGAAGTCGAAGCCGACTCGGTGGCCGTGCGCTCGCGCAGTGGCGAGGACCTCGGCACCATGACGGTGGATGCCTTCATCGACCGGATTCAGGCCGAGCGGCGCTAGCGACATCTTCCAAGACTGAAGTGGAGACGGAACCATCAAGAGAAGCAACCCCAGAGGACGCCCGCAGGAAAAGCGTCCCCCGATGAACGAGAGAATTACCGATGAGCAGGTGCGCCTGATCGATAGCGATGGCGAGCAGCTGGGCATCATGCCCACTCGCGATGCGCTGGAGCGTGCCGAATCGGCTGGTATGGATCTCGTGCAGATTTCCAATGCCGATCCGATCGTCTGCAAGATCATGGATTACGGCAAGTTCGTCTTCGAGCAGAAGAAGCAGAAGGCGGCGCAAAAGAAGAAGCAGAAGCAGATCCAGGTCAAGGAAGTCAAATTCCGGCCTGGCACCGACGAGGGTGACTATCAGGTCAAGATGAAGAACCTGACGCGTTTCCTCGAAGGTGGCGACAAGGGCAAGGTCACGTTGCGTTTCCGCGGTCGCGAAATGGCCCACCAGGACATCGGCCGCAAGCTGATGGAGCGCATCGCCGCCGATCTCGAGGAGATCGGTACCGTCGAGTCCTTCCCCAAGATGGAAGGACGTCAGATGATCATGATCATTGCCCCCAAGAAGAAGTGACCCGGCGGCCAGTCAAACGGGTGGCAGGTGTTGTGCCTGCCATCGGCCCCGGGTTTTCTCAAAAACCTCGAGCGGAGTTCAACTCATGCCGAAGATCAAGAGCAACAGCGGCGCTGCCAAGCGCTTCAAGAAGACGGCCAACGGCTTCAAGCACAAGCAGTCGTTCCGTAGTCACATCCTGACCAAGAAGTCCACCAAGCGTAAGCGTCAGCTGCGTGGTATGAAGCAGATCCACGACGCCGACAAGCAGCTCGTGCAGCGCATGCTGCCGAACCTGTAACCCTTGGTCGCAATTCTTCAACGTCAGGAGTAAGCCATGACTCGTGTCAAGCGTGGTGTCGTCGCTCGTCGCCGTCACAAGAAAATTCTCAAGCAGGCCAAGGGCTACTACGGTGCCCGTTCGCGCGTCTTTCGCGTAGCCAAGCAGGCCGTCATCAAGGCCGGTCAGTATGCCTATCGTGACCGCCGCCAGCGCAAGCGCCAGTTCCGCGCCCTGTGGATCCAGCGTATCAACGCCGGTGCTCGTCAGCATGGCCTGTCCTACAGCCGTTTCGTCGGCGGTCTGAAAAAGGCCGGGATCGAGATCGATCGCAAGGTGCTGGCCGATCTGGCCGTCAACGAGAAGGCAGCATTTGCCGCCATCGTCGAGAAGGCCAAGGCTGCCCAGTAAAGGGGATCGAAAGGGTGCGCTGTCAGCCGAGCGCGAAGCGCCGCCCCGATGATCGTCGCAGGGGAAGAGCAGCCGCTCTTCCCCTGTTTTTTTGCATGCGACACCCGGTCGCGTCGAGGCTGTCCGCACAGCAGGGCATCGGTCGGCGCTGACGGGATCAAGAATTCGGAGCATCAACGGATGGACCACCTTCCCACTCTGGTCGCCGAGGCCCGCGACGCCATCCAGGCCGCCGAAAGCATGGCCGTGCTGGATGAGCTGCGCGTGCGCTATCTCGGCAAGAAGGGCGAGATCACCGCGCTGCTCAAGGGCCTGGGCCAGCTGCCGGCGGAAGAGCGTCCGGCCGCGGGGGAGCGTATCAACCAGGCCAAGCAGGCGTTGGCCGCTGAACTCGATGAGCGTAAACAGACGCTCGAGAAGGCCGCCCTCGAAACACGGCTTGCCGCCGAAACACTGGATGTGACACTGCCGGGGCGTGGCCAGCCCGGCGGCGGTCTGCATCCGGTGACCCGGACCCTGGAACGCATCGAGGGGCTGTTTACCCATGTCGGTTTCGATGTGGCGGTCGGGCCGGAAATCGAGGACGACTACCACAACTTCGAGGCCCTCAATATTCCCGCCCACCATCCGGCGCGGGGCATGGCCGATACCTTTTACTTCGATGCCACCCGACTGCTGCGCACTCATACGTCACCGGTTCAGGTGCGCACCATGAAGAGCACCGAGCCGCCGATTCGCATCGTCTGCCCGGGGCGGGTCTATCGCAGCGATTCCGACCTGACGCATACTCCGATGTTTCATCAGGTCGAAGGCCTGCTGGTCGACGAGGATGTCCGGTTTTCCGACTTGAAAGGTACTATCCAGGACTTCCTGCATGCCTTCTTCGAGCGTGACGATTTGGCCGTGCGCTTTCGTCCGTCCTATTTCCCCTTCACCGAGCCCTCGGCGGAGGTCGATATCCAGTGCGTGATGTGTGACGGCGGCGGCTGCCGAGTCTGCTCCCACAGTGGCTGGCTGGAAGTCATGGGCTGCGGCATGGTGCATCCGGAAGTGTTCCGTCACTCCGGTATCGACAGCGAACGCTATACGGGCTTTGCCTTCGGCATGGGGGCCGAGCGGCTGGCCATGCTGCGCTATGGCGTCAACGACCTGCGGTTGTTCTTCGACAACGATCTGCGCTTCTTGCAGCAGTTTGCCTGATTGTCACCAGTACACAGCCAGGGAGCATTGTCGTCAGGCTTGATGCGTAGGGGCGGGAACAGGTCGTGGAGGAGGTCCTGCGCAGGGTGAGGAGCACGGCTCCGAACGGGCTGGCCTTGGATGGCCAGCACTGGCCCTGCAAGCGGAGCGGGACGCGAGAGCTCCGCAGGTAGGTAGCGCCCGAGGAGAGGGCAGCGCCTCCTCGTAGACCTGTCGATGACCCGACGCCGTGTTGCCGACTGCGATACTCCTAGAGAGCACAGCGATAGGATTTGTCATGAAATTTTCCGAACAGTGGCTGCGTGAATGGGTCTCTCCGGCGTTGTCGACTCAGGCACTGGCCGATCAGATCACCATGGCCGGCCTCGAAGTGGACGGGATCGAGCCCGTGGCGGCGGCCTTCGATGGCGTGGTGGTGGCCGAGGTGGTCGAGCGGGCGCCGCACCCCGATGCCGACAAGCTCAATGTCTGCCAGGTTGATGATGGCAGCGAACGGCTGCAGGTCGTCTGTGGTGCCCCCAATGTTGCCGAGGGGCAGAAGGTGGCCTTTGCCCGGGTCGGCGCCGTGCTGCCCGGTGACTCCACGGCTGAGGGGTTCAAGATCAAGAAGGCCAAGCTGCGTGGCGTCGAGTCCCGCGGCATGATCTGCTCCGCCTCCGAATTGGGGCTGGAGGAAGATACCTCCGCCGGTATTCTTGAACTGCCGTCCGCGGCGCCGGTCGGTGAAGACTTTCGCGCCTACATGACGCTCGATGACAGCACCATCGAGGTGGATCTGACGCCCAATCGGGGCGACTGCCTGAGCGTCAAGGGCATGGCCCGTGAGGTCGGCGTGCTCAATCGCCTGCCCATCTCGGGACCGAATATCGACCCGGTGGCAGCCGTTCACGATGAGACCTTTCCGGTGCGTGTCGAGGACGCCGAAGGGTGCCCGCGCTACCTTGGTCGGGTGATCAAGGGCGTCGACGTCACGGCCGAGACGCCGCTCTGGATGGTCGAGCGCCTGCGTCGTGGCGGCGTGCGCGCCATCGATCCGGTGGTCGATGTCACCAATTACGTCATGCTCGAGCTCGGTCAACCCTTGCATGCCTTCGATCGTGCCAACCTCGATGGTGCCGTGGTGGTGCGTCGGGCCCGCCAGGGTGAACAGCTGGTGCTGCTCGATGGCCAGGCCATCACGCTCAACGACGACACCCTGATCATTGCCGACGAGCGCGGCCCCCTGGCCATCGCCGGTGTCATGGGCGGGGAGCATTCGGGGGTGAGCGTCGAGACCCGAGACATCTTTCTCGAGGCGGCTCACTTCTCGCCGCTGGCGGTGGCTGGCCAGGCCCGTGCCTATGGGCTGCATACCGATGCCTCGCATCGTTTCGAGCGTGGCGTCGACCCGGCTCTCGCCCGGGAAGCCGCTGAACGTGCCACGGCACTGTTGCTGGAAATTACCGGGGGCGAAGCCGGCCCGCTGATCGAGGTCGCCGACGCATCGCGACTGCCCAGTGATCGCGAGGTGGTGTTACGCCGCGGGCGGCTCGATCAGGCCCTGGACAAGGAACTGCCCGCCGACGAGGTCGGTGAGATCCTCGAACGTCTGGGTATGACCGTCGAGGGCGTCGACCAGGGCTGGCGGGCCAGGGTGCCGAGCTGGCGTTTTGATATCGCCATCGAAGAAGACCTGATCGAGGAGGTGGCACGCATCCACGGCTACAACAAGCTGCCGGCACGTCATCCTCGTGCGCATCTCGGGCCTCGCCCGGATCACGAAGCGCGTACGCCGCTCGCCGCCCTGCGTCACCGCATGGTCTCGCGAGGCTACTTCGAGGCGGTGACCTACAGTTTCGTGGCGCCGGAGCTGCAGGAAACTCTGTTGCCTCAAGCCGTGTCGCCGGTGCTGGCCAACCCCATCTCCAGCGATCTGTCGGTGATGCGCGCCAGCCTCTTTCCCGGTCTGGTGCGGGCGCTCGAGCACAACCTCAATCGTCAGCAGAACCGCGTCCGGTTGTTCGAAACGGGCCTGGTGTTCCGGGGCGAGCTCGATGATCTCGATCAGGTACCGATGCTTGGTGCGCTGGTCTGTGGCGGTCGTGAACCCGAAGGGTGGAGCGGCGGCAAACAGAGGGTGGACTTTTTCGATCTCAAGGGAGATCTGGAAAGCCTGATCGAGATGGGTGGGGAACCGGATGCCTGGCGCTTCGAACCTGGTGAACATCCGGCCCTGCATCCCGGGCAGAGCGCTCGTGTGATGTACCGTGGTCAGGAAGCCGGGTGGATCGGTACGCTGCATCCGGCAGTGCGTTCCCGGCTGGGCCTCAAGGTGGATGCCTTGCTTTTCGAGGTTCGGCTGGATGCCCTGACCCATGGCCGCATACCGGCATTTCGGCCGTTGTCCCGCTATCCCGAGGTGCGACGCGACCTGGCCTTTCTGGTCGACGCGGCGCAACCGGTACAGGCCTTGCTGGATACGCTGCGCGCTCAGGCCGGGGAATGGCTGGTCGAGGCACACCTGTTCGATGTCTATCAGGGCAAGGGCGTGCCGGAGGGACGAAAGAGCGTGGCATTGGGCTTGACCTGGCAGCATCCTTCGCGCACGCTAAATGACGATGAAATCAACCAGTTGGTCGATGCCATCGTCGAGGAGTCGCGTCTGCACCTGGGTGCCGAGTTGCGCGCGTGAGGATCTCGAGGCGGCTCATGAAGCAGGAACTGGCTCGGCCACCACAGCGTGAGGAAAGCGACATGGGTGCGTTGACAAAGGCCGAGCTGGCCGAACACCTGCACGCCGAGCTTGGCCTCTCCAAGCGCGAGGCAAAGTCCATGGTGGAGTCCTTCTTCGAGGAGATCCGGGGCTGTTTGCGCGAGAATGAACAGGTCAAGCTGTCCGGTTTCGGCAATTTCGACCTCCGAGACAAGCGCGAGCGGCCGGGACGCAATCCCAAGACGGGGGAAGAAATTCCGATTTCCGCCCGTCGCGTCGTGACCTTTCGGCCCGGCCAGAAACTCAAGTCTCAGGTCGAGGAGTACGCTGGCGACGAACGCTGATCCCGTCGCCCCCTCGCATCGAGCCATGCAACGGACGCCGTCATTTCCAGTGAAATGGCGGCGTTTTCGCCTGTGCGTGTCAGGAGCCTGTCGGATTTGGCCGATCGTCGCGAGAAAGACGGATTTCGAGACAAGTTTCGTGCTATTTGAATCAGCCCCCCCCTAGAGGGTGCCGTGCTCCAGTGACCAGGTAATCACCACCTTGATCAGATAAGCCAGCATCCCGCCGCCGAGTACCACGAACAGCATGATGGTGCCGAAACGGCCCGCTCCAGACTTGCGAGCCAGGTCCCAGATGATGAACCCCATGAACAGCATGAGACCGCCGATCATGATGGGCGTGATCCAGGCGTCGAAGGCGTGTTGCATGTCTCCTCCACTGAGTCGATAACCCGGGTGAGTATACGCGATCCTCGGGCATGCCAGCATGTCCGGCGGCGTGCGGCGTGCGGCGTGCGGCGTCGGGGCTCACATGTTACGATCCGGCTGAATTTCCAAGGCAAGCTTCGCGACATGCCCATGCTCAAGATCTTCGTAGGAACCGTATATGGCGGTGCCCTGGATGTGGCCGAACAGGTTGCGCCACTGTTCGAACAGGCCGGCTATGAAGTGTCGATCTTCGATCAGCCGACGCTGGATGACCTGGTCGGTTCGCCGACGGATCTGGCGCTGTTCTGCACCTCGACCACTGGCAGCGGCGACTATCCGGGCAGCCTCGTCGCCTTCGTTCGCGAGCTGGAAGCGAAGAGTCCGGGGCTCGTCGGCCTGCGTTACGGAATGATCGCCATGGGCGACAGCTCCTATGTGGACTCTTTCTGCGGTGCCGGTCGCTGCCTCGACGAGGTGCTTCAGGGGCAAGGAGCCGAGCGTCTCGGCGAGCGTCTCGAAGTGGATGCGATGGAAACCTTCATGGCCGATGATGCTGCCTTGCCCTGGGCAGAAGAGTGGATCGAGTCCCAGCAGCTCAAGGTAGCCTGAGCGTGACGGCCTCACCGGAGCGCTGCAGCCTGTTGACCGGTTTGCTGATCCTGATGCTGGTCAGCGTGCCGCGTTACCTTTCCGGTGGCCATGATACCCATCTGGCCTTGATGTCGATCGGCGGGGTCGCCGTGGCGTCGCTCGCCGTCTTCCAATGGTGGCTGTTGCCCGCCGAGTCGCGTGCCACGCTGCCTGCCTTGATGCGGCGTCTCGTGGCCTGTCTGGTGGTGGGTCTATTGGCCATGGGCATCTGGCATGCGCTGTTCGGCGCCTGGAGCGGCTGGCCGCTGCTGGTGTCGCATGGTGCGACGCTGGGATTGCTGCTGCATGCCCTGGGGATGTGGTGGAAGCCAGCCCCGAAGGGGAAGGAATAAGGCACGGAACGCGGCTGACGCCGCTGGAAGAGCGAAGAACGGCGCTTCGCGCCTTGAAGAGGGAAGAAAACCCTTTTGATGCCCCAGGCTCTGGGGCTAACCTGCTCTTCACTCTTCACTCTTCACTCTTCACTCTTCACTCTTACCCGAGGGTATAGCAGGGCACGTATTCGCCGGCGAGTTTCATGCGGCCCTGGGCGACGAAGGACGTCAACAAGTCGTCCAGGCGTGCCATCAACTGGGGTTCTGCGCTGAGCCGGAAGGGGCCGTTGGCCTCGATGAGGCGAATGCCGCGCTCCTTGACATTGCCGGCGACAATACCGGAAAAGGCGCGTCGCAGGTTGGCCGCCAGCTCGTGAACCGGTTGCTGTCGATGCAGGGCCAGCGCGGCCATGCTGTCGTGGCTGGGCTCGAAAGGCTCCTGGAAATCCCGGACCACGGTGAGTCGCCAGTTGAAGTAGAAGGCATCCTGGCGAGCGCGGCGGTATTCCCCGACGTTGTCGATGCCCTTGCGCATGACGCGGGCCACTTCCACCGGGTCGTCGATGATGATGCGATACAGCCGCCGTACCGATTCGCCGAGGGTATAGACCAGAAACTCGTCGATGCGCTTGAAGTAGTCGGCGGAGTTGGCGGGGCCAGTGAGGATGACCGGCAGCTCCATGTCGTCGTTGTCCGGGTGCAGCAGAATGCCGAGGAGGTAGAGGATTTCCTCGGCGGTGCCGACCCCGCCGGGGAAGATGATGATGCCGTGCCCCAGGCGGACGAAGGCTTCGAGGCGCTTCTCGATGTCGGGCATTACCACCAGTTCATTGACGATGGGGTTGGGGGCTTCGGCGGCGATGATGCCGGGTTCGGAGACGCCAAGATAGCGTCCTTCGCTCCGGCGCTGCTTGGCATGAGCGACGTTGGCGCCTTTCATGGGGCCCTTCATGGCGCCCGGGCCGCACCCGGTACAGATGTCGAGTTCACGCAGCCCCAGGTGGTAGCCCACGTCCTTGGTGTAGTCGTACTCTTCGCGAGAGATCGAGTGGCCGCCCCAGCAGACCACCAGGCTCGGGTCTCGGCTGGGCTTCAGGGTGCCGGCCTTGCGCAGGATGTGGAAGACGGCATTGGTGGTGCCGTCGGCACTGCCCAGGTCGAAACGCCGACGCGTCTGGATCTCGTTGTAGACGTAGACGATATCGCGCAGCACCGAGGAGAGGTGCTCTCGAATGCCTCGAATCATGCGCCCGTCGACGAAGGCTTCGGCGGGGGCATTGGTGAGTTTCAGGCGCACGCCGCGATCCTGCTGGATGACTTCGATATCGAAATCCGGATAGGTCTCCATCAACGCCAGGCCATCGTCGGTGGGATTCCCGGAGTTGAGAACGGCCAGCGCGCAGCTGCGCAACAGTTCGTGCAAGCCGCTGCGCGAGGTGTCGTGCAGGCGGTTGACTTCCTGTTGGGAGAGAATTTCCAGGCTGCCTTCCGGCGAGATGGTGCTGGAGATGGTATCGGCCATTCGGGGCGTCCGTGTCGCGAGGATGAATAAGGGAGCGCGCCAGAGGCGTTCCCCCGGCTTCGCCGATCATGGCAAAGCGGTCTGCATATCAGCGATGCTATCACGGCCTCGGTGGGTCAGGGCTATCGCAATTAGTGTTGTTGCGCTCGAGGCTGTTCCGTCGACAGGTCAGCGAGGGGCGCTACCGATACACTGCATCGCTATCGCATCCTGCTTCGCTTGCAGGTCCGGGCCCCGGCGCCCCCGGGCCGAGCCAACTGCGAAGTCTTGCACAGCCGGTGCAAGCGCTGCGGTCATGCCCACCAACTGATAGAATGACCTCGCCGGTTCTCCGTACAGCGACGTGACGCGCCATGTTCAACGCCCAATACTTCCGCACCTTCATCACCCTGGTCGAGACGGGCAGTTTCACGCGAACGGCGCGTCGCCTGGAAATGACCCAGCCCGGCGTCAGCCAGCATGTACGCAAGCTCGAGCAGTACCTCGGGCGCTCCCTGCTCGAGCGGCAGGGGCGGCGATTCGCGCTCACCGAGGCCGGTCGGCGTGCCTACGACTATGCCCTGAAGCTGTTTGCCGAGCACGAGCAATTCCGCCATTCCCTGGACGACGAGAGCCTCGACAGCGGTGAGTGTCGACTGGCGTCTCCCGGGAGCGTCGGCCTGATGCTTTATCCTTTCATCCTTGGTCAGCAGCAGATGTACACGGGGTTGACGGTCAGCTACAGCTTTGCCTTCAACCACGAGATCGTCAGCGACGTGCTCGCCGGGCGCCATGATCTGGGGATCGTCACCGAGGCGGTTCGGCATCCCGAAGTGGACTGCGAGGTCTGGCATCAGGAGCCGTTGTGTCTGGTGGTGCCGGCGGATTTTGCCGGCACCGGCCTGGCGGACCTGATGGGCATCGGCTTCATCAGTTACTCGGATGGGGTCAACCACGCCGATACCCTGCTGCGCTGCAATTTTCCGGGAGAGTTCCGGTCCATGAGCCACTTTCCACGCCAGGGGTTCACCAACGAAGTGAGCATGGTGCTGGATGCCGTGGCACGCGGCCTGGGCTTTACCGTGGTGTCGCGGCTGGTCCTCGAGACATCGCCCTGGCAGCGCCAGGTCAAGGAACTGTCGTTGCCACAACCGGTGCATGAGACACTGCATCTGGTGACCCGGCGCGGCAGCCGCATGCCGCGTCGCTATGCCCGGTTGCTGGATGCCTTCCGCGAGCATCGGCGCCATGAACGCTATGGGCATGGCGAGCCTTCGATGGAAAGTGCCGGCGCCATGGAGAACGATGGTGGAGCGAACTGAGCAGGAGACGTTTCGCCATGCCGCCCGAAACGACGACGCCCCGCCATGATTGAACTGCACCCCGAAAGTTGGACACCCACTCCAACCTTCGGGGTGTTTTTATGAGGAACCGATACGACGAGGGGTA
>NZ_JAJQTQ010000129.1 GCF_029081005.1 Halomonas elongata | reverse complement strand
AACCCGGCTCCTTTCGCCATCCCTTCCCGGATAGCAAGACGTAAAAACAGCATATCTCCCACCGCCATGCCAAACACGCCGGTGATCACCACAAACAGCGCCACCAGATCGGGTTGACCGCCGAGCGGTTTCGCCGCCGCCAGCGCAAAGGGCGTGGTCACCGAGCGCACCGCCAGGCTACGCTGAATTTCATCAGACAACATAAACCCGCGCGCCAGCCATACGGAACTGGTGACAGCCACCACTACCGCCGTCACCACCCCGGCGCTGAGCGACATCCAGTGGCGTTTAATCACCGCGACATTTTCATACACCGGAACGGCAAAGGCGATGGTCGCCGGGCCCAGCAGCCACAGCAGCCAGTGGGTCTCTCCCA
>NZ_JAJQTQ010000128.1 GCF_029081005.1 Halomonas elongata | reverse complement strand
ATGCGGAGGGGCATTGCCAGTCTGATATGTTTTTTTGCGCATTGCGAGTCGTCTGTGGACTGGCGGCGACTTACCGGGAGGCACCCGGCACCACACCTAATAAAAAATGATGATAGCTGTAAGGCCCACTTCGGTGGGCTTTTTCTTTGGGCAAAAAAAAGCCCGCATGGTTTCATGCAGGCAAGGCAGTTACATTTAGATTTTGTCCCGGTATATGTTTTTTGTCCGGAAGTCGAAAGATACTGTCTCGAATACATTTTGTAAATAACGGATTCAAATCACAAGGCCATGCATTTGCATGGCTTTTTTATTATCAGGTCCCGCGGAAATCATCACCGACATGCTTCGTTGTTAAATCCAGCCTGACGGGCCTGACC
>NZ_JAJQTQ010000127.1 GCF_029081005.1 Halomonas elongata | reverse complement strand
CTGTATATGCTTTTTAATTTGCTGCAGCCGATAGGTGAGCGTATTACGATGAATCCCCAACAGTAGCGACGTTTTGCCCGGTTCGGCATTATTGGCAATAAAGCTGCTCAGGGTATCCAGCAGCACTTCGCCGGAATCATGCTCAAGCAGCTGGCGTACGTTATTGATAAAAAAATTGACCATATAGCTGTCTTCCAGCACCCTGAACAGGCAGAGCATTGCCATTTCGCGAAAGTAGTAGATCTGCCGCTGCGGCTGCACTTTGCTACCCACTTCGATCACCGAGCGGGCGAACCGAATGGCCTCGCGAATGTCCGGGGCGCTATCCGCCTGCACGCCAATCCCGATATGGTAATGGCTTATCTGATTACTCAGTACA
>NZ_JAJQTQ010000126.1 GCF_029081005.1 Halomonas elongata | reverse complement strand
AAGTGGCCTTTTTCCAGCTCTCCGGCGGCAGCACCGGGACGCCGAAGCTTATCCCACGCACCCATAACGATTACGACTACAGTATCCGCCGCAGCAACGAGATCTGTGGGATTAACGCTGAAACGCGCTACCTCAACGCGCTGCCGGCGGCGCATAACTATGCGATGAGTTCCCCGGGTTCGCTCGGCGTTTTCCTCGCCGGCGGGCGGGTGATCCTCGCCGCCGACCCGAGCGCCACGCTCTGTTTCCCGCTGATTGAACAACATCAGATCAACGTTGCCTCGCTGGTGCCGCCGGCGGTCAGCCTGTGGCTGCAGGCGATTCACGAATGGGGCAGCAACGCCCAGTTGCAATCGCTGCAGCTGTTGCAGGTCGGCGGC
>NZ_JAJQTQ010000125.1 GCF_029081005.1 Halomonas elongata | reverse complement strand
AGCGAGATAAGCGGCGTCGGATGGCGACGCGCGTGACGCACATAGGCCACGAGCAGTAACAGACTGACGGCAATCACGGCCAGCGCCTGCCATGTCGCCACGATTTTTTCCCCAAACAGTTCAATACCGCTGGAAAATAACACCAGACTTAAGCCAAATAACAGAAAACCGCCTATATCGAAGCGTCGGCGCGGCGTTGTGAAATTTGGCATGTATTTACGGGCGTACAGAATGCCAATTACGCCGATCGGAATGTTTATCAGGAAAATCCAATGCCAGCTGGCCCAGGTCACAAATACCCCGCCGAGTACCGGGCCCAGAATCGGCCCCACCAATCCCGGCATGGTGACAAAGTTCAGGACCGGCAACAGTTCGCTGCG
>NZ_JAJQTQ010000124.1 GCF_029081005.1 Halomonas elongata | reverse complement strand
TGCGAGATTCTGTAAATACAGACTGCTTAACCCGGCTGGAAGTGGCACCACAGGGCCATGCCCCGTGCGCTTTTTTAATGAGCCGCGCGCGGCGTTTTATACCGAGAAGCGGGGTAAAAAGCAAAATAAAAATGTGCCTGTTTGCGCGGTTGTCAGGAAATTTTGCCAGGCGGGTTTTCCCATAAATGCGACCGCCATCAAAAAAGGCTGGAAATGGGCTCAAGATTTGACCTAAAATGGCCGTCCAGAAGTTAATCCGTCTATACTGATTAACACTCAGACTGCTCGTGTCGCTACCTGCGCGGCTTTGCGCTGATTATCCACCAAAGCCACATTACACAACAGTATGAGCTATCCGAATCGTCCACAGGTGAAATAAAA
>NZ_JAJQTQ010000123.1 GCF_029081005.1 Halomonas elongata | reverse complement strand
ACGCGCTGGAAAAAGCGCTGCAGGCGGCACGCCTGCACTGCAGCGGCAAGCTGTGGTGCGTCTTCGGCTGCGGCGGCGACCGCGACAAAGGTAAACGTCCGTTGATGGGCGCTATCGCGGAAGAATTTGCCGACATCGTGGTCGTTACTGACGATAACCCGCGCACCGAAGAGCCGCGGGCGATTATCAACGATATTCTGGCCGGCATGCTCGATGCAGGTCAGGCGAAGGTGATGGAAGGCCGCGCGGAAGCGGTGACCAACGCCGTGATGCAGGCGAAAGAGAACGACGTGGTGCTGGTGGCGGGTAAAGGCCATGAAGATTACCAGATCGTCGGCAACCGCCGTCTGGATTATTCCGACCGCGTGACCGTCGCCCGTCT
>NZ_JAJQTQ010000122.1 GCF_029081005.1 Halomonas elongata | reverse complement strand
AGTAACGCGTGAGCCGATACTAATAACGATCAAGGCGTGGCGACTATGTACAAATCGACTCCGTCAGCAGCATGGTGTAAAAAACGCCTGCTGGTGACCTCTTTGTTTGCAGCAATTTATCAGACTTCTGCCATCGCAGCAGATACTTCCGCCGTTAGCGGCGAGGCGGTGGATGACACCTCGGAACAAATGACCGTCACCGCCCCCGCGCCGGTGCAGAAAGCCGGTAGCGAACACAGCATCAGCGCCCGGGAGCTGGAGAATAAAGGCGCTAACGATTTCGGCTCAATCATGCGCTATGAGCCGCTCATTAGCGCCACCGGGGCCAGCGGCGGCTCCGGCAACGGCAAAAGCGGCTTCGACCGCGGAGGTTACACCGGCTA
>NZ_JAJQTQ010000121.1 GCF_029081005.1 Halomonas elongata | reverse complement strand
CCCTGGCTTTCGAGCAGGCCGCGATCGCCGAGGAAACCGCGTTGCAGGCGCTGCTGGTGCGGGAGAAAGTCGAGGCGGCGCGCCGGGCGATGCTTCTCTATCCACAGCAGCTCAGCTGGAACTGGTGGGATGACGTAACCGTTGAACTGCGTTTCTGGCTGCCGGCGGGCAGCTTCGCCACCAGCGTGGTCAGGGAGCTTATCAATACAACGGGTGACTATGCGAATATTGCTGAGTAACGATGACGGGATCCATGCGCCGGGGATACAGACCCTGGCGAAGGCCTTAAGGGAGTTTGCCGAGGTCCAGGTGGTTGCACCCGATCGTAACCGCAGCGGGGCCTCAAATTCGCTGACGCTGGAATCGTCCCTGCGTACGTTTAC
>NZ_JAJQTQ010000120.1 GCF_029081005.1 Halomonas elongata | reverse complement strand
GCGTAGGCGGGCTGCTTGAACGAATAGTCCTTGAGCTGGGCACGCGCCGGGCGCACCCGGGCGGTCTGGGTCAGCCGCCGCAGGTGACGCTGCGACGGCGTGCCGCCGGCGCGGTGGTGGTAGGGACGCTCGCCGAGCCCGGTGAGCACCTGGGGATCGTCGGCGAACACCAGCCGATGGGCACCGAGGTCGGCATCCTCGAACTCATGGAAGTAGAACAGCCCTTCCTCGGCGGCCAGGCGCTCGATGAAGTCGAGGTCGGTCTCGCGGTACTGCACGCAGTACTCGCGCTCGGCAGGCTCGCGGGTCACCGCGAAGGCCACATCGGTCAGGCCGCGTTCCTCGCACAGGGTGTTGATGATGGTCAGCGGCGAGACCCGCTG
>NZ_JAJQTQ010000011.1 GCF_029081005.1 Halomonas elongata | reverse complement strand
CCGGCTTCCGGCTTCCGGCTTCCGGCTTCCGGCTTCCGGCTTCCGGCTTCCGGCTTCCGGCTTCCGGCTTCCGGCTTGATAATTTGATAATCAGGGGAAAACGATGAGTGACACCCCCAAGGAACTCGAGGGGCTGCGTCAGCGTATCGACCAGCTCGATTCCGACATCATGCGCTTGATCAGCGAGCGCGCCGAGTGTGCTCGCAATGTGGCCGAGATCAAGACCCAGGACGATCCCAAGGCGGTTTTCTACCGCCCCGAGCGGGAAGCCCAGGTGCTTCGGCGTATCATGGAGCTCAACGACGGCCCGCTGGATAGCGAAGAAATGGCACGGCTGTTTCGCGAGATCATGTCCGCCTGCCTGGCACTGGAACAGCCGGTCAAGGTGGCCTATCTGGGGCCGGAAGGCACTTTCACTCAGCAGGCAGCGCTCAAGCACTTTGGCGAAAGCGCGGTCAGCCTGCCGATGGCGGCTATCGATGAAGTCTTCCGGGAAGTGGAGGCCGGGGCCGTCAACTATGGGGTGGTGCCGGTGGAAAATTCCACCGAAGGGGTGATCAATCACACCCTGGATTCCTTCATGGATTCGGGCATGCGCATCTGCGGCGAGGTCGTGCTGCGTATCCATCATCACCTGCTGGTGTCCGACAATACGCGGCGGGACAAGGTGTCGCGGATCTACTCCCACCCTCAATCCTTCGCGCAATGTCGCAAGTGGCTGGATGCCCATTATCCGCAGGCCGAGCGTGTGCCGGTGTCGTCCAATGCCGAGGCGGCCCGGTTGGTCAAGACCGAGTGGCACAGCGCCGCCATCGCCGGCGACATGGCCGCCAAGCTCTACGAGCTGACGCGCATCGCCGAGAAGATCGAGGATCGCCCCGACAACTCCACACGGTTCCTGATCATCGGCAATCAGGATGTCCCGATGTCAGGGGACGACAAGACCTCGATCGTGGTGGCCATGCGTAACCACCCGGGGGCGCTGCATGATCTGCTGGAGCCCTTCCATCGCCATCAGATCGATCTGACGCGTCTGGAAACGCGGCCGTCGCGTAGTGGCGTCTGGAACTACGTCTTCTTCATCGATTTCAAGGGGCATCGCGCCGAACCACGCGTCGCCGCGGTGCTCGAGGAGATCCAGCTGCGGGCCGCCGAGCTCAAGGTGCTCGGTTCTTTTCCGATGGGCGTGCTCTAGGCATGGCGCATGAGGTTCGTGAACCCCGGTTGCTGATCGTCGGTCTCGGCCTGATCGGAGGCTCCCTGGCAGCCGCTTTGCGCGCCGCCGGGGCCAAGGGAGAGATTCTCGCCTGCGACCCGGATGCCGACGAGATCGCCAGGGGCATCGAGATGGGATTGATCGACCGGGGCGGTACCTGCCTGGCAGCATTGCTCGATGACGTCAGCTTGATCGTGCTGGCGGTGCCGGTGCTGGCCATGCGGGATGTGCTCGGAACGCTGGCGGAGCAAGGCGTGGCAGGTGATCCTTCGGTGGTGATCACCGATGTCGGCAGCACCAAGGGCGCCATTCGTGAAGCGGCCGAGGCAGCCTTCGGTAGTCTGCCGAACAATCTAGTGCTGGGCCATCCCATCGCAGGATCCGAAAAGAGCGGGGTGGCGTCATCCGACGCTCGCCTCTACATGGGGCACAAGGTGATCCTGACGCCGAGTGCGACGACTGCACCGGATGCCGTTGCCCGAGTAAGGCGTCTTTGGCAGGCCGCCGGGGCCGAGGTGCTGGAAATGGAAGTGGAACACCACGACCAGGTCCTGGCTCGCACCAGCCATCTGCCTCATCTGTTGGCTTTTTCATTGGTGGATACCCTGGCGCGCCAGGATGATCGGCTGGAGATATTCCGTTATGCCGCCGGTGGCTTTCGTGACTTCACCCGTATCGCCGGCAGTGATCCCGTGATGTGGCGCGATATCTTCACTGCCAATCGGCATGCGGTGCTGACCGCCCTCGATGATTTTGAAGCGGGGCTTGCCTGCTTGCGTCGGGCTGTCGCCGACAGTGATGCCGATGCCATGCTGTCGACCTTTGATCGCGCCAGTCATGCCCGGCGCTACTTCGATTCTTTACTGAACCAGAGCAGTTATCAGGCGGAGTACCAGATGCAAGAACAAGCGACGTTGCGCTACCGGGCCGGTCCCGGTGGTGAAGTCAGGGGGCGCATTCGCGTGCCTGGCGACAAGTCGGTCTCTCACCGTGCCATCATGCTCGGTGCCCTGGCGGAGGGGGTGACCGAGGTGTCGGGCTTTCTCGAGGGCGAGGATAGCTTGGCGACCCTGCAGGCGTTTCGCGAGATGGGCGTCGCCATCGAAGGGCCGCACCAGGGGCGGGTGACGATTCATGGGGTCGGCCTGCATGGCTTGAAGGCGCCGTCGGGGCCTCTCTATGTCGGCAATGCCGGCACGGCCATGCGACTATTCGCGGGGCTTCTGGCGGGACAGTCGTTCGATACCGAACTGACCGGCGACGTCTCCTTGACCAAGCGCCCCATGGGACGGGTTGCCGATCCGTTACGCGAGATGGGAGCGGTGATCGAGACCGCTGAAGGCGGACGCCCACCTCTCAAGCTGCATGGTGGAAAGGGACTCAAGGGCATCACCTACGACATGCCGATGGCCAGTGCTCAGGTGAAGTCCTGCCTGCTGCTCGCCGGCCTGTATGCCGAGGGCGAGACACGAGTACGCGAGCCGGCGCCGACCCGCGATCATACTGAGCGCATGCTGGGCGGTTTCGGTTATCGAGTGGATCGTGAGGGCGATACCTGCTGGCTCGAGGGAGGAGGCGCGCTGACCGCTGCACCCATCGATGTACCCTCCGATATTTCCTCGGCGACCTTTTTCCTGGTGGCGGCGGCGATCACGCCGGGGGCCGATCTGGTGCTCGAGCACGTCGGTGTCAATCCGACCCGCATCGGCGTGATCAATATCCTGCGCCTGATGGGCGCCGACCTGCGTCTCGAGAACGAACGCGAGGTCGGCGGCGAGCCGGTGGCCGATCTGCGCATCCGTTACGCACTGCTCAAGGGTATTGACATTCCTGTCGACCAAGTGCCGTTGGCCATCGACGAGTTCCCGGCGCTGTTCGTCGCCGCTGCCAACGCCGAAGGCGTGACGCGTCTGCGCGATGCTGCCGAGTTGAGAGTCAAGGAATCCGACCGGCTCCAGGCGATGGCCGATGGCTTCTCGATACTGGGCGTCGAGCACCGACTGTATGAGGACGGTATCGATATCGTCGGGCAGGGCGGAGAAGGGCCGAGCTATGGCGGTGGTCGGGTCGACAGCCTGGGTGATCACCGCATTGCCATGGCCTTTACGGTGGCGGCGTTGCGAGCGAATGCGCCGATCACTGTCGATGACTGCGCCAATGTGGCGACGTCTTTCCCCGGTTTCATCGATCTGGCGCGGCGCGTGGGGCTGACCATCGAGGCGCAACAGGAGGATGCATGACCGAACAGGCCGTGGTGCTGACCATCGATGGGCCGGGAGGCGCCGGCAAGGGCACGATCAGTCGACTCGTCGCCGAGCGCCTGGGATGGCATCTGCTCGATAGCGGCGCGCTCTATCGGCTCACCGCCCTGGCAGCGCTTCGTCATGGAGTCGCGCTGGATGACGAACCGGCCCTGGCGCGGATCGCCACCGGTCTCGACGTGGTGTTCCTTGCCGAGGGCGGGGAAGGACGAGTACTGCTCGAGGGGCAGGAGGTGACCGGCGATATTCGCACCGAGCGAGTCGGCGATGCCGCCTCGCGGGTAGCCGCACTGCCCGACATCCGCACTGCCCTGTTGCAGCGTCAGCGGGATTTTCGTCAGTCCCCAGGTCTGGTGGCCGATGGCCGTGACATGGGAACAGTGGTCTTCCAGGATGCGCCACTCAAGATCTTTCTCACCGCCTCGGCGGAGGAACGCGCGAGGCGACGACACCTGCAGTTGCGAGAGGCTGGGGTGGATGCTAGTCTATCGAGTCTTCTAAAGGAGATTCAGGCACGCGATGCACGGGATATGCAGCGCAGCGTGGCGCCACTGGTGCCGGCCGATGATGCCGTCACACTGGATACCACGAGCCTGACGATACCGGAAGTGGTGGATCGGCTGACGGCATTGCTGGCCCGAGAGGGCCTGGCGCCGGATGCCTGAAACTCCCTTGCGGCGCCTTCGGCAAGATGTGATGACGTGGAGGGGCATTTATTTCCGTGAGCCCGTCCAGGTCGAACCAGCGCCAACATCCCCGAGGGTAGTCTGAAATGGCCCGCACTCGCTGGTGGTGCGGAGGAAAGCGGCCCAGGCCGCACTCACGTTGATCACGTAGGAACATCATGAGCGAAAGCTTTGCTGAACTGTTTGAACAGTCTCTCCAGGACATCAACATGGAGCCGGGCGCCATCGTCGCGGCTGCCGTTGTCGACATCGAAGGTGACTGGGTCACCGTCAATGCCGGCCTGAAGTCCGAAGGTCAGATCCCCGCGGCTCAGTTCCGCGATGAAAACGGCGAACTGACCATCGCCGTCGGCGACGAAGTGCACGTCGCTCTGGAAGCCGTTGAAGACGGCTTCGGTGAGACCCGTCTGTCTCGCGAGAAAGCCAAGCGCGCCGAGGCGTGGAAGGTTCTGGAAGCTGCCTTCGAGAAGGAAGAGATCGTCAAGGGCGTGATCAACGGCAAGGTCAAGGGCGGCTTCACCGTCGACGTGGATTCCATCCGCGCCTTCCTGCCGGGCTCTCTGGTCGATGTGCGTCCGGTGCGCGACACCACGCACCTCGAGAACAAGGAACTCGACTTCAAGGTCATCAAGCTCGATCCGAAGCGCAACAACGTGGTGGTTTCCCGCCGCGCCGTGCTCGAGGCCGAGAACAGTGCCGAGCGCGAAGCGCTGCTCGCCACGCTGCAGGAAGGCCAGCAGATCATCGGTATCGTCAAGAACCTGACCGACTACGGTGCCTTCGTCGATCTGGGTGGTGTCGATGGTCTGCTGCACATCACCGACATGGCCTGGAAGCGCATCAAGCATCCCAGCGAAATCGTGGCCGTCGGTGACGAGGTCAACGTCAAGGTTCTGAAGTTCGACCGCGAGCGCAACCGCGTTTCTCTGGGCCTGAAGCAACTGGGCGAAGATCCGTGGGTCAACATCAAGGATCGCTACCCGGAAGGCACCAAGGTGCATGCCACGGTCACCAACCTCACCGACTACGGCTGCTTCGCCGAGCTGGAAGAGGGTGTCGAGGGCCTGGTCCACGTGTCCGAAATGGACTGGACCAACAAGAACATCCACCCCTCCAAGGTCGTTCAGGTCGGTGACGATGTGGACGTCATGGTGCTGGATATCGACGAGGAGCGTCGTCGTATCTCGCTGGGCATCAAGCAGTGCACCGCCAACCCCTGGGAAACCTTCAACGCTCAGTACAACAAGGGCGACCGGGTATCCGGTACCATCAAGTCGATTACCGACTTCGGTATCTTCATCGGTCTGGAAGGCGGAATCGACGGTCTGGTTCATCTGTCCGACATCTCCTGGACCGAAGGTGGCGAGGAAGCCGTCCGCCAGTTCAAGAAGGGCGATGAGGCAGAGGCTGTCATTCTGTCCATCGATCCCGAGCGCGAGCGCATCTCGCTGGGTATCAAGCAGCTCGATACCGATCCGGTTGCCGAGTTCCTGGCCGTCAACGACAAGGGGTCCATCGTCACGGGCCGTGTTGTCGAGGTCGATGCCAAGGAAGCTCACGTCGAGCTTGCCACCGACGTCGTCGCCGTGCTGAAAGCCTCCGAGATCAGTGCTGATCGCGTCGAGGATGCTCGCAATGCTCTGAACGAAGGCGATAGTGTCGAGGCACGCATCGTCGGTGTGGACCGTAAGAATCGTCAGATCAACCTGTCCGTCAAGGCCAAGGATCAGGATGACACGCGTCGTAACATGAGCAAGCTGCGCGAGCAGGACGTCGAGGGAGGAGATGCTCCGACCACCATCGGCGATCTGATCAAGCAGCAGATGGGGCAGGATTGATCCACCGGCGCTAGCGTTCGCCGAGTCCCATCTCGACACCGCCCCTCACGGGGCGGTGTTTTTTTGTGTGTTGCGCGCATGAGAATGCTTTATATGTACGACGGGAGGTCTCAATAAAGTTAGCGGTATTTCCGGGCGCTCAAGCGACATATATTTTAACTGTCTCTTATATTATAAGGCGGGAACTCATGGCGTCGGCGAGTGTCTCTTCGAGGAGTTAAGGGAAACTCGAAAGCGAGAGTTGCTCATTGTGTGATTAAACGCGATAATAACAATTGTCCCGTAACGTCCCATCCCGTAAATCAAGGAATATTTAGATGTCTTCACTGCTCAGTAACTACATGCAGAAGGAAGAGCAGCTCAAGCAGCTGCAGGCCGAGCTGGAAAAGCTCGAGAACGACGAACGCCTCAAGGCGGAGCTCGAGTTCAAGAACAAGCTGCAGGCGCTCATGGATGAATTCGGCAAGAGTGCGGCAGATGTGATCGAGCTGCTCGGTCCCAAGACCGGTAGCGGCGGTAGTGCGGCCAAGAGTGCTGCGGCTGGCACGGGTGGTCGGCGCAAGCGCAAGCTGAAGATCTACAAGAACCCCAATACCGGCGAAGTCGTCGAGACGCGCGGCGGTAATCAGAAGACGCTCAAGAGCTGGAAGGATGAATTCGGTGCCGATACCGTTGAATCCTGGCTGGTTCGCGTAGAAGACTGATCACGTCTTGATGCCTTGCCTGAAGGCTGGAAAGCGTCAGGCGAAGCGGAAGTCCTGACGGTACGAAAAGCACTGCCCTTGCGAGTGGCAGTGCTTTTTTCGTTTCAAGGGGGTGGTCAGCTCTATGACACACTGGTCGGTCATTTTCTTGGAGTGGTGAGGTCGCAACGCGCTGGTGATCAGCGTAATGGAATGCGCAGTTTCCATCCTTCTGCCCGAGGAATGATATGGGGGGGCTCTCCGCTGAGGGCTTCGCCTTCGCCCGAAAGACTACGGTAACTCATGAAGCGCATGGCTTCGCTGAGCTGGCAGGCGGTATTCAAGTGCAGGTGGGCATGGCGCTGCCGTGGCAGCTGGATGAGCCGGAACGTCGGGGGGAGCGCCAGATCCTGAGCGCTGGCGGGATCGATCTGAACGCCGATATCGAAGCGTGGCAACTCATTGCCCAGTGTCTCGTCCTGCAGGATCGCGATGGGGACGGTCTTGTCGAGTGCCTGGATCTCCGAGGGGACGGCCTTGAGGTATTGCTGCCACTCGCGCGAGTCATCCAGGGCCAGGGGCGTGTTGTAAAGGCGCGTCAATACAGCATGGTTCGGCGGCAGCTCGTCGATATGGTAGGCGAAGCTGGCCTGGCCTTGCTGCTGAATGCAGAGATCGAGCTGTCGTTGCTGTCGATAGCGTCGGGGGGTCTTGCCATGGTATTTCTGGAAGGCGCGCGTGAAGGCCGAGTGATTGCGATAGCCGCAGGTCGAGGAGATAGTCTTCACGCTCAGGGGCGTCTGGACCAATAGCCTGGCTGCCTTGGCGAGCCTGAGCTGGTCTCGATAGACCCCCGGCGACAGGCCAAATACATCGCGAAAGCGGCGTCGGATCTGCGAGGGAGAGTAACCCATGCGGTGAGCCAGTTCTTCGAGCCCCGATGCGGTACCCAGTGTATCCTGCAGCCAGATCTCGGCCCGTATCATCTCGTTTCTCATTGTCTGGCCCTGCGTAGGTCGTCCGTCATCCGTGAACCCGACTCGCGGTCATGCAAACGTTGTCCGTGAGTGCTGTATACGACCCCTACGGGTGCTCTGGTCAAGCGATATGGCATGAAATGGTTGGGTTAGTGCCTGATAATCAATGCCCTTTATGCCGTTAAAATACGGTTAAGGCAAGTTTTCTTAGGAAGGATGAGCGATTTGGCATACTATGTGAGAGCTTTCTCTCATCATCCGAGGCTAGGCAACAACTGGTGATAGTTGCGGTCCAAGCGGGTATACTGACGCCCTGTGCCTTGCCAGGCTATGGTCAATGCCATCTTCCTTTCGCGGTTTTACCTGGAACCGATCGGTAGCGAATGAAATATCAGAATTCACGAAAACCCATGGATGAGCGTGAGAAATTACGCAAGTTCCGTGAGCTTGATGACGCCTTTGCGCAGGCGTTGCGTGAGCTCGAGCAACCCGACAGTGCTCTGGATATCCCCACTGGCCCCCCGGTACGTTCCTTGGCGGCCCTGGACGAGGAAGAGCGGCAGCGCGAGCGTGAAGCTACGTTCGAGCATCGACTCAAGGCGTTGATGCAGGACTACGCCCAGCCAGCGGACAGCGTCAGCCACCTCCTGGAAACCTTGAAGGCCCTGGGCAAGATTGCCTGATCCTAACTGACTACCTGTCCCGATACCGATAGACCCGCAGGCTGGGCAGTAGCGGAGCCTCCTCGAGGCGCACATCGCTACGCTTGGCTCTGGTGCGCTGTTCGGGAGGGCATGACGAGGGCTGATTGATATCCGGAAGTCGGCCATTCGTCGCCGGTACAAACAAGGGCAGGGCAACGTTCATCGCCAGCCGGGAATGGCCGTCTTCGAGCGGTTCTCGAAAGAACAGATTGGCACGCATCAAGGGGGCCTGGGGTTGCACTTGGGCCAAGGGCTCACTGTCGGGCAATCCCGCCAGGGTACGTAATTGGATGCGGATATGATCCGCGTCGCTATCCAGTGCCAGCAACATGCGTTCGGCGTCCCGGACGCTCAGGCGCTTGATGGAGCGCCCACTGGTGTACCAGGCCAGCCGAATGCGAGACACTTCAGCCGGTGCCACGGGGATGGCTCTCCAGCATTGCTTGAGATGAAGTCGTGCCAGGCCGACACCGCGTAGATGATCATGCAGGGCTGGGTGGCGAAAGGGCATCACGGCCTTGATCTCGGGGATCAGGCTTGGTACCTCACGGCGTATTTCGGCAAACTGCTCGGCGAGGATTCGCTTGGCGGCATTGACGGCGTCGAGCTTCTTCATGACGGCTTCATTCGCGGCGACCAGGCCAATGTAGCTGCGGGTGCTGCGGCCGTCCTGCCCCTCCTGATACCAGAAGTCGAGCAATGCCCGGTGCAACCAGGCGGCATCTGCCCGGGGCGTATCGAAGGACCAGGCATCGGCGTTGGAAAGACGCCAGGTGTCGACCAGGGCCTCGGCGCGCTCGACCAGGTCATCGAACGCGGCTTCCAGTTCTGCCAGTAACCGGTATTCCGGAGCCTGTGTCATCAGTGTCACGTCAACGAGTCGTCACGGTCGGCGCGGGCCAGCATGGCGTCGATATCGGTCTCATCCATGGAAGGCTCGCCAGCGATGCGATGCGACTCATCCGCCCAGGCGCCCAGGTCCAGTAATCGGCAACGCTTGCTGCAGAAGGGACGGTAGGGGTTGTCCTTCGTCCAGAGAACCTTCTTGCGGCATTGGGGACAGGCGATTTCCAGGGGGCGGTCTGCATGGGATTCGGACATGGGGAAAATTCTCGTCGCGGGTGGCGGTGACGGATCAATGACAAGGATGACGAATCAGCGGGTCGGGGGCAATCCGCCGGGAGTGCGATACTGCCGATCGAGCTCGGCGACCCGGTCGGCCAGGTGCTGCTCGTTGCCATCGTTGGTCAGGATATCATCGGCCCGGGAAAGACGTTCGTCGCGAGGCATCTGAGCCGCCACGATGGCACGTGCCTGGGCTTCGTCGACCCCGTCGCGGCGGGCGGTGCGTTCGATCTGCAGTGACTCGGGGACATCGATGACCAGGCAGCGGTCGACCAGCTCGCGCTGACCGGATTCGAACAGCAGCGGCGAGACCAGCAGACCATAGGGTACATCGCCTTGGCGAAAGCTCGCCAGGCGTTCACCGAGTCTTGCCCGAATGCGAGGGTGGGTGACCGATTCCAGCCAGCGGCGCTCGGCTTCGTCGGCGAAGATGATGTCACGCAGGGCGCGACGATCGAGGCTGCCATCTTCGAGCAGTATGTCTGCGCCATGGCGCCGGCGGATCTCGTCCAGCGCCGGCTCGCCCGGCGCGACGATGTCCCGAGCGATGTCATCGGCATCTACCCAGGGAATCCCGTATCGGGCGAAGGCGCGTGCCACCGTGGACTTGCCCGAGGCGATGCCGCCGGTGACGCCGATGATAAGGGGCCTTGATGTCATGTCATGAGATCCATTGCAGGTACAACGCCATCAGTGGCTCGCCGGCCAGCAACATTATCCAGCCGGCGAGGGCGAGCCAGGGACCGAACGGTATGGGCTGACTGCGTTTCCGGGGGTCGAGGGCCTGGGTCACCAGGCCGAACAGGGCGCCACCTGCCGCGGACAGGATCAACAGCAAGGGCAGATAGGGCCAGCCGAGCCAGGCGCCCAGTGCCGCCATCAACTTGAAGTCGCCGTGGCCCATGCCGCGCTTGCCCGTCACACGCTGGAAAAGTCCATGAAAGCCCCATAGCGACACATAGCCGATCATGGCGCCGAGGACGGCATTCGGCAAGCCGAAAGGCTGGAAAAGCAGGTGATAGAGCAGGCCCGCCCAGAGCAGCGGCAGGGTGAGAATGTCCGGCAATAACTGCAATCGCAGGTCGATTACCGCCAGGGCGAGCAGGGTCAGACAGGCACCGAGGATGAAGGCTGCTTCCAGGGTGGGGCCGTGAAGCGCCAGGACCGCCAGCGTGAAGAGACCACCGGCGAGTTCCACCAGAGGGTACTGGAGGCTGATCGGCTTTCGGCAATGGGCGCAGCGGCCACGCAGTCCGAGCCAGCCGATCAGTGGCAAATTGTGTCGCCAGGCGATGGGCGCCTCGCAACGTGGGCACATCGAGGAGGGGCCGAGAAGATCGAAGCGTGGCGACGATTCCGGCTCGAGCGACAGGGCCGCCCGGGCTTCGGCGCGCCAGTTGCGCATCAGCATTACCGGCAGGCGGGTAATGACCACGTTCAGGAAGCTGCCGAGGCTAAGGCCCAGAAGTGCGGCGAGCGGCCAGAGCAGAAACGTGGGGAGGGTGCCGGGCATGAAGTTCTCCTTCCGTGGTGTCCCTGCCCGCATTGTACGGACAATGTCAGGGGGCTGTCCGCCTCGCTGGCACGAATCTGGACGGGCTGTCGCGTCGCGGCGGGATGGTCTAGAATCTGGCCCTCATCTCGTCAGGAACGCGACCATGACCCAGACGCTCGGACCGGTGATGCTGGACCTTGAGGGCCCTCGGCTGCGCCGCGAGGAGCAGGAGCTTCTCGGGCACCCTTCGGTAGGGGGGATCATCCTGTTCGGCCGCAATGTCGAGGATGCCGCACAGGTGCGTGAACTCTGCCAGTCGATCCGCCAGGTCCGTCCCGAGCTGCTGTTGGCCATCGATCAGGAAGGTGGTCGGGTGCAGCGCCTGCGTCAGGGGGTGACACGCCTGCCGTCGATGGCGCGCCTGGGCCGTGAATACGAGGTTGCCCCTGAGGTTGCCCGGCGCCTGTGTCAGGATGCCGGCTGGTTGCTCGGCATGGAAATGGCGGGTTGCGGGCTGGATTTGAGCTTCGCTCCGGTGCTTGATGTCGACAGTGGCGTCTCTTCGGTCATCGGCGATCGAAGTTTCGGCGGCTCGCCGGAAGCGGTAAGCGGGCTGGCCGGCGCCTTCATCGAGGGGCTTCACGAAGCCGGCATGGCCGCCGTGGGCAAGCACTTCCCCGGCCATGGCGGCGTCGCCGCCGATTCTCACCATGAGCTGCCCGTGGACGAGCGCTCCCTGGCGGACCTGCGTGCCCGTGACCTGATCCCCTTCCGCACCCTGGCGTCGCGCCTGGATGGCATGATGCCGGCGCATGTGGTCTATCCCGACTTCGATGACCGTCCGGCGGGATTTTCCCCGGCATGGCTCGGCATGCTGCGTGAAACCCTGGGATTCAAGGGGACGATCTTCTCGGACGACCTGAGCATGGCCGGGGCGAGCTCCGCCGGCACGCCGGCCGATCGAGCTCGCCTGGCCCTGGAGGCGGGGTGCGATACCCTGTTGGTATGCAATGACCGACAAGCTGCCCTCGAGGTGCTGGAAGCCTGCCGAGGACGGACCTCAAAACGAACCGCCAGGTTGCGTTACGGCCGTGCACGTCCCGATCTCGACGCCATGAGCGCACTGGCGCGCTGGCGTCGTGTACATGCGCGCCTCGAAGCCATGGCCGCCGACTGACCTCCTTTCGACACTGCAACAACGAGCCTTCGATGCCTAAACTCGATGCCGATGCCCTTCCGTCCCTGGCCGACATGCGTGCGGTCATGGATAGCGCCGATTGCCTGATTTCCCAGCAGGAGATCGAGCGTGCTCTGGACCGCATGGCCGAAGAACTGACCCGCGATCTCGGAGACAGCCTGCCGGTCTTCTACTGCGTCATGAACGGGGGCTTGATCACTACCGGGCACCTGCTGACCCGCCTGGGCTTTCCCCTCGAAGTCGACTACCTGCATGCCACCCGCTATCGCGGCGGTACTCGCGGTGGGGAGCTATTCTGGCGCGTATCGCCGGAGATTCCCATGGCGGGTCGGCACGTGGTGATCGTCGACGATATCCTCGATGAAGGAGCGACCCTGGCTGCCATACTCGATTACTGTCGGGAGGCCGGTGCGGCGAGTGTCGCCACGGCGGTGCTCGTGGACAAGCGGCATGATCGCAAGGCAGTACCCGGACTCAAGGCCGACCATTGCGGCCTCGAGGTTGCCGATCGTTACGTGTTCGGCTATGGCATGGACTACAAGGGATACTGGCGCAACGCGCCGGGCATCTTCGCGCCGAAGGGCATGTAACGCGAGAGCGGCCGGCACCGTTGCCAGATACTTTCAGAAAGTGCCTAGTGCCTGACCGGCCGCTTCTGCAACTTGCGCTGCAGGGTACGGCGGTGCATGCCGAGGGCCCGCGCGGTAGCGGAGATATTGCCGTCGTGCTCCTGCAGCACCTTCTGGATGTGTTCCCAGGTCAGGCGGTTGATCGAGGGGGGTGTGTCCGCCACTTCGGCTTCCGGGTCGCCTTCCTCCCGGGATAGCGCCGCCAACACTTCGTCGGCGTCGACCGGCTTGCACAAGTAGTTGACGGCGCCGAGCTTGATGGCTTCGACGGCGGTGGCGATGCTCGAATATCCCGTCAATACCACCACGCGGCAATCCGGCACCAGTTCCAGCAACTCCGGCAACAGCTTGAGCCCCGATTCGTTCTCCAGCTTGAGATCCAGGGTCGCGAACGCCGGGCGGTAGCGGTGCGCCAGATCCAGGGCCTCGGCACCGTCGTGGGCCACCAGGACCTCGAAGTTGCGTCGTGTCATGGCACGATGCAGTACATGGCGAAACATTTCGTCGTCGTCGACGACCAGCAGGCGTTGGGGTGTCTCTCGCATGATGCTCGGGTCCTCCTTCGGGCGTCGGTTCAGGCCGAAGTGTCGTTACGGGGCAGGCTGACCTCGGTCAGGGTGCCGCCTTGCGGATGATTGTACAGGCTCACGCCTCCGCCGAAGCGGTTGATGGTGGCGTGGGTCAGAAACAGGCCGATGCCGAGCCCCTTGCTCTTGGTGGAGACGAAGGTGTCGCCGAGTTGATCGGCGATCGACAGGGCGACGCCAGGGCCATGATCGCGTATGTCGATGACCACTTCCTCGATGTTCCAATCCATGTGAACGACGATATCGTTGGGGTTGGCGTCGGCGGCGTTGTTGAGCAGGTTGGTCAAGGCCTGATCCAGGGTGGCGTCTACGGCCAGCTTGGGTTGACCGCGTCGCTCGGCGACTTCGAGGCGATGGTCGACATCGGGACGCAGTACCAGCCAGCGCTGTACCACGCTGTGCAGCCACTCCTTGGCATCTCGTACTTCGGCGTTGGCCATGCGACGGCGGTCCGCGTTGTCGACCAGGTGGCGTAGACGCGTCTTGCAGGTGTCGACCTGTTCACGGAGCAGGTCGATGTCCTTTTCCAGACGGGTATCGCCGGCGGCGTCCTCGCGCATTTCGCTCAGCAGTACCGCCATGGTGGATAGCGGTGTACCCAGTTCATGGGCGGTGCCGGCGGCCTGGGTCGCCACGGCAAGCACCTGCTCGTTGCGCAGCGCCGACTCCCGAGTGCGCGACAGCGACTGTTCACGATTGCGCAGTGCGCGCGCCATCTTGTAGATGAAGAAGGTCACCAGCCCTGCCGAGAGGGCGAAGTTGAGCCACATGCCCAGGGTATGCAGGTTGATCCAGCTATCGGCGTGGGGCATGCCGAGTTGCGGTACCGGATGGTAGAAGAACATCAGGAAGCTGTACCCGGCCATGCCGGTGGCAGCGACTGCCCAGGCATGGCGCCAGGGCAGGGTCGCGGCGGCGATGGTCACCGGCACCAGGTAGTAGCCGATGAAGGGATTGGTGGAGCCGCCGATGAGGTAGAACAGCAGTGTCAGGCCGATCATGTCGGCGAGCAGATGGGTGAGGTATTCGCCGTGCGTCACGGCCCGGGGGCGGCCCAAGCGCCACCAGGTGCCGATGTTGATCAGGCTCATCACTGCCATCACCGCGACCACCGCGGGGATATCGAGTGCGAACCCGAGTCCGGCGATGCCGATGATGACGCCGATCAGAAAGCCGGTCCAGGTGATGCCCCGGACGATGGTCAAGCGGACCAGGTTGCGGTTCGGGGTGGACAGCGGCAGTGGCAGGGGGGCTTGCATGGTCGCTCCGCGATCGAGACAGGCTTCGATGATAACCGATCATGCCTTGTCGTGACCCTGTATCCAGGCGCGACGCTCTGTCGCCCCCCATGCCGTGGCTGGTGGCACGCGGAGTGAAACCGCCGTTTGCCGGGGTATGGCCCGCGCGTCCTGGCGGTCTGGAATGTTTGGAGGAATCGACGATCCTTCAAGGATCACGCGGGCTCCGTCTTGCGTCGTCTGGCCTCTCGAGGTGCCACTCTCGGCCTCACGCTTCCCGTCGTTTCAATTCGCTCCAGGCGGCGTAGGTGCTCAGGAAGACGCGACCGGACAAGTCATCGAGGAAGTGGCTCTTCTTGAGACGGTCCATTACCGGCCCCTTGACCTCGGCCAGGTGCAGGGTGACGCGTGAATCCTTGAGGCGAGCGTTGATGGCGTCGAGGCTTTCCAGCGCCGAGGCATCGATCAGGTTCACCGCCGAGCAGATCAGTACCACGTGCTCCAGTTCCGGACGGCTGGCCACCAGGGTATAGACGGTATCCTCCAGGTAGCGAGCATTGGCGAAGTAGAGGCTTTCGTCGACGCGCAGCAGTGCCAGATGACTCAGGGTCTCGGCACTGTGCCGGGTGACGCTGCGGAAGTGCTCGGTACCGGGGATACGGCCCACCAGGGCACTGTGAGGGCGGCTCGTGCGGTACAGGAAGAGCGCGATGGAGAGAGCGACGCCGCTGATGATGCCGGCCTCGACGCCCTCGATCAGTGTCAACAGCATGGTCAGGGCCATGGCCGAGAAATCGCTGCGCGAATAGCGCCAGGTCTGCCGGATCAAGGGGATGTCCACCAGGGTCAGCACGGCCACGATGATGGTGGCGGCGAGTGTGGCGACGGGCAGGTGACGCAGCAGCGGGGTCAAGGCCAGGGTGACCAGGGCGATGCCAATGGCGGCGAAGGCGCCGGCCATGGGGGTTCGGGCACCGGACTCGAAGTTGATCACGGTACGCGACAGGCCGCCGGTGACCGGCATGCCGGCAGAGAGGGCGGCAGCGATATTGGCGCCGCCCAGGCCGAGCAGTTCCTGGTTGGGCGAGATGCGTTCGCGGCGCTTGGCGGCCAGCATCTGTGCCATGGAGATCGATTCCACGAAGCCGACCACACTGATCAGCAGGGCCGGCACCAGCAGCTCCCGCCACAGCGGCAGGTCGATCGTCGGAAAGGTCAGGGGAGGCAGGCCTCCTGGCACGTCGCCGACCACATCGACACCCAGGCCTCCTAGGTCCAGCCACCAACTGAGCAGGGTGGTGATGATGACGGCGAACACCGGGCCGGCCCTGGCGCAGAGCGCGGCCAGCCCCCTGGACATGCCGATCGCCATCAAGGCGCTCCTGCCGTAACGTCGCATGACGACAAGAAAGGCCAGACAGCCGGTGCCCAGAGCGAGCGTCGGCCAGTGCAGTGCATCGAGATGCGAGACCAGCCCCGTCAGTAGTGAAAGGGCCGTATAGCCCGAGACATCGATGCCGAACAAGTGGGTGAGCTGGCTGATGGCGATCAATAGGCCCGAAGCGGAAAGGAAGCCACCGATCACCGGGTGGCTGAGGAAGTTGGCGAAGAAGCCGAGGCGCAAGATGCCCATGACCAGCAGCATCGCCCCGGACAGCAACGACAGCGTGAGGGCCGCATCAAGATAGGCCGGCGAGCCCGGCGGCGCCACGCCGGAGAGGGCCGCACCGGTCATCAGGGCGATGATCGCCACCGGTCCGACGGCCAGGGTGCGACTGGTGCCGAGCAGCGTATAGGCCAGCAGCGGCAGGATGCTGGCGTACAGCCCGACGACTGCCGGGAGACCGGCGAGGATGGCGTAGGCCAGCGACTGGGGGATTACCATGACGGTGACGATCACGCCCGCCAGCAGGTCGGCACCGAACAGGCGGCGGGTGTAGTGAGGGAGCCAGGTCAGTATCGGGAGATATTTCTTGAGCATCCGGGCCAGTCGCAGGTGGGAGAATCAGGGAGCGAGAACATCTGACAGACTAAACGATCCGCCGGTCATGGTCAGCGTCAGCGCATCAGGAAGCGTTCACGTCTCGAGTTCGACTGGGGGCGAGACGGTATCGAGCCCGGCCGATGGGCCTGATCGACGAACCGGATCGGTGGGGCTGTCGTCCCGACGGGGCCATCACGATGGTATCAGGTTTCATTTGCCTCCCTCGGACGGCCTTGCCAGGCCGTCCAGGAGTAGAGGGCCAGGCTGCACCAGATCAGGATGAAGGTCGCCAGCTGCGTCGGCGCCAGGGGTTCGTTGAACACCAGCAGGGCGATCAGGAACTGGATGCTCGGGTTGAGATACATCAGAAACCCCAGGGTGGCCAGGCGCAGACGACGTGCGGCGCCGGCGAAGGCCAGCAGAGGCAATGCGGTGATCACGCCGCTGGTGATCAGCAGCAGTGTGCTGCGATGATCGGCCAGGAAGTGGGATAGCCCCGCCTCGCTGAGCCAGGCGAGTGCCAGCAGGCCGAGTGGCATCAGCAGCAGAGTCTCGACGAACAGGCCGGAGAGGCCATCCAGCGGCACTTGCTTGCGCAGCAGTCCATAGGTACCGAAGGACAGTGCCAGAGCCAGACTGATCCAGGGCACCTCGCCGAGCATCACCAGCTGGATGATGATGGCGATGCCGGCCATGGCCACGGCGACCCCCTGCAGGCGGTGCATGCGTTCGCGCAGTACCAGCAGGCCGAGCGTCACGTTGACCAGGGGCGTCAGAAAATAGCCGAGACTCGCCTGGAGCACCTGGCGGCTTTCCACGGCATAGATGTAGAGCCCCCAGTTGAGCCCGATCAACACCGCACAGGCCAGTACCCGACCGAGTCGACGCGGGTGGCGCAGGGCCTCGGTGACCGGTGACCAGCGACGCAGCAGGGTGACCAGCCCCACCAGGAACACGCAGGACCACAGGACTCGGTGGATGAGTACCTCATAGGCGGGGATGCCCTCGAACAAGGCAAAGAAGAGCGGGAAGCATCCCCACATCAGGTAAGCCGCGAGGCCGAAGCCGACCCCCTTGCCGGCGTCGGGGGAGACGGTTTGATTCCTTGGCATGTTAAGCTTCCTAAGAATGTCCGACCTATCATAGGGCCGGTATCGCTTCGATGCCATGGCTGCGCGATGCCGGTGTCTCGGTTAGGCTGAATACCAACCCTGGTCCCGATGATGGAGTCTCTGTATGAGCGAGCTGCGAACGACCCTGGTGCAGTGCGATCTGCGCTGGGAAGATCCCGATGCCAACTGCCGGATGCTCGAGGAGACGCTGGGCGCCCTTGACGGCGATCAGACCGACCTGATCGTGTTGCCGGAAATGTTCGCCACTGGGTTCACCATGAACTCCAGGGAAATGGCCGAACCCATGGACGAAAGCGCGACCGTCGCCTGGCTGCGTGACCAGGCCGTGCAGCGTGGTTGCGTGGTTACCGGCAGCGTGGCGGTGGTCGAGGGAGGCGATTATTTCAATCGTCTGGTCTGGGCGCGACCTGACGGCAGCCTGGTGAACTACGACAAGCGCCACCTGTTTCGCATGGCCGGTGAGCACGAGCGTTATGCCATGGGCCATGAGCGGGTGATCGTCGAGCTCAAGGGGTTCCGGATTCTGCTCAGTGTCTGCTACGACCTGCGCTTTCCGGTATGGCTGCGCCAGCAGCCGGCTCCCGGTGAACACTTCGAGTATGATGCCTTGCTGTGCGTCGCCAACTGGCCGGCGCCGCGTCGTCACCCCTGGCGCGTGCTGTTGCAGGCGCGTGCGGTGGAGAATCTGTGTCCGGTGATCGGCGTCAACCGTGTCGGCGAAGATGCCAAGGGGCTCGGCTATGCGGGCGACTCCATGCTGCTCGATGCGAAGGGCGAGGCACTGATCGATGAACCCGAGGGCCTGCCTTTCATGAAGACCGGGACACTGTCGCTGGAGGACCTGCAGGCTTTTCGCGAGAAGTTTCCCGCCTGGCAGGATGCCGATCATTTCACCCTGTCGGACGGAGTCGGTGACTGATGCGATTGGATCGCTTTCTGGCGGAAAGTACCGACCTGACTCGCGGCCTGGCCAAGCGGGCCTTGATTCGCGGCGAGGTCACTGTCAATGGTGAGCTGGAGAAGAAGGCGGCTCGGCACGTGGGGGAAACCGACCGGATCGTCTGGCTGGGCGAGACCCTGTCCCTGGTCGGGACGCGCTATATCATGCTTCACAAGCCTGAAGGCGTGGAGTGCACGGCTCGGCGAGGCCTTTATCCGCGCGCGGTGGATCTGCTCGATGTCCCCAAGCTCGAGCGCTTGCAGCCTGTCGGGCGGCTCGATGTCGAAACCACGGGGCTCTTGCTGATCACCGATGATGGAAAGTGGTCGCATCGTATCACCTCGCCGCGCCGACGTTGCCCCAAGGCCTATCTTGCCCATCTGGCCCGCCCCCTCGATGGCGACGCGGCCGGGCGCGCGGTGGCAGCCTTCGCCGAAGGGATCGAGCTCGAGGGAGACGACACGCCGACTCGACCGGCCGAACTGACCTGCCTGGATGCGCACCGCGTCAGATTGGTCATCGACGAGGGGCGCTACCATCAGGTCAGGCGCATGTTTGCCGCCATCGGTAACCATGTCGAGTCCCTGCATCGCGAATCGGTGGGTGAGTTGATGCTCGATGACACTCTGGCGCCGGGAGAGTGGCGTGAGTTGAGTCCCGAAGAAGTGGCGTTGTTCTGAGAGGAAAGCATCCGAGCGAGGCCTGACGTTTCGTTCGTGGGCCATCCACTGATCTCAGGCGTAGATGTGGGTTCGGGCCCTGCCTGCATGCTTGGCGGTATAGAGTGCCTTGTCGGCGAGCCCGACAAGCGCCAGGGGGTCGTCGGCATGCAGGGGATAGGATGCGATGCCGCAGGAGATGGTGACGGTGCCCACCGGCGTCTCCTGATGATGATGGACGGTGCAGGCCAGCGTTTCGAGCAGGGCCTGGGTTCGTTCCTGGACGTCACTGGCCTCGGTGTCATGCATGAGCACGGCGAACTCTTCACCGCCCAGTCGGCAGATTACGTCGGCTTCCCGGAAATGTTGTGTCAGGCGGCTGGCGATGGCCGCCAGGACGCTGTCACCTGCCTCATGGCCATAAAGGTCGTTGATCCGCTTGAAGTGATCGATATCGATCATCACCAGGGTCAATGGATAGCCCTGTCGTCGTGCCTGGGCAGCGGATTGTTCCAGTAGTTCGGCGAAGTAGCGACGATTGTGCAGCCCGGTGAGGGGATCCGTGTAGGAAAAGGTCTCGAGCCGCTTTACCAGGGTCTGCAGCTCACCGGTCCTTTGGGCCACCTCCTGTTCCAGGCGCAAGTTGAGGCGCTTGAGTTCCTTGTGGGTGCGGCTGTACTCGAACAGCGAGATGGCCACGATGGCCAGGACGAAGATCAGGGCACCGATGCTGACCGGTACTCGCCACCACGGGAGCACGCCGTGGGCCACGGCCATATCGGCCACCAGGAGCAGCCCGAAAAGCGCGTGACTGGCCAGAATGGCTTTCTGTTCTGCATCAAGCTGGCGCAGGCGTGGTGCGATGATCGTCGTCAGCAGGCCGAGGCTGACGACCAGCAGGAGATCGAAGACGGGAAAGGTGGTGGAGAGGTTGACCCATCCCGTCAGGGCCGCGCCCAGTGCCGCGAGCAGATAGAGCAAATGGCATTGCCAGATGCGCCGGATCAGTCGCGTCCGGGTATCGGTGTACCAGTGTTCCAGCAGCAGGCCGATGGCGACCGGCAAGGTGTAGTAGCCACAGGCGGAGAGGTAGTCCCATAGCAAGGGGCGATCAATCAGCATCTGACTGGCCTGCGTATCGGCCAGAATCATGATCCCCGAGGCGAACGCGAACAGGGCGACGGGGGCGAAATTGTAGCGTGTGCCAGTCTGGATCACGTTGAAGACGCCAGCCAGCAGGGCGAGCAGTAGACAGAGAAGGCCGATGATCAGGTCGACGGCCGAGTGTCGAAGCAGATAGCCGAACAGGTCGGCGCGCTCCATGAGCTTTATTTCCCCCCACAGGCCGATATCGGTGTAATCGGAGTAGACGCGAAAATAGAGCGGCTTGCCGGCGAAATCCCGGGGGAGCTCGATCATGTGCCATGGCCAGCCTGCGAAGCGACCTTCGCCACGCTCATCGAAATCGCCGTAGCGGTAGATCCGCTGTCCTTCCAGGTAGACCTCGGTAAGAAGGTCGACACTGTAGATATAAAGCACGGGGTCTCGCCATTCGCCGTCCGTCGGCAGGACCGTGCGGAACCAGGCATGTCGCTGCCCATCGCGGTCAGGGGGATTGGAAGGGAAACCGATGGCCTGCCAGGCGGTATCGTCGGGTGGGCCGCTGACCCAGGCCGGTGTCCCTGTCCCGTCGAGGGGAGAGTCCCCCCAACGATATTCCCAGTCATCCGTCAACGAGATGGTCGAGGCCTGGGCCGACGCCAGAAGGCAGAGCAGGAACAGCGCTAGCATGACCCGCCACGACAGACAGATGAATTGGCGCATATGGCGTTCTTCGACCCTTGGCTCCCTTCGGGCCAGTATAGGCGCGACCATGGGAGGTCGAGCTGTGCAGATTTAACGGTCGGGGCGATGGCCGATAGAACGCTTTCTATTTATACCGTTATCTTTTGCCGGCAACACGAATCATCATGGCGACTGGCGAGAAGGCACGGGTCAGGGAGTGGATTCGTCCGCGGCTCGCCGAGCATTCGGGAAAAGCCCCGAAGCCGCGTTCAACATGAACCCCATCACTGTTGAAGGTCTTGCAGGCGCTCTCGGAGACCTGCGGCCTCCACCAGGGCCTTCGTATAGTCCGTGGCGGGGTGTTCGAGCACATCGAGACAGTCGCCGCTTTCCACTACCTCACCATCCTTGAGCACCAGGATGCGATGCGCCATGGCGCGTACCACGGCCAGGTCGTGACTGATGAACAGGTAGCTGATGCCGCGCCGACACTGCAGTTCTCGCAACAGGCTGACGAGTTGTGCCTGGACGCTGCGGTCCAGGGCCGAGGTCGGTTCGTCCAGCACGATCAGTTCGGGCGCCATGATGATGGCTCGGGCGACCGCGATACGCTGGCGCTGGCCGCCGGAGAACTCGTGTGGATAGCGGGAAGCGCACCCTTCGGGAAGGCCGACTTCTTTCAAGGTGTCGGTGACGCGCTGTTCCACCTCGTCGGCGCCGAGTTCGGGATGGTGGAAGCGCAGTCCCTCGCTGATGATGTCGGACACCGGCATGCGAGGCGAGAGCGACCCGAAGGGATCCTGGAAAACGACCTGGAAGCGCCGTCGCTGGCGTCGTATATCGCCACCACGCAACTGGTCCAGCCGGATACCGTCGAAGTCGAGGGTGCCGCGACAGGGGACGAGACGCAGCAATGCCTGGGCGAGCGTACTCTTGCCGGACCCCGATTCACCGACGATGCCAAGGGTTTCGCCGGGAGCTACCTGCAGATCCAGTGGCTTGACCGCCTCGAAGGGTGCGGGGCGACGCTGAAAGAGTCGTTTCGGACGCTGGAAGCTCACGCCGATGCCGCGAGCATCGAGCAGCGATGCCCGGGTGGCGACGGGGGCGGGACGACCGCCCGGTTCGGCATCCAGCAGCGTACGGGTGCAGGGGCTTTGTGGCGAGACGAATACCTCGTCGACGGTACCGGTTTCCTGGGCGCGCCCCTGGTGCATGACACACACGCGGTCGGCGTGTCGGCGTACCAGGTTGAGGTCGTGGGTGATGAACAGCATCCCCATGTCCTGCTCATCGCGCAGCTCGGCCAGCAGGGCAAGAATTTCGCGCTGCACCGTGACGTCCAGTGCCGTGGTCGGTTCGTCGGCGATCAACAGTCGAGGGCCATTGGCGATGGCCATGGCGATCATGACTCGCTGGCGCTGTCCCCCGGACAGCTGGTGGGGCCAGGCCTCGAGCAGCTCTGTCGCACGTGGCAGGCGTACGCGTTCGAGCAGCTCGTGGCATCGTCGACGCGCGGCCTGGCCTGTCAGACCCTGGTGCAGTCGCAGAACCTCACCGATCTGCTTGCCGACGTTATGCAGGGGATTGAGGGAGGTCATGGGCTCCTGGAAGACGAAGCCGACTCGTCCCCCTCTGACGCGTCGCCAGTCTCGTTGCGACAGGCCGGTCAGATCGAGGCCATCGAGCCGGCGTCCGCCGCTTAGCGACGCATTGGCGGGCAGCAGTCCCAGTGCGCCCAGTGCCGAGATGGACTTGCCGGAACCGGATTCGCCGACCAGGGCCAGAGTCTCGCCGCGTCGTACGTCAAGGGACAGCGATTCGACCACCGGAATGCCGTCGAAGGCGATGGTCAGGTCATCGAGCTGGAACAGGGGCTGGTCAGGCATCGTGCGGAATCCTCGAGCCGGCGGGGCGGGTACCGGCATGCTGGATATGACGGGGATCGAAGGCGTCTCGCAGGCCCTCGCCGATGAAGACCAGCAGCGAGAGCATGATCGACAGGGTCATGAAGGCCGTGATGCCGAGCCAGGGGGCCTGGAGGTTGTTCTTGCCCTGGGCGACGAGCTCACCCAGCGAGGGCGACCCGGGCGGCAGGCCGAAGCCGAGAAAGTCCAGGGCGGTCAGTGTGGTGATGCCGCCGGTGAACAGGAAGGGGATGAAGGTCAGGGTGGCCACCATGGCATTGGGCAGTACATGGCGCCACATGATCAGCCGCGATGGCAAGCCCATGGCCCGGGCGGCGCGAACATACTCGAGGTTTCGGGCTCGCAGGAACTCGGCACGCACCACGTCGACCAGTCCCAACCAGGAGAACAGCAGCATGATGCCGAGCAGCCACCACAGGTTGGGCTCGACCATGCTGGCCAGGATGATCAACAGGAACAGCACCGGCAAGCCCGACCAGATCTCGGTGAGGCGCTGTCCGACCAGATCGATCTTGCCCCCGAAATATCCCTGGACGCCGCCGATCAGAACGCCGAGGGCGATGGAACCGGCAGTAAGCACCAGGGCGAAGATCACCGACAGCCGAAAACCGTAGATCACCCGGGCCAGGACGTCGCGGCCCTGATCATCGGTACCCAGCCAGTGCTCGACGTCCGGCGGCGATGGCGCGGGATGACTCAGCGTCATGTCCAGGGTGTCGTAGGAATAGGGGATGGGAGCCCAGAGCATCCAGCCGTCTTCCTCGATGGCCTCTCGCGTATAGGCATCGCGATAGTCCGCCGGCGTGGGCAGGAAACCGCCGAATTCGGTATCGGGATAGTCGACGAGCAACGGGACATACCAGTCGCCCTGATACTGCATCAGCAGCGGCTTGTCGTTGGCCACCAGCTCGGCGCCCAGGCTGATCACGAACAGCACGAGGAATACCCATAGCGATACCCTGGCGCGACGATTCTGCCGAAAGACCTCGAGCCGGCGACGGGTGATGGGAGACAGGCGAGAAGTGGAAGCACGCGTCATGGTCAGGACTCCCGCGTCTCGAAATCGATGCGTGGATCGACCCACACATAGGTCAGATCCGATATCAGCTTCAGGATCAGGCCGATCAGGGTGTAGAGGTAGAGGGTGCCGAAGATCACCGGATAGTCGCGTTGCATGACGGCTTCGAAGCCCAGCAGACCGAGGCCGTTGAGGGAGAAGATCACCTCGATCAGCAAGGCACCGGTGAAGAAGATGCCGATCAGCGCCGAAGGCAGGCCGGCGATGATGATCAGCATGGCATTGCGGAAGACATGCCCATAGAGCACTCGGCGATCACTGGCACCCTTGGCCCGGGCGGTGAGCACATACTGCTTGTGAATCTCGTCGAGAAAGCTGTTCTTGGTCAGCATGGTCAGGGTGGCGAAGCTGCCGATGGCCGAGGCGGCGACCGGCAGGCTGATATGCCAGAAATAGTCCTTTACCTTGCCCCAGGCCGAAAGCTCCGGAAAATCCGGCGACGTCAGGCCGCGCAGCGGAAAGACATCCCAGTAGCTGCCGCCGGCGAACAGCACGATCAGCAGGATGGCGAACAGGAAACCGGGGATGGCATAGCCGACAATGACCAGTCCCGAGGTCCAGACGTCGAAGCGCGAGCCATGTGCCAGGGCCTTGTGGATGCCCAGGGGGATCGAGATGAGATAGACCAACAGGGTGGTCCAGAGGCCCAGGGAGATCGAGACCGGAAGGCGCTCGAGGATCAGGGTCGTGACGGCCTTGCCGCGAAAGAAACTCTCGCCGAGATCGAAGGTGGCGTAGTCGACGAGCATATCGAGGAAGCGTTCCGGGGCCGGCTTGTCGAAACCGAACTGGGTCTCGAGGCGCTCGATGAGCTGTGGCGGCATGCCACGGTTGCCACGAGAGTCACCGCTTTCGACCACCTCGCCTCCGCCACCCTCGAGGCGGGTGCTGGATTGGCTGGACAGGCCCTCGAAGCGTGCCAGCATCTGGTCGATGGGGCCGCCCGGAGCAGCCTGGACGATGACGAAGTTGAGCAGCAGGATCCCCAGCAAGGTGGGGATCATCAGCAGCAGGCGGCGCAAGGTATAGGCAGCCACGGCAACTCCTCGGAAACGAACGTGACGGGGTATCCATCAACCTGGCTCTCGAAGAGATCCTCCCGATCTCCTTGAGTCTCGCCCGCCCATGCTGGCGCCGATGTGGGCACCAGCTGGCGCGGGGCGGGCTCGCGCCGGCCTGTCGTCCGGCGGCGGCACATGCCTGTGCCGCCATTGCCCCGACATGATGTCCTGTCGGGTCAATAGTTACCACTCTGGCGGGCCTCGACCTCGGCGGCACGCTGCGGGTCGACCCACCAGGCGTCCAGGTCCAGGTTGTAGTCCGGGAAGGGTTCCTTCCAGCCGAACTTGTCCCAGAAGGCCAGGCGGTTCACCGGGAGGTGCCACTGGGGAATCACGTAGAAGCCCCAGCGCAGGACCCGGTCAAGGGCGCGGGCGGCGGTATCCAGGTCGTCGCGCGTATCGGCGGCGATCAGCCGGTCCACGAGCTCGTCGATGACCGGATTCTTCAGCCCGATGAGATTGCGGCTCTGGGGGGCATCGGCGTATTCGCTGCCCCAGAAGTCGCGTTGTTCGTTGCCCGGACTTGCCGACTGCGGGAAGCTGCCGACGATGATATCGAAATCGAAGTTGCGCTGGCGGTTGAGGTATTGGTTGACATCAACGACGCGGATACTGCCCTGGATACCGAGTCGTTTCAGGTTACGCAACAATGGCTGCACCACACGCTCGAAGCGGGTGTCGTGCAGTAGCACCTCGATGCTCAAGGGATCGCCATCGGGCGTGATCAGCTCGCCGTCGCGATAGGTATAGCCGGCCTCGGCGAGCAGCTCGTGGGCACGCCGAAGACGGGCGCGTTGCGCCTCGGGCATGTCGATGGGCAAGGGCTCCTCGAATAGGCGATCGGGCAGGGCGTCTCGGTGGGGCTCGAGCAGTGCCAGTTCCGCGTCGCTGGGCGGGCCTTTCGCGGCCATTTCGGAATTGGCGAAGTAGCTGTGGGTGCGCTGATAGGCGCCATAGAAGAGGTTCTTGTTCAGCCAATCGAAGTCGAAGGCAAGGTTCAATGCCTCGCGAAGACGCACATCCTGGAACTTGTCGCGCCTGAGATTCATGACGTAGGCCTGCATGCCGGCTGGCTGGCCGTCGGGCACTTCCAGCCGCTTGATGAAGCCGGCATCGGCGGCAGGGAAATCATAACCGGTCGCCCAGTTGCGGGCCGTGGAACCGATGCGCATGTCCAGGTTGCCGGCCTTGAAGGCCTCCATGGCGACAGAGGCGTCGCGGTAATAGTCGAAGACGAGTCGGTCGATATTATGGCGGCCTCGATTGACGGGGAGATCCCGCCCCCAGTAGTCGTCGACCCGTTCGTAGACGATACGGCGCCCCGGATCGACTTCGTCGATGCGATAGGGGCCCGAGCCGAGCAGGGCATCCAGGGTAGGTTTGGAGAAGTCGCGATCCCGCCAGTAGTGGGCAGGCAATACCGGCATCTGGCCAAGGATCAAGGGGAGCTCTCGCGACTCGCTGTCGGCCAGGTCAAAATGAACGGTATCCTCGTCCACGGCACGAACCTCGGTCACGTCGGCGTAATAGGCGCCGTAGAACGGCTGACCTTCCTCGGTGAGGGTCTTGAAGCTGAATATCACGTCCTCGGCCGTGACCGGCGTGCCGTCGTGAAAGCGTGCCCGGGGGTTCAGGTCGAACTCCACCCAGTGTCTCTGCGGGTCCAGGCGAATGCCCGAGGCCAGCAATCCATACATGGTGAAGGGCTCGTCCGGGCTCTGGGTCAGCAAGGTGTCGTAGACATTGCCGAGCCCGGCGGCGGGTGTGCCCTGGATGATGTACGGGTTGGTCGAGTCGAAGCTGCTGCCGTTGGCGGCGCGGGCGAGGGTCCCGCCGATCGGGGCGTCCGGATCGACATGGGGGAAGTGCGTAAACTCCTTGTCGAGTGCCGGCTCGCCGTATAGCGCGAGCGCGTGCCGGGTGGGAACATCGGCAGGATCGGCGGCCATGGCCGGAGGGCAGGCCATCACCGCCAGCAGCGGCAGGAGCAGTCGCATCATCGGAGAGGATCCTTTCCCAGCGTCAACAGGAAGACGCGCGAAAGGGCGCGCCTCGGTATCATCTACCGGAAAGTGTCAGTTGCTGCCCCGGTTGTAAAGCATCCGGCTGGTCGAGGCCGTTCCAGCGGGCGAGGTCCGCGGCCGCCAGAGCATGCTGGGAGGCGATGGACGACAGGGTGTCGCCCCGCTGGACCACATGGATATCGGCGGTACCATCGGCGTTGTCCATCGGGGGTGTCCCGAGCGCGGCCACCAGGCGTTGGGCGTGTCCCATTGGTACCAGGAGGTCGTCGACCTGGCGAGGGTGAGCGACCCCGGCGCGAAGGCCCGGGTTGAGTCTGGCCAGGCGTTGTCTGGAGACCCCGGCCAGGCGCGCCGCTTCGTCGAGGGTCACGCGTCGGGTCACCGGGACTTGAGCGAAGGCCGGTCCTCCCTCGATATCGGGAAGCTCGACACCATAACGCTTGGGTTCGGCGATGATCGCGGCGATGGCCAGCAACTTGGGGACATAGTCCATGGTTTCTGCCGGCAGGTTCAGGTCCCAGTACTCGCCGACATGGCCTTGCGACTGAGCGACACGACGGGCCTGGTTCACCGTGCCGGCACCGGCGTTATAGGCGGCCAATGACAGCTCGATGTCGCCTTCGTACCATTGGGCGGCCTGAGTCTCGATGTAGTCCAGTGCCGCTTCCGTCGAGCGTACGACGTCGAGGCGGCCGTCCCAGGCATTGTCGCGCTTGAGGCCGAGGGCTTCCCCGGTGCGCGGCATGATCTGCCACAGGCCGGCGGCCCCGAAGTGACTGCGTGCCTCGGGATCGAAGGAACTCTCGATGAAGGGCACCAGGGCAATTTCGCCGGGCAACCCCCTGGCCTCGACCTGCTGGATGATCCAGGTCAGCCAGGGGCGGGCGCGTTCGGTGATTTCGGCGATATTGCCTGGACTCGAACGGTATTCGTCGATCCAGTGCTGGACCCTGGCATGCCCGGCGTCGGCGCGCCACTGGTCATTCCATTCGAAGCTGGCACGCAGGCGCTCCCAGGCATCCTTGGGCTGCAGGTCGAGAGCGCCCCAGAAGGTCGACAGCGAACGAGAGCGCTTGTCGGCGGCATCAGCCTGGGAGGCGGCGCCGAGAGACGCTCGCTCGGCAGGCAAGGCGGAGGCCTGACTTTCCAGGCTGTAGGGGGCGGTCGCCAGCAGGGCGCCGAGCAGGCTCAGAGAACTGGCGAATCCGAACAGGCGTCGACGCATCATGTGATAGGTCATGCAAGGGTCTCCGGGGCGCCGGGGCTTGGCACGCGCAGTGCCGAGCCGGTCGTCCAGCGGCCCTTTTCAAAGGGCGTTTCAGGGGGTGTCAGAAGGAATCCTTCCAGGCGCGCAGGGTGGTGAAGGTGGCCTGCTCGGTGGCGGTGTCGCCGTGTGCCGCTGCGGCCTGGCGCACCCCGTCCTCGCGGCAACGCAGGAAGGGGTTGATGCGGCGCTCCCGGCCCAGGGTGCTGGGCAGCGTGGGACGCTCGAGCTCCCTGGCGCGTAGACACTCCTGCTCGGCCTCGATCACCTCCCTGTTGTTCGGGTCGGCGGTCTTGGCGAACCTCAGGTTGGCCAGGGTGTATTCGTGGGCGGCGAATACCAGCGTTTCCTCGGGCAGATTGTCGAGGCGGGACAGGGACTGATGCATCTGCTCCGGCGAGCCCTCGAACAGGCGACCGCAACCGGCGCTGAAGAGGACATCACCACTGAACAGCAATGGCGGTATGCCGGCGGTGAAGAAGGCGATATGGTCGAGCGTGTGGCCGGGCAGTTCGAGCACGTCGAACAAGCGCCCCATCACCCGAATTTCGTCGCCATCGCCGACGCGCTCGTCGATGCCCGTGATCGAGGGGTTGTGGGGGCCGATGACACGAGGCGAGTAACGCTGGATCAGCTCCGCGAGTCCGCCGGTATGATCGGGGTGATGATGGGTGACGAGGATCGTGCCGAGCGTCAGTCCTTCGCGCTCCAGCCATTCGATCACGGGGGCAGCATCGCCGGGGTCGACCACGCAGACACTGTCGCTCGTATCCTGACGAAGTAGCCAGATATAGTTGTCGCTGAAGGCTGGAATTGGTGTCACGCTCAACATGGACTCGTTATCCTCGCGCCTTGACCGGGCTCGACGATGTCGAGGGTGCCGGACCCGGGGCAAATCGCAAAAAGTGTAAACTGTGGAGAGAAGAGCCGATCATGTCAAATTCGCGGGAGGCGGTAGCACTGGCGCGATTGGCCAGAGAGGGGCGCCAATACTGGGCCGGTGCATCGGGGCAGGCGATCTGGCGTGCCGAGCGAGCCTGCATTGGGCCGCTGTGCGAGCGCTGGTTCGGTGCCCATGCCCTGGAGCTCGGCTTCGGGCCCGCGCTGACGGACATGTGTCCGGTGCACCACTCACTGCGTTGGGCGCCGACGCAGGAACTGGCCGAAACGCTCTCGACCCTGGTCTGCTCTCCCGATGCCCTGCCATTGCCCGATGGTTGCCTGAATCTGGTGGTCGTGCACCACCTGCTCGAAGTCTTGCCGAATCCTCATCATGTGTTGCAGGAGGCGGCGAGGGTCACTGCCGACGAGGGACATCTCGTGCTGTTCGGCTGGTTGCCGTTCGGTATCGCGGGATGGTCCCGCGTCTGGCCCGAACGGCGGCGCCATCTTCCCGGTCGAGGGCGTTGGCGCGGTCCGGGCCGGCTGCGCGATTGGTTGACGTTTGTCGACTTCGAGACGCACCGGGTAGACTACTGCGGTTTTCGTCTGCCCGGCGGGCTGGCGCGCAATGCCGTGCTGGAAACCGTGGGCCGGCGGCATAACCTGCCGCTGAGCGACTGCTACATGATTCATGCCCGGCGCCGCTCCCAACTGGCTCAGCCCCGGCGCGGTCGGATGGCCTTTGCTCCGTCGCTGCCCGGTTCCGCCCTGGGAGGCGCCACGCGGCTCGGGCCACAACCGGAAAGGGTGACAGAGGGTGAATGACGAACCGCCCCAAGAGGCATTGCACGAAGTGACGATCTATACCGACGGGGCCTGTCGAGGCAATCCGGGGCCGGGCGGCTGGGGGGCCTTACTGCTCAGCGGTGAGCACGAGAAGGCGCTCAAGGGCGCCGAGGCCAGGACCACCAACAATCGCATGGAATTGATGGCGGCCATCATGGCGCTGCGCGCTCTCAAGCGTCCTTGTCGGGTTGCCCTGTGGACCGATTCCGAATACCTGCGTCGTGGGATCACCGAGTGGATACACGGCTGGATCAAGCGCGACTGGAAGACTGCCGCGCGCAAACCCGTCAAGAATGCCGAGTTGTGGCGCGACCTGCACGAACAGTCCCGGCGGCACCGTATCGAATGGCACTGGGTCAAGGGGCATAGTGGCCATCCCGGCAATGAACGAGCCGATGCCCTGGCCAATGAGGCCATCGACGAGATGCAGGCCGGCGGCTGACGCGCCGACTTTTCCCAACGCCGAGCAGCGAGCACGAGACACGACATGCGCCAGATCATCCTGGATACCGAGACCACCGGCATCGATCCCCGCGACGGCCATCGCCTGATCGAGATCGGTGCGGTGGAGATGGTCAATCGACGATTGACCGGTAATACCTATCATCAGTACATCAATCCCGAGCGGGATATCGAAGCCGAGGCCGTGGAGGTTCACGGTATCACCAACGAAAAGGTGGCCGACGAGCCGGTATTCGCTGAAGTAGCCGATGCCTTCTGGGCCTTCATCGAGGGTGCCGAGCTGGTCATTCACAACGCGCCTTTCGATGTCGGTTTCATCGATCACGAACTCGCCATGCTCAACAAGGCGAGGGGCGAGCCGTCGTTAGGGCCGGTGGCCGAGCATTGTCGTATTCTGGATACGTTGCGGTTGGCGCGAGACAAGCATCCCGGGCAGCGCAACAACCTGGATGCGCTCTGCAAGCGCTATGATGTCCAGAACGGACACCGAGTGCTTCACGGTGCCTTGCTGGATGCCGAGATCCTGGCCGATGTCTACCTGGCGATGACCGGGGGGCAGACCGCCTTGTCGCTGGATGCTTCCGCCGGTGACGACACCGGGCAGGACGACAACAGTGGCGGCTTGATGATACGGCGCCTGTCGCTGTCGCCGGGCCAGCTCAGCGTTCGTCAGCCGGACGAGGCAGAGTGGCAGGCGCATCGCGACAAGCTGGCCGGCATCCGTGAGGCGTCGGGGCAGTGCCAATGGGACGGCCTGGAAGGGTGGCCCGGGATGATCCCCGGGGAGGAAGGCTGATGCTGAAGCGCGACTTGCCCCATGATGCCGAGGCGGGGCGCCTGATTCGACTCGCCGAGGGGCGCATCGCGCCCGCTCGGGATGGCGGGCCCTTGCAACCGCCGACCCGTTGGCATGAGGGCGTGCAGCCGCTTTGCTGGTGGGGTGGCGAACCGGTGGGACTGTCGCTTGAAGAACGGGCCGGTGACGACTGGCTGGAAGGCCGGGACTGGCTGGTACGTCTGCCGGGCGACTGGTTTCCGCTGGTGTCCACGGCACTTCAAGTGGGCGCCTGGTTGCGCAATCACCGTTTTTGCGGCCGTTGCGGCGCGCCTTCATCGCGACTCGACAGCGAGTTCGCCATGCAGTGCGCACAGTGTGGTCAGCGCAACTACCCGCGCATCTCGCCGTGCATCATCACCCTGGTGACCCATGGAGCATCGATGCTGCTGGCGCGGAGCCCGCGTTTTCCCGCCGGACGCTATTCGACCCTGGCCGGGTTCATCGAGCCAGGGGAGTCTGCCGAGGAAGCGGTGCGTCGCGAGGTCGAGGAAGAAGTGGGCGTGGCCCTGGGCCGGCTGCGCTACTTCCAGAGTCAGGCCTGGCCCTTTCCACACTCCCTGATGCTCGGCTATTTCGCCGAGGCGGCAAGCCGGCGGATTCGCATCGATGGCGTGGAAATCAGTGATGCGGCCTGGTTCACGCCGAGGCAATTGCCCAAGCTTCCGCCGTCGTACTCGATTTCCCGTGCCTTGATCGATACGCATCTCGCGGAGGTCGGCGTCCGGCCCTGAAACGACTCGACAACACGGGGGAAGTCCTTTCACTTGGCGGGAAACAGGCTGGTGAGCCTGGTGGCCAGCATGATATTGCCGGTGGCCTTCAGCTTGCCGGTCATGAAGGCCGTCATGCCGTTGATCTCGCCGGACATCACACCTTTCAGCGTCTCGGTGCTCAGGCTCAGACTGACCGAGGGATCCTCGTGTTCGCCGGTGCAGATCTCGAGTTCACCGTCCACGACCTTGAGGTAATGATCCTCGGCGTCACTGAAGTGAAACTGGAAGATGTCGTTCATACCCTGGGCGGCCTGGGCATCGAAACGGTCGTGCAGCTTGTCGAAGGTGGACATGGCGGGGGTCCCTGTGGGTCATTGTGTCGAAAGGTGGTGCAAGCGTATTTAAAACGATCGTTTTAATCAAGCCGACTTGTTCCACTGGTACACCGGCGTCAGCATGTGAGTCGACAGATCGAGAGGAGTCATATCGTGAATGAATGGTTGGGTGAGTTCGGCATGTTCCTGGCCCAGTGGCTGGTCGTGGTCGCTGTCGTCGCCCTGGTGCTGATCATGGTGGCCAGAGCCCGCTCCGGGGGCGGCGAGGAGCGCAGCCATATCAAGCTGGAGGAACTCAATGCCCGGCGTCGTCGGCGTGCACGGCGGTTGCGTCTGGCGGCCAGTGAGCCAAGCGCTCGTAAACGATTGGCGAAAGCCTTTCGGCGGGACGACAAGGCACGTGGCAAGCAACGCGACACTGACGGTTCGCCGCGTTCGACGGTCTGGGTACTGGACTTCCACGGGGATCTCAAGGCCAGCGCCACCGGCAGGCTGGCAGAGGAAGTCTCGGCCGTTCTGGATGTCGCGGACGAGGGGGATGAAGTGGTGGTGCGACTGGAGTCGCCGGGCGGACTGGTTCATGCCTATGGTCATGCCGCCGCCGAGATGGATCGCCTGCGTCAGGCCGGGCTATCTACCACGGTCTGTGTCGACAAGGTGGCGGCCAGCGGGGGCTACCTGATGGCGTGCTGTGCAGACCGGTTGCGTGCGGCCCCCTTTGCCGTGCTGGGGTCGATCGGTGTGGTCGCGCAGGTGCCGAATGTCCATCGCCTGCTCAAGCGGCATGACATCGATGTGGATGTTCTCACCGCAGGGCACTACAAGCGGACCCTGACGGTGTTCGGTGAAAATACCGAGGAAGGCCGGGAGAAGTTCCTGGCCGAACTGGATTCGGTGCATGACCTTTTCAAGCGCTATGTCGCCGAACGTCGGCCGTCCCTCGATATCGAGGCGGTGGCCACCGGCGAGGCCTGGCACGGTACGGAGGCGCTGCCGAGAGGATTGATCGATGACATCGGGACCAGTGAGGCCTATCTCGCCGAACGCATGGAGGATGCCAGGGTCATGGTCCTGAGCATTCAGCCCCGGCGCGGCCTTGCCGAGCGTCTGGGCCTGTCGGTATCGCACGGCATCGAGCGCGGTGTCGAGCGTGGCATGGAAGCGCTCGATGCCAGCCTCTGGCAGAAACGCTGAGCCGGCAATCGGGCGCTTGTATCATGCGCCCAGCTTGCCGAGTGCTTCGATGAGGCTGCTGGCGCGATCACCGTGCAGCGAATAGTAGATGGTCTGGGAGGCTCGCCGGGTGGCGACCAGTTCCTCCCGGCGAAGAATCGCCAGGTGTTGCGACAGGGCGGATTGGCTGAGGGCGAGTCGCTGGTTGAGCTCGGTCACGGAAAGTTCCGCGCCGGCCAGCAGGCAGAGGATTCGCAAGCGATTGTCGTTGGCCATCGCCTTGAGTAGAGCGCTTGCCTGGTCGACTGCCGCATCGCCTCCATCCAGCAGGCGTCTTGCCTGGCGCTGAGCGTTGGTCATGATGTATCCCCTCGAGCTAGCGAGCCCAATGCCGCAGTCTTCCCTCGCCGGCCACCGGGTCCTCATGGGTCGTTCGGCAGCCCTCCACCGGCTGCTGTCGCCATCTCAGTTCTCTGATTCAGGCATTACTCAACAATTTTGTTTTCACTATAGCCCACCCAACTGATCACCTGCGATTCAACGCTGACTCAATGACGGAGTCGGCGTGCGGATAGGCGCGCCACTCCTTGTTTGTCGACAATGTTATTGAAGAGTTTCGTCCTTTTGTCGAATTCTAGCCATTGGTCTGAGATTCATCGGTAACCTCTTGGTCTAGAGTGTCAACAATCGAGCCGACAACCAGAGTCGTGAATCCAGAGGTGATGCCGCATGCCGCGCTATCAAGACGAATTCCGCCGCTCTATCGAGTCCCCTGAAGCGTTCTGGGCCGAGCAGGCCGATCGTTTACCCTGGTTCACGCCTCCGCGAACCATATTGCGGCATGATGACCAGGGGCATGCACGTTGGTACGAGGATGGCGAACTCAACCTCTGTCATGCCGCGCTGGATCATCATGTCGAGCAGGGGCGGGGCGAGCAGGCCGCCATCCATTGGGATTCGCCGGTCACCGACCAGAAACGCACCCTGAGCTATCGTCAACTGCGTGATCGAGTCGCGTGCTTCGCCGGTGCCTTGCGTGAACTGGGCGTGGGGTATGGCGACCGGGTGGTGATCTACATGCCGATGGTCCCCGAGGCGTTGATTGCCATGATGGCCTGTGCCCGTCTCGGTGCCGTGCACTCGGTGGTGTTCGGCGGTTTCGCTCCTCACGAGCTGGCGGTTCGCATCGAGGATGCCGAACCACGGGTCGTCGTGACGGCTTCCTGCGGTATCGAGATCGACCGGATCGTCCCCTACAAGCCCATCGTCGACGAGGCTCTCGCGAGCAGCATGCACAAGCCGGTCGCTTGCGTGCTGCTTCAACGCGAGAACCATGTCGCCGAACTCGATGAAGGCGATCACGACTGGGAAGCCCTCGAAGCGTCGGCCGAGCCGGCGGCATGCGTACCGGTCAAGGCCACCGATCCGCTCTATATCCTGTATACCTCGGGGACCACGGGCAGGCCCAAGGGCGTGGTGCGTGATACCGGGGGATACGGCGTGGCGTTGCACTATTCGATGGAGACGGTCTACGACATGGCACCGGGCGAGGTGTTCTTCTCGGCCTCGGATGTCGGCTGGGTGGTCGGCCACTCCTACATCGTCTATGCGCCATTGCTGCGGGGTTGCACGACCGTGGTGTACGAAGGCAAGCCCGTACGTACGCCGGATGCGGGGGCCTTCTGGCGCCTGATCGCCGAATACCGGGTGAAGAGCTTCTTTACCGCGCCGACCGCCTTTCGGGCCATCAAGAAGGAAGATCCCGAGGGTGAATGGCTTTCCCGGTATGATCTGTCGTGTCTCGAGTCATTGTTTCTGGCCGGGGAGCGCCTGGATCCCCCGACCTTCCACTGGCTTCAGGACAGGCTCGATGTGCCGGTCATCGATCACTGGTGGCAGACCGAGACCGGGTGGCCCGTGGCCGCGAATCTTCAGGGGCTGGAACCGATGCCGATCAAGGCAGGATCGGCGACGGTGCCCGTGCCGGGGTTCGATGTCCGGGTGCTGGATCGCGAAGGGCGTCGCGCCATGGCGCAGGAGCAGGGGGCAGTAGTGATCAAGGAACCCATGCCACCAGGCTGTCTGGCCGGTATCTGGCGCGATCCCGAACGCTTCCACTCGGCCTACATGGCAGCCTTTCCCGGCGTCTATCTGACCGGTGACGGAGGCTATGTCGACGAGGAGGGGTATCTGTTCATCATGGGGCGTACCGATGATGTGATCAATGTGGCGGGGCATCGCTTGTCCACCGGCGAGATGGAAGAGGTGGTCGGTGCTCATCCGGCGGTGGCCGAGTGTGCGGTGATCGGCATCCAGGATGCGCTCAAGGGGCAGGTGCCGGTGGGCCTGGTCATTCTCAAGGATGGGTTCACGGGCGATGAGGCGTTGCTGGAGGCCGAGTTGATCGAGCGGGTGCGCCAGTGGATCGGGCCGATCGCCTGTCTTCGACAGGTGCTGGTGGTCGACCGGTTGCCGAAGACACGATCCGGCAAGATCCTGCGCAAGTTGTTGCGCAATATTGCCGATGGCCAGGCCTATGGGATTCCTTCGACCATCGATGATCCGGCGAGCCTGGAATCGGTTCATGGAACGATGCGACGGCACCGGGTCGGCGCATCGCAGCAAGCCCGCCTGGAGTGACAGGAGCAGGCCAGGTCATCGGGCATTTGGCCGGGCGACGCCGGGTGCGTATAATGCGCGCGTTCGCGCCGTTGCGCTCGGCCCATTGATCACCATGAGGGTTCCCTCACCCCTCCTGCCAAAAAGGCTGTCCCGATGTTCGTGTTATCTGCTGCCCAGACCCGCCGCTGCCTGGCCTTGCTGGTTGCCTTCCATATTCTGGTCATCGCCGCCAGCAACTATCTCGTCCAATTGCCGTTCAGCCTGTTCGGCCTGCACACGACCTGGGGCGCCTTCAGCTTCCCCTTTATCTTCCTCGCCACCGACCTCACGGTACGGCTGTTCGGCAAGGAGCCGGCCCGTGCCATCATCTTCCGGGTGATGTTCCCGGCCTTGCTGGTGTCCTATGGGGTGTCGGTGGTATTTCCGCGAGGCGGCTTCGCCGGGTTCGAGGCGTTGGCGCAGTGGGATCTGTTCGTGGCACGCATTGCGCTTGCCAGCTTCATGGCCTATGTGGTCGGGCAACTGCTGGATGTCACGGTGTTCGATCGCCTGCGTCGCCTGCACATCTGGTGGGTGGCGCCGGCAATGTCCACGCTGTTCGGCAATCTGGCCGATACCTTTGCGTTCTTCTCGATCGCCTTCCACCACAGCCCGGACCCCTTCATGGCCGCCAACTGGCCCGAGATCGCCTGGGTGGACTACGCCATCAAGCTGGGGATCAGTCTGGCGCTCTTTCTGCCGCTGTACGGTATCCTGCTCGGCTGGTTGACTCGCCGGCTGGTGACCATGACCGGCGGCGAGGACATGGCGCCAGAGCAGGCCCGAGTTCGTTCTTGAATTCACCCGTCATTGAATTCAACCGCACAAGGAGAGACCACGATGCCCGTCGCGCTCAACCATATCGATACTGGCGGCGAAGGCGTGCCGCTGGTGGTGGTCCACGGCCTGCTGGGCAGTGCCGACAACTGGCGCTCTCATATCAAGAAGTGGCGTGAGTCGCGGCGGGTGATCGCCGTCGATCTGCGCAATCACGGTCGTTCCCCCCATGCCGAGGGCATGAGCTATGAAGCGATGGCTCAGGATCTGATGGCATTGCTGGACCGGCTCGATGTGCCAAAGGCTCATCTGCTGGGGCACTCCATGGGCGGCAAGGTCGTGATCAGTGTGTCGCGACTCGCGCCATCAAGGGTCGCCTCCCTGATCGTCGCCGATATTGCGCCGCACGCCTATGGTCATGATCACGACAGCATCTTCGCCGGACTGCGACGCCTCGAGAACGGGGCACCAACGACTCGTGGCGAGGCTGATGCCTTGCTCGCCGAGCATGTTGCCGAGCGGCCCACTCGGTTGTTCCTGGCCACCAACCTGGCGCGTGGCGAGCAAGGTGGACTCCGTCTGCGGATCGGCCTCGACGAGATCGAGGGGGATTATGACGCTATCATGGCCGAACCGGCCGGCGAGGGGGCCTTCGAGGGGCCGACCCTGGTGGTGCGGGGTTCGCGCTCGCGTTATGTCACCGACGAGATGCTGCCTGCATTGTACCGCGTGTTGCCCGATGCCGAGCTGGTGACCCTCGATGCAGGTCATTGGCTGCATGCCGAACAGCCCGAGGCGTTTCAGGAGACGGTCAACCGCTTCCTCCTCGGAGTGGGGTGATTCAAGGGCTGCCGATATCCACGGCGAGCCGAGATACGGGATGTTGCGCGTCGGCCAAGCCGGCGTCGAAAAGGAAGCGTTCCATGGCCTGATAACGTTCTTGACTCAAGGCCGCGGGTGTCTGGGTCAGGCGTGCCCGTATTTCCGGCCAGGCGTCACGATTGACCGGGGTGTCCAAGGTCGGCTCGGTGGCGATGAGCAATGACCAGCTTTCGTCGGGATGCTCGAGGATCCACGCCGTGGCTTCCTCGAGGGCCGATACGAAACGTCGTATGGCCGAGCGCTGGCGTTGCAGGTCGTTGCGGTTGGCCACCAGGATCAGGCCATCGTGCCGCGGCATGCCGTAGGCTTCCACCGAGAAGCTGCGCGTGGCCAGGCCATCATTGGCCAGGGAGCGAGGCAGCAAGTGGCGCATGCCACCGATCACGGCATCGACACGTCCCTCATGCATGGCCTGTTCCATCCGGTAGTGAACGTTCGGCGTATCGAGGCTGTCCATGGGAATGTCGTGATCGGCGAGCATGGCGGGCAGCAGGATCTGCTCCGAGTCCTGATCGGCGTGACCGATACGGGCACCTTCCAGTTGGGCGGGGGATTCGATATCCGTGTCGCGTCTCACGATCAGGGCGGTCAGCGGAACGCCTACCAGCGTGGCGACGCGCACCAGCGGCATGCCATGATCGACCTGGAGGTGGAGCAGGGGCTGACGAGTCAGCGCCAGGTCGATTCGCGAGTCGGCCAGCAGCTTGGTCGGCACCTCGGGGTCGGCGGGGGTCGAGAGTCTGACGTCCAGTCCCCGGTGCGCGAACATGTCGCGGGCCTTGGCCACATACAGGGCGGCATGTCGCGGGCTGGGATACCAGTCCAGCGATACCTCGAGGTGGTCGACCGGTGGTGGTGCGATGGGCTCTGCCGGTCCCATGGCAATGGCTGGCGCGATGGGACGGGAGGGCGTGTCCACGGCCGGGCCACTCGGTCGGCCACGGTAGCTCACCAGCGGATCGGCCGGTGTCGCCGGCGGGATGTCCGGGACCATGACGAGGGTGTTCAACGGCGGGTAACGCCGCTCGGCGGTGTCGCTGTCCTCAGCCCCCATGACAAGCGGAGGAACGGACAGGCTGCCGGCAAGCATCAGGCAACCCAGCGCCAGTAGCGACCGGCGAAGTGAGAACATGGCAGTGGCTCCAGCGGTGACATCCAGCTCGGTTGTGCCGCGATGATCGGTTGAATCCGACGGGGATCGGGAATGGCTGCTCGAATCGATCCGCTCATGATCGAGCCCGCGCCGTTTTTCATCCGCGGTTTTCTGCGATACGAGCGATCGACGCCAGGCCTTGTCCGAAAAGTCGGCGCGCGAAGGTTGGACAAGGCGACAAATCTGCGAAAACGCGGCGTTTACAAGGAGTAAATGAGCATTTTGAGCAGGTTTGCAACGTCGTATAACCGAGCATAGGCAACTTTCAGACAATGCCTAGTCTATCGGCGCCGGTCGGTGCCTGGCCAGTATCGGCTGGTTCGGTATCAGGAGGACAGGCCATGGGCTTCCGCGCCGGTTTCCATCCGACGACTCTCGTCCGACTCGATGGCGGCCACCCGGAGGGCGGCATCGCGAGGCTTGCGTGGCCATGAGATAATCACCATTCACCTCCCAGGATAGGGCGCATGGATTCGATCAATACCCTTTTTCTGCTCAGCGGTTTTCTCATTGCCTTGAGCATTCTCGCCAGCCGGCTGTCGACGCTGGCGGGAGTGCCATTGCTGCTGATTTTCCTTGGCCTCGGCATGCTGGCCGGCGAGGAAGGCATACTGGGGATCCAGTTCGATGACTATGCACTGGCCTTTCTGATCGGCCACCTCGCCCTGGCAATGATTCTGCTGGATGGTGGCCTCAGGACTCGGTTGAAGACATTCCGTGTCGGTTTCCGGCCGGCCTTGAGCCTGGCGACCCTGGGGGTATTTCTGACCAGCGCCCTGGTGGGGGGCATTGCCATGCTGGTCTTCGACCTGACGCCGGTGCAGGGGCTGCTGGTCGGGGCCATCGTCGGTTCCACCGATGCCGCGGCGGTGTTCTCGATGCTTGGTGGACGTGGCATCAACCTCAACGAGAGGGTGAGTGCGACGCTGGAGATCGAGTCGGGCACCAACGATCCGATGGCCATCTTCCTGACGCTGATGCTGGTGGAGGTGCTGGTCGGCGATATCGGCGGTGTCTGGGAGACCGGGCTGTTTTTCATTCAGCAGTTTGGCCTGGGGATCGTCATCGGCATTGGCGCCGGCTGGTTGAGCGGTCGACTGCTGAGCTGGCTGGACCTGGCACCCGGTCTCTATTCATTGCTGGCGCTGGCGCTGGGCTTTTGTGTCTTCGGCCTTACCAGTGCCCTGGGAGGGAGCGGTTTCCTGGCGATTTATCTCACCGGCCTGATGATCGGCAATCGACCGGGACGCCACCTCAATTTCATTCTGCCGGTACACGATGGCCTGGCCTGGTTGAGCCAGATCGGCCTGTTCCTGGTGCTGGGCCTGCTGGTCACGCCCAGCGAGATGCTCGAATACGCGTTGCCTGCTTCCCTGGTGGCGTTGGCGCTGATCTTCGTGGCCCGGCCTCTGGCCGTGCTGGTGGCCATCAAGCCCTTCTTTCGATTCCGCTGGCGTGAGGTCATTTTCATCGCCTGGGTGGGGCTGCGCGGGGCCGTGCCCATCGTGCTGGCGATCTTCCCGGTGATCGGTGGTGTCGAGAATGCCTCCTTGTACTTCAATGTCGCGTTCGCGGTCGTGCTGCTGTCGCTGCTCATCCAGGGGGGAACCCTGCCGTGGGTGGCGCGACGGACACGAGTGCTGCTGCCGCCCATGATCGCACCGAATCGGCGTGGTCCGCTCGGTATCCAGGCCGATAACGATTTCGAGATGTTCGTCTACGTGGTGGAGAACAGCGATCTCGAGGACGTGCCGATTCGATTGCTGAGGTTTCCCTCCGGCGCCTTGATCGCGTCATTGTTCCGCGATGGGGTGATGCTGCATCCCAAGGGTTCCACGCGATTGTGTCGCGGCGATTTGCTCTGCGTGATCGGGCGCACCGATGACTTGCCGGCGCTCAACAAGCTGTTCAATGGCGACGCCACGCTAAAGCGCGAGAAGGCCTTCTTCGGCACCTTCACCTTCTCCGGCGATGTACGCATGGGGGATCTGGCCGAGGCCTACGGACTGACGTTGAGTCCCGGAGAGCAGGAAATGACACTGGAGGAGTTTCTCTCGCTGCGCGTGGGAGGGCATCCCGTGGTGGGCGACGATGTCGATTGGCACGGCATACACTGGGTCGTGAGCGAAATGGACGGGAATCGAGTGACTCGGGTTGGGCTGAGGCTCTATTGAGGGGGCCGGCCATGGCCGGCCCCGGCGTCATCACTTCACGACCTTGTTGTAGATGAACAGCACGACCAGCGCACCGATGATGGCGATCACGAAGCTGCCGATGTTGAAGCCGTCGACTTGCCCCATACCGAGCAGGGTGCTGATCCAGCCACCCACCACGGCGCCGATGATACCCAGGATGCAGGTCATGATGATGCCCCCGCCATCCTTGCCAGGCATGATGAACTTGGCGGCGATGCCGGCGATAAGGCCGAAAATGATCCAAGAAATGATGCCCATGCGATCCTCCTGATCCGTTGACGTAGGCTTGCCATATAAGGGATTGGCGGGAATAGTCTGGCCGACCGTCGTGGCACTGTCCATGCCGACACGGCGTGCCACTCGTCAGCGAATGCAATGCCGCGTTTCCTGGGGCAGGGGCGCTTGTCCGGTGATGGCGGATCGGCGATGATTGCCGGGCCGCCGCGTCAGTGGCGTTTCCTGGCCATTTCTCACGAGGCTTCATGATACTGCTCGTCCTTTTTGCCTTTCTCGCCATCGGCATTTCCTTTCTCTGTTCGTTGCTCGAGGCGGCGCTGCTATCCATGACGCCGAGCTATGTCGCGCAACTACGGGACTCCAGGCCCGCACTGCATCGTCGCCTGGCATCGCTGAAACAGAACATCGACCAGCCACTGTCGGCCATTCTGACCCTTAATACCGTGGCGCACACCGTCGGTGCCACCGGCGTCGGCGCTCAGGTCACGGTGGTCTTCGGCGAAGCCTGGTTGGGGCTGGCGTCGGCGGTGATGACGTTGCTCATCCTGATCGCCTCCGAGATCATCCCCAAGACCATCGGTGCCACCTACTGGCGTCCACTGACGGGCTTCATCGCCCCGGTACTGGAAGGGATGGTCTGGTTGCTCAAGCCCTTTGTCTGGCTTTCCGAGCGCATTACCCGCCGCATCGGCCGAGAGGGTGATGACACCGATATGCGCGGTGAAATCAAGGCGCTGGCGCGGATCGGGCTGGAGGAGGATGCGCTGGACGCCGATGAGGCACGGGTCATCACCAATATCCTCAACCTCCACGAGATCGACGTGCGTAGCGTGATGACGCCGCGCACCGTCTGCATGTCCGTCAAGCCTCAGATGACCGTGGCCGAGTTCGACGAGGCCCTGAGCGACGCCGCCTTCACGCGTTTTCCCGTGATGGATGGAGGTGAGCAGGCCATGGGCTATGTGCACAAGGCGGACACGTATCATGCCGACGCCGAGGCGACCCTGAAATCGCTGATGCATCCGGTCAAGTCAGTGGCCGCCGAGCAGGATGTCGAGCGTGTCTTCACGATGATGGTGGCCGACAAGCAGCATCTCTGCGTGGTCTATGATGACCTGGGAACCTGGCTGGGGTTGATCACTCTCGAGGATGTGATCGAGACTATCCTGGGACAGGATATCGTCGACGAGACCGATAACGTGGCCAATCTACGCAAGTACGCCAGGCAACGCTGGACCAAGAACCTGCGTCGTCAGCCGAATCGAGAGGTCCCGCCCGACACACCGCGCTGACAGGAGGCGAAGATGTCGAAACTGTCCAGACTGGGCATCCTGTTGCCTGACGACGGCCCCGATGATTATGAATGGTATGCGCCGGGTCGCCTCGAGGGAGGTAGCAGGCTGCCGCGGATCGACGTCGGGGGAATTCCCAGTGATGGCCATCATACGCCCGCCGCCCTGTTGGCATTGGGTGCCACCGAGCGTCTCCTGCCGGTCGGTGAGAAACTGGTGCATCGACAAGGTGTCGGGGCCCTGGTCTGGGCCTGTACAAGCGGCAGTTTCATCGGCGGGCTGTCCTGGGCGAGCCGACAGGCCGATACACTCGAAGAAGCGCTTGGCGTGCCGGTCACCAGCACCGCGCTGGCATTTCGCGAAGCCCTGGAGGTGCTGGATTGCCGTTCCCTCGACTTGCTGAGTCCCTATCCCGACGATGTCACCCTGCGACTGGTATCGTTTCTGCGTGAATGCGGTGTCGAAGTCGTTCACAGCCATGCCCTCGATTGCCCTTATGCCGCCGATTCCAATGCGGCGGATATCCTGAGCGAAGTGCGCCGTTTCGCGGCTGCCCATCGGTCATCACGGCCCTTGATGGTACCCGATACCGCGGTCAACAGCCTGGCGTTGCGGCCGGTGTTGTGTCGGGAGGCGGACCGGGAAGTCCTCACCGCCAACCAGGTGACCCTGTGGGCCGGCCTGCGGCGCCTGGAGGAAACGTTGCCGAAGGCGTTGCTGGGGCCCCTGGCGAGCACATGATATCGTCGCCCCGGTACCAATGGCCGACTGCAGGGCGCGATAGCGGCCCCTCCGGTCAGGGGCCGCGAGTCGTCGTGTCGCCACGCTCTATCGCCGGGCGATGATCCAGATGGCATGCACGATGCCCGGGATATAGCCCAGTATCGTCAGCAGGATGTTCACCCAGAAGTGCAGGCCGAAGCCGACCTGGAGAAAGACGCCCAGGGGCGGCAGGAGGACGGCGAGAATGATGCGGATGATGTCCATTTCTATCCCTCGGTGATGGTGCTGGAAAGGTACGTGAGTGCGGCTCCGGTACCCTGATACAGGCACTCGGCGCCATCATTATGCCAGAACCTCTCGATGCAAATGAGGCGGTAAAACGCCGTGAGCCCATCATGGGCAGGGCTTGTGACAGCGCGCCGGCATGATGTGATCCTCGTCTAGCTGTCCAGATAGGTGCGATAGAGTCTCGACATGCGCCTTCTGTCCAGCCAGCCACGATGCTGCCGTGTCTCCAGGTGAGCCGGGGTCGCCTGACCGTCGTCATCGAACACGAACTGGAGCCGGGGAAGGCCATGTTCGAGTGTTTTGAGAGGGTGGGTCGTCAACATGGCAACTGGGTGAGAGCGATCGGCGTCCTCCCCGTAAGCCACGCTGCATAATTCGGAGGCCCGGCCTGGAACGGCTCGTACGGGGCCTATTCCCGGTGAAGGTTTACCAGGCTGGGCTATTCGTTGTGTCGGTCCTGTCTTTGAGTCTAGTGGACAGTGATCACTCGACAATCCGCCGCGTGGCTGACTCGATGGGCAATACTGCCGACAACCAGTCCTTTGAGATCGCTGAGACCACGGCTGCCCATGACGATGGCATCGACATGATGTTCCTTGGCTGCAGCCAAGATTTTCTGCTGGGGGGCACCGTGCACTAGCTTGGTGGTAATGGCATTCTGATCAAGCCCTTGAGACCTTGCGTCTTCGACTGCCTTATCAAGCAACGCTTGTCCTACCTTTTCGCGTTCCTCTTGGTTTGCCCCCATAGGGACAGCCCCAATCCCCCATACCATCATGGGCTCATGCTCTAGTGGTTCGGGGACATGCAAGAGGATGATCTGCCCACTTGTTTGTGAGGTGAGCTTGCAGGCCACGTGCAAGGCCATTTGTGAATGCTCTGACCCATCCAGAGGAACGAGAATTGACTGAAACATGGCAAACTCCTGACATTGGTGAGCAAGGTCATTCTCAGTTCACAGCTTAGTAGCAAAGAGGGTGTTGTGCGTGGGGCGCGATGTCACATGCCACCGACGGTGGCTAGGTGGCAGGGCAGCGTTCCGTCTCAGTAGATGCGAGGGCCGAGTCTTGGTGATGGCCCTGTGCTTTCGACTTTTGTTGAAAAAACAGTCGTTTATGCACCGGGCTGGGAGATTCTCTATAACGGGTGCTGTTATAGGCGTTATAGAAAACGGGGTTTTGGAGGGGCGGAAATGAAAAAGGGAACCAGCCAACTAGCTGATTCCCTTGAAGAAGGTGGCGGAGGGACAGGGATTCGAACCCTGGGAAGGCGCAAACCTTCGCCGGTTTTCAAGACCGGTGCATTCAACCGCTCTGCCATCCCTCCGGCTTACGGCGGTGTATCCTACCAAGATTTTCTGGTGAGTCAAGACCCCTGGCCGATCAAGATGTTACCTATGCAAGGACGGCGCATGACGTATACTGAAAAGGAAGCGTCTCTTCCGTCGATTGCCGGGCGGCGAGACGTCGGCCCTGGAGAGGAGCGGCGGGGCGGTTGGATGGAGCGCTTGCGTCGGGAACCTTCAAGGGGCATTCTGTGTCGATTGCCTGGATCATCATAAACAGGGAGCTCTGGATAAATGGCTTACCAAGACACTCACGTGACACATCAGCAGTCACGAGGCGTCAGCGCCAACAAGACGCTGCGCAACACCTATGGGCTGTTGTCGCTGACGCTGCTGTTCTCGGCCGTGACGGCGGGCGCTGCTGTGGCGCTGGGCGTCCAGCAGATGAACATTCTGGTGTTCTTCATCGGTGCCTATGGGCTGATGTTTCTGGTCCACAAGACGGCGAACTCGGCCTTCGGCCTGTTGGCCACCTTTGCCTTCACCGGCTTCATGGGCTTTACGCTCGGGCCTATCCTCAGCGCTTACCTGACCCTGCCCAACGGGGCTCAGTTGATCATGACCGCACTGGGCATGACCGGCCTCACCTTCCTCGGCCTTTCGGCCGTGGCACTGGTCACCCGCAAGGACTTCAGTTTTCTGAGCAATTTTCTGCTCGCCGGGGCTATCGTGCTGGTGCTGGCGATGCTGGCCAGCTTCTTCCTGCAGATTCCCGGCCTCTCGCTGATGGTGTCCGCCGGCTTCGTGCTCTTCTCCTCCGCGGCCATCCTCTACCAAACCAGTGAGATCGTGCATCGCGCCGGCGAGACCAACTATATTCTCGCGACCATTACCCTGTACGTTTCCATCTACAACCTGTTCATCAGCCTGCTTTCCATCCTGGGAATCATGAGTCAGGACTGATTCGACTCGGACGTCCGTCTTCATGCTGGCCCCGCTACGGCGGGGTCAGCGCGTTCAGAGAGAAGTATCATGCGCTATGCGATCCTGTTGATGGGCGCCCCCTACAGCGATCAGGCCAGTCATTCGGCACTGCGCTTTGCTCGTGCCCTGCTTGCACGGGGGCATCGACTGGAAACCGTGTTCTTCTACCATGATGGGGTGTACAACGCCGCCCGACTCGCCGCTCCCCCCCAGGATGAACCTCATCTGGTGGATGGCTGGGCCGCGTTGAATGCCGAACACGGGGTCACGCTGCAGGTCTGCATCGCGGCGGCTCTACGGCGTGGGCTGATGGACGAGCGAGAGGCGAGTCGGCATGGCAAGTCGGGATACAGTGTGGAGGCTCCCTTCGAATTGACGGGGCTCGGTCAGCTCATCGATCTCGGATTGCAGTGTGACCGCCTGGTGACCTTCGGCCCCTAGGTTGTGTCCGAAAACTGCCTGTGCTCGTCGACGTCAAGACCCAGGCATTGTGCAGAGGAATGATGATGCGTGATGGCGAAACGCCTGCTGGCGATCTGCTGGTGATCCTGCGCCATGGTTCTCATGGGACGAGCTGGTTGCGAGAAGGCCTCGATGCCGCCCTGGTGGGCGCTGCCTTTGGACGAGAGGTTGCACTGCTGTTCATGGGAGAGGGGGTCCTGGGCCTGCTCGAGGGGCAAGGGCAGGGTGCGCTTGGACAGAAGGGCACGGGGCCGACGCTCGAGATGCTCGAGATGTATGATATCGAGGCATTGTATGTCGAGGAACAGGCCATGGCGCGATATGGCCTCGAACAGCGGGATTTCCTGCTGGCGGCTCGTCATCTGGATGACACGGCCATCGCCGAGCTGGTGGAGCGCCATGCTCTGGTGCTGACATTCTAGGCATTGTCTGAAAACTGCCTGTGCTCGGCCATGCGGTGTCGCGAGCCCGCTAAGGATGCTCATTTCGTCCCGCCTTTGCTTGCGTACAATCCCCGGTGAGACTCGTGCCGCCAACGAGGAATCTATGAAACTGCATATCGTGAACTGTGCGCCGGATGCTGGGCGCGTCGTCCAGCAGGCGCTCTCGGCCATGACGACCGATGACCGGCTTTTGCTGATCGAAGATGGTGTACAGGGAGCGCTGCCGTCCCTGGTCGACGGGTTCTCGGGTATCGAGGGACGACTCTATGTCCTGCGCGAGGATCTCGAGGCCCGGGGGCTCATGAGCCGTCACGACGATCGGGTGACGGTGGTGGACGTCGATGGTTTCGTGACCCTGACCGAGCAGGCTGAACAAACCTTGAGCTGGTACTGATGGCCACGACAGAAATATACCGTTATCTATCTCTCGATAATGACGTCGAGATAGCCCTGGACCCCGAAGGCTATCTTGTCGATTTGGGGCAGTGGACCCCCGACGTCGCCAGGGCGCTGGCCGATGAAGAGGGCATCGCTCTGGGCGAGGCGCACTGGGAGGTGATCGAGGTGCTGCGTGATTTCCATGAGCGCTACGAGATGGCGCCTGCCATGCGTCCTCTGGTCAAGGCAGTGGGACGTGCCTTGGGGCCGGACAAGGGACGCTCCATCCATTTGATGCGCCTGTTCCCCGGCAGCCCTGCCAAGGTGGCGGCTCGACTGGCGGGACTGCCCAAACCCAGTCATTGTCTGTGACATGAATTTTCTGGCGCATGGCTGGCTGGCGAGGGGCGGGACAGACGACTTCCTGTACGGCAATCTCATCGCCGATGGCGTCAAGGGCGTGGACCTCGACGACTGGGCGGCGGATATCGCCAGGGGGATCCGTCACCATCGTCGCGTGGATGCCTACGTCGATGCGCATCCGGTGGTGCGTGACGCCCGGGCAAGAGCGCCATTACCCCAGCGCCGCTATGCGGGCATCGCCCTGGACTTGTTGTGGGATCATTTCCTGGCCCGTCACCTGCTGGTGCCCGAGCGCGATGCCCTGGTGACGCGTTGTTATCGAGTACTCGACGGTCGTGTTGCGCCCAATCGCCTCGAGGCGATGATGCCGGCCCTGGTACGCCAGGACTGGCTGAGGGGATATGCCGACTTCGCCTTCACCTGTCGTGCGGTGGCGGGCGTAGGGCGACGGATCGCCGGCCCCAATCATCTGGCTCGCCTGGTGCCCTGGATGGAACGCGATTATTCCCGGTTGGCCCGGGATTTCGCGTCACTCTGGGACGATCTCGAGGCGACACTGGACGTGGCACCCTGAGGTCTCAACCGCCGCGCAACCACAGGCAGTCGATGGTATCGCCGGCGGTGACGTGCGAGTCGGGTTCGATGATCGCCAGAGCATCGGCGCCGACACAGGACGACAGCACACCGGAGTTCTGGTCGGGAAAGGCCTGGGCAACGATTCCTTGCGCGGTGAATGCCAGCGTCACGCGCATGTAATGCCGACGTGGACCGGTGCGGGCCGTGAAGTCGGCGCGGACGGCGAGCCTGGGGAGACGGGCCAGCTCGCGGCAGTCGAGCAGGGCGCCCATGAGGGGGCGCAGAAACAGCCAGGCACCGACGAAACTGGAGACCGGATTGCCCGGGAGTCCGACGAAGCGGGTCTCGCCGCCGTCACCATCGGGGAGACGGCCCAGGGCGAGGGGCTTGCCCGGTCGCATGGCCAGCCGCCACAGATCGAGATGGCCCAGTGACGCCAGGGCGGCCTTGACGTGGTCTTCCTCGCCGACACTCACACCGCCGGTGGTGATGACCACGTCGGCCTCCCGTGCCACTTCATCCAGCAGGGCACGGGTGCCCTCGGCGTCGTCCGGTACCGTGGCCAGCCGCGTGACATCGGCGCCGAAGGTCTCGAGCAGCCGCGTCAGCATGGGACGGTTACTGTTGTAGATCTGGCCGGCACTCAGCGGCTGGCCGGGCTCGACGATCTCGTCACCGGTGGATAGCAGGGCGACACGCGGACGGCGGCGCACCTCGACTTCGGTGATGCCCTGTCCGGCGAGGTGGCCAAGCGCCGCGGCATCGAGACGCATGCCGGCGCTCAGCAATGGCGTGCCCGCGCGCACGTCGCTGCCTCGATGACGCACATTGTCATGGACGGGGATGTCGTCGGGAACCCGGATACCGTCGGCGGTGACCTCGGCGCTTTCCTGCCGAACGATACAATCGGCACCCTGGGGAAGCTCGCCTCCGGTAAAGATGCGGGCGCAGCTGTTCGGCGCCAGTGGCTCGGCGTTCGCGCCGGCGGCGACACGCTGGGAAACCGGCAGGGTTCGCCCGGCGTCGTCATGACGCAGGGCATAACCATCCATGGCGCTATTGTCGAAGGGCGGCACGTCGATGCAGGCCGTGACATCGGTCGAGAGTACCCGTCGCGCCGCTTGGTCGCAGGGCAGAGTTTCCGTCGACAGTACCGGGACGCCCTGGAGCAGGGTGTCGAGGGCTGCCTCCACTGTCTGTAGGGACGCCGTCTCAGACATGCTGGCCTCGCTCGGGAATCACCAGGTTGGCGAAGTTGCAGGGTTGATGGCGGCTATCGAGCTGTTCGGCGAGGATACCGTCCCAGGCAGTGCGACAGGCGCCGGTGGAACCGGGCAGACAGAAGACGACGGTGGCGTTGGCCAGCCCGCCGAGACAGCGGCTCTGCACGGTGGAACTGCCGATTTCCTGCCAGGAAAGGTGGCGAAAGAGTTCGCCGAATCCCTCGATTCGCTTGTCGAGCAGTACCGAGACGGCTTCCGGGGTGGAGTCTCGACCGGTGAAGCCGGTGCCGCCGGTGGTCAGGATGACCTGTACCTCGGCGTCGGCGATCCAGGCCGCCACCTGGGCGCGAATGTGGTAGACGTCGTCGGCGATGATTCGCTTGTCATGCAGTCGATGACCGGCAGCCTCGAGGCGCTCAACCAGCGTCTGGCCGCTACGGTCGGTCTCTTCGGTGCGGGTGTCGGAGACGGTGAGCACCGCCACGGAAAGGGCAACCATCGCCTCGCTCATTCGCCATCGCTCCGTTCGCGTTTCGCGGACTGACGGGCCTCGAGGGCGGCCAACTGTTCCGGCGTGGCCTTGGCCTGGTAGCGTGATTTCCACTCGGGGTAGGGCATGCCGTAGACATATTCGCGAGCGGCTTCGTAGTCCAGCGACTCGCCACGGGCCTCGGCCTCGGCCACCAGCCATTTGGACAGGCAGTTGCGGCAGAAGTCGGCAAGGATCATCAGGTCGATGTTCTGAACATCCTTGTTCTCGTCCAGGTGGCGAAGCAGCCGGCGAAAAGCGGCGGCCTCGAGTTCGGTACGGGTGGCGTCGTCGAAATCCTGCATGGTGTCGCTCCGTTGGAGAGAGGTTCGATATCTTGTCGGAGAAGGACGGTCGTCCGTCAATGCCCATCCCGCGGTGTGCACACCGACAGCACCACGGCATCCTCCTCGCCGACCGAGACCAGGGCATGGCCCATGTCGCTGTCGAAGTAGATGCTGTCGCCCCTGGCCAGGTGAAGCGGCTCATAGAATTCGGAGAACAGCTGGATCTCGCCTTCGAGGATCATCAGGAATTCCTCGCCGTCGTGACGGACCCATTCACTGAATTCCTCGAAGCGCCGAGCGCGCACGATGGTCTTGAAGGGAATCATGCGCTTCTGGGCCAGCTCGCAACTGAGCAGCTCGTGCTCATAGGTCGGGGTCGGGTGCTGTTGCCCCTCTCCCCGGCGTGTCAGGTCGCGTCGCCCCATGGTGCGAGTCTTGGTCCGCGGTTGGGTGAGCAGCTGTGGCAGGTCGATATCGAGACCGCTGATGAGCTTCTGTACCGCGGTGAACGTCGGCGAGATCTGGTCATTCTCGATCTTGGAAAGGGTGGAGCGTGCCAGTCCGGTACGCTCGCTGACGTCGCCCAGGGTCCATTCGTTGGCCAGGCGAATTTCCTTGAGCCGTTCGCCGAGTCGCAGGGGCTCGACGAACGGCTTGCGCCCGGAGGCGATGCGCAGGGCGGCGTCCTGATCGTTGCTGGCGGTCATCGGAATTCACTATCGGAAACTGGGTTTCCCCTCAGACTACCATAACCGCCCGGGCCATCGGGTAGTCCTGGCGACCCGTACCTGGCCGGTGGCGACATGTCGGTGCAGTCGGCCATCGTCGATGCCGTTTCCCGAGACTGGGAAACCCGTGTCTGGTCGAAGGGCCGGGGTCAGTCGAAGGGCAGGCCCAGCAGGGCCTTGAGATGGGCCTCGGTGCTGCGTCCCAGGGCATTATCCGAGTAACCGCCCTCGAGGACCGAGACCAGGCGACGTTCGGCATAACGGTCGGCGATGTCGGTGGCGAGGCGGCTCACCCAGTAGAAGTCCTCGTCGCCCAGACAGAGTTCGGCCAGGGGGTCTTCGCGATGGGCATCGAAGCCCGCGGAGACCAGTACCAGGTCGGGCTGGAAGTCGTGCAAGGCCGGTAGCCAGCTCGCCTCGATGGCGCGACGGAAGGCGGGGCCTTCGGTACCGGCCGGCAATGGTACATTGACGATATTGGGAGCATGGCAGTCGAGATAGCGCCAGGGATAGAAGGGGTACTGGAAACTGGTGCAGATCAGCACGTCGGGATCATTCTGGAGAATATCGATGGTGCCGTTGCACTGGTGAACGTCGAAGTCGAGAATCGCGACGCGGCGCGCACCATACTGGCTCCGGGCGTGGGCGGCGGCCACCGCGACATTGTTGTAGAAGCAGAAGCCCATGGCGTCCGAGGCCTCGGCATGATGGCCGGGGGGACGCATGGCGCAGAAGACGTTGTCCGCCTGGTGCCGGTAGACCCGGTCGACACCCTTGATCGCCGCGCCGGCAGCCAGCCTGGCGATGCGCAGGCTGTCGGGCGTCATGAGGGTATCGCCGTCGATGGACACGATGCCATGCTCTGGCACGCAACGTTCGAGATGACGCAGGTGGGCCTCGGGGTGGACGCGCAACAACTGTGCTTCGCTGGCTTCGACGGCCTCGGACTGCATGGTCTGCTGGAGGATGCCCGAACGCAGCAGGCGGGCGCGGATGGCATCCAGCCGCTGGGGCGATTCGGGATGCTCGGGGCCCATGTAGTGCCGGGGGTGATCGGGATGGGTGATGTAGGCCGTTATCATGCATGCCCTCCGCTGGGTTGCGCCTACCATAGGGGTGGGGAGTCCTTGCATGACACTGGCAATAAGTCGTACACAGGAGCAAGCGCCTCTGGTCGTGTACGGAAATTCGCCGACCTTTCGTACACGACCTGATGTCCCGGTCAGTCGACGGAGCCTTCGATGAGCACTCGCTTCCTGCCCCATTTCTTCGAGCCGCGCAGCATCGTGGTGGCCGGTGCGTCCGAGAAGCCCCATTCCATGGGGGGGCTGGTGATGCGTAATCTGCGCGAAGGAGGGTTCGCCGGCGAGATCTGGGCGCTCAACCCCAAGGGCTACGAGGCGGTGTTCGGTGACCCCTGCGTGAGCCGCGTCTCTCGCCTGCCTCAGGTACCGGATTTGGCCGTGATCTGTTCACCGGTGGAGACGGCGCCGGAGTTGATCGATCGGCTGGGGCGCTTCGGGGTGAAGGCGGCGCTGGTGTTGTCGGGCGGTGCGCATCTCGATGATGCGCGAGGCGAGCAGGGGTCGGTGCGCTCGCGAATGCTGAGCGCGGCGCGGGCGTCCGGCATTCGCGTGCTGGGCCCCGAGTGCATGGGGCTGATCGTGCCGGGCCGCAGACTCAATGCCTCCTACGCCAGTCAACCGGTCAAGCGCGGGCGCGTTGCCTATCTGGGGCAGTCCGGCATGCTGGGCAACGCCATGATCGACTGGGCAGCGGGGCGAGGCATCGGCTTTTCGCATCTGCTGACGCTGGGGGACAGCGTCGACGTGATGCTGCCCGACCTGATCGACTACATCAATCAATACGCGCCGACTCAGGCCATCCTGTTGCACCTGGAGCGCATCCTCGACGCCCAGCATCTCATGACCGCGATGCGCGATGCTTCTCGCCACCGTCTGGTGCTGGCCATCAAGAGCGGCCGCACCGCGGAATCGGATATCTCGAACCTGCCGGCGACACCGGGCATCGCCAATCGCGACCAAGTCTTCGATGCCGCCTTCGCCCGTGCCGGCGTGGTGCGCGTCGATGACTCCGATGAACTCTTCGATGCCCTGGAAACCCTGTCACGCATGAAGCCCCTGCGTGGCGATCGTCTGGCGGTGGTCTCCAACGGCCTGGGGCCGGCGATGCTGGCCATCGACAAGTTGATCAGCGCCGGCGGTCGTCTGGCAACCTTCGAGGCATCGACGCAGCGACGATTGCGTCAGGAGCAGCGGGATCGCAGCAAGCCGGGCGAGAATCCGGTCGATCTGGGAGGCTTGGCTACACCGGCACATTTCGTTGAAGCGCTGGAGCTGGTCGCGGCCGATCCGGGCGTCGATGCCGTACTGGTGGTGCATGCGCCGACGCGATTGGCGCCGTCGGCGGAGACGGCGCGAGCCGTCATCGACGCGCGCAGGCGTTTCAAGCGCAATCTCCTGACCAGCTGGATGGGGCTGGAGGAGGCCCTGTCGGCTCGGCACGAGTGCAACCAGGCGGGCATCCCGACCTACATCTCGCCGGAGAAGGCCATCAAGGCCTTCATGCATATGGTCGACTATCAGCGGGTACAGGCGCTGCTTCAGGAAACGCCGCCGAGCCTGCCGTTTGCCACGACACCGGCGATCCGTGCCCGCTGTCGTGAGTTGATCGACAGCGTTCGTGCCGAGGGGCGCCAGAGCCTCGATCACTCCGAAGTCTCGCGGGTGCTCGAGACCTATGGCATTCCCTCCGCCCCGAGCCGGTACCTGCAGACGCCCGACCAGGCCAGCGAAGCGGCCAGAAGCTTCGATGGCCCCATGGCGCTCAAGGTGGTGCACGATGGCAACTGCCACCCCTTTCGTTATCGACGCCATCCACACAAGCTTTCGGCGGGGTTGTTGCAGGACCTGGACACCCCCGAACAGGTGGCCGAAGGCGTCACACGCCTGGGTGACAAGGTGTGCGAGAAGTTTCCCGACCTGGCCGTTCGCGAGTATTGTCTTCAGGCGATGCAGCGCGGCAAGCATTCCATGCAGCTGTGCGCGGGTATCACGCGGGATCCGGTGTTCGGCCCGTTGATCTTGTTCGGCATCGGTGGCTACAAGGTCAATATCCTCGCCGACCGGCAGATAGCCCTCCCGCCCTTGAACATGTCACTGGCGGCCGACGTCGTCGGACGCACCCATGCGGCGCGCTTGATTCACGCGCACTCGAGTGACCCGGAACGGGACATCGAGCGTATCTGTGAATTGCTGGTCAAGCTCTCTCAGATGGCCAGCGATCTGCCGACGTTGAAGGGGCTGGAACTCAATCCGGTCCTGCTCAATCGCGATGGGGTAGTGGCCGTGGATTTCGCCATGGACCTAGGCGAGCCGGCGCGCTTCGCGATCATGCCGTATCCGGAAGAACTGCGCGAGTGGGTGAAGCTGGGCAACGGTTGGGATGTCGAGGTACGACCGATACGCGCCGAGGACGCCCCGCTGATCACGCGCTTTCACACCCAGCTCTCCGAGGAAAGCATTCGGTTCCGCTATTTCCACAACAAGGCCGATCTGTCACAGCGGGATCTGTCGATGCTGTCGCATATCAACTATGACCGCCAGATGGCCTTCATCGCCGAACATCCGCTCGAGGATGGCACCAAGGAAATGCTCGGCGTGGTGCGGGTCTGGAACGATCCCGACAATATTCGCACCGAGTTCTCGATCATCATCCGTGACGACCTGCAGGGGCTGGGCATCGGCAAGTTGCTGATGGAACGCATGATCCGTTACAGCAAGGGCGTCGGTACCCTGGAGATGGTCGGCCAGATCATGGCCGACAACCATCCCATGCGTGCGCTGATGAAGCAGCTCGGTTTTCGCCAGCGCTATAACATGGAGGAGCAGGTCGTGGATGCCGTACTGCGTCTCAACGAACCGCACAGCGAATGGCAGCGCCATCGTCTCGAAACGCTGAAGGATTGACGGGAAGGTCCCTCTCAGGGAGCCAGCCGGAAATGGCTCCAGGTATCGGCGCGTCGCTCGTAGCGGATGCGGTCGTGCAGGCGACTGGGCTGGCCCTGCCAGAATTCGATCATCTCGGGCACCACACGATAGCCACCCCAGTGGCCGGGCCGCTCGATCTCCTGGCCCTCATAGGCTCGCTGAAAGCGCTGCTCACGTTCCTCGAGCCAGTTTCGACCGGGAATTACCACACTCTGGGTAGCCACCCAGGCACCCAGCTGGCTGGCTCGGGGTCGACTGGCGAAGTAGGCGTCGGACTCCTCGTCGCTGACCTGCTCCACGGCACCTTCGACGCGCACCTGACGGCCCAGGGAGGGCCACCAGAAGACCAGAGCGGCATGCGGGACATTGGCCAGCTCGCTGCCCTTGTGGCTCTGGTAGTTGGTATAGAAGACCAGTCCTTGTTCGCTGATGTCCTTGAGCAGCACCACACGGGCATGAGGCATGCCCTGGCTGTCGACGGTAGCCAGCGTCATGACGTTGCCATCGTCGCCCTCGGCCTCCAGGGCCAGTGCCAACCATTCGTCGAACAGGGACATGGGCCGTTCAGGCATCTGGTCCTCTTCGAGCCGGCCACCCTCATAATCGCGCCGTATATCGGCAATATCTCGTGTCATGGCGTTCTCCTAGAATATGCGGTCATGGTCGCCGCTCGGCGTGCCAAGCTCAAGACATGATTGGTCGATGTCATGGATCGATGAGGACCCTCTAGCCTGGATGAGCGTGATGCCATCAAGGGAGGGCCCACCAGTGCTGGACCAAAGTCGAGAGCCTTCGAGGATGAGCGGTCGGGTCACGCCTCTGCCTTGACCTGGCGGCTGCGAAAGCGGGCATATCCCGTGCAGCCGGCGAACAGTGCCAGCGAGACCAGCGCCTCCAGGCTGCCTCGCGCCATCTGCCCGGGCAGGCCGGCGACCATCACGCCCTGGGCGAAGTAGAGCAGGCTGACGAAAGCGAGCCAGGCGTGTCCCCTGGCACGCCTGGCCAGGATGGAGGGCAGGAAGAGCACCAGTGGCAGCACGAAGGCCACCATGGGGCCGATGCGGCTGGCATCGCTTTCCACGGCCACGCCTCGGTAGATCATCATCAGGATCAGTATCGCATAACTGCCGATCACCAGACGCCGGCAGCGGGTCACCAGAGCGGTCAGTCCCTCGCGTTCTTCGAGATTGTCCAGCCAGCGCTTCATGTTTCCTCCTCGCCATGGTGGCCCAGGGCAAGCGCCAGGCGTGCCAGGCGCTTGCCCTGGGCGAAGGCCAGGCGGCGCTCATGATCATCCAGGGGACGATCGCTGCGCTTGCCGGCCAGGTGGCTGGCACCGTAGGGCGTGCCGCCGGCCTGGGTCTCCATCAACTCCACCTCGCTGTAGGGCAGGCCCGCATAGACCATGCCGTGGTGCAGCAGGGGCAACAGCATGGAGATCAGTGTGGTCTCCTGGCCGCCATGCAGGCTGGAAGTGGAAGTGAAGGCCGTGGCCGGCCGATCGACCAGGGCGCCTCCCAGCCAGAGTTCGCTGGTCGTGTCGATGAAATGCTTCAAGGGCGCGGCCATGTTGCCGAAGCGGGTCGGGCTGCCGAGTGCCAGGCCGGCGCAATGACGCAGGTCATCGAGATCGGCGTAGATAGCCCCTTCGGCGGGAATTTCCGGGTCCACCGCTTCGCAGGTAGGGGATACAGGGGGCACGGTGCGCAGGCGGGCCTCGATGCCGCGCATCGATTCGACGCCGGCTGCCAGGCGCTCGGCCATGGCGCGGGTAGCGCCCTGGCGCGAATAGTAGAGAATCAGGATGTAGGGTTGGGATGGCATGCGGCTTCCTGGAGCGAAAGGAAAAGGGGGTGCGGGTCAGTCGAGCAGGCCGAGCACGTCCTCCGGAGGACGTCCGATCACGGCGCGCTGGCCATCGTCGGCGATCGGGCGTTGCAGGATCTTCGGGTGGGCGAGGATGGCATGCACGACCTGATCGGGATCCTCGAGGTCGGCGTGCAGAGCCTTCCATTCGGCTTCATTGGTCCGCACCAGGGCAGTGCCATCGGCATCCAGTCGTGACATCAAGGCCCGAAGCTCCTTCTCGTCGAGAGGATCGTCCAGGTATCGGCGAACCCGAACGTCGGCACCGTGTTCCTCGAGCAGTGCCAGAGCCTGACGGGATTTCGAGCAGCGCGGGTTGTGCAGCAGGGTCAACATGGCAGGGCCTCATGGTCGAGTCGAATAGCGCCGAGCCATTGTAGGCCGTCGCCGTTGAGCCTCACAACATACCCCTCAGTCATCCCGCTTGTGCCAGGGCAGGGCGCGCTCGATGGCGCCGAGCACCGTCATGATGATCAGCGCCAGCACCGTGACCATGGCAGCCAGGGCCAGGTCCCCGACACCGGCGGCAATGCCGATGGCGCCGGCCAGCCAGATCGAGGCACCGGTGGTGATGCCTTGAACACTGGTGCCGCTGCGAATGATGCTGCCGGCACCGAGAAAGCCGATGCCGCCGATCACGCCTTCGACGATACGGGTCGGGTCGATGCGTGCCGAGGAGTCTTCTCCAGCCGTGGCGTACAGGATTTCCAGTCCGACCAGAAGGAAGGCGGCAGCGCCCAGGGCGACCAGCATGTGAGAACGCAGGCCCGCTGGCTTGCCACGGAATTCACGTTCGATGCCGAGCACCAGCGCCAGTCCCGAGGCAGCCGACAAGCGGGTGAGCATCTCCAGCAGTGTCAGTTCAGCTTCCATGACACGCTCCTTGTTCGTGTTCGCATCATTGGTGAAATGATGGCCTGTCCTATAGAGGGTGGCGTATCGAGGCCTTCTTGAGAAAAGGATCTTGGTTTTATACCGTTATCTTCCTTGATAAAAACTCGACATTCATCTTACCGAATCCAGCCGTCGATACACCCAGGCTTGTTGACCGCTGGAAAGCGTGACCTCTTGCCGATAATACCGAATACCGAGCCGCTCATAGCGATCGAGCCGTTCGAGTTCCTCGGCATCCACCGTCAACAGCAGTCCGGGGACGCTATTCCCCTCGGCGGGTTCCAGATCGAGCCCCTCGCGTCGGTAGCCGGGTAATGTCACCGTTTCCGGGTCTCCGGCTCGACCGTAGACGAGCCAGCGAATCGGAGCATGACGCAGGGTGCCGTAAACGAAGAGCTGGTGTTGACCGCTTGCCACGTCAGGCAGTGCGTCCGGGCGCTCATAGGTCCAGGGACTGAGCCAGGTCAACCAGAACCAGCCGGCAAGGGCGAAAGGCGTGAGGCACAGACTCGACAGGGCGAGACGGCGAAAGGACATCAGGATCGGTCTCGTCGACGCAAAAGCCATATCCTGCCACAAGATGCGGTCGACTCGAGACCCATCACGACGCTTTGCTCGCCTGACACGGGGCGCTAGGATGGAGGACTCACCATTCGAGACGGAGGTGCCCCATGACTCAGCCCCAGCATGACGAGATGGATTTCCGGGCACTGGTGGGTGAGGTGCGACCCGTGCGTGGTGGCCATGATCGTGCCGATCCCGGTCGGCCTCGTCGCGACCCCAGCGACGCCCAGTTGGCGAGGCGAGAAAGCGCCGTCGCCGAAGGCGAGGCACGCCTGGGGCTGTCGGACGACTTCGTCGACCTGGTGCCTCCCTTCGATCCTCTCGAGTTTCGCCGTGACGGCATTCAGTGGGGGGTAGTGGAGCGCCTGCGTCACGGCGGCTATCCCGCCCAGGCCAGCCTGCATCTATTGCGTCGGCCGCTGGAAGAATGTCGTCGTGCCTTGCCCGGTTTTCTCCGCGAGGCTCGTGAACACGACCTGCGCTCGGTGTTGATCGTGCATGGTCGGGGCCGTGAGATCGACAGCCCATCCAATGTGCTGCGTTCCTATCTCGCCAAGTGGCTCGCCGCTGTGGAAGACATGCAGGCATTCGCCTCGGCGGGGCAGCGTGATGGGGGAATCGGCGCGACCTGGGTCATGCTGCGCAAGAGCGAGCGTGCCCGGGCCGACAATCGCGAACGGCAGCAGAAGCGTCGTGGTTGAGGAACCACGGGCCATGACACAAGGAAGCCGGCCAGAGGCCGGCTTCCTGTCTGCAGGGGCTTGCCGTTTTCGTTCGGCGCTCTTGCGGCGTTTCCGAACCGACCGTGTCAGGCGACGGCTTGCTCGCGACGGGCTTCACGCATTCGGCGCCGGAACAGCGGTTCGCCAGTGTCGGTCCCGGGCTGGTAGCTGCGACTGAAGGTGTCCAGGGCGTTCAGAGCGTCCTCGACGATCTGGTCCTCGCGCAGCAGGAACGCATCGAAACCGCAGCGCGACATGTAGAACAACTGATCGATCAACACGTCTCCCACGGCACGAATCTGGCCGCCGTACCCGTAACGCTCCCGCAGCAGGCGCGCGATGCTGTAGCCCCGTCCATCGGTGAACTTGGGAAAGTCGATGGCGATCAGCGGCGCGTCGAGCAAGTGCCTGGCGAGCTCGAGGGTGAGCTCGGTGTCGCTGCTCAACAGCGGGGCGACGTTCTCGCTCGGGGCGTCCAGCCACTCCGTCACGGAGACGATGACACGGGTGTCCGCGGGGCGCTCCGCACCTTCCTCGAGGAGCACCCAGCCGTCATGCTGGACGCGGCGATCGGCGATCAGGGTTCGATGCTGTTCAGGCATAGACATGCTCCTTGAAGGGTTTCAGGCCGATGCGACGATAGGTGTCGAGGAAGGTCTCGTCGGGCGTACGCTCTCCGACATAGACCTTCAGCAGCTTGTCGATCACGTCGGTCACGTCCTCGCGGTAGAAGGACGGGCCGAGAATCTTGCCCAGGGACGATTCGTTGCCCTGACTGCCGCCGAGCGAGATCTGGTAGTACTCCTCGCCTTTCTTGTCGACGCCAAGAATGCCGATATGGCCCACATGGTGATGGCCGCAGGCATTCATGCAGCCAGAGATGTTGAGCTCCAGGGGCCCCAGGTCATAGAGGAAATCCAGGTTCTCGAAGCGTTCCTGGATCGACTGGGCGACCGGAATCGACTTGGCGTTGGCCAGCGAGCAGTAGTCGCCGCCGGGGCAGCAGATCAGGTCGGCCAGGGTGCCCACGGTCGGATTGGCCATGCCGAGCGCGTCGAGACGCTGCCAGAGCTCCTCCATGCGATCCACCGGCACATCGGTCAGCACCAGGTTCTGCTCGTGGGTGACGCGCAGCTCGCCATAGCCGAATTCATCGGCGAGGTCAGCCACTGCGGCCATGTCTTCGGAGGTCACGTCACCGGGGGAGTGGTCGTGACGCTTGAGCGACAGGGTCACGGCCTTGTAGCCGGCAACCTTGTGATCGGTGACGTTGTTGGTCACGAAGCGGGCGAAGGCGCGATTTTCCCCTCGCAGGCGCTCGTAAGCCTCGATGGCGTCGTCGGCGACCTCGCGGCGGGGCGGGTCGACAAAGTGCTCGGCCACGGCGGACACCGCCTCCTCGGTCAGGGTCTGGGCGCCATCCTTGAGATGAGCCCACTCTTCCTCGACTCGGCGTCGGAACTCGTCGATGCCCAGTGCCTTGACCAGGATCTTGATGCGCGCCTTGAACTTGTTGTCGCGACGACCGAACTGGTTATAGACCCGCACCAGGGCCTCCAGATAGGTGAGCAGATGGCGCCACGGCAGGTCTTCGCACATCACGCCACCGATCATCGGCGTGCGGCCCAGGCCGCCACCGGCGAGCACCTTGACGCGAACGTCGCCGGCGTCGTCGCGCCAGAAACGCAGGCCGACATCGTGAACCTGGATAGCCGCACGATCCTCCTCGGCACCGGTCACGGCGATCTTGAACTTGCGCGGCAGATAGGCGAATTCCGGGTGGAAGGTCGACCACTGCCGGATCAGCTCGCACCAGGGCCGCGGATCGACGTCTTCGTCGGCGGCGATGCCGGAGAACTGATCGGTAGTGGTGTTGCGGATGTCGTTGCCGCTGGTCTGGATGGCATGCATCTGCACGCTGGCGAGATCGGCCAGGATGTCCGGCACGTCCTCGAGCTTCGGCCAGTTCAGCTGCAGATTGGTGCGCGTGGTGAAGTGACCGTAGCCTCGATCGTAGCGCGCGGCGATCTCGCCGAGCTTGCGCAACTGGTAGGAGGCCAGCATGCCGTAGGGGATGGCGATACGCAGCATGGGGGCGTAGCGCTGGATATAGAGGCCGTTCTGCACACGCAGAGGCAGGAATTCCTCATCACTGATCTTGCCCTCCAGATAACGGCGCATCTGGTCGCGGAACTGGGCGACGCGCTCGTCCACCAGGGTCTGGTCATGATTGTCGTAGCGATACATTCTACGCCTTCCTACGATAGGGAAGTGGCACGGTTGCGACTAGCTTACCGGGTGATCTTTATACGAGAAAAGAATAAATGTGCATAGTTTATATTCGAAATGGAATGAGGAGCGGCATCTCGCCCTGTCCCTGGACGCATTTCCACGCATCCCATCATACGCTCAGCGCTGTCCAGCGGCCGCGTTGCCAGATGGTCGCGAACCAGGCGGAATTCAGGCATCGATAGCCGAGTTGTACCCACCAGATGCCGAGCAGTCCAAGTTCCTGATGAACACCGACCCACCAGGCCAGCGGCAAGAAGACCAGCCATTGCAGCGTCAGGGTCGTGGTCATCACGGTCCGATTGGCACCGGCGCCAAGCAAGGCCTGGGCGAATACCAGGGCGGCGGCGTCCAGCACGATCATCAGGGCCGTGAGTTGCAAGGGGCGTCGTCCCAGGGCAATGAGGTCGGCATCGTGCAGGAAGAGGCCCAATACCGCGTCGGGGAAGGCCAGCAGCGGCAGGGCCAGAAGCAACAGGCATGGCAGGGCAATGGACACCACGTCCCACCCCCAGCGATGGGCATCGCGATGGTCCTGGCGCCCCAGCGACTGCCCCACCAGGCTCATTGCCGCCATGCCTAGCCCGACACCGGGCAGTATCAGCAGCAGCGAGAGGTTCACCAGCACATGACCCACTGCCACGCTGGCCGTATCGATATGGCCGAGAATCCAGAACAGCATGGCGTAGCCGGCGGCGAACCAGATCTGCTGGAAGGAATGGGGAATGGCCAGCCGCAGGGTCGTCAGCAGGGTCTCGAGACGAGGACGCGCAGCGAGAAAGCCGCTGGCCATGGCGTGGCGCAAGCTGTAGAAGGCCCAGATCGCCAGTCCCGCGTATAGCGAGAGCGTGGTACCGGCACCGGCGCCGGCGGCGCCCATGGCAGGTAGCCCCGCGAGGCCGAAGATCAAGCCGACGCTGGCCAGGCCATTGACCAGGTGCATCGCCAGCATGATGCGTAGATAGAGCCCGGTGCGCTGAATGCCGTTCCAGTATCCGCGAAAACAGAAGATCATGGCCACCGGGACCAGCGACACCACGCGCCAGCGGAAGTAGGCCACCGCTTCGGTATTTACCGCCGGATCCTGGTTGATCCAGCTCATCAGTCGTGGTGCCTGCCACAGACAGAGCAGGGTCAAGGGCACGGCGACGACCAGGGCGATGGCGAGTCCCGCGTTCAAGGCCTGAGCGCGGCATCCCCATGCCTGCTCGCCATGGCGTCGGGCGGTCTGGGCCTGCACGCCGGAAGACAGCCCGAACACCACGGCGGTGATCAGAAAGATGGCATAACCGCCGATGCCGACACCGGCCAGCGGAATCTCGCCCAGGGCGCCGACCATGGCGGCGTCGATCAGATTCAGCAGGCTCTGGCTGAGCATGCCGCCGATGATCGGCAAGGCGAGGCGCAGGATGATGCGACGCCTGTCGCCGTCGGGCAGCCGCGAGGCAATCGCGGCTGCCGAACGCACAGGAGAGGTGACGCGTTCGGACATGTCAGTCGGGGTCGTAGGAGAGCACCGGCATGAGCCAGCGTTCCAGTTCGGGCAGTGACATCGCCTTGCGTTCGGCCAGCGTCTCGACCTGATCGCGGGTGATCTTGCCGGTAGAAAAATACTTCGACTGCGGGTGCGCAAAGTACCAGCCGGACACCGCTGCCGCAGGCCACATGGCAAAGCTCTCGGTCAGCGAGAGGCCGGTATGCGTCTCGGCCTCGAGCAGGCGGAACAGCGTGGCCTTCTCGGTGTGATCGGGGCAGGCCGGGTAGCCGGGCGCAGGGCGGATGCCGCGGTACTTCTCGGCGATCAGCGCTTCGTTGTCCAGTGCCTCGTCGGGCGCATAACCCCAGTACTGCCGACGCACACGCTCGTGCATGTGTTCGGCGAAGGCCTCGGCGAGGCGATCGGCCAGTGCCTGGACCATGATGGCGTTGTAGTCGTCGCCGGCAGCCTTGTAGCGCTCGGCCAGTTCCTCGACACCGTGCCCGGCGGTCACCGCGAAACCACCGATCCAGTCGGGCTTGCCGCTTTCCCTGGGTGCGACGAAATCGGCCAGGCTATAGCACACGCCTTCTCGATTCTTGGTGGTCTGCTGGCGAATATGGTGGAGTCGTTCGACGACCTCGGTGCGCGACTCGTCGGCGTAGACCTCGATGATGTCGTCGTCGACGGTATTGGCCGGCCACATGCCGATCACGCCCCGAGCCTGGATCAGCCGTTCCTCGATCAGCCGCCCGAGCATGGCCTGGGCATCGTCGAACAGGTTGCGAGCGGCTTCCCCGACTTTTTCATCGTCGAGGATGCGCGGATATTTGCCGGCCAGCTGCCAGCTCATGAAGAAGGGCGTCCAGTCGATACGCTCGACCAAGGGTGCCAGATCATGGTCCTCGAAGACCTCAAGACCAGCAAGCGCCGGGCGTGGCGGGGTATAGTCCTGCCAGTCGATGGCCGGCTTGTGCCGGCGGGCCTCGGTGTAGCTGATCTCGGCGGCTTTGGGGCGACGCTTGGCGTTACGCTCGCGAACCTTTTCGTATTCCTCACGGATTTCGGTGACATAGGCTTCCTTGAGCCCCGGCGAAAGCAGCTTGCCGGCCACGCCAACGGCCCGAGAAGCGTCGGTGACATAAATGACCGGATGCTCGTAACCGGGCTCGATCTTGACCGCCGTATGGGCCTTGGAGGTGGTCGCCCCGCCGATCAGCAGCGGGAGATCGAAATTCTGTCGCTGCATCTCCTTGGCGACGTGGACCATCTCATCCAGCGACGGGGTGATCAGCCCGGATAGGCCGATGATGTCGGCCTTTTCCTCGCGGGCCGTCTGGAGGATCCTTTCCGCCGGCACCATCACGCCGAGGTCGATGACCTCGTAGTTGTTGCACTGCAGGACCACGCCGACGATGTTCTTGCCGATATCGTGGACATCGCCCTTGACCGTGGCCATGACGATCTTGCCCTTGGCCTGGGTATCCTCGCCTTTCTCGGCCTCGATATAGGGGATCAGATAGGCCACGGCCTGTTTCATCACGCGGGCCGACTTGACCACCTGGGGCAGGAACATCTTGCCGTCGCCGAACAGGTCGCCGACCACGTTCATGCCATCCATCAAGGGCCCCTCGATCACCTCGATGGGGCGTTCGGCGCGCTGCCGGGCCAGTTCGGTGTCATCCTCGATATAGGCGGTAATGCCCTTGACTAGGGCATGTTCGATGCGCTTCTCGACCTCCCAGCCGCGCCACTCCAGGTCCTCCTGGCGAGAGGCGCCGCTGCTGTCGTCCTTGTACTTGTCGGCCAGGTCGAGCAGGCGTTCGGTCGCGTCGTCGCGGCGATTGAGCACGACATCCTCGACGCCCTCGCGCAACTCCTCGGGAAGATCATCGTAGACCGCCAGCTGGCCGGCGTTGACGATCCCCATGGTCATGCCGGCACGAATGGCGTGGTAGAGGAAGACCGAGTGGATCGCTTCGCGTACCGCATTGTTGCCGCGGAAGGAGAAGGAGACGTTGGAAACGCCGCCGGACACCATGGCATGGGGCAGATGCTCGCGAATCCAGCGGGTCGCCTCGATGAAGTCCACGGCATAGTTGTTGTGTTCCTCGATGCCGGTGGCGATGGCGAAGATGTTCGGGTCGAAGATGATGTCTTCGGCCGGGAAATGGATCTCGTCGACCAGCAGGCGGTAGGCACGCTGGCAGATCTCGGCCTTGCGCGCGAAGGTATCGGCCTGGCCCTGTTCGTCGAAGGCCATGACCACGATCGAAGCACCGTAGCGGCGGCACTTGGTCGCCTGCTCGCGGAAGGCATCTTCGCCTTCTTTCAAGGAGATGGAGTTGACCACCGCCTTGCCCTGGATGCATTTCAGGCCAGCTTCGATGATCTCCCACTTGGAGGAGTCGACCATGATCGGTACCCGGGCGATGTCCGGCTCGCCGGCGATCAGGTTGAGAAAGCGCACCATCGCATCCTCGGACTCCAGCATGCCTTCGTCCATGTTGATGTCGATGACCTGGGCGCCGTTCTCGACCTGCTCCAGGGCCACCTCCAGGGCGGTGGTGTAGTCCTCTTCCTTGATCAGGCGCTTGAAGCGTGCCGATCCGGTGACGTTGGTACGTTCCCCGACGTTGACGAACAGCGAGTCGTGCTCGATGTTGAACGGCTCGAGGCCGGACAACCGGCAGGCCAGGGCGCGCTCGGGGATACGGCGCGGCGCCGTGTCGCGAATCGCCCGGTGGATGGCGGCGATGTGCTCGGGCGTCGAGCCGCAACAGCCGCCGATGATGTTGACCAGCCCGCTCTCGGCGAATTCGGCGACGATGGCTGCCATTTCCTCGGGTGTCTGGTCATACTCGCCGAACTCGTTGGGCAGGCCGGCGTTGGGGTGCGCGGAGACGAAGGTGTCGGCCTTGTTGGCGAGCTCCTCGACGTACGGGCGCAATTCCTCGGCCCCCAGGGCGCAGTTGAGGCCCACCGACAACGGCCGGGCATGGCGTACCGAATTCCAGAAAGCCTCGGTGGTCTGGCCCGAGAGGGTGCGACCGGAGGCATCGGTGATGGTCCCGGAGATCATCACCGGCAGTCGTTCGCCCCGCGCCTCGAAGAGCTCCTCGAGGGCGTAGATCGCCGCCTTGGCGTTGAGGGTGTCGAAGATCGTCTCGATCAGGATCAGGTCGCTGCCGCCCTCCACCAGTGCCTCGGCAGCCTCGCGGTAGTTGTCGCGCAATTCGTCGAAGGTGACGTTGCGCATCGCCGGGTCGTTGACGTCCGGGGATAGTGAGGCGGTGCGCGAGGTCGGGCCCAGCACGCCCGCCACATAGCGCGGCACGCCGGTTTCCTGTGCCACGGCATCACAGATGCCCCGGGCCAGGCGCGCGGATTCGCGATTCAGTTCCGGCACCAGGTCTTCCATGCCATAGTCGGACTGGGACAGCCGGGTGCTGTTGAAGGTATTGGTCTCGACGATGTCCGCACCGGCCTCGAGGTAGTCGCGATGGATGCGTGTCACCAGATCGGGACAGGTCAGCGCCAGCAGGTCGTTGTTGCCCTTGAGATCCGTCGGCCAGTCCGCGAAACGCTCGCCCCGAAACTCCTCTTCGGAGAGGCCGGCATTCTGCAGCATGGTACCCATGCCGCCATCCAGCATCAGGATGCGTTCGGCGAGACTGTCGGTAAGCGTCACGAGCGAGGATACGGGAACGTCGGCCATGGGTCGGGGTGATCTCCAGCGTGAAAGCATCGGTCCTGGGAAAACGCTGAGCAGAGCGCCGCACGATGCAGCGATTTGCACGCGCAATTGGGTGCAGTATTTTCCTTGTTCGGCGTGGCGCGCCGGATAGGCGCCCTATGGTAGCAAATGGTGCGGCCCGGCGGCAGGGCATCAAAGACCCAGCAAATCACTCGGGATTGTCTCGGCGCCATCGCTCGCTTACCATGAGGGAAAATACCGATTCCCGGCCCGCGTCCGTTAGCCTCATCCCGGTCGGGGCCAGACCAGTGAGAGCATCATGAGCGACAGCATCCAGATCACCGATAGTGCCCAGGACTACCTCGGCGAACTGCTGGCCAAGCAGAACGTCGAGGGGATTGCCGTGCGTATCTTCATCACCCAACCGGGGACCCCCTACGCCGAGACCTGCCTGGCCTACTGCCGGCCCGGCGAGGAGGAACCCAGCGACGAGCGTCTCGAGCTCGAGAAGATCGCCGTCTACCTGGACAAGAACAGCGTGCCTTTCCTCGAGGAAGCCGTGGTCGATTTCAATGCCGACCGCATGGGCGGGCAGCTCACCATCAAGGCCCCCAACGCCAAGATGCCCAAGGTCAATGCCGACAGCCCCATCGAGGACCAGGTCAACTATGTGCTGTATAGCGAGATCAATCCCGGCCTGGCAGCTCATGGCGGGGAAGTCCGCCTGGTGCAGTTGACCGAGGAACAGGTCGCCGTCCTGTCATTCGGCGGTGGCTGCCAGGGTTGCGCGGCCGTTGACATCACTCTCAAGGATGGTGTCGAGAAGACGCTGATGGAGCGCATCCCGGAGCTTTCGGGCATTCGCGACGTGACCGATCATACGGATACCACCAACGCCTACTACCGCTAAGGACGCCGTCTCGATCAAGGCGGTGTCGACAACACCGTCTGTCTACTCTGCATTCAAGCAATAAGCGCAACCCTTTCTCGGGCCCCGCTCATGCGGGGCCTCTTTCGTCTGGTGCGTCGTCCCCCTTCGTCGGCGAAGCGGCCGTCTCGGTCCGCCATTCTTCACGCAGTGCCTCGAGCGAGGCCCATAGCCGTTCCTCGAAGTGGCGCTCACGTTCGCGCCACTGTTCCGTCTGTTCTGCCATGCGCCGTTCCTGCTCCTCGAAACGCGCATTGAGCTGTTCGTGCTGGTCGCGCAGGGCGGCCGCCCGTTGTTCGGCGCTGTCCCGGGCCTGTTCGGCCTCGTGTAGTGCCTGACGAGCGGTGGCAAGATCCGTCTGCAGCGCGTTCTGCTGTTCCTGGGTGGTTTCCAGTCGTCGGGTCAGGCGCTGTTCCCGGCCGGCATGTGCCTTTTCGGCGGCCTGACGTTCCTGTCGTTCCTGATCGAGCAGCCCCATCAAGCGCGCCTCGGCGCTTTCATTGCGCTCTTCCTCCTGGGTGAGGCGTTCCCGGTGGGTCTCTGCCTGTTCCTCGAGTGCCTGCCGGTGCGCCTCTTCACGGCGTTTCGCGTCTTCTTCTGCCGCTTCCAGACGTCGCGTCAGCTCATCGCAGCGCTCGCGCGATCGCGTTTCCTGTGCCAGGAGGGCCTCGTGCTCGGCGCGTAGCTGGGCCAGTTCGCTGGTGCGCTGTTCGAGTCGCTGGTCGATCTGTGTCAGGTGCGCCGAAAGGGCCGTCTCGCGTTGTTCGGCATCTTCGGCGCGGCGATCGGCCTCGGCGGCCTGCTGTCGAGCATCACCGACGCGGGAGTCGGCCTCCTGGCGGTAGTGGGCGAGTGCCTGGTTGGCCGCTTCCTGAGCCTGTGTCCAGAGTGCCTCGGCCAGTTCCTGCAGCTCCGCGGGCATGCCCTGAGGGGGCGGGACGTCACGGTTCTCTTCGCGCAGACGGCGCCATTCGCGCAGATGTTCGCTGATGGTGGTGAAACTGCCTGTGCCGAGCGTCTCGCGAATCTTGTGCACGCTGGGGGCTTCCCCCTTGGCCATCAGGGTATCGATGGCGCGCTGTACATCCTCGTATCGCACACCGGTGCGTGCCATGGGAAGCCTCCTTGTCGGGTTATCGGGGCGCGTGGCCATCCGATGAATAGGCGCAGGATAGCGTTTTCACGATCGAAGATAAAGCTTATTACGTATTATGGATAATGTAATTTTATTTATTTTACCCGGCATATAATCAAGATTACGCGGCTTATCTTGATTATTTTGACTTACAGCGTGACACTGCAGGCCTTGGTTCGCAGACAGACGGCAGGAGGGCATGTGGCGGACGAATGGCCCGCAGGAGAGCCAGCGGGATGGGCAGGCGTACCGCAGCCGGCCTATGCCGTGGCTTCGGAGATAGGAGCGGCGCTTTATGGTGCCGGCGCCTTGCTCCCGGGTGGCATCCCGACAAGCGGGGCAGGACGCATTGCGGCAACCAGCGATGCCCAGGCGGTGGCATTGTGGCTCGGGGAGTATCGCGCCAGCCCGAATACCCAGCGGGCCTACCGGCGCGAAGCCGAGCGGCTCTTGCTGTGGTTGAACGAACGAGACATGTCGCTTGCCGAGTTGCGCCGAGATCATCTCGATGCCTTCGAAGCCTTTCTCGGCGATCCCATGCCGAAGGAGCGCTGGGTCGGTCCGACCCGGGCTCGTCAGGATCCGCGCTGGCGGCCGTTCCGTGGCCCCTTGTCGCCCTCCAGCCGCCGTCAGAGCCTGGTCATCCTGCAGGGCCTGTGCGCCTGGCTGGTCGAAGCGGGGTGGCTCGACCACAATCCGTTCCGGCTGATGCGCGACAAGCGACGGCGGCTGGACAATCGCCAGACGGCGATCGAGCGCTACCTGGAACGGCCACTATGGGAGTGGCTCTGGCAATGGCTAGATCAGCCGCCCTCGTTGCAGGCTTCCCGTCGTGAGCGCTTCCTCTGGATGCGTCGGCGCCTGGTCTTTGGCTTCGCCTATCTGTTGGCGCCCCGCATCGGCGAGATGAGCGGCGCCCGCATGGACGACTTCACTCGTCTCGAGGGCCGTTGGTGGTGGCGGGTAACAGGGAAGGGCGGCAAGACCGCGCGCATTCCCGTGCCACCGGACATGATGCGCCTGCTCGCCGAGTGGCGGACCTCCCTGGGACTTTCGCCGGAACCATCACCCGACGAGCCGACACCATTGCTGCGGGGACTCGATGGCCAACGTGGCGTGGGGGACAATCACCTGTATCGGTTGATTCGGGCGACCTTCGAACAAGCGGCCAGTACTCTGGAGCGCCAGCTCGGTGTCGACGCCGGGCGCGAAGTGGCACAATTGCGTCGTGCCACGCCGCACTGGCTGCGTCACACGGCGCTGACGCACCAGGCACAGGCCGGTGTCGAGCTTCGCTATCTTGCCGAGACGGCACGTCACTCTCGCCTCGATACCACGGCACGGTACCTGCATGCCGAGGCGGAGGAGTGGCATCGACAGCAATCGCGACACGGCCTGGCCGTCCATGGCAAGGCGGGGGCGGACGCACCGGGGAAGCAACCGGTATAATATGGCCAGATGCAATCAGGAGCCCTCATGAGCACAGAGATCACCGCCGAACAGGCCCAGCAGGAATTGCTGGAAGAGTTCGAGATGTTCGACAACTGGATGGACCGCTACCAGTACATCATCGACATGGGCAAGCAGCTGCCGACCTTCCCCGAGGAGTGGAAGGTCGAGGAACTCAAGATCCAGGGCTGCCAGTCCAATGTCTGGATGCATCACCGTCTCGACGGCGAGCTGCTGCATTTCGATGCCGTGTCGGATGCGGCCATCGTCTCGGGGCTGATCGCGGTATTGATGCGGATCTACAATGATCGTCACCCGGCAGACATCCGCGCGACCAGTCCGCACTTCCTCGTGGACCTCGGCCTCGACAAGCATCTGTCGCCGACCCGCAGCAACGGCCTGAATGCCATGCTTGAGCGCATCTATCGCGTCGCCGAGCAGGAGGCCGCGTGACTCGGTAGCCCCCCATCTGACACCCTGCCATAATCGTTTTTGAAGAAAAGTTCGCGCATGTAATCATTTTTTTGGCGAGATAATCATTTTGGCAGCTCAAGAGCAGGATGAAATCGGTTATGGCTGGCTCGTCCGACACTTCGGTGTTCAAGCGACCCAGCCGTTTCCAGTGATGAGTTGCATCGGTCGCACGCGGCACACCCATGAGCGTGAGGCTGGGCGTCAGGAGACATATCTTGATGCCATGCGTCCAGCCGACACGCCGACGGCTCACCTGGCCTTTGCCTTGAAGCATGAAGGTATACACCTGGAATTCCTTGCCCGTTTGTTCGGCGTCATGCCGGGACGCGAAATTGCCGAGTGGGTGAAGCATGAGCCAACTGGACAATATGCCCGTCGAGCGGGCTTTCTCTACGAGTGGCTGACAGGCCGTGAGCTGGATGTCGTCGAGGTCGGCGGCAACTATCGAGATGCTCTCGACCCTCGACATTATGTCACCAGAAGCCAGCCGATTCGAAACCGTCGTTGGCGTATCAATGACAATTTGCCGGGAACGTCTGACTATTGCCCGTTGATACGAAGAACTCCGACCGTCAAGGCATTGAACGATTTCGATGTAACCGCCAGGCTTGAGGCCATGGAAGGGGAGTTCGGCGCTGATATTCTACTCAGGAGTGCCGTATGGCTGACGATCAAGGAAAGTCGGGCCAGCTTCGTGATCGAGCACGAAGGAGAGCAGCGAGACAGAATTCAGCGCTTTGCGGAAGCCATGGAGCGTTACTGCGGCGACCTGGACGACCCTCTGGACTCACAAGCACTGACCGAACTCCAGCGTGCGATCCTGGGCATCTCGACGATACGCCCAGGGTTACGACATTCACCGGTCTTCGTTGGCAGTAATTCACTGCAGCATGGTGCAGTGGTCCACTATATATGCCCGCATTGGGAGTGGCTTGCCGAGATGCTCGAGGGATTACGTGCTTTCCTGACAGTCACCAGGGAAGAGCCATCGATCATCCGAGCGGCTGTTGCCAGCTTCGGCTTTGTGTTCCTGCACCCATTAGCCGACGGAAATGGTCGAGTGTCGCGCTTTCTGGTCAACGACGTCCTGCGCCGGGACGGCGCGGTACCTGAGCCATTCATTCTCCCCATATCGGCCACTATCACGTCGTCGGCTATTCGGCGTGCCGAGTATGATCGCATTCTCGAGCGTTACTCCAAGCCGTTGATGGATGCATTCAGAGGGGCAGTGGATTTCTCGAAAGGGCGCCGTCGTTACGATGATGGCATCGAATCCGACTTCCATTTTTCAGCCTATGATCAGGCTGCGCCGACATGGCGTTACCCTGACCTGACCCAACAGGTCGAGTATCTTCGCGCAGTGGTTCAACATACTCTGGAACATGAGATGCATGAGCAGGCGGCACTGCAACGCGCCTGGTATCGGACCCGGTTGGCCATCAAGGACTGGCTGGAGGGCCCCGACGATCATATTGACCGGATCATCCGCTCGATCCGTCAACACGGCGGCATCAGTGGCAAATTGCTCAAGGAGTTCCCCATTATCCAGGATCAAGACTTGGCGACACGCCTGGAACAGGAAGTAAAAAACGGGTTTCGTGATCTGAAAGGTGGCGACTAGAACAAGGCAGTCTAGCGACAACGAAAGTCGTCATCCAGCTCGGGGTCTTCTCGGCACAGCCGTTCACTGGGACCGCCGGGGACCGGGTCGATGCCGCCGGAAGCGCCGGGATGGCAGCGCAGGATGCGCCGAACCGCCAGTTCGCCGCCTTTCATGGGGCCGTGCACCTTCAGTGCTTCTGCCGTGTATTGAGAGCAGCTGGGCCAGTAACGGCAGCGCGGGCCGAGCAGGGGGCTGATCAGCCACTGATAGAGGCGCACCAGGCCGATCATGATGAAGGCCAGCCCGGTGCGCAGGCCACGGGCGAGGGCATGCATGGGGTCAGTGGGGCGTCTTGTCGCCGTAGAGGGTTTGCGGGTCGATCATCGGCTCGCTGACGACGCGGGCTTCCTGCTCATCGAGTGCCACGTAGAAGCAGCTTCGACGCCCGCTGTGGCAGGCCGGTCCGGTCTGATCGACCTGCAGCAGCAGGGTGTCGCCATCGCAGTCGAGATGGGCCGCTCGCAGGTGTTGCTGCTGTCCGGATGATTCTCCCTTGCGCCAGGGCTTCCCCCGGGAGCGTGACCAGTAGCAGACATGCCCGGTCCGCAAGGTTTCCTCCAGGGTCTGGCGGTTCATCCAGGCCATCATCAGCACTTCGCCGGAGTCATGCTGTTGAGCGATGGCGGGCATCAGGCCATCGGCGTTGAAGCGGGCAGCGTCCAGAATAGCGTCGAGCGGGCGACGGCTGTCGAGAGGGGCGCCTTCCAGCGCCTTGAAGATATCGGACATTGGGACTCCGGCTGGCTCAGGATGTCTGAGGAACCGCATGGCAGGCATCGCAACGGCCGAGCAGCTCGATGGTCTGACGCTGCACCGTGAACCCCAGCTCGTGGGCACGCTGTCCCAGTTGCTCGTTGATATCGTCGAGGTGCAACTCCTCGACCCGGCCGCAATCGCGGCAGATCAAGAGCTGGAAGCCATGGGCATGCTCGGGGCACGGGCAGGCCACATAGGCATTGAGCGACTCGATGCGATGCACCAGGCCCTGGTCGATGAGAAATTCCAGGGCGCGATACACCGTCGGCGGGCGGGCAGAGGCATGCTCGGTGGCGAGGCGATCGAGCAGGTCATAGGCCTTCAGTCCGCCACGCGTGTCGGCGATCATCTGCAGCACTCGCCGACGAATCGGCGTGAAGCGGACGCCACGATGGCGACACTGTCGTTCGGCCTGGTCCATCAGGGCTCGGGAATCGGTCATGCTGGCCATGCGGTCTCGGGATTGACGACCCATTCTACGCGCCGCGCACCGCCATCGCCAGACATCGCACGAGGCTGCCAGGGCTGCTATCGCAGTTGGATCTGGCGAGGGGCGCCGGGGACAGGCCGGAGAGGGGGTCCGATGCCATGGATGGCATCGGTAGCCTCCAGGGAAGGATTCACAGCGCCCCCTCGCAGGCCTGTCGACGGATCAGCCCGAGCGACAACGCTTAACGGCGATAGCCCTGACGAAGCTGCTTCATGCCGATGCGGCCTGCACGGGGTCCAGCTCGCTACGCCGCGCGAAATGCTGCCGGGCGAAGTCAACGCGCTGCTCGATCTCGAGCCCTTCAGGTTGTCGCTCGATGAGATCCAGGCGTTCGCGCAAGCCTTCCCCGTTGGCCATCTGGATGGCCAGCCCGGGGCGTGCATTGAGCTCCAGCAGCATGGGGCCATGGTCGCGATCCAGCACCATGTCGGTCCCCAGATAGCCCAGCGAGGTCATCTCGTAGCAGCCCGCGGCCAGCCGAAGCAGGGTGCGCCAGTTGCCGATCCGCAGGCTGGCCAGCTCATGGCCGGTATCCGGGTGATCGTTGCGCGAACGGTCGAACTGAACGCCACGAATCGCCTGGCCGGAGGCGATGTCAATGCCGACACCCACCGCGCCCTGGTGGAGGTTCGCCTTGCCGTCCGAGGCGGCCGTGGAGAGCCGCATCATCGCCATCACCGGATAGCCCTTGAAGACGATGACGCGAATATCCGGCACGCCTTCGTAGGTGTACTCGTTGAAGGTTTCGTCGAAGTTGATCAAGCCTTCGATGAGCGCCACATCCGGCGATCCCCCCAGGGAATAGAGCCCCGACAGGATATTGGACACATGACGCTCGACGTCCTTGAGCGACAGGTGAGCGCCACTGGGCTTGACGTAATGCTGCCCCTCGACACGCTCGACGACCAGAATGCCCTTGCCGCCGCTGCCCTTGGCCGGCTTGATGACGAACCCTGTATGGCCATCGAGCATGTCGCGGATATGCTTGACGCCGAACTGGGTCGACACCGTGCCGATCAGGGCCGGTGTGGTGATGTCGTAGCGTTGGGCGAGCAGCTTGGTCTGGAGCTTGTCATCGACCAGCGGATAGAGCCGTCGGTCGTTGTAACGGCCGATATAGCGGATATTGCGCCGGTTCATGCCGATGATGCCCTTGGCGCGAAGCTTTCCGGGGGTCGTCCACATCGGCTCAGTCCTCCGTGACCGGCTTGAAGCGACGCAGCTCCAGCAGGCGATAGCCGGTGTAGTTGCCGAGCATCAGGATCAACGCCATCAGGATCAGTTGCACGCCGAGGAAGTTGAAGGTGATGTGGCGAATCCAGGGGTTGTTCATGGCCAGATAGGCCAGTACCGCGGTCAACAGGCTGCCGCCGCCCTGGATCAGGACTTCCTTGGGACCTTCTTCCTCCCAGAGGATCGACATTCGCTCGATGGTCCAGGAGAGGATGATCATCGGGAAGAAGGTAATGGTCAGGCCGGCGTTGAGCCCGATGCGATAGGACAGCACCGAGAACAGGGAGATGATGGCGATCACCGTGATGATGACCGCCGTGACCCTCGCCACCAGTAATAGATTGAGGTAGGAAAGATAATTGCGGATCACCAGACCCACGGCCACTACCAGCAGGAAGCCGATCAGACCGGTGGCCAGGGTCGTCTGGATGAAGGCCAGGGCGATCAACACCGGCATGAAGGTGCCCGACGTCTTGATCCCGACCAGCACTCTCAGCAGGACCACGACCAGCGCCCCGATGGGAATCAGCAGGATCGTCTGGAACAGTGCCTGTTCCTCGAGAGGCAGGCTGTGGATCGAGAAGTTGAGAATGGTGTCGGACGCCTCGGCCATGCGATTGCGCACGGCGGCCCCGGCGGGCTGGTTGCGCGACAGCATGGAGAAATAGACCTGGGAGTTCGTCCCCCCCTGGACTTCGAGCACCGCCTTGCCGGCATTCTCCCAGAGGAGAAGGTTGTCGGGGCGCCCCTGTTCGCCGGTAGCCGGATTGAAGAGCGCCTGCTCCTCACCGTCGTAGACCTGGATCCAGGGGGTCAGGCTCTGTCGGCGTCGTCCATGATCCAGCATCAGGCCGCTGACATCGCGTGCGGCGATGCCGGCCTGGTTGAGCAGCCGGACCAGCAATGGCACACGATCGAACTGCGTCAGCAGCAAGCGGGCATTCTCTCCCTGACGCTGCTCGCTGAAGTCGCGGATCAGCTCGCGAGTGAAGGTGAAGGGATCGGCACTACGTGCCCAGGCGCGGTCGATGACCTGGGACGCCGCGGTATCGTAGGGGCGTTCCCAGGCGACATCCGGTTCCGGGGAAGGCGGGGTAACGTCGGATGCCCGGGCCCGAGGAGCGACCTGGATGCGGCTGCTGTAATAGAGTTGCTGATTGCCGGTGGCATCGCGGATCGACCAGAGGGCGCGGCGGCTACCGTTTTCCTCGAGAAAGGAGAGGCCGTAGCCCGGGGAGGCCGTGTGCTCGGCCAGCACCCGGAATCCTTGCTGGGTAGAGGGCAAGGCCATCTCCACCTTGGCGGGGCCACCATCGGCGAGGAAATTCACCTGCGCCTCGATTTCCCAGACCTGCCGTTGCTCGCCTGGTGTCCAGGGCACCTCGAACTGGACATGGCGATGGATGCTCAAGCCGATGCCAGCAACCAGCAACAGGGCAACGACCAGATAGAAGGGCAGTCGGGACATATCAACGTCCTTGGTGAATCAGAGTGAGGAATACATCCATGTATCAGGGCGTCTCGTCTTGCGACTCGGCGTCGTCGGTCGTGCTCGTGAACTCGGGTCGCCCATGGAGGAAGTCCTCCGCGACATCGATAATGGCAATGTCCATCAGGAAACGACGCCCGAGCAGAACCGGGTAATCGAGATGACGGCGGTCGGTCAGCGTGAACTCCACCGTCTCACGGATCGGGCCCAGGGTCATCAGCAGCTCGATGACCGGACGGGACTCCTCGCCTGCTGCCTGGCTCACCCGCACGCGACGTTCTACCGGGGCCTCCAGCCAGCTGTCCCTGACCGCTTCGACCACACTATCGTCGTCATCGAGGCCGAGCTTGAAGCGCACCCAGTCCTCGCCATCCCGCTCGAAGCTGGTGATCTCGTTGGCACTCAGCGAGGAGGTATCCGCCCCGGAGTCCACGCGGGCTTGCAGGTAGGTGCCGACATTGGGCAGGCCAACCCACTCGCTGCGCCCCAGGAGTTCCTTGTTGGCCAGCCGGTCATCGGTCGCCTGGCACTCGGTGATGACCTTTGTGGCCTCTTCACCCTGATTATCGTCCAGGGCGGCAATATCGCCTCGCAGATTCCGCAACAGGCTGCCGACTTCACGCACATCGGCCGTCAGCGTCCGTTGTTCCAATCTCTGCAACGACAGCAGGTGTGACTGGTTCTCGCAGCGAGCGGTGAGATTGCTTTCCAGACGCTGCATGCCCGCCTCGAACTGCGCCGTCGTCACCGGTGGGGGCGACGGTTCGGGAGACTGAGGAGGCAGCAGGGCACACCCCCCGAGTAACGTCATTGAGCCGAAGAGCGATAACATCAACGATGGGCGATTCGGCATATCGTGGGTGTCCTTTGCACTGACGTGAACGGGATGCATGGGTTGCAGGGATGATAAGGAGCCGGCCTCCCGGTGTCCACGATGACGACCGGCGCGTCATGACGAGATAACCATCATCCATTCTATCAGCCGCGCGCTCGGGTATATCGTCGACAGGGTATCAACTCTCGTCGCACCGACGGTCGGGAGCCGATGGCATGGACTTTGCTTGAAGGAAGAGAGGGGGGCGCGGCAAGCGCGTCACGACGGACCAGAAAGGACAGGAAGGAGGGTCAGGAAAGCTGTCAGGGAGGGCGTCACGATGACGCCCTCATGCATCGTTCAGGAGACAACGGTGACCGGGGCCCTGACGCCGAACAGGATCAACAGCGCCGCCAGCAGCAGTACGAAACCGCTCACCGCGAAGACACCGACGGCGCCACCGGTGTCGAAGATCAACCCACCGGCAGCCGCGCCACTGGCAATCGCGAACTGGATCGCCGCCACCAGCAGGCCGCCTGCGCTTTCGGCTTCATCGGGCACCGTTCGGGTCAGCCAGGTGGACCATGCGACCGGAACGGTACCGAACGCCATGCCCCAGAGTGCAATCATCATGGCGTCGACCAGGGGGATGCCACCGACACTCGCCAGCCCCAGGCCGAGTATGCCCATCGTGGCCGGCATCACGATTTGCGTGAAACGCATGTTCCGTTCGAGCATGACGCCTGCCAGGAAAGTGCCCAGGAAGTTGGCCAGGCCAAAACCCAGCAGGATGCTCGACATGCCGTTCACATCGACCCGGGTGACGGTCTCGAGGAAGGGACGGATATAAGTGAAGAAGGCGAAATGTCCCGCGAAGATCATGGCGGCGGCCAGCATGCCGATTCCGACCATTGGGCGCCGCAGCACCTCGACCAGGGTCTTCAGGCGCGTCTGAGCGTTCGGTGCCATGCGTGGCAAAGTGGCGAACTGTACCCCCAGGGCCAGCCCCCCAAACATCGCGGCGATCAAGAAGACACTACGCCAGCCGATGATCTCGCCGAAAAAACTGCCCATGGGGGCCGCCACGATAGTGGCTACCGACACACCGCTGAAGATCATCGACAGTGCGCGCGGCACGCTATCCTCGGGCACCAGGCGCATCACCGTGGCTGCCGACATCGTCCAGAAGCCGCCCAGGGCAATGCCAAGGAGGACACGGCCGATCAGCAGCAGTGGCAAGTTCGGTGCCAGCGCCACCAGCAGATTCGAGATGATCAACAGCACCGAAAACCCCAGGAGCACGTGGCGACGATCGACTTTCCGGGTCGCCGCCGTGATCAACAGGCTGGTCACCAGGGCGATTGCGGCCGTTGCCGTCACCGTCTGTCCGGCCATGCCTTCGGTGATACCGAGATCAGACGCCATGGGCGTCAGCAGGCTCACCGGGAGAAACTCCGCGGTGACCAATCCGAAAACCCCGAGCGTCATCGAGAAAACCGCGCTCCATGCCGGCGCGGCCCGTTGTGACACATCACGCATCTGTGACTCCTGTTCCTTGAATGACATCGTTGGCTCAGGAGGATAGAGCGCCATTTTCGGACGGTATATGCCAGAGAGTCTCGAATATTTGATTGATGATCCGGCAGTCGCCGAAGCGATGACTCCGGGATTGATGTCTCCCATTATTTCGCAGAATGTATATTATGTTAAATGATGTGTGAATACCTCCATGTGGCACATGGAAAACGGTCTGGTTTCTCCACCATTCTCCACCACGGCCACCTGCCCGATTCGACGGTTGGCTACGCTACTGCTCGCCCTGGAGCGATTCCAGCTCGTCCTGGCTCTCTCGAAGCTCCATCACGGCTTCTTCGAGTTCCTCGCTGTGCTGGCGAATATCGTCCGCGTCGCCTTCACGCTGCGCTTCGGACAATGCTTCCTGACGCTCCTGCACTTCAGCCATGCTCTCGCTGACGTCCTCTTCAGCGTCCTCGAGGACGCCTTCATTGGTGCAATGGCGCTGCACACCCTCCATGGCCTTTTTCAATCCGCGCACGCGATGTTCATTGCCGTGCTCTTCGGCAATGCGCAGCTGCGTCTGGATCTCCTCGGCCTTGGCCTGGCAGAGCCTGTCCATCGTCTCGTCTGCGACCGCCTGCTGGCTGAAGGCAACCGGTATGACAAGCAAGATCACCGAAATGCTGTCGCGAAGGGATCGTTTCATGGTCATGCAGCCTGTCGTGGTGTCTGAAAAAGGTCATGTGGGGAGCGACGGTATGTCATTTGGCGGCCCTTTGCCATGCCCGTCGAGCCTCGCGACCCAGGCCCCTGGGCAACACGACCCGTTCGGCATCCAGGTAGTCGAGGAAATCTCCGGCCGCCCGTTGCAGTGCCTCGGGCAGCCCTTCGGGCAGACGGGATGGGAGGATGTCGCCTTCCCAGTGCCAGGCGTGAATGGCCAGGACGCCCTTTCGACACTGAGCGTCGAAGCGCGCGACGAAGCGATCCCCCCATAATACCGGCAGCACGTAATAACCCCAGCGGCGCTGTTCGCGGGGCTTGTAGACTTCCCACACATAATCGAAACCGAAGACACGAGAAATTCCGCGGCGGTCCCACATCAGCGGATCGAGGGGCGCACAAAACCGCATGGTTCGATCCGTGGCACATGATGACGCGACATCATCCAGGCATGCCATGCTCTCGGGAGTGGCCCAGTAGCGTTCACCTTCCACGTCTAGCTCGATCAGGGTCCCCTTGTCGAGGGCTCGAGAGGCGATGCGGTCGCGCTCGGCGCGCCGACAAGGCAGAAACCAGACGGCGGCATCGGCCGTCGGACGCAGGAGGCCGACGGCCTGTACGCGACGCACGATCAAGTGTTCCAGCGCATCATCCTCATCGACGTTCGCGGTACATGCCCCATCCGGCAATACGCGTGCGGGCAGATCATAGGCATGGCGACCATTGACGCGATGATGGGTCATCAAGCGTCCGGAGTCCCACAGAGCCTTGAGCAGGTGGCGTGAGCGCTTGGGGCCATACCAGCTGCCGCGCAGGGCCGGATCGGAGCTCTGGTCTCCCAGCTCGAGGCTCGTCGAGGGCCCCCGCTGCTCGACCTGATCGAGGATCTCCCGGGCCTCGGGCGAACCGATATCGACACCACGCTGCTCCCAGCGCCGGGCGAACCAATGATGGAAAGGCATCTGGGCCCACCACTGTTCGGGCGGTATCAGGCTGGCCTGCTTGTCCCACCCATCGACCAGCAGTCGACGACGATAGGCCGCCTCCTGCCAATCGCCCTGCCGGTAGCCCGGCACTCGCGATTGCAGCACCAGGTCGGGGTTGGTGCCGAGCGGTGCCAGCGGATCGAACTGAATGGTACCCAGACGCTGGATCGCCGCCGCCAGCGGTGCCGATCGACCATGATGGCGGACCAGCAGGCGTCGGGCATCGGCAAGGCTCAGGGTGAGGCGTTGTCGTGCGGTCATCGTCGGTCCTTGGCAATCGGATGTTCAGGGACGGCCTGATTGTTCACGCCCCCGCGGCATCATGGCAAGTGCTTGTCGAAGCCCAGCGCGATCAAGGCTTCATGGGCAACGCGCACGTCCTCCGGTACGTTCTGTCGACACTGGAAACCGCGTTCTGGATAAACCATGATTCTCTGCATGTCGCCGACCATGAGATGCAGGATCAACTGCGGATCCGGCCAACGATGCAGGTAGTCTATCAGCTCGACGTTCTCGCACTGTTCGCCGAGCTGTCGTCGAAACATGGTGGCAAAGGCACCGGGGCTTTCGTACCCGAGATCCAGGGCAATACGGGTGACGGGCTCCCCGGCGGCGAGGCGTGGCAACGCCATGACGGCACAGGCACGCTTGCGTGATGCTGGGCATGCTGGTTTGAGTTGCCTGGATGGTATCTCGAGGCTCACGCTCGCAGCCTGTCGCGTTTCCCCTCTGCGCGGACCGCTCCGGGCGGTCGCCCCGTCACCCGCTTGTAGGCACGGCTGAAGGCGGCCTGGGAGCCATAGCCGAGGCGCTGGGCAACGACGTCGATGGGCTGTGCGTCCCGACTGATCCACTGGGTGGCCAGACGCATGCGCAATTCGGTCATGTAACGATGAGGGGTCAGCCCGGTGACGGTCAGGAAGCGTTCGGCGAAGACCGACCGAGAGCTGCCCATCTGGTTCGCCAGTTCGGCAACCGTCCATTGACGTCCGGGCTCGCGATGCATGGCCGCGATAACGCGCCCCAGCCTGGGGTCGCGCAGGGCCTCGACCCAACCGGAGGCGTCACCACAGCCGCACTCGACCCAACCCCGCACGATGAAGGCAGAGACGACATCGGCAAGCCGCGACAGAATGCTCGCGAAACCCGCCCGCTCGGCCTGCGCTTCGCGCTCCATGGCCTGCAGGATCGGCAGTATCTCGGGATGCCGATCCAGGAGCGTATCGACACGCATCACCTCGGGCATCAAGCCGACGAGCGGATGCATGCCGCCGAGATCGAACTCCATGCAGCCGCTGAAAATGACGGCCCCGCCCTCCTGGCAGTCTTCCGGGGGACCGTCACGCACCGCGCTGACGGCCTTGCAGAGGGGGGCAGCCTCGAAGCTGGCGATATCACGACTGGCGGATTGGTCCGGCGATGACAGCAGCTCATGAGGGCCACCGCGTGGCAGTAGCACCGCATCACCGGCTTCGAGCCGGTGCACGGCACCGCCGGGGCTACGCAGATACACTGGCCCTCGGGCGATGAAGTGGAAGTGAGCCCACCCGGCGATGGTGCCGAAGCCTTCGATGCCGAAGGGAGGAGCCGCTTGAATGCGGCGGTACTGGATGCCGCTCAGACGCATGCCGCACAGGAGCTCGCTGACCAGGTCGTTGGGCATGCTCCGACCACTGTCGGGTCGCCGATGGCTGGACGATGAATCAAGCATGGCGCGATCATAGGCATGAAAAATCCGACATGTCCAGCCGTCGGGACGTCACCACGAGATCGCGCCACGCGCATAAAGAACGAGCCCCCGATCGGTGACCGGGGGCTCGTTCCTGCACGCAGCGGCTCAACGCCAGATTACAGCGGCTTCTGGTCGTCGGCCTCGTCGGCGGGCGCGTAAGAGCCGTCTTCGCGGTGCACTTCGTTGCCGGTCAGACCCGGGGTGAACACGCAGGCCAGGTGCATGGTCTTGCTGGCCCGCAGCAGGTGTTCGTCGTGCTGGTCGAGGATATAGATATCGCCCGGCTTGATGGGCCAGATCTTGCCATCGGCCAGGGTTTCCACTTCACCCTCACCCTCGATGCAGTAGACGGCCTCGAAGTGATGCTTGTAGTGGATATGGGTCTCGGTACCCTCGAAGATGCGGGTGATGTGGAAGGAACAGTTACCGCCATCCTCGGCCAGCGACAGACGGGTGCTGTCCCAGTTGCCGTTCTCGGCGGTGACCATGCGGTCGGTCTGGCGCGCTTCCTCGAGATTGCGAACGATCATGTCGACTCTCCGGTGAATCAATGACGGGCCGGCCGCCTGGCGGCCGGCCGATACAGGATGCCACGGGCTGGCCCGGTGGCGAACATCAGGCGATCAGCTGAAGGCCTGCTTGGTGCTGGCTTCGAGAATGTCCAGCCCCTCGATCAGGTCTTCGTCGGGAATGGTCAGCGGACACAGGCACTTGACCACTTCACCGTCCTGACCGCTGGTCTCGATGATCAGCCCGTTCTCGAAGGCCTGATGGGTAATCTTGTCGGCGATATCGCCGGAACCGACGTCGATCCCGCGCATCAGGCCGCGACCGCGCTCCGAGGCTTCGATGCCGTTCTCGCTCAGCCAGGCGGCGATCTTGCCGAAACGCTCCTCGACGATGCGGGCCTTGCGCTGCACGTCACGCTCGAAAGTGTCGTCGCTCCAGTACTTGCGCATGGCGGCGGCGGAGGTGGCAAAGGCCAGGTTGAAGCCGCGGAAGGTGCCGTTGTACTGGCCGGGCTTCCACTTGTCGAGCTCGGGACGCATCAGTACGTGGGCGAACGGCAGGCCATAGCCGGACAGTGACTTGGAGTTGGTCACGATATCCGGCGTGATACCCGCATGCTCGAAGCTGAAGAACTTGCCGGTCCGGCCGCAGCCCGCCTGGATATCGTCGATGATCAGCAGGATATCATGGGCATGGCAGATGCTCTCGAGACGCTTGAGCCACTCCAGGCCGGCGACGTTGATGCCGCCCTCGCCCTGCACCGTCTCGACGATCACCGCAGCGGGCACATCCAGGCCACCGGACTTGTCGCCGAGCAGTTTCTCGAAATAGTCGAGGGTGTCGGTGCTGCTGCCGAGATAGCCGTCGAACGGCATGAAGGAAGCTGCCTGGGTCGGCACGCCGCCGGTGGCCTCGCGGAACTTGCGGTTTCCGGTGGTCGCCAGCGCGCCCATGGTGACGCCGTGGAAGCCGTTGGTGAAGGAGACGATGTTGTGACGTCCCTTAGCCACCCTGGCCAGACGGATGGCCGCCTCGACGGCATTGGTGCCTGTCGGTCCAGGCAGGTGCACCTTGTACTCGAGCCCGCGCGGCTTGAGGATCACCTCGTCGAGCGTCTCCAGGTAGTCGCGCTTGGCCGCGGTCCAGAAATCCAGGCCGTGAACGATCCCGTCGCTGTCGATGTAGTCGAGCAACGCCTGCTTGAGGTGCGGATTGTTGTGGCCATAGTTCAGGGTGCCGGCACCGGCCAGGAAGTCGATGTACTCGCGCCCTTCCTCATCGGTCAGGCGGGCGTTGTTCGCCTTGGTGAAGACCACCGGGAAGGAGCGGGAATAGGTCCGAACGTCGGACTCCATGCGTTCGAGGGTCTGGGTCTGCATTGCGACCTCCTGTGGGATGAAAGTGATGAATCGAGAAGACGGGGAACCGGCCCGTACCGGGCCGGCTAGGCGGCGTTCCGGCTCAGATCTGGTCGGTCTGGAACGGGCCGATGCGAACGAGGTTTTCCGGGTCATGCTCACCGCCGAGTTGATCGGTGGAAAAGTATTCGCGGCTGTTCAACGGCGCCTGCCAGCGATCGGCGAGGCGGCGGAACAGGCCCCAGGAGGCCTGGTTGTCGGGGGTGATCGTGGTCTCGAGATGATGCACCTCGGCCATTTCCTGGCGTGTCATCACGGCCTCCACCAGGCGGCGAGCCAGGCCGGTACCGCGCGCCTTTTCGCCCACGGCAACCTGCCAGAGGAAGTAGGTATCGGGCGCGTTGCTCTTCACGTAACCGGAGACAAAACCGACGATCTCGCCCTCCTCGTTGGTCGCCACGGCGCAGCTATCGCGGAACTGGGTGGCCAGCAACAGGTAGGCGTAGGCGGAGTTGACGTCGAGAGGGGGGCAGGACTTGACCAGCTCGTAGATGCCCCAGCCGTCATCGGGGCTGGGTTTGCGGATGAAAAGCGGCGAGGCCTCGTGGCCGACCACGGCATCGGCCACGCTGGGCTTGGCCAAGTCGGCGGAGGTCGTAAAGGGCTCTGAGGTTGCGTTCATTGTCGTGGTTCGCTGTAGCGAATTTGCTCGGCATCATAACAGCCGCTTATGATCATTTCAAAAGCCAGGTTATCTTGCTTGCTTCAATCCATAATACAAAATTATGGTCTAGTGCCCAGGCCGCGTCTGTGGCGGTTTCTTCCCTGAGAAGATATCGGCACATCATGAAGGTGTCAGCGTTCTATCGTACCTCCTTCGAGTTTAGCCTAGATCCTTGGTGTCGAGCGCCGGGGATGACGGCGATAGCGACACGCGGGCCCTCTCTTCAGTGTTCCCGTAACGCAGCGGGCCACCTCAGGGTGGCCCGCTCGAATGACGCTGTCGTGACAGTTCGAGGCTCAACGACGCGTCGGAGTCCGCATGGTCACGAATTCCTCGGCGCCGGTGGGATGGATGCCCACCGTCTGGTCGAACTGGGCCTTGGTCAGCCCGGCCCGCACGGCGATGGCAATGCCCTGGATGATCTCGCCAGCCTCTTCCCCCACCATGTGGGCGCCGACCACCACGTCCGTGGCGTCATCGACGATCAGCTTCATCAAGCTGCGTTCGCTGCTGCCGGAAAGCGTATGCTTCATGGGGCGGAAATCGGCACTGTAGACGCGAATCGCCTCGAAGCGCTCGCGGGCCGCCTCTTCCGACAGGCCGACGGTACCGATGTTCGGATGACAGAACACGGCGGTGGCCACGCGCTCGTAATCCAGCGGCTCGGGCACGGTGTCGGCGAAGTGATGCTCGACCAGCTTCATGGCCTCTTCCAGCGCCACCGGCGTCAACTCGGGGGCCCCCGTGACATCGCCGAGCGCCAGGATCGAGGGCACCGAGGTCTCGAAACGCTCGTTGACCTCGAGGGACCCATCGTCGTTGGTGGCGACATCGAGCCGGTCGAGGCCGAGCCCGGCCAGGTGGGGCCGACGCCCGGTGGCGGCGAGCACCGCGTCCACTTCGAGCGTGCGCCCGTCCGTCAGCGTGACCTTGAGCCCGGTCGCTACCTTCTCGATGGCTTCGATGTTGGTGTTGAAGTGCAGGTTGACGCCCTTCTTGGCCATCTCGTCGCGGGTGAATTCGCGCACCTCGTTGTCGAACCCGCGCAGGAACAACTCGCCGCGATAGACGAGATGGGACTCGCTGCCCAGGCCATTGAAGATGCTGGCGAACTCCACGGCGATGTAACCCCCGCCGAGTACCAGGAAACGTTGCGGGAACTCATCGAGATCGAAGACCTGGTTGGAGTTCAGGGTCAGCTCATTGCCCGGAAAATCCGGCACCCAGGGCCAGCCGCCCACGGCCACCAGGATCTTCTCGGCACTGATCGTCTCGCCGCCGACCTCGACGTGGTGCGCGTCGACCACGTTGGCACGGCCATTGATCAGGCGCACGTCGGCGTTGTCCAGCAGGCGGCCATAGATGCCGTTGAGACGCTTGATCTCGCCGATCTTGTTATCGCGCAGGGTCGCCCAGTCGAACGACGGCTCGGCGCTCAATTGCCAGCCGAAGCCGCCGGAGTCCTCGAAGGCCTCGTGGAAATGGGCCGCATAGGAATACAGCTTCTTCGGCACGCAACCGACATTGACGCAGGTGCCGCCGAGATAACGGTCCTCGGCCACGGCGACCCGAGCCCCTGTGGCGGCGGCGGTGCGAGCGGCGCGCACTCCGCCGGACCCCGCCCCGATGACGAACAGGTCATAGTCGAACTCTGACACGTGATTCTCCTGTGAACGATCGGGCCCCAACCAGGCCCATTGGGCAATGGCGCGATCATACCAGCCAAGGTGACGCCTCGGGAGAGCGGTTGACCCATATCCCCGCTGGCGGTAAAAGAAGGCTCCTTCGTCTTTCGTCCCATCCTGCCGGAGCCCGACCATGAGCAACGACATCGACACCTTGCTGGAAAACAACCGCGCCTGGGCGGAGCAGATGTGTCGCGATGATCCCGACTTCTTCGCTCGTCTGGCGCGTCAGCAGACCCCGGAATACCTGTGGATCGGCTGTTCCGACAGCCGCGTGCCGGCCAACCAGATCATCGACCTGCCCCCCGGAGAAGTGTTCGTTCATCGCAATGTCGCCAACCTGTTGCACCACAACGACATGAACGCCCTTTCGGTGGTGCAGTTCGCGGTGGACGTGCTCAAGGTCAAGCACATCATGATCGTCGGCCACTACGGTTGCGGCGGCATTCGTGCGGCGGTCACCGGCGGCGAGTGCGGCATCGTCGATTACTGGCTGCACTCGGTGCGCGACCTCTACAGCCAGCATCGCGCCTCGCTGTCTTCGCTGTCGCAGGACGAGCAGGTCGACCGCATGTGTGAACTCAACGTCGAGGCCCAGGTCAAGAACCTGTGTCGCACCAAGATCATTCAACGCGCCTGGCAGCGTGGCCAGGAGCTCTCCGTGCATGGCTGGGTCTATGGCCTGAGCGACGGGCGCGTTACCGACCTGGAATGCAGTGTCCACGGGCTCGATCAGGTCGCTCAACTGTATCGGATCGACCGCGTCACACCCGCCAGCGAAGACTGAGCGCCCTCCTCGCGCCCGGCGTCGTTATTCGCCGGGCGCATGAGGTGTGTCACAATTTCGATTGTGCGCTTCCCCTCTACCTCTCTATGTTGGTGAATGGACCATAATGGTCATCACGACCGCCGGTCGTGATACCGATAACAATCCATCCGGCATGGAACGACACATGACAATCAAGAAGACTCTGCTGGCTAGCGTCATCGGCGCCGCCATGACATCCGCTGCCCTCGCCCCGGCCGCCCAGGCCGACACCACGTTGCGCATGGCCTACGACGCCGACCCGGTGTCACTGGACATCCATGAGCAACTGTCCGGGGGTATCCTGCAACTATCGCACATGTCCTTCGACCCGCTGGTGCGCTGGACCCAGGATCTCGAGATCGAGCCGCGCCTGGCGACCGACTGGGAACGGGTCGACGACACCACATTGCGCATGACGTTGCGCGATGGCGTCGAGTTCCACAGCGGCAATGCCTTCACCGCCGAGGACGTGGTCTGGACCATCGACCGGCTCAAGCGCAGCCCGGATTTCAAGGCGATCTTCGCCCCCATCGCGAGTGCCACGGCGGTCGACGAGCATACCGTCGAGATCAAGACCGAGAAGCCCTATCCACTGCTGCTCAACCTGGCGACCTATATCTTCCCCATGGACAGCCAGTTCTACTCCGGGGAGGACAGCGACGGCGACCCCAAGGACGAGATCGTCAAGAACGGCAACTCCTACGCTTCGCGCAATATGTCCGGAACCGGTCCCTTCGAGGTGACCGAACGTCAGCAAGGCGTACGCGTCGCCTTCGAACGCCACGACGACTACTGGGATGAGGCGTCGCCGGGCAATGTCGACAAGATCGTGCTGAAGCCGATCGGCGAGAACGCGACGCGAGTGGCCGCCCTGCTCTCCGGCGATGTCGACTTCATCGCACCGGTACCGCCCAACGACCTGGAGCGTGTCCGCGAAGATGACAACGCCCAACTGGTCACCATGTCCGGTACGCGGATCATTCTTTTCCACATGAATCAGGAACGGGTCGAGGCCTTCCAGGACCCTCGTGTTCGTCAGGCCTTCGCCTATGCCATCAACCAGGAGGGCATCGCCGATCGTCTGATGAAGGGCTTTGCCACACCCGCCGCCCAACTCTCGCCCGAGGGCTACGCGGGTCATAATGCGGAGCTGGAGCCCCGCCATGACCTGGAGAAGGCCAAGCAGTTGATGGCCGAGGCCGGTTATGAAGACGGCTTCGAGATCAGCATGATGGCACCCAACAACCGTTACGTGAACGATGCCAAGATCGCCCAGGCGGTTGCGGCCATGCTCGCGCGCATCAACGTGACGGTAGATCTCAAGACGCTGCCCAAGGCCCAGTACTGGGGTGAGTACGATGACCGGGTTGCCGACATGATGATGATCGGCTGGCATGCCGACACCGAGGACTCGGCCAACTTCCACGAGTATCTTACCGCCTGCCCGGATGCCGACTCCGGCGCCGGCCAGTACAACGCCGGCAATTACTGCAATCCCGAAGTCGACAAGCTGGTCTCCGAGGCCAACCTCGAGCTCGACCAGGCGAAGCGTTCCGAAATGCTGCAGCAGATGGAACAGACGCTGTACGACGAGGCCGCCTTCATCCCGCTGCATTGGCAGGATCTGGCCTGGGCCGCGGATACCAACGTCGACCTCGAGCCGATCGTCAACGTGATGAACTTCCCCTACCTCGGGGATCTCGTCGTCGAAGAAGAAGAGTAATACCTTCCCGCCGCCTCTCGTCTGACCGTGGGCGAGAGGACGGCGATTCGACATCCCGCTCCGTGACACGCCCCCGGCGGGGGCGTGTCACCGCGTGCCCGGGCCTTTCTCGATAATGGAACGCCACTCATGATCGCTTTTCTGATCAAGCGCCTCTTTCATGCGCTGCTGGTGATGTTCGTCATCAGCGTGATCGCCTTCTCCATCCAGGACAACCTGGGTGACCCCATCCAACAGATGGTCGGCCAGTCCGTGCCGGAGAGCGAGCGCGAAGTCCTGCGTGAAGAGCTCGGTCTCAATGACCCCTTCGTGGTCCAGTACCTGCGCTTCGCCGGCAATGCCGCGCATTTCGACTTCGGCTATTCCTACATCTTCAACGAGCCGACCACTCAGGTGATCATGCGCCACCTGCCGGCGACCCTGGAGCTGGTCGCCGCGACGACCTTTCTGATCATCGTGCTGTCGGTACCCATCGGCGTCTATAGTGCCATCAAGCCACGCGCCTGGTTGTCGCGCTTCTTCATGGGCGTCTCGATCATCGGCATCTCGATTCCGGTGTTTCTTACCGCCATCGTGTTGATCCAGTTGTTCGCCATCGGTGTCAGTTGGACGCCCTTCCCCGCCGGTACCGGCTGGGGGGCCTGGCTCAATGACCTGATCACCACCGAGGGCGGCATGCCGGCCTATGGTCGAGGGGATCCGGTGCCTGTCTTCGGCACCTGGGAAACCAACTTCGCCTCGCTCGAGGGCCTGACCTACCTGGTGCTGCCGGCCATTTCGCTGGCCTCGATCATGTTGCCGCTGTTCATCCGTCTGATCCGTGCCGAGATGCTCGAGGTACTGCAGTCCGACTACGTGAAGTTCGCCCGTGCCAAGGGCATCTCGCCGCGGCGCATCTATTTCCTGCATGCGCTGAAGAACACCATGCTGCCGGTGATCACCGTGGGGGGCGTACAGATCGGCACCCTGGTGGCCTACACCATTCTCACCGAGACGGTGTTTCAGTGGCCGGGCATGGGACTGATGTTTCTCGATGCCATCGAACGCTCCGACATACCGTTGATCGTCACCTACCTGATGATCGTGGGGCTGATCTTCGTGATCACCAACACCCTGGTCGATCTGATCTATGGCCTGATCAACCCCACCGTCAAGCTGACAGGGAAACCCGCATGACCACGCTGACGAACCGACCCACGAGTCGTTGGGAGCGCTTTCGCGACTCCTACCTGCTCTACAGTTTCAAGCGCGATCTGATCGCCCAGGTCAGCCTGCTGGTGTTCATCGTCCTGGTCGCCGCCGCCGTGCTGGCGCCCTGGCTGGCGCCGATGGACCCTTACGACCTGACGCAGATCGACATTCTCGCCTCGGAATTGCCGCCCTTCTGGGTGGACGGCAGCGACCCGACCTACCTCATGGGGACCGATGCCCAGGGACGCGACCTGCTGTCGACCATCCTCTACGGCGCGCGGGTATCGTTGATCATCGGCTTCGGCGCCGTGGCCATGCAGGCCGCCCTGGGGGTGTGCTTCGGCCTGTTGGCCGGCTACCTGGGGGGCCGTGTCGATGCCTTCCTGATGCGTCTGGCCGATATCCAGCTGTCCTTTTCCACCCTGATGGTGGCCATCGTCGTCGGCGCCCTGTTCAAGGCGATCTTCGGTGGCGGCACCTTCAGCGACTACGCCGTCCCCCTGCTGGTGTTGATCATCGGCCTGGCCGAATGGCCGCAGTATGCGCGGACCGTGCGTGCCTCGGTGCTCGCCGAGAAAGGCAAGGAGTATGTCGACGCCGCCCGGGTGATGGGCCTGCCCAGCCGCCGCATCATGTTCCGGCATATCCTGCCCAACACCCTGTCGCCGATCTTCGTCATCTCCACCGTGCAGGTGGCCAACGCCATCATCTCCGAGGCGGCACTGTCCTTCCTCGGCCTCGGCATGCCCGAGACCCAGCCGTCGCTGGGCTCGCTGATCAAGTCCGGTTTCGACTACCTCCAGTCCGGTTCCTGGTGGATCACCCTGATCCCCGGCCTGGTGCTGGTGATACTGGTGCTGGTGATCAACCTGCTCGGTGACTGGCTGCGTGACGTGCTAAACCCGCGACTCTACAAGGGCTGAATCTCATGTCTCTACTCGACGTTAACCACCTTGACGTGCGCTTCGCGCTGCGTGGCGGCGATGTCCGGGCCCTGCGCGACGTCTGTTTCAGCCTGGATCGCGGCGAGCGCCTGGGCATCGTGGGCGAGTCCGGCGCCGGCAAGTCGGTGGCCGCTTTCAGCCTGCTCAACCTGATCGCCAAGCCGGGCTACATCGCCGGAGGCAGCATCCGCTTCGACGACCAGGAACTGATCGGCCTGAGCGATCGCAAGCTGCGCAAGGTGCGTGGCCATCGCATGTCGATGATCTTCCAGGACCCGATGATGACGCTCAACCCGGTGCTGACCATCGGTGAGCAGATGCTCGAGTGCCTCAAGGCGCACCGCCGCATCAGCTCGCGGGAAGCCCGCAGCATCTCGCTGAACAAGTTGCAGCAGGTCCAGATCCCCTCTCCCGAGGCCCGGCTCGATCAGTATCCCCACGAGCTGTCGGGCGGCATGCGGCAGCGCGTGATCATCGCCATTGCACTGCTGCTCGATCCCGACATCATCATCGCCGACGAGCCGACCACGGCACTGGATGTGACTATCCAGGCCGAGATCATGGCGCTGTTGCTGGAGCTGTGCGAGAAGCACAATGTCGGCCTGATCCTGATCACCCACGATCTCGGCGTGGTCAGCCAGGTCACCCAGCGCATGCTCGTCATGTACGCCGGTCGCGTCATCGAGCAAGGCCCGACTCGCGAGATCATCAATGACCCGCAGCATCCCTATACCCAGGGCCTGATCAATGCCCTGCCGCAGATGGCCACGCCCGGGTCGCGGCTCAACCAGATCCCCGGCAGCATGCCATCGCTCTCCAACCTGCCGAGCGGCTGCGCCTTCCATCCGCGCTGTACCTTCGTCGAGCGCGCCGATGGCAGTCGCCGTCAGGCCTGCCATGATCAGGTCCCCGAGTTCGTGACGTCCGGCAATTGCCAGGCCGCCTGTCACATGGTCGCCGAAATGATCGAAAGCGAACGCATTCCGGCCGAGGAGCAAGACTGATGAATTCGACCGCCACATCCCCTGCCCCGGATGCCACGCAACCCTTGTTGGCACTACGCGGCCTGGAAAAGCGTTTCTCGCTTTCCGGTGATTTCCTCGAGCAGCTGCAATTCAAGGGCGGCAAGCTGGTTCGCCACCAGGAACACGTGCACGCCATCAACGGTGTCGACCTGGACATCCAGCGCGGCGAAGCGTTGTGCGTAGTGGGCGAATCGGGCTGCGGCAAGTCCACCGTGGCGCGGACCGTGATGGGCCTGATCACGCCGTCCGCCGGCGAGGTCCACTATGCCGGCCAGCGTATCGACGACCTCTCCACCAGGCAGTTGCTGCCCTATCGTCGGCGCATGCAGATGATCTTCCAGAATCCGTATGCCTCGTTGAATCCGCGCATGACGATCCAGCAGACGCTGGAGGAGCCGATCCGGCTGCATCACCCCGACTGGACGGCTCAACGCATCAAGGACAAGGTCGGCGACGTCATGCAGTCGGTGGGCATCGATCCGGACTGGGGCGCGCGCTACGGCCATGAATTCTCGGGCGGCCAACGCCAACGCATCGCCATTGCGCGCGCGTTGGCAGTCGACCCCGAGTTCATCGTCGCCGACGAGCCGATCTCGGCGCTGGATGTCTCGATTCAGGCCCAGGTGCTCAACCTGCTGATGGAGGCCCAGCAGCGCCACAACCTCACCTATCTGTTCATTACCCACGATCTGGCCGTGGTCGAGCATTTCGGCACACGGGTGGCGGTGATGTACCTGGGGCGGGTCTGTGAGGTGGCGCCTACCGCGACCCTCTTCGCGCGTCCCCGACATCCTTACACCCAGGCCTTGATGTCGGCCATTCCGCGACTCGAGGACGACCGTCCGCAGCATATCCGGCTGGAGGGCGAAGTGCCGACGCCGGTTCATCTGCCTTCGGGATGCGTCTTTCATGGCCGGTGCCCCCATGCCGAACGCCGTTGTCGCGAGGAAGTGCCCACACTGATCGCCACCGATGACGGCGGTCAGGTGGCCTGCCATGCCGTGGAAGAGGGGCGAATCGGCTGACCCTCGGCGTTTCTGGCATAATACGGGCGCTCTAATCCAGGTGAGAGCCCGTCGATCCGGGCTCCCCCGGTTTTTTCAAGACGCTATCCGAAACGTCGTGACGCCGTGACCGGTCGATGGCGATCCCGTCGACCGGTCGTCGGCATGAGGGCTGATATGGAAATACGCTGGTTGGAAGATTTCATCGCCCTGGCGCGTACCCGGCACTTCTCCCGGGCGGCCGAAGCACAGAATGTTACCCAGCCGACCTTTTCGCGGCGCATCAAGCTCCTCGAGGAGGAGATGGGAGCGACCCTGATCAACCGGCAGACACTGCCGCTGTCATTGACACCCGAGGGAGAGGAATTCCTGACGCTGTGCCAGGACGTGACGCGCCGTGTGGCCAATACCCGGCAACGACTGGGGCATCTCGCCGAGAGCCAGGCGGGCCAGATTCGTCTGGCCGCACCGCAGAGTCTGCTGGCCAACTTCCTGCCGGAGTGGCTCGACGGCTGGACGGCTCCGCCGCCGGTCAAGCCCTACCTGCGTGCCACCGCCTGGCTGGTGAACGACTATTTCCAGGCGCTGGGGCGCGACGAGTGTGACCTGGTATTGTGCTACTGGCCGGTCGGCGACTGCCCCCTGGAACTCGAGACCGAGGCGTTCGAGTTCCGACGGCTCGGCCACGAGTATCTGATTCCCGTTTCGTTGCCGGAGCCCGATGGACGGCCGCGTTTCGACCTGGCGGGTATCGGACGCCGCTCGCTCCCCTTGATCGCCTATCATCCTCGAGGCTTGATCGACACGGCCATTCGTTGCCACCTCGAGACGCAACCCGATACGCCGGCGTTCAGTGTGCTCAACGAGAGCATCCAGAGCGGCAATATCCGCGAGCTGGTCGGCCTGGGGTACGGACTCGGCTGGCTTCCGCATCGCAGTGTCGCACCGGCACTGACCGCCGGGCAGCTGGTACCCGCGGGGGGCAAGCGTTGGGAAGTGCCACTGGAGATTCGCCTGTATCGGCGTCGTCATGTGGCGCACAAGGCCGTGGACTCGCTCTGGCAGGCCCTGGAGAATGATCGGGGAGACCGATCATGATCGCCGGACGGCACCTTGCCGACTTTCGCCCCCTGCCCGGGTTCGCCAACCGTCACCTGCAGACCCTGCTGCCTCGAACCCTGCCCCGGCCGGCACCGCCCCTCGGCGAGGAGATCTTCGAGCTGCCCGATGGCGATTTCGTCGAGCTCGCCTGGGTCGAATCGCCCGCCCTGCCGGTCGACGCGCCCTTGCTGGTGCTGTTCCATGGCCTGGAAGGCTCGGTGGATTCACCTTATGCACGACACCTGCTGCATGCCGCCGAGCGGCGAGGCTGGCGGGCGATCCTGATGCACTTCCGCGGGTGCGGAACAAGGCCCAACCGATGCCCGCGGGCTTATCACAGCGGGGACACGGCCGATGCTCGCTGGCTGCTGGAGAACCTCGCCCGACGCTATCCGACGGCGCCGAGGGTCGCACTGGGCGTTTCGCTGGGCGCCAACATGCTGCTCAAGCTGGTGGCCGAGGATGCCGGCAACACGCTGGGATTGACCGGCGCCATCGCCGTCGCCCCTCCGGTGGCACTGGCAGCCTGCGCCGATACCCTGGAACGTGGTGTGGCCCGGCTCTATCAGCGGCACCTGCTCGAGGCCCTCAAGGCCAAGGTGTCGCCACGCCTGGCACGTCGTGAACTACCGCTGGCGTTGACCCACGATGACCTGACGCACTGCACCACGCTGAGGGCCTACGACGATGCGATAACCGCCCCGTTGCACGGTTTCAGGGATGCGGCAGACTACTATCATCGCGCCGCGGCCGGCCCGCTACTCGGCGATATCACTTTGCCGACGCTGATCCTGCATGCCGACGACGATCCTTTCATGCCGCCGGGGCTTTATGACGACATGACGCTCGGCGCCGGCATTCGCCTGGAAATCGCCCGTCATGGTGGACATGTCGGCTATGTGGAATGGCTAGACGGCCGACCCGCCAGCTGGCTCGCTCGTCGGGTCGCCCGCCAACTCGATGCCTGGGCAGTTCCTGCCCCGGGCTCGTCACCTGCCTTCAGCTTATCGGACAACTGACACCGGTACCCTTGAGGCCACAGTAGCCGCCGGGATTCTTGTCCAGATACTGCTGGTGATATTCCTCGGCATAGTAGAAGGCCTCGAGCGGCATGATCTCGGTGGTGATCGGGCCCCGGCCCTGCGCCGCCAGGGCCTTGCCATAGGCGTCACGGCTACGCTCGGCCAAGGCGCGCTGCTCATCGTCGACGGTCAGGATGATCGAGCGGTACTGAGGACCGATGTCATTACCCTGCCGATTTCCCTGGGTCGGGTCGTGTGCCTCCCAGAAGTGACGCAACAGGGTATCGAGATCGATCTCTGCTGGATCGAAGACCACCCTGACCACTTCGGCATGACCGGTACGGCCGGTGCAGGTTTCCTGGTAGGTCGGATTCGGCGTGATGCCACCGGCATAGCCCACGGCCGTGACATGCACGCCGGCCAATTGCCAGAACAGCCGTTCGGCGCCCCAGAAGCATCCCAGTCCCAGCACGATCTCTTGCATGCCTTCGGGCCAGGGCGGTGTCATGCGACGTCCGTTGACCCTGTGCAGGGCGGAAATCTCCATGGGCGTGTCACGCCCCACCGGGGCATCTGCCGCTTGTGCGCTCATATGTCGTTTCCTCGTTCGTGACCTGGTGCTTACTCGAGTGACGGTGGGTCCCCCGGCAGGCTGAAGGTGTAGATCAGGTCCACTGCCTGGGAGGCGCCGGAGACGGCCTCCACGTAGAGATTGCGCCACAGCTTGTAGCGCAGGGTCAGCTCGGCGATGGGCGAGAAGACGCCCACACCGTATCCGACACTCAAACGGTCGGTCAGGTTGCCCGTCACCACTACCTGACTGTCTTCCCCGCTGCCGGCGGAGTCCAGTCGCAGATCCTGGATGCCGAAGGCCTCGCCCAGCGCGCCCACGGTGCCGCCGGCCTGCCCCAGGCTCAGGCCGATCAGTGCCGACGTCAGTGCGCCGTCGGCACCGCCACTGGCATCCGGTGCGCGACCGCGCAGCACGTAGGACAGCGCGCGGGACTCATCCATGGCCGGTTCGGAGAAGATCTCGAGGCTCGGGCTCGAGGCCGGGCCGGACACCTGAATGCCGGCGATGACATCGTCTTCGGTGCTGTCGGGATTGCGGATGGCCTCGAAATCCAGCAAGGGTTCGCCGGGCGGGCCGCTGAAATAGAGAATCCCCTCGCGGATGACCAGGTCCTGGGCGAAGGCCCGGAAACGCCCATCCTCGAGATTGACGTCACCGAAGATCTGTACCGGCCCGCCCGCCTGGCGGACTTCCAGGTTGCCGGCCAGGCCCGTCTGCAGGCCATAGGCCGACAGGCGCATGTCGGGGCCTAGTGCCAGGGTGACACGCACATCCATGGCCATGCCGGCCTCGGACATGGCCTCGGCGGTGGACTCGCCCGTCGCCTGGGCGGCTTCCCGGGCCTCGGCTTCCTCTCGGGTGACGATCACTTCATCGGGACTCGCGGATACGGCCGAGGCCGGTACCTGGCCGACCTCCAGGCGTGCCCAGGGAATGCGGACCTCGCCACGCACTCGCAGACGCTCGGGATCGGCCTGGATACGCAGATCCGGCGCCAGGCGTAAACGCCCGAAGCCCGACAATGACGCCTGCAGCGGATCGTCGTTGCCCTGCAGGTTCAGGGCCACCCGCCAGGCATCCGCGGAGGGCCAGCTGGCATCACCGTCGATCTCCAGCCGTCCTCGTTCGCTCGCCACAAAACCATCGAGATCGGCCCGATCGCCATTCAGGTTCACCGTCAGGCGACCATCCGTCACCGACAGAGGCAGCCCCAGTCCAACGGCCTGCAGGCCGGCGAGCTCGAGGCTGCCGTCCAGCCGTGGCTGGTCCCGATTGCCGCCGATCTGGATATTGCCCCCGAGTCCGCCTTCCAGCGTCTTCACGTCGGTGACCAGAGGACGATAGGGGCTCAGGCGCAGGTCATCGACGCTGAGTTCACCATCCAGACCTCCTGCCCCCATGGGATCGTCGACTCCCAGGTCGAGGCGCACCGCCCCGCTGTCGCCCAGGGTCAGCGCCAGGTCGATATCGGCACGGGACGGGGCGGCCTGTAGATCGACGCTGAGTCCCGTGCCGGGCACCGTCCAGGGGTTGCCGTAAGCATCCTGCCCGGCGACCTCGACCTCGCTGTCGAGGTCGGCCTCGGCCTGCCAGGCCGACCCGCCCCGAGACCACTCGGCCACCAGACCGCCCTCGGTGGTGCCGTCGACACGCCACCCGGGCGGCATGGCATCGTTGATCAGATCCATGGGCAGCTCGCGGATGGCCAGTACCGTCCGGCCGGCATCGGGCGACGCCGAGAGTGGTTCCTCGAGGCACAGGCCGCCCCCCTCGTCGCGACGCAGGCAGAATGGCTGTACCTCCACCGCGCTCGAGGCGAGATCGGCGTCGAAGATCAGGGCATCGTCCAGGGCGAGGCGCCCATATTCGGTTCCGGCCTCGAGCGGCGTCAGGCGACCGCTGTAGCCTTGACGATCGCGGTCCATGGCGCCATCCAGGGCCAGGTTCAACGACGACAGCAGGCCATCCGCCGGCCCCTGGACATCCAGCGTCAGACGGTGCTCGGAGAGGCGCCCATCGAGGTTCAGGTCAATGGCATCGAAGGCCTGACCGGCGGCCGCGATCCCCTCGGCGTTCAGTGCCACATCAAGGCTCGGATCCTCGAGACCGGCGACTTCGCCCGTCAGGTCAAGGGCATCCACACGGTTTTCGGCGAAGGCCAGGCCATTGCCGCTCAGGTCCAGGTCCAGCTGGGGCGCCTCGAGGCTGCCCGTCGCGTCGATACCTCCCGAGAGGGCGCCGGCGAGTTCCGGGTACAGGCTCTGCAGGGCCGGCATGTCCAGGTCGACGTTCACCCCGAGTTGCTCGGGCGTCACCTGGCCGTTGGCGCTGAGGCGATTGTCCCCCTGGCGGAATTCGAGGGCCTGGATGTCCCAGTGCATGCGGCTGTCGCCGGCAATCGCCGCGTCGAGATTCAGCGGATAATCGGCCAGGGTGCCATCCACGCTCAAGGACGGTACCTCGACCCGCCAGCCATCGGCATCCTGGGTGAAGGAGACCTCGGCATCGCCGTCGAGCTGGCCGACGAGCCCCTCGACGAAGGGTTCGGGGTTCACGTCGTTCAGGGCGAGGGTCGCGTCGACGGCCAGCCCGTCGGCCCAGTCGACGCGGCCTTCGGTGGTCACGCTGGCCTCGTCCATCTCGAGCGACAGAGGTTCCCAGATGAAATGGGCCAGGTCGCCGCGTCCGGTCAGGTCGAGTTCGGTACGTGGCAGTGTCGGTCCCTGAGCGGCCAGGGTGAGCCGGGCACGATAATCGGTCAGCTCGCCCTCGGCCTCGAGCGACAGATTCTCGGCTCGCCAGGGGGCAGGCGGTGTGTCGCCGCCCTCTTCGCTATCCTGAGCATCGTCCGATGTGGCCACCTTGTCAGTATCGTTCTCGGCGCCGGGCAGCGGCCACTGCAGGGCGGGACTCTGAAAGCTGGCGGTGAAGGGCAATGTCGGGGCCAGGGCATCGAGGCGGGCGGCAAGGCGTGTCTCGACAGGCCCGGTCGTGGCCAGATCGACCTGGAGATCAGCCAGGTTCCCGCTCAACCCGAGTTCGATGCGCTCGCCTGCCAGGGCCGGCATGCGCTCGGGCAGATAGAGATCCGCGTCCAGCTGCGCGTCCAGCGGGTAGTCGCCGCTCAGCGTCACTCGTGCCTGGAGCCTGGCGTCGGCTTCCGGGCTGGCGATCGATAGTGGCGAGATGGTGATCTCCTGGTCGCGTGCCATGACGCTCAACGCCAGTTCCTCGAGGCGATATGCAACGCCTCCCTCCACTGCCGCATCCGTAATCGTCAGTTCGGGCACCTCGACGGCTAACGGCAGATGGATGTCCGGCAGTTCGATGCGCGGTTTATCGTCCAACGACTGACTGGCCATGCCCGCGGCTTCCGGGGCAGCGCCGGCAGGCAACGGAGAGTGGGTGGCAATGGAAGCGTCGATGGCCGACGCCGTCAGGATCGGCCCTTCATGCTCGCTTTCGCTGAGTGCCAGTTGGTTGCCTGACGAGAGCGGCAGGGTCAGGCGCGCGCCTGCCAGCCGGGTCGGCAGCAGTCGCAGGGTGCTCGCCTCGGCCACTGCCCCGGTGGTGAAAGCCTCCCAGCGCAGCCGGGTGCCATCGGCGAGCCGAACCTCGACGTCGCTCAGGGTCAGTTCGCGCAGTTCGATGGGGAACGGCAGTTCGATCGGTCCGGGCAACCCTGCCCCCTCGCCCTGCTCTTCCTCCGTCGGGGGCGGAGTCTCGCTCGAAGCGAGTCGCACCCGGGTACCCTGCACATCGAGACGATCCAGGCAAAGCCGGCCATCGAGCAGGCAGTCGTCGGCCCAGGCCAGTTCCAGGCGCTGGATGGCCACGCTGGCCGGACCGGCATCGAGACGAAAGTCTTCGAGTATCAGGGTATCCAGAGGGGCGCCTTCGGCATTGGAAAAGTCGTAGAGCCCCATGCGCTTGCCCTGATCTAGCAACAGGCCAGTGCCCCAGGGAGACAGGGCGATGCCCAGTATCAGCAGCAGCAGACCGATGAACCAGAACGGCAGCAGGATCAATAGACGGGCCAGGGCCCAGGTCAGGCGACGAACTCTCACGTGGCGGCCTCTCAGAATTCCGGTCCGATGGAAAAGTGGATGCGAAAGGCATCCTCGTCATCGAAGGGGTGAGCAACATCGAAGCGGATCGGCCCTACCGGCGAGATCCACCGAACGCCCAGCCCGGCGCCGGTCTTGAGCTCCTCCGGCCACCAGTCGGTGAAGGCGTCGCCAGTATCCACGAAGGAGGCCAGCCACCACTTCTCGGCAACCCGGCGTTGCGCTTCGAGACTCGCCACGAAGCGTTGTTCACCGCCGATCAGCCGGCCTTCATCGTCTTCCGGGGAAAGGCTTTCATAGGCATAGCCTCGCACACTGTTGTCACCGCCGGTGAAGAAGCGCAGCGATGGCGGAATGTTGCCGAAGTCGTCGGTGCCGATGCTGCCGATACCGAGCCGGCCGACGAAGCGATTGTCGTCACCGAGCATGCGGATCCACTGAGTATCGCCGTTGACCCGAAAGAATTCGGCATCCGACCCCCAGGCCTCGTTGGAATACTGGACGGTGAGCTGCTGGCGATCACCCCAGGTCGGGAACGTCGGGTTGCGCGTGCGGGTCCGGGACCAGCGCACCCCAGGATACAGCAGCAGTACCTGATTGGACTCTCCCGCCTGGGTAAAGTCTTCATAGGTACCACGCAGGTAAAGATACTGCTCCCAGCCATTGTCGAACTTCCAGCGGCGGCCGAACTCGACGCTGGCCTCGAGGGACTCGGTGTCGTCGCTGTTCTTGTTGCGAAGGCCGTACTGCAGTTCGTAGTTGTCGCGCAGCGGATCCTCGAGGGGCATGGTGTAGGTGCCACTGAACTTCTGCTCGGGACCGGACACGTAGAGATCGTGATCCCAGCTGTGGCCGTAACGGTTGACCCAGGGCTGGTTCCAGGTGAGCCGGGCCCGGGGGCCGACATCGGTGGCATAGCCGATACCGGTCTCGAACTGATGACGATCGGCCGGCGTGACCAACACATCGATGGGCACATGGGGCGTCTCGGGCGCCTGCAGCTCGTCGGTCGCCTCCAGGGCCGGCGAACCGATGCGCGGTGGAGCCGGCGGCGCCTGGGGAATGCCGGCCACGTCCAGCGAGTACCACCAGCCGGCCTCCCGGGCCGGGAGGGCCAGGCTTGTCGCGCCCTGGTCGAGGCGTGGACGCACGCTGACCGAGCCGAACCATTCGGTCTGCCCGAGGTTCTGATTGAAACGGGCCACCTCACCGGCGAGATAAGGGGCGCCCTCCTCGAAGGGCACCAGATTCTGGAGCCGAGCGGGCTCGATATGCTCGCCCTGGAAGTAAACCTTTCCGAAACGATAGCGCTGACCGCTCTCCAGCCCCAGTGACAGGCGCGCGCTGTGATCCCAGGGACGCACTTCCAGACGACGCTGGGTGAAACGCCAATCGAAATAGCCGCGCTGCAGGGCCAGTCCGGAGAGCCGGCTGCGCAAGGAGTCGAAAGGCGCATGACGCAACACGTCCCCCTCCTTCTGGGGATAGGCCTCGATGGCCTCGCTGAAGGGCGGATCCTCGGCCGCGGCGCCTTCTACCGCGAAATTCAGGCGTTCGATGCGCACCGGCTCGCCCTTGTCGACATCCAGATCGACCCTGGAAGGGGCCTCGGGATCATCGAAACGTACCGTCAGGGTCGGATCGTAATAGCCGAAGGGGCGCAACGCTTCGGACGCGAGACGACGTACCTCGTCCTCCAGTCGCTCGGCCTGGTACTGGGACGTTTCCAGGCCGTCGAGGTAGATCTCGATGTTTGCGGCCAGCTTGTCCTCGACGCCTTCTATCGAGGCGTCGAGCGCCAGGGTCGGCGACGCCACGCCAAAGCACAGCGCTCCGGCCCCGAGGCGTGTGAACACGCGATTGTCCATAATATCGAAGGCTTCCTGGCTGACGTCTCGTGACTACTGCAGGGCTTCCAGCTGAGCACTCAACGCCAGTTGCGTCTGACGCAGATCACGCAGCTCCGTCTGCATTTCCTCCAGGCGTGACGACAGCGTCGCCACCTGGCTACGGTCATCTTCTCGCGAACCGGAGAGGGCTTCAATGTCGCCCTCCAGGCCCGACACCCGCTCATTCAGCGTTTCCAGATCGGCATTCAGGGTCGAGAGGCGTTCGTCGGTCTGCTCTGTCGCCTCGGCAAGGCGTGATTCGTCCGCTTCCAGTGCATCCTCCAGGGTGTCGAGGTGTTCCTGGAGCGTACCGCGCCCCTCATCGCCGGCACGCTCCAGGGCGTCGAGGGAATTCCGTACGGCCGACAGGGTCTCGTCACGCACTTCGGCCTCTTCCATCAGGCTCGTCAGTCGATCGGCGAGTTCGGTCAGGCGTTCCCGGGTGGGCGTCAGGGTTTCATCCTCCCACTGTGTCAGTCGTTCTTCGATACGCGGGTCGATGTCTTCCTGGCGAGACTCGAGCGTCTCCAGGCGGTCCTGCAGGGATGACAGGGCCTCGCCACGTCCCTCCTCGGCATCGAAGCGGGCATGAACATTGGACAGCTCCCCGCCGAGACGAGTCAGTCGCTGCTGGACATTCTGATGGAACAGCCAGCCGGCGGTGGCCAGGCCGGCCAGCATGAGGAGCAACAACAGGATCAGGCACCATAGCGGCCATAACCGAACCCTCGGGGCGGGATGCGAACGATGGCCGACCAGACTGGCATCCGGGTCCGGAACGATCGGTCGGTTGAACCGGCTATCTTCCGGGCGCTCTGCCATGACGATCTCCTTGAGCGATGTGACGGATGAGTGCGGCTGTGGCGGGGCGTACCGAGGCACCGTATCCAGCAGCCGGCATTGGGCCCCCGGGGGGCGAGTGATATGATGCCGCCGACCGGACAGGCACAGCACACTGAATAGTGTAAAGTTTTTTGTCGGCGGAGCGCACGGGGAAATATCAACGAGCGATGATATGCCGTCTTCTCGTCGGCCCCGCCGAGACCTTCCCCCGAACATCGTGACGACGAGGAGACAGTCGAATGGCATTCGAGTTGCCTGCACTGCCGTACGAAAAAAACGCGCTGGAACCGTATATCTCCGCCGAAACCCTCGAATACCACTACGACAAGCACCATCGGGCCTGTGTCATCCGACTCAATCAACTGGTCGAGGAAACGGCGGACGCCGACAAGTCGCTGGAGGCGATCATCACGTCATCCTCCGGTCGGCTGTTCGACCAGGCGGCTCAGGTCTGGAACCATACCTTCTACTGGCACTGCCTGTCTCCCAAGGGAGGAGGCACGCCGGGGGGAGCACTGGCCGAAGCCATCGAGGCCGAGTACGGTGGCTTCGAGTCATTCAAGCAGGCCTTCAACGACATGGCCGTGGACAATGTCGGTTCCGGTTGGACGTGGCTGATCAAGACCGACGAGGACGGCTTGGCGATCACCAACAGCGACGATGCCGACTGCCCCATCGCCCATGGCCTCACCCCCCTGCTGACCGTCGATGTCCGGGAACATGCCGACTGTATCGACTATCGCGATGCGCGCCGCAAGCACCTGGAAAATATCTGGAAGATCGTGAACTGGGACTTCGTCGCCCAGAACTTCGCTTGAGAGGGTGTCCTGAGGCCCACGGCCCGCCTTCCGGCAGGGCCGTTTCGCGCTCCCTGCGTCAGTGCGTGCCCGACAAACCTGCGCACTTCCCGTTTCCTTTGCAGGTCGTCGAGCGCAACACTCAATCGAGGTGACGTCCAGGATCGGCACGGCGACCGATTCCCCGATAATGGAGTCCCATGGACGCCACATAGCGGGGATCATAGATATTGCGGCCATCCAGCAACAGGCGTCCGGCAAGCTGGGATGCGAGGCGTTGCCAATCCGGATTCCAGTAGGCCTTCCACTCGGTGACCAGCATCAAGGCATCGGCGCCTTCGGTAGCCTCGCAGGGATCCCCGTCGAAACAGGTCAACAGCGGATGTTCACCGAGCCTTTCGCGCAGCGCCATGATGGCCGCCGGATCGTGTAGTCGCACATGCACGCCCTGTGCCCAGAGCGCACGCAGCAGCGTCAAGACCGGCGCGTGGTCGATACGCGCCGTGCCCGGCTTGAAGGCCGCCCCCCATAGTGCCACCGTCCTGCCTTCGAGACGACCGTGGTAATGGGCCCACAGCTTGCGGAAGAGCGTCTCCTTCTTGTGTTCGTTGATATCGAGCACCTGATCGAGCAATGCCGAATGTCGACCGCTGGCCGATTGCACGTCGGCCAGACGCATCAGGTCACGGGAGAAGCTGGGGCCGCCGAAACCGCATCCGGGATAGAGATACTCATAGCCGATACGCGTATCGGCTCCCATGCCCTGACGTACATACTCCACATCGACACCCAGGGTGTCGGACAGGCCGGCGATTTCATTCATGTAACTGATGCGCGTGGCCAGCATCCCGTTGATGGCGAGCTTGCTCAACTCGGCGGCCCGTCGTGGCATGCGCTGGAAGACGTCGCGCCGTCGATTGAAAGCGCGCAGCAGCTCGCGTACCTGATGCTCGGCACGATCATCATCGCAGCCAAACAACCACCGTGAGGGACGCGTGAACGCGTCCCAGGCACGCCCTTCCTCGAGCAGGTCGGCCAGTGCCACGGCAGTACGGCGCGCATCGCCGAGCCGTGCCTCGAGCGCTTCCGTCTCGCCGACCGGGAAGGTCGAATTGTTGATCAGTACCGCCGACGCCGACAGGCAGGGCGCGATAGACGAGACCAGGTCTCCGGCATCGCCGCGTTGCTCCGGAGAGAGTGCCAGCCACAGCACTTCATGGGGTCCTGTGTCCGGAACCGCGTCCTCGGAGAGCAGAATACGGAGCTTGCCGTGCCGGCGCCCCTCCTGCAGATGCGTCAGCAGATGGGGCTCGCTGGCCAGCCAGGCGCTGTCGGCAAGCGTCTCCCAGTCCGAGGAGGCATGAGGGCACCAGACCACGTCATGCCCCACCCAGGAAAGCGCGGCCGACGCCGTGGCGGCGGCCAGTTCACTGCCGATGACGACGACACGCATCTTCTACTCCTCGCCCGTGTAACGAGCGAGCAGGTCGCGGAAGCCTTTCCCGTAACTCGGATGGCGACGTCCGTACGCCAGGATGGCCTCCAGGTAGCCGAGCTGGTGGCCACAATCATAGGTGCGACCGCGCATCCGCCAGGCATCTACGCCTTCTTCCCGACGCAGCGTCTCGATGGCATCGGTAAGCTGGATTTCGTCGCCGGCACCCGGCGGTGTCTCGGCCAGCAGCGGGAAGATACGGCCCGGCAGGATATAACGTCCGATCACGGCCAGATCAGAAGGCGCGTCTTCCTGTGATGGCTTCTCGACGACGCCAGCCAGCGGGGAAGCCTCTCCGGCTTCCGGAGCCTGCCCTTCGGGGGCCACGATACCGTACTTGTGGACCATGTCATGCGGCACTTCCTCGACCATCAACTGGCTGCGGCCGCTACGCTCGAAGGACGCCACCATGCCGGCCAGGTCATTGACGCCATTCAACTCGTTGTCATCGACCAGGACATCCGGCAGCAAGACGGCGAAGGGCTCGTCATCATCTACCACCGGACGGGCACAGAGTACCGCGTGGCCGAGCCCGAGGGGCTCGGACTGACGCACGCTGATGATATTGACGTCGGATGGCACGATGGCGCGCAACTCTTCCAGCAGTTCCCACTTCTCCTTTGCCTCGAGGCTTGCCTCGAGCTCGAAGTGCTTGTCGAAGTGATTCTCGATGGCGCTCTTGCTGCCGTGAGTGACCAGCACGATATCGCGGATGCCCGCATCTACCGCTTCCTGGACCACATACTGGATCACCGGGCGATCGACGATGGTGATCATTTCCTTGGGAATCGCCTTGGAGGCGGGCAGGCAACGGGTGCCGAAACCGGCAACGGGCAGAACGGCCTTGCGGATCATGAAGCGGTCCCTGTCATGTCACTGACGAATGAAATCGAGGAGCGGCATGGGAATGGGCTCCCCGGAACGGGTATCATGCACCATGATACCGAACGAGCCCGAGTTCGCCACCAGGGTGAACCGGCCAACCCCCGACGGAGAGGACAATGACGGCAAGCCAGTCCCATACGGGTAACGTCGACGAGGCGGAAATCGCCAAGTTCGAAGCCCTGGCCGACCGCTGGTGGGATCCCACCGGCGAGTTCAAGCCACTGCATGACATCAACCCGCTGCGCCTCGATTTCATCGATGCTCGGGCGGGGCTGGCCGAGCGACGGGTGATCGACGTGGGCTGCGGCGGCGGTATCCTGGCCGAAGCCATGGCACATCGAGGTGCCTGGGTCACCGGCATCGATCTTGGCGAGGCCCCACTGGCCGTGGCCAGGCGTCACGCCGAGCAATCGGGGGTCGATGTCGACTATCGACGCATCAGTGTCGAGGAAATGGCCGAGCAGCACCCCGGGGAATTCGATGTCGTCACCTGCCTGGAAATGCTCGAGCACGTTCCCGACCCGGCCTCCGTCGTGCGGGCCTGTGCCCGACTGGCCAAGCCCGGCGGGCAGCTCGTCTTCTCGACCATCAACCGCCATCCCAAGGCCTATGCACTGGCGGTGATCGGTGCCGAATACCTGCTGCGCATGCTCCCCAGGGGGACCCACGACTATGCCAGGTTCATCCGCCCGTCGGAGCTCGCAGCCTGGTCTCGAGACGCCGGCCTCGAGATTCGCGAACAGAAAGGACTCACCTACCAGCCATTGACGCGTCGGTATCGGCTGTCGTCCAACGATGTCTCGGTCAATTACCTCATGCATTGCCGACGGGAGGCGTCGTGATGCCCGATCTGTCGGTACCCGAGGCATTGCTCTTCGATCTGGATGGTACCCTGGTGGACACCGCACCGGACCTCGCCCGTGCGACCAACGCCCTGCGAGCGCATCACGGAATGCCCGCCCTGCCCTATGCGACGATCCGTACCCAGGTATCCAATGGCGGCAACGCCCTGGTGACGCTGGCGCTCGGCCTCGACAAGGGGCATCCCGATCATGAGGCGGCACGGAACTTTCTGCTGGCCCGCTATGGCGAGGCGGTGGCCATCGACAGCATCATTTTCCCGCCTCTGGATCGACTGCTCGACACCTGGATGGAAGCAGAACGCCCCTGGGGCATCGTCACCAACAAGCCGCGGGCCTACGCCGCCCCCCTGGTGGCCGAGCTCGGACTGTGCCCCGGCGTGCTGTTGTGCGCCGACGACCTGCCCGTGAAGAAACCCGATCCGGCGCCACTGCACGAAGCGGCACGCCGCCTTGGTGTGGCGCCCGAGCGTTGCTGGTATGTCGGCGACCACCTGCGTGACATGCAGGCGGCCCGAGCGGCCTGCATGTCGGCGGTGGCCGTGGGCTACGGCTATATTGCCGAGGAAGACGACTACCGCCAGTGGCCGGCGGACCTGTGGTTCGATACCGCTGAGGCCCTCACCACTCGACTTGCCAGCGCGCTTCGCGCTTGCGAATGGTGAGTAATGAGGCGCAGCCGGGCCCCCCTCACGCCTTCGGCGGCTGAGCGTCGAACTTCTCGCCGTTGTGGCCACGGCTGTCCGGCCCCATCAGCCACAGGTAGGTGGGCATGATGTCGTCGGGCGACCGCAGGGTCATGGGGTCCTCGCCCGGATAGGCGGACTTGCGCATGGCGGTACGAGTCGCCCCCGGGTTGAGGCTGTTGATGCGCAGGCTGCCAAGATGCTCGACTTCCTCTGCCAGCACTTCCACGAAGCCCTCGGTGGCGAACTTCGAGACCGAATAGGCTCCCCAGTAGGCACGCCCTCGCCGCCCTACGCTCGATGAGGTAAAGATCACCGAGGCATCCCGAGAGGCTCGCAACAGAGGCAGCAAGGCCTGAGTCATCCACAGAGGTCCGTTGACGTTGACCTGCATGACCTGCTCCCAGAGGGCTGGATCGTACTGCTCGAAGGGCGTGATGCGCCCCAGCAGGCCCGCATTATGCAGGATGCCGTCCAGGCGTCCGAACTCCCCGTCGAGCGTTTCGGCCATGTCGTGGAAATCCTTGAGCGTCGCCCCCTCGAAGTTGAGCGGGAAGATCGCCGGCTGGGGCCAGCCCGCCGCCTCGATCTCGTCGTAGACCTTCTCCAGCTTGGCGATGGTGCGCCCGAGCAGGACGACGGTAGCCCCATGACGGGCATAACTCAGGGCAGCGGCTCGCCCGATGCCATCACCGGCGCCGGTCACGAGGATGATACGGCCGGCGAGCAGGTCGCCGGCGGGCTCATAATCGATCTTGCAGGGCATCATGGCGCACCTCGCATGGGGCATCAGTTGCCCGATTGCCTCAGAAAGTCCTCGGCGAGACTGGCGGCACTGCTGTCGGGATACTCTTCCCGCACCTGGTCGAGCAGAGCGCGGCTGTCCTCGGGATCGCCTTGACGCGCCTTGAGCAGCCCCAGCTTGTAGAGCGCATCCGGCACCTTGTTGCTGTCGGGGAATTCTTCGATGACTCGATTGAAGGCGGCGGCCGCCGCGTCCAGCTCGGATTCCGCGGAGTGCAGTTCGCCGAGCCAATAATGGGCATTGGCGGTCAGGCCGCTCTGCGGGTACTCATCGACGAAAGCCTCGAAGGCTTGCCTGGCGGCACCGAAGTCCCGGGCCTGTACCTTGGCGAAGGCGGCCTGATAGGCCTCGCGTCCAGCGGCATTACTTCCCGAACCGCTTTGACCCGACGACGATGATGCGGCTGCCGTATTATCTACCTCGTCCGGCGCGCTGGACGGTGTCCCATCGTCCGTGGAGGATGGAGCGTTGCCGCCGGTACTCGCCAGGCGATTCTCGATATCCATGTACTGCTGACGGGTCTGCTCGCGCAGCTGCTCCAGCTGATAACGCAGCTCCTCGACCTGGCCACGCAGACGGCGCAGTTCTTCCTGGTTGCGTTGCACCCGGTTGAACAGCACCAGGCTGCCACCCGCTTCCTCGCGAGTCGCGGTCTGGTCGTAGAAGGTGCTGTCACCGGCGGACAGATCCCTGACCACCGGTTGCTGGGCCATGGCCGGCCATGTCACGACCAACGGGAGTCCGAGAACCCCCAGGGTGCACAGTCGTTTGAGGCTCTGTTTCATCGCGTATTCCCTCGTCGCGGATGTCGTCGCCTAAGGAAACACTGCTTAAATGCCTGCGCATGCAAATCGCTTCGTTGCGCGGTGCTCGAAAGCTCGCCTAACCCCTCGTTATGTCTCGCTTTCTGTGCTCCGTGCGCCTTGCGCTTCACTATGCTCGGCGATTTATTCAGTATTTCCCTAATCGGCGCCCGCGCGGGGAAGCGCTTGCGCGCTTCACTCCGCGTCTCCTCGGTGTCGGCTCAGTAGGCGAAGACGACCCGACGGTTCTGTGCGTAGGCTTCCTCGTTGCTGCCGCGCGCGGCAGGGCGTTCTTCGCCGTAGCTCACGACTTCCACCTGTGACGGCGACACGCCCTGCACGCTGAGGAACTCTTCAACGGCACCGGCACGACGCTCGCCGAGGGCGAGGTTGTACTCGCGGGTTCCGCGCTCGTCGGTATGCCCCTGCAGGACCACGTTGGCGTCGGGGTTGTTGCGCAGGAAGCTGGCATGCGCATTCAGTACCGACTGGAACTCGGAGCGGATGGCATCGCTGTCGAAGGCGAAATAGATGGTGCGCACCTCGGGAATGCGGGAATCGGCCATCTGGCCGGAACCATCCCCCAGGCCACTGCCGCTGACCTGGCCGGTACCGGTGCCGCTGGTACCGGCTCCCGCGCCACTGCCGCTGCCACTTCCGGACATGGAACCGTCCTGGGTGCCACCGGTGCTGGAGCAACCGGCCACGAAAGCCAGGGAAAACGCGACGGCCAGGGACCGGGCATAGGGCTTGAGTTGCATCGTAGGACTCCTTGCGCTACTGGATCAATCAGTTCAGAAACGGTGACCACGCCGGTTCGCGTACATCACCTTGGGCTGCGGGAAGACGGAAGGACGCCCGCCCGTCCGCGGATACAGCCCCCAGCACACCGCGACTTCCCTGCTGGGTGGCGAAGATTACCATGGTGCCATTCGGCGCGACACTGGGCGACTCGGCTTGCCGGGCATCGCTGATTTCGACCAGTCGCCCGTTATCCAGGTCCTGACGGGCCACCTGATAGCCATTGCTGCCCTTGTGGATCAGGAAGATCGCCTCGCCGTCCGGCGCGAAGCGCGCCCGGGCATTGTAGCTGCCGGTATAGGTCAATCGCTCAGGCTCACCGCCGCCGAGCGCTTTGCGATAGATCTGCGGTCCACCGCTGCGATCCGAGGTATAGATCAGGCTGCGGCCATCCGGCGACCAGGAAGGCTCGGTCTCGATGCTAGGACTATGGGTGATCCGCTGCAGATCGCGCGAGCCGATATCGATGGTATAGATTTCCGGCTGTCCATCTCGGGACAGTGCCATGGCCAGCTTGCGGCCATCCGGCGACCAGCTCGGCGCACTGTTCAGGCCCTCGAAGGACGTCAGCTTGACGCGACGACCGCTGCTGACTTCCTGCACGTAGATCGCCGGCCGTTCACCCTCGAACGAGACATAGGCCAGCTTGCGGCCATCCGGCGACCAGGCCGGTGACATGATCGGCTCGTCCGAGGTCAGTGCCTGCTGGCTGTTGTGGCCATCGGCATCGGCGACAAACAGCTTGAACGACATGTCGTCGCCGACACCTTCGGACGTGACATAGGCGATACGCGTGGAAAAGGCGCCGCGAATATCGGTGATCGCCTCGAAGACCTGGTCGCTGATGCGATGTGCGGCGGCTCGAAGCTGGTCGGGACTGGCCGTCACGGTCTCGCCCAGCATGCGCGATTCGCCGCTGACATCCATCAACTCGTAACGCACGCGCACGTTTTCTCCCTCGCGGGAAACACGGCCGACCACCATGTAGCGTGTATCCAGGGCCTGCCAGTCGCCGAAGCGAACCTCGTCGCTGCTGGCGGGTTGTTCGAACATGGCCTCGCGCTCGAGAGGTTCGAAATAGCCGCTGCGTTTCAGATCGTCGGCAACGACCTGGGCCAGGTCCACCGGCAAGCTGGCATCGTCGCTGGCAAAGGGGACCACGGCAATGGGCGTGGCCTGCTCGTTACCTCGGGTGATATCGATGGTCAGTTCGGCCTGGGCGAGCGGCGTGCAGAACAGCAGCAGCGCCGCCAGCCAGGTGGTCATCAAGGCTCTCATCAGCGAATGTCCCCCGGACGGAAGTTGAGGTTGAACTCACGATAGTCCCGCTGTACCGATGCGGGCAATTCGCGCAATTCGGAAAATGGTGCGGCCGACTCCACCGCCTGGATCGCCGCGCGATCGAAGGCACTGTTGCCGCTGCTGCGCGCGATGCTGGCCGAAAAGACTTCACCGGAAGGCCCCAGACGAATCGCGACCAGCGCATTGGCATTGTCACCCACGTTGGGCGGTATTACCCAGGCTTGTTCCACGGCCTGTCGGACGAGGTTGATGAAGCCATTGGCCGCTTCCTGGGCCTGTTCGGCGTTGGCCGCCGCTTCGGCCTCGCCGGCAATGGCGCGATCGAGGCTGTTCTGGGCGGCCTCTGCCGCGCGCTGCGCTGCTTGTTCGCGTTGACGCTGTTCCTCGGCCTCGCGCTGACGACGCGCCTCCTCCTCGGCCTGACGCTGACGTTCGGCTTCCGCTTCGCGTTGACGCTGTTCCTCGGCCTCTTGCTGGCGGCGTGCCTCTTCTTCCGCCTGACGCTGGCGTTCGGCTTCCGCTTCGCGTTGACGCTGTTCCTCGGCCTCGCGCTGACGACGCGCCTCCTCCTCGGCCTGACGCTGACGTTCGGCTTCTGCCTCGCGTTGGCGCTGCTCCTCGGCTTCGCGCTGGCGACGGGCCTCTTCCTCGGCCTGACGCTCGCGTTCGGCTTCCTGCTGTTCGCGCCGCTCGGCCTGAGCCCTGGCTTCCTCCGCCCGGCGCTCGGCTTCCTCGGCGGCAGCCCGGGCCGCTTCCAGCGCCTCGGCGCGTTCCTGTTCGGCTTGACGTTGACGCTCGGCTTCCGCTTCGCGTTGACGTTGCTCCTCGGCTTCTTGCTGGCGACGCGCCTCCTCTTCCTCGGCCCGGCGCGTCGCTTCGTCTTCCGACGACTCGTCCTCCTTCGCCGATGCCGGTGGTTCATCGGCACGCTGGGCCTGATCGGTGGCCGTCTCGGCACTGACCAGGGTAGCCTGCACGACGGACTGGCTCGGCGGCTCGGTGTCGGATGACGGGAAGCGAATCACGCTGACCACCAGGATACCCAGGTGCAGGGCGATGGCGAGCAGGGTCGGCAGGCCGTAGCCCACGCGTCGATGCTGTCTGGCCATGATCGTTCCTCAGGACTCCCCGGGTGGTGGCTCGGAAATCAATCCGACATCGGCCACACCCGAGGTCTGCAGGGTGCTCATCAACGTCACCACCTGCCCGTAGGATACATTGCGATCACCACGGACCAGCACCTGAGTCCCCGGGTTGCGCTCCAGCAGAATGACCACTCGCTCGCTGAGCTCGTCGAGGCTCACCTGGGTTTCGTCTCCTCCGAGACTGACGAAATACTGTCCCTGGCGGTCTACCGAGACGATGATCGGATCACGATCCTCCGTGTCCTCGATCGGTTCCGAAGCGGTCTGTGGGAGCTCTACCTCGACGCCCTGGGTCAGCATCGGTGCGGTGATCATGAAGATCACCAGCAACACCAGCATGACGTCGATGAACGGCACCACATTGATCTCGTTCATCGGCTTGCGCCGACCCATGCGATTGAAGGGTCCGTGCATGACGCCTCTCCCTCAGCCTTCGGTGGTTTCGCCGCGACCCTGCAGGTTGCGGTGCAGGATGGAATGGAACTCCTCGGCGAAATCCTCGTACTTGCCCAGCAGGCGAGACGATTCGGCGGACAGGCGATTGTAGAAGATCACCGCCGGGATGGCCGCGAACAGCCCCATCGCCGTGGCGATCAGTGCCTCGGCGATCCAGGGCGCGACCGTGGCCAGCGTGGCCTGCTGAGCCATGGAGAGCGACTGGAAGGAGCCCATGATGCCCCAGACGGTACCGAACAGGCCGATATAGGGGCTTGAGGACGCCACGGTGGCCAGAAACACCAGGTGCAGATTGAGGCGGTCTTCCTCCCGCGACCAGGCAACGCGCATGCTGCGCTGGACGCCATCGAGAATGGCCTGGGGGCTCCGGGTCTTGGGCAACAAGCGGTTGAACTCGCGAAAACCGGCCCGGAAGATATGCTCGGTGCCCAGGGTGTCCTGCTCCGCCGGCGTCTCCCGATACAGCTCGTTGAGGTCGACTCCGGACCAGAAACGGTCCTCGAATTCACGATGGGCCTTGCGCGCACGGCGCATCACGAAGCTACGCTGGAAGATCACCACCCAGGACAGCAGCGAGCCGATCAGCAGTAACAGCATCACGGCCTGGACCACGCCGCTGGCGTTCATGATCAGGTGGGGAATGGACATGGCGTCGTTCACGGGAATCCTCGTCGGTCTTGGCTGATCAGTCGTGGCGTGGTGCCTGGTCATCCGGAGCCAGGCCGAAGTGCTGCCAGGCCTGTCGGGTCACCACACGTCCACGCGCGGTACGCATCATCAGTCCCTGTTGGATCAGGTAAGGTTCAATGACATCTTCGATGGTGTCGCGTTCCTCACCGATGGCCGCGGCCAGCGAGTCGACGCCCACCGGCCCGCCATCGAACTTCTCGATCATCGCCAGCAGCAGGCGACGGTCCATGTGGTCAAGGCCATGATGGTCCACATGCAGCATGTTCAATGCCTGATCGGCGATCTCGGCATCGATATGGCCGCCACCGCGTACCTCGGCAAAATCTCGCACCCGTCGCAGCAAGCGGTTGGCGATTCGCGGCGTGCCGCGTGCGCGTCGCGCCACTTCCGTGGCGCCGTCGGCATCGGTGTGCACGCCCAGCAGGCCCGCCGAACGGGTGACGATCTCGGTGAGTTCCTCGACGGAATAGAACTCCAGGCGCTGGACGATCCCGAAGCGATCACGCAGCGGTGAGGTCAGAAGCCCCGCCCGGGTGGTGGCCCCGACCAGGGTGAAGGGCGGGAGATCGAGCTTGATCGACCGGGCCGCCGGTCCTTCACCGATGACGATGTCCAGCTGGAAATCTTCCATGGCCGGATACAGGACCTCTTCCACCACCGCGGAAAGCCGATGAATCTCGTCGATGAAGAGTACATCGCCAGGCTGGAGGTTGGTCAGCATCGCCGCCAGATCACCGGCCTTCTCCAGGACCGGCCCGGACGTCGCCTTGAGCCCCACGTCCATCTCGGTGGCAATGATGTTGGCAAGCGTCGTCTTGCCGAGGCCGGGAGGCCCGAACACCAGGGTGTGATCCAGGCTCTCGCCTCGCCCTCGGGCGGCGCTGATAAAGATATCGAGCTGCTCGCGCACCCGTGTCTGGCCGATATAGTCGCTCAGATGCCGAGGACGGATGGCGTGATCGAGCCGCCCTTCCCCCTCACGGGTCTCGGCGCCGATCAGTCGATCGGTTTCCAGCATGCGAATCCTCCCTTGGGAGAGCACGGCCTGAATGCCGCCGCGCCGCCATGGTGGCGGTGCGCGCAACTCGGCGATTGATGCAGTGCTTCCTTGGCGTCATGGTCCTGGCGAATGGAGCAGACCATGGGTCAGCCTGCCATGCGACGCACGAGCGCCGCCTTGATCATGGCTTCCGTGCTGCCCTCCTTCTCGAGGCCGGACAGCATGCGTGTGGCCTCCGAAGGCTTGTAGCCCAGGCTGACCAACGCGGCCTCGGCATCGGCCAGCGGATCCTTGGGAGCTGGTGCCGAAGCTCCCAGCCCGGCGTCGTCGGCGGAGACGTCGGCGCCGCCCTGCCAATGCGGAAAGCGATCCCGCATTTCGATGACCAGACGTTCGGCGGTCTTCTTGCCGACGCCGGGCAATCGCGTCAGGGCCTTGATGTCGTCATCCATCACACAGCGAATGAAGGCATCCTCATCCATGCCGGACAGTATCGCCAGGGCCAGTTTGGGGCCGATGCCATTGACCTTGATCAGGGCGCGGAACAGCGAACGTTCCTGCTCCCGGGCGAAGCCGTACAACAGGTGGGCGTCGTCACGAACGCTGAGATGGGTGTACAGCGACACCTCTTCCCCGCAGCCGGGCAGTGCCAGCAGAGTCGTCATCGAGGCTTCGAGTTCATAGCCTATCCCCGCCACGTCCACCACCAACCAGGGCGGCTGTTTTTCCAGTAGAGTGCCTCGCAGGCGTCCGATCATGGCGTGTCACAATCCTTGGTCATGAATCCGTCGCGGCGATGCGCGCCGCGACCACTATACTGGTCCCCCCGCCGGCTTGCCAGCCCGCCTGAACGGCGTTCGACAACCCCTCCAGGCGTCGCTGCAAAGCGACATCAGGAGGGGCGAAAATCCCGCCAGGATGTCCCCTTTCCACGTTGACGGCGGCCTCCATACCCCCCTTTATTGATCAACCCTGATCGTGCATGAGCATGGGTCAAGGCGATGGCCAGCGCATCCGCGGCATCGGCCTGGGGTGAACCGTCCAATCCCAGGACGGCCGTCACCATATGCTGCACCTGGTGCTTGTCCGCCCCGCCGCTGCCGGTTACCGCCTGCTTGATCTGGCGCGGTCCGTATTCACTGACCGGCAGGCCGTGGTTGGCGGCGCAGACGATGGCAGTCCCCCGGGCCTGGCCGAGCTTGAGAGCGGAATCGGCATTCTTGGCCATGAACACCTGCTCGATGGCGAATTCACCGGGTCCATGCACACCGATCAACTCGCTGATCCCGGCGTAGACCTGTGCCAGACGCTGGGCCAGGTCATCGCCCCGAGTGCGGATGCAACCGCTGGCCACGTAATGCGGCGTGGAGGTGGTGACATCCAGCACGCCGTAACCGGTGATCCGCGATCCCGGATCGATTCCCAGGATCAGCATCTCGCCCTTCCCTCGGTGTCAGGCATCGTCGTGCAACGACTCCATGATCTCATCGGCAAAATCCGCATTGGTGAAAACATTCTGCACATCATCCAGGTCCTCGAGTCGATCCACCAGCTTGATGATGCGACGCCCCAGCTCGACATCCTCGATCCTGGCGACGTTATCCGGATACAGGCCGACATCGCTGGTCGTCGGTTCGAGACCCGCCTCGACCAGGGCATCCTTGACCGCGCCGAAGCTGTCCGGGGTGGTCACCACTTCCAGGCGACCGTCCTCGAGGGTCTCGATTTCCTCGGGCTCGGCCTCCAGCGTCGCCTCCATGGCGGCTTCTTCGGTGGCACCTTCCGGCAGTGTCAAACGGCCCTGCCGATGGAACATGAAGGCCACGGAACCGGAGGTACCGAGATTGCCGCCCTGCTTGCTGAAGGCATGTCGCACCTCGGAGACGGTCCGATTACGGTTATCGGTCATCGCCTCGACCATCATCGCGACGCCTTCGGGACCATAGCCTTCGTAGACGACCTCTTCCATGTCGTCGCCATCGGTATTGCCGGCACCCCGATCCACCGCGCGTTGAATGGTGTCCTTGGTCATGTTGTTGGCCAGGGCCTTGTCGATGGCGGCACGCAGTCGGGGGTTGTCGGCCGGCTCACCGCCGCCGTGACGCGCCGCCACGGTCAGCTCACGAATCAGCTTGGTGAAGATCTTGCCCCGCTTGGCATCCTGAGCGGCCTTGCGGTGCTTGATATTGGCCCACTTGCTATGACCTGCCATGGAACTCCCTCATTCGAGATGGTGGATTCATGCCGCTTGCATACGACACCGGCGCCTCTGGGGCGCCGGTTCGCATGGTGACGGTGAACGTCGCGGCGCCTCAGTCGCCGGCGTTCTCCGCCTTGGCCTTCTGCCGCAGGCGGATGTTCAGCTCCTTGAGCTGCTGGCCGCTGACCTCGCCCGGCGCATCGGTCATCAGGCAGGCCGCACTCTGGGTCTTCGGGAAGGCGATCACTTCACGGATCGTGCGTGCCCCGCCCATCAGCATGACCAGCCGATCGAGACCGAAGGCCAGGCCGCCATGCGGCGGCGCGCCGTACTGCAAGGCATCAAGCAGGAAGCCGAACTTCTCTCGGGCCTCTTCCTCGCCGATGCCCAGCGCCTCGAGCACGGTCTGCTGCATTGCCTGATCGTGGATACGGATGGAACCACCGCCGAGCTCGGTGCCATTGAGCACCATGTCGTAGGCGCGGGACAGCGCCTCGGCGGGCTGCTGCTTGAGAGCCTCGACATCGCAGGACGGTGCGGTGAACGGATGGTGCAGCGCCTGGAGGCGACCGTTGTCGTCTTCTTCGAACATCGGGAAGTCGACCACCCAGAGCGGTGACCATTCGACGGTATAGAGATCCAGATCCTCGCCCAGGCGGACGCGCAGTGCCCCCAGCGCCTCGTTGACGATGCGCGCCTTGTCGGCACCGAAGAAGATGATATCGCCGTCTTCAGCACCGACACGGTCCAGCAGCGGTTCGACCACGCCATCCATGAACTTGACGATGGGCGACTGCAGCCCCTCGATGCCGCTGGCCCGGTCGTTGACCTTGATCCAGGCCAGGCCACGGGCGCCATAGATGCCGACGAAGTTGGTGTACTCGTCGATTTCCTTGCGCGACAGCGAGGCACCGCCCTTGACCTTGAGCGCCGCGACACGACCGTCATCGGCATTGGCCGGCCCGGAGAAGACCTTGAAGTCGACATCCTTCATCAGGTCATCGACATCGACGAGCTCCAGCGGAATGCGCAGGTCCGGCTTGTCGGAACCGAAACGCTGCATGGCCTCGGCATAGGGCATGCGCGGGAACTCGGGCAACTCGACATCCAGCACCTCCTGGAACAGCTGGCGAATCATCCCCTCGGTGATGGCCATGATGTCGTCTTCCTCGACGAAGGAGGCCTCGATATCGATCTGGGTGAATTCCGGCTGACGATCGGCGCGCAGGTCCTCGTCCCGGAAACACTTGGCGATCTGGTAGTAGCGATCGAAGCCGGACACCATCAGCAACTGCTTGAACAACTGCGGTGATTGCGGCAACGCGAAGAAGCTGCCCGCATGGGTACGGCTCGGCACCAGGTAATCCCGCGCCCCTTCCGGCGTCGCTCGCGTCAGGATCGGCGTCTCGATATCCAGGAAGCCCTGGTTCTCGAGATAGGCCCGCACGGTGTGCGAGATCCGTGAGCGCAGACGCAGCTTGTCGATCATTTCCGGACGACGCAGATCGATGTAGCGATGCTTGAGGCGGACTTCCTCGCCGACCTTGCCGTGCTCATCGAGCTGGAAGGGGGGCGTCGCCGCGGTATTGAGCACCTCGACGTCCTTGGCCAGCACTTCGATCATGCCCGTCGGCATGTTGGGATTCTGGGTGCCTTCCGGACGCAGGCGGATACGGCCGACGATGCGCAGCACATACTCGTTGCGAGCACGGTCGGCGTTGGCAAAGGCCTCGGCGGTATCGGGATCGACCACGACCTGAGCGATACCGTCGCGATCGCGCATGTCGAGGAAGATTACCCCACCGTGGTCACGGCGGCGATGCACCCAACCGCACAGGGTGACCGTCTGGTCCACCATGGTCTCGTTCAACTGGCCGCAATAATGGCTGCGCATGTCGTATCCCGTTTTTCGTGTTCCGTGAAAATGTGAAACGGCAAGGACGGTACGGCTCAGGCCGCCGTGCCGTCCTTGCTCGATGTCTCGGCGGTCTTGCCGCTCTCGTTGCCACCGGCCAGATTCTTCTTGCTGCCGGTCTTGAAATCGGTCTCGTACCAGCCTCCGCCGGCCAGACGGAAACCCGCGGCGGACACCAGGCGTCCAAGCTCGGCACGCTCGCAGGCCGGGCAGTCGGTCAGCGGGGCGGCACTGAGCTTCTGCAACTTTTCCAGGCGATGGCCGCAGGCCTTGCACTCATATTCGTAGATGGGCATGGTCATGATTCTCCCGGTAACGATGTCCCACTGGCGACGCGACGGTGCAACGCGGCACGGTCGCGATGATCGTCATGCGATATAGGGTCGGCCTGCGGATAATCCAAGCCTGACGCAAAGGCCGGACATTATAGCCCGTTGGACACCTCGAGGCCCAGCCCCGGGGATCACCGTCGACACAAGGATCTTGCCATGCATGCCGTCATTCTCGATGCCGCCAGTCTCGGCCCGGATGTCGACCTCGCGCCGATCGAGCATCGGGTCACGCGACTCACGCGGTACGACTTCACGACCGCCGACGAGGCCGTCGACCGACTGGCCGAGGCCGATGTCGCCATCGTCAACAAGGTGAAGCTGGGCGCCGAGACTCTGGCAGCCCTGCCCCGACTACGCCTGATCTGCGTATTGGCCACCGGCACCAACAATATCGACATGGCGGCCGCCGAGCGACTGGGCATTCCCGTGCGCAACGTGACCGCCTACGGCACTGCCAGCGTGGCCCAGCACAGTCTGATGATGATGCTGGCCCTCGCCGCTCGATTGCCACGCTATCAGAACGATGTTGCCCAGGGCCGCTGGCACGCGAGTCCCTTCTTCTGCCTGCTGGAGCATCGGACACTCCAGCTTGAAGGCAAGCATCTGGTGGTCGTCGGCCAGGGAGAACTCGGCACCCGAGTGGGGAAACTGGCCGAGGCCATCGGCATGAGAGTGAGCTTCGCCGCTCGACCAGGTGCCCGGGAAGGTGACGATCATCGTTCCTCCCTCGCCGAGCTGGTCCCGACGGCCGATGTCGTCAGCCTCCACTGCCCGCTTACCGCGGCCACCCATCACCTGATCGACGCCGCGATGCTCGCTCGCTTCAAGCCTGAAGCACTACTGATCAACTGCGCCCGGGGCGGCATCATCGATGAAACCACTGCACTGGCCGCATTGCGCGAGGATCGCCTGGGCGGCCTGGGCGTCGATGTATTGCCCGAGGAACCACCGAGGGACGGCCATCCCCTGCTGGATGCCCTCGCGGAATCGCTGAACCTGATCGTGACGCCGCATAATGCCTGGATCACTCCCGAGGCCCGCCAACGCATCGTCGAACTCACGGCGGAAAACCTTGTACGTTGAACCCCAGGGTCTCCGGGGGTTCATGAGGCAGAAAGCCCGCCCCCGCCTTGCTTCTGTCTGACTGTCAGCTTATATCGGAGCTCGATTGAATCCTGACGAAAAAAGATAACGGTATAAAATCGATACGATCATCGTGTACAACTTGCGCACCTTCTTTCGGGCTTGGATACTCATGTCCCATGAATGCCCTACTCAATTCCTGATACCAAATTCGGACGTCGGCATGCTGCATAATTTCGGTTCGATCAACCTCGACCACTTCTATCGCGTTCCCCATCTGGTTCGCCCCGGCGAGACCCTTGCCGGGCATGACTATCGCGTCGGACTCGGTGGCAAGGGAGCCAATCAGTCGCTGGCCATGGCCCGCGCCGGCGGTCGCGTCCGGCACTGGGGGCGCCTCGGCCGGCATGACGCCTGGGCCAAGGAGCTGCTGGAACAAGCGGGCGTGGACACCGGCACCATCGCGCTGGTCGATGAACCCGGCGGCCATGCCATCATCCAGGTCGACGACCAGGGCGAGAACGCCATCCTCCTCTTTCCCGGTGCCAACCATGGTTTCGACGAAGCGACGCTCGACGAACTGATCGAGGCCGCCGATCCAGACGACTGGCTACTCGCCCAGAACGAATGCAACGCCCTGGCGACGGTGCTGGAGCGAGCACATGCCAGAGGCCTGCATATCGCCTTCAACCCGGCACCGATGACCGAGGACGTGGCGGCCCTGCCCCTGGAGCTCTGTCAACTGCTGTTCGTCAACCGTGGCGAAGCCGAGGCGCTGACAGGGCTCGCCGAAGGCGCCACGGCAGACGAGCTGCTAGAGGCCCTTTCCGCCCGACTGCCCGCCACGGAAACGGTGTTGACCCTGGGGGGCGACGGCGCCTGGTATCAACATGGCGAGACTCGGCTATTCCAGCCGCCCCTGCCGGTTACCCCACGTGACACCACGGCCGCCGGCGACACCTTCATCGGCTACTATCTCGCCGCCCGACAGGACGGGATGCCGGCCGCAACCTGTCTCGAACGCGCCGCCACCGCCGCCGCCATCGGCGTCCAGCGTCTCGGCGCCACCGAGAGCATCCCCGAGCTCGACGAGGTGGAAGCCAGGCTTGGCCAGGACACCTAACCCTAGACAAGGAGATTTCATGGCTCACCCAATCATCTTCGATACCGATCCGGGCGTGGACGATGCCCAGGCGATCGCCATCGCCCTGGCGCACCCGGACATCGAGCTGCTGGGCATGACCACGACCTACGGCAATGTGGATGTCACCACCGCGACCCACAATGCCCTGCTGCTGGCCGAACTGGCCGACCAGGCGATCCCTGTGGCCCAGGGAGCCGCCGCCCCGATGGTCAAGCCCCGTCACCCGGCTCCGGCCCACATCCATGGTGCCAATGGCCTGGGAGACATCGACCTGCCGGGCGTACGAGGACAAGCCGAACCGCGCAGCGCCGCCCAGTTCATCGTCGACACCGTCAACGCACGCCCCGGCGAAGTCTCGCTGATCGCCGTCGGCCCGCTCGGCAACCTGGCGGCTGCCCTGCAACTCGATCCCGCCTTGATCGACAAGGTCAAGCAGGTGGTGGTGATGGGCGGTTCAATCAAGGAAGGCGGCAATGTCACGCCCGTGGCCGAGGCCAATATCTTCAACGATCCCCACGCCGCCGCCCGGGTACTGACCGCCGGCTGGCCACTGGTCATGGTGGGCCTCGACGTGACCCACCGTTGCGTTCTCTCGCCGTCCCACATGGCGCGCATCGAAGCCGGACAGGGCAAGCTGGGCGACGTGCTGGCCGGCAGCTATGCGTTCTATCGCGACTTCTATCAGGAGATGCTCGGCATCGACGGCTGCTGCCCCCATGACAGCTGTGCCCTGGCCTGGCTGGTACGGCCTGAGCTTTTCACCAGCCAGCGCGGCCATCTCAACGTGGCCACCGAGGGCGATGCCGAGGGTCAGACGATCTTCGCGCCGGAAAACCGTGCCTTCATCGAACCGCGCTGGTCGCGGTCCCCGTTGGCCGATGTCTGTCTTGGCGTCGACGGCGACGCCGTCGTGGAGTGGATCACCGAGACGCTCGCCTGAGACCATTCAGCCGGTCGTGAAGGAATCCGGCTCATGCGCCGCCACACCTTCCAGTTCGACATGGGTCACCCGGGCATCGGGTGGCCCCGACCAGAGCCACTCGCCGAGTTCCCGCACCGCCTCGGCACGACCGCACATCAACACCTCGACACGTCCATCGGGCAGGTTGCGCGCATGGCCGGTCACTCCGGCCTGCATCGCCTTTTCCTGGGTCGCCCGTCGATACCACACACCCTGCACCTTGCCGGTCACCAGGGCTCGCACGCAGCGTCTCTCCATGTCGGCCTCCTCACGCATCGTCATCGTCGCCCATGGCGATGAACCGCTTCTGCTTCGAAAGACTACCCTTTAAGATGACACAAGGTGATCGCCCGGCCAAAAGCCATCGCGACGCCAGGCTCGTTCCTACCCGGACGACGCCAGCACAACAACCATCCTCAAAAGGGAGTCTGCATCATGTCGGTCTTCTCTCACCCCGAGTTCGACCATCACCAGCGTATCGTTTTCGGCAGCGATGCCGAGAGCGGCCTGAGAGCCATCATCGCCATTCACGATACCCGGCGCGGTCCCGCCCTGGGTGGCCTGCGCATCTTCCCCTACACCAGTGACGATGAGGCACTGACCGATGTATTGCGCCTATCGCGTGGCATGACCTACAAGTCGGCGCTGGCCGATCTGCCACTGGGCGGCGGCAAGGCGGTGATCATCGCCGATCCCCGCCGCGACAAGACACCGGCGTTGCTGCGCGCCATGGGGCGCCTGGTGGATTCGTTGAACGGCGACTACATCACCGCCGAGGATTCAGGGTCGAGCGAAGCCGACATGCGGGTCATTGCGGAAACCACCGAACACGTCGGAGGCCTCGGTCAGGACGGCGTCTCCGGCGATCCCTCGCCCTTCACTGCCAGGGGCGTCTTCTGCGCCATGCGCAGCGCCGTGCGTCACGGTCTGGGACGGGATGATGTCGATGGCCTGCGCGTAGCCATCCAGGGGGTCGGCCATGTCGGCGCCCATCTGGCGCGACAACTTCATGAGGCCGGGGCCCGACTCGTCATGACCGATGTCGACCGTGATGCCCTGGGACGAATCGCCGAGTCTCTGGATGCGGAAGTCACCACGCCCGACGACATCGTCGATGCCGATGTCGACGTCTTCGCACCCTGCGCCATGGGGGCTGCCCTGTCGGGACCGGTGGTCGAGCGGCTCAAGGCCCGAGTGGTATGCGGCGCGGCCAACAACCAGCTGGCCAGCCCGGAGGTCGCCGGCCTGCTGAAGGCGCGCGGCATCCTCTATACCCCGGATTATGTCGCCAATGCCGGTGGCGTCATCGAGATCGCCTGGCAGCGACGCCACGATTACCGGCGTGACGACGTCATGTCGCACATCGCCGGTATCGAAACCACCCTGGATGAAATATTCGACCGTGCCCACCGGGAACAGGCAGATCCCACCAGCGTGGCGGACGCTCTGGCCCGGGAACGCTTCCGCTACTGAAGCCAATACTGTTTCAATGCCTGCGCGTGCAAATCGCTGTGCTATAGCCGCCATCCCTGGCGGCTACCCTGCGGGCCCGTCTGAAGACGGTTCAAGTTCGCTCCTGGCGAATGTGCGCGGCGCTGGTGCGCCAGCCCGGTCGAAAGCTCGCCTGATTAACGGGCGTCAGCGGGATTCTCCGGTCGTCGACCCGGGCGAAGTGTCGCCCTCGGGAGCATTGCCGTCGTCAGCGGCGTCAGAATTCTTCGCCCGCTTGTTGCGGGCTAGCGGCCAGGCAGGCATCTTCAGGCGCTTGCCTGGCCGCTCACGCGCCTCGTCGAGCAATTCATGCTTGACCAGAACGGCACTGTTGCGCGGCACCACCGCTTGCCCCTTGGCCACCAGATGGCATTTGGTAAAGGCCGCACCGAACAGCAGAATCAACGAGGAGTAGTAGACCCACAGCAACACCACCACCACCGAGCCTGCCGCGCCGTAGGCGGACGCCGTGGCCGTGTAGGCCAGATAGACGGCGATGGCCGTGCGCCCGACCGCGAACAACACGGCGGTGACGACCGCGCCCACGAGGACGTCGCGCCAGCGCAGCACCACATCGGGCAGTACCTTGAAGATGGTCGCGAACAGCGCCGATACCAGGGCCAGCGACACCAGGAATTCCGCACCGTTGGTCAGAAAACCGACGAAGGGCAGCAATCCATCGGCTGCCTTCAGCATCGCCTTGACCAGCACGCCAAGGGCCAGCGATACCAGCAGGATGAAGCCGATCGACAACACCACGGTCAGCGACAGCATCCGATTCTTGATGAAGATCCACAGGCTGTTGGTGCTGGGGCGCGCGGCGACACCCCACAGCGTGTTCAGCGAGAACTGCATCTGACCGAATACTGTGGTCGCCCCGACCACCAGGGCGCCGACGCCGAGCAGGGTCGGCAGGATGCCGGACTCCTGGATACGCGACTGGGAGACGGCATTCTGCACGAGTTCGGCGGCGCTCGCCCCCATGGTGCCCTCGAGCTGGGCGACGATCTGTCCCTGGGCCGCCTCTTCCCCCAGCACCAGGCCGATCACGGTGACCGCGATGATGACCGTCGGCGCCAGCGAGAACAGCGTATAGAACGCCAGCGAACCGGCATAGCTGAAGGCATTGCGCTCCAGCCAGAGCTTCACCGCGTTACGCACCACGGTCCACCAGAATCGAACGACATCACAAATCGGCGTCCAGACGGCCATCACGCTTTGCTTGATCACGGCAGTTCCTCACATTCCCTTGCTGATGTGACAGCATACCGAAGCCTGCCAACGAGGTGCAGGGGCGAGACACTGGCGGGGCGAATAATTGCGTGCCCGGAGACGGGTCACCATAATGGGGTTTTCCCCGCCCGGAGCGATGCCATGACCGCGCTGCCAGACGCCGAACACCCCGATCGCGATTTCGACTGTCTGGTCTTCATCGGCCGCTTTCAACCCACCCATCTCGGCCATCTGGCGGTCATCCACCAGGCCCTCAAGCGCGCCCGCCAGGTCATCGTCTTGATCGGCTCCGCCTGGCAGGCCCGCTCGTTGCGCAACCCCTGGCGCTTCGACGAGCGTCGTCGCATGCTGCGCAGCGCCTTCGACGACGAGGACAACGAGCGCCTCGAGATCGTGCCGCTGCTCGATGCCCTCTACAACAACGATGTCTGGGTACGCGACGTCCAGCGCAAGGTACGCGACATCGCGTCGCCCAACCATGCCCGACTACCGCGCATCGGCCTGATCGGCGCCAGTCGCGGTCAATCGAGCTACTACCTGTCCCTCTTTCCCCAATGGGAATCGGTCAGCGTGCCGATGGTCGAGGGAATTTCGGCCAGCCAGATCCGCGAGCGGCTGTTCCGCTCGCCCATCGCCGCCGCCGACTACACCAGCGCCGGGGCATCCCATGATCTACCGCCCGGGGTAATCGACGGTATCAAGCGTTTCCTCGAGACCGAGGCCTATGAGCAACTGGTCGAAGAGCAGGGTCTGCTGGATCAATATCGACGAGCCTGGGCACAGGCGCCCTACCCGCCGATCTTCGTCACCGTCAGCGCGGTGGTCGTGCAATCCGGCCACATCCTGCTGGTCAAGCGCACTGCGGCGCCCGGCAAAGGGCTCCATGCCCTGCCCGGCGGTTTCATCAATCCCCAGGAACGCCTGCTGGATGCCTGTCTGCGCGAACTCCGCGAGCGGGTGCGACTCAAGGTACCGGAACCCGTGCTCAAGGGTTCGCTACGCGGCCAGCGACTGTTCGACGAGCCTCACCGCAGCTGGCGTGGTCGCACCCTGGCCGAAGCCTTCTACTTCGCCCTGCGTCCCGACCAGCAATTGCCCCGCCTGAAGCCGGTCAAGGGCGGCGACCATGCCCGCTGGGTCCCGCTCGCCGATCTCGAGCCGGACGGCCTGTTCGAGGACCATTTCTTCATCATCCAGAACTTCCTCGGCCTGCCCGCCGACTTCAGCCATCCCTGACCGGAACCGTCGAGCCCAGGACGCCAGGAGCAATGCTTGATCTCCCGAAAAGGTCGGGATTTCCGTAGCGAGCGAAGACTAGGCGGGGATGCCGAGTCCGGTCACCGCCGCAGCGCGGTTACAGGCGTGTAGCCTGGCTATCGAGTGCAGCAGGAAATCACACCTTTTTCAGGCCTGGAGGAAGTCCCTCGGCAACTTCATCATCTGCCGCCAGAGCTTCTCCACCCCCGGCTTGTGCACCAGCGAGCAGCGATACAGGCGGATTTCCAGGGGCACGTCGTTCTTCTCGTCGCCTGCCCGCACCAGCCGCCCGTCATTGAGTTCCTGGCGAATACAGAAGTCCGGGATCCAGGCCATGCCGACCCCCTGCATGACCATCCCCTTGAGCCCTTCGGCCATGGCGGTCTCGTAGACAGTCCGCAGACGCATGCGCAAGGGGTCGTTCTTCAACAGCATGCGCACGCTGCGCCCCAGAAAGGCGCCCTGGGTATAGGAGAGGTAGGGAATTGCCTCGCCGCTGTCCAGCGAGAAGCGAGGACGTCCCCGGGTGTCCGGCAGACAGACCGGCAGCATCTTGACCTGACCGATGGAAAAGGAGGGAAAGACCTCGGCATCGAGTTGCATGCTGGCGTAGGGGTCATAATACGCCAGCATCAGGTCGCAGTTGCCTTCGCGCAGCACATGAATGGCATCGCCCACGTTCATGGCCACCAGCCGGGTCGGCAATTCGCCGACGCCCTTCTGCAGCCGGGAGATCCACTGCGGATAGAAGCTCAGCGCCAGGGAGTGCGCGGCCACGATATCCAATGCCTCGTTGGCGATGGAAAGCCCCCGCAGATGCCCGAGACTCTCGCTGAGCTGCTCGACCATGTTGCGTGCCGTGACCAGGAACAGCTGTCCTTCCGGCGTGAGATCCACCGGCGTGGTGGACCGATCGACCAGGGTGACGCCCACCGCCTGTTCCAGGGAACGAATGCGCCGACTGAAGGCCGGCTGAGTGACATGACGCTGTCGCGCCGAGGCGGAAAAGCTTCGCGTGTTGGCCAGGGCAACGAAGTCTTCCAGCCACTTGGTCTCGAGGTTCACCACGACTCCTGGTCATTGATGCATGGACGACTCACTCCCGGAGTCGATCGATACGTTCGGCGTGAGCGTAATTTACCGCAGCTACCCGCTCATCCCAAGCGAATCACTGCACGGGAGCGAGAAGATAAGCGGCCCGAGACAGCAACTTGCGCCACAATGCCCGGGACTCGATCTCCTCGAGCGTGACGTCTCGACAGACAGCGAAGTCGCGTACCAGCATGTCGTGCACCTCGGCAGCGAATTGCCGATCCGGCACCACCGCGGTGATCTCGAAATTGAGCCGGAAGGAGCGATTGTCGAGATTCACGGTACCGACGCTGGCCGCGACATCGTCGATCAGGATGACCTTCTGGTGCAGGAAACCCGGCTGGTAGCGATACACCTTGACCCCGGCACGCAGCATGTCCGGCAGGAAGGAGAACGCCGAGAGGAAGACCAGTAGATGATCCGGTCGTTCCGGTATCATGATACGCACATCCACCCCGCGCATGGCGGCCAGTCGCAGGGCATCCTGGACGCTGTGGTCCGGCACGAAATAGGGGCTCGTCACCCAGAGCCGCTCATGGGCGCTGTGGATGGCATGCTGCACCAGCAGGCTGGCGGTTTCCTGCGGATCCGCCGGCCCCGAGGGCACGATCACCACGTTCTGACTCTCCTCGCAGGTGACCTGCGGCGTCCAGGCCAGGCCGATCACTTCCCCCGTCGCCCAGTGCCAGTCCTCCCAGAAGGCTTCCTGAAGCCCCAGCACACTGGGCCCCACCAGGCGCAGATGGGTATCGCGCCAATGGCCGTGCCGCGGATGCTGACCCAGGTACTCGACACCGACGTTGAATCCCCCGACCCAACCTTCGCGACCGTCGACCACCAGGATCTTGCGGTGATTGCGGAAGTTCAGTTGAAAACGATGGCGCAGTCCCCGGGACGAGTGGAAGGCACTGACCGCCACCCCGGCTTCGTGCAGATCGCGCAGATAGCGCTCCGGCAGCTTGTGGCACCCGATCTCGTCATAGAGAAAATAGACGCGCACATCCCTTTCGGCAGCCTCTTGCAGGCGATGCTTGAACTTGAGCCCCAGGGCATCGTCGCGCACGATGAAGAACTGCACGAGGATATAGCACTCGGCCCTGTCGATTCCCGCAAACAGGCTCTCGAAGGTCGCCTCGCCATCCACCAGCAGCTCGGTGCGATTGCCGCTGGTCAGCGGCATCATCGCCAGCTTTTCCACGGCCAGCACGTCGGCTTCCTTGGCCCCGGCCAGGTAGGGCTCCATCAGATCGCGATAACGCGCCAGCACCCGACGCAATACGGAATCCCGCTCCCCACGCGCCGATACATAACCATAGAACCTCGGCCTGCCGAATACCCAGTAGGCCGGCACCGCCAGATAGGGCACAGTGACCAGCGAAATGATCCAGGCGATGGCCCCCTGTGAAGTGCGACTGGACATCAAGGCCTGCACCGCCGAGAGGATACCGAGCACATGGGTCGCCAGAATCAACATGCCGAACAGCCAGGAGGCCATAGGATCACTGCCTTCTCGGTGGGATAAGACGCGCGTCGTCGAAGATCGACGGGCCATAGCATACGCGTCACGACGCCGACCCCGCCAGCAGGCGGGGCCGTCACCCAAGGCTACCGCAGTTGGATCTGGCGAGGGGCGCCGTGGACAGGCCGAAGAGAGGGTCCGATGCCATTCATGGCATCGGCAGCGCTCTGGAAGGGGGCACAGCGCCCCCTCGCAGGCCGGTCGACGGATCAGCCCGAGCGACAACGCTTGACGGAGATAGCCCTGGACCATCACCAGGGGCGATGGTCACCACAGGCCATGGCATCAAGCACGCTCGGCGATGATTTCCTTCCACTTCGCCGGCCCGGTCTGGTGTACCGACGTCCCCGCACTGTCCACTGCCACGGTGACCGGCATGTCCTCGACCTCGAATTCATAGATCGCTTCCATGCCGAGGTCCTCGAAGCCGACGATACGTGCCTGCTTGATCGCCTGGGCCACCAGGTAGGCAGACCCTCCGACCGCCATCAGATAGACGGCCTGGTTATCGCGAATCGCCTCGATGGCCGCCTCGCCGCGCTCGGCCTTGCCGACCATGCCCAGCAGGCCGGTCTGCTCCAGCATGGTCCGCGTGAACTTGTCCATCCGGGTCGCGGTGGTCGGTCCCGCCGGGCCGACGACCTCATCGCCGATCGGATCCACCGGTCCCACGTAGTAGATGAAGCGCCCCTTCAGGTCCACGGGCAGCGATTCGCCCTTGGCGATCATGTCGACCATGCGCTTGTGCGCGGCATCGCGACCGGTCAGCAGCTTGCCGTTGAGCAGCAGAGTATCCCCGGGCTGCCAGGAGCGGATCTCTTCGGCGGTAATCGCGTCGAGGTCAACGCGCTTGACGTTGTCGCCGGCCTCGCGGGCGATCTCCGGCCAATCTTCCAGCCTGGGCGCCGGCAGCGCCGCCGCACCGGAGCCATCCAGGGTGAAGTGGGCGTGACGCGTCGCCGCACAGTTGGGAATGATCGCCACCGGCTTGTTGGCGGCGTGGGTCGGATAGTCCTTGACCTTGATGTCCAGCACCGTGGTCAAGCCACCCAGTCCCTGGGCGCCGATACCGGACCGGTTGACCTTGTCGTAGAGCTCGAGACGCAACTCCTCGGCGCGGTTCGATGCCCCGCGCGCCTGAAGATCCTGGATATCGATGGGATCCAGCAACGACTCCTTGGCCAGCTCCATGGCCTTCTCGGCGGTTCCGCCGATGCCGATGCCCAGCATCCCCGGCGGGCACCAGCCGGCGCCCATCTTCGGCAACTGCTCGAGCACCCAGTCGACCACGTTGTCGGAGGGGTTGAGCATGGCGAACTTGGACTTGGCCTCGCTCCCGCCGCCCTTGGCCGCCACATGCACTTCCACAGTGTCGCCGGGCACCAGCTTGTGATGGATCACAGCCGGGGTGTTGTCACGGGTGTTCTGACGCTTGCCGTCGGGATCGGCCAGCACCGAGGCGCGCAGAATGTTATCCGGCAGCAGGTAGGCCCGGCGCACGCCCTCGTTGATCATGTCGTCGAGGCTCATGTCCGTCTCGAAGCGCACGTTCATGCCGACATGGACGAAGACGGTGACGATGCCGGTGTCCTGACAGATCGGGCGATGCCCGGTGGCGCACATCCGGGAATTGATCAGGATCTGGGCGATGGCATCCCGGGCTGCGGGATTCTCTTCCCGCTCGTAGGCCTCCGCCATGGCGTCGATGAAATCCTTGGGATGGTAGTAGGAGATATACTGCAGGGCGTCGGCGACACTCTGAATGAGGTCGTCCTGGCGAATCACGGTCATGAGCAAGTCGCTCCTTTGTGGGTCGACGCGCCCGCTTCTTTACCGACCCGAAACGCCGGCGGCGGGCTTCAAGGAACGCCCATCATACCGCAACCGCTTTCTTTCCGGCAGCTTGACACCGGCGGAATCATCGGCTCCAGCCGGGAGGCCGGACGCTCCGCCCCGCTCGCGCCCGAGGCATGGTGCTGAATGTGTTCTCGAGGCTCAGCCGTCCCAGGTTGGAGCCTCGAAGATAACGGTATAAAACATAGAGAACGCGTCAGCCTCGGACTCAACCCACTGCCAGTTGGCGTTCCTTGAGCTCATGCAGGCGATCCCGCAACCGCGCCGCCTGCTCGAACTCGAGGTTCTGCGCCGCCTCGACCATGGCGTCTTCCAGGCGTGTCAGTTCCTTCTGCATCTCCGCCGGCGACAGTGAATCGGGATCGTAGATCGCCGAGCCCTCAGCCACCTTGCGCTCGCTCTTGCGGCCCTTGCCCTTGCGTCCCGGGGCCTCGGCCGACTCGAGGATATCCGCCACCGAACGGGACACCGTCTCGGGCGTGATGCCATGTTCCTCGTTGTGGGCAAGCTGCTTGGTACGTCGACGCTCGGTCTCGTCGATGGCACGACGCATGGAATCGGTGACCCGGTCGCCGTAGAGCACTGCCTTGCCATGGGCATTGCGCGCTGCCCGGCCGATGGTCTGAATCAGCGAACGCTCGTTGCGCAGGAACCCTTCCTTGTCGGCATCGAGTATCGCCACCAGCGACACCTCGGGAATGTCCAGGCCCTCGCGCAACAGGTTGATCCCCACCAGGACATCGAACTTGCCGAGCCTGAGGTCGCGGATGATCTCCACGCGCTCCACGGTATCGATGTCCGAGTGCAGGTATCGCACCCTGACATCGTGCTCATCCAGGTATTCGGTGAGGTCCTCGGCCATGCGCTTGGTCAGGGTGGTGACCAGGACGCGCTCTTCCACCGCACTGCGCGCTCGCACCTCCGACAGCAGGTCGTCGACCTGGGTCGAGGCCGGACGCACCTCGATCTCGGGATCGAGCAGCCCGGTGGGACGCACCACCTGTTCCACCACCTGCCCGGCATGTTCAGCCTCGTAGGGGCCGGGCGTGGCCGAGACGAAGACCGCCTGAGGACAGATGCGCTCCCATTCCTGGAAGGTCATGGGCCGGTTGTCCAGCGCCGAGGGCAGCCGGAAACCATATTCCACCAGCGTTTCCTTGCGCGAGCGGTCGCCTTTGTACATGCCCCCGACCTGGGGGACGCTGACGTGGGACTCGTCGATGAACAGCAGGGCATCCGCCGGCAGGTAATCGAAGAAAGTGGGCGGCGGCTCGCCGGGCGCCCGCCCCGACAGATAGCGGGAGTAGTTCTCGATGCCATTGCAGTAACCGAGCTCCAGCATCATCTCGATGTCGTAGAGCGAGCGCTGCTCGAGTCGCTGAGCCTCGACCAGCTTGTCGTGCTGCCGCATCCAGGCCAGGCGCTCGGCCAGTTCCTCCTTGATCGAATCGATGGCCCCCATGATGGTTTCCCGCGGGGTCACGTAGTGCGTCTTGGGATAGATGGTCATGCGCGGCACCTTGCCCCGCACTTCGCCGGTCAACGGATCGAACAGGCTGATCTGGTCGATCTCGTCGTCGAACAGCTCGACCCGCACCGCCTCGTCTTCGGCATCCGCCGGGAAGATATCGATGACATCACCGCGTACCCGATAGGTCCCTCGCTTGAAGTCCATATCGTTGCGGGTGTACTGGAGTTCGGCCAGGCGCCGCAGGAAGGCACGCTGGTCGATCAGTTCGCCACGATTGAAGTGCAGGCGCATCTTCAGATAGAGGTCCGGATCACCGAGGCCATAGATCGCCGACACCGAGACCACGATCAGCGCATCACGACGCTCGAGCAGCGCCTTGGTGGCGGACAGCCGCATCTGCTCGATATGGTCGTTGATCGAGGCATCCTTCTCGATGAAGGTGTCCGAGGAAGGCACATAGGCCTCGGGCTGATAATAGTCGTAGTAGGAAACGAAGTATTCGACGGCGTTTTCGGGAAAGAACGATTTGAACTCGCCGTAGAGCTGGGCGGCCAGCGTCTTGTTCGGCGCCATGACGATGGTCGGTCGCTGCAGGCGCTCGACGACGTTGGCCATGGTGAAGGTCTTCCCCGACCCGGTCACGCCCAGCAGCGTCTGGTGGGCCAGGCCGGCCTCGAGACCATTGACCAGGCCGTCGATGGCCGCGGGTTGGTCCCCGGCGGGCTTGAACTTCGATTCCAGACGAAACGGCTTGCTCATCGGTTCTCCCTGCTATGTCGAATACCCCGGGTCAGGCGGGCGTTTCGCCCCATGATGACCGGGCCCCATGACGATCGAGGAATCCCGTCATGACGAGCGACGCGTCGTGATCTCGACCTCGGACGTCGTCATCAGACGATGGATCGGGCATTTGTCGCTGATTTCCTCGAGCCGCTCTCGCTGCGTCTCGTCCAGGTCACCATGAAAGCTCATGATGACCTCGAGGCGATAGACCCCCCTGGCCTCGTCACGTTCATCGCGGCTGACCGTCACCTCGACGCTCTCCAGGGGCCAGCCCTTGCGTCGTGCATACATTCGGGCAGTGATCGCCTTGCAGGCCCCCAGGGAGAGATCGAAATAGTCATGGGGATCCGGCGCCAGGCCATCGCCGCCATATGCCTCGGGCACATCGACGAGCAGGTCCTCGAAGCCGTCGATGGTGGCCCGCTCGCGCAATTGGCCGTCTCGCTCGCTGCGTAGTCGTATGCTCATTCAGGATACCTCGATGCCCAGACCGAGCGCCTGGATCGCCTCGATCAGTGCCTGGCGACGCACATTGCCATCCACGTCGGCACCATGGCGCCCCACCTCGACACTCTCGACCCCATCCAGCATCATCAGGGCGGTGGTGATGCGATTGACCTGATCGGCGTTCTCGACGCCCTTGAACCCCAGGGACAGCTGCGCCATGTATCCGGCTCCATTGACCTTCGAACATTGGCCTTCGAGTCTAGCATGACGCCCGTTCGACTGGCCCGCGACACTTGCATTCCCGCCGTCTCGCCCGCATCTCTATCTCGAATCCCGCGCATGGCTGATGACAAGGATCCCGACATGAACGACTGGATCGCTCGAACCGGCGGTCGCCTCGAAGACGGCGCGCGCGTCGTCTTCGACACCCCCAAGCCGGCTCGCCGGGCACTGGATGGCCCGGTAATGACACCCCTCATCCATCTCGGCATCCTCGATGTCGTGGGCGACGGCGCCGAACGTTTCCTGCAGGGCCAGACCAGCGCCCAGCTCTCGCTGGTCGACGGCGAGTTCGCGCCGCTGGGGTGCTTCTGCACGCCCAAGGGGCGAGTCCTGGCCAACGTGCAACTGTGGCACGTGGCCCCGGGCCACTATCGCCTGTTGACGCACCACGAACTGGTCGCTTCCCTCGCCGAGCATCTCGCCAAGTTCGCGCCCTTCTATCAAGTCGAGCTGACGACCCGCGACGATCTCGCCCTGATCGGGCTGTTCGGTCACGAAGCGCCCGCCGTCGCCGAAGCCCTGCTGGATGTGACGCCGCCTGGTGCCTGGCGTCAGGCCGATCGGGATGAGTACCAGGTAGTGGGACATCCCGGTCCGGTTCCTCGCCTGCTGATCTGCCTGCCGACGTCAGGCGTCGAAGCGACCTGGTCGCGACTGGCCGCCCAGGTCACGCCGGTCGACAGCGCCGCCTGGCGCCTGCACGACATTCAGGCCGGGCTGGTCTGGCTGGATGCCAGCCAGCGCGACAGCTACCTGCCGCAGATGATCAACTGGGAAGCCCTTGGCGGCATCAGCTTCAAGAAGGGCTGCTACACCGGCCAGGAAGTCGTCGCACGGGCGCACTTCCGCGGCCAGGTCAAGAAGCGCCTGATGCGCGCCCAGCTCGACGGGGAGCACCTGCCCGAACCGGGCAGCGCCATCATGGACGCCGCCGACAAGCGCCTCGGTGAAGTACTCAGCGCCGAACTGGATGCCTATGGCCAAGCCGAGATCCTGGCGGTGATGAGCACCCGGGAGCCCAACGAACCCTTGAGCGTCGCCGGCCAGAAGCTCAAGCTGCTCAAGCTTCCCTACCCCCTCGAGCGCCTCGACCCGGAGCAACTGGCGGAGAAGCACTGAACGGCCCCCCTCGGTCCAGACCGAATAGCCGGTTCGCCGTCGCCGAGCTGTCCGCCGCCACCCGCTCGAAGGGCTGGCCACGAAGCTCGGCCACGACCCGGCACACCTCGGCCACTCGCGCCGGCTCGTTGCGTTCGCCCCGATGGCCGGCAAGCGGCATGTCGGGGCTGTCGGTCTCCAGCACATAGCCATCATCGGGCAACGCCGCCACGGCACGACGCAGCCGCCCGGCGCGCTCATGCGTCACGGCGCCGCCCAGGCCTACCACGAATCCCAACCGGCGAAAGGCCGAGGCCTGCTCGGGAGAACCGGCGAAGGCATGGATCAGCCCGCCGGTCGGCGGCGCCAGCTGGCGTAGACGCTTGGCCACCTGGTCATTGGCACGGACGCAGTGAATGACCAGAGGCAGGTGCCGCTGTCGAGCCAGGCGTACCTGGGCATCGAACAGCCGCCATTGCGCCTCGAGGGTATCGGCGAAGCGCGCATCAATGCCGCACTCGCCCAGCGCCACCACCCCGGAATGTCGATCCAGCGCCGCCGCCAAAGCCTCGACGTCGCTTTCCTGGTGATCGTCCATGAAGTAGGGATGCAGCCCCAGGCAGACACTGAGGTCGCCTCGCTCGCTCAGCGCCAGCACCCTACCCCAGTATCGACGCTGGGTGCCCGGCACCACGACATGCCCGACGCCCGACGTCCGCGCACGCGACAGCACCGCCTCGCGATCGGCGTCGAAATCGGGGAAATCCAGATGGCAATGGGCGTCGATGAGCATAGGCTGGAAGCTGGAAGCTGGAAGCTGGAAGCTGGAAGCTGGAAGCTGGAAGCTGGAAGCTGGAAGCTGGAAGCTGGAA
>NZ_JAJQTQ010000119.1 GCF_029081005.1 Halomonas elongata | reverse complement strand
CCGGGTGCAAGATCGAACCGCGACTGCGTCCGCAGCCGACGCCCCATCACCCGCGCCCACTGCCCGCGCGGAAAGAGATCCAGCGCCGGCAGCCCCATCTGAAACGGCAGCGGCTCCGTCGGCGCGGCCGGTTGCACTGGCGGTACCGGCGCCAGCTGGCGCGGGCTGAGCCGCTCGCTGACAAAGGTCCCCGCCTGCCCACGCCGTTCGAGCCATCCCTGGGCGACCAGCTCTCCCCAGGCGTTTTCGATGGTCGCCCGGGAAACGCCCTGCTCCTGAGCATACACCCGGCTGGCGGGCAAACGGCTGCCCGGGGTCAGTTCGCCACGTTCAATCGCCGATTTCAACTGGCGGGCGATACGCTGATAAAGCGGGAGGTTAATTGCTTC
>NZ_JAJQTQ010000118.1 GCF_029081005.1 Halomonas elongata | reverse complement strand
ATTAGTGATGCAGTAGTTAATAGCATTTTTAATTATGCCATCCAACGGCGCACCATCATAAAGGCCGAACTCCGTCGCGCAAACTTTTCCGGGGTTTTTTGGGATGCGTTGCCAGTAGTACTCAGATTGACCTGTCGGCACGCATATATAACCACCATCATCCTCAGCTGAGCCTCGCCTTGAAATAAATTCGCCGCCACCAACGGGACCGTGAGACATTGCGGCCCAACCGACAGGATGGGCGCGCAATAAAATACTTTGACCTTCATATGAAGGAACAACAGAGCGCAGAGCAGTAAATGATGATACCTGCCCCACCAAAGCAAAGCCTTCGCCTGAACCCAGGTTTACGCGAACAATATCGGCAATTTACAATCTGCCTTTTCAAAG
>NZ_JAJQTQ010000117.1 GCF_029081005.1 Halomonas elongata | reverse complement strand
CGGCAAAAGCACCTTAATTGGCCGCCTGCTGCACGATACGCGCCAGATCTATGAAGACCAGCTCTCTTCGCTGCACAACGACAGCAAGCGTCACGGCACCCAGGGCGAAAAACTGGACCTGGCGCTGCTGGTGGACGGCCTGCAGGCCGAGCGCGAGCAGGGCATCACCATCGACGTGGCCTATCGCTACTTCTCAACCGAAAAACGCAAATTTATCATCGCCGACACCCCGGGGCACGAGCAGTACACGCGCAATATGGCCACTGGGGCGTCCACCTGCGACCTGGCGATCCTGCTGATCGATGCGCGCAAGGGGGTGCTCGACCAGACCCGCCGTCACAGCTTCATCTCGACGCTGCTGGGCATTAAACACCTGGTAGTGGCGGTCAAC
>NZ_JAJQTQ010000116.1 GCF_029081005.1 Halomonas elongata | reverse complement strand
GGTGAGCGCCGACAGGCGGTGGGCGCTGATAATGACCGTCCGCCCCTCCCCCCACTGGCGCAGGTTATGCAGGATCTGGTGCTCGGTGCGGCCATCCACCGCCGATAAGGCATCGTCGAGGATCAAAATTTCGGCCTCCAGCAGCAGGGCGCGAGCAATAGAGATGCGCTGTTTCTGACCGCCGGAGAGCATCACGCCGCGCTCGCCCACTTCGGTCTCGTAGCCCTGAGGCAGACGCAGAATGTCGTCATGCACGCTGGCCAGTTGTGCAACCCGCTCAATCTGCGCCTGCGTCGCGTCCGGTTTTCCCAGCGCGATATTATTGGCGACGGTATCGGAGAATAAAAATGGCGTCTGATTGACCACCGCCAACCGGGCGCGCCAGCTGTCGA
>NZ_JAJQTQ010000115.1 GCF_029081005.1 Halomonas elongata | reverse complement strand
ATCGCGCTCTGTCAGATGTTGCGCCGTGAAAACTACAACCCGCTGTTAGGCTGAGGCAAAAAAAACGGCGGAACTGATTCCGCCGTTGCGCTTATTTGCTCTTCCGTAGCACCTGTAAACAGTGCTTCAGCTGGTTGTCCAGCGGCGCCTCAACGCGCATCACCTCCCCGCTCCCCGGGTGGGTAAACTTCAGCGCCGCCGCGTGCAGGAACAGGCGGTTTAAGCCGGTAGCGGACAGCTGCTTGTCGAACTCGCGGTCGCCATAGCGGTCGTCAAAAGCGATAGGATGGCCGGCATACTGGGTATGAACGCGGATCTGATGCGTGCGGCCGGTGACCGGGCTGCAGCGCACCAGCGTGGCGAATTCGTAACGCTCTTCCACTTTAAAGCGCGTCTCC
>NZ_JAJQTQ010000114.1 GCF_029081005.1 Halomonas elongata | reverse complement strand
AGCCTGGTGGAAGTGACGCAAAGCCCATCCCTGCTGCTGGAAGGCATGGTTGGCTCACGGATGCCGATTGCGGTCTCCCACGGCGAAGGTCAGGTGGAAGTGCGCGACAGCGCGCATCTGGCCCAGCTGGAGAGCAAAGGTCTGGTGGCGCTGCGCTTCGTGGATAACTTCGGCAAAGTGACCGAAACCTATCCGGCGAACCCGAACGGTTCCCCGAACGGTATCACCGCGGTGACCAGCGAAAGCGGGCGCGCGACCATCATGATGCCTCACCCGGAACGCGTCTTCCGCACCGTAAGCAACTCCTGGCACCCGGAGAACTGGGGCGAGGATAGCCCGTGGATGCGTATCTTCCGTAACGCGCGTAAACAGCTGGGTTAATCTTCCCGCCGCGCTTC
>NZ_JAJQTQ010000113.1 GCF_029081005.1 Halomonas elongata | reverse complement strand
TATACATAGTCAGGTCCTTCTTTGGTTAGGGAAGGTGCGAACAAGTTCCTGATATGAGATGATCATATTCATCCGGAGCGCATCCCAGAGGGACATCATGAGCCATCAACTCACCTTCGCCGATAGTGAATTCAGCACTAAGCGCCGTCAGACCCGAAAAGAGATTTTCCTCTCCCGCATGGAGCAGATTCTGCCATGGCAGAATATGACCGCTGTCATCGAGCCGTTTTATCCCAAGGCGGGCAATGGCCGACGGCCCTATCCGCTGGAGACCATGCTGCGTATTCACTGCATGCAGCATTGGTACAACCTGAGCGACGGTGCCATGGAAGATGCCCTGTACGAAATCGCCTCCATGCGCCTGTTTGCCCGATTATCCCTGGATAGCGCCCTGCCGGAT
>NZ_JAJQTQ010000112.1 GCF_029081005.1 Halomonas elongata | reverse complement strand
CAGACCTTTGACCTGCGCACCACCATTCACGTGGTGACCGGCATCGAAGCGGCGTTGCTGGATCTGCTGGGCCAGCACCTTGGGGTCAACGTCGCCTCGCTGCTAGGCGATGGCCAGCAGCGCAGCGAAGTCGAAATGCTGGGCTATCTGTTCTTTGTCGGTAATCGCCATGCGACGCCGCTGGCCTATCAGAGCCAGCCGGATGAGCAGTGCGAGTGGTATCGCCTGCGCCATGAAGAGGCGATGACGCCGGATGCGGTGGTCCGCCTGGCGGAAGCGGCGTATGAAAAATATGGTTTCAACGACTTTAAGCTGAAGGGCGGCGTGCTGGCCGGTTTTGAAGAAGCCGAAGCGATCAGCGCCCTGGCGAAGCGCTTCCCGAATGCTCGCGTCACTCTCGA
>NZ_JAJQTQ010000111.1 GCF_029081005.1 Halomonas elongata | reverse complement strand
AAAACGCCATCAGCAGCGAACCGACGACGAAGACCAGAATGGTGCCGGTGGTGGCGGCGCCTTTATCCATCCCGCCGATCGCCAGCAGCCCCGGGATAACCACCAGTAAATAGGCGGCGGCGAGAAAGCCGGTGATCCCGGCCAGGCATTCGGTGCGTAGCGTGCCGCCGCGCGAGCGCAGCGCAAAGCGGCGCTCCAGCCAGTTAGCGCGGGCGGAAGAGTGAAGTGTGTTATCGGCCATGCTCAGGCTCCCTGAGGATTATTGTTGTGATCGGTTGGCTCCGGGATCTCCCGGCAGGCTATCAACGGGTCGACTATCTGGCGGCTGCCGCCGTCGGTCAGACCCAAATCGGTTAAATGCGGCCCGGCGTTACAGGCAAGGCAGGTGCCTTCAATGGCCTTG
>NZ_JAJQTQ010000110.1 GCF_029081005.1 Halomonas elongata | reverse complement strand
CAAATCGGCGCGAATATGGAGTAAGCGACGCAGGCGACCGAGCACTTCAACAATGCCCATCACCGCCAGCTCTTCCATTTCATACCAGGCTTCGCACCCTTCCGCCTGCATTAGCGGCCCCGCCACGCCGACAAAGCGCGCATTCGGGATGCGTGCTTTAAGCGCGCGGATGAGACCAGCGCCTAGAATATCGCCGGAGGTTTCTCCGGCGACCAGGGCAATCGTCAGGGGACGCTGTTCAGCCATTAACGAATCAAGCCGCGGGTAGAACGAGCGAAGAAATCGACAAACGGCTGAACCTCAGGATGCTGAGCAGCCAGTTCGGCGATTTCCGGCTTGGCTTCTTCCAGCGTTTTGCCGCTGCGGTACAGCAGTTTATACGCGTTGCGGATCGCGGTGATTG
>NZ_JAJQTQ010000010.1 GCF_029081005.1 Halomonas elongata | reverse complement strand
GCTTACGGCTTACGGCTTACGGCTTACGGCTTACGGCTTACGGCTTACGGCTTACGGCTTACGGCTTACGGCTTACGACTTACGCCGGCCCCAGCCAGGCGACCCTGGCGATGATGAGAATCAGGGAGGCGGTGCCGAGTATTAGCCAGGGGCAGGGCGAGAGTGGGGAGCGTTCGTGCCGCTGCCAGGCGAGCTGAACCAGGGCACAGACCACCAGCCCCAGCAAGGCGCCGCCGATCAGGTCGCTCAGCCAGTGCACGCCGATCACCAGGCGGGAGAGCGCCATGGGGACGGCAATGGCGATCGCCCCCCAGTAGGCCCAGAAGCGTTGCGTCGCCGGGAGTTCCCGAGCGATGAAGGCGGCGGCCATGCCGAGCAGGACGACGGCGGTGGACGTATGGGCGCTCGGGTAGGACATCGAGCCGGTCAGGTGTTCCGGCGTCAATGGGCGGGCCCGGCCGATCAACGTCTTGCCCAGGGTGTTGAGCACGGCGATGCCGAGCAGGCCGGCGCCGAAGTGGCCGATGAAGTCCCAGCGTCGCCGCCATAGCCACCAGAGTGCCCAGGGCAGGACCAGGGCCGTAATGCCGATAATGTCGCCGACTTCTGCCAGGATATGACCGGTTCGGTCCAGGCCGGGCATCGACATGGCGGCGAGCAGGTCGTTGAGGCGTCGATCCATGGCCATCGGCCCATCGTGCTGCAGGACCACCAGGGTCCAGGCCGATAATGCGGCGAGCGATGACAGCAGCAATAGCCAGGAAGCCAGCGGAGGCTCGTGGTCGCGCTGAATGGCCAGGACCCGCCAGGTCATGCGCCCCAGTGCGTGGCGTCGGGACAGCCAGGCCAGGCTGCGATAGACATGGCCGTCACGGTAGGTCTGGTGGCGCAGCCAGGAGAAGATCAGGGCCAGTGCCACGACCAGGCCGCCGAGGCCGGCCAGCCAGGGTCTCAACCCCTCGGGCAGGCCGGGGAGCCGCTGCCAGGCGTGGCCGAGCAGGTAGCCGGGCAGCACATAGGCCGGTGCCCAGAAGGCCGCCGATATCAGGTTGGCCCAGGTGAAGGTGCGTGGCGGCATGTGCAGCATGCCAGCGATCATCGGAATGACCGGACGCACCGGGCCGACGAAGCGTCCCAGGAAGACCGAGAAGGGGCCGTGCGTCCGGAAGAAGCGCGCGCCCCGTGCAAGCCACTCCGGATGGCGCGAGAGGGGCCAGAGGGCAGTGACCCTTTCGCGTTGGGTATAACCTAGCCAGAAGCTCAGGCCGTCACCGGCCACGGCGCCGAGAAAGGCTGCGAGAATGACCAGGGTGACGGAGAGCTCCTGATGACCGGCCATGGAGGCGGCGGCGGTGATCAGGACCACGCCGGGTACCAGCAGACCGATCAGGGCCAGCGACTCCACCAGGGCGATGGCGGCGACGATCAGCAGCAGCAGGGGCGGCGAGGGCGAGAGCTGATAGAGGGTGTCGGTCAGGTTCAATGCGGTCTCCGTGGATCAGGTGTCCCGAGTGGTCGCCAGGCTTCGCGTCGCGGTGCGCAGTCGGTGCTCGAAAGAGGATTCGTCTTCCCCGTTGTGTCGCATGACGAGTCGGGTGCGGCTCTCCAGCGGCCCGGTTTCCACCAGTACCACGGGCTCGAGGGCCCTCGACAGTCGCTGTTGGACCAGCAGGGCGCCACTCTCGGTCGTGTTTGGCATGACCAGCCAGAAGACGTCTTCCTCGGCCCGACCCAGGATGTCATGGGCCCGGCAGCGTCCGGCGATGGTCTGGCACAGGCCATCGAGCACTGCCTGGCGGGCCTTGGGGCCGAACTGCTCATCCGCGATTTCCAGTTGGGGTAGGTGAAAGAGCAGGACGGCAAGGGGCTGGCCGAGAAGATCGGTCCGATCGATTTCGCCGGCCAGTCGCTCACGGAGGTGCGTGGGGCTGACGGCCCGGCATTCGGGATCCCCGGGATCGGTGGCACGCCACAGGGCCTGCTGGCGCAGGCGTCCCCAGGGCACCAGGGCGGCGACCGCTACCAGGCTCAGATAGGTCAGCAGGACATCGGTGCCGAACCGAGGGGCACCCAGCAAGGCCATCCAGATCGGTGTCAGGCCGAGATTGAGCAACATGGCCGGTGCCGGGGGGAGCAGCAGCAGGCTGAGCACCGGGGGCAGGCCGATCCACAGTAGCGGCAGACCGGTCGGGCGGGAGAGCTCCACGGCAATCAACAGGAAGCCGCAGGCCAGGACCAGGCCGGCGGCGACACGGGAATGATCGCCGCCCATCGGGGCAAGCAGGGTGGCCATCAGCATGATCGGTGTCAGCAGGGCCGGCGGTGGAATGCGGTGATACTCGCCCATCAGGTAGAACCACAGGGCCTGGCCCGCCAGCAGCAAGGTGCCGATGGCCAGCACCAGGGTGAGCGGCCGATGCCAGGCGAGACGAGGCTCGGTGTCACGCATGTGATGCGTTCTCCTTGATCCAGAGCGAGGGAGCTTGGCGGGACAGGGCGTGCACTTCGTCGGTCAGCGAGGCCAGACCGGATAGCGGAATGGCGCGGGCGGTGACCGAGGCGTCCAGCGCGTCGATCAGGCGTCGTCGGCGTTGTGCCGATTGCTTGGCATCGCGACTGATCAGCAGGACGCCGAGGGTGCGTCGGTCGATACGATAGCCGTTCTCGAAGCGCTGGAGGTGATGGCGCAGACGGTCGGCCAGGGGCAGCAGGCGCCGTGACGGCAGGCGCAACAGCAGTAGCTCGGCATGCACCGACTCGCGGGTCGCGCGACGGCGCTCGCGATCCAGGTCGTGCTCGAGCTGGGGACGTGGCCAGAGCGGCCAGCCGGCTACCAGCCTGGCGCGAGGGAGCGTGGTGACATGACGCGCCAGGCGCGCGCGGGAATGCGACAGGCCGAGGAGCATCAATCCGGCCAGCAACAGGCCGGCCAGCCACCACTGTTCGCTGCCCAGCACGTCGTGCTGGGCATGCCAGGTCACGGCCGCCAGCAGGCCGTGAAGCAGCTGCGTCCAGGGGGGCAGTGGCCACATCAGCAGGATGGCCCAGGCCCAGAGCCAGGTGATGTGACGCTCTGGCGCCGACCAGAGCAGGGCCGCCAGCAACAGGCCCGGGACGAGTTGCCAGAGCTTGGCGATGAGGCGCCGATGGCCGAGTGAGAGGCGCGCGCCGCTTATCACCAGCCAGGCTGCCATCGTCCACAGCAGGAGCGCGTCGACCGTTGTCTCGGCGGTGACGGCGCGCAGGGCGACGAGTGCCGCCGCGACCAGCAGGTTGATACGCAACAGACCGGTTTTGTACTTGCTCCGCATGGTGACTTAGTATGGGCTCCTTCCCGATTCGACTTGACCAGGGGCGCGGCCGCCACTGCGGCAGTCCACCTCCAGGAGATACTCTACGGCATGACTGCGCACGCCACACACTCCGTTATCGGTACCGCCGAGGCCGGGGGCATCGACGATGTCGATGCCTACATGCAGCGCCTCGGACAAGGTGCTCGCGACGCCGCCACCGCCATGCGGCGCGTCGATACCGCTTCCAAGAACGCGGCCCTGGCCGCCATGGCCCGTCATCTCGAGGACGCGCGAGCCGAGGTGCTGGCCGCCAACGCTCGGGACCTGGAACGGGGCAGGGCCAATGGCCTGGACGCCGCCCTGCTCGATCGACTGGCCCTCGACGATGCCCGTATGGATGGCATGATCGAAGGCCTCGCCCAGGTCGCGGCGCTGCCGGACCCGGTCGGCGAGATCGATGGTCTGCGAGCGCGGCCCAGCGGCATCCAGGTGGGGCAGATGCGTGTGCCGCTCGGCGTTATCGGCATCATCTACGAATCGCGTCCCAACGTCACCCTGGAAGCGGCCAGCTTGTGTCTCAAGTCCGGCAATGCCTGCATTCTACGTGGGGGCTCGGAGGCCCGCGAGTCCAATGCGGCCATCGCTGCTTGCATTCTCCGCGGGCTCGAGGAGGCGGGGCTGCCGTCGGCCGCGGTGCAGGTCGTGGCGACCACGGATCGTGCCGCGGTGGGGCGCCTGATCAGCATGCCGGAGTACGTCGACGTGATCATTCCGCGTGGCGGCAAGTCGTTGATCGAGCGCATCACGCGTGAGGCCAGCGTGCCGGTGATCAAGCATCTGGACGGCGTCTGCCACGTCTATCTCGATGCCAGTGCCGATCCCGAGAAGGCCCTGGCCATCGCCGTCAACGCCAAGACGCAGCGCTACGGGACCTGCAACACCCTGGAGACCCTGCTGGTCGACGACTCAATGGCGGCGTCTCTGTTGCCCCGGCTGGCGTCGGCCTATGCCGAGCACGGTGTCGAACTGCGGGGGTGCGAGCGGACCCGGGCCATCCTCGGTGATGGCGTCACGCCGGCCAGCGAGGCCGATTGGGCAGCCGAATACCTGGCGCCGGTGCTGGCCATTCGCGTGGTCGACGGCATCGAGGAGGCCATGGCGCATATCGAGCGTTACGGCTCGCGCCACACCGATGCCATCGTCACCGAGAACTATGGCCTGGCGCGGCGCTTCATGGCCGAGGTCGATTCCAGTTCGGTGATCGTCAATGCCTCCACCCGTTTCGCCGACGGGTTCGAGTACGGGCTGGGCGCCGAGATCGGTATCTCCACCGATCGCCTGCATGCTCGGGGCCCGGTGGGGCTCGAGGGCCTGACCACCCGCAAGTACGTGGTGTTCGGCGATGGCCAGATCCGCAGCTGAGGCGCAACGGCCGCCTCGCATCGCCATGCTGGGCGGTACCTTCGACCCGGTGCATCTCGGCCATCTGCGCAGCGCCGTCGAGTTGCGCGAGGCGCTGGCGCTGGATCGTGTGCACATGGTGCCCGCGGCACGCTCGCCGTTGCGTGACGCGCCCCGGGTCGCCCCCGAGGATCGCCTAGCGCTGCTGCGCCTGGGCATCGGTGATACACCGGGTCTCGTTGCCGATGCTCGAGAGTTCTCCCGGCATGGTCCGTCCTACAGCGCCGACACCCTGGCCGAGCTTCGCGAAGCCTATGGCCCCGAGGCTCGGCTGATCATGGCGCTGGGCCACGACGCCTTCATGCGCCTGCCCGAATGGCGCGATCCCCACCGGCTCTTCGAGCTGGCGCACCTGGTGGTCGTCGATCGACCTGACCATGAGGCACCGCTTTCCGAAGCACTCGGGGAACTGCTGGCCGGTCGCGAGGTCGATGGGGTCGCCGACCTGATGGCCGAACCCCATGGCCGGTTGCTGCGACTGGCATTGCCGTCGCGCATGGCGATTTCCGCCACCGAGTTGAGACGACGGTTGGCGTGCGGCGACAGCGTTCGCTATCTGCTGCCCGAGGCAGTGGAGTCGCATGTGCTGACGCATGGCCTTTATCGGGAAGCGAGCCGCGACGGTGGTTGAGACGGTCGGGTGTTGGCGAGGCACGCGCTCGGCATGAATTTCGTGCATTTTTCGGTTGCCGGGGCGCTGCCATGCTGGCCGTGAGCCGGTACAATGAAGAGATGATTTCCCCGCTGACGAGGGCTGATACGAAGGGTATGCACATCGACGCACTCAAGACTCTGGTGATGGACTCGCTGGAGGAACTCAAGGCCCGGGACATCGTGCAGCTCGATGTGTCCCGGCTGACCAGCGTGACGGAACTGATGGTGGTGGCCAGCGGAACGTCCAATCGCCATCTCGCGGCACTCGCCGAGAACCTGATCCGAACGGCCAAGGACGGTGGCATGCCGCCGCTCGGTGTCGAGGGAGAAAGCGGTGCCGAATGGGTGCTGGTGGATCTTGGCGATGTGGTGGTGCATCTGATGATGCCCGAGACCCGGGAACTCTATGATCTGGAGCGACTATGGGCGGATCTGCCCAGTGACGGTCTAGAGCCCCTGGAGGAAGAGGCGAACGGCATTTCATGAGGGTGCGTCTGCTGGCGGTGGGAACCCGCATGCCGGATTGGGTGACGCGTGGTGTCGAGGAATATCGCAAGCGCCTGCCGCGGGACTTCGCCCTCGAGATCGAGGAAATATCGCCCGGTGCCCGAGGCAAGAATGCCGATACCCGACGCGCCATGGCCCTCGAGGCCGAACGTCTCCGTGCTCGCCTCAAGGGCGATGAGCACCGGGTGGCCCTGGAAGTGGGAGGCAAGGCCTGGAGTACCGAGCAACTCGCCGAGCAGACCGAACGATGGCGGTTCGAAGGCCGCGATGTGGCCCTGCTGGTCGGTGGCCCGGAAGGCCTGGATCCCTCGCTTTCGGCACAGGCCGATCAGCGTTGGTCATTGTCTCCCTTGACCCTGCCGCATCCCCTGGTGCGAATCCTGCTTGCCGAACAGCTGTACCGCGCCTGGACCCTGATGGTCGGCCATCCTTATCACCGTTGAGCGACCCCGAGCGTCCCGAGGGCATCACCGAGCATGCGTCAGCAACGCGACACCCTGAAGAATCCCGAACAGGAGCTGCGCGTCTTCCGCATGCGGGCGTTGCTGGCCGCGGTCGTGGTCATCCTGCTGAGCGGAGGGCTGGCGGGGCGCTTGTTCTATTTGCAAGTGGTGCAGCACGAGGTCTTCAGTACCCGCTCCGAAAAGAACCGGGTGCGTGTCGAGCCCTTGCCGCCGACCCGCGGTCTCATCTATGACCGCAACGGCCAGCTGCTGGCCGAGAATCGCCCCACCTATAATCTTACGCTGGTACGTGAACGGGTCGATGACCTGGACGAGACACTGTCGTTGCTGGTCGACCTGCTCGATCTGCCCGAGGAGGACGTCGAGGCCTTCCGTGCGCGTTCACGCCAGCGCCAGCGGCCTTTCCAGCCGGCGCTGCTGATGAGCGATCTCGACGAAGAGCAGATCGCCCGCCTGGCCGTGAATCGCTACCGATTGCCCGGGGTCGAGGTGGAGGCGCAGTTGCTGCGCTATTACCCGGACGCCGAGTTGATGTCCCATGCACTGGGCTATGTGGGGCGGATCAATGCCGAAGAGCTCAAGAATCTGGACAGCGGCAATTATGCCGGGACCCATTTCATCGGCAAGACCGGCGTCGAGCGTTTCTACGAAGAACAGCTACATGGCCAGGCCGGCTTGCGCAAGGTGGAGACCAACGCCCGGGGGCGCGTCTTGAGGGAACTGGATCATACCGATCCGGTGCCCGGCAAGGACCTGACGCTGACCCTGGACAAGCCGCTCCAGAAGCGGGCCGCCGATCTGCTCGATGGGCGGCGTGGTGCCATCGTCGCCATTGCCCCGCAAACCGGCGAAATCCTGGCCATGGCATCGGTGCCCGGGTTCGACAGTAATCGCTTCGTCACCGGCATCGATGTGGCCTCCTATCGTGCCTTGCAGCAGGATCTCGACCTGCCGCTGTTCAACCGTGCCAGTCGCGGCAGTTATCCGGCTGGTTCGACGATCAAGCCGTTCATGGCCATGGCCGGCCTGCGCGAGGGGGTGGTCACCCCGGAGGAGACCATCTACGACCCCGGCTACTATCAGCTGCCCAACGATGACCGTCGCTATCGTAACTGGTTGCGCTGGGGGCATGGCCGAGTGGATCTCGAGCGCGCCCTGGCAGTGTCCAACAATACCTATTTCTATTCCCTGGCCCACGACCTGGGCATCGACCGTATCCACGACAACCTGTCACGTTTCGGTTTCGGCCAGCGTGCCGCCTATGATGTCCACGGGCAGGGCTCGGCGCTGTTGCCGTCCCGTGACTGGAAAAGAGAGCGCTTCAACCAGTCCTGGTATCCGGGAGAAACCTTGTCGGTGGGTATCGGACAGGGATACCTGCAGATCACGCCCCTGCAACTGGCGACCGCCACGGCGGTGTTGGCCAATCGCGGGCACTGGGTCAGGCCGCGGCTGGCTCTCGAGGTCGGTGATCAGTCGGTGCCCACCGCCTTGCCGGATACGCCGCCGGACATCCAGGTCGACAACGAGAACTGGTGGGATCGAGTGTTCTCGGGCATGGAGAAGGTGATGTCCGGCAGCGAAGGAACGGCACGCCGCGCCGGCAAGGAACTTGGCTACCGCATGGCGGGCAAGTCGGGCACCGCCCAGGTGTTCTCGCTGGGTCAGGATGAGAAGTACAACGCCGATGAGCTCAAGGAGCGGCTGCGCGATCATGCGCTGTTCATGGCGTTCGCTCCGGTGGAGAATCCGCAGATCGCGGTGGCGGTGATCGTCGAGAACGCCGGGGGCGGCAGCAGTCACGCCGCCGGGTTGGCGCGATCCATGACCGATTTCTGGTTGCTCGAGCGGCATGGTGGCATCGGCGCGGACGACTCGGCCGGGGATGACGCGGCGGATGCCGATCCCGAGGCGCAAGGAGACTGAGATGGCGAGGTTCGATCTGCCCATGGGCATGCGTGGCCACCCCGTTCGCCCGCCGCGCAGCGGCATGTCGCGTCGGCGGAGTCTGTGGGAGCGTATCCATCTGGATCCCTGGCTGCTGGGCCTGTTGCTGCTGTTGATGCTGGCGGGCCTGGTGGTGCTCTACAGCGCCAGCGGGCAGAGTCTCGACATGGTGATCGCCCAGGGGCTGCGCTTCGGCGTGGCCCTGGTGGTGATGGCGGTGGTGGCGCAATTCTCGCCGGCTACCCTGTATCGCTGGGCACTGCCGGCCTATCTGGTGGGCCTGCTGATGCTGGTGGCGGTGGAAATCATGGGCGACATGGGCATGGGGGCCCAGCGTTGGCTGGTGATTCCCGGTGTGATTCGCTTTCAGCCTTCGGAGATGATGAAGCTGGCGATGCCGTTGATGGTCGCCGCCTGGCTGAGTCGTCGCCCCTTACCCCCGAGGTGGCGGGAATTGGCGGTATGTGCCTTGCTGATCGGAGGGCCGGTGCTGTTGATCGCGCGGCAGCCCGATCTCGGTACCTCCTTGCTGGTGGCGACGGCGGCGGTCTTCGTGATTCTCCTGGCGGGGCTGTCGTGGCGTATCATCTTCGGTCTGGCCATGCTGGCCGCCGCGGCGTTGCCGCTGTTGTGGATGAACATGCACGATTATCAGCGCCAGCGGGTGTTGACCTTTCTGTCCCCCGAGAAGGATCCGCTGGGGGCCGGCTGGAACATCATCCAGTCGACCACTGCGCTGGGCAGTGGTGGTCTCTGGGGGAAGGGATGGCTGCACGGGACCCAGTCGCAGCTGGAATTCCTGCCCGAGCGTCACACCGACTTCATCGTGGCGGTGCTGGGCGAAGAGTTCGGCCTGGTGGGCATGCTGGCCTTTCTCTTCCTCTATCTGCTGATCGTCTGTCGAGGGCTGTGGCTGGCGGGCACGGCGCAGGAAACCTTCGGGCGCCTGCTGGCCGGCAGTATCATCCTGACGTTTTTCATCTATGTCTTCGTCAATATCGGCATGGTGAGCGGTATCCTGCCGGTGGTTGGTGTGCCCCTGCCACTGGTCAGTTTCGGTGGAACCTCCAGCGTGACCTTGCTGGCCGGTTTCGGTATTCTCATGGCGATTCATTCGCATCGTCGCCTGTTGCCGCGTTAGTGCCTGAATAATCGCCGAGCGCAGGCACTTTTTGGCAGTGCGCCGGGGCAGGCGCGGTTTTCAGGGTTCAAGGAGAAGAAACGATGACGAGGATGTCACGGAGCGCGAGACGGATCCTGATGGCGAGTGGGTGTCTGGTGATGGCCAGTGCCACGGCGTCGGCCGGAGACTTCGACCCGCGCCATGGTGAGGTCAAGGCGCTGGTCGACGAGGTCAGTGACCGGGGCGTCGAACGGGCCTGGCTGGAACAGGCCATGGACGAGGCGGATTTCAGCCAGGGAGTGCTGGATGCCATGTCGGGCGCGGCGGAGCACCGTCTGGTATGGCATGAGTATCGCGATATCTTCCTGGGCGAGGAACGTGTCGCCAAGGGCGTGCGTTTCATCGAACAGCACCGGGATGCCTTCGAGCGCGCGCAACGCGACTATCAGGTTCCCCCCGAGATCATTGCCGCCATTATCGGCGTCGAGACGCGCTATGGCGAGGTGACAGGCGATCATCGCGTCCTGGACTCCCTGTCGACCCTGGCGTTCCACCATGGCACCCGGGGTGATTTCTTCCGCGGCGAGCTGGCGGCCTTCCTGGAGATCGCCCACGAACAGGATGTCGATCCGGGCGACCTCGAGGGTTCCTATGCCGGTGCCATGGGCTATCCGCAGTTCATCCCCACCAGCTACCGCGCCTATGCCGTGGACTTCAACGACGATGGCGTGCGTAATCTCTGGACCGACCCGGTGGATGCCATCGGCAGTGTCGGCAACTATTTCGCCGAGCATCGCTGGCAGGGCGATGCCCCGATCTACCTGGACGCCGAGGGACCGGATGAGCCGCCTGCCGGTCTCGATGTCAATCAGGCGAAAAGGCCCTATGTCTCGATGAGTGAACTGCGAGAGGCCGGCATCACGCCTGAGTCGGAATTGCCGTCGGGGGCACGGGTGATTCCCCTGGCCCTGGAGCTGGCCGACGGCGACTACCGTTACCGCCTCGGGCTCGACAATTTCTACGTCATCACCCGCTATAACCATAGCTATCTGTATGCCATGGCCGTCACCGAACTCGCCGAGGCGATCGCCGAGGCTCGCGGAAAGTCGACGCACTGGTTCGAGTCGACGGCGAGCGAGACCGAGGAGCATCCATGAAAGCCTGGTGGAGTGTCTTGTGTGCCGGCCTGCTGCTGGCCGGGTGTGCCAGCGATGGCGGCAACCGTGCGGTGGAGGATCCAGCCGATGATGCTGCCTCGTCGGCGGACGATGCCGGCGGGCGCTATGCGATGTCCAGCGATGCCTATCCCCAGGAGCCGCCGGATGTCAGCCGGGTGCCGGATGCCGTGCCGCGTCCTGAGGCCCGTTCGCGGGCCGGCAACAAGGCCAATTATGAGGTATGGGGCAAGACCTACCATGTCTTGTCCGATGCCAGCGGTTATGAGCGTCGGGGAACAGCGTCCTGGTATGGCAAGAAGTTCCATGGCTACGCCACATCCAATGGCGAAATCTATGACATGTACAAGATGAGTGCCGCGCATCGCACCCTGCCGTTGCCGACCTATGCCCGGGTCACCAATCTCGACAACGGGCGTTCGGTGATCGTCAGGGTCAATGATCGCGGGCCCTTCCACAGTGAGCGGGAGATCGACCTCTCCTACGCCGCCGCATCCCGTCTGGACATTCTCGACCGGGGGACCGGCCGCGTCAGGGTCGAGGCCATCGACCCCGAAGTCTGGCAGGCGCGCCAGGGCGGCGAGTCCCCGCCGCCGAGCGCTACCGAGCAGCGTCCGGCCTCGAATGATGGCGGAGGGGATGCCTCCGATCCCATCTACCTGCAGGTGGCGGCACTCGGCTCGGCGGACAACGCCGAAGCGCTCAAGGAACGGCTGGAAGGGGCCTTGTCCCGACCGGTCAGGATCGCCAGCACCGCCGGACTCTATCGCGTTCAGGTCGGTCCCCTGACACATGCCGACCAGGTCGATCCCGTGCGTGGCCAGTTGAGTCGCGTCGGCTTCGGCCAGGCCTTTGTCGTCAATGGCACCGATTGATCGGTGCCCTGTAAGCGGGTGTCTACAAAATGCCTACACTCGGCAATACGGCGTTGAAATTGACCTCAAAATGCTCATTTACCCATCGTAAACTGCGCTTTTTCACTCAATTTCGCCTTGTCTTGCCTTCGTTCGCCTGTTTTGTAAACACCCTCTAATGTTCATCCTGTGATGCACCCGAAGAGATTGCCATCCATGAAAGTGTCGTGCTCGTTGTCCTTCCGCCGGTTGATGCCGGCCCTGCTGGTATGCTGCTCCCTGGTCGCTGCGCCGACACAGGCTCAGGAGGCGTCGCCGTCTCCCGAGCCCCAGGTACAGCCTCAGCCGCAGACCATGATCCCGGCGCCGCCGCGCCTGGCCGCCACTTCCTGGATCCTGATGGATGCCGGCAGTGGCCGTGTGCTCGCCCAGCACAACCCGGACGAGCGCCTGCCGCCGGCGAGTCTGACCAAGTTGATGACCGCCTATCTGGTGGAGCGCGAACTCAACAAGGGCAATATTTCCCCCGACGACCAGGTGCCGATCAGTGAAAAGGCCTGGCGTACCGGCGGCTCGAAGATGTTCATCGAGGTCGGCGATCGGGTGCCGGTCAGCGAGTTGCTGCACGGCATCGTCATCGTTTCCGGCAACGACGCCAGTGTGGCCATGGCCGAGTATCTGGCGGGAGGCACCGAGCCCTTCGCCGATATCATGAACCAGCATGCGGCGCGGCTGGGCATGGAAAATACCCATTTCGTCAATCCCACCGGTCTGCCGCACGACAACCATTATTCGTCCGCCCGGGATCTGGCGTTGCTGTCGCGCCACATCATCAACGACTATCCCCAGCACTACAGCATCTATCGCCAGAAAGAGTTCACGTATGGCGGTATCGATCAGCCCAACCGCAATCGGCTGCTGTGGCGCGACAGCAGCGTGGATGGCCTGAAGACAGGCTGGACCGAGGCGGCGGGGTATTGCCTGGTGTCGTCGGCCAAGCGGGAGGACATGCGTCTGATCTCGGTGGTGATGGGAACCGACTCCACGGAGGCGCGGGTCCAGGAGAGCCAGAAACTGCTGAGCTATGGTTTCCGCTACTTCGAGACCCTCAGGCTCTATGACAAGGGTGCGGTACTTAATACCTCCCGGGTGTGGGGGGGCGACAAGGACGAGCTGAAGATCGGCGTCGACAAGAACGTCTTCATGACGGTTCCGCGGGGTCGCAACCAGGAACTCACTGCCAAGCTCGATATCCGCCAGGACCTGACCGCCCCGATCAAGGCCGGCGAGACCATCGGCACCATGGAGGTACGCCTGGGCGATGAAGTCGTCGGCAAGCGTGACCTGCTGGCGCTGGAAGACGTCGAGGAAGGCGGTTTCTTCAAGCGTCTCATCGACAAGGTCCATCGTTTCTTCGCCAACCTGATGGGCGGCTTCTTCGACTGAGAGAAGCGCGAACCCGGAGCGCTCGATCCGTCGGGCGCTCGATGTCCCATGTTTGGTAGCGGGGGCCGGGTTGCGTAGAATATCTGTAGATACTGTCATCAAGGTGCGGGATGAACGACAAGCCCCTGCGCGATATGCGCCAGCCGAGCGCGGCCGACCCGAAAGGCGAGCCGCCGAAGATTACCTTTCCCTGCGACTATCCGATCAAGGTGGTGGGCGATGCCGACGAGGAGTTCGTTGCCATGGTCTGCCAGACGGTCACGCGACACGATCCCGCCTTCGATCCGAAGGGCATCCAGGTGGTGGACAGCCGTAATGGACGCTTCCAGTCGGTGCGGTTGACGATGCGGGCCACCAGCGAAGCGCAACTCCAGGCGCTGTTCGCCGAGCTCAAGGCCAGCGGGCTCGTGCACATGGTGGTTTGAGCGTGGACGCCATTCAGGTGCACCGCCTGGGGCGTCGCCCCTATGAGCCGGTCTGGCGAGCGATGCGAGAGCTCACCGATCAGCGCGATGCTTCGACACCGGATCAGTTCTGGCTGGTCGAGCATGAGCCGGTCTTTACCCAGGGACGGGCGGGCAAGCCGGAACATGTGCTGATGCCCGGCGATATCCCGGTGGTGGAGACCGATCGTGGCGGTCAGGTGACCTATCATGGCCCCGGTCAGGTCGTCGTCTATCCGCTGCTGGATGTGCGCCGCGCCGGTCTCGGCGTGCGCGAGCTGGTCAATTGCCTGGAGCGGGCGGTCATCGCGTTGCTCGCCGAGCTGAACGTGGAGGCGCAGGCCAGGCCCGATGCCCCCGGCGTCTATGTGGGGGAGGCCAAGATCGCCTCATTGGGCCTGCGAATTCGACGCGGCGCCAGCTTTCATGGCGTTGCCCTCAATGTCGACGGTGATCTCTCGCCCTTCGACCGCATCAATCCCTGTGGCTATGCCGGCATGGCAATGACGCGCGTGGCCGATCTGGTCCCGGAGGCGCCCGATGTGCCGACGGTGGCAACACGATTGGCCCATTGCCTGGCTCGGGAGCTCGGGCGCGAGTTGTCCTTCGTCGATCGAGCTTCCGCACCGATGACCTGAGAAGGGGTGACGTTCCTGCAGCATGGACCGAGGGCAGGCCGTTCAGAGGGTGTTTACAAATGACTGCGCTCGACCATACCGCGTTGAAATTCGGCTCGAAGTGCTCATTTGGTACGGCTAAACTCCGCGTCCTCGCCGAATTTCGCCTTGTCTGGCTGTCGCCCGAGACTTTTGTAAACACCCTCTCAGATGATGCCCGGCAACAAGACGCCGGCCCCGTGGCGGGGCCGGCGTCTTGTTGCCGGGCGACGTCGCGTGACTCAGCCGACGTTCAGGGTGGGGATCAAGTTCGGGTCCGCCTCTTGCTCCGACTGGCCGGGCACCTTGCCCGGTGAGGCCAGTTCGAGGCCCAGGTTGTTGTTCTCGAAGACCCGGTCGGCACGATAGCTGGAACGTACCAGCGGACCCGATGGCACTTCCATGAAGCCTTTCTCGAGTCCCAGTTGACGATAGCGCTCGAACTCTTCGGGCGTCACCCAGCGTTCCACCGGCAGGTGGTTACGGGTGGGGCGTAGATACTGTCCCAGGGTGACGATGTCGACGCCGATGGCGCGCAGGTCATCGAAGGTCTGGAGGATTTCCTCTTCGGTCTCCCCGAGACCGAGCATCAGGCTGGTCTTGGTGATCACTTCGGGGCGATGGCGCTTGGCGTGGGCCAGCACATCCAGAGTCTTGCGGTAACCGGCCCGAGGATCACGGACCCGACTCGTCAGGCGCTCCACGGTCTCGACGTTCTGGGCGAAGACTTCTAGCCCGGAGTCGACGACCCGTTCGACGGCGCCGGGCTCGGCATCGAAATCGGGGGTCAAGGCCTCGACCGCGACATCGGGCGTGCGGGCCTTGATGGCGCGGATGCAGTCGGCGTAATGGGTAGCCCCCCCATCGGGCAGGTCATCCCGATCCACCGAGGTCAGCACAACGTAGCGCAGGCCCATCAACTCGACGGACTCGGCGGTATTCTCGGGCTCTTCGGTATCCAGCCAGCCCTTGGGGTTGCCGGTATCCACGGCGCAGAAGCGGCAGGCGCGGGTACACACCGAGCCCATCAGCATGATGGTGGCGGTGCCGTTGCTCCAGCACTCGCCCATGTTGGGGCAATGTGACTCGGCACAGACGGTGCTGAGCCGGTGTTCGTCGACGTTGCGCTTCACGGCGTCGAAGCGTTCCCCGCCGGGAATCTTCGCACGCAGCCACTTCGGCTTGCGGCCGAGGGAGGGGCTGTCCTCCTGCTGACTGCGGTGTTTCATGCCGTCCTTGATCGCGGTGGCACCGTGCTCGTTGCGGTACTTCTCACCGCTGGACACCTGCTTGACGGTCCTGTTGCTCATGATCTGCAAGCCTCTCCATTCGGCGGCTGTGCGTCACGCCCACGCGGTCGTGGGGTGTCCGCAAAAAACGAAGCGGGACGGCCGGCGTCGGGCATGGCGTGTATACATTCTGGGCGCTAACTTACCATATTCGTCGCTGACCTGGACAGGCAGGTCACGGTCGTACGGTATCGGGCAGGCAGGCAACGCCGTGGCTGGGCAACGGCGAGGGCTCGGCAGCGAAGTGCTCGTGCAGCTCGTCGAGGTGATCGCGCACGAACCGCAGGAAGAGCTCGGTGACCGGCGTGGGGAAACGCTCGCGATGATAGACGGTGCACCAGGAATGGCGCAGCGGGAAACCGGGGAGGTCCAGGCGCTCCAGCAGGCCGGCCTCGAGTTCCAGGCGTACCGCCAGGCGTGGCAGCACGGCGACGCCGAGCTGGGCCATGACACCTTGCTTGACGGCTTCGTTGGTGCCCATCTCGATGATGTGGGCCAGGTTGACGTCCTCGGCGGCGGCATGGTCTTCCAGCGCGCCGCGGACGCCGGAGCCGGGCTCGCGCATCAGCACATAGTGGCGTGCCAGGTCCTCGAGGCTCGGTCGCCCGGTCGCCAGCAGCGGATGACCGGGCCAGACCACGGGAATCATCTCGTTGTCGAGGATCGGCATGAACACCAGGTCGTCGTCTTCGGGGACCCGCGCCATGATGACCAGGTCGTCGCGCTGCTCGGCCAGTCGCGTCAAGGCCTGGGCGCGATTGCAGACCCGCAGGCGTATCTGGACATTGGGGTAGCAAGCCCGGAAACGCGCCAGCAGGTGGGGGACCACATACTGTGCCGTCGAGACGGCGGCGAGGTTGAGCTCGCCACTGATGGTGCCGGCCAGGTCGGAGAGGCTCATCTGTAGTCGCGAGACCTGCTCGAAGATGCTGTGTGCCGAGCTGGCGAGGGCATCGGCAGCCGGCAGCACGTGCAGGGTGCGACCGGCGTACTTGAACAGGGGTTGCCCCAGGGCCTGTTCGAGCTGACGAATCTGGGCGCTGACCGCCGGCTGTGTCAGCCCCAGGGTCTCCGCCGCCCGGGAGTAGGATTGTCGCTCGTAGACGGCACGGAACACCTGGAGCTGGCGGAAGGTGAGGCGGTTGAGCAGCTTGGGGGCAGTCATGGCGTCGTCCATCGAGCCGGGACGCGAAGGCGTCCAGTCTGTCTGGCCGTCATGCTAGCATCGCGGCTCGATATACGGCTATCCAGGAGCGCCCATGCCCATACGCCTTTCACCGTTTTCTTGCCCGCTGGTGGCGGGGCACGGCGTTGCCGCGCTACGGATACGTCAGGCCTGTATCGAACGGGGCATGAAGCCCGTGGCGGCGCTCGGCGGCGAGGCCATGCTCATGGAGGAAGCGCGGGCGGCGGGGTGCGATGCCCTGCACCCTGGCGAGAGTGACGCCGTCACGCAGGTGGCGATTGCCGAGCGGTGTCGGCATCTGGGGTTGCGTTTCCTGGGCAGCGAGCCGGCGTTGCTGGAGGCCATGACGGAGGCTCGAGCCATGCGTCAGCTGATGCGCGAGGCCGGTCTTCCCCTGGCGGCGTCGGAACAGAAGGGCGATATCATCGCGATTTCCCTGTTGGCCGATCGCTTTGGGCGCGTCCTGTACCTGTCGCCTCGCCAGCGCCGAGGACCTGTGGCCGTGGCCCCGCTCGGCTGGTTGACGTCGGAGCGCTACCGCTACCTGGGCGAGCTGGCGGCGCGCGGCGTGGCCAGCCTCGGTGTGGTCGGGCTCGTCGAGATACGTTTCCGCGTGGTGGGGAATCGTCTTGGCTTCGTGGACATGAGACCCGGCCCGACCGGCGACGAGGCTCTGGATGACGTCTTGATCGGACTGGATCCGCTGGTCGAGCAGCTTCGCGTGCTGGCCGGGGAGAGACTTCGAGAACGACAGGCGCGATTGTCGCTCGATGGACAGGCTCGCCTGTGGCGGTTCGAGCTGCCGTCGAGCGCCATTTTCAGCGGGGGGGCCGGCATGCGGCTCGATCGGTGCGGTCAGACCGGCGAGGTGCGGCTGCTGGCCTGGGGGCGTCGTACCGGCGAGGTCGAGGCGCGTGCCCGGCGGGTCCTTGCCGAATGGTGGGGGGAGGAGCAGGCCAGCCGCTGGCTCGTCACTCTCTGAGAGGAGAGGGCGATCCGCAATAGACCGGTAGGGCGCATATCGATATTTCCCTTGTGACGCGGGATTCGCTATATTGCATTGCAGCAATCGGGTTGCCCGCCGGTCCCGGTCCGGCTTATGCCATGGAGCCCCGCGATGTATCCCATGATGCCTCCTTCGCCATCGACGGCGATGTCCCTGCTGGATCCCTTCGGCTTTGGTCGTGCCGCCTGCGAATACTGGGGCGATGCCCTGGAGCGCGGGACGCTCTATCTGGATGTCATGCGCCAGCGTGGCAATCAATATCTCGAGCATATCGAGAAGACCAAGCCCAATGTGCTCGGTTTCGAGGCCGACGTATTGCTTGATGGGCGTGACCTGCCGCGCCCCGTCAACTATGAGCTGCTGCGGATCCTGCCGCCGGAGGGGGTCGAGATCGATCCGTGCAGTCGGCCCTTCGTGGTGGTCGATCCGCGCGCCGGGCACGGTCCGGGTATCGGGGGATTCAAGCCCGACAGCGAGGTGGGCGTGGCGCTGCGTGCTGGACACCCCTGCTATTTCATCGGCTTTCTGCCGTTTCCCGTGCCGGGGCAGAAGGTCGAGGATGTGGTCGAGGCAGAGGTCGCCTTTCTGCACCATGTCATCGAACGCCATCCCGAGACTTCCGAGAAACCCATGGTGGTGGGCAACTGCCAGGCCGGTTGGCAGATCATGATGGCGGCGGCGCTGGAGCCCGAAGTGTTCGGCCCCATCCTGATCGCCGGTGCGCCCCTGTCCTACTGGGCGGGCGAGCGGGGGCGTGCGCCGATGCGCTACACCGGCGGGCTGGTCGGCGGCAGCTGGATGACCGCGCTGCTCGGCGACCTGGGCGCCGGACTCTTCGATGGCGCCTGGCTGGTGCAGAATTTCGAACGTCTCAATCCGGCCAATACCTGGTGGGACAAGCAGTATCGTCTCTATGCCGATGTCGATACCGAGGCCGATCGCTATCTGGAGTTCGAACGCTGGTGGGGCGGGCATGTGGTGCTGGGGGCCGACGAGATTCAATACATCGTCGATAACCTCTTCATCGGCAATCGTCTGTCCACCGCCCAGCTGGTAACCTCGGACGGGCGACGCATCGACCTGCGCAACCTGCGCTCGCCGGTGGTGGTGTTCTGTTCCCGGGGCGATGACATCACGCCTCCACCTCAGGCGCTGGGGTGGGTGCGGGACCTCTATGAGGACACTGAAGACATCGTCGCCAACGAGCAGACCATCGTCTATTGCCTGCACGACAGCACCGGCCATCTCGGAATCTTCGTTTCGGGCAGCGTGTCGCGCCGCGAGCACACCGAGTTCACCGCCAACATGGACTATATCGACGTCCTGCCGCCGGGGCTGTATGAAACCACGGTGACCCCGGCCGAGGGACACTCGGACGCCGAACTGATCGAACGGGACTATCTGCTCGAGTTCCAGCGCCGCGAGGTCGAGGATCTCGACCGCGAGGTCCACCATCGTCCGGATGATGAGCGGCGCTTCGCCACGGTGGCGCGGCTCTCCGAGATCAACCTGGGGCTCTACCGGCTCTTCTCGCAGCCCTGGGTCAAGACACTGGCAACGCCGGAATCGGCGCGCTGGATGCGGCGAATGCATCCGAACCGCCTGGGCTATCGCCTGCTGTCGGATCGCAACCCCTTGATGGGAGCGATCCCGGTGCTGGCCGAGCGGGTTCGGCGCGAGCGTCATCCGGTCGGGAACGATAATGTCTTCCGTGCCATGGAGGGCATGATGTCCTCCGGCATCTCCCATGGCCTGGATGCCTGGCGGCAGTATCGTGACGGCCTCATCGAGCAGAGTTTCCTGATGTTCTATGGGCAACCCCTGCTGCAGGCGCTGGTGGGCCTGGACGGGGAGGCTCAGGCACAACGTCGTCGACCCGGTGCCGAACCCGAACATCGGCGCTTCATCGAGCAGCGACGCCAGTCCGCTCGTGACAGGATCGCCGAAGGAGGAGATCACGAGGCGGTGATGCGTTCGGTGATCTATGTGCTGGGTGGTGCGCCGGCCAGTGACGAGCGCAACTTCAAGCGACTGCGTGCGTCACGAGCCGAGCTCGAACCCGGTATCCAGCTTGCCGACTTCAAGCACCTGGTGCGCGAACAGTTCTTCATTCTCAAGCAGGATCGCGATGCCGCCCTGAACGCGATTCCAACACTATTGACGGGACAGACTGTCGAGCAGATCGATGGGCACCTGGAGCACATCGACCATGTACTGGCGGCCAGCGGAGAACTCTCCGAGCATGCGGCCGCGCGCTTCGAGCGGGTGCGTGGCCTCTTCGAGTCGGCCAAGCCGAAGCGAGGCGACAGTGATTCGCGGACGCGGCGACCCGGCCCGTCTCCGGCGCGCGATGACTGACGTCCGACGCCTTGTCCCAACGCCCCCGCCGGTCCGCCGACGGGGGCGTTTCGTTGACAACGATGTCTGACTTCGCTTGTGGTCTCCATCGGCATCGGGCTAGGTTCATAGGTCGCGACTGGCGTGAAGACGAGCGCTGGGGTAGGGTAAGCGCATTTTTCACCGTCGAAACTATGGCGGGCCGAAACCGTTCGGCGCGAGCTCAGGCTGGCGTCAATAGCATTGTGGAGCACTATGGGCAAGTCACTGGTCATCGTCGAGTCGCCGGCCAAGGCCAAGACGATCAACAAGTATCTCGGCAACGAGTACATCGTGAAGTCGAGCGTGGGGCACATCCGTGACCTGCCGACCAGCGGCTCGGGCAAGGCGGCCTCAGATCCCAAGGAACGCGCCCGTCAGGCGGCGGCGACGCGCAAGATGTCCGCCGAGGAGAAGGCCGAGTACCGCAAGCGCAAGGCTCACGATCAACTCATTCGGCGCATGGGGATCGATCCCGATCATGGCTGGGAAGCCGATTATGTGGTCCTTCCCGGCAAGGAGAAGGTGGTCGCCGAGCTGAAGAAGCTGGCCGACAAGGCCGATCATGTCTATCTGGCCACCGATCTGGACCGCGAGGGTGAGGCCATCGCCTGGCACCTGCGCGAGACCATCGGTGGCGACGAGTCCCGTTATCGTCGAGTGGTGTTCAACGAGATCACCAAGAACGCCATTCATGAGGCCTTCGAGGATCCCGGTCAGTTGAACATGCCGCGGGTCGAGGCTCAGCAGGCGCGGCGCTTTCTCGATCGGGTCGTGGGTTTCATGCTCTCGCCGCTGCTGTGGGCCAAGATCGCCCGCGGCCTCTCGGCCGGTCGCGTGCAGTCGGTCGCGATGCGCCTGATCGTCGAACGCGAGCGAGAGATCCGGGCCTTCGTGCCCGAGGAGTTCTGGGACGTTCACGCCGACCTGTCGCCGAGCGATGGCAAGGGCGAGACGGTGCGCTTCGAACTGGTTCGCCAGGAGGGCAAGACCTTCCGGCCGACCAGCGAGAGCGAGACCCTGGAGCGCATCGAGGCGCTTCGCGGGGCCAGCCTGGCCGTCACGGCTCGTGAGGACAAGCCGACCCGCTCCCGGCCGAACGCGCCCTTCATCACCTCGACCCTCCAGCAGGCCGCCAGCGGTCGCCTGGGATTCTCGGTCAAGAAGACCATGACGCTGGCCCAGCGCCTCTACGAGGCCGGCTACATCACCTACATGCGTACTGATTCCACCAACCTCTCGCAGGAAGCGGTGGCCGGCGTGCGTGACTATATCGGCGAGTCCTATGGCAAGCGTTACCTCCCCGAATCGCCGAATCGCTACAGCAGCAAGGAGGGCGCCCAGGAGGCCCACGAGGCCATCCGGCCTTCCGATGTGACACGTCAGGCCGGCGATCTTGCCGGTATGGAGCGTGATGCCGAACGCCTCTATGAGCTGATCTGGCGTCAGTTCGTGGCCTGCCAGATGACGCCGGCCGAATACCTGTCCACCACCCTGACGGTGGAAGCCTCGGGCTATGAGCTCAAGGCCAAGGGGCGGGTGCTGAAGTTCGACGGCTATACCCGGGTCATGAAACCCATGGGCCGCAAGGACGAGGACCAGTCGTTGCCGGACATCGCCGAGGGCACCCCGCTGACGCTCGAGACGCTGGACCCGCAGCAGCACTTCACCAAGCCGGCGGCTCGTTACACCGAAGCGAGCCTGGTCAAGGAACTCGAGAAGAAGGGCATCGGCCGGCCTTCCACCTATGCTGCCATCATCTCGACCATTCAGGATCGGGGCTATGTGCGGCTCGAGAATCGGCGCTTCTATGCCGAGAAACTGGGCGATATCGTCACCGAGCGGCTCAAGGAATCCTTCCCCGATCTGATGGACTATTCCTTCACCGCGCGCATGGAGGACAGCCTCGACGAGGTGGCCGAAGGACAGCGCCGCTGGCGTGAACTGCTCGATGCGTTCTACGCCGAGTTCCGCGAAGAGCTCAACGAGGCCGAGAGCGAGGAGGGCATGCGCCCCAACCAACCGGTGCCCACCGATATCGAATGTCCGACTTGCGGGCGCGAGATGCAGATTCGCACTGCCTCGACGGGGGTCTTCCTCGGTTGCAGCGGCTACAACCTGCCGCCCAAGGAGCGCTGCAAGACGACCATGGACCTGCTGCCCGGCGACGAGGCCGTGGCCGCCGATGCCGGCGAGGAGGCCGAGACCGACGCCCTGCGTGCCAAGCACCGTTGCGCGAAGTGCGGCACCGCCATGGACAGTTACCTGATCGACGAGCAGCGCAAGTTGCATATCTGCGGCAACAGCCCCGACTGCGACGGCTACGAGGTCGAGCAAGGGCGGTTCCGCATCAAGGGCTATGACGGGCCGACCATCGAGTGCGACAAGTGCGGCAGTGAAATGCAGCTCAAGTCCGGGCGTTTCGGCAAGTACTTCGGTTGCACCAGCGAGGCCTGCAAGAACACGCGGAAACTGCTCCGGAACGGGGAGGTGGCACCGCCCAAGATGGATCCCATCCCCATGCCCGAACTGGCTTGCCAGAAGGTCGAGGACCATTATGTACTGCGTGACGGCGCCAGCGGGCTCTTCCTGGCGGCGAGCAAGTTCCCCAAGAATCGCGAGACGCGCCCGCCCCTGGTCGTCGAGCTCAAGGCCCATGCCGAGGAGCTTCCCGAGAAGTACCGTTACCTGCTCGATGCGCCCAGTGCGGATCCCGAAGGGCGCCCGGCCCAGATCCGCTTCTCGCGCAAGGCCAAGGAGCAGTTCGTGATGACCGACGATAACGGCAAGGCGACCGGCTGGAAGGCCACCTTCGCCGATGGTCGCTGGCAGGTGGAGGACAAGCGCAAGTGACACCCCGTGCGCGAACCAATCAACTGCTCTACCAGGCCGAGCTGTTGCTGGCGGTGGCCCCGGTGGATGACGAGCACGGCGAGGCGCGTCGCATGGCCGCCGAGGAGGGGGCCCTGGCACTGCTCGAGCTGGCGCTTGAGTCGCTGGTGAGGGAGGTCACCGAGCTGGCCGAGCATGCCACGCCGGCGAATGGTGACTGGCGAACCTTGTTGTCGTCCGATGAGGTGCAGCTGGCCGAACTCGAGCGATTGCGTTGCCTGGCCGAGCGTCCCGATAGCTGGCTGGCCCGCTTGCTGGCGCGATTCGAGGCGTTGCACTCCAGCGACGGTGTGGCCCGTCGTTCGGGCGGTACGGCCCAGGGACTGATCGCCGTCGGTGGCGCAGAGGATCTCGGGTCGGAGCTGTTCGATTGCCTGAGCGAGGCCAAGCGCGAGATCGGCGCCCTGCGACAGACCAGCGAGGAGTGGTGACGAGGCGCTGACGCGGGGTTGGCCCGTCTGTCGCCGAGTGGCAACAGTGTTGCCTCGGCCAGGGCAATGCATTGGCTACGTTGAACTGACACTCGGTGCCAGGTGCGGTATAAACGTCGTCGACTTCATCGCCCATCGTCGACGAGTTTCGCCTATCATGACATCGTTTTCCTGCCGCCGCTTCGGCCTGCTGGTCGCGAGCCTCTGCCTGGTCCTGCTGACCCCCTCTCTCTCCCATGCCGGCCTGATGGACGCGCTCCAGACGCGCAACGGGCCGATGGACGAGGTGCTCGCGAATGCCGACCAGCCCCGTTACAGCAATGAAGTCTGGGTATTGATCGACGACGAGGCGGCCAGCCTGAGCGTCTATCGCGGCAATACGCTGCTGGAGCGGTTCTCGCCGATCTCGCTGGGGCGGGGCGGAGCCGAGGCCCAGCGCCTGCGGGGTGGCCGTGTGACGCCGCTGGGCGAGTTTCGCGTCACCCGTTTCAATTTCGACAGCAAGTACCATACCTTCATCGGTCTGGATTACCCGACGCCCACCCATGCGCGCATGGCAAGGCAGTCCGGCGTCTACAGTCAGCGGGATTACGATGACTACTTCGGCTACTATCGCCGGCATGGCAGACCGCCTCAGGATACGGTGCTGGGCGGGTATATCGGTATCCATGGCATCGGGGTGGCCGACCCGGAGATCCATCGCCGTTTCCACTGGACGGATGGGTGTGTCGCGGTCACCGATGGCCAGGTCGACACCCTGTCGTCGATGATCGACATTGGCACGAGGGTCGTCATCCGCTAGGCTTTATATGCGCTAGGGACGTTCTCGTCTAGAATCAATCGCTGGGCGTTTTTGAACAGCGTTTGACTTCTACGGCGCGCAGCGTAATGTTGCAAAAGAAGTGCTGACAGCAGTACTGAAAGCAGCACTTCCCTGAAAGTCCCGCCTTGCGGGAAGCCTGCTTCGGCAGGCGTCGCCAATGCAGTTCCAAGGAAGATCCAAGGAGAACACCATGACCCTCAAGACAACTCTGAAGCTGACCGCCGCTGCTGCTTCTCTGGCCGTTCTGGCCGGCTGTGCCTCTTCCGGCGCCCTGGAAGAAGTACGCACGACCGCCGAGTCTGCCCAGGCTGATGCCGCCGAGGCTCGCAGCATCGCTACCCAGGCTCAGAACACCGCCAACCAGGCGCAGCGTGACGCTCAGCAGGCTCTGCAGATGTCTCAGGAGAACCGTGAAGAGATGAACCGCATGTTCGAGCGTTCCATGCGCAAGTGATCGTGCTGCATGCCGCCCTCGGGCGGCGTGTCGACATGATACGACAAGGGCCCCGCCATTCGGCGGGGCCCTTGTCGTAGGTGGAACCACCGACGCTGGCGCCGGTGGTGGCCGGCGTCAGCCATCGAAGGAGAGATGGTTCATGAAGCCGGGTTCGGCGAAGACCAGTTCCAGGCGGTCGTAGAGTGTCTCGGGTGCCGGGGTGGGTTCGGGCTGTTCGGGCTCTTCGGGGACTTTCAAGGCCACCGGCATGCCGCTGGGGACCTCGACGACCTCGCGCAGCCGGCCGTAATCCAGGGGATAATCATCGGCGTCGATGCTGGCCTCGACCTGGGCGAGCGCCTCGGTGACACGCTGTATGGTCGTGCCCTGTTCTTCGTCCAGGTAGGGATAGGCCTGGACGTAGAGGGTGTCATCGGCCCAGCCGAGCTTGAAGCTGTCGTTGACCAGGCGGACCTGGGTGCCCTGGGGCAGGCGGGGGAAGAGGGCATCGATGTCCTCGGGCAGCATGCGGATGCAGCCGTGGGTGACGCGCATGCCGACGCCTTCCGGCTTGTTGGTGCCGTGAATCAGGTACCCCGGGATGCCCAGGCGCATCTTGTACCGTCCCAGGGGATTGTCGGGGCCGGGGGGTACCACGCTGGGCAGCGAACGGCCATCGGCGGCATGTTCCTCGATGATCGACTGGGGTGGATACCAGGCGGGGTCCTTGATCTTGTCGGTGATGGTGGTGGTGCCCAGTGGCGTCTGCCAATCCATGCGGCCCACGGCGATGGGATAGGTCTCGACCGTGGCGGGCTCGCCCTCGGCACGCGGAGGATAGTAGTACAGGCGCATCTCGGCGACGTTGACCACGACACCCTCGCGCGGGGCGTCCGGCAGGATGAAGCGGCCGGGAATGGTCACCTCGGTGCCCTCGCCGGGATACCAGACGCTGATGTCGGGATTGGCGCGGACCATGGCTTCGTAACCGATGCCGTGCTCGTGGCCGATATCGATCAGAGTATCTTCCTCGGCGGCCTCGACGGTGGTGACCTCGCCGACCAGGTCACCGTCATCGGGAAGCCGGTAATGGCCCGGAGGGAGATCGCCGTCGGCGGCCTGGAGCGGAGCGGCAAGCGCGCCGGTCAGGCCCAGGGTCATGGCGAGGCGGGCGGTGTGCCCGAAAAGGGAAGTGCGTGTCATCGCTGTCATCGTCTCTGATTGCCGTTCGCTCGGGGCCATGGCCTCATCCTTGGGCCGAAGGCCTATGCATTGGAGTGGTCCGCGGGACGGAGGTTCTCCGCCCGGGGTCGGGTGACCGGCGAGCCTCATGCCGCCTCGGCCTTGCGATTGAGAGAGTCCAGGAGTCGCTCCACGAACTCGAAGCGCGATGTCTCATCCTCCAGGTCTGCCGAAAAGCGCAGAGTGTCGGCGCCCTCGAGTCGATAGGTCTGCGGGTCGTGCTGGATCAGCTCGACCAGGATCAACGGATCGACCCGGGTATGGCCGGAGAAGATCACGCGACCTCGCTCGGCACCGGCCTCGAGTCGGGCAATGCCCAGTCGTTCGGCCCGCTGGCGTAGACGGGTCTGGCGCATCAGGGTCTTGACCGGTGCCGGCAGCAGGCCGAAGCGGTCGATCATCTCGACCTGGAGTTCCTTGAGCTCGGCTTCGGTTTCGGCGTTGCTGATGCGCTTGTACATGATCAGGCGTTGCTGGATGTCGTGAAGATAGTCGTCGGGGATCAGCGCCGGCAGGTTGAGGCTGATCTCGACTCCTTCGTCGAGGGGAGCCTCGATGTTGGGTGTCTTGCCGTCGCGTATGGCCTTCACTGCGCGATCCAGCATCTGCATGTAGAGACTGTAGCCCAGGGCTTCCATCTGTCCGCTCTGTTCGTCGCCGAGCAGCTCGCCGGCGCCGCGGATCTCCATGTCGTGACTGGCCAGGGTGAAGCCGGCCCCCAGGTCCTCGGCCTGGGCGATCGCTTCCAGGCGTTTGGTGGCATCTCGGGTCAGCACCCGCGGCGGCGGTGCCAGCAGGTAGGCGTAGGCCTGATGGTGACTGCGCCCGACGCGGCCGCGCAGTTGATGGAGCTGGGCCAGGCCGAACTTGTCGGCGCGCTCGATGATGATGGTGTTGGCACTGGGGACGTCGATCCCGGTCTCGATGATGGTGGAGCAGACCAGCACATTGAAACGCTTGTGATAGAAATCGGACATCACCCGCTCCAGCGAGCGCTCCGGCAACTGGCCGTGGGCCACGCCGACCCGGGCGTCGGGGACCAGTTCACGCACGGTTTCGGCGGCGGTCTCGATGGTCTTGACCTCATTGTGCAGGAAGTAGACCTGTCCGCCACGCAGTATTTCGCGCAGGATCGCCTCCTTGATCACCGACTCGTCACGCTGCTGGACGAACGTCTTCACCGACAGGCGCCGCGCCGGGGGCGTGGCGATGATGGACAGATCGCGAATGCCGCTCATGGCCATGTTGAGGGTGCGGGGGATGGGCGTGGCGGTCAGCGTCAGGATATCCACCTCGGCCCTCAACTGCTTGAGGCGTTCCTTCTGGGCGACGCCGAAGCGGTGTTCCTCGTCGATGATCAACAGGCCCATGTTGGCGAAACGCATCGACTTGGACAGCAGCTTGTGGGTGCCGATGACGATGTCGGCACGGCCATTCTCGATGCGTTGCATGGCGGCGCTTTGTCCCTGTCCGCTGGTGAAGCGCGAGACCAGCTCGATGTCGACCGCGGTGTCGGCGAAGCGGTCGCGGAAGTTCTCGTAATGCTGGCGAGCCAGCAGGGTGGTGGGGACCAGCACCACGACCTGGCGCTCCGAGTGCACGGCCAGAAAGGCGGCTCGCATCGCCACCTCGGTCTTGCCGAAGCCCACGTCGCCGCATACCACGCGATCCATGGGGCGAGGCGCCGTCATGTCACCGACGACCGCCTCGATGGCGGCGCGCTGGTCCGGCGTTTCCTCGAAGGGGAAACTGCCGGCGAAACGGGCGTAGTCGGCGTCCGGCATCTGACAGGCGAAGCCCTCCCGGGCCTCGCGACGCGCATAGATGTCGAGCAGCTCGGCGGCGGTGTCGCGGATCTTCTCGGCCGCCTTCTTCTTGGCCTTGTCCCATTGTTCGGACCCCAGGCGGTGCAGCGGGGCCAGTTCGTCGTCGGTACCGGCATAACGGGAAATCAGGTGCAGGCTGTCCACCGGTACATAGAGCTTGGCACCGTCGGCATACTCGAGGGCGACGAATTCGGCGGCCTGGCCGCCCGTTTCCAGGGTCTCCAGGCCCTGGTATCGGCCCACGCCGTGGGCCTGGTGAACCACCGGTGCGCCCGGACGAAGCTCGGAAAGGTGGCGGATGGCCAGTTCGCCATCATCGGTGGCCTTTTCCCGGCGTCGACTCTGGCGGACGACCTCGCCGAACAGTTCGGTCTCGCTGATCACCGCCAGATCCGGTGTCTCGAGCCACAAGCCGGCGTCGATGGCGCCCTCGGTGATGGCCAGTCGTGACTCGCCCTCGAGGAAGGCGGGGAAGTCGTCGGCATGGGGCAGGTCGAGTCTGAGGGGCGCCAGGGTCTCTTCGAGGGCTTCGCGGCGCCCCCGGGATTCGGCGACGAATAGCACCCGGGTCGAATGCTCTCCGAGAAAACGGGAGAGGGCTGCGAGCGGCTCCTTTGCCCGGGCGTTGATCGTCACTTCCGGCACGTTCCGTGCCGCCGGCGCGATGGCGTGGGGATGATCCGTCGCATCGGTGAGCTGGATCCGGGGATACTGCTTGATGGCGGCGAAGACTTCGGGCACCGGTACGAAGGCGCGGTGAGGCGGCAGCAAGGGACGCGTGGGGTCGACGCCGAGGTTCTCGTAGCGACTCTCGATGGCTGCCCAGTGATGCTCGGCGGACTCGAACACCCCCGGCGTCAGGGCCACCCGGGTGGTGTCGGCGAGATGATCGAACAGCGTCGCCGTCTCCTCGAAGAACAGCGGTAGGTACTGCTCCAGGCCGGGGGAGGGAATGCCCTTCAAGGCATCCAGATACAGGGGGCACTGTCGCGGATCGACATCGAACAGCGTCTCGAAACCCTCGCGAAAGCAGGCGATGGCATCACGCGACAGGGAATACTCGTGTGCCGGCAGCAGCTCGAGGCGTTCCACCTTGTCCTGGCTGCGCTGGGTGTCCGGGTCGAAACGGCGCAGGGTATCGATCTCGTCGTCGAACAGGTCGATGCGCAGGGGCATCTCGCTGCCCATGGGGTAGAGGTCGATGAGTGCGCCGCGCAGGGCATACTCGCCGGGTTCGTAGACGGTCTCGACGGCCCGGTAGCCGGCGCGTGACAGACGCTCGCGGAAGCCTTCCCGGTCCAGTGTCATGCCGACTTCGAGGGTCATTACCCTGCCGGCGATGTAGTCGACCGGCGACAGGCGCTGCATCAGGGTGTTGATCGGTACCAGCACGATGCCGTGCTCGCCTTCCTGGAGGCGACGCAGGGTGCGCAGGCGGGCCGAGACGATGTCCTGGTGGGGCGAAAAGCTATCGTAGGGTAGCGTTTCCCAGTCGGGGAACGGCAGTACCGGCAGATGCGAGTAGAAGGCCAGGTCGCCTTCCAGGCGCTGGGCGGCGGCGGTATCGGCCGTGATGACCAGCAGCGGAGCATCCTCGGCCAGGTGGGCCAGGGCCAGTGCCGTGGCGCTGCCGGGCGGTGTCTGCCAGTAGAGAGTGTCACGCAGCCCCTCGGGACGCTGGGGAGCGAGTGGCGAGAAAGTCGGCATGGCGTCGTTCGCGTCGTGTCGAATGGGATGGCTTCGGGCATCATACCAGCCCCGGGTGTCATGTAGTGAGAAGCCGGTTGTTGTAATCCGCCTACACCGGTTGCGACCATCCCGTGATTGCTCTCCGGGGGCCGGCTTCGGATAATACCGGCGAATCTCAACCCCCTACAGAGAGGCCTCTCGTGAGTCAGGAATCCCTCGATACCGTCTTCCAGGAATGGCACGACAACCAGGCGATCGCCGAGCAGATGATCCCGTTGATCGGCAACCTCTATCGCCGCAACAACGTCGTGACCACCATGTTCGGGCGTTCACTGTTCAATCGTAGTGTCATCAGGATCCTCAAGGATCACCGCTTCGTCCGCAAGATCGAGGGGACCGAACTCTCCGTTCAGGATACCTTCCCGCTGGTTCAGGCCATGCAGGCGCTCAATCTGGGGCCGGCGCATGTCGACGTCGGCAAGCTGGGCGTGGCCTTCAAGAAGCGTGGCGGGGGAGATGCCGAGGCCTTTCTGCGCGAGGAACTGGCCGAGATCGTCGATGCTCATGACCCGGATGCCGGCACCGGTGAACCCAAGGATGTGGTGCTGTACGGCTTCGGCCGTATCGGTCGCATCCTGGCCCGTGTGCTGATCGAGAAGGCCGGCGGCGGCAACCTGCTGCGGCTCAAGGCGATCGTGGTGCGTGGTCGAGGCGACATCGCCAAGGATCTCGAGAAGCGGGCCAGCCTGTTGCGTCGCGACAGCGTGCACGGCCCCTTCGATGGCACCATCAGCGTCGATGTCGAGTCTCGCACCCTGACCGCCAACGGTAATGTCATCAAGGTGATCTACGCCGATTCGCCTGCCGAGATCGACTACACGACCTATGGCATCGATCATGCTGTGGTGGTCGACAATACCGGTATCTGGCGTGATGAAGAGGGGCTGGGCCAGCATCTGGCCTGCAAGGGCGTTTCCAAGGCGTTGCTCACGGCGCCGGGCAAGGGGGACGTCAAGAACATCGTCTACGGTATCAACCACCAGGACATCACCGGCGATGACCGCATCATCTCGGCGGCATCCTGTACCACCAATGCCATCGTGCCGGTGCTCAAGGTGCTCAATGACGAATTCGGCATCGCCCATGGCCACGTCGAGACGGTGCACTCCTACACCAACGACCAGAACCTGATCGATAATTACCACAAGGGCGACCGTCGTGGCCGTAGCGCACCGCTCAACATGGTGTTGACCGAAACCGGTGCCGCCAAGGCCGTGGCCAAGGCGTTGCCCGAACTGTCCGGCAAGCTCACCGGCAATGCCATCCGGGTGCCCACGCCCAATGTGTCCATGGCGATTCTCAACCTGACGCTGGATCGTGATACCGATGTCGAGGCGCTCAACGACTACCTGCGCCGCATGTCCATCGGCTCCGACTATCAGAAGCAGATCGACTTCGTCGATTCGCCCGAGGTGGTGTCCACCGACTTCGTCGGCAATCGCCATGCCGGTATCGTCGATGCCCAGGCGACCATCGCCAATGGCAAGCATGTGGTGCTCTACGTCTGGTACGACAACGAGTTCGGCTACAGCTGCCAGGTCATCCGTATCCTGCAGCAGGTTTCCAACGTGAGCTTCCTCAAGCTGCCCCGCTCACAGGGCTGAGCGCAACGTCGCCCCGTCATCCGGCGGGGCGGCGCATCCTGCCAGGGTCCGCGCTTCTCGCGACCAACGTTATTTCCACTCGTCGAAAGGCCTCATTCCGCAGGCCGTCAGTGCTCGCCTTGCGACCTTCGGTCGGTAGTCATCGCACCGGCTTCTCTTTATAATAACCGGGATTTTCGGGGTGGTTCGAGTTCATCTCGGGCCCGACTGGTAACATTCTGACAACCAAAAGAATCTGAACCCATTCATACCCCTTTCCTTCGTATATCCGATCCATCAACTGGGCGAGACTATGATCGAAGTCAAGAAAGGCCTGGATCTCCCCATCACGGGTGCCCCGGAGCAGCGCATCGAGGATGCGCGTCCGGTGCGTCACGTGGCCGTCCTAGGAACCGACTATATCGGCATGAAGCCGACCATGGAGGTCCGGGAGGGGGACAAGGTCAAACTGGGCCAGCTGCTCTTCACCGACAAGAAGATCGAAGGTGTTCGTTTCACCGCGCCGGCGGCGGGCGAGGTCGTGGCCATCAACCGTGGCGAGAAACGCAAGCTGTTGTCGGTGGTGATCAAGGTCGACGACACCGAGGAGGCCGTCTCCTTCACCGCCCATGGTCGTGACAGGCTGGCATCGCTCGAACGCCAGGCCGTGGTCGACCAACTGGTCGAGTCGGGGCTGTGGACGGCCCTGCGTACGCGGCCCTACTCGCGGACGCCGGCCCTGGATGCCGAGCCGGAGAACATCTTCGTCACCGCCATCGACACCCACCCGCTCAGTGCCGATCCCGCCGGTATCATCAACGAGCAGGCCGAGGCCTTCGAGGATGGCCTCAAGGTGCTGACGCGTCTGACCGAGGGCAAGGTGTTCCTGTGCGGTGCACCGGATGCGTCGTTGCCCGGTGGCGATGTCGACGGTGTCGTGACGGAAACCTTCTCCGGCCCCCATCCGGCAGGCCTGGTCGGTACCCATATCCATCATCTCTCGCCCGTGGCACTTCACAAGTCGGTCTGGCACATCGGCTATCAGGATGTCATCGCCTTCGGCAAGCTGTTCGCCGAAGGCCGGCTCGATGTCGATCGGGTCGTTGCCGTGGGAGGGCCGCGTGCCGAGCAGCCGCGTCTGCTGCGCACCCGTCAGGGAGCCAGTACCGAAGAGCTGCTGGACGGTGAGGTCGTGGCCCCCGATGATACCCGGGTGATCTCCGGGTCGGTTTTCTCCGGTGCCACCTGTGAAGGCAGCCTGCGGTTTCTCGGTCGTTTTCACAGCCAGCTCAGCCTGATCGAGGAAGGCAACAAGCGGAGCTTCATGGGCTGGATCTCGCCCGGTCTCGATCGCCACTCCGTGATGGGGGTTTATCTCTCCAAGCTCAAGGGGCTGCGTAACTACGCACCGACCACTTCCACCAACGGCTCCGAGCGTGCCATGGTGCCCGTCGGGGCTTACGAGGAAGTGATGCCGCTGGACATCCTGCCCACCCAGTTGCTGCGTTCGCTGATTGTCGGTGACATCGAGACGGCGATGCAGCTTGGCTGCCTGGAGCTGGATGAGGAGGACCTGGCGCTGTGCACCTACGTGTGTCCCGGCAAGTACGAATACGGTCCCATCCTGCGCGATAATCTCACCATGATCGAGAAAGAGGCCTGATGATGGGTATCCGACAGACACTCGACAATCTCGAGCCGCACTTCCACAAGGGCGGGAAGTACGAACAGTTCTATCCGCTCTACGAGGCGGTGGACACCATCTTCTACACCCCGCCGAGCGTGGCCAAGACCACGGCGCATGTGCGCGATGGCATCGATCTCAAGCGCATCATGATCACGGTCTGGCTGTGCACCTTCCCGGCCATGTTCTTCGGCATGTGGAATGCCGGCTGGCAGGCCAACATGGCCATCGCCGATGGCTTCGGTGCGGCAACCGGCTGGCGCGAGGCCATCGTCATGACCCTGGGCGGCGGGCATGATCCGGGCAGCCTGTGGGGCAACCTCGTGCTCGGCGCCACCTATTTCCTGCCCATCTATCTGGTGACCTTCGTGGTCGGGGGCTTCTGGGAAGTATTGTTCGCCATCAAGCGTGGCCACGAGGTCAATGAGGGCTTCTTCGTCACCTCGGTGCTGTATGCCCTGATCCTGCCGGCGACCATTCCGCTGTGGCAGGTGGCGCTCGGCATCACCTTCGGCGTGGTGATCGGCAAGGAGATCTTCGGCGGCACCGGCAAGAACTTCCTCAACCCGGCGCTGACGGGGCGTGCCTTCCTGTATTTCGCCTATCCGGCGCAGCTTTCCGGTGATTCCGTGTGGGTGGCGGCCGATGGCTTTACCGGTGCCACGGCACTGTCCACGGCCTATCAGAACGGCATGAGCGCCCTGAGCGACCAGTTCAGCTGGTGGGATGCCTTCCTCGGTTTCATGCCGGGGTCGATCGGCGAGACCTCCACGCTGGCGATCCTGATCGGCGCAGCGGTGCTGCTGTGGACCAAGATCGCTTCCTGGCGGATCATGCTCGGTGTCTTCCTCGGCATGGTGGTGACCAGTGCGCTGTTCAACATGATCGGCTCCAATACCAACCCGATGTTCGCCATGCCGTGGTACTGGCATCTGGTCATCGGCGGTTTCGCCTTCGGCATGGTGTTCATGGCCACCGACCCGGTGTCCGCCTCCATGACCAATCCGGGGCGTCTTATCTTCGGTGCCCTGATCGGCGTCATGACCGTCCTGATCCGCGTGGTGAACCCGGCCTTCCCGGAAGGCATCATGCTGGCGATCCTGTTCGCCAATCTGTTCGCCCCGCTGATCGACCACTTCTTTGTTCAGGCCAACATCAAGCGCCGTCAGCGGCGTACCGGTGATCCGGCCGAGGAGAATGCCTGATGGCACAGAGCAACAACTCCATCAAGAAGATCCTGACGGTGGCGTTCGCACTCTGCATCGTGTGCTCGATCATCGTCTCCACCGCTGCGGTGGCGCTGCGTTCGAAGCAGCAACTCAACCAGGAACTGGATCGCAAGACCAACATCCTCAACGTCGCCGACCTCTACGAGCCGGGCGACGATGTGGCGGAAGAGTTCCAGAAGGTCACGCCCAAGGTCGTGGATCTGCGCAGCGGCGAATACACCGATGAATTCGACCCGGACAGCTTCAGCGGTTTCGAAGCCGCCAGGGATCCCGCCCAGTCGCGGACGCTTTCCGGTGAGACAGACATCGCCGGGCTCGCCCGTCAGGAGAATTACAGCACCGTCTATCTGGTGGGGGATCCGCAGGATCCCGAGCAGTTGATCCTGCCGATTCGCGGCCAGGGCCTCTGGGGCCTGATGCGTGGCTATCTGGCGGTCGAGGGTGACGGCAACACCATCGTTGGCATCACCTACTATTCGCACTCCGAAACGCCGGGGCTGGGCGCCAAGGTCGACACTCCGAGCTGGAAGTCGCAGTGGGAAGGCAAGCAGATCTATGGTGACGGCAACGATGCCCAGCCGGAAATCGGCCTGGTCAAGGGTGGCGCGAGCGAAAAGACCGAAGTCGACGCGCTCTCCGGTGCCACACTGACCAGCAACGGGGTGACCAACATGCTGCAGTTCTGGCTCGGGCCCGAGGGCTTCGGCAACTATCTGGCCAAGTTCCGCAGTGGCACTGATCAGGAAGCGGTGAATACCGCCTCCACCGACGAGACTGAAGGAGCCTGAAGATGTCTGCACCGACTGCCAAGGGCGTCCTGACGACGCCGATCTTCAAGAACAACCCCATTGCACTGCAGATACTGGGTATCTGTAGTGCCCTGGCGGTGACCAGCAGCATGAGCGTCTCGCTGGTCATGTCGTTGGCGGTAATCTTCGTGACGGCCTTTTCCAACTTTTTCGTTTCGTTGATCCGCAATCATATCCCGTCCTCCATCCGCATCATCGTTCAGATGACGATTATCGCCTCGCTGGTGATCGTGGTGGACCAGATTCTCAAGGCCTATGCCTACGAGATGTCGAAGCAGCTGTCGGTCTTCGTCGGCCTGATCATCACCAACTGCATCGTGATGGGGCGCGCCGAAGGCTTCGCCATGACCAACACGCCGGGGCTGTCCTTCCTGGACGGTGTCGGCAATGGCATCGGCTATGGCTTCATCCTGATGACCGTCGGCTTCTTCCGTGAGCTGTTCGGCTCCGGCAGCGTATTCGGGTTCACCGTGCTGGAGACGGTGTCCAGCGGTGGCTGGTACGTGCCGAATGGCTTGATGCTGTTGCCGCCGTCCGCCTTCTTCATCATCGGCTTCATCATCTGGGTGCTGCGTGCCATCAACCCCGAGCAGGTCGAGGAGAACGAGTTCGAGATGAAGGCCAACACCCAGCCGAAGGAGGCCGTGTAACATGGAACATTATCTGAGCCTGTTCGTCGCCTCGGTCTTCGTCGAGAACATGGCCCTGGCGTTCTTTCTGGGCATGTGTACCTTCCTGGCCGTATCCAAGAAGGTCTCCTCGGCGTTCGGCCTGGGCATCGCCGTCATCGTGGTGCTGACCATCACCGTGCCGGTGAACAACCTGATACTGACCTATCTGCTCGGCGAGGGGGCATTGGTCTGGACCGGGATCCCCGGTGCCGAGAACATCGACCTGACGTTCCTCGGCTACCTGAGCTATATCGGCGTCATCGCCGCCATCGTGCAGATCCTGGAAATGTTCCTGGACAAGTACGTGCCGGCGCTCTACAACGCCCTGGGCGTCTTCCTGCCACTGATCACCGTGAACTGCGCGATCCTCGGGGCGACCCTGTTCATGTCCGAGCGCAACTACAATCTCGGCGAATCCGTGGTCTACGGCCTGGGTGCCGGCTTCGGCTGGGCACTGGCGATCACCGCCCTGGCCGGCATTCGCGAGAAGCTCAAGTACAGCGACGTGCCCGCCTCCCTGCAGGGCCTGGGCATCACCTTCATCACCGTCGGCCTGATGTCGTTGGGCTTCATGTCCTTCTCCGGCATCCAGCTCTGAGGTGAGTCGTGTTCTGCCGGTGGCCGTTGGCCACCGGTCACCAGGCAACGCAAGCAATAGGAAACCGACATGGTTGATACAACAGTCATCTTGCTCGGTGTGGTCATGTTCACCGTGGTCATCATCGGTCTGACGGCGGTGATCCTGGCCGCCCGGAGCAAGCTCGTGAGCACCGGTGACGTCGCCATCGAGATCAACGGCGACCCCGAGAACACCCTGACCACCCAGGCGGGCGGCAAGCTGCTCAATACCCTGGCCGCCAATGGCATTTTCCTGTCTTCTGCCTGTGGCGGCGGCGGGTCCTGCGCCCAGTGCCGGTGCCGCGTGGAAGAGGGGGGCGGCTCGATCCTGCCCACCGAGGAGTCTCACTTCACCCTGCGCGAGAAGAAGGAAGGCTGGCGCCTGTCCTGCCAGGTACCGGTGAAGCAGGACATGAAGATCGAGGTGCCCGAGGAGGTCTTCGGCGTCAAGAAGTGGGAATGCGAGGTCATCGAGAACCCCAACGTCGCGACCTTCATCAAGGAGCTCAACCTGCGTCTTCCCGAAGGCGAGGATGTCGCCTTCCGCGCCGGTGGTTACGTGCAGTTGGTGGCGCCGCCCTATGACATCAAGTTCTCCGACTTCGATATCGAGGAAGAGTACAAGGGCGACTGGGAGAAGTTCGGCCTCTTCGACATTTCCCACAAGAATACCGAAGAGATCATCCGTGCCTATTCCATGGCCAACTACCCGGAAGAGAAGGGTATCCTCAAGTTCAACGTGCGTATCGCCACGCCGCCGCCCAATACCGGTCATCCGCCGGGATTGATGTCGACCTATGTCTTCAGCCTGAAGCCGGGCGACAAGGTGACCGTGATGGGGCCCTTCGGCGAGTTCTTCGCCAAGGATACCGACGCGGAGATGGTGTTCGTCGGTGGCGGTGCCGGCATGGCGCCGATGCGCAGCCACATCTTCGACCAGCTCAAGCGCCTGGATTCCAAGCGCAAGATCACCTTCTGGTATGGCGCCCGCTCCTGGCGGGAGACCTTCTACAATGAAGAATATGACAAGCTGGCCGAAGAGCACGATAACTTCGAGTGGCACCTGGCGCTGTCCGACCCCTTGCCCGAGGATAACTGGGAGGGGGCGACCGGCTTCATTCACAATGTGCTCTACGAGGAGTATCTCAAGGACCATCCGGCGCCCGAGGACTGCGAGTACTACATGTGCGGGCCGCCCATGATGAACGCTTCGGTGATCAAGATGCTGGTGGATCTTGGCGTCGAACCGGAAAACATCATGCTGGACGATTTCGGTGGCTGACCACCGAATAGACCCGGGGCCGGCCTTCGTGCCGGCCCGTTCGGTCTTTTCGTCGGGTATGTCGATCGCATCGCTGTCGGCATACCCGACAAGGAGTCCGATGGGGATCTCATGACCGGATGTCATGGTCATACCAGGTACAGGTCCCATTCCCTTCATGCTGGAGAATTATCATGAGTACCTTTCTGGTCGTTCTGGCCCTGATGCTGGTCATCGTGGCGGCCATGGCCGTGGGCGTCATTATGGGGCGCCGTCCCATCCAGGGGTCCTGTGGCGGGCTCAACAACCTTGGCCTCAAGGAAGGCTGCGAAGTCTGCGGTGGCAAGGATGAGGTCTGCGAGGAGGAAAACCGCAAGCAGGACCGCGCACGCCGTCGCAGTGACGAGAACAGCGGTGCCGACCTGGGGTACGATGCCACGCGGCGCTGATCGCACGCACGCTATCGGCTATAGACTCGATGCCTGAAGCTGCCAGCCACCCTGAACCCCGATTGCGTCAGGTGTCGGACCATAGGGCCGTGCAGTGTTCCAGGTCGAGTTTTCGAGGGAAGGCGCCGACGACATTGGCGTGCCTGGATATTCCCGGGAACTCATGCGTCGTCGGAGGGCCGCTCATGGCCGAAGCATGGCGGCGAGGCAGGCTCGTAGTCTGCCGCATCCTCCTCGTACAAGGCCGCCAGCACGGCTTCCTTGAGCACCGGCAGGTGGGAGGCATCCAGGTCGCGCGCCGCGGAGAGCAAGGTCAGGCGCCCGGCTCTGGCATGGCGCATCAGTGGCAATAGATGATCGGGCGCGTCGCGCAGTTCGCCTCGATAGCGGGTGGCGAAGACGCTGGCGCTGATCTCGCCCTGGTGATACTGGCGACGCAGGGTGGGAGACGGTGAGGCATCCCGATACCAGTCGGTCAGTGCCAGCGATTCGCGCCGCTTGCCGCGGGGCCAGAGCCGATCCACCAGCAGGCGGGCGCCATCGTCGGGCTCGATGGGCTGGTAGACGCGCTTGAGCACGATCTCATAGCTCACGTTAGGTTCTCCTCTCCTGTTCGAGTGGCCGTCGCCGGTCGCGAGTCCGTTGCTAGCCCTTTCCACGTCAGCAGATATACACATCGGCGCCATGGTGGCGAGGACGACAGTCAGAACGATTGCCTCGGTCGTCAGGTCGATAGTGCTTCCCTGGCGCGCGACTGCCAGGGGCCAGGCAACGCCGCCGCCTGTTCGAAGGCATGCCGCGCTTGTTCGGCGTCGCCCCGGGCCTTGAGCAGCAATCCAAGATTGAGCCAGGCGGGCGCCAGTTCGGGATCTGATTTGGTCGCCGCGCGAAAGGCATCGATGGCGGCATCGGCGTCACCGGTGGCATGCCGGGCGTTGCCTTGTGCAAAGTGCGTCATGGCAGAGCCGGGGTGGCGTTCGGCCAAGGCATTCCAGGCCGGCAGGGCGGCCTCGGCGCCCTGTACGGACTCGAAGTCGGTGATGGCCCGGATGGCGCTGTCGACATCGTCATCGGCCGGCAGGTCGCCGGAGGGCAGGGCAACGAACGCCCAGCGATCACTGCGTGCCCAGGTCGCATCGAAACGATCGAAGGCTACCCGCCGTCCGGGGGTCATGCCGCTGTGAAGGACCATTTCCTCGGCTGGCCGGTCGTAGCCGATGGCCACCGCGTAGTGCCAGACCGGCCACAGGGGGAGCGACAGGTTCTGCATCACCACCACGGGGTGGCCGGCGTCGAGCTCGCCGAGCAGGGCTTCGAAGCCCCCTTCGACTGGAAAGGGAATGCGTCCATGGCGGCGCACCGTAGCCAGCATCTCGGGCTGCACGCTGCCTTCTCGGCCGGGCAGGAAGACCTGGGGGATCAGGGTGTCGACGTCCACCGAGATGTCGCTGGCGCCGAGTGCCATGGCCAGGGAAGCGGGGCCGCACTGGTAGTCGCGTTGTCCCCGGAAAGGGACGTCGTCGAGCAGGGTCCGCTGGGGAAGTGCGCGAGCGGTTTCGGGGGACAGGGTCGGCGTCGAGGCACAGCCCGCGAGGATCAGGATGAGGCTCAGCAACGCGAAAACGCCCGCGAGGCGGGCGTTTCCTGGCTGCCGAAGCAGGCGAATCATGCGCGGCGCCTCTCGATCAGCGAGTGAAGGGATAGACGTCGGTGAGACCGAGGATGTCGGTCACCAGCAGGATCACGAAGACGGCAAACAGGGCGCCGATGACGCTGGCTCCGGCGGGCATCTGGTCGAGCCGATCGGCCATCTCGCTCACCTCGGCGTCGGAGAGTGCCGCGACTCGGGCTTGTACTTCATCGGCATCGACGCCCTGCAGCTGCAGCTGACGCTGCACATCGTCACGGGCGAGAACGTCGCGAATGCGTTCGCGGTCCTGCTGAAGGGTGCTGGCATCGAGGACATCGGCGGTACCGACCAGATCGCTGTCGGGCACGGCAGCGACGGCCGGCAGGCTGCCGATGACCAGGGCGGCGATCAGCAGGGGGCTGAGGAGACGGCTGAGTCGTTTCATGGGGAAGTATCCTTTGATGGAAAGTGGGTACGACGGCTCGTGTCGGCTCCGCGTGTGCGTCCATGCGCCGCGATGATGACGATGAGGCTTCATTATAGCGGATAAGTGTCTGACATTTCACGAATCGCTCGGGCTTTCATCCGCCGATTCGATAGGAAGAGGGCAATTCCGCCAGAGGCCCGCGCCCCCCGGCCAGCGTCAGTGCCAGGTCGTGCAGGCCGTCCCACAGAGGGATGGCGCCGGCTCCCTTGATGGTCAGATCGAGACGCTGGGCAAACAACAGCAGCTTGTGCAGTCGTTTCATGGGCAGGCGACGGATGGCTTGCTGGTAGGCGGGACGGCGCTTGTCGAAAATCGGCGGCTTCTGGGCCTTGCAGGCATGTTCGAGGCTCTGGCCCTGGTCCAGGTGCTGGTGAATCGACAGCAGCAGCCGCAGCTCACGGGTCAGGGCCCATAGCACGATGGGCGGCTCGACCCCTTCGCCGCGCAAGCCGACCAGTATGCGTGACACTCGGGCGCGTTCGCCCTTGAGGCAGGCATCCAGCAGGGTGAAGACATCGAAGCGGGCACTGTCTTCCACGCCACCGGCGACCTGTTGGGGGGGAACTCGTGACCCGGGAGGCAGGATCAGGGCCAGTTTCTGCAACTCCTGGTCGGCGGCCAGCAAGTTGCCCTCGGTGCGTTCCCCGAGCAGGCGTGCGGCATCGAGATCCAGGGTCAGCCCATGTCGGGAAGCGCGGTCGCGTAGCCAGAAGTGCAGCCGGGAGGCATCCACGGGCCATACCGGAACGAAGAGCCCGGCCTTGTCCAGTGCCTTGAACCAGGCACTTTTCTGCTCGCGGTAGTCCAGCTTGGCGGAGGCGATCAACAGGATGTTGTCACTCTCGGCCATGCCCTCGGCATATTCCTTGAGGGCCTTGGCGCCCTCCTGGCCGGGCTTGCCGTTCAGTCGCAACTCGATGAGCTTGCGCGAGGCGAACAACGACAGGCTGGCGGAACTTTCGAGCAGGCGTCCCCAGGCGAAGTTGGCCTCGACATGGAGCACTTCGCGTTCCTCGATACCGGCGTTGCGTGCCGCACCGCGCACAACGTCGCAGGCTTCCATGTGCTGCAGGGGCTCATCGCCGGCGACGATCACTGCCGGAGGCAGGGACTTGGCCAGGGCATCCTCGAGCTTGTCGGCGAAGACCTTCACGGTTGTTCCCTCATTGCCCGTCCAGGGTCCGCAGCCGGTCGAGTAGCTGATCGACCACCTCGCGACGCAGCCGGCGGCGCACCTCGGTACGCCGCTCATCGCCGGAGAGCAGATTGTCGCTGCTCAGGGTGAAGCGTTCCTGAACCTCGATGCGCTGCTGATCGAGTCGATAGGCGCCGTCTTCGCGACGCTGCACGGAGAAGGGCACACCGAGGGTCATGTCATATTCCTGGCGACCGGAATCCAGTACGCTCAGGCGCTGCTCGTTGAAGGTTTCCGGACCCAGGTTCAACACCTGCGGGGCGGTCCCGTCGACACTCACGCCTGCCGCCTGGAGCCGCTCGACGGCGAGCCGGGAGACATCATCCCCCGCGCCATCCACGGCCAGCGAAGCGAAAGGCAGGTCGGCGGTGTCCAGCCCTCTCAGGCGAAAGCCGCACCCCCCCAGCGCCAGGGAGGCGCCGGCGGCCAGGGTCAGTCGGAGCAGGGTTCGACGCTGCATGGGAACTCCTTGGGCAGTGGATCAGCCGACGACGATGTTGACCAGTTTGCCGGGCACCACGATCACCTTGCGGATCGTCTTGTCCTCGATGTGTCGCTTGACGTTCTCGGTGGCCATGGCCTGGGCCTCGATGGCGGCCTTGTCGGCATCGGCGGGCACTTCGAGGCGAGCGCGCAGCTTGCCGTTGACCTGGGCCACCAGCTCGATGGTATCCCGGGCAAGCGCCGACTCGTCCAGTGCCGGCCAGCGGGCATCGATGGCCGGCTCGTCGTGGCCGAGCTCGGCCCAGAGGGCATGGCAGACATGCGGGGTGATGGGGGCCAGCAGCAGCACGCAGGCTTCCATCGCCTCCCGGGCCACGGCCAGCCCCTGCGGCGTGGTATCGTTGAACTTGCCGAGCGAGTTGGCAAGCTCCATGACGGCGGCGATGGCGGTATTGAAGGTGGTTCGCCGGCCGATGTCGTCGCTGGCCTTCTGGATGGTCTCGTGCGTCTTGCGGCGCAGCTCGCGCTGGCTGTCATCGAGCGCTTCGACATCCAGTGCGGCGGGGGTGCCGGCGCCCAGATGCTCGGTGACCAGACGCCACAGGCGCTTGAGGAACCGGTGGGCACCCTCGACGCCGGAGTCCGACCATTCCAGTGACTGCTCGGGCGGTGCGGCGAACATCATGAACAGCCGCACGGTGTCGGCGCCGAAGCGGTCGATCATCGCCTGGGGGTCGACGCCGTTGTTCTTCGACTTGGACATTTTCTCGATGCCGCCCATTTCCACCGGCTGGCCGTCCGCGACCAGAGTGGCGCTGATCGGACGCCCCTTGTCGTCGCGACTGACTTCAACATCGGCGGGATTGAACCACTCCTTGCCGCCGTTGGCGGTGGGGCGGTAGTAGGTCTCGGCGATCACCATGCCCTGGGTCAGCAGGCGCTGGAAGGGCTCGTCGGTTTCCACCAGGCCGAAGTCGCGCATCAGCTTGGTGAAGAAGCGCGCATAGAGCAGGTGGAGGATGGCGTGCTCGATGCCGCCGATGTAAAGGTCCACCGGCAGCCAGTAGTTGGCGCGTTCGTCGAGCATGGCCGTCGGGTTGTCGGCACAGCAGAAGCGCGCAAAATACCAGGACGATTCCATGAAGGTATCGAAGGTGTCGGTCTCGCGTGTCCAGCCGTTGCCCAGGTCGCTGAAGTCGGGCATCTTCTTCAGCGGTGAGCCGGAGGCATCGACGGTCACCTCGAGGGGCAGCTCCACCGGGAGTTCGTCGTCGGTGAGCGGCACGGTCTGGCCCTCGGGGCCATACTTGACAGGGATCGGCGCACCCCAGTAGCGCTGACGCGCCACGCCCCAGTCACGCAGCCGGTAGTTGGTCTTGACCTCCCCGCGACCCAGCTCGGCGAGCCGGGCGGCAATGGCATCGAAGGCTGTCTCGAAGTCGAGGCCATCGAATTCCCCGGAGTTGATCAGGGTGCCGTATTCGGTGTGAGCGCCGGCGGAAAGATCCGGTGTCTCGCCATCGGCATCGGCGATCACAGGCTCGATGGGCACGCCGTACCTGGTGGCGAACTCCCAGTCACGCTGGTCGTGGGCCGGGACCGCCATCACTGCCCCGGTGCCGAATTCCATCAGCACGAAGTTGGCGACATAGACCGGCACGTCGCGACCGGTGAGAGGGTGACGCGCCGAATGCCCGGTGGGCATGCCTTTCTTTTCCCTGGTGGCCAGCTCGGCTTCCGAAGTGCCGCCGCGTGCACATTCCTCCAGGAACTCGCCCAGCGCCGGGTTGCCCTCGGCCGCCGACCTGGCCAGGGGATGGTCGGCGGCCACGGCCAGGTAGGTCACACCCATCAGCGTGTCGGGGCGCGTGGTGTAGACCGAGAGCGGCTCCAGTGGCGAGCCGTCGGCGGCACGGGTATCGAAGGTCAGCTCCACGCCACGCGACTTGCCGATCCAGTTGCGCTGCATGGTCTTGACCTGCTCGGGCCAGTCGATCCTGTCGAGGTCGGCCAGCAGTTCCTCGGCGTAGTCGGTGATCTTGAGGAACCACAGGGGGATTTCCTTGCGTTCCACCAAAGCGCCGCTGCGCCAGCCACGCCCCTCGATGACCTGCTCGTTGGCCAGTACGGTCTGGTCGACCGGATCCCAGTTGACCGTGGACATCTTCTTGTAGACCAGCCCCTTCTCCACCAGCTTGGTGAAGAACCACTGCTCCCAGCGATAGTAGTCGCTGTCGCAGGTGGCGAACTCGCGACTCCAGTCGTAGGCAAAGCCCAGCGACTTGAGCTGGGCGCGCATGGTATCGATGTTCTGGTGGGTCCAGCGGGCCGGAGGCACCTGGTTCTGGATGGCCGCGTTTTCCGCCGGCATGCCGAAGGCGTCCCAGCCCATCGGCTGCATCACGTTCTTGCCCTGCATGCGCTGGTAGCGGGAGACCACATCGCCGATGGTGTAGTTGCGCACATGCCCCATGTGTAGCTTGCCGCTGGGATAGGGAAACATCGACAGGCAGTAGAACTTCTCGCGATCGGCATCCTCGATCGCCTTGAAGCACTGGTTATCGTCCCAGAACCGCTGGGCCTCGCGTTCGATATCAAAGGGCTTGTATTGTGCGTCCATCGCTGTATTCGGATACCTTGCTGGTGAGGGCAACGCGGGCGGCGCTGTACATGTCAGCGGGTCGGCGCAAGGTATCGCCTCGAGGAGGCGAAAGGAGCTTGATTCGCCGACGGCGTGCCGTCTAAATGGAAGAAGCGTAGGCTCGCAAGGATACCCCAGCACGACGGGTTTCGGCTACGGGCCGGCCCAATGTCGGGCGCCAGACGAGGAGAAGCAGATGAGCGAGCAACAGGACCCGAAATCCCGGGATCATCGCCTGAAGGCGGCCTATGAGCGCATGCTGGACCGCCTCAAGGAAGGTGCCGGTGAGTTGAACCGCGACGCGCTGCAGCATGAGCTCGACGAAGCCATCGAATTCGAGGCCGAGGTGGAGGAGTTCACTCGTGACGAGCTGTCGTTGTTGCGCGCCTGGGTCGAACGCGACCTCAAGGAAATGCGTCGCTACCTGGGCGCCGGAGGCGAAGGCGTGGCCAGCTGGCTGGGCATCGATCTGTCGGTGTTGTCGCGCAAGGTGACCGAGTCATTGTTTTCCATCGCCGACCGCAGTCTCATCGAGCGTGAACGACTGGCAGACGACCTGGAAGCCTCACGGGCCGATTACACCGCCGGTGAAATGGCCGTGCCCGGTCGCATGGCCTGCGTGCACTGCGATGCTGTCGTCGAACTTGCCGGCGTGGCGCGCATCGAGCCTTGCCACCAATGCGGGCATCGGTATTTCGTGCGGGCTCCAGTGGCCTGATCCGCTCAGTCGGCGAGCAGCCAGAGGGTGCCCACGACCAGGAGGGCCATGACCAGTGCATAGCCCAGGTTGTGGCGCATCATGTGGGTGCCGGCAACACCGTAGCGGCCCTGCAGCGAGAGGTTGATGCCCGACAGCGGACCGACGCTGGTTCCCACCGCCCAGGCACTCAGGGCGACGAAGGCGAACAGCGTCTGATCCTCGGCGGCCAGGTCGAGAACCGAGGCCAGGACCGAGACACCAATGATCGGGTGCAGGCCGGCCACGGCACTGGCGACGATGGCCAGGAAACTCAGCGTCGCCTGGGGAACGCCGAAGTGCGTGAACAGCGTCCAGTCGCCGCCGGTGGCGGCGTCGACCAGGGTCGACAACCCCAGCGTCAGCAGGCCAGCGCACAGGAACAGCGATATCTCGCCGCGCATGGCCGGCAGTCGGGTCACGGTATGCTGGCGCACCCGCCCCAGGGTCCAGCGTGGCCCGCGGGAAAGGTTGGTGACCAGAGCCACGGCCGGCATCAGGAAAGTAATGATGCTGACGATGGATAGTCCGGGGGTCAGTCCGTAGTGGAAGAGCATCACCAGCCCGGCCATGATCACCGGCATCAGCAGGCTGCGCGGCGACATCGAAAAGCCGGCGGTATCGGTAAGATCGAAACGGCGCGGCAGTTCCAGCAGGGTCAGCAATCCCGAGCACAGTGCCAGTGGCAGGCCATGGGCGACGATGGTGGCGTAATCCATCTCCGGTGCCAGGGTCATCACCACCCCCATGGACGCGAAAAACGGCGACCAGAGCGCCGCGCTGGATAGCCCGCGATTGAGCCCCAGCAGTTGCGGCGTGGTGAGCGGTGCGCGTCGCTCCAGCCGGTCGCCAACCATGAAGACCGTCGAGAGATTGAGAATCGTCCCGAGCAGGTGAACGCCGAGCCAGGTACCGGCAAGTCCGCGCCGACCGGTCACGGCGTGGCCCCCCGGTGGTCGTGATTGGCCGCGGAGGTTGCCGAGCAGACCGATGAAGCTCACGCCCACCAGCATGGCTACCACATAGGTGTTGCCGTCGAGTATTGCCCACCAATCGATCGTCGCGCCGAAACCGAAGCGAGCCAATAACAGCAGGCCGAGTCCGATGGCGGCCAGCCAGCCCGCTTGACGCCGATTGCGGGAGGGGATGTCACGCCACAGCAGGGCGGTGCCCAGCCAGAGGGCATAACCGACCAGGTGCGGGCTGAACGGTGAGGCACCGCTGAACTGGGTGATCTGGATGACCAGGCCGGCTAGTATCGTCAGGCCGGCCAGGGCACGTCGGCGTCGTGTGGCCTCGTCGGGTCCATGGTCTCGTGTCGGCTGCATGCGGGACGTTCTAGGGAAATTCATAGCATCCTAAGCAAGATACCCGCCGGCCTCAAGGCGCCTTCATTCCCGGCGCGGCAGATAGCGCAGGGGCAGCACCGGGGCATCGCGGGACTGCAGACGGTCCTGGCTCGGCGCACAGCCGAAGAAACGGCGATAGGCCCGAGAGAAGTGTTCCAGGGAACCGAAGCCGGCGCTGGCCGCCACTTCGGCCACGCCGAGACCGGTCTGCTGCAACAGGCGATGGGCGCGGTTGATGCGCAGCCAGAGGTAGTAGCGCTTCGGCGTGACCCCGAGCTCGGCCTTGAAGCGTCGCTCGAGCTGGCGGATCGAGAGCCCCACCTCGCCGGCCAGCTCGGCGCTGGTCAGCGGTGTCTCGATGGCCCGGCGCATCAGTCGGATCACGCGGCGCATCTGGGCGGATGTCTGAGGGCGGTGCTCCGGGGCGGCGGCCAGCTGGATGGCGTCACCCGGGCGCTGGCGGCGTTCCAGCAGGTGGTTGCGCAGTTCCTCCATCAATGGCGCTTCCACCCGGGTCGCCAGCCAGGCCAGCACCATGTCGAGCACCGCCGTGCCGCCAGCGCAGGTCAGGCGATCCCCATCCAGGGTGTAGAGCTCACCCCCGGCGTCCACCCGGGGGTAGAGCTCGCGGAAGCCCTCGAGGTTGTCCCAGTGCACCGCCGCCCGCCGCTCGTCGAGCAGGCCCGCCGCGGCCAGGACCTCGCTGCCCATCTCGATGCCGCCCAGGGTGACGCCGGCGGCGGCGCAGTGGCGCAGCCACATGGTCAGCGGGCGGTCGCCGGTGAGTGCCTTGGTCTCGAAGCTGGCCAGTACCAGCACGCCATCCAGCTCGGTGGGGGCCGGCCAGTCCACCTCAACGCCCAGCGGCACGCCATTGGAGGCCGACACCATCGGCTCTCCGCCCAGCAGCCGCCAGGTGAAGCGTGGCTCCTGAGCCAGCCAGTTGACGATAAACAGCGGATCCAGCAGCGCCCCCAGGCCGGCGAAGGAGAACTGCGGCTGCAGCAGGATGCCGAGCCGGTACGACGGGGTGGCGGTGGCAAGCGTGTCGGGCATGTCGTGGTCTCAGCTCCGGTAGTCGTCGCCCTCCTTGTCGAGCAGGCGCATCAGCGCCGCGAAGTGGGCCTGGGGAGCGCCCGCCAGGATATGGTCGTCCCACTGGGCCGCGGTCTTGCGGGCCACCTCGGGGGCCACCGGCGCCAGCGGTAGGCCGCTGGCCCGGGCCACCAGGTACGAGCGGCAGGCGCGCTCGAAATAATAGAGGTTATCGAACGCCTCGGCGACATCGGCGCCGGTGGCGAGCACGCCGTGGTTGCCCAGCAGCAGGATAGGTGTCTCGCCGGCCAGTCGGCCCAGGCGCTCGGCCTCGTCGCCCAGGCCCATGCCGTCGAAGCCGCGGTCGACCGCCACGCGCTCGAAGAAGCGCATGGCGTTCTGCTCCACCGGCGGCAGCTCGGGACGCTCCAGGCAGGCCAGGGCGGTGGCATACAGCGAATGGGTGTGCAGGATGCAGCCTACCTCGCGGCCCTGGCGATGCATGGCGCCATGGATGGCCCAGGCAGTCGGATCCAGGCCGATGGGACGCTCGTCGCCCCTGGCCTCGACCTCGAGCAGGTCGCTGGCGCGCAGCTCGGCGAAGTGCCGGCCCGCCGGGTTGATCAAGAAGCGCTCGCCGCCCTCGGCGGTGGCCAGGCTGCAATGATTGGCGGTCGCCTCGTGCAGGTCCAGTCGGGCCAGCCAGCGGAAAGCGCAGGCCAGCTGCTCCCGGGGCGTGCCCGGGACCTCGGGAATCTCGCTCATGGTGGGTCCTCGCTCAGTAGTGGATCCAGCGGGTCTTGAGTGCCATGTACTTGCGCATGCCGGCCAGTTCGTAGTCGCGGCCGATGCCGGACTCCTTCATGCCGCCGAAGGGCGTCTGGGGGCTTACCGCATCGACGCCGTTGACCGTGACCGTGCCCGCCTTCAGTGCATCGCAAAGTCGGTGGGCGCGGCCCAGGTCGGCGGTCCACAGCGAGGCAGCCAGGCCGTAGCGGCTATCGTTGGCCAGCGCCTCGCCCTGGGCCTCGTCGGCGAAGCGGCTCACCGCCAGCACCGGGCCGAAGATCTCCTCGCGGAACAGCCGGTGCTCGGGGGTGACCCCGGTGAACACCGTGGGGGCCACGAAGAGCTCGCCGCCGGCCGCCTCGAGGGGCTTGCCGCCGTGGCGCAGTGTGGCCTCCCGACGGCCGATGGTCAGGTACTCGCAGACCTTGTCGAACTGGGCGCGGCTGACCAGCGGACCGAGCCGGGTGGCCGGGTCGAGGGGATCGCCGGGTACCAGGTTGGCCAGACGTGCGTCCAGGGCCGCGAGGAAAGCGTCGTGGATGCCGTCCTGGAGCAGCAGCCGCGAGTGGGCCGAGCAGACCTGGCCGGCGTGGGTGAAGATGCCCGCCACCGCGGCGTCCACCGCCGCTTCCAGGTCGGGGCAGTCGTCGAAGATCAGCAGCGGGCTCTTGCCGCCGCATTCCAGCCACACCGGCTTCATGTTGGATTCGCCGGCATAGACCATGAAGCGCTTGCCGATCTCGGTGGAGCCGGTGAAGCCCAGGGCGTCCACGTCGTCGTGGCGACCCAGGGCCTCGCCGGCCAGGTGGCCGTGGCCCGGCACCACGTTGAGCACGCCGTCGGGCAGGCTCGCGGCCTGGCACAGCTCGGCCAGGCGCAGGGCGGACAGCGAGGATTCCTCGGCGGGCTTGAGCACCAGGCTGTTGCCCGCGGCCAGCGCCGGGGCCAGCTTGACCGCACTGTTGTGCAGCGGGTAGTTCCAGGGGACCACGGCGCCCACCACGCCCAGCGGTTCGTGGGTGATGGTGGCCTGGATGCCGGCCGGGGAGGGCGCGACCCGGTCGTAGGCCTTGTCCTGGACCTCGCCGTACCAGTCGAAGAGCACCGCGGCCTCCTCGGCGTCCTCCAGGGCCTCGGTGATGCACTTGCCGCTCTCCAGGCTGTCGAGCAGGGCCAGCTCCTCGGCGTGGGCGCGGATCTCTCCGGCGATGGCCAGCATCACCCGACGCCGTTCGCCGGGCTCGGCCCGAGCCCAGTCGCCGGCCACGAAGGCTGCCCGGGCGGCGGCCACGGCGCGATCCACGTCGGTCGCCTTGCCGGCGGCGATGTCGGCGACCGGGGCACCGGTCATGGGATTGATCGAGTCCAGGGTGGCACCGTCCACGGCGGGGCAGCGCCGGCCGGCGATCCAGGCGCGGCCGTCGGTATCAAGAGTGGCGGCGCGGTGCTTCCAGTCGTCATGAGTCAGGGGCATGGGGTCTCCTCGAGGGCGTGGGTATCAGAGATCGAGCACCAGGCGAGCTCCCGCGGGGCGGGAGACGCAGGCGTAGAGGGTGTCGTTGGCGGCCTTCTCGGCGTCGTCCTGGAGGACGTCCCGGTGGTCCACGGCGCCCTCGATCACGCCGCAGGCGCAGGTGCCGCAGGCGCCTTCCCCGCACAGGGTGGGCGGGGCGACGCCGGCGCGGGCGAGGCCGTCGAGCAGCGATTCGTCGGGGGCCAGGGTGAGGGTCCGGTCGCTGCGTGCCAGCACGATCTCGCACTGGCCGTCCCGGGGCGTGGCATCCGGCGCCGCGCCGCGGAAGCGCTCCAGGCGCAGGCAGCCCGCGGGCCAGGTGTCGGCCTCGGCCTCCAGGGCGGCGAGGAGGCCCTCCGGGCCGCAGGCGTGGATCCGGGTGTCGGCGTCCACCTCGCCGACCAGCTCGGCCACCTGGGCGCGGCCGGCCCGGCGGGAGACGTGCAGGCGCAGCGCGCCCTCGGGCAGCAGGGTGGCGAGCTCCCCGGCGAAGGCGGCGTCCTCCTCCCGGCTCACCAGGTAGTGCACCTCCGGCGTGATGCCCCGGGCGCACAGTCGACGGGCCATGGCCACCAGTGGGGTGATGCCGATGCCACCGCCGATCAACACCTGGCGGCGGCCGGTATCGTCCAGCGGGAAGCGGTCCCGGGGCGTCGAGACGGCGAGCGCGAGCCCTTCCCGGGCCTGGTCGACCAGGAAGGCCGAGCCGCCCCGGGAGTCGGACTCGCGCAGCACGCCCAGGCGATAGCGGCCGCCGGCCCCGTCATCCAGCAGCGAATAGTGGCGAGTGAGTCCGCCGGGCAGCTCGAGCTCCAGGTGGGCCCCGGCCGGGGCCGGGGGCAAGGGCCCGCCGTCGGCGGCCTCGAGAGTCAGCTCGACGACGGACGGTGCCAGGCGGCGGTGATGGGTCAGGATCAGTGACAGGCGATCGGACATGGGACCTCCTCAGCGTTGCTGGTGCTGCCAGTCGGGGTGGATCCACACCGGCGCCTCGCTGGGTGCTGGCGCGGGGCGGCCGAGGATCAGGTCGCTGGCCTTCTCGGCGATCATCACGGTCGGGGCGTTGGTGTTGCCGCTGACGATGGTCGGCATGATGGAGGCGTCCACCACGCGCAGGCCCTCGAGCCCGTGGACGCGCAGCTCGGGGTCGACCACCGCCTCCGGGTCGCTCGCCGGGCCCATCTTGCAGGTGCCGGCGGCGTGGTAGCCGGTCTCGGTGGTGACCCGGGCCCAGGCGTCCAGGGCCTCGTCGCTCTGGCAGTCCGGCCCCGGGGTGATCTCCTCGCCGCGCAGGCCGTCGAAGGCCGGCTGATCGATCAGTTCGCGGACCAAGCGCACCGCAGCGCGCATGTCGGCCCGGTCGCGCTCGGTGGCCAGGTAGTTGAAGACGATCGACGGGGCCTTCGCCGGATCGGTGTCCGCCAGGCGTACCCGGCCCAGGCTGGTGGGGCGCATCAGGTCGATGTGCACCTGGAAGGCGTGCTCCTTGAGGACGTTGACGCTGCCGGGCTCGATGGCCAGCGACATGAAGGTCAACTGCAGGTCGGGATGCTCGACCCCGGCCCGGGAGCGGATGAAGGCGCCGGCGTCGAACAGATTGGTGCCGGCCAGCCCGCCGCGATCGGTGAACCAGCGCATGCCCAGCCACCACTTGCGTGGCGCCCGGGTCCAGGGGGCGTGGGAGACGGGCCGGGGGCAGCGGTAGGCGACCACGGTATCCGGGTGGTCGTTGAGTCGCCGGCCGACGCCCTCCAGGCGGTGGGCCTCGGGGATACCCCAGTGCTCGAGCTCGTCTTGCGGGCCGATCCCGGAGAGCATCAGCAGTTGGGGGCTGTTGATGGCGCCGCCGGCCAGCAATACTTCTCGTCTAGCGGTCTCCTCGACGCGGCGGTCGCCTCGGCGGTAGGCCACACCCCGGGCGCGGCCGTCCTCGACCAGCACTTGTTCGGCCAGGGCGCCGGTGATCACCGTGAGGTTGGGGCGCATGCGGGCCCGGGCCAGGTAGCCCCGGGCGGTGCTCCAGCGCCGGCCCTTCCAGGTGGTGCGGTCGACGCGGCCGAAGCCTTCCTGGCGGTAGCCGTTGACGTCGGCGCTGGCGCCGTAGCCGGCCTGCTCGCCAGCTTCCAGGAAGGCCCGGGACAGCGGGTCGGTGGGCCGGCCCGGGCTGACGCGTAGCGGTCCGTCGGCGCCGTGGTAGTCATCTCCGCCCAGGGCATGGCCCTCGGCGCGCCGAAAGTAGGGCAGCACCTGAGCGTAGTCCCAGCCCTGGCAGCCGGCCTCGGCCCAGGCATCGTAGTCCCGGGCATGGCCGCGGATGTAGACCATGCCGTTGATCGAGGACGAACCGCCCAGGGTCTTGCCCCGAGGGGTGGCGACATAGCGGTCATCCAGGTGAGGCTCGGGGCCGGACCAGTAGTGCCAGTTGAAGTGTGGGCCGTCGATGGCCGCACCCATGGCCGCCGGCATGTGGATCGTCCAGGAATGATCCCTGGGGCCGGCCTCGAGCAGCAGCACCCGATAGCGGCCGTCGGCGGTCAGCCGGTCGGCGAGCACGCAGCCCGCCGAGCCCGCGCCGACGATAATGTAGTCGTAGTCAGGGGTAGGGTTCATCGTGACTCCATGAGGGACGCGGGCGCAGGCGAGGGGCCATGTCATCGGCGCCCCGCATCGCGGGGAGTTGGGAATAGGGGTGTGGGAAAGCGCTGATTTATGTCGCGAGCGATGAGAGGCTGGCCGCCGCCGGAACGGAGCAACCGGAGTTGACGGATTGCTCAATGAGGATTGTGAGTACCGCCGGCGGCCAGGAGCGCTAGGTTCGTTCCCGACGAACCAACGCACTTCCCACATCCTCGTGGGTCGTCGAGCGCAGCAATAAATCAGCCTTTCTTTAGCGTTCGGCCAGGTAGGCCTCCATATAGGCCTCCAGGGCGGGCGTGGCGCCGTCGGCGCTGGTCACGCCCTCGAGCCACCGACCGACCCGCTCGGGGTTGGCATCGAGCCAGTCGCCGGCCACTGCTTCCAGGGGGCGCTCCTCGCGGCTGAAGGCGTGGACCCAGGCGTTCTGCACCTCGATGGGCACGACCAGCTGCTCGAGGAGGGTGGCGACGTTGGGTTCTCGCTCGAGGAAGTCGGCATTGGTGATGGTGGAGACGGTGCTGGCATCGCCCCACAGGCCCTCCGGGTCCTCCAGGTAGTGCACGTCGTAGACGACGTTCATCCAGTGCGGCTCCCACCCGAGGAAGGCCGTCCAGCGCTCGCCGTCGTTGTTGGCCTCGAGCTGCGAGAGCATGCCGGTGACGCTGGAGGCCACCACCCGCCAGTCGCCCAGTCCATAGGCGTCGTCCTCGATGGCGTCCTGCATGATCTCGTTGCCGACGTTGCCGGGTTCGATGCCGTAGAAGCTGTGGTCGAAGCGCTCGGCGTGCTCGGCCAGGTCGGCCATGGAGTGTACGCCGGCGTCCCAGACATGGCCGGGCACGGCGAGCTTGAAGCGTGCGCCCTGGATATTCTGTGCCACCTCGACCAGCTCGCCGCTTTCCAGGCGCGGGTCGAGCATGGCGCCCTGGGAGGGGCGCCACAGGGCCATGTCGACGTCGATGTCGCCGCCGACCAGGCCCTCCAGGATGATGGCGGTGCTGGCCTCCTTGACGCTGGTCTCGTAGCCCAGGCGCTCCAGCAGCTGGCTGGCCACCTCGGTCTTGACGGTGGCGCCGGGCCAGGGCGGTGTGGCGAAGCGTATCTCGTCGGCCTGGGCGAGGCCGGGCATGACGATGGCGCCCAGGGTGGCGGCCAGCAGGCCGGTACGCAGGACATGGGGATGCTGGATCATGGGGAGTCTCCTCAATGTATTGTTATCGATATGCGATTCAGAAGCCGCAGACCCCGCCGCCATCCACCGAGAGGATGGCGCCGTGGGTGAAGCCGGCTCGGGGCGAGGCCAGGTAGAGGATGGCGTCGGCGACCTCCTCGGGGCTTGCCATGCGCCCCATCGGGGCGCGGGCCCGGGCGGCGGCCAGATAGGCCTCGCGATCGCCGCTGGCCTCGGCGGCGGCATCGATCATGTCGGTGGCGACGTTGCCCGGGCAGACGCAGTTGACGCGGATGCGCCCGGCGAGCTCCAGGGCCAGCGCCCGGGTCAGGTTGACCACCGCAGCCTTGGCGCCGGAGTAGACGCTGCTCGGCGGGAAGCCGATCAGCCCGGCGTCCGAGCCCAGGTTCACGGCGTTGCCGCCGCTGGCCTCCAGGTGGGACAGGGCGGCCTGGAGAGTGAAGAAGGTACCGCCCGTGTTGACGGCGAAGGTGGTGTCCCAGTGGGCCTGGGTGACGGCTTCGAAGGGCACCTCCTCGAAGACGCCGGCGGCGTTGACCAGGATGTCCAGTCCGCCGAGGCCGGCCACCGCGGCGTCCACCACGGCGGCGCAGGAGGCGCGGTCTTCCAGCGGTCCCGGGGCGGCGACCACCCGGGCCTCGTCGCCCAGCTCGCGGCACAGGGCGTCGACGGAGGCCGCACGGCGAGCGCCGACGGCCACCGTCGCGCCCTCGTCGAGGAAGCGGCGCACGGTGGCGGCGCCGATCCCGCGAGCGCCGCCGGTGACCAGCACCCGCTTGCCGGTGAAGGCACCCAGGAGGCTCATGACCCGGCTCCGTCCTCGCCGTGCAGGGCCCGATGCACCAGGCGGTGGAAGTTCAGCACCAGGTGCTCGCTCTCGTTGCTGCGCTCGGCGTCGATCATGTAGCGGCCCTGATCGTAGCCCAGGGAGCGCAGGCCCTTCTGGGTGGTGACGTTGAGCTCGATGTCCTCCGGGCCCAGGTCCTCGTTCATCCAGCGGATGCTGGCCCGGGTCGCCTCGGGCAGGGCGTCAGGGTCATGGGCGCTGTAGTAGCCGAAGCGCAGGATGCTGCGCTCGGCGTCCAGCGGGATGATCATGAAGGTGCCCATGCACTGGGAGAACGGGAACTGGTAGAAGGTGTTGTGGGGCCACAGGCCGATGTTGAAGAAGCCGTCGCCGTCCTCCACCGGGCGGCCGATGGACTCGCCGTAGGCCTCGGTGGCCTCGCGGTTGGGCGGGGCGCCGTAGGTCCACCAGTTGTCGTGGTGGCGCAGCTTGTAGCCGGAGAAGTCGATCAACGACGCCAGGTCCACGTGACAGGGGCCCGAGAGCTGGAAGTGATAGCCCTCGATGGAGTTGTCCATGATCACCTTCCAGTTGGCCGGGACGATGACATCGTCCTCCTGGATCAAGCGCATCTCGTCGAGGTGGGGAATGGCGTCGCGGATCGCTGCCTCGGCGCCGGGGAAGAGGTCGTGCATGTCCGCGGCGTCGGGATCGAAGTTGAAGTAGACGCCGCCGGCGAAGACCTGCAGGCGGACCGGCGGAATCCGGTAGTCGTTGACGTCGAAGGCCTCGATGCGGTCGCTGCGCGGGGCGGCCTTGAGGCGGCCATCGGCGCCGTAGCACCAGGAATGGTAGGCGCAGCGGATCACGCCCTTGCGCACGCCGCGGGGCTCGTTCAGCAGGCGGTTGCCGCGGTGCTGGCAGACGTTGTGAAAGGCATGCAGCTCGCCGTCGCGGTCGCGCATCAGGATCACGCTCTGATCGAAGATGTCGCGGACCACGAAGGCACCGGCCTGGTCGAGCTCATTGACGTGGCAGCCGAAGTGCCAGGCGCCCATGAAGATGCGTTCGCGCTCGGCCTCGAACAGTGCCGGGTCGTAGAAGTAGCGAGAGGGCAGGGTCAGGGCACGCTCGGGCCGCTGGGCGGCCCAGGCCTGGGGGGACTGGCTCATGGCATTACCTCAAGCGTCACGGTGTGGTCATGTGATGCCCAAGGCTAGGCGGGGTTGTGCGCCGTGGCATGAGATTTTGCGACGTCTTTTCGATCCCCGGTTGATCTAAAGCGGCATTGGTGTGCCGCTTTTGGTCATAAATAAGCGAGTTTACGCCGATTGTTGCCGAAACGAGATTGATGTTTTTCGACGTCAGGTCGGCCAGTGTTTCGCTGCGTCGTCACGTACCTGCTCGAGCTGCTCGAGCATTGCTCGAGCGGCGTTGGAAAGCGTGCGGCTGCGATGCACCAGATACCCTAGCGGACGATGGATGGGGGGATGGTCGACGTCGAGCTCGTGCAATTCGTCGGCCACCATGCTCTCGGGCAGCAGGCTCCATCCCAGGCCGATGTCGGCCATCATCTTGAGGGTTTCCAGGTAGTTGGTGGAGATCGCCACGGGGAGGTCCAGGCCGGCGGCGGCGAAGCGGGACTCGATCAGGGTGCGGGTGAAGGTCAGCGGGCCGGGCAGTACGGCATCGTGATCGCACAGTTCATGCAGGGCCAGATGCCGGCGCCGGGCCAGTGGATGGTTCTCGGCGCAGACGAAACAGAGTCGGTCGACCCAGACCGGTACCGCTTCCAGCTGGGCATCAGGGTGCGGTGCCAGGGTCGCTGCGGCGATCTCCAGCTCGCCGTCGAGGACACCCTGGTAGGCCTGTTCGGAGTCCAGGAAATGCAGGTCCAGACGCACCTCGGGATGGCGACGGGTATAACGCTCGAGCAGCGGTGGCAGCCGGTGCAGCCCGAGATGGTGGCTGGTGGCCAGGGTCAGGCGACCGGCGACGTCGCCACTGAGGTTGCCGAGCGCCCGTCGGCTATCGTCGACCATCACCAGGATCTGACGCGCTCGGGGCAGCAGCAGGCGGCCAGCCTCGGTCAAGGCGACGCGCCGTCCGATACGGTCGAACAGTCTGGCGTCGATCTGTCCCTCGAGCACGGCGATGCGCTTGCTGACCGCCGGTTGTGTCAGGTGGAGCTGTTCGGCGGCCCTGGAGAAGCTGCCGCTGTCGGCCACGGCAAGGAAGGCCTGCAGGCTCTGTGTATCCATGGGTCACCTCGCGATGCATTTTCATTCCTTCTTGGAATCCTTTGAATAAATAACATGAATTGCTTTTATGTGCGTGCCGCGTGACACTCGAATCAACGATAAAGGGCAATCGAATTGCCTACCGTGACGCCAAGACGGGCTCCGCCCGGGAGGATGACATGCCAGGCCAGACACTCTACGACAAGCTGTGGTCGCAGCATCTGGTGAAGGAGCGCGACGATGGCACCGCCCTGATCTACATCGACCGGCACCTGCTGCACGAGGTGACCTCGCCCCAGGCCTTCGAGGGGCTGCGGCTGGCGGGGCGCCGGCCCTGGCGGCTGGATGCCAACCTGGCGACCCCGGATCACAATGTGCCGACCACGCTGCTGGAGCGTGCCGAGGGCAATGCCGGGATCAAGGATCCGGTGTCGCTGATCCAGGTGCAGACCCTGGACGACAACTGCGAGTCCTTCGGGATCGAGGAATTCCGCATCAACGACCCGCGCCAGGGCATCGTCCACGTGGTGGGACCCGAGCAGGGGGCGACCCTGCCCGGCATGACCGTCGTCTGCGGTGATTCTCATACCGCTACCCATGGGGCCTTCGCGGCGCTGTCTCATGGTATCGGTACCTCCGAGGTGGAGCACGTGCTGGCCACTCAGTGCCTGCTGGCCCAGAAGATGAAGAACATGCAGGTCAGGGTGGAAGGCGAGCTCGGCGAGGGCGTCACCGCCAAGGACGTGGTGCTGGCCATCATCGGCCGCATCGGCACCGCCGGTGGCACGGGGTATGCCATCGAGTTCGCCGGCAGTGCCATTCGCGGGCTTTCCATGGAAGGCCGCATGACGGTCTGCAACATGGCCATCGAGGCCGGTGCTCGGGTCGGGCTGATTGCCGTGGACGACACCACCATCGATTACCTCCGCGATCGCCACTATGCCCCCCGGGGCGAGCAGTGGGAGGCCGCGGTGGCCGATTGGCGGAACCTGGTGTCCGACGACGGTGCCGAGTTCGACAAGGTGGTGACCCTGGATGCCGCCGAGATCGAGCCGCAGGTCAGTTGGGGCACCAGCCCGGAGATGGTCGCCGGTATCGGCGGTGAAGTGCCCGATCCGGCCGAGGCCGACGACGACACGGCGCGCACCGGCATCACGCGGGCGCTGGAATACATGGGGCTGGCGCCGAAGCAGAAGATCACCGACATTCGCCTCGACAAGGTCTTCATCGGTTCCTGCACCAACTCGCGCATCGAAGACCTGCGTGCAGCCGCCAAGGTGGCCAAGGGACACAAGGTCGCCGATTCGATTGCCCTGGCCATGGTGGTGCCCGGCTCCGGCCTGGTGAAGCGCCAGGCCGAGGAGGAAGGGCTCGACCGGGTCTTTATCGATGCTGGCTTCGAGTGGCGCGAGCCCGGTTGTTCCATGTGCCTGGCCATGAACGCCGACAAGCTGGGCGCCGGCGAGCATTGCGCCTCGACCTCGAACCGCAACTTCGAGGGTCGTCAGGGCTACGGCGGCCGGACCCATCTGGTGAGTCCGGCGATGGCCGCCGCCGCCGCCATCGCCGGTCATTTCGTCGATGTCCGCCATTTCGACGCCGCTGCGCAGGAGGCCTGAGCCATGCAGAAATTCGAACGACTCGAGGGCTTGGTCGCACCGCTGGACCGTGCCAATGTCGACACCGACCTGATCATTCCCAAGCAGTTCCTGAAGTCGATCAAGCGCAGCGGCTTTGGCGTCAACCTGTTCGATGAGCTGCGCTACCTCGACGAAGGTCAGCCGGGCCAGGATTGTTCGCAGCGTCCGATCAACTCGGACTTCGTGCTCAATCAACCGCGCTACCAGGGTGCCAGCATCCTGCTGGCACGCCAGAACTTCGGCTGCGGCAGCTCCCGTGAGCACGCGCCCTGGGCGCTGGACGACTTCGGTTTCCGGGTGGTGATCGCCCCGAGCTTCGCCGACATCTTCTACAACAACGCCTTCAAGAACGGCATCCTGCTGATCAGGCTTTCCGAAGCCGAAGTCGATCGGCTGTTCGAGGAAGTGGCGGCGAATGAAGGATATCGGCTCGACGTGGATCTCGAGGCGCAGCGTGTGATCACGCCCTCGGGAGAACTGCTTGAGTTCGAGGTCGACGCCTTCCGCAAGCACTGCCTGCTCGAAGGGCTCGACGATATCGGCATCACCCTGAAGGACGAGGATGCCATTCATGCCTTCGAACAGCGCCATCGGGCCGAGCGGCCCTGGATGTTTCGCGAAGCCTGACCCGGCTGCGCCGGGAGCTGGAAGCTTGAAGAGCGGCGCTGCGCGCCTGGAAGCTTGAAGAAAAACCTTTGACGCTATTTCTGGTGGCAATATGCAGCTTCCAGCTTCCAGCTGAACTTCAATAAGGATTGATGGATGACACGCAAGATTCTGGTTCTCCCGGGTGACGGCATCGGCCCGGAAATCACCGCCCAGGCCAGCCGGGTGCTGGCTGCCTGTCAGGCGCGTGGTCTCGATATCGAGGTCGACGAGGCACCGGTCGGCGGCGCCGCCTATGACCTCGAGGGTTCGCCGTTGCCGGAGAGCACCCTGCTCAGGGCCCGGGCTGCCGATGCCGTGCTGCTGGGTGCCGTGGGAGGCCCCAAGTGGGACAAGCTGGACGATATCAGCAAGCGTCCCGAGAAGGGGCTGCTCGGCCTGCGCAAGGAGCTCGGCCTGTTCGGCAATCTGCGCCCGGCGCTGCTGTATCCGCAGCTCGCCGAGGCCTCGAGCCTCAAACCCGAGCTGGTGTCCGGGCTGGACATCATGATCGTGCGCGAACTCACCGGCGGCATCTACTTCGGCCAGCCGCGCGGTATCGAGGAGCGCGACGGCCAGCGGGTCGGCTACAACACCTACGTCTATTCCGAGGCCGAGATCGAGCGCATCGGTCGCGTCGCCTTCGAGATGGCGCAGAAGCGCAACAAGAAACTCTGCTCCGTCGACAAGGCCAACGTGCTCGAGGTGACCATGCTGTGGCGCGAGGTCATGGAGCGGCTGGCGCCGGAGTATCCGGACGTCGAGCTGTCGCACATGTACGTCGACAATGCCGCCATGCAGCTGGTGCGCGCGCCCAAGCAGTTCGATGTGGTGGTCACCGGCAACATGTTCGGCGACATCCTTTCCGACGCCGCCGCCATGCTCACGGGATCCATCGGCATGCTGCCATCGGCGTCGCTCAACGAGAGCGGGCAGGGCATGTACGAGCCCTGCCACGGTAGTGCGCCGGATATCGCCGGTCAGGGCCTGGCCAACCCCCTGGCGACCATTCTCTCGGTGGCCATGATGCTGCGTTATTCGCTGGGTGAGGCGGCGCTGGCCGAGCGTATCGAGGCAGCCGTCGGCAAGGTGCTGGACGACGGCCTGAGAACTGCCGATATCGCCGCCGAAGGTGAGCCGAGGGTGTCCACCGCCGAGATGGGCGATGCCGTGCTGGCGGCCTTCGAGACTCAATAGAGCCAAGGGCCAGGGAACACCATAAGGCCCATGGGGCCAGGCTTTCAGGGGCTCCTTGCGACTCGGATAGGGCTATCGCCGTTGGATCTGTCGACGGATCGGCCCGAGCGGCAAGGCTTGACTGCGATAGCCTGGCGCCTCAGATCTTGCCCCTCGGCGCTCGGGGTTGCTTCCTGTATACTAATGAGTTCACTTTTTCTGGAGGACTTCACATGTTGAAAGTCGGTTTCGTCGGATGGCGTGGCATGGTGGGCTCCGTGCTCATGCAACGCATGGTGGAAGAGGGAGACTTCAACGGTATCGAGCCGATCTTCTTCACCACCTCTCAGGCCGGCCAGCCCGGCCCCGACGTCGGCGTGGACGTGCCTCCGCTGAAGGATGCCTTCGATCTGGAGGCACTGAAGGCCCTGGATGTGATCGTCACCTGCCAGGGGGGCGACTATACCCAGAAGGTCTACGAGGACCTGCGCGGTGGCGGCTGGAAGGGCTACTGGATCGACGCCGCCAGCACCCTGCGCATGGCGGATGACGCCACCATCGTGCTGGACCCGGTCAACCGCAAGGTCATCGACGATCAGCTGGCGCGTGGTGCCAGGACCTTCGTCGGCGGCAACTGCACCGTCAGCCTGATGATGATGGGCCTGGGCGGCCTGTTCGAGGCCGATATGGTCGAGTGGATGACGTCCATGACCTATCAAGCGGCTTCCGGTTCCGGTGCCAAGCACATGCGCGAGCTGCTCAACCAGATGGGCACGTTGCGTGACAGTGTGGCCGATGAGCTGGCCGATCCCGGCAGTGCCATCCTCGATATCGACCGCAAGGTCACCGCGGCCATGCGCGGCGGCGACTTCCCGGTCGACAACTTCGGTGCACCGCTGGCCGGCAGCCTGTTGCCCTGGATCGACTCCAAGCTCGACAACGGCCAGAGCCGCGAAGAGTGGAAGGGCTCGGTGGAGACCAACAAGATTCTCGGTCGGCAGGACAACCCGGTGCCCATCGATGGGCTCTGCGTGCGGATCGGCGCCATGCGTTCGCATAGCCAGGCCTTCACCATCAAGCTCAAGCAGGATGTGCCGCTCGACGAGATCGAGGAGCGCATTGCTACCCACAACGATTGGGTCAAGCTGATCCCCAACGACAAGGATGCCTCCAACGACGGCCTGACGCCGGCCGCTGCGACCGGCACCCTGACCGTGCCGGTGGGGCGTCTGCGCAAGCTGGCCATGGGCGGCGAGTATCTCTCCGCCTTCAGCGTCGGCGACCAGCTGCTGTGGGGCGCCGCCGAGCCGCTCAAGCGGATGCTGAAGATCCTGCGCGAGCAGTAAAGCGCCAGGCGGTGGCGCCCGCGCGGGCCCTGCCGTCGTGTGTGTCCAGGGGCGCCTCGGCAGGGGCGCCCCTGGTGCGTTGCGCCACCCGATCCTCGGCCGGGTGGCGTTCCTCCTGTTCGACAGGGATAATGCCGAGGCATCATCCATGCCGCCGCCGGTCTTGGCCGGCGCGCTTCGCCACCCACCGACCCGACAGCGCCATGAGTCTCTTTCAACGCCTCGACGAGCACCATCCCTTGACCGGCCGCCTGGCCATGGCCGTGGAGTATGACGGCAGCCAGTACTGTGGCTGGCAGTGGCTCAAGCATTCGGCCTCGGTGCAGGCGTCGCTCGAGAAGGCGCTCGCGCGGGTAGCCAGCGCGCCGGTCAGGGTACATGCCAGTGGCCGTACCGATTCCGGCGTCCACGCGACCCGACAGATCGTGCATTTCGACCCACCCGCATCGCGTTCCGAAAAGGCCTGGGTGTTCGGTGCCAATGCCAATCTGCCGCGCGATATCGCCGTGCGCTGGGTCACGCAGGTGGACGATGAATTCCATGCCCGACGCACGGCGCTGGCGCGACGTTATCGCTATATACTGCTCAACCAGCCCAGTCGTCCCGTGCTGGAACGGGCCAACGTCACCTGGTGTCGTGATCCGCTGAATGCCGAGACGATGCACGAAGCGGCCCAGGTACTGGTGGGCGAGCACGATTTCTCGAGCTTTCGCGCCGCCGGCTGCCAGTCGAAGTCCCCCTGGCGGCATCTGCATTTCATCGAGGTACATCGTCATGGCCCTCTGGTGGTCATCGATGTTCAGGGCAATGCTTTCCTGCACCACATGATCCGCAACATCGCCGGTGCCCTGGTGACGGTCGGGCGAGGTGAGCAGGGAACCGACTATCTGGCCCGCTTGCTGGCCCTCAAGGATCGTACTCTGGGTGACGTGACGGCACCGGCCTGTGGCCTGCATTTCGTCGATTCGCTTTATGACCCGGGCTGGGCACTGCCTCGGGAACCCCTGGGGCCGAATCTGTTGGCCTTCCTGGGCGAGTGGACCGGCGAACGCCCTCTGCCTGACAGCCCGCGTCCCGAGCTTCGCCGGGGACGGTTCAAGGCCGAAGCCCGGGTCGAGGAGGGCGATCATGCTTGATCATGCCACGCCCACCGGGCGCACCCGAGTCAAGTTCTGTGGCCTGAGCCGGGCCGAGGACGTGGACACCGCCGTGGCGCTGGGTGCCGACGCCCTGGGGTTCGTGCTCTGGCCCGGCAGCAAGCGAGCCATCGAGCTCGAGCGCCTGGCGGCGCTCGCCGAACGGGTGCCGGCGTTCGTCACCCGGGTGGGGCTGTTCGTCGACCCCGCGCCGGCCGAGGTGGAGAGGGCAGCCGAGCACCTCGATCTGCTGCAGTTCCATGGCGATGAATCGCCGGCGCATTGCGCGGCCTCGGGTCGGCCCTGGATCAAGGCGCTGCGCATGTGCGACGGCCTGGATCTGAAGGCGGCCGCTGGCGACTATGCCGGGGCCAGGGCTTTGCTGCTGGATGCCTATCGACCCGGCGTGCCCGGCGGAACCGGCGAGACATTCGACTGGTCGCGGATACCCGCAAGGCTGGCAAAACCTGTTATCCTCGCCGGAGGCCTCACGCCGGCCAATGTGGCCGAGGCCATCGCGATGGTGGCGCCCTTCGCGGTGGATGTTTCCGGTGGTATTGAAGCTTCCCCGGGAGTCAAGGACGCCGGCCTGATGGCTGATTTTCTCCAGGCGGTGCGGCGTGCCGATGCTTGATCCCGCAACTCCCAATCCACCCCTTCTGGCGACCCTGTGAGGTGTCCTTCGTGAGCAAGTTCAGTGACCTGACCCGACTGCCGGATGAACGTGGCCACTTTGGCCCCTATGGTGGCCGGTTCGTTTCGGAGACCCTGAGCTTCGCCCTGGAAGATCTGGAGAAGACCTATCGACGTCTTCGTGAAGATCCGGAGTTCCAGGCGGAATTCGACTACGACCTGGCCCACTACGTGGGACGTCCTTCCCCCCTCTATCATGCCGAACGATGGTCCAGGCAGCTCGGGGGTGCCCAGGTCTGGCTCAAGCGCGAAGACCTCAACCACACCGGCGCCCACAAGGTGAACAACACCATCGGCCAGGCCCTGCTCGCCAAGAAGAGTGGCAAACCCAGGGTCATCGCCGAGACCGGTGCGGGTCAGCACGGTGTGGCCACGGCCACCGTGGCCGCTCGCCTGGGATTGTCGTGCGAGATCTACATGGGCGCCGAGGATGTCGAACGTCAGAAGCTCAATGTCTATCGCATGCGGCTGCTGGGTGCCGAGGTCATACCGGTGGAGTCCGGCACCCGGACCCTCAAGGACGCCATGAACGAGGCGCTGCGCGACTGGGTGACCAACGTCGACGACACCTTCTACATCATCGGCACCGTGGCGGGACCGCACCCCTATCCGATGCTGGTGCGCGACTTCAATGCGGTGGTCGGCCGCGAGGCGCGGCGACAGTCGGTCGAGGAATTCGGCCGCCTGCCCGATGCCCTGATTGCCTGCGTGGGCGGCGGCTCCAATGCCATGGGGCTCTTCTATCCCTTTGCCGAGGACGACGAAGTGGCCATGTACGGGGTCGAGGCCGGCGGCGATGGCGTGGCCACCGGGCGCCATGCGGCGCCCCTGACCTCGGGTGCACCGCGTGGCGTGCTGCACGGCAATCGTACTTACCTGATGTCCGATGAAGGCGGACAGGTGTCCGATACCCATTCGATCTCGGCGGGGCTCGATTATCCCGGCGTCGGGCCGGAGCATGCCCTGTGGAAGGATGCGGGGCGAGTCGAGTATGTCGCGGCCGACGATGTGGAGGTGCTCGAGGCCTTCCGCGAGCTGACGCATGTGGAGGGCATCATGCCGGCCCTGGAGTCGGCCCATGCCCTGGCCTATGCCAAGCGGCTGGCGCCGACCATGCGACCCGATCAGCATATCGTGGTCAACCTCTCCGGACGTGGCGACAAGGACATCATGACCGTCGCCAAGCTCGACGGCATCGAATTCTGAGGAAGCCTGATGAACCGTATCGATCAACGTTTCGCCGATCTCAAGGCACAGGGCCGCCGCGCGCTGATTCCCTACATCACCGCCGGCGATCCCGCGCCGGCGCACACGGTGGGCTTCATGCACGCCCTGGTGCGTGCCGGTGCCGATATCATCGAGCTGGGCGTGCCGTTTTCCGACCCGATGGCCGATGGCCCGGTGATCCAGAAGGCCTGTGAGCGGGCCCTGCGCCACGACGTGCGTCTGGGACATCTGTTCGAGATGGTCAGCGAATTTCGCCGTGACGACCCCGAGACGCCGGTGGTGCTGATGGGCTACCTCAACCCCGTGGAGCGGTTCGGTTTCGAGGCCTTCGCCGATCGGGCCAGCGAGGCCGGTGTCGATGGCGTGCTGCTCGTCGACATGCCGCCGGAAGAGGCGGACCTGCTGGGCCCCGTGCTCGAGGCGCGGGGACTATCCTCGATCTTCCTGGTGGCCCCTACCACTTCACGGGCCCGGGCCGCTACAATATGCGCCCATGGCGAAGGGTATCTCTATTATGTCTCGCTCAAGGGCGTGACCGGTGGTGCCGCCGCCGATGCCGATGACATCGCGACCCACCTGGCGCCGTTGCGCGAGATGACCGACTTGCCCTTGTGCGTCGGTTTCGGTATTCGCGATGGCGCCTCGGCAGCCGCCGTCGGCCGTGTCGCCGATGGGGTGATCGTCGGCAGTGCCCTGGTCAGCCGTATCGCCGAGAACGCCGAACGGCCCGAGGCGATTCCCGCCGCCCTGGAGGCGGTGCTGGGTGAGATGCGCCAGGCACTGGATGCCTAGTGGCAGCCTGTTCTGCCAACCGATTCGATTCGGCCCCCGCCTCGCGGGGGCGACAGCACAAAGGGAAGCGATTCTGACATGAGCTGGCTAGACAAGATCGTGCCCTCGGTGGGCCGCATTCAGCGCAAGGAGCGGCGTACGAGCGTCCCCGACGGCCTGTGGCGAAAGTGCCCCAAGTGCGAGTCGGTGCTCTATCTGCCGGAGCTCGAGAAGCACCACAACGTATGCCCCAAGTGTGACCACCATCTGCGCCTGACGGCGCGCAAGCGACTGGACTGGTTCCTCGACAAGGAAGGGCGCGAAGAGATCGCCGCCGATCTCGAGCCCGTCGATCGCCTGAAGTTCCGCGACTCCAAGAAGTACAAGGACCGTCTCAGTGCGGCCCAGAAGTCGACCGGGGAAAAGGACGGTCTGGTCGCCATGCGCGGGTCCCTGGAGGGGTTGCCGGTCGTGGCCGTGGCCTTCGAGTTCACCTTCATGGGAGGCTCGATGGGGGCCGTGGTGGGCGAAAAGTTCGTGCGCGCCGCGACGCAGGCTCTGGACGAGGGCATTCCGCTGGTCTGTTTCGCTGCTTCGGGCGGGGCGCGCATGCAGGAGGCGCTGTTCTCGCTGATGCAGATGGCCAAGACCTCCGCAGCCCTGGAAAAACTCAAGCAGGCCGGCGTGCCCTACATTTCGGTACTCACCGACCCGGTCTTCGGTGGCGTCTCGGCGTCGCTGGCCATGCTCGGCGATCTCAATGTCGCCGAGCCCAATGCCTTGATCGGGTTCGCCGGCCCCCGGGTCATCGAGCAGACGGTTCGCGAACAGTTGCCCGAGGGCTTCCAGCGCAGCGAGTTCCTGCTCGAGCACGGCGCCGTGGACATGATCGTTCACCGTCAGGACATTCGTGAGCGGCTTGGCGGGGTGTTGCGCAAGTTGACCCATCAGCCGGCCAATGGGCCAGCATCGATCGAAACCGGTGAGCCGGATCTCGTCGATGCGGCAGAGCAGGCCGAGCAGCAGCCCGGGGAAACCGCAGCGGCGGCGGAAGCGTCGGAACCCGAGGCGCCGACCGATGGGCGCAGGGAGACGGACAGCGAGGAAGCCGACGAGTCGCCACGCCCTGACGATCATCGTTGAGTTCGACGACATGCACGATGCTTCCCCCACCCCGCTCGATGCCTGGCTGAGGCGACTGGAAACGGCGCATCCGGTGGACATCGACCTCGGCCTCGAGCGGGTGGACGAGGTCGCTCGTCGCATGGGGCTGTTCGATGGGCCGGTGGCGGGACGAGTGATCACCGTGGCCGGCACCAATGGCAAGGGGTCCACCGTGGCCATGCTCGATGCGCTGGCGCGGGCGCATGGCCTTTCGACCGCCACCTATACCTCTCCCCATCTACTGCGCTACAACGAGCGACTATGCCTGGATGGGCACGAAGCTGACGATGCCACCCTGATCGCCGGTTTCGAGGCGGTGGAAGCCGCCCGCCTCGATGGCGAGCCCATCAGCCTGACCTACTTCGAGGTCGGTACCCTGGGTGCCTTGCATGCCATCCGTGCGCATGCTCCCGCGCTGGCGATTCTCGAAGTGGGTCTCGGTGGGCGGCTTGATGCGGTAAACATCATCGACGCCGATGTGGCGGTGATAACGACCATTGCCCGGGACCACGCGGCCTTCCTCGGCGACGACCTCGAGAATATCGGCCGTGAGAAGGCCGGCATCATGCGCCCCGGTCGACCCGCCGTGCTGGGATCGCGCGAGCTGCCGGCCAGTGTGCGCGCCACCGCCGAGTCGCTGCCGGCCCCGGTGCATGCCCTGGGCGAGACCTATGAGGGCGAGCGCGGTGCAGGCGCATGGCGCTGGTGGGGGGAAGGGCGAGTGCTCGAACGCCTTCCGGAGCCCGGCCTGCCACTGGACAACGCCGCGACCGCCTTGACGGCCTTGCAACTGGCCGGCATCGAACTCGACGAGGCGGCCTGTCGGCGGGCTCTGGCGAGTGTCGTCCTGCCCGGCCGCATGCAGTGGCATGGTGCCTGGTGTCTGGATGTGGGCCACAACCCCCAGGCAGCGGCCCATGTGGCCGGGCGACTGGCCGAGCGTCCCGTCGAGGGGCGAACCTTCGCGTTGCTCGGCATGCTGGGCGACAAGGATGCCGATGGCGTGATCAAGGCGCTGGCACCGTCGATCAATGCCTGGTTGCCGGTCACCCTGGAGGGGGCACGGGCACGCAGCGCCGATGAACTGGCAGGGCATCTCGAGGCGCTCGGTCAGGAGGTCGTGCATCGCGAAGCCTCGCCGGCACGCGGTGCAGCCTGGCTGGAGTCGTATCTCGCGCCGGGGGACCGTGTGCTGGTCTGTGGCTCCTTCTTCACCGTTGGCGATGTGCTGGCGGCCTGGGCGGCGCGGGCACAGACTGAAACGGATGACGGCCCATCGAGGGAATGACATGAAATATGGTATGCGCGAGCGGATCAGCGGTGCCCTGATTCTGATAGCCCTGGCGGTGATCTTCGTCCCCTTGTTGTTCGACGATCCGGCGCCGCGGGAGGAGCGTCCCGAGCCGGTATTGACCATCGAACAGCCAATCGAGGTCGAGCATCGCGATCCCGAGGAACCGGTACCACCGGATGGCCTCGACGACGGCTCCTCCGAGGCGTCCACGAATACCGGGACCGAGGTGGCGAGTGAGCCGGTGGAAAGCGTGGTGAGTGAAAGTGGCGGCGCGAGCCAGGAAGCGGCGTCGGGCGAAGAGGCCCGGGTAGAAGAGAGCCAGGCCGAAGAGACCCAGGTGTCCGACGGCGACGGCGCGAGTGAACAGGCGCCGACGGACGAGCCGGCCGAGGATCCCATCGCCGAATTGGCCCGGGCCGCCGATGAACGCCAGGCCGAGGCCACGCCCGGTGGCGACTGGGCGGTCCAGGTCGGTAGCTTCGGCCAGGTCGACAACGCCGAGCGCTTGCAGACTCGCCTGAAAGAGCAGGGGTATCCTGCCTATCGGCGCGCGCGTGACAATGAGTTGACCACAGTGTATGTCGGCCCCTATGCCAGTTCGGAAGCGGCCGAGGACGTGATGGGCAAGCTCAAGGCCGGGCTCAATCTGCAGGGCCTGCTGGTGAGGACCGAGTGAACGCAATGGCGCTAACCTGGCTCGATTGGCTGTGCATCGCCGTGCTGGCCGTGACTACCTTGACGGGCTTGTTTCGCGGGCTGATCCGCGAAGCCCTTGGGCTTGCCTCCTGGATCGTTGCATTGCTGGCGGCACGCTGGCTCTCCGCGCCGGTGGCCGATGTGTTCTCGGGGGTGATCGAGAGTCCCGATGGACGCCTGGTACTGGCGTTCGTGCTGGTGGTATTCGTCGTCATCCTGGCCTGTGGCTTGATCATCCGTCTGATGCATGCGGCCGTGGAGTGGGTCGGCATGGGGCTGTTCAATCGGATGGCCGGTGCCGCCTTCGGGCTGGCCAAGGGAGCGGCGGTGCTGGTGCTGGCGACCATCCTGATCGGCCTGACGCCATTGGCGCAGCTTCAGGCCTGGGAGCAGGCCGCATTGCGCCCCGACCTGGAGCGGCTACGGGGGTGGGCGGTGAGTCATGTGCTGGCCTGGGAGGACCGTCTCCCGGCCTCGACATCGCCCCTGGAGACGTTGTCCGCGCCGGGCGACGCGGAGCCGGCGCCGGAAAAGGCGGATGATACCGGCGTGATGGAATAGTCTGGATTGCAGGGGTGGTGAAAGACCACCCTTTTTACTTAGGAAACGCTGAATAAATCGCCGAGCAGGTGGAGCGCAAGGCGCACGGAGCACAGAAAGCGAGACATAACGGGTAGTTAGGCGAGTTTTCGAGCACCGCGCAACGAAGCGATTTGCATGCGCAGGCATTTAAACCGTGTTTCCCTTACGGCAAGCGAGGTAAGCAGTAATGTGCGGGATCGTGGGCCTGATGGCCAAGCAGGCGGTAAACCAGGGGATCTATGATGCCCTGACGGTGCTGCAGCACCGCGGCCAGGATGCCGCCGGCATGATGACCTGGAACGAGGGACGCTTCCTGCTGCGCAAGAGCAACGGTCTGGTACGGGATGTCTTCCATACCCGTCACATGGCGCGTCTCAAGGGTAACCTGGGGATCGGTCATGTGCGTTATCCCACTGCCGGCTCTTCCAGCGAGGCGGAGTCGCAGCCGTTCTATGTCAACTCGCCCTATGGCATCACGCTGGCTCACAATGGCAACCTGACCAATTCCGACCAGCTCAAGCAGGAGCTGTTCTCCTCCGACCTGCGCCACATCAACACCAGCTCCGATTCCGAGGTGTTGCTCAATGTCTTCGCCCATGAGCTGGGCAAGCAGGGGCCTCACCTGGCGCCGGGCGACATCTTCGATGCCGTGCGCCGCGTGCATCGCCGTTGCCGGGGGGGGTATGCGGCCGTGGCGATCATCAACGGTGTGGGCATGGTGGCCTTCCGCGACCCCAATGGTATTCGCCCGGTGGTCTTCGGCTCTCGTGACGAAGGCGAGGGTCAGGAGGTGATGATCGCCTCCGAGTCGGTGGCGCTCGACGTCGGCGGCTTCGATCTGCATCGCGACCTGGCGCCCGGCGAAGCGATCTTCGTCGATATGGATGGCAGCATTCACACCGAGAGCTGCGCGGATCAACCTCGCCTCGCGCCATGCATCTTCGAACACGTCTACCTGGCGCGCCCTGACACCCTGCTCGATGGTGCCTATGTCTACGGCACGCGCATGCAGATGGGCCGCAAACTGGGGGATCGCATTCAGTGCGAGTGGCCGGACCACGATATTGATGTGGTGATCCCGATCCCCGATACCTCGCGGACCTCGGCCCTGGAGCTGGCCCAGCATCTGGGGGTGACCTATCGCGAAGGCTTCATGAAGAATCGCTATATCGGTCGGACCTTCATCATGCCGGGCCAGACTCAGCGCAAGAAGTCGGTTCGCCAGAAGCTCAATGCCATCGATATCGAATTCCAGGGCAAGAACGTACTGCTGGTCGATGATTCCATCGTGCGGGGGACGACCTGTCGCCAGATCATTCAGATGGCTCGCGAAGCGGGTGCCCGCAAGGTCTATTTTGCCTCGGCGGCGCCACCGGTTCGCTATCCCAATGTCTACGGCATCGACATGCCGGCGGCCAGCGAATTGATCGCCCATGGTCGCAGCGAAGCCGAGGTCGGCGAATTGATCGGCGCGGACCGGATGATCTATCAGGATCTGGATGACCTCAAGGAAGCATGCCGCGAGGTGAATCCGGCGCTGGACGAATTCGATTGTTCGGTCTTCGACGGCCGTTACATCACCGGCGATATTGATGATGCCTATCTGGCCGAGCTCGAGGCGATGCGCAACGATGAAGCCAAGGCCTCGAGTGCCGGTGACCATGCGCTGGTCGGCATGCATAATCAGGAAGATGACATCGACTGAGGGACGCGCCATGCATGATGATGACCAGATCGGTGATGACTGGGGCCTGTCCACCCTGGCGGTACGCGCCGGTCATCGGCGCACCGCCGAGCAGGAACACAGCGAGCCGATCTTTCCGACGTCCAGTTTCGTCTACGGCAGTGCCGCCGAGGCGGCGCGCAAGTTCGGCGGCGAAGAACCGGGCAATATCTACTCGCGCTTCACCAACCCGACGGTACATACCTTCGAGCGGCGCCTGGCGGCGCTCGAAGGCGGAGAGCGCTGCGTGGCCACGGCCTCCGGGATGTCGGCGATTCTTGCCACGGCGCTGGCGCTGCTGTCCACCGGCGACGAGATCGTCGCCTCGCGTTCCTTGTTCGGCTCCACGGTCAGTCTGTTCGACAAGTACCTGGGCAAGCTGGGTATCACCACGCGCTATGTCGAGCTGTCGAATCTCGAGGCGTGGGAGGCGGCGATAACGCCGGCCACCAAGCTGCTGTTTGCCGAGACACCATCCAATCCCCTGTCCGAGGTGGTCGATATCGCCGCCTTGTCCGATATCGCGCGGCGACATGGGGCCTGGCTCGCCATCGACAACTGTTTCCTTACACCGGCGCTGCAACGCCCGCTGGCGCTGGGTGCCGACCTGGTGATCCACTCGGCCACCAAGTACCTGGATGGGCAGGGGCGGGCGGTCGGAGGCGCCGTGGTCGGCCCCGACAAGGCGCTCGAGGAGGTCTACGGGGTGGTGCGCACCTGTGGTCCGTGCCTGAGTCCTTTCAATGCCTGGATCTTCACCAAGGGGCTCGAGACGCTCGGCCTGCGCATGCGGGCACACTGTGCCAGCGCCCAGGCACTGGCCGAATGGCTGGATGCCCATCCGGCGGTGGAACGGGTCCACTACAGCGGCCTGAAGGCTCATGCGCAGCATGAGCTGGCCGCGCGCCAGCAAGCGGCGTTCGGTGCCGTGCTCGGCTTCGAGGTCAAGGGTGGGCGCGCGGGCGCCTGGTCCGTGATCGACGCTACCCGGCTGCTGTCGATCACCGGCAACCTGGGCGATGCCAAGACCACCATCACGCATCCCGGTACCACGACACATGGGCGCCTTTCAGAGGCACAGAAGGCCTCGGCCGGGATCAGCGAGGGATTGATTCGCGTGGCGGTCGGTCTCGAGGATCTCGAGGACATTCGGGCGGATCTGGCTCGTGGACTGGATGCCCTGGGCCGGGGCATGTCGAATGGTTTTTCCGAATGAAGCGTTCGGCTATTTTCAGCGGACCGGACGGGTGACGCATCGTATAGTGACGCTCATGTCATGACGTTTCGGGATGATTGCGCATGTGGGGTAACTCGCGTTTCGGTTGGGGGCTCGTCAGCATCCTGCTGCACTGGCTGAGTGCGTTGGCCATCGTCGGCCTCTTCGTGCTGGGCTGGTGGATGACGGGACTGGATTACTACGACAGCTGGTACAACCTGGCACCTTGGTGGCATCGCAGCGTGGGCATGCTGTTGCTGTTCGCGACCCTGGGTCGACTGGTCTGGCGTCTCTTGCAGCCCACGCCGGCTGCCCGGGGGCACCGGCTGGAGCGCCTGGCAGCCCATGCCGGGCATATCCTGCTGTACTGCCTCATGCTGCTGGTGCTCGTGAGCGGCTATCTGATTTCCACTGCCGAGGGCGAGGGCATCGATGTCTTCGGCTGGTTCAAAGTGCCGGCGTTGATCAGTGGGTTGCCCGATCAGGCGACGCTGGCGGGGACGATCCACTGGTATGCCGCCTGGGCACTGATCGTGCTGGCGGCGGGCCATGCCCTGGCGGCCTTCAAGCATCATCTGATCGATCGTCACGATGTTCTCGTGCGCATGCTGTTGCCGCGCTACACTCGCCGTCACTGAAGACTGAAGAAGGAGAACGACACGATGTTCAAGAAGACCGCGCTGACTGCCGCCCTGGCGGCCGCCTCACTGGTGCCGCTGGCCCAGGCGCAGGCCGCCGACTACACCATCGACACCGAGGGCCAGCATGCCTTCGTCCAGTTCAAGATCAACCATCTGGGCTTTTCCTACATCCTCGGTTCCTTCGAGGAGTTCTCCGGGGGCTTCAGCTATGATCCGGAAAATCCCGGTGAGTCCGCGGCAGACGTCGAGGTGGATGTGAGCAGCCTGACCACCAATCACGCCGAACGCGACAAGCACATCAAGAGCGATGACTTTCTCGACGTCGGTGAGTATCCCACGGCCACCTTCACGTCCACCGGCTTCGAGTCCACCGGCGAGAACGAGGGCGTGCTGACCGGTGATCTGACGCTGCACGGTGAGACCAACGAGATCGAGATGCCGGTCACCCTGCTCGGCGAGGGCGACGATCCATGGGGGAACTATCGTGCCGGCTTCGAAGGCAGCACTACCTTGACGCTCGCCGATTACGGCATCGACATGTCGAGCTTCCCCGAGTCGATGCATGAGCTCGAGCTGTATGTGACGTTCGAGGGGATTCGTCAATGAGCTGACGTTCGCCGATGGCGAGTCACATGACCGCAAGACGGTGAAGGAAACGACACCCCCGGCGAATGCCGGGGGTGTCGTTCGTCAGGGGATGGCGACGAACGCCGCCATCCGGTTGGGGAGGCTGATCACGCCTCGTTGAGCACGGCGTCGGGGAAGTGGCGCCGCAGGATACGGTTCTGGAACGGATCCACGAACCGACTGTTGATAATGATGATGAACCGCTCGAAGGGCGCCTCGGTATCCTGTTGAGTGATGGCATCCACGCTGTGGTAGAGCCGGTCGTCTCGCAGATGCAGGATGTCGCCCGGGTCGAGCGTCGCATCGGCCACCGGTCGGGTACCGGCCTTGTCGACATAGAGATGGTTGTCGGCACCGGTCACGTTGTGACGACTGACCACCATGATGCTCAAGGCCTTGCACCCATCGGCATGGATGCCCTGGCCCTGGAGCGGATCGATCTGCCCCTCGCCCCTGACGCCGGTGATCTGCATCAGGATCGGCTCATTGGCCTGGAGGCCCCAGAGCCTGGCCCAGGCCCGCACGAAGGCCTTGACGTCGGGACGCTGTAGAAAGGTCTCGGTCAAGGGCGCATAGTAGCGCAGCCGGTCGGCCATGCTCTCGGCATCGTTGAAGGCTCCCCCCTGAGCCATGGGGCAGGACCCCATGTCCTGGACCTCGCCGGCCCGGTCGAGGGACAGCCACGACATGCGCTTCCAGCGCTGATTGACGTAGGGATCCCTCGGTAGATCCGCGGTGAAGGTCTGCCAGGCAGGCAGGTCGAGGCGATCTCGAAGGTCGGTCATCGCCCAGTCCTGGTGTGCCAGTTGCGAGGTTACCTCGGACGACCAGTAATCGCCGAGGGGGTCCGGTGGCATGGTAGTACTATCGAAACCGTACTTGAGGGTATCGAGTTTCATGGAATGACTCCTTTCCTGAGGGCCGTATCGCCCGAAGCGTTGCCGGAGGATTCCAGGCAACAGTAAGGAAAGGAGAAGAAATGTAACCAAATGTCAAAGGGTCGAAAGGGTTCGGCGCTGCCGCAAGCGACAAGTCGTTCATTTCGGGGGCATCATCGCGACGATGACGGTTGAACTTGCGTGACATCGATGACAGTTTGCATCATGCTCGGTCATGGATGTCGCATGAGGTTTCTCAGACTCCATGCCGACTTCTTCCCACAGCAACGAGGATGGACATGGTCGGTCGCGCTTCGCGTCTGCGACGGTGGTTGAGTCGCATAGGGGTGAGAGGTCGAGGGCATGTACCGCAACCCCATACGGCCCTGACGTCGCCGGACGACGTGGAGCGCGTCAGGCGCCAGTATCAGGAAAGTGAACAGCGCTTTCGTGCGCTGCTCGAGAGCCTCCCCAGGGTCGCGGTACAGGGCTATGATCGAGACCGCCGCGTCATCTACTGGAACGAGGCCAGTACAACGCTTTACGGTTACACCGCCGATGAGGCGAGCGGCAGGCTGCTCGAGGACCTGATCATTCCCGACGAGATGCGCGACGGGATGATCGAGGCGCATCGCGCCTGGATCGCGGAGGGCAGGGAGATACCGGCCGAGGAAATTGAACTCAAGCACCACAGTGGTGAACGGGTGCCGGTGTTCTCCCACCATGTAATGCTCGGTGAGCACACCGAGTCCCCCTTGATGTTCTGCGTCGATGTCGACCTGTCCGACCAGAAGCGCGCGCGTCGTGACCTGGCTTTCGTCACGCATTTCGACGCCCTGACCCACCTGCCCAACCGCCATGCCTTCGAAACCGAACTGGAAGAGGCCTTGGAAGGCTGTCTGCGTCGGCGCGCCGGCCTGGCGTTGATCTATCTCGATGTCGATCGGTTTTCCGAGATCAACGACGCTCTGGGCTATGAGCAAGGGGATAGCGTACTGGTCGAGCTGGCCCGACGGCTGGGGCTGGAGCAGCGACTGACCGATCTGATGTCCCGGGTCGCGAGCGATGAATTCGTGCTGGCCTTTCCGGGGGTCAACCAGCGTGAAGATGTCTGTCGACTCGTCGGCAAGGTTCAGCAGACCCTGCGTCGGCCATTCGCGGTGGATAACGGAGAGCGCCGGGTCACGGCGGCGCTCGGGGTCAGTTTGTTCCCCGAAAACGGCCTGAGCGCCCGGGAATTGATCCGCAACGCCGATGTGGCCAAGAACCGGGCCAAGCTGGATGGTCCGGGCGGGTTGCAGTTCTTCCAGCAGCACCATCATGACGAACTGGTGCGTCAGCAGCGCATGGTCGAACAGCTCGAGCAGGCCATCGAACATCGCGAACTGAGCCTGCATTACCAGCCTCAGGTCTCCGTGGTCAGCGGTCGTATCGAGAACCTCGAGGCCCTGCTGCGCTGGCAACCACGAGGTGCCTCTTCCTTCGTTTCTCCAGGGGAATTCATCCCGCTGGCAGAGCGATCGGGCCTGATCCACCGACTGGGTGACTGGGTCATGGAGGAAGCCTGTCGGCAACAGGCGGCATGGCGCAGGGCGGGCTTCCTGGACTCGCGTGTCGACATCAATCTCTCGGGCCGTCAGATGTTGCGACCTGACACCTTGTCGCGTTTCGAGGCGTGCCTGGAGCGACATGGCCTGACGTCTCGGGATGTCGGTATCGAGCTGACCGAAAACGTCCTTATCGAGGCTGACCCCCTGGTGCTGGAGAATTTGAGACGCCTTTACCATCGGGGCGTGCGTATTGCCATCGATGACTTTGGTACCGGCTATTCCTCGCTGAGCTATCTCAAGCACTTTCCGGTCACGGCTCTCAAGGTCGACCGAACCTTCATGCGAGATGCACCCAGGCAGCCCGAGGATCGCGCCATCATGGAAGCGGCCATCTTCATCGGGCATCGCCTGGGACTCGAAGTCGTGGCCGAAGGTGTCGAGAATGCCGAACAACTCGCCCTGATACGCGAGATGCACTGCGATCTGGCCCAGGGGTATTTCTTCTATCGCCCCATGCCGGCACCGGACATCCAGGTACTGCTGGATGGCACGGCGGGCTGGTCCAGGTAGGGCGATACACCACGATGGTCATCGAGATGGCGTAGAATGACCCCCTTTTCGTGGACGACCCGGAGTCATCGTGAGTCACACCGATACGACCCCTGCGCCATCGCTGGGCGTGGCGCTATGGCGCCAGACCTGGCCGATGGCCATTGGCGTGCTGTCCCTGCTCGGTTTCCAGCTGGTCGACAGCGCCTTCATCGCGCGGCTGGGTACGGCCCCTCTCGCCGCGCAGTCCTTTACCTTTCCGCTGAGCTTTCTGATCATCGGCGTCCAGGTGGGGATGGGCATCGCCATCGCCGCCTTGATATCGCGTGCCCTGGGCGCGGGCGAGCCGACCAGGGCGAGACGCCTGGGGAGCCTGGTGCTATTGAGTGGCACCGGCGTGATCGCGCTGTTGGCACTGGTGTTGTGGTGGGCTCAGGCGCCCATCTTCCTGCGGCTCGGAGCGGAGCCCGGATCCCTGGCGTTGATTCGGGCCTACTGGAGCCCCCAACTGCTCGCTGCCTGGTTGGGGGCCTGCCTGTATTTCGGCTATAGCCTGTTCCGCGCCCATGGCAACACGCGCTTGCCGGGGGTGCTGATGGTGACGACCAGCCTGGCCAATCTGGCGCTCGATCCCTTGCTGATCTTCGGCGTTGGCACCTGGCCCGGTCTGGGATTGCCCGGAGCGGCCATCGCCACGGTGCTGGCCTTCGCCCTGGGGCTGGTGATACTGGGGGGGCGACTGGCAGGGCGAGGCTGGCTGACGGGCCAGGGCCTCATGGGCGAGCTGCGCCTTTCGTTCCGGCCCTTCGCCGGTATCGCCGGCCCCGCGATGATCAGCCAGTTGATGCCGCCCCTGGCGGCGATGCTTGCCATCTCGGCGGTGGCAGGCCTGGGCGAGGCCCAGGTCGCGGCCTGGGGGCTGGCCAACCGGCTCGAGACCGTCTCCTTGATGGTCGTGCTGGCCATGACGATGTCGCTGCCGCCCTGGTTGGGACGTTGTTACGGCGCCGGGGATTGGGCGCAGGTACATCGTCTGCTACGCCTGGCCTTGCGGGTCGTGGTGGTCTGGCAATTGGCGCTGGGACTGATCCTGGCCGTGGCCTCGCCCTGGGTGGCTCAGGCGTTGTCGGGTAACCCCGACGTGCGCGGGGATCTGGCCATATTGGTGCGATTCATGCTGCCGAGCTATGCGGCCCTGGGGGTCTGCATGCTGGTGGTGTCCGCCGGCAATGCCCTTGGCTGGCCACTGCGCGCCATGCTGATGTCCGCGGCGCGACTGTTCGTGTTCTATCTGCCTTGCCTATGGGGCGGCGCCTGGCTGGCCGGTCTGACGGGGCTGGCGGTCGGTGCGGCCCTGGGGAATCTGCTGGCCGGCCTGGCGGCCTGGGGATTGCTGCGCCGGGTGCTCTCCAGTCCGCGGCGCATGGCGGCAGAATCTGTGTAGTTTTTTGTGCTACAGAATATGTTCTTTTCGTTTTTTCAGACTACTAGGTAAATAATTTTTGATTTTTAATAGTGAATAAATAGGTAAAAACAGAATAAATGCCTTGATCATCGTCTTTATACTGCTCTCCCGAGGCGCCGGAGCGACATCCGGGCGCCTCGCGTCCATGGCAACAAGCACAAACGAAGGGGGAGAGCATGAAGGTTCTGATTCTCGGCAGCGGCGTGGTCGGCGTCACCAGCGCCTACTATCTGGCCCGGCAGGGCCACGAGGTCACCGTGGTGGATCGTCAGTCGGCGCCGGCCATGGAAACCAGCTACGGCAATGCCGGCCAGGTGTCCTTCGGCTTCTCTTCGCCCTGGGCCGCGCCGGGCATTCCCCGGAAAGCGGTCAAGTGGATGTTCCAGGAGCACGCGCCGCTGAAGATCCAGCCGCGCATGGATCCGACCATGGCGCGCTTCATGATGAAGATGTTCGGCAACTGCAACGCCGAGCGCTATGCGGTCAACAAGGAGCGCATGGTGCGTGTCGCCGAACACAGCCGGGCCTGCATCGACGCCTTGCGCGCCGAGACCGGCATCCGCTACGAGGATCGCCAGCGTGGCTTGCTGCAACTGTTCCGTCATGACAGCCAGGTGGATGCCGTGGCCAAGGACATGAAGGTCCTCGAGCAATGCGGCGTGCGCCACGATCTGCTCGATGCCGAGGCGATCAAGGCCGTGGAACCGGCGCTGGCCCGAGTGCCCGGCAAGTTCGTCGGCGGTCTGCATCTGCCCGATGACCAGACCGGCGACTGTCATCTGTTCACCAACCGACTGGCCGACTATTGCCGCGAGCGCCTGGGCGTCACCTTCCGCTTTGGTGTCGATATCCAGCGCATTCGCCGCGGCAATGCCGGCGTCGAGGGGGTGCTCACCAGTGCCGGCGAGCTCACCGCCGATGCGTACGTGGTCTGCCTGGGCAGCTACTCGCCGCGGCTGGTCAAGGACCTGGATATCCGCCTGCCGATTTACCCGGTCAAGGGCTACAGCCTGACCGTGCCGGTGGTCGACGACGGCGGGGCGCCCCAGTCCACGGTGATGGACGAGACCTACAAGGTGGCCATCTCGCGCTTCGACGACCGGATCCGCGTAGGCGGTACCGCCGAGCTGGCTGGCCACGACCTGAGCCTGCCGGAGAGGCGTCGGGCGACCATCGACATGGTGGTGCGCGATGTCTTTCCCGAAGGGGGCGATGTCGACCGTGCCGAGTTCTGGAGCGGGCTGCGGCCCATGACCCCGGATTCCACGCCGATCGTCGGTGCCACTCGCTACGACAACCTGTGGCTCAACACCGGTCACGGCACCCTGGGTTGGACCATGAGCTGCGGCAGTGCCCAACTGCTGTCCGATCTGATGGCGGCGCGCGATCCACGCATCGACCCGCAGGGGCTCGACGTATCGCGCTACGCGGCCTGATCGTCGACATCGGGTCCGGCAACGAACAAACGGCCCGCGGGAATCCCCGTGGGCCGTTTTCGCGTGGTGATGCACCGCTCATCGTGGCGTGGCCACCTCGACACAGGATGCCCGGGTCTCGACCCGGGCATTCTGGTTCCGAACGGTGTCGGTCGATCAGTTGACCGCGGCGATCGCCTTGGCCAGGTAGGGCAGGTTCTCCTGAGAGAAACCGGCCACGTTGGCACGGCCCGAGCGCACCATGTAGATGCTGAATTCGTCACGCAGGCGGTCCACCTGGTCCGGCGTCAGGCCGGTATAGGAGAACATGCCGCGCTGCTCGGCCACGTGGGCATACTTCTGATCCAGGCCATAGGGCTTCAGGGCCTCGACGAACTCACGACGCAGGGTATTGATGCGGTCGCGCATCTCGGTGAGCTCCTCGCGCCACACGCCGGTCAGTTCGTCCGAGTGCAGGATCTCGGAGACGATGGCGCCGCCATGGGCCGGCGGGTTGGAGTAGTTCTCGCGGGCGACGATGGCCACCTGGGAGCGCACGTTCTCCTTCTGCTCGGCGTCCTTGGCGATCATGATCAAGCAGCCGGTGCGCTCGCAGTAGATGCCGAAGTTCTTGGAGCAGGAGCTGGTGATGATGACCTCGTCGAGGTTCTCGGCCAGCAGGCGCGGCCCGAAAGCGTCCTCGTCCAGCCCCTCGCCGAAGCCTTGATAGGCGAAATCGACCAGCGGCAGCAGGCGGCGCTCCTTGAGCACCTCCAGCACCTGTCGCCACTGTTCGCGCGACAGGTCGAAGCCGGTCGGGTTGTGGCAGCAGGCGTGCAGCAGCACCACGTCCCCTTCGGGGATCTGCTTCAGGGCCGCGAGCATACCGTCGAAGTCGAGACGGTTCTCGGCGTCGACGTAGGGGTATTTCTTCAGCGTGATGCCGGCCGCCGGGAAGATGCCCAGGTGGTTCGGCCAGGTCGGGTCGCTGACCCAGACGTCCTTGCCCGGCAACTGGGTGGCGATGAAGTCGGCCGCCAGACGCAGGGCGCCGGTACCGCCGGGCGATTGGGTGGCGCTGGCGCGACCGGCCTCGAGCACCGGCGAGTCTTCACCAAGCACCATCGGCAGGATGACCTCACCGTAGGCCGGGTCGCCATGAGAACCGATGTAGGTCTTGGTGGACTCGTTCTTGAGCAGCAGGGCTTCGGCGTCCTTGACCGCGCGCATTACCGGGGTATTGCCCTGGGCGTCGCGATAGACGCCGACGCCGAGATCGACCTTCTGGGGATTGGTGTCCTTCTTGAAGGCCTCGATGAGCCCGAGGATGGCATCCCCGGGGACCCGCTCAATTTGCTCGAACATTTACTTCGCTACCTCGTCGGTTCTGGCGGCTAGGATGAAATCGTTCTTGTGCAGGCCCTTCATCTCATGGGACCACCAGGTCACGGTGACCTTGCCCCATTCGGTCAGCAGCGCCGGGTGATGCCCCGCCTGCTCGGCAATGTCGCCGACCTCGTTGGTGAACGCCAGGGCCTGCCGGAAGTTGCGGAACGTGAAGATCCGCTCCAGTTGCATGATGCCATCGCGCTCGACGATCTGCCACTCGGGGATGGTGCGGCGATACTGCTCGATCTCGCTCTCGGTGACGTGGGGGGCGTCCCAGCTGCAGGCCTCGCACTGCTGTTCGGAAAGCTCGCTCATGATGGCTCCTTGTTGTCGGGGTGTCCTGGATTGTTTGGGGATGCCGGGCCGCGGACTCAAGGGCCCGCGGCTCGTTCAAGTGCTGGCGACGTCGGCCGGCCTGGGCTTGGGGGGAAATCGCGGTTCGAACAGGCCGAGCTCCATGGCATCGTGGACCATGCCCATGATGTCGCGTTCCGACAGGTCATGCAGCGTTTCCAGGCCGTCCAGCACGTAGTAGAGCGGCTGCAGGATGTCGATGCGATAGGGAGTGCGCAGGGCATCCATGGGATCGAAGGGCGCATGGACCGGGGTGTCGGACAGGGCGTGCAGTGTCTCCTTGGGCGAGGAGATAATGCCGCCGCCATAGATGCGCCGCCCCTCGGCGGTATCGACCAGGCCGAATTCGACGGTCAACCAGTAAAGCCGTGCCAGGTAGATGCGCTCCTTGGGGGTCGCCTCCAGCCCCAGACGGCCGTAGGTGGCGGTGAATTCGGCGAAGGCCGGGTTGGTGAGCATCGGACAGTGGCCGAAGATTTCGTGAAAGATGTCCGGTTCCTTGAGGTAGTCCATCTCCTCCGGGGCGCGGATGAAGGTGGCCACCGGGAAGCGCCGGGCGGCGAGCAGCTCGAAGAAGGTGTCGAAGGGGATCAGTGCCGGAACCTGGGCGGTTTCCCAGCCGGTGGCGGGCTTGAGGACACGGTCGATGTCGGCGAGCTGAGGGACATGGTCGACCGGTAGCGCCAGGCGTTCGAGGCCATCCAGGTATTCCTGGCAGACGCGCCCTTCGACCAGCGCGAGCTGTCGTTCCATAAGGGTCTGCCAGGTGGCGTTCTCGCGTGTCGACCAGGCGATGTGTCCGTTGTCGTCCGGCATGTGGACCCGGTACCCGGTCTTGCTGGTGATCTGGTCGTCGTGTGCCTTCATGGGGTCTCCCGCGGCGGATTGAGGTTGTTGTGGCCCCAGGGAATGGAGTGTCCTCGAGTCTAGGCACCGCGACGCCGGGATGGCAGTACCGTGCGTGGCCGATGGGCGTGTCGGCGGGGCAAGAAGTGTAAGAAAAACGTTACGGTCATCGGTTTGATGGACGTTCCTGACGGGGCGGCGTGAGATGTCGCACGTTGTGATGGGCGACCTGTCACGTTATCTTGACACTCCAGTCACATCGCCCTGACGCCGAATGTCGCGTCGCTCGCTTTCCGATCGAAGAGACCCCCATGCGCTTGAGATTTCATTGCCAGAATCGGATCGGTATTCTGCGCGATATCGTTGCCCACTTTGCCGACTACGGGCTCAATGTGGCCCATGGCGAGGTCGGTGGAGAACATGGCAATGCCATCTACCTGCATGTGCCCAACCTGCTCAATGCCCAGCTCACCACGCTGAGGCCCGAACTGGAGCAGGTGCCGGGAGTGTTCGGTGTGCGCCGCGTCAGTCTGATGCCCAGCGAGCGCCGCCATCTCGAGCTCGATGCACTCCTGTCGTCGCTCTCCGACCCGGTGATGTCCATCGACATGGAGGGGCATCTGGTGGCGGCCAATCGCGCCGCCGGCCAACTGCTGGGGGTGCGCGTCGACGAGGTGCCGGGACTGTCGCTGGACCGTTATCTGCCCGACCTGGACCTGCCGGCACTGATTCGGCGCAACAATGCCCGGGTCAACGGGCTTCGCATTCGCCTGCATGACGCCACCTACCTCGCCGACATCGCGCCGCTGCATCGCGAGAACCTCGAGGATGTGGCCTCGCTGGCCGGTGCCGTGGTCACGCTGCATCGTGCCGATCGTATCGGCGAGCGCATCTATCAGGTACAGCGTCAGGAGTCGCGGGGGTTCGAGTCGTTGTTTCAATCGAGCCCCCGACTCGAGGCCTTGATCCGCGAGGCTCGACGCATGGCGCCGCTGGACGCGCCCCTGTTGATTCAGGGCGAGACCGGTACCGGCAAGGAACTGCTGGCTCGAGCCTGTCACCTGGCCAGCGCACGGGGGCAGTCTCCCTTCATGGCGCTGAACTGTGCCGGGCTGCCGGAATCCATGGCCGAGACCGAGCTGTTCGGCTATGCCCCGGGCGCCTTCGAGGGCGCACGTCCGGAGGGCAAGCTCGGCCTGCTGGAACTGACGGCCGGCGGCACCATCTTCCTCGATGAGGTGGGCGAGACCAGCCCGCGCATGCAGGTCAAGCTGCTACGCTTCCTTCAGGATGGTGGCTTCCGGCGGGTCGGCAGCGATGAAGAGACCTATCTGGACGTGCGAGTGATCTGCGCCACTCAACAGGATCTCCCGAGCCTCTGCAGTGCAGGGCGATTCCGTCAGGACCTGTATCATCGCCTCAATGTGCTCACCCTGACGGTGCCGCCCTTGCGCGACTGCCTGGATGGCATTGAGGCACTGGCCGGACACTTCGTCGATCGCGCCGCGCGACAGATCGGTTGCCCGCTGCCGAGCCTGTCGCCGGCTGCCGTGGCGCGGTTGACTGCCTATCACTGGCCAGGCAACGTGCGCCAACTGGAGAATGTGCTCTTCCAGGCCGTCTCGCTGTGCGAGGGGGGAACCATCGAGCCCGGTCAGTTGCGTCTGCCCGACGTCGGACAGGCGCCGGGCCTGGCCGGTATCGATCTGGACGGCTCGCTGGCCGATATCCTCGGTGAGGTCGAGCGTCGGGTGCTGACCACCCTCTATCCTCAGAACCCGTCGAGTCGTCAACTGGCGAAACGCCTGGGTGTCTCGCACACCACCATTGCCAACAAGCTCAAGCGCCATGGCCTCGGTGGGGGAGAGGGGACATGAATGTCATTCACCGGGGGCGTCTGCCCCTGTGGCTGAAGGTGGCCTTCACGCTGTGGATCCTGTTCTGGGCGCCGGCGGTAGCCGTCAAGGTCGGCGTCCAGAACTATCTCTGGTTATGCAATCTGGCCAACTTCCTGTTGCTGGTGGGCCTGTGGGCCGAGAGTCGGCTGATTGTCTCCATGCAATGGCTGGCCACCGCCCTGGTGGGGAGTCTCTGGGCGCTGGACGCGGGTATCGCCTGGGTTTCCGGATGGCATCCCATCGGTGGTACCGAGTACATGTTCGACGCCGACACGCCACTGGGCGTGCGATTGCTGTCGCTCTACCACTTGATCCTGCCCTTGGTCGCCGGAGCGGGGGTCGTGCGTCTGGGCTATGCGCCCCGAGCGTTCGTCTGGCAGGCCGCATTGACCTGGCTGGCGGTACCGGCCGCCTTCCTGCTGACCGAGCCCTGGCGCAACGTCAACTGGGTGCACGGTCCCTTCGGGGCACCGCAGAGCCTGCTCGACCCCATCGTCTATCTGATCGGTTTGATGCTGGTCTGGCCATTGCTGTTGTATCTGCCCGTTCATCTGGCGACGCAGTGGGCGTGTCGGCGATGAGCCGGCGTGCGTGATGGCGGCGACACAGGAAAAGGGCATCAGCGGCTGGAAATGACCTGGTTCCGGCCTCCACGCTTGGCGGCATAGAGGTTTTCGTCGGCACGCTCGAGCAGGACGTCGCGGGCGTCTCCGACCCGGTGCTCGGCGATACCGATGCTGGCGGTCACGTTGCCGGGGCCGATGCCGAAGTCATGATCGGCGATGTGACGACGCAGTCGCTCGGCGAGCCGCTCGGCGTTGCCGCGTGGCGTCAGGGGCAGCACGAGGGCGAACTCTTCACCGCCCAGGCGTGCCATGAGATCTTCTTCGCGAAGCAGGTCCCGGGCATGTCGAGCCAGGCTCGCCAGCACATCGTCGCCTTGCAGGTGGCCCCAGGTGTCGTTGATGTGCTTGAAGTGATCCAGGTCGAGCATCATCAAGGAAAGCGGGATGGCATGCCGATTGCTCAATGATATCTCCTCGTCCAGGCGCTTCAGAAGCTTGCGCCGGTTGGCCAGGCCGGTGAGGGGATCGGTATCCGAGAGCTGTCGCAGGCGATCTTCCTCGGCGACCTGTTCGCTGATATCCAGCATCATGCCATGCCAGAGTACGCCGGACTCGACCTGTTCGGGTTGTGCGCGGACGGCGATCCAGCGACTCTGACCATCCTGCGTGGTCAGCCGGAACTTGCCCATGATCGGCGTTTGCCAGCGTACGGAACGCTCGATCGACGCCATCATGCGAGGGTAGTCGGTCTCGTCGAGTCGCTGGAGAGCGGGGGTGGCATCCTCGGCAAGCTGTTCCGGCGCTACATCGAGAAGGCGCGTGCCACTGCCGACGAGGTAGGGAAAGTGGAGGTGGCCATCTTCGCTGCGATGTAGCTGGAAAAGCAGTCCGGGGAGCCGTTCAGCCAGTAACATCAGGGTGTGCGAGTCGGGGCATCGTGTATCGGGCATGACATCGGTGGGTGACATGCGGTAATCCTTGTGGTTCCTGCTGCGTACAGGTAAAGGTGTCGTCATTCTTCTGTTGTTCGACGTGACGTCACACCTTTTCCCGAGAACAGGAAATGGTGTCGAGCGCCAACCTCGGCTCGCCATAATACGCTGGGGGATCGCATCGAGCATCCCGCAACAGTTGTAGGATAACAACTACAAATTGTGCATAAATGAGCAATGGTGTCGGGGGGAAAGGACCGGATTCCGGCAGGCTCGTTCATGGACAGTGACCGGCGATCCCGCGCCAGTAGGCATCGACGTTCGCCAGCCAGGCCATCAAGCGGAGGGGGAAGGTGTCAGCGAGGGGCATCGTAGCGACCATCCCGCCGGTGTGAGTAGACGACCTGCCAGAGTTGCAGGTCCCGGGCCCGGAAAGCGCCGGCACAGACCGATAGGTAATAGCGGAACATCCGGCGGGTGCGTTCGTTGTAACGGTCGGCGATCTCGTGCCAGTGAGCATCGACGTTGGCCAGCCAGGCCATCAGGGTATGGTCGTAGTCGGCGCCGAAGTTCTGCCAGTCTTCCATCAACAGCTTGCCTTCACTGGCATTGGCGATGTGCTTGATCGACGGCAGGACGCCGTTGGGAAAGATATAGCGATGAATCCAGGGGTCGGCACCGATATCCGACTTGTTGGAGCCGATGGTGTGGAGGACGAAGAGGCCGTCCTTCGCCAGCAGGCGTTGCACCGTATCGAAGTAGGTGGCGTAGTTGCGGTGGCCGACGTGTTCGAACATGCCGATCGAGACAATGCGGTCGAAGGTCCCTTCCAGGTCGCGATAGTCCTCGAGAAGGATCTCGACCGGCAGCCCCTTGCAGCGCTCTCGGGCCAGTTCGGCCTGCTCGCGTGAGATGGTGATGCCGGTGACCTCGACACCATAATGGCGTGCGGCGTGTTCGGCGAAGCTGCCCCAGCCGCATCCGATGTCCAGAACCCGCATGCCGGGCTTCAGATCCAGCTTGCGGCAGGCGAGATCGAGCTTGGCCACCTGGGCCTCGTGCAGATTGCTTGCGTGCTTCCAGTAGCCGCAGGAGTAGCACATGGTGTCGTCCAGCATGCGCTGAAAAAGGTCGTTGCCGAGGTCATAGTGTGCCTCGCCGACGATATACGCCCTGGCGCGACTCTGCAGGTTGATGGCCCCCGACTGCAGGCGATACTTCAAGCGTTCCGAACGTGTCTTGGCGTGTTCGCCCAGCCCGTGACGCAGCATCAGATGCGCCATCTCGTCGATGCGATCGGCTTCCCACCAGCCGTCCATGTAGGCCTCTCCCAGCCCCAGGGTGCCCTGACGCAGGACGCGCGAGAAGAGATCGGGATGATAGACCTGGATATCCTGAGGCGCGTGTCCGTTCAGGGAAACGCCCGAGCCGTCCAGCAGTTTCTCGACGGTATGGCGAGCCCGCGAGTCGGGCAGGGCAACGGGTCCAAGGTGCGGTTCGCTGGTCATGGAAGTCCTCCTGGTCCTTCAGACGCGAGTGGGAGAGTGTACCGGGCCGGGGTGCTGCATCTGGTCCGATAGGACCCCGTTATAAGTAATGAGCGTAGACCAGGCCCAATTGTTCTTGGTAATCAACCCTTTTGACCTTCTATATAAAGCCGCCTGGATGCCGGTGGCCCGCGATGCAGCGCCACGGCAATTAATATTAGCACGCAAACTTATTCGTCTGCAGCACATGGCCGGGAGCGCCCGGAACTCGCGCCGTTAGCGTTGTCGCCGATATGTCACCGGGGCTTCTCGGCAGGTTCAACTGCGATGGCTCTGCCTTCGTGTCATCCTGGCGTGACGCCATGTAAACTTTTCGTTACACGAAAAAGGGGTGCAACGGGCCGCAAAGGGGCTCGTCACATAATCTTTACGACAGGAGGTGGAGGATCTCGAACGGTGCCGGCCGATACCGGCGAATCCGGCATTCCGGCGCCGTTGGGGGAGCACTAGGCTGGAGGCATCTCAGGGCCGAGTGCCCGGCATGACGGCCACAGCCGATACAACCACAACCGACATCGGAGGATGCATGAACGCTCCCGCCCAGACGCCCCGGACCATCAGCAAGACCAACCCCATCGGTACCGATGGCTTCGAATTCGTCGAATACACCGCGCCCACCGACGAGGGCCTCGAGGCCCTGCGCTCGCTGTTCCTGACCCTGGGCTTTACCGAAACACGCCGCCACCGTTCCAAGGCAGTGAGCCTGTTCCAGCAGGAGAACATCAATTTCGTACTGAATGCCGAACCTGGTAGCCATGCCGCCGAATTCGCCGCCAAGCATGGACCGTCGGCCTGTGCGATGGCCTGGCGTGTCGCCGATGCCAAGCAGGCGTTCGAGCATGCCGTCGAAGCCGGTGCCAAGGCCGTGGACGTGCAGGTCGGCCCCGGCGAGATGGGGATTCCGGCCGTCGAGGGTATCGGTGGTTCCCTGCTGTACTTCGTCGACCACAAGGTGGACGGCGATGGTCGCAGTATCTATGACATCGATTTCGAGCCGATCCCGGGCACGAGTGCGAGCGACAACAGCGCCGGCCTGCAGGTGCTGGATCACCTGACCCACAATGTCGATCGGGGCCAGATGGATGTGTGGGCGGATTTCTATACGCGTCTCGCCAATTTCCGCGAGAATCGTTATTTCGATATCGAAGGCAAGAAGACCGGTCTGCATTCCCGAGCAATGACGGCGCCCTGCGGCAAGATGCACATTCCGATCAACGAATCTGCCGATGATACGTCCCAGATCGCCGAGTTCCTGCGCGAATACAACGGCGAGGGCATTCAGCATCTGGCCATGGCCACCGATGATATCTATGCCACGGTGCGTGCGCTCAAGGCCAAGGGCATCACCTTCATGACCACCCCGGAGACCTATTACGAGAAGGTCGACGCCAGGGTGCCCAATCATGAAGAGAATCTCGAGGAACTGCGCGAGTTGAACCTGCTGGTGGATGGCGGCCCCGACCAGGGCGTCCTGCTGCAGATCTTTACCAAGACCGTGATCGGCCCGATCTTCTTCGAGATCATTCAGCGCAAGGGCAACGATGGCTTCGGCGAAGGCAATTTCAAGGCCCTGTTCGAATCCATCGAGGAAGATCAGATTCGTCGTGGCGTACTCAAGGACGACTGACCCGTGACTTCCCGACAACCCCCGCCAGCGACGGCGGGGGCTGGGCGTTAGGCGAGTCAGTTTCAGAACAATCCTTCGTCTCTCTGCCCAATCACGACAAAATCCGTCACAATATAGGCTGGCCAGAGGCTGCTATGTCTCGTGACGGGCGACAACAAGAGTTCCGTGATCCTGGTGTAACATGACAAAGACTGAACGACCCCGTACCCAGTGGCTCGGCCGCTGGGGCTTCGTCCTGGCGGCCACCGGCTCCGCGGTCGGCCTGGGCAATGTCTGGAAATTTCCCTACATGACCGGTGAGTACGGGGGTGGCGCCTTCGTGCTCGTCTATCTGGCCTGCATCCTGTCGGTCGGGGTGCCGGTCATGATGACCGAAATCGCCCTCGGGCGACGCGGCCGTGGTAGTCCCATCGATGCCATTCGCCGGATGGCCAGCGAGGCGGGCCGCTCGTCGGCCTGGTCACTGCTTGGCTGGATGGCGATGCTGTGCGGCTTCATGATCCTGTGCTTCTACGTGGTCGTGGCAGGCTGGTCCTTCGCCTACCTGTGGAAGATGATCAGTGGTGGCCTGGCGGGCTCCAGTGTCGATGACATGGCCGCCATCTTCTCCGCCAACAATGCCAACCCCTGGAGCCTCGGCGCCTGGAGCACGGTAGTGGCGGTGGCCACCATGGTGATCGTCGGCAAGGGGGTCCAGTCCGGTATCGAGAAGAGTGTCAGCTGGATGATGCCCGGCATGGTCATCATGCTGATCATCATGATCGGCTATGGCGCCTTCTCGGGGGGCTTCGGCGATGCCCTGCATTTCCTGTTCGCCTTCAATGCCTCGAGCCTCTCGAGCGAGGGCATGCTGGCGGCCATGGGCCATGCCTTCTTCACCCTCTCGCTGGCCTCGGGGGCCATCCTCACCTATGGCAGCTATCTGCCGCGTGAGGCGTCCATCGGTCGTACCACCCTGACCGTGGCGGTAGCCGACACGCTGGTAGCGCTGATGGCGGGCCTGGCGATCTTCCCGGTGATCTTTGCCAATGGCATGGAGCCGGGCAGCGGGCCCGGGTTGATCTTCATGAGTCTGCCGCTGGCGTTTCAGGCCATGCCCCTGGGCACCCTGTTCGGCATCCTGTTCTTCGTGATGCTGTCCATGGCGGCGCTGACCTCGTCGATTTCCATGGTCGAGGCTACCGTCTCCTGGCTCACCGATAACAAGGGGCTCAGCCGGCGCGTGGCGTCCTGGGGTACCGGCATCGTGCTCTGGGTGATCAGCACGATGGCCATGCTGTCGTTCAATGTCGGCGCCGAATGGACGCTGCTCGGCAAGCACTTCTTCGATTGGCTGGACTTCTTGACGTCACGTCTGATGATGCCCCTGGGAGGTCTGGGCATGGCGCTGTTCGCCGGTTTCGTGCTTCGAAGCGAGATGCTGCGCGAGGAGCTCGGCCTGTCGCCGATGATCCACGGGCTTTGGCTGTTCATGGTGCGCTATGTGAGTCCGCTCGGCATCCTGTTGATCTTCGTCGATGCCCTGGGCTGGCTCGATATCGATTTCGCCGCGCAATGGCCCTGGCTGGCGCTGGTGCTGGCTGTCGTCACCCTGATCGGCGAACTGACCCGTCCGGGGCTGAAACGCGCCTTCTGTTCCTGAGGTCGCAAGCTCCGGCCCTTGAATATCGCCCCCGCTATGCGGGGGCGATGTCATTTCGGCCGCCTCTCAATCATTCGGTTATATGCTTGGGCTGCGTCATTAGTGGTAATTTTCAGGCAATTTTATTACTTTATTGCATATAAAATTTTTTCAGACAGGAAATATGGAATATGAGCGCCGCCTCCCGAGCCCCGTCGAGCGATGCCTTGCCGCCGTCGACTTCCCCGTCGATGTCGGGGCGGGTCAGCCTGGTGGGCGCCGGGCCCGGGGATCCGGAGCTGTTGACCATCAAGGCGCTGCGCCGTCTGCAGTCGGCGGAAGTGATCCTGCATGACCGTCTGGTGAGCGAGGAAATCCTGGCGTTGGCCAACCCGAATGCTCGACGGTTGTACGTCGGCAAGCAGCGTTCGAGTCACAGTGTGCCCCAGGAGGGCATCAACCAGGCGCTGGTCGACTGGGCGAGAGCCGGGAAGCGGGTCGTGCGGCTCAAGGGCGGGGACCCCTTCATCTTCGGCCGAGGTGGCGAAGAGCTCGAGGTCCTGGTCGGCGCCGGTGTCATGGTCGAGGTCGTGCCGGGCATCACCGCCGCGTCGGGGTGTGCCGCTTATGCCGGCATTCCTCTGACCCACCGTGATCATGCGCAATCGGTGCGTTTCATTACCGGCCATCTGCGTGATGGTGGCTGTGAACTGGATTGGCCGACCCTGGCCCACCCGGGGCAGACCCTGGTGTTCTACATGGGACTGGGCAGCCTCGAGATCATCGGCGAGCGCCTGCAGGCCCATGGATTGGCGCCCGATACGCCGCTGGCGCTGATCGAGCAGGGGACCACGCGGCGTCAGAGGGTACACCTGGGCACCCTGGCCAATTTGCCTTCGGCGGATAATGTGGATAAGATTCGACCGCCGACACTGATCATCGTCGGCGATGTGGTGACGTTGCATGACGCGTTGGATTGGTTCGACAACGCACGAGCCGGCGCTGCCGGCTGGTTGCAGGGAAAGCACCCGACGCCGTCCGACACGTCTCGAGGCGCCTGATTACCGAAAGAGGAGACCGGTATATCGGCGTACAAGCCGTCGTGAGGTGATGCATGGGGTTTTCCGACAAGATGAATGGCGCAAGGCGCCGATTCCTGCGACATGGTGTGCTTGCCGTGGCGCTCTTTATGCTGTGTGGCTGCGCGAATGATGGCGTGGCCAGTGAATCTGGCCTGACGCCGATCCAGAAAGGGGTGGCGTCCTATTACAGCGACCGTTTTCAGGGACGGACCACTGCCAGTGGCGTACCCTTCGACCAGCGGGCGATGACAGCGGCCCACAAGTCCCTGCCTTTCGGTACCAAGGTGGTGGTGACGCGCCGCGATACTGGCCGTCAGGTCGAGGTTCTGATCAATGATCGAGGCCCCTATGTCGATGGGCGCGTCATCGATCTTTCTAAGCGTGCCGCTCGGGAGCTTGGCATGCTGGGTCGGGGAGTCGCGCCGGTGGAGCTCAGCTACGTACGCTGAGGACGACGTTGTAGTGGTCCGGGGAACCCGGACCCTATCCTGCCTTTTCCCTTCCTTGAAACCGCCTCTCAGCGGTCTTCATCATCGCGGTTGAACTCGCGTCGCCAGCGTGTCAGCAGCGCCTGGCGCTTCAGGTCGTCGAGGGTCGCCAGCAGCCCCGGGCCCAGCGTCAGGGGACGCAAGGCGTTGCCGCGTTCGGCGCGCCAGGCATCCGCCGTGCCGGGGCCGTCAAGTTCGGGATGAATGGCGCCCAGAGCGGTCTGGCTGGCGATCACGGCTTGCCCGGTCTCGTCGATCAGATAGTCGAGAAAGCGTCGCGCGTTGCGTGGATGCGGCGCCTGTCGAGGCATGAAGGCCAGGCGCTGGATCACCAGGGTATAGTCATCCGGGACCACCATCTCGAGATCGGGGTCGTCCTCGACGACACGGTGCGCATAACTGCCCAGCAGGTTGTAGCCGATCCAGTAACGTCCATCGGTGAGGCCCTCCAGCATCTCGCCGGTGGTGTCCACCAGGGATGTGTCGACATCGCCCAGCGCCGCGATCAAGTCCCAGTAACGGGGCGAGAGCCGTGATTCCTCGATCGCGTAGGTATAGCCGGCGCCACTGCGCTCCGGGTCGTAGGTGACGACCCGGCCGCGCAGGTCGTCACGGTGGTCGCGCAGGGTGGCCAGCAGCTCGGCATGGCTGTCCGGTCGACCATATCGCTCCAGCAGCTCACGGCGTACCACCATGACGATGGGCTCGAAGGTGAAGGCGAAAAGCTCCTGACGCCAGCGCGCCCAGGCGGGCCAGTCGCGCGACGCGGGGGTGTCCAGGGGGCGAGCGTGGCCATCGTTGACGAGTCGGTACTGCCAGGGCATGGCCGAGGAAATGAGAACATCGGCCTCGTCGGGCGTGGCCAGGAAACGGCGATAGAGCGGCAGGGTGTCCAGGTTGCGATAGGTCAGGTCGATGTCCGGATGGCGACGATGGAAGTCGTCCAGCAACGGCTGGATGTATGCCACGTCCAGGGCGCCGTGCACGATCAGTCGTTCCGGCCGCTCGGGGCCCGAGGCGGCCGGATAGCGCATCGCCTCGGCGGTGGCGGTGAGCGGAAACAGCAGGATGAACAACAGGGCGAGGGGCTTCATGAGAGGGCTCCGGGGAAGATCAGGGTGACCCTCAGCCCTTGGCCGTCGTGGCCGTCCTCGAGACCGAGGCGCGCGCCATGGGTCCTGGCGATGCCGTCGACGATGGCCAGGCCCAGGCCGGAGCCATCCGGATCGTCACTGCCGCGGTGGAAAGGACGCAGCATCAGCAGGCGCCTGGCTTCGGGAATGCCGGGGCCATCATCCTCGACCTCGAGAACCGGGGGCGCGTCGGCGACCCGTACGGTGATCCGGCGAGCCCCGTAGCGGCGTCCGTTGTCGATCAGGTTGCCCAGCGCCTCCTCGAGTTGCCAGTCGAGCCCCTGGACCTTGACCGTGGTCTGCGGCGTCTCCACGCCGAGATCGATGCCGTCACGATGGCAGGCGCTCCAGTGCTGCTTGACGGCTTGCCTGGCGATATCGTCGAGGGCGACGGGGGAAAGTTCCGGTCGGTACTCGGGATTGTCGAGCCGGGTCAGCGACAGCAGCTGAATGGCCAACCGCGAGGTGCGGGCACTGGTGTCCTGCATGGCGACCAGTGCCTGGCGCCACTGGGTCGGATCGTCCTGACGCAGGGCCAGCTCGGCGCGGGCCGATAGCCCCGCCAGGGGAGTGCGCAGCTGATGCGAGGCATCGCCGATGAAGCGTTCCTGGTTGGCGCGCACGCGGCGCATGCGTGCCAGCAATTCGTTGAGCGTCTCGCGCAGTTCGGCCAGCTCGCGGGGCAGGGGAAGTTCCAGCGGCGCCAGGGTGCGCGGGTCCCGGGCACGGATGGCGCGGCGCAGGCGGGTGAGCGGGGCGAGGGCGGTACGAATGGCGATCACCAGGGTGGCGGCTGCCAGCAGGGCCATGCCGAGGATATAGGCCAGGTTGCCGCGCAGCAGCTGGCTGGCCAAGCGCTCGCGTCCTTCCCGAGTATGCGCGACGCGCACATCGAAGCGCTCGCGCTGTCGCCAGTCTTCGAGACGTGTGCGTCGGACGCCCTCGCGCAGGGCCAGGCCGCGCCACTGGATGTCGCGATAATAGAGTCCGTCATCGGCGTTGGCACCATCACTGTCGATGCCCGGCAGTTCGGCGTTACCGGTCACGAAGCGTCCCCGGTTGTCGTAGATCGCGTAGAAGACGCGTTCCTCGGCGTCGGTGGCCAGCATCTCGAGCGCGGCGGGCGGCAGATCGAGCCACAGCCGGTCGTCCTGCCACTGGACCTGCTCGGCGATCGCCAGGGTCGCGGCCTCCAGCAGCCGATCGAAGGCGCGATCGGCCGTCTGGCGGGCATCGAGCCAGGCCTGGAACAGCATCAGCCCGCCCAGGGCCAGCAGGGGCAGCAATAACCACGTCAGCAAGCGGCTATAGAGGCTGTCCCGAGTGATCACGTCGCCTCCAGCAGGTAGCCGATGCCGCGCACGGTGCGCAGCGCGACGCCGTCATCGCCCAGGCGCTTGCGCAGGCGGTGGACATAGACCTCGATGGCGTTGTCGCCCATGGGTTCGCCCTGGAAGGCTTCCTCGGCCAGCCGCGCCTTGTCCACCGGTTCGCCGGCATGATGCATCAGGCAGGCCAGCAGGCGTTGCTCACGTGGGGGCAGCGACAGGGGGGCGTCGGCGAGGCTGAAGCGTTGTGCCAGGCCGTCGAAGCGCAGCGAGCCGACCTGAAGTACCTGATGGCGTTCGCGACGGCGCAACAGGGCACGAATCCGGGCCTCCAGCTCGTCCAGAGCGAAGGGCTTGGCGAGATAGTCGTCGGCGCCAAGGTCCAGCCCGCGAACCCGGTCCTCCACGGCGCCGCGTGCGGTGAGAATCAGTACCGGGGTATCGTTATCGTGCCGACGCAAGGTTTCCAGCACCTCCAGTCCGCTGCAGCCGGGCAGGTTGAGATCCAGCAGGATCAGGGCGTGGCCGTGATCCGGTGCATCGAGGGCGGCGCAGGCTTCGACGCCATCGGCCAGATGACGGACACGATGCCCCTCGAGTTCCAGAGCGCCGACCAGAGTCTCGGTCAGCAGACGGTCGTCTTCCACCAGCAGTACCGTCATGACGCCGTCTCCTCGGTCTCGTGGAGTCTTGCCACGGCGCCGTCGAGGGCACGGCGTGCCCGTTGCGGGCTGAGTCGGCTCGCCGGCCCCGAGAGCGTCAGCCACAGGGAGGGGGACTCGGGAGCGTCGTCCAGCACTCGGCATTCCATGGTGCCGCCCGGCAGTAGCGGCCGTGGATCTCCCGCGGTGTCGATCTCCCAACGCTGGCCCGGCCTGAGGTCATGGCGCAGGTCGGCGTCGGGCAGCGCCACCAGCCGGCATTCGGCGATCCCTGGCTGTGCCTCCAGCAAGGCCGCGGTCTCGCCTGTCTCGGCAGTCAGTCGATCCAGCAGGGGTTGGATGCGCGTGGCCAGTTGACGCGACGGGGCGTGACGACGCGCCAGGCGTGACGGACTGCCGCCCAGGCGCCAGCGACCGTCACTGCCGCGCTGTACATAGTCGTGTCGCTCCAGCGAGCCGAGCAGGCGCAGCAGGGTGCTCTTGTAGAAACCGGTGGCCTGGGCCAGGTCGGCGAGGGTGAAGTGTTCCTGGGGGGAATCGAAGGCCTCGAGTACCGTCAAGGCGCGCTCGACGGCTTCCACACGATCCTGTGCCATGCCATGCCCCTTTGTCTCACGAGATTGAACTTTGGTCGCAATTTACCTGGGAAGGCGTTGACCCGCCGAAGCGTCACGCCTAGCTTTCCATTCTGAGGAACGTTGTTCTGCCTTACAGAATTGTAAGCTAGCCGTCAGCGTCCTTCAAGCGATCTTCATTTCATCGACCTCAGGGGACAACAACAATGTCCATCAAGACGCCGCTCACTTTCGTTGCCGTCGCCGCCTTCACGGTCGGCGCGAGTTCCACCATGGCCTTCGAACCGGAGGGCAAGATGGAATGCCTGGCGCCCGCCGATCCGGGCGGTGGCTGGGATTTCACCTGCCGTAGTGTCGGTACCGTCCTCGAGGAGCTGGACCTGGTTCCGGCCAGTGTACAGACCATCAACATGGCCGGTGCCGGCGGTGGCGTGGCCTATGCCCATACCGTCAGCAAGCGCGCCGGCGACGACCAGTTGCTGGTGGCGGCTTCCACCGCCACGACGACGCGCCTGGCCCAGGGGCAGTTCCCCGGCATGAACGCCGACATGGTCAACTGGATCGGTGCCCTGGGTGCCGATTATGGCGTCATCGCCGTCGCCGACGATGCCGAGTACGAGGACCTGCCGGGACTGATGGATGCGCTCAAGGAGGATCCGCGCAGCGTCAAGTTCGCTGGCGGTAGCGCCAAGGGTGGCTGGGATCACCTCAAGGTACTGATCGCCGCCCAGGCGGCCGGCGTGGAGAACCTGCCGCGCGTTCCCTATCTCTCCTACAACAATGGCGGTGAAGCCATGACCCAGGTGGTCGGTGGCCACGTCGATGCCTTCACCGGTGATATTTCCGAGGCCCAGGGCTTCATGGAGTCCGGCGACCTGCGGGTGCTGGCGGTGCTGTCCGAAGAACGCCTGCCCGGTGAGTTCAGCGATATTCCGACCGCCAAGGAGCAGGGTATCGATGCCATCGGCCCCAACTGGCGAGGCTTCTACATGCCGGCGGATATCTCCGACGACGCCAAGCAGTACTGGACCGACGCCATGGACACCATCTACCAGAGCGATGAGTGGAAGGCTGTCATGAAGCAGAACGGTTTGATGCCGTTCCACATGAGCGCCGGCGAGTTCGAAGAATTCGTCAAGAACCAGATCGATGACATCGAAACACTCTCCAAGGATATCGGGTTGATCAAGTGATGACCTTCAACGACCGTATCTTCGGTGTTCTGCTGATCGTCCTGGCCGTCGCGTACGGCTGGGGCGCCAGCCAGTTCCCCGTGCCGTTTGGCGGGTCCGAGGCAGTCGGACCCGAAACCTTTCCCTATCTTCTGGCCGTGGTGCTCGTGCTGAGCAGCCTTTACCTGATCGTGCGGCCGGATCCGGACAACGCCTGGCCATGGAGCCGTACCGGCATCGAGCTGGTCATTGCGGTAGTGGTCCTGCTGCTCTACACCGCGTTGCTGCAGCCGCTCGGCTTCATCATCAGCACCACCCTGGCGGTGGGCACCTTGTGCTGGCGCATGGGCGCTGACCTGCCCAGGGCCTACATGACCGGGGCCCTGGCCGGCGTGGTGGTGTTTCTGGTGTTCAACTTCGCCCTGGGCCTTGCACTGCCGCTGGGTCTGCTGTCGTTCCTGGAGGTTGGCTGATGGAAACCCTGGGTTACTTGATGGACGGTTTTGCGGTCGCGTTGGCACCGCACAACCTGATGTTCGCCTTGCTGGGGGCCTTCCTCGGCACCCTGATCGGCGCCCTGCCGGGCCTCGGGCCGGCCAATGGCGTGGCGATCCTGATTCCGCTGGCCTTCACGCTGGGGCTGCAGCCCGAGACCGCGTTGATCATGCTCACCGCGGTCTATGCCGGTGCCATGTACGGCGGCCGCATCTCCTCGATCCTGCTCAACATTCCCGGCGACGAGCCGGCGATGATGACCTGTCTGGATGGCTATCCCATGGCCCAGAAGGGCAAGGCTGCCGAGGCCCTGGCGATCTCTGCCGTGGCGTCGTTCATGGGCAGCCTGATTGCCACCATCGGGCTCATTCTGCTGGCGCCCTTGCTGGCCGACTTCGCCCTGACCTTCGGTCCGGCGGAATACTTCGCGCTCTTCCTGCTGGCCTTCGCGACCCTGGGCGGCATTACCGGCAAGAATCCGATGAAGACGGTGGTCGCTGCCTGCATCGGCCTGATGATTGCCACCGTGGGTATCGATACGACCGGGGTGCAGCGCTATACCTTCGGGGTGCTGGAGCTCTACGAAGGGGTGGACTTCATCATCGCCATCGTCGGGCTGTTCGCTATCTCCGAGCTGCTGTTCTTCATCGAGGACAAGGCCGGTGGTGGCAAGGAAAAGATGACCGTCAACAAGCTGACGCTCTCCTGGAAGGACATTCGCGAGATCATGCCGTCGAGCATCCGGGGTGGCGTGCTGGGCTTCATCGCGGGGGTACTGCCGGGGGCAGGGGCCTCCCTGGGCAGCTTTATCGGCTATACGCTGGAAAAGAAGGTCGTCGGCAAGAAGGGCTATTTCGGCGAAGGGGACCCGCGTGGTGTGGCGGGACCAGAAGCCGGCAACAACGGTGCCTCCAGCGGTGCGCTGGTGCCCATGCTGACGCTGGGCGTACCCGGTAGTGGTACCACCGCTGTGCTGCTGGCGCTGCTGATCTCGCTCAACATCACGCCGGGCCCGTTGATGTTCACCCAGAACGCCGACATCGTCTGGGGCGTGATCGCGGCCTTGTTGATCGGCAACTTCCTGCTGCTGGTGCTCAACATTCCGCTGGTGGGCATCTTCGTCAAGCTGCTGTCGGTGCCGCCGATGTATCTGCTGCCGATCGTGACCATGATCGCCTTCGTGGGCATCTACTCGATCAGCAACACGACCTTCGATCTCTACTTCATGGTGGCCTTCGGGGTGGCGGGCTATGTGCTGAGAAAGCTCGAGATTCCGCTGGTGCCGGTGATTCTCGGCCTGCTGCTGGGGCCGGAGATGGAGAAGAACCTCCGCCATGCCATGGACATTTCCGACGGCGACTGGACCGTTCTCTGGAACAGTGGCCTAGCCATCGGCCTGTGGGTGTTCGCCGGCCTTGGGCTGATCCTGCCCTATATCGTCGGGCCCATCCTGCGTCGGCGCATGAAGGCGGCCACCGGGACCGGAGGTCCCGAAGGCGACTGACCTTCAACCTGGATGACGCCCTGACGGGGGTACCGGCCTGGACCGGTGCCCCCGTTTTTTCGTTGGCGCTCGATCAGGGTGCAGGGTGGTGGATGTTGGCACCGATTCGGGGCGGTTTCCGTCCGCAGATTGCACCAGGAGAGGACGTCGGTGAGATGAACGTCGATGTTCTTAACGTTACTCGATTGATATTGAACCAATAATTCTGGTGGCAACGGTTCTGGTGCGGCTCTTGCAGATCCTCTTGAAGATGGCAGAAAGGTGGCTTACGGGTACATGCCCCGGCTTCCGATGACCTGCTTCCAAGAACAATGACCCGGATCGCAAGGAGATCATCATGACCCCACGTCGTCGCACCATGCGCCCTCGCTGGTTGGCCGCCCCATTGTTGAGTCTGTGCTTCGCCGCTCCCGCTCTGGCCCAGGAAGACCCCATCAAGGTGGGCATCCTGCACTCGCTGTCCGGCACCATGGCGATCAGTGAAACGGTGCTCAAGGAGACCGTGGAGATGCTGATCGAGCAGCAGAACGCCCAGGGTGGTCTGCTGGGTCGCAAGCTGGAGGCCGTGGTGGTCGATCCTGCCTCGGACTGGCCGCTGTTCGCCGAGAAGGCTCGTGAGCTGCTGGCCCAGGAAGAGGTCGATGTCATCTTCGGCAACTGGACCTCGGTGTCGAGGAAGTCGGTGCTGCCGGTCGTCGAGGAACTCGACGGCCTGCTCTTCTACCCGGTGCAGTACGAGGGCGAGGAGTCCTCCGAGAACGTCTTCTATACCGGTGCCGCGCCCAATCAGCAGGCCATTCCCGCCGTCGACTATCTGATGAACAACGTCGGGGTGGAGCGCTGGGTGCTGGCCGGCACCGACTATGTCTATCCGCGTACCACCAACAAGATCCTCGAGGCCTACTTGACGTCGCACGGGGTTGCGGACGACGACATCATGGTCAACTACACACCCTTCGGCCATTCCGATTGGCAGAACATCGTTTCCGAGATCAAGGCGTTCGGCAACCAGGGCAAGAAGACCGCGGTGGTCTCCACCATCAATGGCGATGCCAATGTGCCCTTCTATCGGGAACTCGGCAATCAGGGCATCGAGGCCGCCGACATTCCGGTGGTGGCCTTCTCGGTGGGCGAGCAGGAACTCACCGGCATCGATACCGCCCCGCTGGTCGGGCACATGGCTGCCTGGAACTACTTCATGAGCGTCGATACCGACGCCAACTACGACTTCATCGATGCCTGGATCGAGCATACCGGCGATGAGATGGCGGTGACCAACGATCCCATGGAGGCCCACTACATCGGCTTCAACATGTGGGCCGAGGCGGTACGCAAGGCCGGTACCACCGATGTCGATGCAGTCAAGGACGCCATCATCGGTGTCTCGGTGCCGAACCTCTCCGGCGGTTACGCCACCATGATGCCCAACCATCACATCACCAAGCCGGTGCTGATCGGCGAGATTCAGGATAACGGCCAGTTTTCCATCGTCTGGGAGACGCCCTCCACCGTGGCCGGTGACGCCTGGTCCGATTATCTGGAAGGCTCCCGGGACCTGATCAGCGACTGGCGCAAGCCCTTGGAGTGCGGGAACTATAACGTGGTGCGCGGCAGCTGCGGCGGCAGCCAGGCCGAGGAAGAAGCGCCCGAGGAATAACCCCCGCCAAGACGTTTTCAGGCCGGGTGCGCGCCAGGGCTATCGTTATGGCGCAAAGCGAGGGGCGCCGGGGACAAGCCGAAGAGAAGGTCCGACGCCAGGAAAGGCGTCGGTAGCGCCCAGGGATGGGTTCATAGCGCCTTCTCGAAGGCTTGTCGACGGAACAGCCCCGAGCGATTCCTCCGACGTCGATAGCTCTGAAACATGCACGGGCCTGGCTTCAGAGAGGCGACACCTCCCCACTTCCTACAGGACACGCCCATGAGGATGCTTCCACGCTGCCTGTCGGGCCTGCTGTGTCTCTGCCTGTTGTTCGGCCTGCCGTTGGCCGCCCAGGCACAGGACGATCCCGGCCAGGCCCTGCTGGATTCTCTCGATACCGATTCCTACGCCGACAAGGGCGAGGCTGTCGAGACTATCATCGCCAGCGGCGACGCGCGCAGCCGCCGTTGGCTCGAAGCGCTGCTCGGCGGCAAGCTGCAGCGTCACAAGGACACCGGCCGCTTCGTCGTGGTCGTCGAGAACCGCGGCCGCCATTGGCCGGTGGTCGATGCGCTGAGCTTCGAGGATGCCGGCGAGATGTCGCGTCGCGAGCTGGACCGCATCGGTATCAACAACGCGCTGCGCGGCCAATTGCAGGGGGCGCTGGCGGTGATCGATCTGCATGCCGAGCAGGTGGGCGAGCGTCGCGAGGCGGCCAGAGCACTGCTCGGTGACGTCGATGCCAGCCTGGCCGAGCCGCTCAGGGTAGTCATCGGCGAGGAGGAGGACGCCGAGGTGCGTCGCCTGCTCGAGCAAGCGCTGGCCATCCACCGTCTGGAGGAGGGCGATGCCGCGGCGGTGGATGTCCTGGCCGGCAGTCTCAACACCCGAGTCCGTTCGGCGCTGAATGCCGCCAGTCGCAGCGAGGATGCCGAGCTTGCTGCCGCCGCGACCTCGGCCCTGGCCGATATCGAGCAGAAGATGATGCTCAATCGCGGGCTGGAGACGCTTTATTTCGGGCTTTCGCTGGGCTCGGTGCTGGTACTGGCGGCCATCGGTCTGGCCATTACCTTCGGCGTGATGGGCGTGATCAACATGGCCCACGGCGAACTGATCATGCTCGGCGCCTATACCACCTGGGCCATGCAACAGCTGCTGCCCGGTCAGCCGGGCCTGGCGCTGCTGCTGGCGATCCCTGCCGGTTTCCTGGTGGCGGCGCTGGCCGGGGTGGCCATCGAACGAGGCGTCATCCAGTTCCTCAAGGGGCGGCCGCTGGAGACTCTGCTGGCCACCTTCGGCGTCAGCCTGATCCTGCAGCAGCTGGTGCGCACGGTCATCTCCCCGCAGAACCGCACGGTGGTCACGCCGGAATGGATGAGTGGTTCCTTGATGCTCAACGAGGGCCTCTCGCTGACCCTCAACCGGCTCTATGTACTGGGCTTTGCCCTGGTGGTGTTCGCCGGCCTGATGCTGGTCATGCGTCGTACCCGATTGGGCCTTGAAGTGCGGGCGGTGACCCAGGACCGTGCCATGGCACGTGCCATGGGCATCCGCGCCACCCGGGTGGATATCCTGACCTTCGCACTGGGCTCCGGGGTCGCAGGGCTGGCCGGGGTGGCGCTCTCGCAGCTCACCAACGTGGGTCCCAACCTGGGCCAGAACTACATCATCGACTCCTTCATGGTGGTGGTGTTCGGCGGTGTGGGGAATCTCTGGGGCACTCTGGTGGCGGGCCTGTCGCTGGGCGTCATCAACCAGGTGCTGGAGCCCTGGGCCGGTGCGGTGCTGGCCAAGATCGTCGTGCTCGTGTTCATCATCCTGTTCATCCAGAAGCGCCCCCGCGGACTCTTTCCACAGAAGGGCCGAGCGGCGGAGGGCTAGACCATCATGTGGCTGACACGACCTTTTTCCGAACGCTCGACCCGGCTGTTCCTGAGTGTCCTGCTGGCCGCCTTGGCACTGGTCACCCTGCTCAACCTGGCCGTGCCGGCGGGCCATCCTCTGCACGTTTCCACCTACGCGGTGACACTGCTCGGCAAGTATCTGAGCTATGCGTTGCTCGCGGTTGCCGTCGACCTGGTGTGGGGCTACCTGGGCATCCTGAGTCTCGGTCATGGCGCCTTCTTCGCCCTGGGGGGCTATGCCATGGGCATGTACCTGATGCGCCAGATCGGCGACCGGGGCACCTATGGCGACCCGGTGCTGCCGGACTTCATGGTGTTTCTGGACTGGGACAGCCTGCCCTGGTACTGGCTGGGCTTCGACATGCCCGGGTTCGCCTTCCTGATGGTGCTCCTGGCGCCGGGCCTGCTGGCCCTGGTGTTCGGGTTCCTGGCGTTTCGTTCGCGGGTCACCGGCGTCTACCTGTCGATCATCACCCAGGCCATGACCTTCGCCCTGATGCTGGCCTTCTTCCGCAACGAGATGGGCTTCGGCGGCAACAACGGCCTCACCGACTTTCGCGAATTGCTGGGCTTCGACCTGAGAAGCGATGGCACCCGGCTGGGCCTGTTCCTTGCTACCGGCATCGCCCTGGCGCTGGGCTATGTACTGTGTCGGGCGATCGTTGCCAGCAAGCTGGGCCGGGTCAGCGTGGCCTGCCGCGATGCCGAGGCACGCACGCGCTTTCTGGGCTACCGGGTCGAGCGCTTCCAACTGTTCGTCTTCGTGGTCTCGGCGATGCTTGCCGGGGTGGCCGGCGCCCTCTATGTGCCTCAGGTGGGCATCATCAATCCCGGCGAGTTCTCTCCGATCTTCTCCATCGAAGTCGTGCTGTGGGTGGCCCTGGGTGGCCGTGCGACCCTCTATGGGGCGGTGATCGGTGCGCTGCTGGTCAACTACGCCAAGACGGTCTTCACCGGCGTGATGCCCGATGCCTGGCTGTTCGCTCTGGGCGGCATGTTCGTGCTGGTCACCGTCTTCCTGCCCAGGGGCATCGCCGGCCTGCTGAGCCTGCGTCCCTGGCGACGTGCAAGCCATACCGCGACGACCCAACCGACCACGGGGGAAAGCACCGCATGAACATCCTCAAGTCCCTGGCCAACCGGGAGCGCGTCTTCGATTTCCTGGTTCCGGCGCACTCCCCGGTGGATGTGCGCCACGGCCCCATCCTCTACCTGGAGGACGTCAACGTCAGCTTCGACGGCTTCAAGGCCATCAATGACTTGAACCTGACCATCGACGATGGCGAGCTGCGCTGCATCATCGGCCCCAACGGCGCCGGAAAGACCACCATGATGGACATCATCACCGGCAAGACCCGGCCCGGCATCGGCTCGGTGTGGTTCGGCAGCCGCCATGACCTGCTGACCCTGAACGAGCCGGAGATCGCCAGCCTCGGCATTGGTCGCAAGTTCCAGAAGCCCACGGTCTTCGAGGCGCTGACGGTCTTCGAGAACCTGGAGCTGGCCATGGCCGCCGACAAGCGGGTCCTGCCCACGCTGATCGCTCGCCTGACCGGCGAAGGACGTGACCGCATCGAGGAAGTGCTCGCGACCATCGGCCTTGTCGAGTTGCGCTACGCGACGGCGGGAACCCTCTCCCACGGTCAGAAGCAGTGGCTGGAGATCGGCATGCTGTTGATGCAGCGTCCGCGACTGCTGCTCGTCGACGAACCGGTGGCCGGCATGACCGAGCAGGAGATGGAGCGTACCGCCGAGCTGCTCACCGGACTGGCCGGCAAGGGCAAGCAGTCGGTGGTCGTCGTCGAGCATGACATGGGCTTCGTGCGCTCCATCGCTCGCACCGTGACGGTGCTGCACCAGGGCAGCGTGCTGGCCGAGGGCAGCATGGACACGGTCTCCAATGACCCGAAGGTAATCGAGGTCTACCTGGGTGCCGAGGAGGAGGCCGCCTGATGCTGAGCGTCGACAAGCTGAACCAGTACTACGGCGAGAGCCATACCCTCTGGGACCTGGATCTGGAGGTGCCGGCGGGGCAGTGCACCTGTGTGATGGGCCGCAACGGAGTGGGCAAGACCACCCTGATGAAGGCGGTCATGGGCGAGGTCACGGTGGCTTCCGGGAACATCCGCTACGCCGACGACACGGAACTGACTCGCCGACGGGTGGAAGACCGCTCTCGGCTGGGTATCGGCTATGTGCCCCAGGGGCGGCAGATCTTTCCGCTGCTCACCGTCGAGGAGAATCTGCGAACCGGCCTGGCCGCCCGCGGCGATGGTCGGCGAACCATCCCCGAGCGCGTCCATGAGCTATTCCCGGTGCTCGAGGAGATGAAGCATCGCCGTGGCGGTGATCTCTCCGGCGGTCAACAGCAGCAGCTGGCCATCGGCCGTGCCCTGGTACTGGAACCGCGCCTGCTGATTCTCGACGAGCCGGGGGAGGGCATCCAGCCCAATATCGTCACCCAGATCGGCGAGGTGATCCGCCGGCTGATCGCCGAGGATGGCCTGACGGTATTGTTGGTGGAGCAGAAGCTGCCCTTTGCGCGCAGGTATGCCGATCGTTTCACGATACTGGACCGTGGTCGGCCGGTAGCCCGTGGCGGGATCGGCGAACTGTCCGATGCCTTGATCAAGGAGCACTTGAGTGTCTAGGCGCCGCTTCATGACGGTGCGCTCCTCGATCTTCCGCACTCGGATGGTGCGATAACCCTTCCGCGCGTCGGCGTCGGTGGTGCAAATCGGCGGGCGGATACTTCTTTGTGTACAAAGCAGGTTTTTGATTTTAAAAATATTTTTGGTGATTTCACCAGGTTGGTACGTGACTTGCTGCGGGTAAGGGCAACAGCCATCGGATTCACAGGACCCTTGTCGATGACGGCCATCCCGCGTGCCATTTCTCCTTATCTCGAGTCGGGCCACCGCTTCGATGCCGGCCGTCGCTGGGTGGCGTCGCTGGATCTCGGCTTTGCGGCACGGGATACCGTGACTCGACTATCCCGGGCGCGTCACCAGGGGCCATTGCGGGTCCAGCGGCCCTTCTATCCGGAGGGGCGCGATACGGGCGGCTGCCCCGGCACCTGCCATGTCTACCTGCTGCATCCTCCCGGTGGCGTGGTCAGCGGCGATGCATTGAACATCGATGTCGAGGTGGGAGCCGGTGCCCGGGCGTTGTTGACGACGCCGGCCGCCAACAAGCTCTACCGCGCCGACAGCCAGGGCGTGCCCTGGCGGCAGCACACCCGCCTCGAGGTCGCCGATGACGGCGTGCTGGAGTGGTTGCCTCAGGAAACCATTGCCTTCGATGGTTCGCGGGGCGAGCAGGTCACCACCATCGAACTCACCGGCAATGCCCGCTGCCTGGGCTGGGAGGTGCTGGCGCTGGGTCGTCCAGCCAGCGATCTGCCCTTTGCCTCGGGCCACCTGGAACAACGCTTTCACCTGACGCGGGAGGGGCGTCCGCTGTGGCTGGAACGCCAACCTCTGGACCCCACCCACCCTCGCTTTCATGGCCACTGGGGGCAGGGTGGGGCCACGGTTCAGGCTTCGCTCTGGGCGGCAGGACTCTCCGAGGAAGACGAAGCAGAGGCGGTTGCAGCCTTGCGCGATGACCTGCCCGGCTCGCATCGCTGGGCCGTCACGGCCCGCCATGGTGTCCTGCTGTTGCGTTATCTGGGGAATTCGCGAAACGAGGCCTGGGACCTGTGCCGGCGTGCCTGGGACGTGCTGCGGCCTCGGCTGACCGGGCGCAAGGCCCAGGAGCCGAGAATCTGGAGTACCTGACGAGGCTTCGCCTCAGCGACGAGTGACGAGCTCCGAGCACCGAACATCATCTTGTCGAAGCTCGAAGCTCGAAGCTCGAAGCTCGAAGCTCGAAGCTCGAAGCTCGAAGCTCGAAGCTCGAAGCTCGAAGTTGGAAGTCTCCGTTATCCAGGCAATGCGGTTCCTTCCAGCTTCACGCTTCCAGGCGCGGAGCGCCGCTCTTCCAGCTGGCAGGCGACAGCCTGGACACCGAATGCAAACGACATGGTTTGGGAGCTACTGCTATGGAACTGACCCCCAGAGACAAGGACAAGCTGTTGCTGTTCACGGCGGGCCTGCTGGCGGAGCGTCGACGTGAACGCGGCCTCCGCTTGAATTATCCCGAGGCCGTGGCGTTGATCAGTTGCCAGATCATGGAGGGAGCCCGTGACGGCCGCAGCGTGGCCGACCTGATGGGCGAGGGACGGGAGATCCTCGGGCGTGACGATGTCATGGAAGGCGTCCCGGAGATGATCGATCAGGTGCAGGTGGAGGCGACGTTCCCCGACGGGACCAAGTTGGTCACTATCCATGACCCCATTGTGTGAGGGGGACGGCGTGAGGAAAGGAGCCACGACATGATTCCCGGTGAATATCAGTTGCAGGACGGCGAGATCGCGCTGTGCGAGGGACGTGAACGCATCACCCTCGAGGTGGCCAACACCGGCGATCGACCGGTCCAGGTCGGTTCCCACTACCACTTCGCCGAGGCCAACCCGGCGCTGGTTTTCGATCGCGAGAAGGCACGAGGGCATCGTCTCGACGTAGCCGCCGGCACGGCGATTCGCTTCGAGCCGGGGCAGAGCCGCGATGTCACGCTGATTCCCTATGTCGGCAGCCGGCATGTCTTCGGTTTTCGCGGCGAGGTGATGGGGCCGCTCTCTAGTGCGCCCGCTGCCGCGCGAGTTTCATCATCTGTCGACGCCGACAAGGGAGAGCCGTCATGACCGATACGACCTCGAACAAGGTCAGTCGTCAGGCCTATGCCGATATGTACGGTCCCACCACCGGGGATCGGGTGCGTCTCGGCGATACCGAGTTGTGGATCGAGGTGGAAAGCGATGCCGCGCCTTACGGCGACGAGGTCAAGTTCGGTGGTGGCAAGGTGGTTCGCGATGGCATGGGGCAGAGTCAGCGCCATGACGACGCAGTGATGGATACCGTGATCACCAATGCCCTGATCCTCGATTGGTGGGGCGTCGTCAAGGCCGATGTGGGGCTGAAGAGCGGGCGCATCGCGGCCATCGGCAAGGCCGGCAACCCCGATACCCAGCCCGATGTACAGATCGTCATTGGCCCCGGCACCGAGATCATCGCCGGCGAGGGCAAGATCCTCACCGCCGGTCACATCGACGCGCATATTCACTTCATCTGCCCGCAACAGGTGGAAGAAGCGCTGGCCAGCGGCGTCACCACCATGCTGGGTGGTGGTACGGGACCGGCCACCGGGTCCAATGCGACGACCTGTACACCAGGGGCCTGGCATATCGGCCGCATGCTCCAGGCCGTGGATGAGTTGCCGATGAACATCGGTCTGCTCGGCAAGGGCAACGCCAGCCTGCCCGAGTCGCTCGACGCCCAGATCGAGGCGGGCGCCATGGGCCTCAAGCTGCACGAGGACTGGGGCACCACCCCGGCATCCATCGACAACTGCCTGAGCGTGGCCGAGCGATATGACGTCCAGGTCGCCATTCACACCGATACCCTGAACGAATCGGGATTTGTCGAGGACACCCTGGCGGCCTTCGCCGAGCGCGGCATCCATACCTATCACACCGAAGGCGCCGGGGGCGGGCATGCCCCGGACATCCTCACCGCCTGTGCCCTCGATTACGTGCTGCCGTCCTCCACCAATCCGACCCGGCCCTACACGGTGAACACCATCGACGAGCACCTGGACATGCTGATGGTCTGCCACCACCTGGATCCGTCGATTCCCGAGGACGTGGCCTTCGCCGATTCGCGCATCCGCCGCGAGACCATCGCCGCCGAGGACATCCTCCACGACATGGGCGTGATTGCCATGATCGCCTCCGATGCCCAGGCCATGGGGCGGGTCGGCGAGGTGGTGTGCCGCACCTGGCAGACCGCGCACAAGATGAAGGTCCAGCGCGGCCTGTTGCCGGAGGATGTCGAGCGCGGTGCCGACAATTTTCGCGCTCGCCGGTATATCGCCAAGACCACCATCAATCCGGCGCTGACACACGGCATCGCGCATGAGGTGGGCTCGGTGGAGGTCGGCAAGCTGGCCGATCTGGTGCTGTGGGATCCGGCCTGCTTCGGCGTCAAGCCGGCGCTGGTCCTCAAGGGGGGCATGATTGCCCTGGCGCCCATGGGCGATCCCAATGCCTCGATTCCCACGCCCCAGCCGGTGCATTACCGACCGATGTTCGGCGCCCTGGGGCGGGCGGCGAGTCATACACGCCTGTCGTTCGTCAGCCAGGCTGCCCTCGATGCCGGTCTCGCCGCGCGGCTGGACCTTCGCAGTCCACTGTCGGCATGTCGTGACGTGCGTGGCATACGCAAGCGGCACATGAAGCTGAACGAGGCTTGTCCACGGCTCGAGGTCGATCCACAGACCTACGAAGTGCGGGCCGACGGTGAGCTGCTGACCTGCGAGCCGGCCACCGAACTGCCGCTGGCCCAGCGTTATCATTTGTTCTGAGCTACGAGCTACGAGCTACGAGCTACGAGCGGCTCGAGACTGAGGTAGACGATGCTGAAACTGACTGAACGCCTGGGGCCCATCGCGGTGGGCCAGGCCACCGATACCCTGACGCTGCCCTATGAGCGGCGCGTACGGGGCCGCCTCAAGGCAACGAGCGACACCGGGCGTGAGTTGGGGTTGTTCCTGGAACGCGGCCCGGTGCTTCGTGATGGCGAGGGTCTGGGCACGGAAGAGGGGGACGTGATCGCCGTGCGTGCCGCCAGTGAACCGGTGGTGACCGCCCATGTGCCGGCCGGCCTGCCGCTGGCCCGATTGTGCTATCACCTGGGCAACCGACACGTGACCCTGGCGATCGGCGGCGATGAGCACCATGGCTGGGTGCGCTTTGCGCCGGATCATGTCCTGGAAGACCTGGCGAGCCGGCTGGGCGCTCGACTCGAGCATCACGAGGCGCCGTTCGATCCCGAGCCCGGGGCCTATGGCGCGGCGGAACATCATGGCCATGATCATGCCCACTGAGACGAATCCGAGTCATCGAGACCCGCTGGCACTGACGGGCTTGCTGCAGCTGGTCAGCCCGGCCTTGCCGATCGGCGCCTTCGCCTGGTCGCAGGGGCTGGAGAGCGCCTTCGAGCTCGGTTGGGTAAGTGACGAAAGGCGTCTCGAGGCCTGGGTGCAGGGTGTGCTCGATGATGGCCTGACACGCTGCGACCTGCCGGTACTGGTCCGTGTCATGCGGGCCTGGGAGGCCGGCGACGCGGCGTCATTGACGTACTGGAACGACTGGCTCCAGGCCAATCGCGAGACCCGGGAACTGCTCGAGGAGGAACATCGTCTGGGGGCGGCGCTGGTGAGACTGCTGGGGAACCTGGATCTCTTGCCGACGACGCCGAGCCTGCCCGAGTCCCCGGGCTATGTGGTGATGTTCGGCCTGGCCGCCTGGCGGCGTGGTATCGACGAAGAAGAAGCGCTTCTGGGCTTTGCCTGGGCCTGGCTCGAGAACCAGCTGGCGGTGGCCTGCAAGGCATTGCCGTTGGGGCAGACCTCGGCCCAGCGCATCATCGAGCGCACGCGGCCGGCCCTCGCCGACGCGGTCGCGACGGCATCGAGGCTGCCGGACGACGACCTGGGGCCGGCATTGCCCGGCCTGGCGCTCGCCAGTGCCCTGCACGAGACCCAGTATTCGCGGTTGTTCAGGAGTTAGCGGGGAGAGGGAAGCGCGGCTAACGCCGCTGGAAGAGTGAAGGAAGGAAGACTCCTGTCGCCCAACATCTTGTGGCCAGCTCGTCTCCCCTCTTCCTCCTTCCCTCTTTCTTCTTGTCACTGCCCGGAAGGGGAATTCATGCAAGGAGCGAGACTATGAAACATTGTTTGCGCGTCGGCGTCGGGGGGCCGGTAGGTTCTGGCAAGACGGCGCTGCTCAAGCAGCTCTGTCTGGCGCTGCGCGAGCGCTACGATATCGCCGTGGTGACCAACGATATCTATACCCGCGAGGATGCCGATTTTCTGACGCACCATCAGGCATTGCCCGCCGATCGGATCCTCGGGGTCGAGACCGGTGGCTGTCCACATACCGCGATCCGCGAGGATGCCTCGATGAACCTCGCCGCCATCGATGATCTCCAGGCACGTCACCCCGGACTCGAGCTGGTGCTGGTCGAGTCCGGCGGCGACAACCTGTCGGCGACCTTCAGTCCGGAATTGTCCGATCTGACGCTGTATGTCATCGACGTCTCGGCCGGCGACAAGATCCCGCGCAAGGGGGGGCCGGGCATTACCAAGTCGGACCTGCTGATCATCAACAAGATCGATATCGCCGAACAGGTTCATGCCTCGCTCGAGGTGATGGAACGCGACGCGGCCATGATGCGTGGCGAGCGACCCTTCGTGTTCACCAATCTGCACGATGGGGTGGGGCTGGAGACCATCGTCGATTTCCTCCTCGAGCGGGGGATGTTGCCTGACCGTCTCGATGAACGCCGCGCCGCCGTGGACGACTGACCCCTTGAAGCTCACGCATCCGATGACCCTCGATCACGACAAGGAGATCACCATGCCCCCTCTGCCTTATTTCCGTTTCTGGCTCGCCGTTCCCGGCCTGCTGCTCGTGTCCGGCCTGGCCATGGCACACCCCGGCCATGGCGCCGAACAGGGTAGTTTCATGGCCGGTCTGGTACATCCGCTGTTCGGTCCCGATCATCTGCTGGTGATGGCGGCCATTGGTCTATGGAGCCTCGGTCAGTCACGTCGACTCCGCCTGGCTGTGCCCTGTCTCGCGGTGGGCGGCATGATCATCGGTGCGGGATTGGCCGTCGTCGGTGTCGGCCTGCCTGGGGTAGAAAGCGCCATCGCGCTGTCGGTGCTGCTGGCCGGGGTGCTGGTCGCGACCCTGGCGCGCTTGCCGAGCTTGCTGGGCGGCCTTCTGGTGGTGGGCTTCATGCTCTTCCATGGCCATGCCCATGGCACCGAGATGCCGCATGGCGCCTCGCTTGTCGCCTACCTGGCGGGCTTCAGCCTGGCGACATTGGCGATTACCCTGACCGTGCGATTGGCCGGTGGCTGGCTGAAGGCCCGTGAGAGTCGTCCGCTGCGTGTTGTCGGCGCGGTGATTGCGGCGACCGGTGCCTTCTTCGCCTTGTCCTGACCTCACCCTCGGTGTCTCTCGTGACGCCTGTTATCCCCATGACGCAGCCGGGACGAGCCTGCACCCTTGACGGCAAGACGGTATGCTGCTCGGCATGGCCACGGAATCGGGCCACCATCAGCCGGGAGCGACGGCATGCCGAGACTCGGAAATACCCGCCAGGGAGGCGGCACGTCCATGTGGTTATGGGGAGTTCTGGCCATCGCGATGGCGCTGTGGGGGAGCATGGCTGCCTGGCAGCGTTACAAGCCGCTGCCGGAGGGCATCGGGTTGGCGCATCCCGAACGGCGCGTCGTCGAGGCGCGTCTGCTCGTCGACGAGACCTGGTATGACGATTCGGGGCAGCGGCATCTCGACCAGGCAATATTCGACGAAGTGCTGGCGATGATCGGCCAGGCTCGCCGCCTGATCGTGATGGACATGTTCCTGTTCAACGACTTCGCGGGCGATGCAGCGGGGAATGACGATTTCGTGCCGCTCTCGTCTCGCCTCACCGATGCGCTGGTCGAGCAGCGTTCCCGCTATCCAGACCTCGAGGCGGTGGTGATCACCGACCCGCTGAACACCCTGTACGGCGGCTTGGCGCTGGAGCATCTCGAGCGGCTGCGCAAGGCGGGCATCAAGGTCGTGATGACCGATCTGGACCGGCTGCGTGCGTCCAATCCGCTCTGGTCCGGTATCTGGCACCTGGGCCTCGATCGGTTGGGCAATGACCTCGACGGCGGCTGGCTGCCCAATGCCCTCGGGCGAGGGCACGTGACCCTGCGCAGCTACCTGTCGATGCTCAACTTCCGCGCCAACCATCGCAAGACGCTGGTGGTGGATCAGGGGAAAGACTGGGCGGGGCTGGTGACCTCCGCCAATCCTCATGACGCGAGCAGCCTGCACGATAACTTGGCGTTGCGCTTCGAAGGTCCGGCGGCGCTCGACCTGCTGGCCTCGGAGCGTCCGGTGGCAGCCTGGTCCGGCGTGAACCTGCCGGGTCCGCCGCCCCCCGGGCCGTCCACCGAACCGTCGGAAGCGCGTCTGAACGTGTTGACCGAAGGCGCGATTCGCGATGCCTTGTTGCGAATGGTGCGCGAGGCGGCGTCCGGGGATCGGCTGGATGCCGCGGTCTTCTATCTGTCCCACCGGCCCTTGATCGAGGCCCTGGTCGAGGCGCGGCGTCGTGGTGTAACGGTACGCGTGCTGCTCGATGCCAACCGCGAGGCCTTCGGGATCCAGAAGGGCGGTATTCCCAATCGGCCGGTGGCCGAGGAGCTCGACTCGGCCGGTATCGAAGTACGGTGGTGCGTAACCCGGGGCGAGCAGTGTCACACCAAGTTGCTGCTCCATCGCCCCGCTGCGGGAGACGAGGCGTCGATGATCCTGGGGTCGGCCAACTATACGCGGCGTAACCTGGATGATCTCAATCTGGAGACCAGCGTACGCCTGACGGGACCGTCGACACTGTCGGCGCTGGCCGATGCCATCGAGCATGTCGAGCGTCGTTGGCATTCGGCGCCGACGCGCGCCACCAGTCGCGAGTATGTCGAGGCCGATGACGTGGGCGCCATGGCCTGGTGGCGGTATCGATTGATGGAGGCCAGCGGGCTGTCCACGTTCTGAGCGGGATGTCGGAGCGGTCAGTCCACGTGGGTGACGGCCTGGTGGCGGGAATCGACGTGCCAGGGAAGGCCCAGACGCGTGTTGCGTTCCAGTTCGGCGATGACCTGGGCGCCGAGCAGCAGGATGATGGCACCGATCTCCAGAATCAGCAGGATCACGATCAGCGTCGCCAGGGAGCCATAGACGGCATTGACGAAGGAAAGGTTGGTGAAATAGAAGACCAGCAGCGCGCGGGCCCCTTCCCAGAGCAATGCGGCGACGAAGCCGCCGACCAGGGCGCGGTGCAGGGCGATCCGGACGACCGGCATGACCTTGTAGATGGCGCTGAACAGCAGGAAGACACCGACGAAACTGGTCAGGTTGAGCATTGGGCCGGAGAGGCCCGTAAACGGCAGCTCACGCCCGAGCAGTGCCATCCAGACCGTATTGACGGTGTTGGCCAGGCTGACCATGAGCGTCAGACTCAACAGACCGGCCCCCAGCACCAGCATGAAGGCATAGGGCATCAGCACCGACACCCATACCGAACGATCGGCATGGGTATCCGAGGCATGGAAGATGATCGCCAGGGCATCCTCGAGCATGCGGAAGGCGAAGGAACTGAAGACCAGCAGTACCGGAATGCCGAGGATGCCGATGGCATCACGCGAGTCGAGCAGTGAGCGCACCGCATCGAGCACCACTTCGGCATAGGCGGGGGTGAGGTGGCGGACCTGGACTGCCAGCACCCCCATCAATTGCTGCTCGTCCACCACGCCTGCCAGCAACACGACCAGCAGGGCGAACAAGGGCACGATCGACAGCAGAACGTTGTAGCCGACACCGCCCGCCAGCAGGATGCCGCGGTTGCGCAGAAAGGTGGCCAGGACGCGCCAGGCGAAGCGAGCCACTCGGCTGGCGAGCGTGGAGAGGTAGCGTCGGCTGGGCGGGAATGTCGGGGAGTCGGACATGGGCAAGCCGGTCGAGGATCTCCTGGCATGATACGCTGTCCGACGCGATTCGCGTCAATTGCCGCATGGCGCGCCAGGATATCCGTCCATGCACAAGGACGTTATCCGGTGTTGGCGAAGAGTTGACGCCAAGAGGCGCCCCAGGGTGTATGCTGAATCGACCCATCGCGCATGGCCCGGGAAGGGGCCAATGCCATACACATCGACCCATGTCGGGGGAGAAAGCCGATGTCAGACAGTTCCATGCGACAGCTTTTCCAGGACAACCGCGTCAGGGTGCTGGCCGCCGTGGCCGTGGTGGCCGTGATCTGGGCATTGTTCGCCCAGTCCAGCGTCAGTTCCAGTAACGAGGCGCGCCGTTCACTGCAATCACGCCTGGAAGCGGTTCAGACAGAGAACGAGACCCTCAAGAGCCAGGTGGCCGAACAGGAGGCAGCGCAATCCGAGGTCGAGGAACTTCAAGCGCGTACCGACGAGCTCGAACAGCAGCGTCAGGCCGCCGAGGCAGAGCTGGAGAGCGTTACCGTCGACGTCGAGCAGGCCAGGACACAACTCGAGGAAGCCAATGCCGCCCTCGAGCCCCTGCAATCCAAGGTGTCCGAGGCCGAGCAGCGACTCGAGGAACGCCAGGCCTCTCTGGAGGAAACCCGGCAGCAGGCAGAAGAAGCCACGCAGGCTCGTGACGAGGCCCTGACGGCTCGCGACGAGGCCGTGGAAGCCCGTCAGCAGGCCGAGCAGCAACGAGAGAACCTGGCTGAACAGGTCGCCGAGCTCGAGCAGCAGAGCGGTGAGCTCGAGGCGTCCCTGGAACCGTTGCGCGAGGAACATCAGCAACTGCAGGCCCAGCGCGATGACGCCAGCAGCAAGCTGGAAGCGCTGAAGACCAAGCTTCAGGAAGGGCGTGAGGAGCTCGCGGGGCTCGACAGCAAGGTCGAGGCGCGCAGCCAGCAGTTGGCAGAGTTGAAGAGCCAGTTGGCCGGTTGGCGCGATGCCCTGGCCGATCTGGACGCCCAGGTGGCGCCGGCCAGCGAGGCGAGTGGCGAACAGGCCCAGTCGAAAGCCGGTGGCGAGGAAGCCGCATCGTCCACCGACGCATCCGAGGGTGAATCGTCCGAGTCTCAGGGCGGCGAGAAAGCGGCGTCGTCCACCGAGGCGACCGAGGGTGAATCGTCCGAGTCGCAGGGTGGCGAGGAAGCGGCGTCGTCCACCGAGGCGACCGAGGGTGAATCGTCCGAATCGGAGGAGACTCAGGATCAGTCATCTTCCGAGTCGAGCCAGGACGAAACGGCTCAGGAAATCTGAGTTCCGCCGTATCGTCGATGAGAAGGACGCGCCTTGGCGCGTCCTTCGTCGTTCATGGACATGCGTGACGTTGCATCACGCGGTGAGGGGACAGGTATACTGGCATCACCCGACCGTACGGTCGGCCCCAAGCGTAAAAGGAGCGAGTCGTGATCGAAGGGGTCAAGCATATCGTCGCCGTGGCGTCCGGCAAGGGGGGCGTCGGCAAGTCCACCGTCACCGCCAACCTGGCTCTGGCCATGGCCACCGAGGGGTATCGCGTCGGCATCCTCGACGCCGATATTCATGGACCCAGCCAGGCTCGCATGCTGGGCGTTGCCGAAGGAACGAGGCCGGCATCCGCCGGGGAGAATCGTCTCAAGCCCCTGGAGGCTCACGGCCTGCAGGCCATGTCCATGGCGTTCATGATCGATGTTCGCGAACCGACGGTGTGGCGTGGGCCGATGGTGGCCGGCGCCTTCCAGCAACTGCTCACCCAGACGGTATGGGATGACCTGGATGTCCTGTTCATCGACATGCCGCCTGGTACGGGAGACATCCAACTGACGCTGGCGCAGAAGGTGCCGGTGGACGGTGCCGTGATCGTGACCACGCCTCAGGACATCGCGCTGCTGGATGCTCGGAAGGGCATCGAGATGTTCCGCAAGGTCAATGTCCCTACCTTCGGCGTGGTGGAGAACATGAGCCTGCATGTGTGCTCGAATTGTGGTCACAGCGAGCCGATCTTCGGCGAGGGCGGAGGCGAGCGCATCGCGGGAGAGTATGATACGCGTCTGCTGGGTCGCCTGCCGCTGACCCTGGCCATTCGCGAGCAGGCCGATGGCGGCAGTCCGACCGTCGTGGCCGATCCCGATGGCGAGGTGACCGATACCTTCCGGGACATGGCGCGGCAGGTGGCCGAGCAACTGGGCGGACCGACCGACGAGGGGCCGGAGATCTCGTTCAGCGAATGAGCTTCGTTGAACCGTGACGACAGGCGTCGTGCCCGCTATCATGGCGGGCCTTGTTTCGACCCACCAGGACGACCCCATGAGCATCAAATCCGACAACTGGATCCGTCGCATGGCCGAGCAGGAGGGCATGATCGAGCCCTTCGAGGCCGATCAGGTACGTTATGTGAACGACCAGCGGGTGATCTCCTACGGGACGTCCAGCTACGGTTACGATGTCCGCTGTTCCGATGAGTTCAAGGTGTTCACCAACATCCACTCGGCGGTGGTTGACCCCAAGGGGTTCGACGACAAGAGCTTCGTCGACATCAAGGGCGATGTCTGCGTGATTCCGCCCAATTCCTTTGCCCTGGCGCGCACCGTCGAATACTTCCGCATTCCCCGCAGCGTGTTGACCATCTGCCTTGGCAAGTCCACCTATGCGCGTTGCGGCATCATCGTCAACGTGACGCCGCTCGAGCCGGAATGGGAAGGGCATGTGACCCTGGAGTTTTCCAATACCACCAACCTGCCGGCCAAGATCTATGCCAACGAAGGGGTGGCCCAGATGCTGTTCCTGGAATCCGACGAGGTCTGCGCCACCTCCTACAAGGATCGTGGGGGCAAGTACATGGGGCAGCGTGGGGTGACGCTGCCACGGACCTGAATGAGCCTGTGCCGAAGCGGAGGGGCGACCTGCCAGGTTGCTTGTCAGTCCCTTCGGCTTTTGTCGTGGCAGGCTCGCGATGCGGTTATTCGAGGCCGAGCTCCCGTCGGTACCTTTTGCTCAACCCCATCGTCACTAGATGATGCGATTCGCTGAGATAGTGGCTCAACTCGTCGTTCGGGCATTGACGGTCGTCGTATAGCTGTATCCATTTCAGGCCGCGCGAGGCCAGGTAGGGAGCGGGTCTGAATCCTGGCTGATCGCGCAGCACCTCGAAGTCGAGCTCCGACACCTTGAAGGTGAATGCCGGCGTATCGAGCTTCTCCCAGCCGCCGATGGCGAATACCTTGCCTCCGACCTTCCAGACATGAGAACCGCCCCATTGCATGACGTAGGTGGTCGCCGGCAGGGAACGGCAAACGTCATTGTATTCGTCGTACGTCACTCCGACCTCCTTGGTGGCGACATTCCCCGGGCGGCGCTTTTCCACCAGGTTTCTACGTGACCACAGGGTGCCCAACTTTCATTCGTGTGTCTGTTATCCGGGCTTCCCCGGAGGTTGTAATGAGCTCTTGGTAAAAAATGTTGCAAACACTTGATTGAATCGTACGTTTTGCTGCCAATCTTTTCAGGTATCGGTGGCGCTGGATCGCACCGATCTTCAAGGCAACAGGGCAATAAGACAAAAAGACACGATAATGATCAAGGGACTTCCCTCTGGAACCACGGCTGGAATAACTCAATACTTCGAGCTTCGCCGCCTGACGGCTACCATCCTCTGTGCCGGAATGGGAGTGGTCGGGCTCATGGCCTCGGCTCCGGCAATAGCTTATTCCAGCGTCTATGTGTTCGGCGACAGCCTGAGCGACACGGGGCAGTTTCCGGATGGCGAGTTGGGCGGGCTGAATACGCAACGCTTTACCAACCGGCTGGGGCCGGACCACGACACTACACCCTATGGGCCAGTAGCGACGCAGTTGCTGGCACAAAAGCTGGGGCTCTCCGCGGTTCCTTCGGCTTCCATCGTCCGGCAGCAGGCCGGCTTGCCGGATGGCACCAATTATGCGGTGGGCGGGTATACCACCGGCCAGATATGGGCCTCGATCACCCAGGAGGGTGGCTCGGTTGTGCAGGCGGGAACGCCATTCGACCGGACCCAGAACGGCTATCTCCCCGCTGTCGGCGGCATGGCCGACCCGGAGGCGCTCTACTACATCAACGGCGGCGGCAATGATTTCTTGAGTGGCCAGGTGACAGGGCCGGAGGAAGCCGTCAGCGCCGCTCATACCCTGGCCGATGCGGTGGATGCTTTGGCCGAGGCGGGGGCGGGTAGCATCATGGTCGCCAACCTACCGGATATCGGACAGACTCCCACCGGTCAGACGGCTGGCCCGGCCCAGGTGGCAGGGACCTCGGCGCTGGTCAAGGTCTTCAATGAGGCCTTGGGGCAGCGGCTGGCTGCGCTGGATGGCAGTGTCGACATCATCCGCCTGAATACTGATGGCTTGATGGCCGAGGTCCTGGCGTCGCCGGGCGAGTTCGGGTTCGCCGACGATGTGCCGCTGGAGCGGGCTTGTTTCGTCGGTGCCTGTAATGTCACGCCTTACGGGCAGGGCGGCGCTCATGAAGCGCCCGATCAGCTTCTGTTTAATGATGGTGTGCACCCGACGACGGCGGGGCAGCATATTCTGGGCGATTACGCTTATGCACTGCTGAGTGCTCCCGGCGTGCTGGGGCTGGCGCCGAGGCTGGTCGTTGGCGCGCTGGACGCCACTCAGCGCGGTTTGAGCAATGAATTGCGTCCGGGTGCCCAGGTGGAGGGTGCCCGGGTCTTTGTCATCGGGTCGGCTACCGAAGGCAGTGAGCATGGCAGGCGATCCGAGAGCCGGCCATCGTTCGACAGCACACCCAGAAGGGCGCCGGGATAGGCGTGATGTTGCCGTTTGGCCATGGGTATGGCGGGGTGTCGGTCAGCCAACGCTACGGCGAGTTCGACCTCGACAATGACAGTGACTTCGACATGGAAGGCTAGGTCTTCAGCCTGTTCGCAAGGCAGCACCTGGAGCCTGTCGGTGTGCAGGCAGTCGCCAGCTATGGTGATTTCGAGCTGGATCTCGATCGTCATGTGCGGCTGGGCCCGTCCTCGCGCACGCTCTCGGGTGATCCGGAGGGGGATGGGGTCAGTGCTGAAGTGCGATTCGATTATCGACTCACGGACAGTGGTTCGCCCTGGTACACCGCGCCTTTCGTGGCGTATCGCCACGTTGAGGCTGACATCGATGGTTATCGCGAGGCGGAGTCGGCCGCCAATGCCTTGATCGTGTCCTCCCAGGACTTGGAGGAACGGCGTGTCGAGCTAGGGTTCATGGCCGATCGAGGATTGATGGACGGATATGGCCTCTATGCCGAGGCGGCACTCGGCGAGCACCTGGGGGACGACCGCGGAAGCGGCCGAGGTGCGCCTGGCCAGCCTGCCGAGCAATGCATGGAGTGCCGATGACATGGAGCGCGACAGCGATCACTACCTGCGCGTCGATGCCGGCTGGCGCATGCGGCTCGGCGAGAATGGCAGGCTGCATCTAGGGGCGGTGCCGAGACATGGAATGACGTCGCCGCCCATTTCGAGGTTGGCGCTAGCCTGGCCTTCTAAGTGGCGACGCTACCAGCCCCCGATGTGGTCAGCGGGGGCTGGTAAAGTGTTCAGTCGTCTTCGTCCAGCTCCTCGGCGGCATCGTCGTGGGAAAGGCGCATGCCGGTAGCGGGCAGAGGGGTGCCGTCCATGGTGACGGCGTCGCCCGCCAGCTTGAGGCGGCCTTCGAGGAACCAGTTCACGGCGATGGGCAGGATCAGGTGTTCGCGGGCCTGCACCTTGTCCTTCAGGCTGTCTTCGGAGTCCGTGCGGTCGACCCTTACCTCGGCCTGGAGTGCCACCGGGCCGCCGTCCAGCTCTTCGGTGACGAAGTGCACGCTGCAGCCGTGCTCGACCGCACCATCGGCGAGTGCCCGGGCGTGGGTGTGCAGGCCCTGATAGGCTGGCAGCAGCGAGGGATGGATGTTGAGCATCCGGCCCAGGAAACGCTGGACGAAGCGCGGGGTGAGTATGCGCATGAAACCGGCCAGCACCACGAGGTCGGGTTCGTGGCGTTCGATGACCTTGATCAGCGCGCCGTCGAAGGCCTCGCGACTCTCGTACTCCCGATGTGGCAGGGCCACGGCATCGATGCCGGCATCGCGAGCGCGTTTGAGGCCGTAGGCGTCGGGCTGATTGGATACCACCGCCACGATCTCGCCGCCGAGACGGTCGTGCTCCTGCGCCTCGATCAATGCCTGGAGATTGCTGCCGTTGCCGGAAATCAGGACCACGACCCGCCGTGCCTCGGCGGGTTCGGGAGTAAAGTCCTGAAGGGTGTCACTCGGGTAGTCTGTCTCGCTCATTCGTTCAGGTTCTCCAGTCGGACCACGTCGTCATTCTCGCCATGTGCGACGATCTCTCCGATGCGATACACCGTCTCGCCCAGGGCCTGGAGGTGGGCGCGGGCCTGGTCGGCACGGTCCGCCGGCACGACCAGCACCATGCCGATGCCGCAGTTGAGCACGCGATGCATCTCGTGTTCGTCGACATTGCCCTGGGTCTTGAGCCAGTCGAAGACGGCCGGACGCTGCCAACTGGCCGCGTCGATGCGAGCGGCGGCGCCCTCGGGCAGGACTCTGGGAAGATTCTCGAGCAGGCCGCCCCCGGTGATGTGGGACAGGGCGTGGACCGGGATGTCGGTTTCCTTGAGCAGGGACAGCAGCGGCTTGACGTAGATGCGGGTCGGGGCCATCAGGGCATCGCCCAGGGAGCGGCCGTCGATGGCGGTGTCCAGTGACGCTTCGCTGAGCTCGAGGATCTTGCGGATCAGCGAGTAGCCGTTGGAGTGCGGTCCGGACGAGGCCATGCCCAACAGGACGTCGCCTTCGCCGACTTTCTGGCCGTCGAGAATCTCGTCCTTCTCGACCACGCCGACGCAGAAACCGGCCAGGTCGTAGTCGCTGCCCTCGTACATGCCGGGCATCTCGGCGGTTTCGCCACCGACCAGGGCGCAACCGGCCTGTTCGCAGCCCTGGCCGATGCCGGTCACGACATCCGCCGCGATGTCGACATCGAGCTTGCCCGTGGCATAGTAGTCGAGGAACATCAGGGGGTCGGCACCGGCAACCACCAGGTCGTTGACGCACATGGCCACCAGGTCGATACCGATGGTGTCGTGACGACCGAGGTCCATGGCCAGGCGCAGCTTGGTGCCCACACCGTCGGTGCCGGAGACCAGAACAGGCTCACGGTAGCCGGCGGGGAGCTGGCACAGAGCGCCGAAGCCGCCCAGGCCACCCATCACTTCGGGACGTGTCGTGCGACGGGCGACGCCCTTGATGCGGTCGACCAGGGCATTACCGGCGTCGATGTCGACGCCGGCGTCCTTGTAGCTGAGCGAGGCGCCGCTCGGGCGCTTGGTGGAGTCGGTCATGGCCTGTCCTGTATGAACATTGCTGTCGAAGGCGCGCCCTGGTGCCTTGGCCATCAAAGTGGCGCAAGGACGCCGCGGTGGGCAAGATCGGGCGCAGATTGTAGCATCACGTAGCGTGGCACGCACCGCCACACCGGGCATCGCACAGGGAGAGCAGGATGCGTAGACAAGGCTGGATCGCGGCCATACTGGCGGCATTGGGGTTGTGGTTCTTCATCAGTATCGAGCCGGTGCTGATGCCATTTTTCGTCAGCATGGTACTGGCCTATCTCGGCGATCCACTGGCCGACCGGCTGGAAGAGAAGGGACTCTCGCGGCGGCTTTCTGTATCGCTGGTGTTCCTGCTGCTGACACTGGTCATCGTCACGAGCCTGGTGCTCGTCATCCCTGTCCTGGGGCGGCAGCTGGGCCAGTTGATCGAGTCGTTGCCCGCTATCCTCGGCTGGGTCCAGAGTACGGTGGTACCGCGGGTCCAGTCGATGACCGGGATGGATCTGAGTACCGATTTCGATCAGATGCGACAGACGCTCGTCGACAACTGGAAGGAAACCGGCACCTTCGCCGCGACCCTGTTGACCAAGGTGTCGAAGTCAGGGCTGGCACTGGTCGCGATGGTCGGTAATCTGGCGCTGATTCCGGTGGTCACCTTCTACCTGCTGCTGGACTGGGACGTCCTGGTGGCCAAGGTGCGGGGGTCGCTGCCTCGTCGCTGGGAACCGACGGCGGTCCGCCTGGCGGGGGAGTGCGACGAAGTCCTCTCGGCCTTCCTGCGAGGGCAACTGATCGTCATGCTGTGCCTCGGCATCATCTATGCCATCGGCCTGACCCTGCTCGGCGTGAAGTTCGGGTTGCTGATCGGCCTGCTGTCGGGCCTGGCGAGCATCGTGCCGTATCTCGGCGTGATCGTCGGCATCTCGGTCGCCGGTCTGGTCGCCTTCTTCCAGTCCGGCGAGATATGGATGCTGCTGGGCGTGGCGGTGGTCTTCGGCTTTGGCCAGTTCATCGAGAGCATCGTGCTGCAGCCCAAGCTGCTGGGCGACAAGATCGGCCTGCATCCCGTGGCGGTGATCTTCGCCGTGCTGGCTGGCGGTCAGCTGTTCGGCTTCACCGGCGTACTGGTGGCGTTGCCGGTGGCGGCGATGGTCATGGTGGTATTGCGTTATCTGCATGAGCGCTATAAAAACAGCTCGCTCTATGACGCTGACCGTCAACCTTCGAACGAGGAGTCGCCATGAGTCGAGCACCCGCGCAGCTGCCACTGGGGGTGGGACTGCGTGACGACGCCACCTTCGCCAACTTTCATCCAGGGCCCAGTGCGACCCTGGTGGCATGCCTGAAGCATCAGTTGGAAGAGAATGGCGAGCCGTTTCTCTATCTATGGGGTGCCGATGGCGTGGGGCGAAGCCATCTCCTGCAGGCGGCCTGCCATGCCGCTTCCGATCGGGATCGGCGGGCCCTTTACCTGCCGCTCGAGGAGCTTGGTCACTTTCCGCCGTTGATGCTCGAGGAAGTAGAGCGGCTCGACCTGGTGGCCATCGACGATCTGGATCGGGTGGTCGGCCGCAAGCGTTGGGAAGAGGCGTTGTTTCACGCCTTCAATCGACTGCGTGACGAGGGGCGGCGGCTGATCGTCGCCGCTTCGGCACCGCCTCGGCAACTGGCGGTCAGCCTGCCCGATCTGGCATCCCGCCTGACCTGGGGCATGACCTTCCAGGTCCCCGGGCTCGATGACCAGGGACGACTCGAGGCCCTGCAGTTGCGTGCCGGGGGGCGCGGCATGCAGTTATCCGATGACGTCGCCCGTTATATCCTGCACCGCGGGCCGAGGCGACTGGAGGCATTGTTCGAGGTGCTGGAGACGCTCGACCGTGCTTCCCTGTCGGCCCAGCGCAAGCTGACCATTCCTTTCGTCAAGCAGGCACTGGGCTGGTAGGCCGTTCATTCCCGTTGGCTGCATAGCCATTCGGTCTCGAAACGGAAGGCGTTGAGAACGTCATCCTGAGTGAAACCGTGACGGGTCAGGGTGTCTTCCCACGCCTGGGTGTGGCGGTAGTCGGTGAGTGTCTCATCGAAAGCATCCCGCAATGTCCCGGCGTCGTCGGGGAAGGTGAAGCCGCCCCAACTGCGCACGATCTCGCCGTCCACCTTCGGATCCTTGAAACCTTCCACCACCTCGACCTCCGGGCTTTGGTCGCCGAGCTGGCTGACCGTGAGGCCAGTGCCGGCATAGGCGTCAGCGCGATCGGAGAGTAGCGTCTCGATGGCCGCATCATTGGCCTCGATGGTGCTCATCCGTTCGTCGGGAACGCCAAGTGCCCGAAGGATATCGACCTGCGTCGCCCCCTCCAGGACGGCGACGCTGATGTCGTCACGCCTGGCGAAGTCTTCGTAACCGCGAATGTCGAGAGGGTTGGTGGCCCTGACCAGCAGCCCTTCGCCATAGGAGGTATTGGGTGCCGAGAAGAGCACGCGTTCACAGCGCTCGGGGCGAATCGCCATCTCGGCGGCGGCCATGTCGAAACGTCCCTCTTCGAGGCCCGCGATCAGGTCACCGAAGGACGTGGTGACCCACTCGATGTCGTCGATGCCGAGCTCATCGAGCACGTGGCGCGCGACCTCGGGGCCGGCGCCCTGTCCCTGGCCATCGTCATCCAGATAGCCATAGGGCACCTCGTCGGCCACGGCGACGCGAATGCTGCCCTGCTGGCGAAGCTCCTCCAGTGACGCGGCCTGGGCGGTCGGTGCCGCCAGGGTCAGTGCCAGGGGCACGGCCAGCCAGGCGAGGTGCATGCCGGCGCTGTTACCTCGGGGCGTGCCGCCGATCTTCCTCTCGTCCATTGCCTGCCTCCTCCGTTGGCGTCTCTGTATTGGCGTGAGACTCCTTCCTCAGCGTAGATCGCTACCCGACAGGTCGCCATCGGCGGGGCTTATCGTTTCAGCCGTATCTCGCGGTGCTGTCCGTTACCCAGGTCAACCTCGTGAATGACGACTCGACGCTGGCCGCTTGCAGGGTCGACCAGGCTGCCCGACACATAGAAGTTGCCGGCGGGCAGGCCGCGCAGCATGAAGTAGCCATCGCCGTCGGTGCGCGTGGTGTGGGTGTAGGCGCGGGCGCGAGGATCCGCCCGTTCCACTGCGCGGCCGGCCAGAGCCTGCTCGGCTGCCTCGGCGGAGTAGGTGGTGACCGGAGCCACGGAGATGGTTTCGCCGGCGCCGACCACGGTGCCGGAGGCGGTGTCGAGGGTCAGGCGGCCACTGAGGGCGGCGTTGCCGGACGTTTCGAGGGCGGCATACTCATCTTCGGGAAAGTCGACCTGACGAGTCACGCGCCCGGCATCACGGTCAGGCTCGTCGCCGATATCGGTGATGTCGACCGAGTCGTCGCGTTGCGTGCCACTCGATGGCGGAAGGGCCTGACAGCCCACGAGAACGATGCCCAGCAGAAGGGGCAGGAGGAAATGTCGCATAGCGTCTCCCGTTAGGGGAAACACTGCACAAATGCCTATGCGGGCAAATTGCTGGTTTATAGTCGCCATCCTTGGCGACTACCCTACGGGCCCGTCTAAAAAAAGACGGTTCAAATTCGCTCCTGGCGAATTTGTTCACGGTGCTCAGAATCCTCACCTATACCGCATAGGCTCCGGTTCTTGCGCTCCGGGCGCCTTGCATGACCCACAAGGAAGTGGGAAATGCGATGGCCCGTCAGGAACGGGCCTAGCCTTTGCTCCGCTCGTCTATTTGTTCAGTGCTTCCTTGGCATTGGCCCTGTGTGCGGGGAGAGCTTAACGCAAAAGGGCCACCGCCAGTAGCGGTGGCCCTCGAAGTGTCCTTCAGAGCGGGTGATCAGGCCTTGCGGGTGGCCTTTTCGACGTTCTCGGAAGCTTGCTTGACGTTGGCGTCGGTCAGCTTCTGACTCTGCTGGACGAAGTCCTGCTGCAGGGAGACGACTTTCTCTGCATCACCCTTGAAGCGCTCGGTCAGTTCCTTGGCGACCTTCTGCTGGTCTTCCATGTAGGAGCGCAGGCCCTCGGCATCCTTGATGTCGAGCAGGGAACGGAGTTGGGTGATACCCGTCTCGGTGTAGGCCTGGCCGGCGTCCAGCTGAGCGCGCAGCATCTTCTCGGTGAAATCCACGGACAGCGACGCATAAGCACGTGCCGGGGCGAAGAACAGGGATTCGAATTGCTCGGTGAACTGCTGGGTATTGAAGTCGCGCATCGTCTGAACCCTCCTGGGGTCGGTCTTCGGTGAAGGCCTGGGCGATCCGCCGATGCCTTCTCGTGTATGTTGCAATGCACAATAGCAGGCAATTTTGTGCGTTGCAACATGCAGGATGTGAAAAGATGTCGAGTCGTCCCGGTTCGGTCATGTCGTTCCCGTTCATGGTGTCAGGCATTGCGACCAGGAATCGTTCACGGGTGCCTTGCAAGCCTTCCTCGGCATCGCCATGGTGAGAGGAGGAATGCCGACGAGGAAGCGGAAATGAGCGACAAGCGAATCGAGCGCGACAGCATGGGCGAGCTGGAGGTGCCGGCCGATGCCCTCTACGGCGCTCAGACACAACGCGCGGTGAACAACTTCCCGGTATCCGGGCAGCCCATGCCGGCGGCCTTCATTCATGCCATCGCGCATATCAAGCGTGCCGCGGCGCGGGTCAACCATGACCTGGAGCTGCTCGATGGCCAGCGCGCCGAGGCCATCGTCAAGGCCGCCGAGGCGGTGATCGACGGCCAGCATGATGACCAGTTTCCGGTGGATGTCTTCCAGACCGGCTCGGGTACCTCGAGCAACATGAATGTCAACGAGGTGATCGCGCACCTGGCGGTCGCCGAAGGCGTCGAGGTCGGCCCCAACGATCACGTCAACATGGGACAGTCGAGCAATGACGTGATTCCCACTGCCTTGCACCTGTCGGCGGCGCTGGAGGTGACCCGCGAGCTGCGGCCGGCACTGGTGCACCTGCGCGAGACGATCGACAACCGCGCCGCCGAGCTCGATGAGGTGGTCAAGACCGGCCGTACCCACTTGATGGATGCCATGCCGCTGCGCATGAGCCAGGAACTCGGCGGCTGGTCGAGTCAGGTGGGCCAGGCCATCGAACGGATCGACAGTGCCATGACGCGGCTGTGTCGGCTGGCTCAGGGGGGCACGGCGGTGGGGACCGGCATCAATGCCCACCCCGAGTTTGCCGAGCGCATGGCCCGGGAACTCGGGCAGCGCACCGGGCTGACGCTGACACCTAATGACAGCTTCTTCGCCAGCCTCGGTTCCCAGGACGCTGCCGTGGAGCTCTCCGGCCAGCTACGCGGCCTGGCCTGTGTGGTGATGAAGATCGCCAACGACCTGCGCTGGATGAACTCCGGGCCACTGGCCGGCCTCGGCGAGATCGAGCTCGAGGCACTGCAGCCGGGCAGTTCGATCATGCCGGGCAAGGTCAACCCGGTGATTCCCGAGTCGGCCACCCAGGCGGCGGCCCAGGTCATCGGCCTGGATTCGGCGGTGACCGTGGCCGGGCAGAGCGGCAACTTTCAGCTCAACGTCATGCTGCCGCTGGTCGCCAACAACCTGCTCACCTCGATCACCTTGATGAGCAATACTTCGCGCCTGTTGGCCGATCGGGCGATAGCCACCTTCCAGGTACGCGAGGACCAGTTGCGTGAACCGCTCTCGCGCAATCCGATCCTGGTGACGGCGCTGAACTCGGTGATCGGCTACAACGCCGCGGCGGCCATCGCCAAGCAGGCCTATCAGGCCGGCCGGCCGATCATCGAGGTGGCCGAGGAACAGACCGAGCTGTCGCGGAAGGAACTGGAACGCTTGCTCGACCCGGCAGCCCTGACGCGGGGCGGGATTCCGGAATGACCGGCTTCGCCCGGCTGCGCCGGTAGCTTGAAGTCATAAGCTTTAAGCTGGAAGAAAAAGCCTTGACCCCATGCCGTCGGGGTTCATGCTGTCTTCCAGCTTCCAGCTTCCAGCTTCCAGCTTCCAGCTTCCAGCTTCCAGCTTCCAGCTTCCAGCTTCCAGCTTCCAGCTTACGTCTCCTGCTCCCTTTCCTTGCCTTCGCGGATCGTGGCACGTGCTTCCCGGTGCTCGTCACGGTCCGCTTCGGGCGTCTCGTGCTCGTCGGCGCGGGAGGGGCGATAGCAGAGTGTGGTGAGAATCGGGAAGTGGTCCGAGCCGAATCCCGGCAGGCGTCGCATGTCGCGCAGCGTGAAGTGTTCGCTGGAGAAGACATGGTCGAGTGGCCAGCGCAACAACGGATAATGCGCGTGGAAGGTACTGAACATGCCGCGGCCTCGACGTGGGTCGAGCATGCCGCTGATGCGACAGAAGCGCCGGGTCGTGCGTGACCATGCCACGTCGTTGAGGTCTCCGGCCACGAGCGTCGGGCCGGGAGCGGCGTGGATGCGTTTGCCGATAAGCAGGAGTTCGGCATCGCGCCACAAGGATTCCTCGCTCTCGTTGGGTGCCGGTGGGCGCGGATGCACGGCATACAACTGGATGTCGTCTCCGCAGCGCAGGGTGACTCCGGTCGAGATGGAAGGAATATCGTCCTGGATCAAACGCTCGACTCGGGGCGCCGCCAGGGGGAGTCGAGAATACAGATGCATGCCGTAGAGATTGTCCTGGGGGATGCGAACGGCGTGGGGCCATTGATCGGTCAGGGCGGCATCGAGCTGTTGTCCCCACCAGTCATCGGATTCCAGGGTCAGGACGATATCCGGCGTGTACCGGTGGATGAGAGTGATCAGCCCTTCGGCATTGCGATTGGGCGTCAGTACGTTGGCGACCAGCAAGCGCATGCAGCGGTCGTCATGACCGGGCTCAGCGCGCTGAACCTGGATGGGCCAGAGGCGTGTCCAGGGCAGGATGTAGCATGCCTGGATCACCAGGGTGGCCAGGCCGCTCGACACGGCCAGCCAGCGCCAGGGCGCCTCGGCGAGAGGGGCGAGCAGTAGTGCCAGCAGAGCCAGTGCGGCGATCTGCAGACGCGGGAACTCGCAGCTGCGTATCCACCACCAGTGGAGTGGCAGACGCGCCATGATGGTGATCCCCAGGAGCAGGGTGGCGAGGGTTGCGATGACGATGGACAGCACGGCACGTCCTCCATGTCGATGCCTGCGGGTGTCCTGCGGAGCATACCCCGGATGCCGGAGCGAGGGGAGTGGCGTTCGCCGTATTCTCCATCGTTGCTTTAGAGGGTGTTTACAAAAGTCACGAGCGACAGCCAGACAAGGCGGAACTCGGCAAGAACGCGGAGTTTAGCCGTACAAAATGAGCACTTCGAGCCGGATTTCAACGCTGTATGGTCGAGCGTAGTAATTTGTAAACACCCTCTTACGTTCGTTTAGAGTACCTTGCGCCGTAACAGGCTGGTCAGCGCCTCGCCGATCAGCACCAGGGCGATGATGGCGATGAGGATGGTAGCCACGGTGGGCCAGGCGAAAGTATCGATAGCCCCCTGAAGGATCACGCCGATGCCGCCGGCGCCGACCAGGCCCAGCACGGTGGATTCCCGGATGTTGATGTCCCAGCGGAGGATGATGATGGCGAAGAAGGCCGGCATCACCTGGGGGACCACCGCATAGGCGATGATCTTGGCCTTGGACGCGCCGGTGGCTTCCATGGCCTCGACCGGGCGTTTGTCGATCTCTTCGATGGCCTCGCCCATCAGCTTGCCGATGAACCCCACCGATCGGAACATGATGGCCAGAATCCCGGCGAGCACGCCGGGGCCGAAGATGGCCACGAACAACAGGGCCCAGATGATAGTGTTGACGGAACGACTGGCCACCAGAATGAAACGCCCGAGCCACAGGCAGGCGCGATTGGGTGTCGTGTTCTGGGCCGCGATGTAGGAGACCGGCAGGGCGATGAAGATGGTCAGCATGGTCGCCAGGGTCGCGATATGCACGGTTTCCAGCATGGCCGCGACGATCGCGCCGAGGCGCGTCGGATCGGGGGGCCACATGCGCGCGCCCAGGTTCGAGATCTGATTCGGGGCATCCCAGACCCAGGGCCAGAAGATATCGATGTCACGCACCGCCCAGACCACGGCCATCATCACGGCGAGAACGACGGCATAGCGAATCAGTCGCTGGCGGCGGTCGTAGCGGCGCCACACCCGGTCGACGGCGGGCTCGGTTTGTCCTTCTACCATAAACGTTTCCTCACCCAGCCACTGATGCCTTCGCTGACCAGGATAACGGCGATGATGACCAGCAGGATGGCGAAGGCGAAATCGTAGTCGTAGCGGCCGAAGGCATTCATCAGCGTGCTGCCGATGCCGCCGGCGCCGACGATACCGACGACCGCAGAGGCGCGCAGGTTGCTGTCGAGCTGATACATCGACAACCCGACCTGGCGTGGCAGGATCTGCGGGAAGACGGCGTAGCAGAGGGTGGCCAGGTAGCCTGCGCCGGCGGCTCGAATGGCCTCCACCTGTCCCCAGTCGATCTCTTCGATCTCCTCGGCGAGCAGTTTGCCGACGAAACCGATGGAGTAGAGGGTCAGGGTCAGGATGCCGGCGAGCGGGCCGAATCCCACGGCGGCGACGAACAGGATCGCCACGATCACCGGGTGGAAGCTGCGCGACACGATGATCACCGCTCTGCCCAGCAGGTAGACGGGCAGCGGCGCGATATTGCGGGCCGCCATGATGGCGAAGGGGATCGACAGGGCGACACCGAGCAGGGTCGCCAGGATGGCGATCTGCAGGCTCTCCACGAAGCCCGTCAACAGCAGGTCGGCACGCGAGAAATTCGGCGGGAAGCCGCCGCCGAAGATGCGTGCGGAACGAGGCAGGCCCTCGGCGATGCGCTGCCAGTTGAACGGCAGGGTGGCGAAGGCCCAGACGAGATAGGTGGCGGTAACGGCCAGTATGCCGTAGCGCAGCCAGGGGTTGGCGATGAAGGGTGGCTTGCGCCAGGTGCGGGGCGTCTCAGAACGGTTCATGAGGCACCTCGCGTTGCCGTTTCGCCGCCGGCGCGATGGACTCATCCGAGGCCTCGATACCGCCGTAGACGGCCTCGAGAGCATCATGGGTGAAGTCATCGGGGAGGCCATCGAAGATCATCCTGCCGTGGCGCAGTCCGACGATGCGCTCGGTGTAGGTCTTGGCCTGGCCGACATTGTGAATGTTGATCAGTACCGGCAGCGACAACTCGCTGGCCAGGCTCTGCAACAGCATCATGATCTGTTCGGATGTGCGCGGATCGAGCGAGGCGGTGGGCTCGTCGGCCAACAGTACCTCAGGCTCCTGCATCAGGGCGCGCACTACGCCTACCCGCTGGCGCTCGCCGCCGGACAGTTCATCGGCCCGCTTGTTGGCATAGTGGGCGATGTCGACTCGCTCCATGAGCTGGAAGGCGCGCTCGATGTCCGAAGCAGGGTAGCGCCGCGTCACTGCCTGGAAGAGATTGACGTAGCCCAGGCGACCGGCGAGCACGTTCTCCATCACGGTGAGGCGGTCGATGAGGTTGAAGCCCTGAAAGACCATGCCGATGCGGCGACGGGCGCGCCTCAGCTCGGCGCCCTTCAGGTCGACCAGTTCATGGCCATTGAGCCGGATCGAGCCGGAGGTCGGCTCGACGAGACGGTTGATGCATCGAAGCATGGTGCTCTTGCCGGCGCCCGAGGCGCCGACGATGGCGATAATACTGTTGCCTTCAACGGTCAGGTCCAGGCCGGTGAGAACCGGCGCGTCCTGGCCGTAACGCTTGGTCAGGCCGGAGATTTCGAGCATGGCGGCGTCCGGTGAATACCTGAATGCAGGAAGCAAGGAGGCGGGCGGCTGTGGAAGGCCGCCCTCGACTGAGCTCGTGAACCCGACTCACTGCAGGTTGTCGGGGGTATACTCGACGCCGTTGGCCGTCTGGATGGTACGAATGACCTTCCAGTTTTCCTGGTAGTTGATGGGGATGAACTTCTCCACGCCCTCGAATTCCTCGCCGAGCTCGGTACCCTTGAAGTCGAAGGTGAAGAACGCCTCCTCGATCTTCTCGACCAGCTCGGGGGCCAGATTGTGGGCATGGGTATAGGACGTGGTCGGGAACGGATCGGATTCGTAGAGGATCTTCACATCATCGGGGTCGTACAGTCCCCGGGCGGCCATGCGATCGACGACCTCCGAGGCCACCGGGGCGGCATCGTAGTCCTGGGCCACCACGCCCAGCATCGACTGGTCATGGCTGCCCGAGTAGAGCACTTCGTAATCCTCGCCGGGCACGATACCGAGTTCGGGGAACAGGGCGCGCGGGGCCTGATTGCCCGAGTTGGAGGTGGGGGAGGTGTGTGCCACGCGTTTGCCCTTGAGGTCTGTGACCTCGTCGATGCCCGAGTCGACATGGGTATACAGCTGCAGGGTGTAGCCGAAGCGCCCGTCGTCGGAGCCCATCAAGGCGAAGGGCACGGCGCCGGCCAGGTTGACCGCAAAGGGAGTAGGGCCGGTGGAGAAACCGGCAACATGCAGGCGTCCACTGCGCATCGCCTCGACCTGGGCGGAGTTGGACTGGACGGCGAAGAAACGTACATCGCGCCCGGTCACGTCTTCCATGTGCTCGATGAAGGGTTGCCAGATATCCGAATAGATTGCCGGATCCTCGACCGGGGTATAGGCGAATATCAGCGTGTCTGGGTTGGCCCATTCGGACTCGTCCTCCGGTCGGTCGGCGACCAGATCACCATCCCTGTCGCAATAGATGGAATCCAGGTCACCGCGGGGGCAGTCTTCCTGCGCCATGGCGGGGCCGGTGGCCAGCAGTAATGGCAACAGGGCGGACGCGGCCAGTACGGGCCGGGCCGCAGGAGCGGGGATGCGTCGCATGGCGTACCTCGACGATTGTTGTTATAAAATGGAGTGCTTTTTTCGAAAATTGACATGAATGTCTTTTTTCGAAAGCCTCTTCTGCAATCTAGGGTTTGTGTCAGTTCGATGTCAAACACTTTACCGTTCGGCTCGCCGAGTTTCCGTAATGGCTATCTGCTGATGCGCCACGGCCACAGCGAGGCCAATCGCCAAGAGCGCATCATCAGTTCACCGGCACGGGGTATCGCCTCGTTCGGGCTGTCTGCTCGCGGGCAGACAGAGGTGGGAGAGACCCTGGCGGCCTGGCGCTGGGCCAGACCAACACGGGTCGTGCATTCCGACTTCCTGCGCACGACCCAGACGGCGGCCCGGGTGGCAGAATACTTTGGCGTCGCCCCGACATCGGACGCCGGCCTGCGCGAGCGGGGGTTCGGAGAGCTCGATGGCGGCGAGGACGCCCGTTACGCGGATGCCTGGGCCCGGGATGCCAAGGATGCCAGCCATGAACACTTCGGCGTCGAATCTGTCGAGACGGTCGCCGAGCGCATGGTCGCGGTCATGCGTGGACTGGAACGTCGCTACGAGGGCGAGGTCGTGTTGCTGGTGAGTCACGGCGATCCGCTGCAGATCCTGCTGACGGCGCTGGCCGGCGTGGACCTGCGCCGCCACCGTGACCGACCGCCCTTGCAGCCTGCCGAGGTGGTGGCGGTGCCCGAGCGATAAACGCCGCCGCCACCTCTTCAACGAACCTCCGAAACAGGGCACTAGGCGATAGCGGTGAGACGCTCGCGCGTCAGATACTCCGCCAGGCGTTGCTGCTGGTCGGATGTCAGTCGCAAGGCCAGCTTGGTGCGTCGCCACAGGATGTCTTCCGGTCGACGCGCCCATTCGTGTTCCACCAGGTAGTCGACTTCGGCGGCGGTCAGGCCGGCGCCGAATGACTCGCCGAGATCCTCGGCGCAGCGGGTGCCGTCCAGGAACGCCAGGCAGAGCGATCCATAGCTGCGCGCGAAACGTTGTGCCTGAGTCTTGCTCAGGAAGGGGAAGTCGGTCTCGAGGCGGGTCGCGAAGCCTTCCTGATCGTCGATATCGCCACCGGGTAGTGCGGTGTTCGCCGTCCAGTTGTCGCCCATCGCGGGGAAGTGAGGGGAGAGTTCGTCGAGAGCGGCTTCGGCGAGCTTGCGATAGGTGGTGATCTTGCCGCCGAACACCGACAGCAGCGGCGCGCCGCTGCTGTCGTCCAGGTCCAGCGTATAGTCGCGGGTCATGGCGGAGGGGTCCGCCGACTCGTCGTCGCACAGGGGGCGGACGCCAGAAAAGGTACGCAGCACATCGCGTCGTGTCAGGGGTGTGGTGAAGTGGTCGTTGACGACCTTGAGCAGGTACTCGATCTCTTCCTCGCTGGCCTCGACCCGGGACGGGTCGCCCTGATAGCGACGGTCGGTGGTACCGATCAGGCTGAAGTCTTCTTCGTAGGGCAGGACGAAGACGATGCGCTGGTCGGTGTTCTGCAGGATGAAAGCCCGTTCGTCGGCGTTGCGTCGCGGCACGATCAAGTGGCTGCCCTGGATCATGCGGACGCCGTATCGTGAGGCCCGACCTGCCTGGCCGCGTACCACACTGTCGACCCAGGGGCCTGCCGCATTGACCAGGGCTCGGGCGCGGCGCGTGAAGCGACGGCCGTTGTCGCCGTCTTCCAGCTCGATTTCCCAATGATCGCCATGATCCCGAGCGGCGATGCAGCGTGTCCTGACCATGATGTCGGCGTCATGCCGTTTGGCATGCATGGCATTGAGCACGACCAGCCGAGCGTCATCGACCCAGCAATCCGAGTATTCGAAGCCGCGTCGCATGTCCGGTTTCAAGCCAAGCGATGACGACAGGCGAATTCCCCGGGAGCCGGAGAGTCGTTGACGCTTGCCGAGATGGTCGTAGAGGAACAGGCCGGCTCGCAGCATCCAGGCGGGTCGCAAGTGAGCACGATGCGGCAGCACGAAGCGCAGGGGGCGGATGATGTGCGGTGCCTTGGCGAGCAGCACCTCGCGCTCGCGCAAGGCTTCCCTGACGAGACGAAACTCGTGGTGTTCCAGGTAGCGCAGGCCGCCGTGAATCAATTTGCTGCTGGCCGAGGAGGTGGCGCTGGCCAGGTCGGCCTGTTCGCACAGCGCGACCGACAGGCCGCGACCGGCGGCGTCGGTCGCGATGCCGGTGCCGTTGATGCCGCCGCCGATCACGAAAAGGTCCAGGGTGTCATCCATGGAAGTGCCCATCGCACAAGCTCCGACCGGCAAGCTGCCGGGTTCATAGGTGAACATGATGTGTTTGAAAACGAAAATATAACAATCGAATTCGAACATCAAGTCGCCGCGTCCCGGATGGCGGACGAGACGGGCTGACCAGGGGAGAGCGTCGGCGAGCGCCGATACAGGAAGAAGGGGGCTGGCGACGGGTTGCCAGAGAGCGCGAGGGCTCAGGCCAGGTAGAGGGTCACATCATGCTGATGCAGCAATCGCTTGATGCTTTCCGGAGGCTCACGATCGGTAAACAGGGCGTTGAGCTGGGACAGATTGCCCTGGCGTACCACGGGATTGCGCTGGAACTTGGAGTGATCGGCTGCCAGGAAGACTTGCCGGGAATTGTGGATGATCGCCTGGGCGACACGCACTTCCTGATAGTCGAACTCGAGCAACGAGCCGTCTTCATCGATGCCGCTGATGCCGATGATGCCGTAGTCGACCTTGAACTGGTTGATGAAGTCGATGGTGGCTTCGCCGATGATGCCCCCGTCCCGGGAGCGTATCTGGCCACCGGCGATGATGACGTTGAAATCGTCCTTGTGCTGCAGGATGGCGGCGACATTGAGGTTGTTGGTGATGACTTCCAGGCCGTGGTGATGCAGTAGCGCCTCGGCGATGACCTCGTTGCTGGTGCCGATATTGATGAACAACGACGCATGATCGGGCACCTGTCGAGCGAGCAGGGCGGCGATGCGCTGCTTGGCCTCGAGATTCAGAGTCTTGCGGGTCGAGTAGGCCGTGTTGACCGTACTCGACTCGAGTCCGGCGCCGCCATGGACGCGGCGAATGCGGCCCTCGCCCGAGAGCTGGTTGAGATCCCGACGTATGGTCTGTGGCGTGACCGCGAAATGGTCGGTGAGCTGCTCGATGCTGGCGTAGCCCTGGCGTCCTACCAGTTCGAGAATGCTGGCCTGGCGTTGTTGTTGATTCATGGCGACTCCTTGATGTCGACGATTCTACTGTATCGATGGCAGTGATGCAGCGAATCGGCCGTATGCGCCGAAGGTCGTAGTGATGATGGGCTTTCTTCAATTGAGTGGCCCGGATCACTGGAGTAGGCTTTATGATCGTAAACGAACATTGCCGTTGCAAAACGAAATTGGCCGACCTGGAAGCGCCGAGGGTTGCGCTTCTCACAACAACAGGACGCTTTCATGGCTTCTCATCTGCTCGCCATCGATCAGGGCACCACCAGTTCCCGCGCCATTCTCTTCGATCGCGAGGGGCATGTCGCCATTACCGCTCAGCGTGAGTTCCCGCAGCAGTTTCCCGAGGATGGTTGGGTCGAGCACGACCCCGAGGCGCTCTGGGAGACGGTGATCGCTACCTGCCGGGAGGCCATCGAAAAGGCGGGGATCGGGTTCGACGACATCGTCGGCATCGGCATCACCAATCAGCGGGAAACCACGCTGGTATGGGACCGTATCACCGGCAAGCCCCTGTACAACGCCATCGTCTGGCAAGACCGGCGTACGGCTGAAACCTGTGAGGGGCTTCGCGAGGCGGGGCATACCGAGGTGGTTCAGTCCCGCACCGGCCTGTTGATCGATCCCTATTTCTCGGCCACCAAGCTGGCCTGGATTCTGGATAACGTAGGCGGGGCCCGGGAGCGCGCCGAGCGGGGCGAGCTGGCCTTTGGCACCGTCGATACCTTTCTCATCTGGCGCCTGACCGGCGGGCGCGTACACGCCACGGATGCCACCAATGCGTCGCGCACCGCCTTGTTCAATATCCATGAGCAGCGCTGGGACCCGGCATTGCTGGAACTCTTCGGTATTCCCGATAGCCTGCTGCCGGAGGTCAAGGATTCCAGCGACGATTTCGGCCACACCGAGGCCGAATGGCTGGGGGGAGAACTGCCCATCGCGGGCGTGGCGGGCGACCAGCAGGCGGCGCTGGTCGGGCAGGCCTGTTTCTCGCCGGGCATGGGCAAGAGTACCTATGGCACCGGCTGCTTCATGATCGTCAATACCGGCCATGAGGCGGGCGTGTCGCGCAACCGGTTGCTGACGACGGTCGGGTATCGGCTGAACGGTGTGACGACCTATGCCATGGAAGGCAGCATCTTCGTCGCGGGGGCGACCGTGCAGTGGCTGAGGGACGGCCTGCAACTGTTCGCCGATGCCGCCGAGACCGAAGCCCTGGCTCGCAAGACGCGTCGTGGGCACAGCGTCTATCTGGTGCCGGCCTTCACCGGCCTGGGGGCGCCGCACTGGGATCCCAAGGCGCGAGGCGCCATTCTCGGCCTGACCCGGGACACCGGCATTGCCGAGATCGTCGCCGCCGGACTGCAGGCGGTCTGCTACCAGACACGGGACCTGCAGGTCTGCATCAACGACGACATGACGGCCGCCCCCGGCACCCTGAGGGTCGATGGCGGCATGGTGGCCAACAACTGGGTGATGCAGTTCCTGGCCGACATGCTCGGCGTGCGGGTCGACCGGCCCACGGTGCTGGAGACGACGGCTCTGGGGGCTGCCTATCTGGCAGGCCTGCGGCTCGGCTGGTATCGGGATCTCGAGGAGATCGCCGGTCTTTGGCGCTGTGAGCGAAGCTTCGAGCCGGAGATGCCGGAAGAAGAGCGGAGCCGACTCTATGCTGGCTGGCTGGAAGCGGTGGACAGGGTTCGCTCGGTACCCACGGAGCATGACTCAAGTCACTGATCCCCGGGACGTTGAACGCATCGCTTCGTGTCGAACAGGGGTTGCATTCTGGTTCGGGATGCGTAAAATACGCATCCGTTGTCGAGGCGAACATCGCCCGGAGACGCAGGACCATAGCTCAGTTGGTTAGAGCGCCACGTTGACATCGTGGAGGTCGGCGGTTCAAATCCGCCTGGTCCTACC
>NZ_JAJQTQ010000109.1 GCF_029081005.1 Halomonas elongata | reverse complement strand
GAAACAATAATACGACCTTTAAGTCGTATTTGCAAGTTTTCTCCCGTTTTTTTACTCGATAAGTGATTGTTATCACGTTTTTTAATCCGCGTAAGCGGATGGAAGGGGCGAACGAAAATACCAGGGCAGCACAGGAGCCACATCGCCCCGAAGCGCGGCGCAGCCGCTGACGAACGTACCAGGGTGCACAGGCCATCCCTTCACCCTGCAAAGCCCAACTGACCAGCAGGCCATGATTATGCTGATTTGCGCCGCAGAATGCCGCAGTTAGCGCGAGCGCAAGCGAGTTTACCCCGCCCTGGTGCATTGCAGCATGGCGGGGCGCTGTACTGCGCGTGTGAGCGTTAGCGAACTACGGGCGCAATGCAGGAGAACTAACAGAACCTCCCTAAAACGCTCTGAATCG
>NZ_JAJQTQ010000108.1 GCF_029081005.1 Halomonas elongata | reverse complement strand
ACCGAGGCCGGGCAGGGCATGGCGCCACATCTGCGGCATCACCAGACGGAAGAATATGGCCGCTTTCGACAGCCCCAGCGCCTGACCGGACTCCCACTGGCCCTGCGGAACCGCTTTTAGCGCGCCGCGCAGCGTTTGCGAGGCGTAAGCGGCATACAGCAGCGACAGGGCGATCGCCCCGCAGAGGAACGGGCTGACGTCAAAGTTCTCAATATGCATCTGCACCGGGATCTGCGTGAACCCGAGCGGGATGGTGAAACCGTCAGAGAGCGTCAGCAGCAGCTGGGAAGAGCCGAAATAGATAAACAGCACCACCAGAATTTCCGGTAGCCCGCGCAGGATGGTCACTATGCCGGTTGCAAGCCAGGCTACCGGGCGCCATTTCACTGACTCCAGTACCGCAAAGA
>NZ_JAJQTQ010000107.1 GCF_029081005.1 Halomonas elongata | reverse complement strand
CAGATCGTTGAGCGCGGCATGAAGCTCATCGCCGAATTCGAACTGTCGGCGCTGCTGGTGACGCGCTCTGAGCAGGGGATGACGCTGCTGCAGCCGGGGCGTCCGCCGCTGCATATGCCGACCCAGGCCCAGGAAGTGTACGACGTGACCGGCGCCGGCGACACGGTGATTGGCGTGCTGGCGGCGACCCTGGCGTCCGGCAACACCCTGGAAGAGGCCTGCTATTTCGCTAACGCCGCGGCGGGCGTGGTGGTCGGTAAGCTGGGTACATCCACCGTTTCCCCTGTCGAGCTGGAAAACGCGGTCCGCGGCCGGGCTGAGACCGGCTTTGGCGTGATGAGCGAAGAGGAGCTCAAACAGGCGGTTGCGGCGGCGCGCAAGCGCGGCGAGAAAGTGGTGATGACCAA
>NZ_JAJQTQ010000106.1 GCF_029081005.1 Halomonas elongata | reverse complement strand
TGATACCCCGCATAAGCGCTTTTTCAAACGCCTGATTATCGGCGGCTGCCTGTTTGCCGGATGCAGTCTGGTGGTGCAGTTGCTGCTTGCCCAGGCGATACCCCTGCCGTTTATTATCAGCGGCCGGGCGCTCGTTCTCGGCGTTACCGCGGAGATCAGTTCGCTGCACGCGCGGCTGCTGCCCGCGTCGCTGATCGCCGCCATCTTTACCCTGAGCCTGGCGGGCAATATGCCCATCTGGGAGCCGCTGCTGATCTACGCCTTCGGCACGCTGTGGTACGGCGTGTTTAACTGGTTCTGGTTCTGGCTGTGGCGCGAACAGCCGCTACGGGAGTCGCTTAGCCTGCTTTACCGGGAGCTGGCGGACTACTGTGAAGCCAAATACAGCCTGCTGACCCAGCATACCGATC
>NZ_JAJQTQ010000105.1 GCF_029081005.1 Halomonas elongata | reverse complement strand
GGTATGGATATCCGCATCGTCCCCAAAGGTATAGAGATACTGGTCGCCGGGGCCAAGGGGCTGCTGGTCGGCCATGCTCTGCAGCTGCAAACCGACGCCGCTGGCACCGTTGCTGCCAGTCTGGAAGTTTTTATAGATTGAAGCGTGGGTGCTATCGAAGCTGGTGCCGCTAAACGCGATGGTCACCGCCGACGCATCGGCGGAACAGCTGGAAAAGACCAGCTTAACCGGCACGCTGGCGCCGCTCGCCCCGGCATGTCCGGAGAACGTCTGCGAGGAGACGGTGCCTAAATCGATACTGTTCGACGGCTCCACGGCCACCTCACAGGAAGGCGCTTCGATGGTGCCCGTGACGTTAAAATTGACCGTGCTGCTGCCCTCATAAGCCAGCGCCGGAAGGGAGAGCAGCAA
>NZ_JAJQTQ010000104.1 GCF_029081005.1 Halomonas elongata | reverse complement strand
GGTGGTCTCGGTCATCGAGGGGTTGAAGCAGGAAGGTAAACCCAACGTTATTATTGCCAACACCACGAAAGGTGCCGGTATTTCTTTTATCCAGGGGCGCCCGGAGTGGCACCACCGGGTGCCGAAAGGCGAAGAAATTGCACTGGCACTGGAGGAACTGAAAGATGAGTAATGCAGAACACCTGGCTAACGTCATGGTCGAAGCCTTTATCGCCGCCGTGGAGCGCGGCGTCGATCTGGTGCCGGTGGTAGCCGACTCCACGTCAACGGCCAAAATCGCGCCGTTTATTAAACAGTTCCCCGGCCGGCTGGTGAACGTCGGCATCGCCGAGCAGAGCATGGTCGGCACCGCCGCCGGTCTGGCGCTGGGCGGAAAAGTGGCTGTGACCTGTAACGCCGCGCCGTTTCTTATCTCGCGGGCCAATGAGCAAA
>NZ_JAJQTQ010000103.1 GCF_029081005.1 Halomonas elongata | reverse complement strand
AACAATATGTTTACCACAGGAAGGGCAGGGAGAGTCCAGGCGTTGAAACTGCCCTGCTGGCGCAGCGGGTTCAATCTTCATCTCGCCCAGGTCAACATCAGAAATCATGCCTGTCAGTTCACCGTACAGATCATTAATAAACTGTTCAACCGTCAGATCGCCATTTTCTATGGCAGCCTGCTTTTCAGACCATAATGCTGTCATATCAGGATTAACCGCTATACCAGGCAGGGCATCAATAAGCGCATATCCGGTATCAGTAGGAATAAGTTTCCCTTTTTCCAGCGTGATATAGTTTCTTTTCTTCAGCGTTTCCAGAATGGCTGCGCGGGTAGCTGGCGTACCAATGCCACCATGTTCATCTTTTTTGTCTTTATCCTTATCCTTCAACAATTTTTTAATCGTTGGGTCAGTGACAAAATCCGCGACACG
>NZ_JAJQTQ010000102.1 GCF_029081005.1 Halomonas elongata | reverse complement strand
AAAGGAATGCATATTCATCGGACGCCATTCCTGCACCACGCATTCGCCGGCATCCAGCGCATCGCGGTAGAGGTTAACCTGCTCGGTCGCATCTTCCAGAGTCGCCACCTTCTCCTGCTCCAGCTTGTCAGCATAGATTTTGCGCGGAGTCGGATGCTTTTTGATCTTCTGATACATCAGCGGCTGGGTTGCGCTCGGCTCATCGGCTTCGTTGTGGCCGTGACGGCGGTAGCACACCAGGTCAATGAAGACATCGCGTTTAAAGGTATTGCGGAAATCAAGCGCCAGACGGGTGACGAAGGCGACCGCTTCCGGATCGTCCGCGTTCACGTGGAAAATCGGCGCCTGCACCATTTTACCGATGTCGGTGCAGTACGGCGTTGAGCGCGCATCCAGCGGGTTAGAGGTCGTGAAGCCCACCTGGTTGTTGATAACGAT
>NZ_JAJQTQ010000101.1 GCF_029081005.1 Halomonas elongata | reverse complement strand
CGTCTACCGCAATCGCTCCCGCCCCTGTCTGCAGTATCAGATTGGTCGCTGCCTGGGGCCGTGCGTGGCCGGGCTGGTCAGCGAAGAAGAGTATGCTCAGCAGGTAGAGTATGTGCGGCTGTTTCTCGCCGGCAAGGATGACCAGGTGCTGACCCAGCTCATCGCGCGGATGGAGAAGGCGAGCCAGAACCTGGAGTTCGAAGAGGCCGCGCGCATCCGCGACCAGATTCAGGCCGTCCGCCGCGTGACGGAGAAACAGTTTGTCTCCAACACCGGTGACGACCTCGACGTGATCGGCGTCGCCTTCGATGCCGGCATGGCCTGCGTGCATGTGCTGTTTATCCGTCAGGGCAAAGTGCTGGGCAGCCGAAGCTACTTCCCGAAAGTGCCGGGCGGCACCGAGCTGGGAGAGGTCGTGGAGACCTTTGTCGGCCAGTTCTAC
>NZ_JAJQTQ010000100.1 GCF_029081005.1 Halomonas elongata | reverse complement strand
TGATGCGCCTCATAGCGCAGCAGCGCCGAGGCATCGCAGCCAAGAATTTGCCGCAGGGTAGTAATCAGGCGCGAAAAGCGGTCGGTGTGACCAATATCGCTTTGTAAATCTATGGCGATTCTCGCCAGCTCGTCGACGGAAAAACTCATTGCCGCTCCATTGTCATTTTGACAATACGCATTGTCATATCGACTATTTTAATCATTGTCATTTTGACAACAACCAAAATCAGAAAAAATTAAAAACAGATAATTATCAATGAATTAAAAAGTTGGCACGCAACTTGATATAAGCCAGTCAACTGAGTTTAAACACACTGTATTGATTGAGGTTGCTATGTCTATTGTGGTGAAAAATAACATTCTTTGGGTTGGCCAACGTGACTGGGAAGTGCGTGATTTCCACGGCACCGAATATAAAACGCTGCGCGGCAGCAGCTACAA